>NZ_JYLL01000067.1 GCF_001439695.1 Pseudomonas veronii
ACCCTGCTCAAGCGTCCGGCTCAGCCAATCGAAGTGTCACAGGCAGTGCTCTTCCTCGCGTCGGACGAGTCGTCCTTCGTGCATGGCGCAGAGCTGGTGGTCGATGGCGGCTACACCGCCAACTGACGCAGGCACGGTCGACGAGTTGATCTTGCTGCCGGGCTGCGCATCTAGCCTGGACTTCATGATCGACTTGTCAAACGCTCGTGCTTAGCAGCTTCGACTTCCTATCTTCAATCAAGAGGCATTCTATGCGTTGTTATTGCGTCACACACCACGGCCAGCCGCTAAAGCTGACAGACAAACCGATCCCGCAACCGCAGGGCACCGAGGTGCTGTTGCGGGTGAAAGCCGCCGGTTTGTGTCACACCGACCTTCACCTGTGGGAAGGTTTTTACGATCTGGGCGCTGGCAAGCGCCTGATGCTGGCCGATCGCGGAATCAAGCCGCCTATGACCCTCAGCCACGAAATATGTGGTGAAGTCATCTCTGCTGGCAGCGAGGCGGGACAGCTGAAGGTTGGTATGCGCAGCCTTGTACACCCGTGGATTGGCTGTGGCGAATGCGCAGCCTGCCAGCGCGGCGAAGAAAACATCTGCATCAAGCCGCAGGCGTTAGGCGTGGTGCGGGCGGGCGGATTTGCCGAGTACGTCATTGTGCCGCACCCACGCTACCTGGTGGATATCGAGGGACTCGACGACGCTGAAGCCGCACCGCTGGCTTGCGCCGGCGTTACGACTTTCAGCGCCATCTCAAAGTTTGGTAACCGTATTCATGAAGGCCCAGTGGTCATCATTGGTGCCGGCGGCCTGGGCCTGATGGCCATTGAGGTACTCAAGGCAATGGGTGCCCATGGCGCTATCGTGGTCGATATCGACGCGAGCAAGCGCGAGGCAGCGCTCGCTGCTGGTGCGTTAGCGGTCATCGACGGCAAAGCCACTGATGCAGCACAACAGATCATGCAAGCCACCGACGGTGGCGCACGTGCAGTCCTCGACCTGGTGGGCGCCACGCCAACGGTAACCCTGGCCATCGCAAGCTGTGCGCGTGGTGGGCACATCGTCATCTGCGGCCTGATGGGGGGCGACATCACCCTGTCGCTGCCAGTGATCCCTATGCGCCCGCTGACCATTGAAGGCAGCTATGTCGGCTCGCTGGCCGAGTTGCACGAGTTGGTGAAGTTGGTCAAGCGTACAGGAATGTCTGCCATTCCCGTGACGCGCCGTCCTATGTCCGAAATCAACTCCGCCATGCAGGACCTGCAGAACGGCAAGGTGATCGGCCGTACGGTCCTCATTCCCTGAAATTTCAAAGGTCCCTCTATGTATACCGAGCTTAGTCTTTATATTGATGGTCAGTTCCTTCAAGGCGGAGGACGTCGTGAACACGACGTGCTCAACCCTGCCACGAACCTTCCGGTCGGCAAACTGCCCCATGCAACGCACGCGGATCTGGATTTGGCGTTGTCGACCGCGCAGCGCGCGTTTGAGTCCTGGCGCAAGAGTTCGCCGCTGCAGCGCAGCCAGATCTTGCGCAAGGTGGGCGAGTTGATGCGTGAGCGTGCACAGGCCATCGGTCGCAACATCACGCTGGAACAAGGCAAACCCTTGGCCGAGGCCGTAGGTGAAGTGACCGTCTGCGCCGAACATGCCGACTGGCATGCCGAGGAGTGCCGTCGTATCTACGGTCGGATCATCCCGGCACGCAACAGTCAGGTGCAACAGACAGTCTTGCATGAACCAATCGGCGTGTGCGTGGCGTTCTCTCCGTGGAACTTCCCTTTCAGTCAAGCCTTCCGCAAGGTGGCGGCGGCAGTGGGCGCGGGGTGTTCAGTCATTCTCAAGGGCTCCAGTGACACACCCAGTGCGGTGGTTGCCATCGCTCAACTGTTCCATGATGCCGGTTTACCGCCTGGCGTGTTGAACCTGGTCTCGGGGGACTCAGGAATGATCTCGGACCACCTGATCAAGTCACCGATCGTGCGTAAGATCTCGTTCACAGGCTCGACCCCCGTGGGCCAGCATCTGGCCGCACTGGCGGGTTCTTTGATGAAACGCTGCACTATGGAACTGGGTGGCCACGCGCCGGTGATCGTGTGCAATGATGCCGATATTGACAGCGCTGCGGAAACAATGGCTGGTTTCAAGTTCCGCAACGCGGGGCAGGTCTGTATTTCCCCCACACGCTTTTTTGTTCAAGAAGGGGCCTATGACCGCTTCGTCGAGTGCTTCGTGGCCAAAGCCCAGTCCTTGAAGGTGGGCGATGGCCTGGAGGCTCGCACCCAGATGGGGCCATTAGCGCAACATCGTCGCGTAACCGCCATGGAAAGGTTTGTTGAGGATGCGCGGCAACGGGGGGCGAGCATCCTGACAGGTGGAAGTGCGTTACCGGGAGACGGCAACTTCTTTGCACCCACCGTAATGACCGATTTGCCGGAAGATTCCCGCTTCATGAACGACGAGCCGTTTGGACCGCTGGCCGGTATCGTGCGTTTCAAAACAGTGGAGGAGGCCTTGCAGCGCGCTAATCGCTTGCCGTTTGGCCTGGCATCCTACGCCTTCACAACGTCCAGTAAGAACGCGAATACCATCTCCCGCGGGCTTGAGGCAGGTATGGTGTCGATCAACCATCTGGGGCTCGCTGTCGCGGAGACGCCATTCGGCGGCATCAAGGACAGTGGCTACGGCAGTGAGGGCGGTAGCGAAACCTTCGATGGCTACCTCACGACCAAATTCGTGACCCAACTCAATTAACTGACTTGAGTGTGCAGTGGCCAACGAACAGGTTCTTACCACACTGACCGAGCCCGATGTCGGATCTGATGCAGCCACGCTCAGTAATCGCGCCGTGAAAGACGGCGACGATTACTGTGGCAACAAGCGCATGTATCAGCGCAGACCTATGGCATATCAACGGATACAAGGTTGAGCGCTTTTATCGCGACGTGCGCCTGTATGAAGGTACCGTCCATACCCAGCAACTGATCATTGGCAAGCACTTAATGCGTCAGATCTAAGGAAACTGAAAAAGACTTCCTGATTTTGGCAAAATAGCCGGACACCACCCGCCGAATTTTCCGATGAAGCAGATCTCCTTCGCCGATGCTGAGTATGCCGGCAAGCGTAAACAAACCCGACGTGAGCGTTTTCTGATCGAGATGGATCGGGTGGTGCCGTGGAAGGGCTTGATTGCCTTGATC
>NZ_JYLL01000068.1 GCF_001439695.1 Pseudomonas veronii
GCTGGACGGAGTCGTCTGGGCGCTGAACGAAACCCAGGCCGCCGACGATGTCTCGATGGGCAAAGGTGTACGCCAGGTGCAGCGCCTTGCCCGTGACTTGCGCTGGCAGTTGCCGTTATCCCTCTGGCAGGTCTGCGGCAGTGCATGGGCGCAGGACACGCGCAAAGCGCAGCCGGTGGGCTGTCAGTTGCCCGCGCGCTTCTCGGCGGCGGCGTTGGACGCCGCGCTGAATCGTTTGCTGGAGCCTTTGCGTCGCGCGGGTTTGGCGCAGATGAACGCGGTGATGAAGGATGATTTTCTGCTGCGTCTGTCGCGGGATTTAAAGGGCGAGGGCATTGATCGTTGGCGTCACACCTTGGCGCATCTGGCCGGCGAATTTGCCCGTGGCGTGCCGTTGCGGGGGTTGTGGTTCAGCCTGCCGGTACAGCGCTCGCCGCATGATCAACAACAGGCGTGGTCGGTGGCCCCGGTGTGGCACGGCGTACTCGGCGATAACCCCCGTGGCCGCCGACTGGGCTGGAGCGTGCCGCGAGTTGGCTACGCATTGGCCCTCGGCCTAGCCATGCTGTGGAGCGCAGGACTGCTGCTGTCATTCATCAGCAACCGCACGCAGATCGCCCAGGTACACAGCTCGTTGTCGACCTTGCAACGCGCATCACAAGGCGACGAACAGCTCCTGGCCCTTCATGAACTGGTCCGCGAATTGGCGCGCCTGGATGATCGCGTTCAAGGCGGCGCTCCGTGGTATCAGCGCTTCGGCCTGAATCAAAACCCAGCGCTGCTTGAAACTGTTTGGCCGCGCTACGTCGAAGCCAATAACCGCCTGATCCGCGACCCGGCCGTCGCCGCTTTACGCCAACAGCTCACGGCCCTGGTCAAGCTGGCCCCGGACAATCCCGAGCGCGCCGAACGCGCCCGTGCTGCCTACGACCAGCTCAAGGCCTACCTGATGATGGCGCGTCCGGCAAAAGCCGACGCCAGTCTGCTGGTGAAAACCCTCGGCGAAGTCGAGCCTTCACGCGCGGGCCTCTGGCAAGCCCTGGGCCCCACTCTGTGGCAGTTCTACGCCGAACACCTGGCGGAAAACCCGGCGTGGCGCATCGACACCGACGCGCGGCTGGTCGCGCAAGTCCGGCAGGTCCTGCTCGGCCAATTGGGTCAACGCAATGCCGAAGCCAATCTGTACCAACAATTGCTCGATGACGCCGCCCATCACTACCCGGCCCTGGGCCTGCCGCAACTGGTCGGCGACACCGACGCCCAGGCCCTGTTCACCACCGAGGCCAGCGTGCCCGGCGTGTTCACCCGCCGGGCCTGGGAAGGCTCGGTGCGCCAAGCCATCGATGCGATCGCCGAGGCGCGCCGCGAGGAAATCGATTGGGTGCTCAGCGACCAACCCGCCGATGTCGACACCCGCCTGAGTCCTGACCAACTGCGCGCCCGCCTCACCGAACGCTACTTCCAGGACTACGCCAGCGCCTGGCAGGATCTGCTCAACAGCCTGCGCTGGCAGCAGGCCGCGAGTCTCGATGAGTCAATCGACCAATTGACGCTGATGAGCGACGTGCGCCAATCGCCCTTGATCGCGCTGCTGAACAGCGTGGCCTACCAGGCGCAGGCGGGCAGCCGACCCCAGGCCCTGGCCGACTCGCTGGTGCAGTCTGCGCAAAAGCTGATCGGGCCGGACAAGGCTCCAGCGATCGAACCGTTGGCCCAGGCCGCCACGGGGCCGCTGGCGGCGACCTTCGGCCCGTTATTGGCGCTGCTGGACAAGTCCAACACAGACGGCCTCAGTCTCCCGGCCTTCCTCACCCGCGTGACACGGGTGCGTTTGAAACTGCAGCAGATCAGCACCGCGCCCGACCCGCTGGAAATGACCCAGGCCCTGGCACAAAGCGTGTTTCAAGGCCGCAGCATCGACCTCACCGACACCCAATCCTACGGTGCCCTGCTGGCCGCCAGCCTGGGCGCGGAGTGGGGCGGGGCGGCGCAGACGCTGTTCGTGCAGCCGCTGGAACAGGCCTGGCAACGCGTGTTGCAACCGTCCGCCGCCGGCCTCAACAGCCACTGGCAGCGCTCGATCGTCAGCCATTGGAACGCCGCCTTCGCCAGCCGTTACCCGTTTGCCGCCACCACCAGCGATGCGTCGTTGCCGATGTTGGGGCAGATGATCCGCGCGGACTCCGGGCGCATCGCACAGTTTTTACAGCAGCAATTGAGCGGCGTGCTGCGCAAGGAAGGTAGCCGCTGGGTGGCCGACCCCCGCCACAGCCAAGGCCTGCGTTTCGACCCCCGGTTTCTGGGCGCGATCAATCAACTGAGCGAACTGGCCGATGTGCTCTACACCGACGGCGGCATGGGGCTGAGCTTTGAACTGCAAGGCAAACCCGTGCGCGACGTGGTGCAAACCACCTTCATCCTCAACGGCGACCGGCACCAGTACTTCAACCAGAAAGAAAACTGGCAGCGTTTCAACTGGCCGGGGCGCAGCGACTATCCCGGCGTGAGCCTCAGCTGGACCAGCGTACATGCCGGCGAGCGGCTATTTGGCGACTACCCCGGCACCTGGGGCCTGATCCGCCTGCTGGAAAACGCCCA
>NZ_JYLL01000069.1 GCF_001439695.1 Pseudomonas veronii
GCCATCGACAGCCTGGCCGCCAACGGCGCCAAGGGCTTTGTGATCTGCCCGCCGGACGTGTCCCTCGGCCCGGCCATTGTCGCCAAGGCCAAGGTCAACGGCTTGAAAGTCATGGCCGTGGATGATCGCTTCGTCGACGCCAAGGGCAATTTCATGGAAGACGTGCCGTACCTGGGCATGGCCGCGTTCGAAGTCGGTCAGAAGCAAGGCGCGGCGATGGCCGCCGAGGCGAAGAAACGTGGTTGGGACTGGAAGGATACCTACGCGGTGATCAACACCTTCAACGAACTCGACACCGGTAAAAAACGCACCGACGGTTCGATCAAATCCCTCGAAGAAGCCGGCATCCCCAAAGACCATATCCTCACCGCCGCGCTCAAGACCCTCGACGTGCCCGGCAGCATGGACGCCACCAACTCGGCCCTGGTCAAGCTGCCCAGCGGCGCGAAGAACCTGATCATCGGCGGCATGAACGACAACACCGTGCTCGGCGGCGTGCGCGCCACCGAAAGCGCCGGCTTCAAAGCCGCCAACGTGATCGGCATCGGCATCAACGGCACCGACGCCATTGGCGAGTTGAAGAAAGCCAACAGCGGCTTCTTCGGTTCGATGCTGCCCAGCCCGCACATCGAGGGCTACAACACCGCGCTGATGATGTACGAGTGGGTCACCACCGGTAAGGAACCGCCGAAGTACACCGCGATGGACGAAGTGACGCTGATCACCCGCGCCAACTTCCAGGAAGAACTGACCAAGATCGGGCTGTGGAAATGACCGCAGCGGCACTGCGCTTTGACGGCATCGGCAAAACCTTCCCCGGGGTCAAGGCGCTGGACAACATCAGTTTCACTGCCCACCCGGGGCAGGTACACGCGTTGATGGGCGAGAACGGCGCGGGCAAGTCGACGCTGCTGAAGATCCTCGGCGGCGCCTACATCCCGAGCAGCGGCAGCGTGCAGATCGGCGCGCAGACCATGGCCTTCAAATGCGCGGCCGACAGCATTGCCAGCGGCGTCGCGGTGATCCACCAGGAGCTGCATCTGGTGCCGGAAATGAGCGTCGCCGAGAACCTGTTCCTCGGGCATTTGCCGGCGCGTTTCGGCGTGGTCAACCGCAGCCAGCTGCGCCAGCGGGCGCTGGCGTGCCTCAAGGGCCTGGCCGATGAAATCGACCCGCAGGAAAAGCTCGGGCGCCTGTCCCTGGGCCAGCGCCAACTGGTGGAAATCGCCAAGGCGCTGTCGCGGGGCGCGCATGTGATTGCCTTCGATGAACCCACCAGCAGCCTGTCGGCCCGCGAGATCGACCGGCTGATGGCGATCATCACGCGCCTGCGCGACGAGGGCAAAGTGGTGCTGTACGTGTCCCATCGCATGGAAGAAGTGTTCCGCATTTGCGACGCGGTCACGGTGTTCAAGGACGGCCGCTACGTGCGTACCTTCGACGACATGCGTGCGCTGAGTCACGACCAGTTGGTCACCTGCATGGTCGGTCGCGATATCCAGGACATTTACGACTATCGGCCGCGCGAGCACGGCGAGGTGGCGCTCAAGGTCGACGGTTTGCTCGGCCCGGGCTTGCGTGAACCGGTCAGCTTTGAGGTGCGCAAGGGCGAGATCCTCGGCCTGTTCGGCTTGGTCGGCGCCGGGCGCACCGAGCTGTTTCGCCTGCTCAGCGGCTTGCAGCGCGCCACGGCAGGGCAGTTGGAACTGTGCGGGCAAGCGCTGCAATTGCGCTCGCCCCGCGACGCCATCGCCGCCGGCGTGCTGCTGTGCCCGGAGGACCGCAAGAAGGAGGGCATCATCCCGCTGGGCAGCGTGGCCGAGAACATCAACATCAGCGCACGCGGCGCCCATTCCCGGTTCGGCTGGCTGCTGCGCGAGGGCTGGGAGCAGGGCAACGCCGAGCAGCAAATCCGCGGGATGAAGGTCAAGACGCCGAGCGCCGCGCAGAAAATCATGTACCTGTCCGGCGGCAATCAGCAGAAGGCCATTTTGGGCCGCTGGCTGTCGATGCCGATGAAGGTGCTGCTGCTGGACGAGCCGACGCGGGGCATCGACATCGGCGCCAAGTCGGAGATCTACCAGATCATCCATGACCTAGCGGCCAGCGGTATCGCGGTGATTGTGGTGTCCAGCGACTTGATGGAGGTGATGGGGGTTTCCGATCGCATTCTGGTGCTGAGCGAAGGCGCCCTGACCGGTGAATTGAGCCGCGATCACGCGGACGAAGCACGGCTGCTGCAACTGGCACTCCCGCGGTCGCGGGTTTGAAGCATTCGAGGGCACAGGTATGTCTCAAGTAAAAACTGCAAAAAGCTTCTGGCCGGGTTTCAACCAGCGCAAGTTTCTCGATGACTGGGTGATGCTGCTCGCCGCGTTGGGCATCTTTGTGCTCAGCGCGTTGTTTATCGACAACTTCCTCTCGCCGCTGAACATGCGCGGGCTGGGCCTGGCGATTTCCACCGTGGGCATCGCCGCCTGCACCATGCTGTTCTGCCTGGCGTCGGGGCACTTCGACTTGTCGGTGGGCTCGGTGAT
>NZ_JYLL01000006.1 GCF_001439695.1 Pseudomonas veronii
CTTCCTGTTCCATCAAGCGGCTGACGAAATCGAAGCTGGTCTCGCGGTACTGCACGCAGTATTCCCACTCGCGATACGGCCGGCTCAGGGCGTCTTCGAAGTCGGAAAAGCCGAGGTCGCGGAACACTTGCTTGATGATCTGCGGGATGCTCAGGTTCTGGAAAATCCGGCAGTCTGACGTGCGGCTCAGCAGCCACAGCCACGGGCGCAGCGTCACCTGGTAGCTGGCGAACTGGCCCTGGTCGATGCTCTGGCTGCACTGCGCGACGATGCCGTGAAAGTGCCGCTCGCCGCCGTCCGCCAGTTGCACGCCGACGCTCATCGGCTTGCCGAGCAACTGGTTGAGGTCGATGTTGGCGTCCAGGGAGGTCAGTTGCAGCTCATAGGCGAACAGCCGACCCAACTCTTCGCCGCCACCCATTTGATTGAGCAACAGCACGTCCGGCCCGAGGGGGCTGGTGATTTTGGCCAGGCGTGAGGTTTGGTTGAATAGCATCGGGCGTCTCGAAAATGACTAAATAACTGAAGAAACCGAGTTCAAATGTGGGAGGGGGCTTGCCCCCGAAGGCGGTGTATCAGTTGATGCATTCGGTGACTGATTCACCGCCATCGGGGGCAAGCCCCCTCCCACATTTAAACCGCATTCCAACAGTCGTTATTCGGTGTCGCTGAAGTCGTAGTGCAATTCATTATCCCGGCTACTGATCCGCACACCCGCCAGCGCCTTGCCTTCGAGCATGCGCGTGAGGAATTCATGCAATTCAGAACCGTCTTATTTATGCCTTTTTGCACTAGCTTAAGTGGCCGAAAAATAAACAGACTAAATAACAAATAGACCTATCCCGTCTTACGCGCCTGGGCGATAAGCGCTGAGTGATAGTCTTAGTCATTAGGCATAAGAACCTCACTAATATCAGCGCCTCTTAATTTTAATGATTTTATTGCGCTCTTTATTTCAAGTGCGGTTTCGATGCCGAGAATAATGGCCGGGCTTTTTTCTTTCCCGCTACCGAAGCCAATACTTGTGAAAAACATTCCATATTCTAGACGCTTCCCAGTTTCTTGATAGAAACTCGGGATGGGAACCACACAGTCAAAATATTGACCACACGTACTACAGAGATTTTCCAACTGTTGAGCACTGTATTTGATGATTTTTTGAGGCCGCATCATGAATAGCTGATTTTTTTCATTGACTAATGAAAATCCAACACTCAATTTTAAATTTTCGATGTATTCCTTGAAACGTAGCGACGCGATGAAGCGCCCATCATAAGTTGCACCAATATCAGCCTTGTTTGGTGTTTTCAGTTCTCTAGGCAGATAGCTTTGATCAATGCAGCAACCACAGGTTTTGCAAAAAATACTATCAGGTGCTCCATCAAAAAAGTATGCGTGATTATCTATAGCGCTTAAGTTGTAGGCAATGGTTAAGAACTGAGTCACTACTTTAGCCCCTGGTGTTGTGTGAAGAAGTCAAAAATAGCATCTTTGTATTATGCACCTTTCCTTTTGTCGGAAAAATTTAACCCATCCATCAAGTCAATGTGGTCGATTGTGGTAAACTTCCCCACATCCGAATCATAAAACCTAAACATATTAAAATGCAGCCCCGTCTCCCGATCCAGATACTGCTCCTGAAACCGCAATTTCTGTTCTTCAATGTAATATGGCTCACGCACTTCCTCCAACGTATTGCCCCACACTCGATAAGTCGCCCGCCAGATGTCGTGGCCGTCGACCTCGGTCAGTTGTTCACGCAGCCCGTTGAGATCGGTGGGTAGTAGCGGACTTTCTACAGCGCCCCACTACCGTCGATGCGAGCCAGGAGGACATGGCCTTCGTCTTCGTAAATATTGAGGCTGGTCTGGGTGTGCTTGTGTTACCTTTAAACTAAATATCGATAAAAAAGCTCGACCTCATGCGGATCTTCAAGCGATTTTAACGCCGCCTTGTAGTGCTCCTCAACTCTCTGCTTGAGCCCCTCAGTAGCGAGTAAGTATAGAGCAGGGTACACGGTATTGGAGCGAATCCATTCATTTGAATCTACTTCATCAAACCACTTGAGTGCTAACTCAACGCTGGTCAGTAACTGCTCTTTCCAGCCCGGCTTTTCATCCGGAGTTTCGAATGAATATAGCCATATCGAAAACCTCTCATTGAAGTGCTGAAGTGATTCGCTGGATTCCTTCAGTATCCGCCAATCGGTCAGTTCGGCGACAACCTGATTGGATGTGCGAGTTTTTATAGATTTCTCTATAATTGATTTCGACCAACTTTCCGGATACTCGAACTTGTCATCTCTCAGTGCCTTTTCAAGGACTGTATTCACATGCACCATCAGTGTCGGATCGAGAAGCTGCAGCGTCAAGTGGAGAGAAAACCATCCTTTTTGCTTGGAAAGCCCCATTGAGTAGCGCCTGATTCGACCCTTATTGTCGGTTTTTTCAAAAAAACGGTCTTTTTTTTGCGTGAACCCATGGTTTTCAAACGTCTCAGCTATACCTGAGGTCAGTAATTTCAACATATTCTCGACACTTCCAATCATTACGGCAGCCTCCATAGTGGCACCCTAGCCTCACTCACAGTAACACCTGTTGCTTTTTTCCCGGAATGCCCAAATACCCCCTGCCCATTAGTGATGACTTTATCTTTTGCAAGCTGGGCTTTAGAGCGTATTGCACGGCCTGATTTAACTTCGACAGAAATGATTTTTTGTGTTTTGTTATTTCTTATTAAAATATCTACGTAGCGGCCCCGCCCTGCGCCTGGCGTTCTTACATAAACCTGCCTACCGAGCACGGTAACATTAGGGTTTTTCATGAGCCTCTGATAAACCAGGTTCTCCGCTGCTAAACCATTGACCTTATTCTGCCGTCGCTGTGCAGCGGAGCATGCCCAACCCAATGGGTCTATCCATCCCGAAGGATTAGGAGCGTATTGATAAAGGTTGAACCCACCCATCAAGTCAATAGGGTCGGTTGTTGTAAAGCGACCCACATCCGGATCATAAAACCTAAACGTATTAAAATGCAGCCCCGTCTCCCGATCCAGATACTGCCCCTGAAACCGCAAATTCTGCTCTTCAATGAAGTAAGGTTCCCGCACCTCCTCCCGCGTATTGCCCCACACCCGATAAGTCGCTCGCCAGATGTCGTGGCCGTCGGCCTCGGTGAGTTGCTCCGGCAAGCCGTTCAGGTCGTTGTGGTAATACCGCACGCGTTGGTATTCACCTTTACTGTCGACCCTGGCGAGTGGCTCATAACTGTCGCCATCGTAGAGATAAAGGCTGGTCTGGCTATGACGATGTTCCTGCAATAAACGCAGTCCATCCCAGTCGAAACGGCTTTCTCCCAGGCAAACGCCATTCTTGTCGTGTTCAGTTTTACCGATGCGCCGCCCCAGCGGGTCATAGACCATCCTGACCACGCCGCCGTTTTCATTACGCACTTCAACCAACCGGCTTTCGGCGTCGTAGGCAAAACGCTGCAAACCTCGCACAGCGCTGCGCTTTTCAACCATTCGCCCAAACGCGTCGTAGGTATAGCGCTTGTCTTGATACGTCAGCAGCCGGTTATGCCGTACCAGGCCGCCTTGTTGTGGCCCGTCGAGCAGGTTGGCCGCCGCATCGTAGGCATAGGTTTCGATCCGGCCTATCTGTTGGCTGACGAGGATACGTCCACTACTGTCGTAGGCCAGGTGCTCTTGGCGGTCGGTACGGCGGCGTCCGATCAGGTTGTCGCTGGCGTCGTAGCTGTAATGGGTTTCGACCAGGGGCGGCAACTGCCACGGCTGTTCGATGCTGCGACGCTGGCGTGAGCGGACCCGGCCACTGCGGTCATAGTCGGTATTTGTTCTGAGTTGACCCTGAGTGCGTTGCAGTTCGCGGTGCAGGCGGTCGCGTTCGAAGTCGCTGATGACGTGGCCGTCGAGATTCAGCTGATGCAGATGACCGCTGCCGTAGTACAGGCGATTGAGCCAGCGTCCGTCAGGCAAGTGGGTTTGAGTCAGGTTGCCCAATTCGTCGTAATGGTGTTGCAGACACCCCGCCGAGCTGTGTTCTTCAAGCAGTTGCCCCAGCGCGTCATAGCTAAAGCCAAGTGCTTGCTCGCGACCGTCGAGAGCGGTGAAGGTGACCGCGACCAGTTGGTCGTTCAGGTCGTGCTTATAAACGGTGGTGCCGTCGGCGGTGACTTTGCTGACCAGGCGCCCGAGCGGGTCGCGTTGGAACTGGTGTGTCAGCGCGTCTACCGGCTCGCCTTCCCTTCCCGGCAGGTAACCGACGGCGACGACGTTATCCAGCGGGTCATACGCATAGCAGCGCCGACTGTGGTCGAGGTCTTGTTGCTGCACCAGACGGTCTGCCGCATCCCACTCAAAGCGATAGCTTTCGCCATTTTCATTGGTCAGTTTCAGCAGTCGCCCGTAGGCGTCGTGATCGAAGCTGACGCAGCGGTTGTGCGCGTCCCAGCGCTGTTTGACCTGGCCGCGCCGGTCGTAGGCATAGCGGGACGTGTTGCCGGCGGGGTCGACATAGCCCGTCAGATAACCACTGGCGTTGCGCTGGAAATGCTCAAGGCGCCCGTCCGAAAGTCGGCATTCCAACAACAACCCTTGCCGGCTGTACTGATAGCGCACCGACTCACCTTCAGCATTGGTGTGCACCAGCACATTGCCGAACGCATCGTACTGGTAGCCGGTGGCGTGGCCCGAGCAATCCACTTCCTCGATCAGTTGGCTCCACTCGTCCCAGTGCAGCTTCCGGATTTTGTCGGTGGCATCGATGATCTGCACCGGCTGGCCGAAATCGTCGTAGACATAGCGGGTGCGGTTGCCCAGCGGATCGATCTCTTCGATGCAGTTGCCATGCCGGTCGTAGCGGCAATGCCAACGGTTACCCTCCGGGTCGGTTTCCACTTCGGGCAATGCCCAATGCGCCAGCCACTCTGTGTTGCTGATCCTGGCCAGTGGATCGGTCACTGCGCTCAGGTTGCCGGATTCGTCGTAACTGAAGCGCCATTGGCCGTTTTGCGGATCAATCGCGCCGAGCAATTGGCGATCTTCGCTCCATTCGAACTGCCAGGCATGGCCCAGGTTATCGACGTAGCGGGTGATCTGGTACTGCGGGTTCCAATAGCGGGTGCTGACCCGTTTCAGGCCATCGGTGACGCGCGTGATACCGGCATCGAGGTCGTAGTCGAAGGTGAATGCATCGCCGGCATCGGTCCAATGCCGACTGACGCGCCATTCTTCACCGTGCGGGCCGGGCACTGCGCGCCATTGGTAGAAGCAACACAAGCCACTCGGCAGTTGGTGTTCGACCATGCGCCGCGCGCGGTCGTAAGCAAAACGTCGTTGGCTCGTGCCTTGTGCGTCGAGGACTTCAGCCAGGTCGCCGTGGGTGTCGTAGCGATAGCTGACCAGCACGTCGCTGCGCCCAGCAAAATGTTGCCGATGCAGGTAACGGCGCTCGATATGGCTCACGCGCCGCGGATGCTCGACGGTGTAGCTCACGTCGACATGCATCAGCGCATGGCTGTCGCGCAGGCGACACAGGCGCCCCTGGACGTCGTAATCCAGAAAGATGCGCCCTTCGTTACGATCACCCAGCAAATGCAGGCGCATCCGCAAGGAGTTCAGAGGGTCGGGCTCGAAGAGCCGATACAGGCCGTCGATACTTTCGATCAGGATGGCGCCGTCGGCGCTGCGCCTGACCGCAAGGCCTTCGCCGGGGCTGAAGGCGCCGCCTGACAACGGGATGTAGCCGATGTCTACGCGGCGCCCCTGTTCGTCGATGTAGGTGATGTGTTCATCTTGATCGATCTCGACGGCGACCTCATAGGCAACGCTCCAGCCGGCGCCGAAAAGGCCGTCGTGGCGTTGATCGAGGCTACTGTAGAAGCGCTGCCAGTCGATGGGGAGCAGGCCTGGCAGGACGAAGTCCAGTTCTTCTTCGGCGCCGAGGATTTTGGCCCCGGTCGGGCTATGCACCGGGTTGGGCGAACCGTTGACCGCGCTGTTGAGTGCCGAGGCGAGCTTGCCGGTTCCATACGCCACGGCCCCGCCCGCCAGCGCGCCGCCGGCCAGGCACGGCAATTTGCTCCAAAAGCCTTTCACATTGCCGCGTAGCGCAAGCAGCGCGGCAATCGCCAAGCCGACGCCCGGTGTCTTGCCACTGCGAATTTCGCGCACCACGACGGGGTCGCCACCGATACGCACATCGGCAGAAATCAGCCCCTCGACGCTGCCGATCTTGGCGTCACACGTGCTGCGGTCACCGCTGCGTGCGGCCGGTTGCCCGTTGATGAAGACCGAACTGGAACCCTCGGCAATAAATTGCTCGGGCATGGGCGGGTGCTTGGTGCAGGCGACCGTGTCCAGCGCACACGGCACGGTACCGGCAGCGGGCATGGCGACCGTCGGGCGCCACAGTTGTGAGAAAAATCCCTGTGCGATGTCCAGAAAACGGGGGGCCGGTGGCTCACTGGGCGCGATCGGCACAGCCATCATCTGTCCGGCGGCCCGGGCCGCTGGTTTGCCATTGATGAAAACGTCGTTTGAGCCGCTGGTGATAAAGGCCTCGATCACCGGCGGAAAAACCCAGTTGGCGGCGGTTTCGCACCAACTGGAGATCTTCACGTCAGCCCCCGAGAGCCCGGCGCTGATCCCCACCACCGCGCCGACCGCCAGTCCCAGGGCGACGCATCCAACGCCACCTGTGGCAATGGTCACGCCGGTCGCTGCGGCAATCAGCGCGCCAGCGGCCAGGCAGCCCACGGACGTGATGGCGGCATAGGCGGCGACTTCCAGCACACCGCCGAGGACATCGGCCATCATTGAGGTGTGCAGCAGCGCGTCGCCTTCGCGGGCGGCCCAAAACGCGTCAGTCATGACCAGCAATCCCTGCCTGAAAAGGCCGGAATCAAATCACGCGACTAACGTGTTGCTCAGGTGAGACTTTCCGAGGGAGGCGTAAGAATTTTCCCAAAGCAGGCGGAGCGGAGGTGCCTGCGATGCAGACATCTCAGTCCATCAGGTCCACCCAGGCGATGCCATCGCAGGCAAGCCAGCTCCCACACGTGACCGGGCCCGGCTTCCAGGATCAGGTCGGCTATAAGGCCGCCTCGCTTTGGCTTTTGATCTTGGGCGCCCCGAGCCTAGACAAGCCCCACCACCAACACCAGAACCACCGGCCAGCCCAGCACCAAAGCGCGCCAAAACCTGGGAGCATGCCGCAACTCCATGAACCCATCGGCAATCAGCCACGCCTTGACCACCGCCAGCAGCAAAACCGCCAGCCACAGCCCGGAGCCGCCGGCGAGCACGGTGCCGACGCTGAGCACGACCAACGTGGCCCAACACACGATCAGCCCTTGGGAAATGGACATCGGTACCTCATCCAATCACGTAAACCAACGGAAACAGCACCACCCACACCAGGTCCACCATGTGCCAATACAGCACCCCCGACTCCAGCCCGCCGACCGACAGCCCGCCGCGCCAGCAGCCCAGCGCCAGCCACGCGAGAATCACCATGCCCAGCAGCACATGCAGGAAATGGAACCCAGTCAGTAGCCAGTACAAGGTAAAAAACGTGCTGTGCTCCAGGCCCAGCCCGGCAGCGCCGAGGTGGGCGTACTCGGTGAGTTTGATCGCCACGTAGACCAGCGCCACCAACAGCGCCGCGACGAACAAGCCGGCACCGCGCCGCCAGCGCTGCAATCGCACCTGCTGCAACGCCAACGCCGCGAGCAGCCCGGCGGTCAACAGGCTCAAGGTCATCGCCAGCCCGGTGGAGGTGTCCAGTTGCGCGCGCCCTTCGGCAAACACCTCGGGCTTGAGCGCCTGGGTCACGGCGAACGCGAGGATCAGAATCGCGAACACCGACAACTCGGCGAGGATGAAAAACCACATCGCCAGGTCGCCCGGCAGGCGGCGCGGTTCAGGCAAAGTACACATCGACCACGTCCATCAAGGCGGTCACGGTGTGCGGGTCGTCCGTCAGCGCCTCGGCCAGGCATGCCAGGCAGGCTTCGCGAATGGGCATGCCGGCGGCGATCAGGCGCGCGGTGAAAATCAGCAGACGCGTGGAGGCCACTTCTTCCAGGTCATGTTGATCGAGGCGGCGCAAGGCCTGGCCGAGGCGCACCACCTGGGTCGCCAGGGCAAGGTCCACCTGGGCCTCGCGCGCCACGATGCGCGCTTCGCCCTCGACGGCCGGGTAATCGAAGCGCATCGCGACGAAACGCTGGCGGGTGCTGGGTTTCATGCCCTTGAGCAGGTTCTGGTAACCGGGGTTATAAGACACCACCAGCATGAACGACGGCGGCGCCTTGACCACTTCGCCGGTGCGCTCCAGGTACAACTCGCGGCGGTCGTCGGCCACCGGGTGCAGCACCACGGCGGTGTCCTGGCGCGCCTCGACCACTTCGTCCAGGTAGCAGATGCCGCCTTCGCGCACGGCACGGGTCAGCGGGCCGTCCTGCCACCAGGTGCCCTCGGCGCCGATCAGGTGACGGCCGATCAGGTCGGCGGCACTCAGGTCGTCGTGGCAGGCAACGGTGTATAGCGGCAAGTTCAGACGATGCGCCATGTGCTGCACGAAACGGGTCTTGCCGCAGCCCGTGGGGCCCTTGATCAGCACCGGCATGCGGTGGCGCCAGGCGTGTTCGAACAGCAGGTGTTCATTGTCCAGGGGTTGGTAGAAGGGCTCAGTCATGACAGGCATCCACAGCGGGTTTGATGGCCACGCTAAGGGCGCCTGCGACAACCTGGCAAGCACCGCCCGAGACAAACTTGATCGTGATCAAGCGAAGTTTGCGGTGCTGCCCCCTAGTCTGGCCCCGCACGAAGAACCTGCGCCCCGCACCGTGTTGCGAGGCAACGCAAAGGTCCCGCCTGAGGAGTAAATGGAATGCTGACTCGCAACAGAAAACCCTTCACCCTGAGCCTCGCCGCACTGAGTTGCGCGTTGGCCTTGGCACTGCCCTTGAGCGCCCATGGCGCACCCCAGCCGGCCGAAGTGAAAACCGCCGGCGCGCCGGACATGAGTCAGGCCGACTTCGACACCTCCAAACAGATTTACTTCGAGCGCTGCGCCGGTTGCCACGGCGTGCTGCGCAAGGGTGCCACCGGCAAACCACTGACACCGGACATCACCCAGGCCCGTGGCCAGGCCTATCTGGAAGCGCTGATCACCTACGGTTCCCCCGCCGGCATGCCGAACTGGGGCACCTCCAATGCGTTGACCAAAACCCAGATCAGCCACATGGCCAGTTTTATCCAGCACACCGCGCCAACCCCGCCGGAATGGGGCATGGCCGAAACCCTCAAGACCTGGAAAGTGCTGGTCAAGCCCGAAGACCGTCCGAAGAAACAGCTGAACGATCTGAACCTGGAAAACCTGTTCTCCGTCACCCTGCGCGACGACGGCAAGATTGCGCTGATCGATGGCGACAGCAAGAAAATCGTCAAACTGATCAACACCGGTTATGCCGTACACATCTCGCGGATCTCCGCCTCGGGCCGCTACCTGCTGGTGATCGGCCGCGACGCCAAGATCGACATGATCGACCTGTGGCCCGCCGAACCGACCAAGGTCGCCGAGATCAAGGTCGGCATCGAGGCGCGCTCGGTGGAGACCTCGAAATTCAAGGGCTACGAAGACAAGTACGCCATCGCCGGTTCCTACTGGCCGCCACAGTTCACCATCATGGACGGCGAGACCCTGGAGCCCAAACAGATCGTGTCCACCCGCGGCATGACCGTCGACAAGCAGGAATATCACCCCGAGCCCCGTGTCGCGGCGATCATCGCCTCCCACGAATGGCCGGAGTTCATCGTCAACATCAAGGAAACCGGCAAGGTGATGCTGGTCAATTACCAGGACATCAAGAACCTCACCATCACCACCATCGACGCCGCACCGTTCCTGCATGACGGTGGTTGGGACAGCACGCACCGCTACTTCATGACGGCGGCCAACAACTCGAACAAGGTCGCGGTGATCGACTCCAAGGAACGCAAGCTCACTGCCTTGGTCGAGGTCGGCAAGACCCCGCACCCAGGCCGTGGCGCCAACTTCGTACACCCTACCTACGGGCCGGTCTGGGCCACCAGCCACTTGGGCGACGGCGGTATTTCGGTGATCGGCACCGACCCGATCAAACACCCGCAATACGCCTGGAAACAGGTGGAATCGCTCAAGGGCCAGGGCGGCGGCTCGCTGTTCATCAAGACCCATCCCAACTCCCGGCATTTGTATGTCGACACCACCCTCAACCCCGACGCCAAGCTCAGCCAGTCGGCCGCGGTGTTTGACATCGACCATCTGGACAAGGGTTACACGGTGCTGCCGATCGCCGAATACGCCGGGATCAAGCAAGGCGCGCTGCGCGTGGTGCAGCCGGAATACAACAAGGCCGGCGACGAGGTGTGGTTCTCGGTGTGGAACGGCCAGACCGAGGAATCGGCGCTGGTTGTGATCGACGACAAGTCCCTGAAGCTCAAAGCTGTTATCA
Source organism: Pseudomonas veronii (assembly GCF_001439695.1). Taxonomy (GTDB): domain Bacteria; phylum Pseudomonadota; class Gammaproteobacteria; order Pseudomonadales; family Pseudomonadaceae; genus Aquipseudomonas; species Aquipseudomonas veronii. The sequence goes on from NZ_JYLL01000006.1 coordinate 10,521, forward strand.
AGGACAAGCGCCTGATCACCCCAACCGGAAAATTCAACGTCTACAACACCCAACACGACATTTATTGAGCCCCATCAACACAAGGACTTCCGATGAAAAATACTCTCCTCGCACTGCTGACCTGTGCCGCCGCATTCAGTCTGCAACCGGCCTTCGCCCAAGACGGGCTGGCCTTGTTCAGCAGCAAACCCTGCGTCGGCTGCCACATGGTTGACAGCAAACTGGTGGGGCCGGCCTTGAAGGACGTCGCGGCCAAGAACGCCGGGGTGAAAGACGCCGCCGTGACCCTCGCCAGCCACATCAAAAACGGCACCCAAGGCAACTGGGGGCCGGTTCCGATGCCACCGAATATGGTGACGGAAGACGAAGCCAAGGTCTTGGCCGAATGGGTCCTGACCTTGAAATAAGCACAAGGAGCGCGCCATGAATGCATCGATGATCGGTACGGCCATGGCGCTGTTCCTGCTGATTCCCACGTGGGCGCTGGCCACACCGGACGCCGCCCGCCTCGAACACCTGCTGACCCAGGACTGTGGCGCCTGCCACGGCCTGTACCTCACCGGCGGCCTGGGCCCGCCCCTCACCCCGGCGGCCCTCGCCGGGCAAAGCCGCGACAGCCTGACCGCCACCATTACCTACGGCCGCCCTGCCCGCGCGATGCCCGGCTGGGCGCCGTTGCTCAGTTCCAGCGAGATCGCCTGGCTGGTCGAACGCCTCTTGCAAGGAAGCCCCGCACCATGATGCGCCCCACTCTTCTATCGCTGTGCCTGCTGCTCGGTGCCTGTGCCCAACCACCGCTGCGCGGGACTGGCGACCTGGGCCTGGTGATCGAACGCGCCAGCGCCAGTGTGCAAATCATCGAGACCAGCGGGATGACGGAGCTGGGCCGGATCGACGGCTTGGGCGACCTGTCCCACGCCTCGGCGGTGTTTTCCCGCGACCAGCGCTACGCCTACATTTTCGGCCGCGATGGCGGCCTGACCAAAGTCGACCTGCTGCGCCAACGCGTTGAAAAACGCATCATCCAGGGTGGCAACAGCATCGGCGGCGCCATCAGCCAGGATGGCCGCCTGATTGCCGTGTCCAACTACCAACCCGGCGGGGTCAAGGTGTTCGATGCGCAGACCCTGGCCCAGCTGGCCGACATTCCCGCCACGCCCCTGGCCGGCGGCAAACGCTCGCGGGTGGTGGGCCTGGTGGATGCGCCCGGCCAGCGCTTCGTGTTCAGCCTGTTCGACACCGGCGAGATCTGGAGCGCCGACTTCAGCCAGAGCAACACCCCGCAGATCACCCGGTTCCGCGGCATCGGCGAACAACCCTACGACGCGCTAATCACTGCCGATGGCCGTTACTACATGGCCGGGCTGTTCGGTGAGGACGGCATGGCCCAGCTCGACCTGTGGCATCCCGAGCACGGGGTCAAACGCGTGCTCGCGGATTACGGGCGCGGCCAGGCAAAACTGCCGGTGTACAAGATGCCCCATCTCGAAGGCTGGGCCGTGGCCGACAACCAAGCCTTCGTGCCCGCCGTCGGCCATCACCAGGTGCTGGTGATGGATGCACGCAGCTGGCAGCAGACCGCCGCCATCGACGTCGCCGGCCAACCGATTTTCGTCACCGCACGCCCCGACGGGCGCCAGCTGTGGGTCAATTTCGCCTACCCGGACAACGACCGCGTACAGGTGATCGACACCGAGACCCACAAAGTGGTGGCCGACCTGCGCCCCGGTCCCGGGGTGCTGCACATGGAGTTCACCGGGCGTGGCGAACAGCTCTGGCTGTCGGTGCGCGACGGTGAGCAGGTGCAGGTCTGGGACCCGTACCGCATGACCTTGCTCAAGACCTTGCCGGCCTTGAGTCCCAGTGGAATTTTCTTCAGCAGCCGCGCGCAAAAAATGGGGTATTGAGATGGACCTTGACCTGCTTAGCCGTCAATTGATCGAACGTTACCAGCACGGCATGCCGCTGTGCGCCGAACCTTATCGCGAAATGGCCCAGGTGCTGGGCTGCAGCGAGGCCCAATTGATGAGGTGCCTGCACCGCCTGGAACTGGCCGGTTCGCTGTCGCGGGTCGGCCCGGTGTTCGAACACACCCGCGCCGGCGCCAGCACCCTGGCTGCCCTGGCGGTGCCGGTCGAACGCCTGGAACAGGTGGCACGGCGCGTCAGCCAGTACCCGGAAGTCAACCACAACTATGCGCGCGAGCATCAGTACAACCTGTGGTTCGTGTTGACCGGCCCACACCGTCAGCACCTGCGACAGATCCTCGACGAGCTGGAACAAGACACCGGCCTCATTCCCCTGGATCTGCCGATGCTCACCGCCTATCGCATCGACCTCGGGTTCTCCCTGGGAGCGCATCCGTGATCATCCCGCTGAGCCAAGAGCAAATGCTCGACCTGCGCCAATGCCTGGAACGCGGCTTGCCTCTTGTCTCGCGGCCCTACGACAACCTCGCCGAACAGATCGGCGCGCATCACGACCAGGTGTTGCAGCAGATGCAGCAATGGCAGGACCAGGGCCTGTTCCGCCGTGTCGGCCTGGTGCTCAATCACCGCGCCCTGGGCTTTGTCGCCAATGCCATGCTGGTGCTGGACGTGCCCGATGCGCTGGTGGACGAAGTGGGCAACCGCCTGGGCCGCGCGCCCGGTGTCAACCTGTGTTACCAGCGCCCACGCCGCCTGCCGCAGTGGCGCTACAACCTGTTCTGCATGGTGCATGGCCGCGAACGCGAGGAGGTCACGGCGCATATCCAGCGGATGCTGGAACAGCAGCAACTGAGTGACCTGCCGCACCAGTTGCTGTTCAGCACCCACGCCTTCAAGCAATGCGGCGGGCGCTTTACGCCGCCGTCGTCGCAGGTATGGGCCCATGGATGATCTCGACCGGCGCCTGATCAATCGCCTGCAACACGGCCTGCCGCTGGTGCGCGAACCCTGGCGGCAGGTGGCGCAGGAACTGCACAGCCACCCGAGTGAAGTGCTCGACCGCCTGCACGACCTGCTCGAAGACGGGGTGCTGACGCGCTTCGGGCCGATGTTCGATGTCGAGCGCCTCGGCGGCGCCTTCACCCTGGCCGCGCTGGCCGTACCCGACGCGCGCTTTGACGCGGTCGCCGAACAACTCAACGCGCTGCCCCAGGTGGCCCACAACTACCGCCGCGAACACCGCTGGAACATGTGGTTCGTGCTGGCCTGCGGCACCGAGGCCGAACTGGCCGCCACGCTGTCCCGCATCGAGACCCTGACGGGGTTGGCGGTGCTCAATCTGCCGAAGGAGCAAACCTACCATGTCGGTCTGTATTTCCCGGTCTGACCACCACCTGGCCCTGCGCCTGGTCGCCCTCACCCAGGGTGGCCTGCCGCTGCTGGACGATCCCTGGGCCTGGCTCGCCGAGCAGTTGGGCATCAGCGTCGAGTCGACCCTCGACTTGCTCAAGCACCTGCAGGCTGAAGGCGCGATCCGGCGTGTCGCCGCCGTGCCCAACCATTACCGCCTGGGTTATCGCCACAACGGCATGACCGTGTGGGACGTGGCCGACGTGCAGATGCCGCGCCTGGGCGAATTGATCGGTGCGCAGCCGTTTGTCAGCCATTGCTACCGCCGCCCGCGCCGTCCCGACTGGCCCTACAACCTGTTCGCCATGGTGCATGGGCGTAGCCGCGAGGAAATCGACAGCTACCGCGAACACCTGCGGTTCCTGCTCGGCGATGCCTGCCGCGGCGACGAGATGCTGGTGAGCAGCCGCATCCTGAAAAAAACCGGCCTGCGCCTGACGCCGGCACCTTAGAAGGAGCGTCCTATGCTACGGATCAGTCAGTACCTGCGTACCCTGGCCGGAAAATGCCCGCCGCCCCGCACCTCGCCGCCCGGCAAGGAGCGGCCGCCGGTGGTGATCTGGAACCTGCTGCGGCGTTGCAACCTCACCTGCAAACACTGTTACGCCACCAGCGCCGACAGCGTGTTCCGCGATGAACTGGACACCCCGGCGGCGCTCCAGGTGATCGACGATTTGCACGCGGCCGGGGTGCGTGTGCTGATTCTGTCGGGCGGCGAACCGCTGCTGCGCGCAGACCTGTTCCAGCTCAGCGCCTATGCCCGGGACAAAGGTTTTTTCGTCGCGCTGTCGAGCAACGGCACGCTGATCGACGAACACAATATCCAGCAGATCACCGACGCGCGCTTCGACTACGTGGGCATCAGCATTGACGGCCTGCAGGCGACCCACGATGCGTTTCGCCAGTTGCAGGGCAGCTTCCAGCGCTCGATGCACGCCATCCGTCTGTGCCGCGAGGCCGGCATTCGCGTGGGCCTGCGCACCACCCTGACCCAGGAAAACCATGGGCAGTTGCCGCAACTGCTGGCGCTGATGCGTGACTACGATGTGCAGAAGTTCTACCTGTCGCACCTCAACTACAGCGGGCGCGGCAAACGCAGCCGGCAGTTGGACGCGCACCGGCAGATGAGCCGCGATGCGATGACGCTGATTTTCCAGCAGGCCTGGCACGACATCGAAAACGGCGTCGACAGTGACTTCGTCAGCGGCAACAACGACGCCGACGCCGTGCTGTTGCTGCAGTGGGTCCACCAGCATCTGCCCGAGCATTATCCGCAGCTGGAACACCTGCTGCACGGCTGGGGCGGCAATGCGTCGGGCAGCGGCATCGCCAATATCGACAACACCGGCGAGGTACACCCCGACACGTACTGGTGGCAGCACTCGGTGGGCAATGTGCGCAACACCACGTTCCGCCAGCTCTGGCTGGACCGGCCCGACCCGTTGCTGCTGCGCCTGCGCGAACACCCGCGGACCATCGGCGGGCGGTGTGCCGAGTGTCGCTGGCTGCCGATCTGCAACGGCAACACACGCACCCGCGCCTGGGCCAACGGCGACCTTTGGGGCCCCGATCCGGGTTGCCACCTCAGCGACGCCGAGATCGCCCTGCAGCCTCGCAACCTGATCCCTTGCTCGACCACCCGGTGACACAACCGGGGGCAGCCTACCTGATGATGTATCAAGGACGTCTCATGCACACTCCGACCACCTTACCTGCCAGTTTGCACAGCCCCTTCCACCCCGGCGAAGTCGCCTTGGTGGGCGCCGGCCCCGGCGACCCGCGCCTGCTGACCCTGCGGGCCTGGAGCCTGCTGATGCAGGCCGATGCGGTGGTCTTCGACCGGTTGATCAGCGCCGAGATGTTGGCGCTGATCCCGCTGACCTGCGCGCGCCATTACGTCGGCAAGGCCAGCGGCTGTCACAGCCTGCCCCAGGATCAACTCAACGAACTGCTGGCCGAACTGGCCGACCAGGGGCAACGGGTGGTGCGCCTCAAGGGCGGCGACCCGTTTATCTTCGGCCGTGGCGCCGAAGAGCTGGAATACCTGCTGGCCCGAGGCGTGCCCTGCCAGGTGGTGCCGGGCATCACCGCCGCGTCCGGGTGCAGCGCCTATGCCGGCATCCCCCTGACCCACCGCGATCTGGTCAACTCCTGCCGCTTCGTCACCGGGCACCTGCAACGCGACGGCGCGTTGAAGCTGCCTTGGGCCAGCCTTGCCGAGCCGAGCCAGACGCTGGTGTTCTACATGGGCCTGTCGAACCTCGCGCTGATCGCCGAACACCTGGTGGCGGCGGGCCTGCCGGCGGACACCCCAGCGGCGCTGATCAGCAACGGCGCGCGAGCCGACCAGCAGGTGGCCCGTGGCACCCTACGCCAGTTGCCGACGATGGCCGCCGACTGCGAACCCGGTGTGCCGACCCTGACGGTGATCGGCCATGTGGTCAACCTGTTCGCCGGAGCCGCCCTGCACTTCCCCGCCAGCCTGTCGCCGGCCCGCGAAGCGGTGGCGGTATGAAACGCCTGCTACTGCTGCCCTTGCTCTGGGCCGCCGCCGCCCACGGCACGCCGGCCGAGGACTACCAGCGTCACTGCGCGAGCTGCCATGGCGTCAACCGCATCGGCGCCAGCGGCCCGGCGTTACTGCCGGAAAGCCTGGGGCGGATCAAGCCGGAGGAAGTGCGCAAGGTCATCGAGCAAGGGCGCCCGGCCAGTCAGATGGCGGCGTTTGCACCACAGTTGAGCGCTGCGCAGATCGACGGCCTGGCGAATTTCCTGCAGCAACCGCCTGCCACACCGGCGACCTGGAACGAGCAGGACATCCATAACAGCCACACCCTGCTGGCAGACCTGAGCCGCTTGCCGACTACGCCTCAGCATCACGCCGACCCGCTCAACCTGTTTGTGGTGGTGGAGTCCGGCGACCATCACATCGACATTCTCGACGGTGACACCTTTGCCGTGCTGGACCGCTTCCCGACCCATTTCGCGGTCCACGGCGGGCCGAAATTTTCCCCCGATGGGCGCTTTGTGTACTTCGCCTCGCGCGACGGCTGGATCAGCCTGTACGACCTGCACAACCTCAAGCTGATCGCCGAAACCCGCGTGGCGCTCAACACCCGCAACCTCGCGGTGAGCAAGGACGGGCGCTGGGTGCTGGTGGGCAATTACCTGCCGGGCAACCTGGTGGTGCTGGATGCCCGCGACCTGTCGCTGGTCAAGACCCTCGACACCGCGTCGCGGGTCAGCGCGGTGTACACCGCCCCGCCGCGCAACAGCTTTATCGTGGCACTCAAGGACGTGAATGAAGTCTGGGAACTGTCCTATGCCGCCGCCCGACCCAGCTTCGAACCGCGGCGCATCCAGGCCCAGGACGTGCTCGATGACTTTTCGTTTTCCCCGGATTATCGCCAACTGGTCGCCACCTCACGCAAGGCCGGCGGCGGCCAGGTAATCGATCTGGACACCGGCCACGTGGTCACCGACATCCCACTGTCCGGCATGCCGCACCTGGGCTCGGGGACGTATTGGCAGCGCAACGGTGAGTGGGTGTTTGCCACGCCCAATATCAGCAAGGGGCAAATCTCGGTGATCGACCTCAAGACCTGGAAGCTGATCAAGCAGATCCCCACCCTCGGCCCGGGCTTTTTCATGCGCAGCCATGCCAATTCGCGCTATGTGTGGAGCGATGTGTTTTTCGGGCCGGACAACGATGCGATTCACCTGATCGACAAACAGACCCTGGAAATCGCCCACACCCTACGCCCAATGCCGGGCAAGACCGCCGCCCACGTGGAATTCACCCGCGACGGCCGCTACCTGTTGCTGAGCATCTGGGCCAACGATGGGGCGTTGATCGTCTATGACAGCCAGACACTCAAGGAGATCAAGCGCATCCCGATGAACAAACCGTCGGGCAAGTACAACGTGGGCAACAAAGTCGAATTTGCCGAAGGCACATCACACTGAACCTCGCGCCGGGCACCTGCTCGCCAGCGAGGAAACCCCGGCATGGGTTGAAATGGAAATCGACAACTCCCACAAAGAGACCGCGCTGCGGGCGGACATGGTGATCTACTGTGGGAGGTGTCGAGCCCCGGCGAGGCTGCGACGGGGCCGGTACTGCTGACAGTTTTGCTGCCTGACCGTCCGCTATCGCAGCCTCGCTGAAGCTCGACAGCTCCCACAAGGAGACCTCGGTGCGGCCGGACATGGTGATCTACTGTGGGAAGTGTCGAGCCCTGGCGAGGCTGCGACGGGGCCGGTACTGCTGACATTTTTGGCGCCTGACAGCCCGCTATCGCAGCCTCGCTGAAGCTCGACAGCTCCCACAAGGAGACCGCGCTGCGGGCTGACATGGCGATCTACTGTGGGAGGTGTCGAGCCCCGGCGAGGCTGCGACGGGGCCGGTACTGCTGACTTTTTTGCTGCCTGACCGTCCGCTATCGCAGCCTCGCTGAAGCTCGACAGCTCCTACAAAGGGACCGCGCTGCGGCCGGACATGGCGATCTACTGTGGGAGGTGTCGAGCCCCGGCGAGGCTGCGACGGGGCCGGTACTGCTGATATTTTTGGCGCCTGACCGTCCGCTATCGCAGCCTCGCTGAAGCTCGACAGCTCCCACAAGGGGACCGCGGTGCGGGCGGACATGGCGATCTACTGTGGGAGGTGTCGAGCCCTGGCGAGGCTGCGACGGGGCCGGTACTGCTGACAGTTTTGCTGGCTGACCGTCCGCTATCGCAGCCTCGCTGAAGCTCGACAGCTCCCACAAGGAGACCGCGCTGCGGGCGGACATGGCGATCTACTGTGGGAGGTGTCGAGCCCTGGCGAGGCTGCGACGGGGCCGGTACTGCTGACTTTTTTGCTAGCTGACAGCCCGCTATCGCAGCCTCGCTGAAGCTCGACAGCTCCCACAAGGAGACCGCGCTGCGGGCTGACATGGCGATCTACTGTGGGAGGTGTCGAGCCCCGGCGAGGCTGCGACGGGGCCGGTACTGCTGACAGTTTTGCTGGCTGACAGCCCGCTATCGCAGCCTCATGCTCGTTCCCACATGTTGATCGGTGTATGACCTAACTCATCCAGTTCCCGCCATCGACGTTGTAGGTCTGGGCGACGACATAGTCGGCGTCCTTCGACGCGAGGAAGATCGCCATACCGGTGAGGTCTTCAGCGGTGCCCATGCGTCCGAACGGCACCTCGTCGCCTACTCGCTGCTTCTTCTCGCCCGGCGCCAGGCCTTCGTGCTTGGCGAACAGTGCGTCCACCCCGTCCCAATGCTCGCCGTCGACCACGCCCGGGGCGATGGCGTTGACGTTGATGCCCTGCTTGATCAGGTTCAGCCCCGCCGATTGGGTGAGGCTGATCACCGCCGCCTTGCTCGCGCAGTACACCGCGACCAGCGGCTCGCCACGCCGCCCCGCCTGGCTGGCCATGTTGATGATCTTGCCGCCGTGGCCCTGGCGGATCATCTGCCGGGCCGCGGCCTGCAGGGTGAACAGGGTGCCGGCGACGTTGATCGAGAACAGCCGCTCGACACTCTCGCGGGTGATGTCGACAATCGGCGCCAGATCGAACAGCGCCGCGTTGTTGATCAGAATATCCAGCTGGCCGGCATGGGCCACCACGGCGGCAATCGCGGCGTCGATCGACGCCTGGTCGGTGACGTCCATTGCCACCGCGTAAGCCTGCGGGCCCAGTTCGGCTGCTGTGGCCTGGGCCCGCTGCAGGTCGATATCGGCGATGGCAACCGTGGCGCCTTCATGGATATAGGCCTGGGCAAAGGCGCGACCGATGCCTCGCGCCGATCCGGTGATCAGCGCGCTCTTACCTTCCAGTCGTTTCATGGGGTGCGTGTCCCTCGGGCATTGATGGGGGATAACCGGCGCGTTTGATCTCGTGCTCGGCGGTGTCCACCGCTTGTTTTTATGGTCGAGGGCCGATTACAGCAGCTTGGCCGGGCCCTCACAAACCCGTGGCGAATGCCCGACCGATACTTTTTTAACCGCAGGCCCGGGATCAAAAAAGTATCAGTATCGGGCGAAAGCTTCGGTAGCGCGGCTGTCGCCAACACGCGTATTTTGGCGCAATTCCCCAAGTACAAGAGGCATCACCATGCCCATCAGCCGCGCCGAGTTGTTCGAACACCGCCCCGCGGAACTCGAAGTGATCCTGCCCGAGCCGGAACACTGTTTTCGCTGGTTCGAACATGACTACCCCTACGAACTGGCGCGCTGGAATCACCACCCGGAATTCGAGATCCACCTGATCCGCCAAGGCAGCGGCAAGTTGGTGGCGGGCGATTACATCGGCGCATTCGGTGCCGGGCATGTTGCGCTGATCGGCCCGGACCTGCCCCACGACTGGATCGGCGACCTGGCCCCCGGCGAACACCTGAACGGCCGCGATGTGGTGCTGCAATTCGACGGCAGCGCCCTCCTCGCCCTGCGCAAGACCCTGCCGGAACTCGGCGACGTGCAGCCGTTGTTCGAACAGGCCCGGCGCGGCCTGGCATTCAGCGGCGAAACCGCTGTGCAAGCGGCCCGCCTGCTGGAAGACATCGGCAGCGCCCACGGCCTGCAACGCCTGATCCTGTTCCTGCAACTGCTCGACACCCTCAAGAACGCCCCGCCGCCGCAGGTGCAGGCCCTGGCCAGCCCGTGCTATGCGCCGACCCTGGACGCGCGCAGCGCCGAGCGCATCAACAAGGCGTTCGACTACCTGATGCGCGAATTGACCGGCGATGTGCGCCTGTCGGTAATCGCCCGGCAACTGGAGATGAGCGAAGCGGGCTTCTCACGCTTCTTCAAGCGCAACACCGGTCACGGTTTTATCGACCTGATGCGCAAGTTCCGCATACAGCGGGCGTGCCGGCTGTTGCTGCAAAGCGAGCTGTCCGTGGCGGCGATCTGCTTTGAAGTGGGCTACGCCAACCTGTCCAATTTCAACCGGCACTTTCGCATCGAAATTCACCAGACGCCCAGCGAATATCGGCGCGAAACGGCCATGCACCTGTTCCAGCGCAGCGAAAAAATGACACCGCGTCAATACTGACCAAATGGTCGATTAATTAGGATTTTTCCCAATCTATTCAGCCCATTGAGTAAAGTTGGTACAGCTTGTGCAAACGTTTGCGGAACGAACTTGGCCGCCAAGTTCACCTCAACCCGAAGAATCGGGTCTAAACCGCAACTGAATAGGGATTTTCAATGCACTCCACCTCAAGGCATTCCGCTTCCTTTGGTGTTTCCCTGCTATTGAGCGCCGTTACGGGAGTACTCAGCCCGCCCATTCTGGCGCAGGAACAACCCGTCGATGACTCAGCACAGGGCGAAACCCTGAGCCCTGAAGCCAGCCCGGCGAAAAAAGGCGTGTACCTGTCGGACTGGTTCAACCAGGACCTGACATTGATCGGCAGCAAAGACATCAGCTTCGGCCCCAAGCCGGCCGATGACGTCTACCTGGAATACGAGTACTTCGGCCGCAAGGGTCCCTTCGAGCTGTACGGTTATATCGACGTGCCGAAGATTCTCGGCATCGGTAACAGTAATGACAAAGGCGCATGGGATCATGGCTCGCCGCTGTTCATGGAGCACGAGCCACGGATCTCCATCGACTACCTGGCGGGGCGCAGCCTGGCCATCGGCCCGTTCAAGGAATGGTACGTGGCCTTTGACTGGATCTACGACCACGGCAGTAACACCGCCAACCGTGCCAACACGCTATACAGCGGCCTCGGCACCGACATCGACACCCACTCGCGGGTCAACCTGTCGGCGAACTTTTATGGGCGTTACCAATGGGAAAACTATGGCGCCAGCAATGAATACGCATGGGACGGCTACCGCGCGCAGATGAAGTACATTGTGCCCATCGACACGTTCGACAACGGCGCCTCGCTGACCTATATCGGCTTCACCAACTACGATTTCGGCTCGGACCTGCACAAGGACAACCCGGCGCGCACCGCCAACGCGCTGGTGGCGACCAACGTGCTGCTGTACTCGTTCACCCACCTGCGCTTCACTCTGGTCGGTCGTTACTTTCACAACGGCGGTAACTGGGAGGATGGCAGCGAGCTGAATTTCGGCGACGGTAACTTCCGCGCCCGCTCCAACGGCTGGGGATACTACGCCGGCGTAGGCTACCAATTCTGATCAAGGAGTTTTAGATGAGTCTGTTTACCCGTGTCTCGCTGGCCGTCGGCCTGGCGCTGCTGCCCCACCTGGTACTGGCGCAGGCGCCTGCGCCGATCAAGCCCAAGGTGATGCTGATCACCATGTTCGCCCCCGAGGCGCAAACCTGGATCGATCGCCTGGCGCTCAAGCAGGAAGTCCGCGTGCCGGGCTTGTCTGCCGAATACCCGGTGATTCGTTGCAATACCGAAGACGTCTGCCTGCTGGTGACCGGCATGGGCCAGACCAACGCCGCCGCCTCCACCCTGGCGTTGGCGCTGTCACCCAAGTTCGACCTGCGCCAGAGCTACTTTCTGATCGCCGGGATTGCTGGCATCAGCCCCAAACACGGCACCCTCGGCACCACCGCCTGGGCGCATTACCTGGTGGAGTTCGGCACCCAGTGGGAAATCGATTCGCGGGACGCGCCCAAAGACTGGCCGACCGGCTACATCGGTATCAACACCAAGGGTCCGAACGAAAAACCGCCGCTGGACTACAAGACCGAAGTGTTCGAGCTGAACCCGAAACTGCAGGCCAAGGCGTTTGCCCTGTCGCAGAAGGTTGAGCTGACGGAAAGCCCGGAATCCAGCGCCTGGCGCAAACACTACCCTGCGGCACCGGCCAACCAACCGCCGCAAGTCACCCGCTGCGACACCCTGGCGGGCAACACCTGGTTCTCCGGCACGCGCCTGAGCGAGCGCGCCGAAGTCTGGACGCGGTTGCTCACCGACAACCAAGGCGAATACTGCACCACCCAGCAGGAAGACAACTCCACCTATGAAGCCCTGCTGCGCGCCAGTCGCGAAGGGCTGGTGGATATCCAGCGCCTGGCGGTGGTGCGCGCCGGGTCGGATTTCGACCGACCTTATCCGGGCTACAGCGAGGTGGATAACCTGCTCAAATATGCGGACCAGGGCGGCTTCGTGCCGGCGCTGGAGAACCTGTACCGCACGGGCAACCCGTTGGTCCAGGCGATCCTGAAGCACTGGTCGGCGTGGGAAAAAGGCGTGCCCGACGCCTAGTCAAAAACCACCGGTGGGAGCGGGTTTGCTCCCACCTGTTCAAGCGCGTCAGGGCAGCAAGACGATCTTATCGGCGCTGCCCACATTCACCTCCTCGAAGCATTTCACACCCTCGGCCAACGCCACTTCGCGCAGGCCGCTCGGCAGCGGCAGCAACCCTTCGTCAAAGAAGTGCCCGAACTGCTCCAGCATCACCGCACATTGTTCGCAGTTGTAGAGCAACGAATTGATCCCCACCACCGAACCGCCCTTGCGATACAGGGCCAGGGCAGGCAGTTGCACCTGACCGTCGACCGGCGCGGCGATGATCGCGATGCGCCCGAACGGCGCCAGCCCCGCCACGGCGGCGGGCAACCAGAACCCCGTGGTGTCGAAGATCACATCGGCGCCGCCCTTGAACACGGCATTGACCTGCGCGCCCAAATCCTCCGGCTGGCCCAGGGTAATCGCGGCGATACCTTGCGCCTGCAACACTTCGGCCTGCTCAGGGCGTCGCACCGCCGCCAGTACCTGCGCCCCAAGGATTTTCGCCAAGGCCAACGCCGCACTGCCGACGGCCCCGTTCGCACCGATGACCAGCACCCGCGTGCCCTCGCCGACCGCGCTGCGCTGCAGGGCGTCCCACGCGGTGGTGTACGGCACACCGAGGCTGGCGGCCTGGGCAAAACTCAGGTGGCTGGGTTTGTGCGCCACGCCCTTGGCCGACACAGTGAGGTACTGGGCGTGGGAACCGTCGGCGAAGAAACCGAGGTCACGTCCGGTGCCCCAGACCGCCTGCCCGACCCATTCCTGCGGGCCTTCGACCACCACGCCGGCGAAGTCGCGACCGGGAATGCGCGGCAGCGTGGTGTAGGGAAAGCGACCGAGCACATTCTTCACGTCGCTGGGGTTGAGACCGGCGGCCTTGATCTGTACCAGCACGTCCCCGGCGGCGGGCACCGGGGTGGTGACGTCGACGAAACGCAGGGTGGAGAGGTCGCCGGTGGCGGAAAATTGCAGCGCTTTCATGAGCGGCATCCATCAAAGGGGAAAGGACATTCAGGACAACCAACCACTGACCAACTGACGCCCCATCGGCCACAGTTTTTCGCCGAGCAACATGCCCATCAGGCCTACCAGCGCGATGGCCGGCGGCGCGGGCGAGCGGAAATCCAGCGCACCGTAGATCACGCCGACGAAGAGGCCAATGGCAAGGGAGATCAAGTAACTCATGGGGGCAGCGCCTGGTGGTTGGATGGCGCTTAGTGTAGGAAGCCACCGCCCACCTCATCGGCCAAGTGCTTCAGGATTTCGGCCAAACCTTCAACCGCAGTACTGCGACGGCGCCACACCGAGTTCACGACGGAACATGTCGCTGAAACTGCTGGGTGAGTAACCCAGGGACCGCGCGATCGCGCTGACTGACTGGCCTTGGATCAACTCGGCCACCGCCGTGGCCAGTTGCACCTGGCGGCGCCATTCGGCGAAGCCCATGCCAAGGTGGTTCTGGAACAGCCGCGCCAAGGTCCGCACACTGGCACCGGCGGCCTCGGCGTGATGCTCGAAGGGAATCGCCAGGGATGGCGCCGCCATCACCGCCTGGCAGGCATTGACCAGGCGGCGGTCGGCCTCCGGCGGCATGGCGATGCGGATTGACGCGCGGCGTGCGCGCTGCAGCTCCAGCAGGGCCAGGCCGACCACCGCGTCGTAATAGCCGGCATCGCCACTGTCGCCCTGCTCCACCAGGGTGACGATCAACTCGCGCAGCAGCCCGCCGACGTCAATCACCTGCACCTGGCTGTCCAGCGTCGCGGCCAACGCCGGGCGCAGGTAGATATTGCGCATCTGCAAATCCGAGACCACGCGTATCCCGTGTTCCACGCCCGGCGGCAGCCAGACGGCGCGTTGGGGCGGCACCACCAGCGCTTCGCGTGGCGTCTCGACCCACATCACCCCGCTCATGGCATAGAGCAACTGGCCCCAGTCATGCCGATGGGGCTCTACATACCAACCACGCGGGTAGGTCCGCGCCAGCGGTTGCACGGGCACGGCGTGATCACTGAGGTCGGGGGGCGTGGCCAGGGCCATGGGGAACACATCCGGCAAGGGTGAGCGGCCATGGTAATGACCAGCGCCCGACAAGCCGAGCGAATTTTTACCGCGCTCAGCCTTTAGCCGACTTGGCGCATTCGCAGCCCGTCGGCGCCACACATGGCTCACCATGGGCATGGTGTTCGGCACAGCCCTGGCAGCAATAGCCCTTACCGTCTTTCATCACCGCCTCCACTCCCAGCACACATTTGCAGTGTGGGCAGGCACAGGTTGTATCTGGCATGGTCAGACTCCTTCGTCATGGTCGTCCCGGTGCGGCGGGCGCCGACACCTTTAGCAGTGACTGCGGGCCGGCGCGGATGGTTCCTCCCATCAGTCGGTGCGGGCGTTGCTGCGGTACATGAACACCAGCGCTAGCGCCAGGCAGGCCATTGCCACGATCCGGCTGCCCGACAGTTCGATGGCCGGGTGGCCCAGCCAGCCGAAATGGTCGATCAGCACGCTCATGGGGAAAACGCCTCGCGGTTAAAGTAGGTCCATTCCGATTTTTCGGGCCACTATTCCTAAGCCCGGCACGCTGCGACAGACTTCGACGAAATCCTTGTTTGGAGCAATGCCATGGATGTCATATACCGCAACCCGTCGCGCTCAAAACGGTTGGCGTCAACCAGCGGTCAGGCTGTCTTTGATAGCGCCAGCAGTTCTGGCTATATTTGGCCAAAATATGCGGAGAGCCCCATGATTACAGTGCCGTTGGGCGAAGCCAAAAACACGCTGTCAAAACTGGTTGATGAGGCAGCTGCCGGCAAAATCATCACCATCGCCAAGCATGGGCGAGCGATGGCGCAGCTTGTCCCTGTTGGAAAATCCAAAGGTCGCCGAATTGGCGCCATGCAAGGCAAGCTGGTGATTCCGGATGACTTCGACGCGCCTTTGTCCGACGACCTCATCGCGGCGTTCCAGGGCACTCATTCATGAGAGTGCTGCTGGATACCCACATCCTATTGTGGACGTTGAACGATGACCCCAAGCTCTCCAGCAAAGCCCGAAAGCTGATTGAACATGCCGCAGAGATCTACGTCAGTGCCGCCACATTCTGGGAACTGGCGATCAAGGTCGGCCTGGGGAAACTCACTGTCGATCTGGATGAAGTCCGTGAGTGCTGCCTGCAAAGCGGTTTCGTCGAACTCCCCATCACGTCAGAACACGCCATTGCGGTCAAGGATCTCGAGCCTCATCACAAAGACCCTTTCGATCGGCTCATCGCTGCAACCGCCCTGAGCGAACCAATGAAGCTATTGACGGCCGATCCGCAGGTTGCCCAATACACATCGCTGGCGGTCCTGGTGTAGATCGCCCCAGCACCGCGGGCCTTGGATCAAAACAACCACTGCCCGATCAACCACGCATTCGCGCCACTGATCAGCGCAAACAGAAACCACGCGAGCAAGCGCGTCGGCAGGCGATTGACGAACGGGCCCATCAGTCGCGCGTCGCCGGTCATGCGAATCAGCGGATACAACGCAAACGGCAACTGCAGGCTGAGCACCACCTGGCTGAGAATCAGCAATTTGCCAATGGCCGCGTCGCCCATCAGCCACACGCCCACGAACGCCGGGATCAGCGCCAGCCCACGGGTGATCAGGCGTCGCTGCCAGCAAGGAATGCGCAGGTCGAGGTAGCCCTCCATGATCACTTGCCCGGCGATGGTGCCGGTGAACGTGGAACTCTGCCCGGAAGCCAGCAAGGCGATGCCGAACAGGATGCTGGCGAAGGCGCCGCCGACCAGAGGATCGAGCAAATGGTAGGCGTCCTGGATCTCGACCACATCCGTATGCCCGGTTTTATGGAACGCAGCGGCGGCAAGTACCAGGATCGCGGCGTTGACCAGCAAGGCCAGGGCCAGGGAGCCGATGGTGTCGATACGCGCCAGCTTGACCGCGTCCTGCTTGCTGGCGAGGTCTTTGCCGATCAGCCGGGTTTGCACGATCGAGCTGTGCAGATAGAGGTTATGCGGCATCACGGTGGCACCGAGGATACCAATCGCCAGGTACAACGGCGCGGCATCGCTGATGGCCGACAACGACGGCGCAAAGCCGCTGAACACGTCCGGCCAATAGGGCTTGATCAGCACCAGCTCGATGAAGAAACACACGCCGATGGTGGCAACCAGCGCCAGCATGATCGCTTCCAGGCGGCGGAAACCACGGTTTTGCAGGGCCAGCACCAAGAGCGTGTCAAACGCGGTGATGACAATGCCGGTGGTCAACGAAACACCGAGCAGCAGGTGAAACGCCAGGGCGCAGCCGAGCACTTCGGCGAGGTCGGTGGCGATGATGGAAATTTCCGCCAGCACCCACTGGGTGCGGGCCGAGCGTTGGCTGTAGCGTTCGCGGCACAGTTGCGCCAGGTCCTTGCCGGTGGCGATGCCCAGGCGCGAGCACAGGCACTGCACCACCATGCCCGCCAGGCTGGCCAGCAGCACCACAAACAGCAGGTTGTAGCCGTAGCGCGAGCCGGCCTCGATCGCCGTGGCCCAGTTGCCCGGGTCCATGTAGCCGATGGAAATCAGCAAGCCGGGGCCGGCAAACATCAGCATTCGTTTGAAAAACGACGCCTTGGGGTCGACGATGACAGAGCCAGCCACTTCCGGCGGGCAAAACGGAGCGGTAGCGATTTTCGGCAGGCTGAATTTCACGCAGTATCCCAGGCAAACACTCTAGACAAGCCCGTAGCTTATCAGTCGGATGCAACCGTTCGCATCACCGTGTCCCGCGGCAGGTCAAACGCTTCGACCACTTGCACCACCAGGTCCATTTCCTGGTTCAACGCTTCGCGCTCCATGCGCTGGCGGATCACCCCGATCACCAGTACCGCCAAGGTCGTGATCGAATAAGCCGGGCCGGAAAATGCACGCACCCCGCTCACCAGCAACATCGCCGCCGCCAGCGCCTGGCCCACCAGCGGAATCGCCGTGGCCGCGCCGCGCCGCAGGATGAACCCGGTCAGCCCCGCCAACGCCGTACCGCTCAACGCCGTAGCGGCCGAACGGCCGACATCGATGCGATGGAACAGGCCCTGCTCCTTTTGCGCCGCCGCCTGAAGCTCGGCGTCGAACGCCTGTCGGTCGGCGTGGCTGAGTTTGTCCTTGTATTGTTCGATGAGTTTTTCCGCGACTTGCGCTTCGATGTCCGCCAGCACGACGGTCTCCATCGGTTCATCGAACCTGATCCCCAGCCGCTGCGCCACATCCTCGGCGATCTGGCGATACCCCACGCCGTGCCCCCGGGCGAGGTTCATGAAGCTGTCGCCGCCCATGCGCTGCAACTCGATGGCCAACTTCAGCGGCTCGCGCACCGTGGCATCAATCGAGGCACTGCGCTTTTGCGCGATCAATTCGGCGAGGAACTTCAGCTCGTCCGGGCGCGCCCGCACCAGCACCGGGAACAGTTCGTCATCTTCTTCGGCAAAGCGCACCTCGCTACTGCGCTGGTCGGCGCGGATCATGCCGCGTCGCTCCTGCAGCAGGTCGGTGTACTGCACCACCGTCTGCAACTGCGGCCAATAGGCCGCGTGATCGAAGCTGGCCAGGTGAACGTTGGTCACCTTGGCCTTGAGCGCGGGCGTGATCGGGATGGCGTAGCGACCGATGCAACGCTCGGTATCCGGTTTCATCGCCAGGGCCCAATCCTTACTGGAGTGACAATTGATCACCCGCCCCGAAAGCGCTGCACACACTTCATCCCAAGGGCTCGACGTACAGATCGCCCCGCCCATCAACAGCAAATGGTTCAACGGCAGTTCGCGCGCAGTGTCGGGGTTGGCCAACACGCTCTTGACCAGGATGCGCGCGCCGAGGGAATGCCCGATCAGGTTGATGCGCCGCACCTGCAGCGACTCGCCGTGGAGGAATTCGGCCAATTCCGGCAACAGGCTGCGGGCCACTTCATCCACCCGCGCCTCGACACTTTTGTAATGGTCGAGAAAATACCCGATCGCCTTGCCCACCCCTACCGTCGCCGCTCCCAGGCCGCCGCCGCCGAGCATCGCGGTGATCACGTCCTTGAACGGTGCGAACAGGTTTTCCAGAAAATGCCCGGCCGGCCAGAACAGCATCAGGTTGGTCGAACCTTCGATACTTGCCAGTTGCGCCGTGAAGTTGCCCAGTTGCTGCCGGTTGAAGAACGCCGAGTAACCGTGAACATAGAGATTGAGCACGTCCCCCTGAGGCTCGCCGCACAGTACGAACGTAGGCTTGCGGGTACGGTGCATTTCATCCCACTGGTGCTGCATGGGCCGGTGACTCCTGGTGACGAAGGACGCCGATAGTAACAAAGGGCGAGCCGCAGGAAGGTGAATCCTGACGGGCGCGGACGCCACAACCCCCTCAGAACAACGACGCGGCCTTTGATTTAGTCAGATAACGCGCCGGGGTATCGCCCAGGTTGCGCCGGAACAGCGCGGTGAAGGCGCTGGCACTGCTGAAGCCCAACTCAAACGCCACCTCGGTGACGGACACGCCGTGGCTGAGCCGGGCAGTGGCTTCCAGCAGACAGACTTGCTGGCGCCAGGCGACGAACGTCATGCCCGTGCTCTCAAGGAAATGACGGGTAAAGGTGCGCCGGCTCATGCTCGACCACGCGGCCATTTCGTCAATCGAAGTGTGTTGCGTAGGGGCCTCCAGAAAACGCTGGCAGGCGCTCGCCAGCCGTGGCTCGCGGGGCAACGGCGCGCTGAGGGGCAACTCGGGCATCGCTCCGATCTCGTCGATCAGCAGCGTCAGCACGCAGGCCTGCCTGGCATTGGGTAAGGTCGAAGGCTCGATGGCCAGCGCCGCCTGCAACAGATGCCTGAGCAGGGGCGACACTTCAAACACCTGGCAGCGTGCCTGCAACCCCGCCCGTGCGGCGGCGCCGGCGTCCAGGTAGGTATTGAGCATCACCACATCGCCGCGCATCTGCATTTCATGGGGCACGCCGCCGGGCACCCAGATCGCCCGCTGCGGCGGCACCACCCAGTTGCCCAGGTCGGTAAACATTTTCAGCGCGCCGGTGGAAGCGTAGGCGAACTGACCTCGCGGGTGCGTGTGCCGCGCAAACACGGTGCCAGAGGGGTATTCGCGCAGCGTCACCAGCGCGTCGGGGCTGTCGGAATCAAAAGTCGGCATCATGACCCGATTCTGTCAAAAGTTGACCTGACATAGCAAGCGGGCCATTGCCCTGCCGCCTAACATCGACGCCTTTGAAGCTGCACTCTGCCTAAAAGGAAACCCCATGCAGAAAAAACACCTGGTGCTTGCTGTGCTGGTTACGTTGGTCTGGGGGGTGAACTTCCCCCTGACAAAATTGGGCCTGCGTGCAATCGACCCCTTTGTCCTCACCGGCATACGCTTTGCCCTCGCCGCCCTGCCGCTGGTGTTTTTCATCAAGCGCCCCGCCGTGCGCTTCCACTATGTGGCGGCTTACGGGCTTATCTTCGGGCTGGGGATGTGGGGCGTGATCAACTACGGCATTCAGGTCGGCGTCAGCCCGGGAATCGCCTCGCTGATCATCCAACTCAGCGTGTTTTTCAGCATGGGTTGGGGCTATGTGCTGTTCCAGGAAAAAATCCGCAGGGCCCAAGTGCTCGGCGCCGTGCTCGCGATGACCGGCTTGGCGGGGATTATCGCGACGCAACACGGCGACCACGCGCTGCTGGGTATTCTGTTGATCGTCTTCAGCGCGCTGGCCTGGAGTGTCGGCAACGTGATCATCAAGCAATCGGGCGTGAAAGAGATCTTCTCGTTCATGGTGTGGGCCAGTCTGTTCCCACCGATTCCGCTGTGGCTCATGGCCTGGTGGCTGCACGGCAGCGCAGCGTTCGCCAACGTGGGCGCCAACCTCGACCTGACGGCGGCGGGTTCCATCCTGTTCCAGGTCTACCTGGCCACGCACTTTGCCTACTGGGGCTGGAACTCACTGCTCAAGGCATACCCGGTATCCACCGTAGCGCCGCTGTCCCTGCTGATTCCGGTGTTCGGCATGACCAGTTCGATGCTGATCATCGGCGAGCGCATATCCACGCCCAACCTGCTCTCGATTGCGCTCATCATCACGGGACTGGCCGTGGGGTTGTACCGCACGCCCGCCAGTGCGCGTGGAAAAACACTCAGCCAGTGAAAGACACGCCCGCGAGAACGCAGTCGCCCAGCAAAAAATCACCTGCCCAGCACGATCCCACACTGCAAAAACACAATTATCGACATGTAAAAAGCGCTCTAATAGCCACCTGTTGATTGGCTTTAAAGATTTTGGAGTTCGCAATGCCCCATGAAGGCAACCTGTTACAAGCAGCCGTGGTGTTCCTGCTCGCCGCCGTGCTGACCGTGCCCCTGGCCAAGCGCCTGCAGTTGGGCGCGGTGCTGGGCTATCTGTTCGCCGGTGTGATCATCGGCCCGTCGGTACTGGGCCTGATCGGCAACCCGCAAAGCGTCGCGCAGTTCTCGGAGTTGGGCGTGGTGCTGCTGCTGTTCATCATCGGCCTGGAGCTGTCGCCAAAACGTTTATGGGTGATGCGCAAGGCGGTATTCGGTGTCGGCCTGGCCCAGGTGCTGCTCACCGGCCTGGTGATGGGCGGGGTCGCGCTGTGGCTGTTCGGCCAGTCGTGGAACAGCGCAATCGTGCTGGGCCTGGGCCTGGCGCTGTCGTCCACCGCCTTTGGCCTGCAAAGCCTGGCCGAGCGCAAGGAGCTGAACCAGCCCCACGGGCGCCTGGCTTTTGCGATTCTGCTGTTCCAAGACATTGCGGCGATCCCGCTGATTGCCATGGTGCCGTTGCTGGCCGGGGGCGATCACCCAAGCACCCAGGCCCAGGGCGTGCAGCACGTGTTGCAGATCCTCGGCAGCATCGCCGTGGTGATCATCGGCGGGCGCTATCTGTTGCGCCCGGTGTTTCGCGTCGTCGCCAAGACCGGCCTGCGCGAAGTGTCCACGGCCACCGCGTTGCTGGTAGTGATCGGCACCGCCTGGCTGATGGAGTTGGTCGGCGTGTCCATGGCCCTGGGCGCGTTCCTCGCCGGCCTGCTGCTGGCGGACTCGGAATACCGCCACGAACTGGAATCCCAGATCGAACCGTTCAAGGGCCTGCTGCTCGGCCTGTTTTTCATCAGCGTGGGCATGGGCGCCAACCTCAGCCTGCTGCTCAGCTCGCCGCTGGTGGTGATCGGCCTGACCCTGCTGTTGATCGGTTTGAAACTGCCGCTGCTGTATGCCGTCGGCCGGCTGGTGGGCGATCTCAACCGCGAGAGCGCCTTGCGCCTGGGCGTGGTGCTGGCGGCAGGCGGTGAATTCGCCTTCGTGGTGTTCAAGATCGGCCGCGACCAAGGCCTGTTCGAACCGCACCTGTACGACATCCTGGTGCTGACCATCACCCTGTCGATGGCCGTGACGCCGCTGCTGTTGCTGGTCTGCCCGAAGCTGTTCAAGCCCAAGGTCAAACCCGTGGAAGTCCCCGAGGAATACCGCACCATCGAAAGCGATGCGCCGCGCGTGGTCATCGCCGGCATGGGCCGCATGGGGCAGATCGTCGCGCGAATCCTGCGCGCGCAGAACATTTCGTTTATCGCCCTGGACACCTCGGTCGAAACCATCGAGCTGACCCGCAGTTTCGGCGGCATGCCGGTGTTCTACGGCGACCCGCAACGTCCGGAGATCCTGCACGCGGCCAAGGTCGACCGGGCGGAGTTCTTCGTCATCGCGATGGATGACCCGGAGATCAACATCAAAACCGCCGAACTGGTGCGCAGCCTCTATCCGCACATGAAGATCATCGCCCGCGCCCGTAACCGCCAGCACGTCCACCGTTTGGTGGACCTCGACGCGTCACCGGTGCGCGAAACCTTCTATTCCAGCCTGGAAATGAGCCGCCGCACCCTGGTGGGTCTCGGCCTGAGCCAAGCCCAGGCCGACGCGCGCATCACCCGGTTCAAGAACCACGACCTGCAGGTCCTCGCCGCCCAGCACGCGGTGTACGACGATGCGGCTAAGGTCATGCAGACCGCCCAGGAAGCCCGTGCGGAACTGGCGCGGTTGTTTGAAATGGACCGTCTTGAGGAAGAGTCCGACAAGGTGTGATGGTGCGGATGAACGATCTTGCGAATTTTCTGACAGAATACGGCGCAATTTCGTTCATCTACCGGAGCGTTTCTTCATGGCCACTTTCACCAAGACCGCCGTCCTGCTGGCCCTGGCGCTTAGCGCCGGCAGCGTATTCGCCGCGGCCAAGCCGGCGGATCAGACCATCTCCACCTTGGGCGGCAAGTTCAGCTTCGACCTGCCCAAGGCCTATGTCGCCGACACCCTGCCAGCCGGCAAGGCAGCAGACGGCACCGGGGATACCCAAGGTACGATGTACGCGAACCAAACCACGAAAAGTGTGGTCATCGTCGCCGAAACCGTGCGCAACGACGGGGTGACCATTAAAGATAATGACCCGCAGTTTCTCGACGGCGCAGTCGCCGGCTTCGTCAAGGACCAGAGCGCCGCCCTGCCCGACTTCAAGAAACAGAACGAAAAGAAACTGACCTTCAAAGGCCTCGGCCTGCGCCAGGTGGACAGCACGGCCACCCAAGGCGGCGGCAAAACCTTGAACTCCACCTTCCTCGGCGGTTCCGGCAATCACTTACTGGTGATCCAGGCGATTTCGCGGGCGGATGATGTGAAGGGACATGCGCAGTTGGTGAAACTGATCACCGGCGGCAAGTAAACCGACCGTTAAAACCACACCGATCAACTGTGGGAGGGGGCTTGCTCCCGATGGCGGTGCATCAGTCATGCATGTGTTGGCTGACACACGGCTATCGGGAGCAAGCTCCCTCCCACATTTTTAGCGGTGTTCACTTCACATTGGTTTCCAGCCAGGCCTTCAAGTCCTGCACTTCCGCTGCGCTGATGGTGTGGTTCATGCCCGGATAAGTATGAAACTGCGGCTTGAGCCCCAACCCCGACAACACCTCGTTCGCCCGCGTCGCCGAGGCATACGGCAGCGCTTGGTCCAACGTGCCGTGGCCGATGAAAATCGCCAACTGGCCCAATCGCTCATCCGGCTTGAGCTGCGCCTTGAGCACCGGCAACACGCTGCCACTGAGCGCCGCAATCCCGCGCACCAACTCAGGGTCACGTAACGCCACCTCGTAAGACATGATCGCGCCCTGGCTGAACCCCACCAGGAACACCCGGTCAGGCTGGGTGTGGTATTTGACGGTAGCCTTGGCGACAAACGCCTTGATCAGCGTGGCGCTGCTCTGCAGGTCGTCGGTCATCCCATCGTAATCGCCGTCACCCGGCGTCTTGGTGAACCAGCGGAACCCTTGGGCGTCCACCGGCATCGGCGCGCGCGCCGACAGGTAGGTCCAGGTGGACGGCAGCGCATCCTTGATGCCGAACAGGTCTTCCTCGTTGCTGCCAAAACCGTGCAGGAAAATCACCAGCGGCTGGTTGCGCGCATCGCCCTGGGTCTGTTCCAGGTACAACAACGGCAAGTCGGTGTGCAGGTCGGAATCGGCGTGGGCGGCACCGGCCACCAGGGTCAGCACCAGCGCGAACAGTTTGAACATGGAGATCGACCTCAGGGTTTGCGCAGCAAATAAGTGTCCATGATCCAGCCGTTGGCCAGACGCGCAGCCTTGCGCACCCGTTGGATGTCTTCAGCGACTTCACTCACCTTGCCGCTGATGAGGATTTCATCCGGCGTGCCGAGGTAGGCCCCCCAATAAATGTCCAGATCCTGATCGGCCACGCTGCGGTAGGAGTCTTCGGCGTCGAGCATCACCACCAGGGTGTCGGCATCGCTCGCCTGCCCCGCCGCCAAGCGGCGCCCGGTGGTGATCTCGATGGAGCGGCCGATGCGGTTCAGCGGCACTTTGTGCTGGGCCGCCAAGGCCTGCACGCTGGTGATGCCGGGGATCACTTCGAATTCAAAGACGCAGCGGCCACTGGCCAGGATCGCCTGCAGAATGCGGATGGTGCTGTCGTACAACGCCGGATCGCCCCAAGCCAGAAAAGCCCCCACTTCGCCGTCGGCCATTTCTTCGTTGATCATGCGCTCGAAGGTCTGCTGCTTATCGCGGTTGAGGTCCTGCACGGCGCGGGTGTAGTCGATGTCCCCGCGCACCCGCTCGGGGCAATCGGCCTCGACGAAGCGGTAGCCGGGCTCGGTGATGTAGGTCGCGCAGATCTCACGGCGCAGGTCGATCAGCTTGTCTTTGCTCTGGCCCTTGTCCATCAGGAAAAACACGTCGGTGCGGTTCAGCGCCTTCACGGCCTGCATCGTGATGTAGTCAGGGTTGCCGGCGCCAATGCCGATGATCAGGATGCGTTTCATGGGTTGCTCTCATTGCGGGGCGTGGATTTTGCCATGTTCACGCACTCAGGCGTGAGTTTCCAGGCGCAGGCGCCAGACGCCGTTGAAACGCAGCTCCGTGCAAGACAGCGGCTCCACATCGATGCGATAAAACATCGCGACGGGAAACTGCATGACGTAGAGCATCGCGGCGCGGATGACAAACGGGTGGGTGATGGCCACGACATGGCCGGATTCGGTCTGCAGCGACTGCATCCACTGCGCGACGCGCGCGCAGAGCCGATCCACCGACTCGCCACCGTGGGGTGCGCTCGCGCTGTCGGTGAGCCAGGTCGTCAGTTCGGCGCTGTCGAGCGCGGCGATGTCCTGGCCTTTCCAGTGCCCGACATCGCCATCGCGCAAGGCCTCTTCGATCTGCGCCCGATCGCCGAACAAGCTCGCTGTCTGACGGGTTCGCGCCTCGGGCCCACAGCGCAGCCGCACGTTTTTCTTGAAGCGACCGGCCAGGGATAACGCCGCGTTTTGCCAATCCATCGCCAACGATTCGTCATCGGCAAAGCAGCCGCGCTTTTGCAACGGCGTGACGGCATGGCAGATCAGAGTCAAACGGGTGGCTTGCATCGCGGATCGCAGCTACAGGAAGGATGAGGCCGCCAAGACTGGCGCAGTTGGGGCGATCACGCAACGTCCGGGGCCGGATCCTGCACTAATCAAACCACTCCCGCCGCCCCTCGAACGTACTGGTGATCAACTCGACGATCATCTGCACCGCCTCGGCATGCTGCACCTGCGCTTTCACCGCCAGCCACACCTGGCGCTGCATGGGCTCGGCGAGCAATCCCGGCAAGGCCACCAGGCCACGGTCGAAGCTGCCCATGTAGCGCGGCAGCAAACCGATGCAGGCGCCGCAGCGGATCATCTCGAGCATCAACGAATAGGCATGCACCTGCACGACCGCGGCCAGGCGCTGTGCCACCACCGTGTTCCATGGCTGTAAGGCGTTCACCTGCCCATCCGGCTGCCACTGCACCAGCATGTAGTCATCCAGGTCTTCGACACTGTCGGGGCGGGTTGTCAGCCGCGAGTAACGCTTGGCGATGTGCGGCAGGTACTCCAAGCGCGCCAGCACTTGAGGCGGCGCAGTGGGGAAACTCGGGCCGGGCGTGGGGCCATCGGCGTCGGAGAGCCACAGCACCACGTCAACGTCCACCGCTTGCAGGGACAATTGGCTGTCGATGGAGATGATTTCCAGGCGCACGCTGGCGTTGCGGCGCAGCAAGGCGATCAGGTCGCGCCCGAGGATGTCGTGCAGGATCGGCTCGGCCACGGCCAGGCGAATCAGCGGTTGCTCCACCACCGGCAGGCGCCGCGCATGGGCCAGGGCAATCAATTGCGCCTGCAGCAGTTGACCATCGCGGCTGAGTACCAGGCCGTTGCCCTGAAAACTGAACAACACGTGGCGCAGCTGTTCCTCCAGTTGCGCCAGGCGTTTGCGCAGCAGCGTCGCCTTGATATTCAGGCTGCGCGCCGCCTGCATGAAACAGCCGCAGCGCGCACTCACCAGAAAGTAGCGCGCGACCTCCGGCTCGATGTCGTTGGCCAGGGCCAACCAGGCGCTGCGGGACTGGCTCGGCTCGCGATAGGGTGCAGGCCCCTGGGGGCCAGACGGTTCTAGAAATGCCATGGGAGACTCCCTGTCTTGTAGGTCTTGTGCATCCAATGCGGTTGACGCGGGTTACTCCAGCACCTGGTTCAACTGCGCGCCGTCGATGCTCAAGGTCGCGGTATTGAGCATGCCTTCCAGGTACGCCTTGGCGATCTGTTCCTGGCGTTGCGCGCGCAGGGCCTGGGTCAGGCGCTCGCGCAGTTCGTCGAGGGTGGCGGTGCGCGCCGGTTGCTGGGCGGTGAGTTTGAGCACATGGAACCCCGCCGGGCTTTGCACCACCTCCGAGACCGCGCCGACCTTGAGCCGCGACACCGCTTCGCGCACCGCTGGCACCAGTTGCTGCAACGGCTGCAAGCCCGAGTCGCCACCGCGCTGGGCGGTGTCCGGGTCTTGCGAGTATTGCGTGGCCAGGGCGGCAAAATCCCCCGGCGCGGCCTGGGCCTTGCGGCTCAGTTCCTGGGCCTGGCGACGTACCACGTCGACACTTTGCGGGTCATTCAGCGCCAGGAAGATCTGGCTGACCCGGTACATCGGCGGCGTCATCCATTGTGCTTTGCCAGCGTCGTAGGCCTGCTGCAATTCAGCGGCGCTGGGGTAGTCGGCCGGCACCTGGCTGACCGAGAGCATGTAGTCGCGAAACACGATCTGTTCGGTGGCGGCGCGGGTCTGTTGCTCCACCTCCGGGCGCTGGCGCCAGCCCTGGGCGTCGGCCTGTTCGAGCACGGCCTTTTGCGCCAGGCGCGAACGCAGCCAGCCCTCCAGGGCGCCACGGTTGCCGCGCAGTTGCTCACGGGATTCGGCCGGCAGGCTCGCCAGCACGCTTTTCAGTTCAGGCACGTCGATCTGCTGGTTGCCCAGGCGTGCCACCGCCGGCGCGCCACGCTCGTTGGGCGAGGACGTGACGACAGGCGCCGGTTGCTGAGCGGCGACCGGGTCGCTGCCCGGTCGCAGGCTCAACCCCACCGCCACCACCAGCAACGTCAGCGCCCCCGCGCCGACAACCACGGTTCGCTTCTTCACAGCACCGGTACCTCTTCAGCCACAGGTTCAGCCGCCGCCTGGGCCTGCAACTGCGCGGCGTGCTGGCTGTACTCACGCAGGTAGACGATAAATTCCTGCAGCAGGCGGTCCCACAGTTCCAACTGGCTGCGCAGGTGCGTGGCGCCGACACCGGCCACCACCACGTCCATTTCCATCAGCAAAAATTCACCCTGCACCGACAGCCGCGCAAAACGGCGCGAGGCGTTCCACACCTGGGCCAGGCCTTCGGGCAGGTCGCCCTGCACGCGCAGCGCGCAGCTGTAGGTGAAATCCACGTAGCTGCCCGGCTCCGTCGCCGGGTTGCCGAAGCGCACGGCAAAGCCGATGCCCTGGCTGGCGCTGAGCAGTTGCACGATGCCGTTCTGCTCGCTCTGGTTGACCCGGTAGCCGGCCTCTTGCAGCAACTCGGTGAGGCTCTGGGCGGTGACGCTGGTGATCAATTCGTTCATGGTCTGCTCTTCCTTGTGGATCAATGATTGACGCCCGCCTGGGGCGCATCGAAGCGGGTCTTGTACAGATCGTCGCCAAACCCCTGGGCCAGTTCCTCGAACTTGACCCGCGCACCGCTGGCGAAGGGTTGGCGAATACTCATCACCTCGGCCACGTCGATTTTTTCGTAGGCCGCAAGCAACTGCTGAGCCACGCCGTACATCTGCTGATTCTTGGCTGAACATTGCTGCACTTGTGTGTCACGTTCGCTCAGTTGCGCCTGCAGGCGTGCGCGCTCGGTTTCTTTGCCCTTGGCCAACACCAGCAGTTCGTCATAAGCCTTCTTGAACTTGCCGATCTGCTCGTTGCTCGCCGCCGCCTGGGCTTGCGCCTGGCTGTGCAGGTTCTGTTGCTGGCCGGCGAGTTGCTCGGCCACGCCACGGGCCTTTTCCAGCTCGGCGGTCAATTGCTTGATTTGCGCCTGGGCCTGCTTGGCCTGGTTTTCCGCCGCCAGGCGCGCGGCACTGGCCTGGGCCTGCTCGCTTTGCAACGCCTGCAACTGCTGGGTGGTGCTGCGCAGTTGCGTGCGCAGGCGCTCTTCCATGCCTTCGGCCGAAGCACCGGTGGTAACCAGCAGCAACAGCAGCGCGCATATTCGCGTGTTCATGGGGCATCTCCCTGCGCATCAGAAGCGCGTGTTGAGTTCCAGTTGCATCACATCGACTTCGAACGGCGCGCCATACACTTCCGACGCGCTCAACCAACGCGCACTGGCGTAGATGTTCTTGTCGATGCCGTAGTTGCCGCCAATGAAGTAGCCCTTGGCGTTGGTGCCGCCGAGGTGATACGAGGAGTCGTTGAAACCGTCGGGCAAGGCGTCAGGCTGGATGTACTTGTAGCCGGCCAGCACGTTCCAATCGCCACGTTTGCGCATCTCCAGCGCACTGCCGAGGGTGAACTGCACCATCATGGCGTTGCCGCCACTTTCAAACTGGCCCTTGCTATTGATGTTGTTGACGATCTGGCCTTCGCTGCGCTTGAGCATTTCGCCTTTGTCGTAGGCCAGGTTGCGGATGTAGTTGCCTTGGGTGCGCAACTTGAAGTCGCTGGGCAGTTCGCTGTCCCAGACCAGGTTGAGGTCCAGCACGTCGAACTTGGACGCCAAGCCTACGTACTGCGGGTCTGGCGTTCTGACAGGGTCAGCCGGGTTGGTGGTGTTGTTACGCAGCAGGAACACACTGTTGCCTTTTTGCATAAAGGCCACACGCGTGCCGTCGGTGTCGCAACCGGGGGCGCCGGCCCACGGCGAACAAGGGCTGGAGCGCTCACCCTGGATGTCCTGGAACTGGTAGTAGGCCGCGGCGAGCTTAAGACTGTTGCCGCGGTTGATCTTCCAATCGGCGCCGATTTGCCCGCCGAACAGCCATTTGGTCTGACTGTCTTCCTTGTCCTTGCCGTTGCTGCTGGCGGCATCCGCGGTGTATTCGACCGGGAATGCACCGAGGGTGCCGAACAGACCCCACTCGTTGTTGAGCTTGTGGTTGAAGATCGCAGCCACGCCGTCGAAATTGAGCTCGTTGGAATACATCATGTCGGTGGCGTAAAACGGATTGGCGATTCGCCCGCCGGTCAAGGTCATGTAGTCGGTGGTTTTCCACCTCAGGTAACCCTGGTCGAGCCAGATGTCCTTCTTGCCGAAGCCACCGCCCAGGGTCTGGGTAGTGGACACCGGGTTATTGTCAGAGCCGGTGCCCAGGCGAATGCCGGCGGTCCATTCCGGCGAAATCACCGCTTTCATGCCCAGGCGCGCACGCAGGCGGAACAGGCTTTCGCGGTCTTCACGGGTGTTGAGGAGCGGCGGCAACTTGGTGTTGGAGTTGCGGTTGACGTCGTAAGGCCCGTTCTCATTGAGCTTGGCGTAATCGAGGATTTCATTGCTGTTGTTACCCGAGAAATAGCGCGACTCGTCACGCAGACGGATATCGCCATCAAAGCTGATGCGCGAGACCCAATCCGGGAAGGTATTGGGCTGGGCCCAGTTTTCCTGCTTGGCGGTGGCCATGACTTCGGCCTTGACCTGATCGCGGATCTGGTCGCGCACCGCTTGCGGCACGTACTGCACGCGCACGTCGCCAGGCGCCGCCGTCGGGCCGCTGGCGACCACCGGCGCGGCATTGGCCTGGCGTGCCTGCTGGGCCTCTTTTTCTGCCTGGGCGATCAGCCCATTGGCGGTGTCCTGGGTGAGCACGCCTTGCTGTACCAGCAGGCGGATCAGGTTGATCGTGACGTTTTCCGAAGGGGCGACCGGGGCGGCCGTCGCCTGGCCGACCAGGGTCGCGATGACCATGCCGACCGCCAGGGTCAGGCGATTCACGGGGGAAATCATTCGTAAGCAACTCCTGTAAAAAACTGCAAAAAATGGGTTCGATCAATCCGGACGCCGACCCTTGAGGGACAGGCGCACCGGCATGCTCACCGAGGCTGGAACGCGTTGCGCGGCATGCGGTACACGCAACGCCGCCAGCACCTGGGCGTCGGTCTCGCGGTCGCCGCTGGACTTGGCCAGCTCCACACGCGTGACCTGGCCCTCGGCGCTCAACCACACATCCGCCTGTACCGCGTAGGCCTTTTTGCGTAACTCCGGGTCTTCCCTCAGCAGGCGTTGAAACACCCCCGCCAGGTATTGCTTGTACGTGCCGGTACCCAGGCCACCACCGCCGGAACCGGCCATGCCGCCGCCCTTGCCCGCGCCGATGTTGAAGCCGTCGTTACCGGACTGCGCATCGCCATCGATCTGCATCGGGTTGGCCAAGTCGTCGGCCGGCGAAGGCGGTGCTTCTTCCGCCGGCTTCACCTCTTCGGGCTCCGGCGTGGGCACCGGTTCGGGTACTTTTTCTTCCACCTGGGGCTCGGGTTCCTTGGGTTTTTCCGGCGGCGGTGGCGGCGGTGGCGGCAACGGGATAATGGTCGGCACCTTGGGTGCTTCGCGGCGTACCCCACTCATGTCATTGGCCCATTGCCAGAGAAACCAGGCGGCCACGGCGCCCAGCAGCAGGCCGGCGCCCCACTTCAGCGGGCGCAGCGGCGGCTTGTTCTTCACGGGCAACGGCGGCATCGGGATCTGTGCGGTCATGACTCAGCCCTGGCTCGGTTTGCCGGTGACCAGCCCGACCTGGGACAGCTCCAACCGCCGCAGCAGGTCGAGCACCTCGATCACCTTCTGGTACTGCACCGTGGCGTCGCCGCGCACGATCACCGGGAAATCCGGGTTCAGCGCTTTCTCGATGCGCAGGCGCTCCTCCAGCTCGCCGAGGGTGACCGGGTAGGCATCGAGGAACACCTGGCCGCCGTCGTTGACGGAGATGGCCTTGGTCTTGGCCTCCGACAGCGATACCGAGGCGCTGGCCTTGGGCAGATGAATCTGGATGCCCGAGACCTGGGCGGTGGCGGTGAGGATGAACATCACCAGCACCACCATCAGCACGTCCACCAGGGGCGTGATGTTGATGCTGTCGACGGCGGCATCGTCGTCATCGTCGTGGGAGGCATTTACGGAAGCCATGGCGATTCTCCTCAGGCCGAAACCGGCGCGTGGTGCGGCACGCGGTGCGCCGTTTCACTGAACTGGCTCTCGCCGTGCATCTCCGCCAGGCGTGTGATGAACTCGTCGACGAACACGCGCATGTCGGCGCTGACTTCCTTGTTGCGCGTGATCAGGCGGTTGTAGCCGAACAGCGCGGGGATCGCGACGAACAGGCCCATGGCCGTGGCCAGCAAGGCCGCCGCCATGCCCGGGGCGATCGCATTGATGTTCACGTCGCCGGCCATGGCCGTGCCGAGGAACACCACCATGATGCCCAGCACCGTACCCAGCAGGCCGATGTACGGGCCGCCGGCGATGGCGTTGGACAGCGTCGACAGTTTGGAACTGAGCGCCTGGTTTTCGCGGGTACGCACGCCGTCCATGGAGCAACGGATGGCTTCGATGGTGGCCGCCGACACCGACGAGGTGTCGGCGCCCTGGGCGCGGCGGGTGCGGATCTCCTTGACCGCCACGCAGTACAGGCGCCACAGCGAAGAGTGGGTCAGGCGTTCGGCGAGTACGTTGTCGTCGTAGAACATTTCCAGGCGGGTGCCGATCTGCGCGAACTGCTCGCGAAACGCCTCGTTGGCACTGCTCACACGGCTGACCATACGGTTCTTGCGAATCATGATGACCCACGACTGGAACATCATCGCCACCAGCACCAGGATGATCACCCAGGCATCCATCGGCACCGCGTTGAGCAGAAAGCCCAGGCTGCCGAAACCGTAGCCCGACTGTTCTTCATCCACGCCGTAAGCGACCAGTTTCGACTCGGCGCCCTGGGCACTCGCATCGGCCAGCAACACGGTCGCCGGGCGGGCCACCTTGGACAGGCGCAGCTCATCCATCGCCCCGGCAAACGGCAAGTGCGGGCCGGCTGCTTCCGGCAGATCGGCGCCGATCGCCAGTTGTGTATTGAACGCCGGCATCGCCACCGCCAGGCTCGCGGTTTCGCGGCCGTTGACATACAGCGTGACTTTTTCACCCTCGGCGGTGAACGCCAGGTGCTGCCATTGACCGGGGTTCAGCGGCTGGGTCGAGACGGCGCGCTGGCCGTCGATTTCCACGAACGGCATGCCTTGGTTCAACCCGAGCAACAGGCTATGCGGAGCCTCACGCCGGGCGAGGACGATCTGTTCGCCGCTGGCCTGGTCCAGGCGCAGCCAGGCGCTGAACGTGAAGGCACCACCGGCGGCATGTTGCAGCGACGGGCTGGCCGGCAACAGCAAGGGCTGGCCACTGAACTGCAAGGCCCGCCCGACCACACCGTCGATGCTGCTGCCGGTGGCATTCAGCGCGGTGTTGGCGTAGGCGGTGGTGTCCCGTGGCGGTGTGCCGCTGGCCCCGTCAAAGTGATACAGCGCGGTGTAATTCGGGTCGAAGGTCAGCTGGCCGTTGGCGGTGGCCGGGGCCTTCTGGTTGCCGTAGTACATCCACAGGTCCTGGCGCTGAGCGCCTTCGACCTTGGGCACATCGACCCAGATCAGCGCCATGCCCATCAGCGGGTCGAAGCTTTCGATCTGGTGGTTGAACACGGTCTTGTCATCGGCACCGACAAAGCGCAGGTCGCTGCCATCATCCTTGACCCCGTCAAAGGTGAAGTTGCCGGTGTGCAGGCGCACCAGCAGCGCGGTGCGGCCCAGGGCCTGGTTGATCGCGGCGCCTTGGGCGGTGGTGTCCACGCTGATCTGTTTGCGATAGTGCCAATCGTCCTGCCACCAGGCATGGGCGGTGGCCGGGAGCGCGAAGCCCAGGCAGATCAACAGGCTCAGGAATAGGCGTTGCATGGGAAGAATCTCCGGGAAAAAGGGTCAGAAGGTCGCCTGCACACTGAAGTGCAGTCGCGAGTCCTGTTTCTGGGTGTTTGGTCCGTCGAGCAGCGGGTAGCCCCAATCCAGGCTGCCGGACAACCATTTGCTCAAACTGGCGCGGGTGCCAAGGCCGACACTGGCCAGGCTGTATTCGTCTTCCTGCTCGGGCAGCGGGTCGTGCAGACGCAGGCGCGCGCCTTCGGCGAACGCGTAGAAGCGCCACTCCTGCACATAACTGCCGAGGAACTTGGCCAAAGACGGTGTGCGCAGCTCCTGGGAGAGCAGCAACCCCTCATCCCCCGTGCGCTCCGCCGCCAGGTAACCGCGCACCGAGGTGGCGCCGCCAGCGGAATACTGCTCGTTGGACACCAGCGGTCCCGAGGCCAACTGGAAGCCGGCCTTGGACGCCGACTGCCAGTCGTTGGCGAAGGTGTAGGTGTAATTGGCATCGCCCTTGAGCACGGCGAAACTCGGGCTGGAGTCCCAGCGCTTGGCACGGAATTCTTCGGCGTCGCTGCCATAGCCAAAGAATGCGCGGGTGCCGACGACCAGGTTCAAGCCCAGGCCCAGCTGGGATTTTTCGCTGTAGCGGTAGCCGTTGTAGCCAAAGGTGAACGGGGCATACTTGAGCGGCACCTGGTCGCTGCTGGCGCCGAATTTCAGCTGTTCGTCGAAGTCCTTGAAGTCGATGCCGAAGGAGAACGAGTTGGCCCAGTTCCCGTCCAGCGGCAGGTTGTAGATCGCCGACACCCCGTAGGAATGGCCCTTGCCCAACACGTTGCTGCCGCCGATAGTGGCGATGTTGCTGTCGGACTGATAACCGGAAAACTGCACGGTCCAGCGCTCATCCAGCGGCGCGCTGTAGGAACCCGACCAGACCTTGGCATTCGAGCTGTCCTGGGGCGCGGTGAAATACGTCAGCGAGATGCTGTGGCCCAGTTGCCAGAGGTTGTCGTAGCCCAGGGTCGCGACCGAGCGCAGCTTCTCGGTGTCGGCGCTGTAGTCGTTGTTCAGGCCGATACTGGCGTGCCATGGGTTCTGGTCCTCCACCTGCAAGTCGACGTCCATCGTGCCGGGGCGCTGCCCCTCGCGCACCAGCGGCGTGACCTGGCGCCCGGCACTGCGGTTGAGCCCGGCCAGCTGGGTTTGCACGCTGGCGAAATCCGGCACGGCGCCTTCCTTGAGCGCCGGTACTTCCTCGCGGATTTCCACCGGCGAGTAATGCTTGGCCCCCACCACCCGCACGCGGCCGACCTTGGTTTCGCTGACTTGCAGGTAGACGATGCCGTCATCGACCTTCTGCTCCGGCAGCTCCACAAACACCGACTGGTAGCCACGCGCCTGGTAGATCTTCTGCAGCGCGTCGCGGGCGCCTTCGATATCGTTCAGGGTCTTTTGCGGGCCGAGAAACGGGTACACCGCCTCTTCGATCGTTGCCGCATCGAGCACGGTATTGCCGCGCACGAAGTACTCGTTGACGTCCACCCGGCGCGCCGGGGCATCGCCCTCTTCGGCCAGCGCCGGCTGCACCAAGGTGCCCAGCGCCAGGCAACACAGCGCCAGCGTTGACTTGAACAGATGCTCCACACAGCCCCCTAAATATCTAAAATGTTGCGCCCTCGCCGATTGCACGGCGTTTGGCCTGCTCAATTGCGGGTTGTCGAAAGTTGGCTGTGCCGTGCCAGCCAGGTGTGCAACAAGGCGAAGTTCAACGAGAACTCCGGCATGTGCAGCAAGGCGCCACAAAACACTTCACCGATGACGGTCTGGATCAATTGCACCGCCCGCGGGTTGCTCAACAGGGTGGCGATATCGCGCTGCAGCACCTGGATGCCCCACACCTTCTGGTGCAGGTCGAGGCCGACGAACCAACGGAACAGCAGGTTGTAATTGAGCTGTTCGTGCAATTGCTGTTCGCTGGGCACGGAGTACAGCAATTGCAGCAGCAGGATCTGCAACACGGTGCGCGGCGCGATCTGCATCCCGGGTGCGGGCTGCAGCAGGTCGTGGTGCCGGTCGAACACCGCATCGATCTGCGGGCGCAACAACACCAGCGAATGGCCGGCGGGGATGTAGCTGGAGACTTCCTTCAAAGCGCCCTGCCAATCGTCCTGCGAAACGATCCACACCCAGGGCGCGCCGTAGCGGTACACCGAAACCGGCTTCTTGCGCGCGGCTTCGACGATCTTCGACAGGCGCTGATCGAGCTCCTGCATGCCGACTTTCGAGTAACGTTCCATAGTTCCCATGTGCCCCACTCCTGGCGTCCTGCTGACGGCTGGGGAGACGACTTGTGGCCGCCTCCAGCGCGTTACATAGGCAAGACGGGCGTGGCCGGGCACTACCGAACTTTTGTCACGAAAGCTTCATTTTGGATTGAGTGGGGGGCATTTTTTGGGGAGGGGGGTGATCGGCTACATGTCCGGTTCTTTGGGTTCTGATCCATGGAGATATCTGATCTATGGAGATCAAAATGTGGGAGGGGCGGTGCGACGATTCGACTTGCCCCCGATGGCAGTGTGTCAGTCACTACATGCATGACTGATCCACCGCCATCGGGGGCAAGCCCCCTCCCACCTTCCAGCCGAGTTAGCCATGAAACACCAGCCTGCTATTAGGCCGCCGCGCCAACAGCAAAAAAAACGGGGCAATCACTGATTGCCCCAAACGTACATCGAGAGGTCCTTCCACCTACAACGTGATCTGCTTGCGCTCCTCATCCGTCAACCGCGCACGCGCCTGTTCGCTCAACGGCCCCGCGCCCAGCACCTGCACCGGGCTGTTGGGGTTGTACTCCGAGGTTTTCTGCTGTTCCTGCGGCTCGCGCTGCACCGGCTCGGAGCCAAAGCTCAACACTTCCACCGTCACGATCGACGCCCTGCCCTGCTTGGCCGCCGCCTGCTGGCTGCGCGCCGCGTCTTCCGCCGCCTGGGACGCCGCCGCCCCCGCCGCGCTGGCCGAGGTCATGGCGCCGGTATTGACGGTGGCCGTCACCGGCACCCCGGACGACTTGCCCTGGGTCTGGATGTTCGCCGCGTTGACCACATGCAAGGCGGCGATGTTGACGTTGCCCGAGACCCGAATGCCCGCCTCGCCCGCGTCGATGGTGCCGGCCGGAGCCAGCAGGTCGATGTCACCGGCCGGCACTTCGGCAATCGGTGCCAGGGTGGCAATACCGGCACCGGCGCTTGGCACACTGGGTGACAAGGTCACGTTGCCCCAGGTGTCATAGAGCCGCTTGGGCGGTGTGTACAGCACGGTGGTTTTCGAGCCACGGCCGGCGTTGATGTCGCCTTCGTTAGACCAGGCGAGAATCGCCCCGCCAAAGGTGGTCATGATCCGGCTCTGGCCAAGCAGGATGCTGCCCCGGGAATACAATTGAATATCCCCGGCACCCTGCGTGAGGACCCCGGCACTGGCCGGCGGCACGTTGCCTTCAATCCCGAACACCTGCTGCCCGCCCGGGCTGAGCATCTGGATATTGCCGCCAAACAGGGTATGCACCCCGGCACCGCCGTACAGGGTGATGTCGCCGTTGTACACGATCGGGTTACCCGCCACGTCCTTGCTCGGCAACAGTGCGTTGATGGCCGCGCGGCTGCGGACAAAGCTACCGGAACGCGGGCCAGCGGCCAGGTTGTATTCGCGACCACCTTCGCGCACTTCAGCGAAGTACACCGAACGGGCGAAGATGCGTTGCTGCTCGGGGCCCAAGCCTGCAAAGTACGCCCGCGCCTGCTCGGCATCGCCGCTGAAGGCGTAGCGCTCGTTGAGCCATTGCAACAGTTCGGCCTCGTAGGTTTTCGCCACCTTGCCGGCTTGCGCGGCCAGCGCGACACCCTCGACCGCCTGATTGGCGCGGTCCAGGTAGGGCGTGACGAACTTCAGGTAATCCAGGCCGTTGAGCCCGACCCCGGCTTCCAGCACGATGGATGCCCCCGGACGGGAGTCGCCCACCGCCACCGGTCCCAGGCTGGTGATGGATGCTTTGTCGGCCATCAACAGGTTGCGCCCGGCACTGACTTCCAGGGTGCCGGGGCCGGCGACGTTGAAGCTGCTGTAGAGAATGTCGCGCCCGGCGGAAACCACTGACACGTCCTCAGGGCGGCTGTGAACGAACAGGTTGCCGCGGCTTTCACCCAAGTAATCGCCGTTGTAACCCAACAGTTTAGGAAGCACCGTCGACGAGCCCATATCGGTACCTGAACTGACAATGTCGCGCCCCGCCCGCATCCAGACCGGGCCTGCGGACTCATAGCGGACCTGGCCTTGACGCGGGCTGCCGAATGTCAGGATCTCACCGCTGCGCAACCCTACGATGTCGCCCTGCTGGGCATAAAACCTGGCCGGCTCTGCCTGGGAAGCCGGACGCGCAAGATCAGTCGCGCTGCGGAAGGCGAACAAGGAAAGGTCGTCCTGTATCGCGTCACTGCCCAGGTTGTTGACGACCAGGCTGAACCCGTTCCTGCCGACAAAGGCTGGCGCGAACGGCGTCGGTATAGCACCCTGGCTGTCACCCGACTGGTTGACCGCATAACCGCTGGCGTAAATTGAGTCCCCGGCCAACATGGCCAATCGTCCTTTGCTCGACGGCGCCAATAACAGCGAATAAGCGGGATTGTTAGGCAGCGGGCCAGCACCCAGCGCGGATGCGCCGAGATAAATACTGCCATTGGCTGCTACCACGCCGAGCTTGGAGGGGAAGATGAAACGCCCGTCCGAACTGGAGTAGTTTTGCTCGGGCAGAGGATTCAGCTGGCCATTGGCGCTCAGCGACATGCTCTGCACGCTAGGCGTCAAACTGCCACCTGCGGAGAACAAGTCGATGGCGGTACGCTCGGTCCATAATGAGAACCATGTGGTGCCATTGCCATAAGCGCTACCGTTGTAACTGAACGCTTGGGTATTTTCGGTAGAGACGCGTCCAGGGTCGCCGGTCCCCGCCAACACCAGGTCACCTCGCGTCGACAGCGTGGCCGTGGCGTCGCCCAGCATCAAGGTGATCCCGCCCGTGGCCGTGCCCAGGCTTGCGGTGTACGGCGAGTAGGCTCGGCTTTCCTTGACATCCTGATCGTTACGCATACTGCCGTAGTTCAAGGCAATGCCCCCCAGGCTGCCTGCCTGCAGGTTCAAGGCGCCACGCAGGTTGGTCAGCACGCCATTGAGGCTGAGTGTTTGTGCCTTATAGTCGACTGATTGCAAGCTGGCGGTATTACTGCGGGTCGCACGAGCGTCCAGCCCAGGGTTCAAATCGCCTCCCATGCGTACATCCAGGTCGCCGCCCCCCGTCAACAGCAATTGACCGTCCACCACCCGCCCGGTACTCCCCACTGCCAACACCAGGCCTTCACTGCGCGGTGCTCTCAAGCCATCCACGGAGCCACGGCGCGTCTGCATGCCACCATCGCTGCCCAGGTCCAGGGTCAGATTGCCGCCGCCCAGCGTGCCGACACCGGTGAACCCCACCAGGCGTGGCAGCTGGTCTATCTGTGCAGCGTCGTCAAAATACCGGTTGGCAGTGCCGCTTTTGCCCTTTATATAAGTGCCAAAGTTGATCCACCAACTGGTCGGTATCGGGGTGACACCCGCCGTGCTGCCTGTGCCTTGGCGCCACAACCAGTTGCCCAGGTTCGCACTGTTGAGTTGGCTGCGACCGTCATTGTCCATTGGCCTATCTTGCATCGACGTCCAGACAGCGCCCGTCAGGCTACCGCCGGTGCGCAGCAACACGTTGCCGCCGCCGTCGGGGTACCAGGCGGCGTAAGGGCTGGCGCTGCTTTCATCGACCAAGGCTTCATACGCCTTGGCCGCGCTGCCCAGCACCGTCCCATCCTCAGCGGTGACGCGAGCCTGGTTGAAGTCGGCGGCGGCACCACCTGCGCGAGACGCGCTGGACGCCCCTGCGGTGTACACGCCGTAGGGCGATTGCATTGAGACGTTGCCCGCAGCGATCAGATCCAGATCACCGGTGCCGGTGCGCAGCACACTGAAATGCTGACTCACGGGTGAAACCAGTTTGACCGGACCGACGATCACCTGTTCAGGGATTGCTGGAGTGGGTTCGCCCAAGGAAACGCACAGATCTGCGTCGCACATACTTTCGTTTTCGGGTGACACCGGCGCCCCGGGAGTAAAGCCAAACAACTCGGCTAAGTCGCTCCACACGTAGTTGACGCGCACGCACAAGTCCGGGCAAGAAGCCCACTCGGACTCCAGCACCGGAGTACCCGCCGTGACGCCGAACAGCTCGGCGGCAAAGTCACTCCAGTACCAGGCGCCGCCTGGCCGGGCCGGTTGCCCCGGGATGATGGTTTTACTGTGAGTCTCGTAAATGCCGTAGTGCGTGTCCGCCAGGGTCAGGTCGCCGGCAAAGGCCGGCTGGATAGAACGCGTGTCGGCCGCCTGGGTATCAGCACCGGACACCAGACGCAACGACCACGACTGCGAGCCTTCGGCCAACATCGGCGCCACAGCCCAGTTCTGGCGTGCCGTGGCGCCGGTCACGGTGCGCAACGGCACCGATATCGCGCCGTTCGGCAGTTTGACGTCCGTGCCATAAGGAATCAGCGCGCCAACCTTGAGAGCCAGGTTCACAGCCAGCAAAACACCGTCGGTCGCACTGCCGATCAGCACCCCTCGGCTGGGTAACGGCACGCCGGCCGGCCAGGTCATCGCGCGCAGGGCGGCAGCGCCCGCCAATACGGTGCCGGCGTCCAGTCGTGTACCGGCAGCGAGCACCACAGGTTGTTGCAACAACGTGCCGGCGGCATACAGCAGGTTGCCGGCGCTGTCGCGCACCGCCGCGCTCAACACGGTATTGGCCGGCAGGGTCAGTGGCGCATCGAGGATGCCCTGCGTCGGCAGCACAGTGCCTTGCGCCAGCGTGGTGGCCTGGATCGGTAACGAGTAGTTGAGGGTCTTGCCAGTGGGGAATGCACTGCCCTCTGCCAGCACCACACCAGGGCCGGGCACGATCACATCGCTGCCGAACCCTTGCAGGCCGGGGGTCAGCACCCAGCCGTTGTCGTCCGGGGTGGGCGGCGGCGGGGCAAAACCGTCGTTGATGCTGCCGTAGACGTCCAGGTTGCCACCGGCACGCACCACCAGGCTGCCGACCTCGCCAGAACCATACACCAACGTCTTCGGCGTATTGCGGTTGAGGCTGGCATAGCGCATGCCCGACAGGTCCAGGTCGCCACTGACCACCAGATCGCCTTCGGCGACGATTTCCACGCCTGGGCGCAGGTGGAAGGCGTCGGCGTAGCGGCTGTTGTTCAAGCCCGCCAGCTTGCCTTGCGTCAACCCGAGGTTGTTCAAGGCATTGTTGATAAAGGTTTCACTGAGCGCGTGTTTTTTATTCAGATAATCCTGATCGATCACCTGATACGGCCGGCCACTGGCCGACGGCTCAACGCCGGGCGGCGCATCGGTGTAACGGGCAACGGCGTTCAGCGCGATGGAGCGAGCGCCAAGGATATCGACGCGCCCGCGCGCATCGATGGCCACATCATTGGCATTCAGCCGGGGGGCATTCAGTTCCAGGGTGCCACGGGCCAGGCCGTCGTATTGCCCCGGGCCACGGCCCAGGACCGCAGCCGTGCCGTGGCGCACGTCGATACGCGCGCCATCGGCCAAGGTCAATTGACCGTCACCGCTGTTGAGTTCAACCATCGCCCGGTTCGGCGCATCGATGATTTTGCCGTAGCTGTCGACCCGCAACGCCGTACCGTGGGCATCCAGCACCGCACTGCCGGCGAGGGTCAGACCCTGCTTGCCGGCCAGGCGGATACTGCCGACCCGCTCACCACTGGCGTCGATAGTGCCCACCACCGTCAAACTGCCGTTATCCACCGAGACGTTGACCTGATTGGCCTTGAGTTCATCACCGATAACCAGGTTGCCCTGCTTGAGCTGGAAGCTGCGCGAACCCCACACCTGTCCCTGGTTCAAGCGTTGGTTCAACGCGGCGAAATCCCCCATCTGCTGCGCACGAATGTCCACCCCGCCCGCCTGGTACGGTACCAGGGTGCCACCGGCATCGTAATAGCCGCTGCTACCGGCGCGGATCTGCCCTTGCAAGTCGACCTGCCCTGCTCCGGCGTCCACCGCCACGGCTTTGAGCAGGCCACCTTGGTTGTATCGGGCTGACAGGTCGACGAGCGCACCTGCCGCCTGATAAATGTTGCCGTGGCGGCTTTCCAGGCTGACGTCACCGCCCCAGCTGTATTTGCTCACGTCGTTGTTCCGCACGGTGCGACCACTGAGGTCCAGACGCGAAGAGGCGCCCAGGGTCAGCGCTTCATCGGCGCTGAGGGTCAGCTTGCCGCTGGGCAACACCACCGCCGTATCGACCGCCACGCTGCGCCCGGACAGCAATAACTCGGCGCCCAACGCGTCGATGGCCGTCGCATCCGCCGGGGCCGCACCGTTGGCCGGGGCCACTACGGTCACTGCGCCACCGGCGGTGATCCGGTTGACCGAACCGGCTTCACCGGTCAACAGCGGCGCGGTGATGGTCAAGTTGCCGCCACTGTAGGCAAAGCCCTTGCCCGCTTCATAAGCGCCCTGGGACTGATGCACCGCCAGGCTGCCTTTGTGGTTGGCCGTAATGCGTTCGTCGGCGTTGAGGTGGACATTGGCAAAGCCCAGGGTCATGCGGCCATTCTCGGTCAGGCCATCGGGCTGGGCATTGCGGCCATAGCCAAATTCGATGCGCCGAGCCTGCAGCTCCAGGGTGCCGCTGCCGGTGCCCGCACCTTGGTTGATCACGGCCGGCGGCGCACTGGTATCGCCTCCCCACACCAAGGTGCCGGTCTGGATCAACGCCACATCCGCCGCGTTGCCATAGCCATAGATCGCCGGAGTCGTCAGTAACAGTTCATCCAGCAGTGACTTACCCGAGCTGTCGAGGGTGCTCAGGGTGGCGCTGCCATAGAAGTTCAAGGATTGCCCAGCTGTCAGTGCCAGGCTTTTCAGGGCCGGTGCGCCGCGTGAGGTATCGCCGCGCAACAGGCGATCCATCACTTGCTGATTGAGGGTCAAGCCCGACGGCAACACGCCGCGCGCGGCGGCCTCAGCCAACGCCTCCGGGCTGCCGACGTTGATCCCACCCACCGCCAGCGCCAGATGACGGGTGCCGTAGCGCACACCGTCACCCAAGGCAAAGCGGTTGGTGGTGGCAAAGGCAATCGAGCCCTCGGAATACAGTGACGTTTCACCGCTGCAAGCCCCTGGATTGCACTGGCCGATCAGGATGCTGCCTGGTCCTCTATTATTGTCGCCAGCGGTTGGGGCCAGCATCTGCAAGCGCCCATTGGACACTGCCAGGACACTATGAGCGCCTGGTCGAT
Source organism: Pseudomonas veronii (assembly GCF_001439695.1). Classification (GTDB taxonomy): domain Bacteria; phylum Pseudomonadota; class Gammaproteobacteria; order Pseudomonadales; family Pseudomonadaceae; genus Aquipseudomonas; species Aquipseudomonas veronii. The sequence goes on from NZ_JYLL01000006.1 coordinate 53,302, forward strand.
AGATAAAACCATCATCCGAGTCATAGGCAGCCTTGCCGAGCCCCAGGGTGTTGATCGACGCACCTTGTTCGATCTCAATGGCGCCCGAGGACGTACCCGTCATCAAGAACACTTCCGGCGCCGCCAAGCTCGCACCTTGACGCACAACCACCGAGTTCGCGCTGGATCCTGTGTCGAACCCGACAAAATTACCACCCTGGCCGTACATCACCGTCGTCAAGCCGCCCACCACCAAACGGGCGGCCCCCAAGGCATTCAAATCGCTGGCGCGTACCGCCACTGTCGACGGCGTGGTACTGGCTTGGGCAGTGTCAGAAATCACCTCGATAGCGTCGCCCTGCACCGTTACAGTGGCACCGAATCCACCCTCCGCGGGTTTAAAACGCCCCTCGCCATCAAAGGTGAACCCCACGTCTTTTTGACCGGCGATCAGTTGCAACTTCAGGGTTTTGGCGTCGGCTTCAAGGGCCGCACGCGGGACGCCCAGGCGCGCAGCGTCAGCGCGCACGAAGTCTGCGTAACGGGTTTCGTTGTACTGGGAATACCGGCGCAATACCGCCGCCGGCGTGACGATCACCTGGCTCGACAGGCTGTCGCGAATGCCGGTGTGGGCAATCGACAGGAAGCCCTCGGTTGACCAGGAACCGTTATTCATGGCCGAAGCGTTCGGCATCGAACCTGCGGCAAACGCCGTTGCCAAGCCGTTGATCTCGACCCGAAACGCCCCCGGCAACAAGGCGTAACTAGACGGCAGCAAGGTGTAGGTCCCCGCCGGCAAGCCTGGAACCCCGGCACCGATACTGATTTGTTGCCCCACCAGCGGCTGGGTCGCACCCGGCTCGCCACCGCTGGGCGCGACTCCCGGCTGGGCGCCGGGAACAATCGCATAGATCGGGTTGGTAGCCAGCCCCGGCAAGGTAAAGCGCCCGTCCGCACCGATTTGCACCAACGGGTTGTAGCGCGCATCGGTGGAGCCGCCGCGCCCGGAGACAAACGCCGCGCCGAGCAACTCGCCGCCACCGGCAAGGTCCAGCACCGCGCCCTGCTGCACATTCAGCGAGCGCCCGACCAATTGCATACCAACGGCCAGACTGCCCGTGTTATAGGTGCCGCCGACGCCCAGCAACTCCACCTGTTTGCCGTTGTACTGCCAGGTCACGCCGTCGACTGTCCCGCCATACGGCAGCACCAGGCCACCGGCGCTGACGGAGGTCAGGCTGCCAGGCAACAGGTTGATCACTTTGGTGGAACGGACGATGCCGCCATCCATGCCCAGGGTCAGCACGCCCATGGGCGCCCGTAACACGCCGCCTTGTTCGATGGTCGAGGCACTCAGCAGTAAGCTGCCAAACACTGAATAAGGTTGCGCCGGGGCCTCACTGCCGACCCGGCCGATGCGCAAGGTGCGTGTCGGGTCAAAGTCGCTGTTGGGCCCCGTGTAGCCGGCCGTGACCTCGGCAACGGCCCCCGTAGCCGGGTAAATCTGCGCCGCCGTCAGGCTCAAGTCGGCCTGGGTGGTCAAGGCGGTTTTAGTATTGTTCGCGCTGCGGGCCAGAAAGCGCATATCCCCCAGGCTGACCAACTGGGCCTGATCGAAGGCGCGTCGGTCAATGCCGTTGGCCAACGCCTTGGAGCGCTCGGCATGGGCACCGAAGTTGAGGCTATCACGCACATCCAGTACGTTTGCCGCTTCAACCCTCAAGAGCCCGGCTGTACCCTGCGTGGAAACGCCACCCTGGACCGTCGGACGAACGGCGCCGTCGCTGCCCTGGCTGTTGTTGCCAACCCCGGCCAGGCGTACATAAGGCGCCGCCAGGAGCACCTGGGACTGTCGGGGCGCGCCATCCGTCAACGCCATGGCCCCGGAATACAGGCTCAGGCTCTGCCCCAGACGCAGGGACACGTCACCGTCGAAGCTGATCAGACCATTGCTCAACAGCGACAGGTTATCGAAGCCGCCGGCGTCGACCTGGCTGACCGTAAGCCGGCCATGACCGTAGACCAGGCTGCCCGCGGCCGATTCGGGGGTGCTGCCGGCGGGCAATGGCACGCCCGGATCGGCGGCACTGACAATCAATTCACGGGCTTGCCGCACGCGAGCCGCGGCCGATTCGGCGTACAGCGGCGTTTCCAAGGCCAGGCTCAGGGAACCACCCGCCGCACCGGCACCACCGCTGCCGGCCTTGAGCGTACCGTCGAGGTACACGCCGGTGTTGGATGCCAGGGAGATGTTGCCGCCACGGCTGGCGATCACGCTCGGGCCGGCACCGTCCAGGTCCAGCACCGCCTGGCTGCCGGAAGCGTCAAGGCGCGCGCCTTCGCGCACCACCACAAACAAGTTGGCGGCGGAGGCGATCCCAGTGGCCGGGTCGATCACCCCGCCAATCACGATAGTGCCGCCCTGGCCGACCGTACCGTAGCGCCGGCCGAGACTGTCCACTGCGGTGAACGCCCGCCCGGCCACGTCCAGTACTGCGTGTTCACCGATCCAGATCGAACGGCCATGGCCCTGGTTTTCAACGCCATCGGCCACGTTGGGTTGCACGCTGACAGCGCCCAGCGTGATGCTGCCACCCCAGGCATTCAGGCTGCCATCCACGGTCAACTGGCCGATGCTGCGTAGACTGATCGCTTGACCCGGATCAACCTCAATCCGCGCGCCCTGGCCGATGCGCAGTTGCGCCGACGCCATCTGCGCCGCTGTCGACAACAACGTACCGGCTTGCAAGCTCACACTCGCGCCTTTGCGGGGGGTCAACAGGCCCTTGGTGGGGTTTTCCTGATACTGCGGCGGAGTCCAGATCTCCAGCGCAGTGCGTGGCGCTGCACCGCTCGCCACGCTTTGTGCGTTGTCATTGAGGCGGTACACCGGGGTTGTCACGGCAAGCTGGGTGCCATCGGCGACCACCAGACCTTCATTGCCCGTGATGTCATAGGCGCCAAAGCCCTTATTGAAGAACCCACTGCCGAGCTGCAACGTCCCGGTACCTGGGGCAACCGCCGAATCGCTGATCAGCACCTGGCCGGCCTGCACACTCAGGCGCCCGCCGCCATTGACCCCGTACCCGAGCAACTCACCGTCGAGGGCCAGGCTGCCTCGGCTGTCGCCACTATTGGCGTTGGCCGCGAGCGTCAGGTCACCACCCTTGCCGCCAGTGAGCTGGCCCTTGGCATCCAGGGCTGCGCCGGATGACACGTCGACCTGGCTACCTGCCGTCAGGGTCATATCACCGCTACTGCGCAACGCCACGCTGCCGCCGTTGAGATAGGGCAAACGGCTGCCATCGCCGGTGCCCAGCCGCTGATTGCTCCACAAGCCGCTGGCATCCAGGGACACGCCATTGTTCACCGTCAGGCTGCCACGCCCGCCGAGGGTCACATCGACTTTGCCGGCGGGGGTGATCTGCGTTTGTACGTTACCCAACTGCAGGCTGCCGGAATGCGCGGTCAGGTTGGCATTGACCTCGATTTTCGGAGCAAACAGGGTGATGTCGCCGGCTGCGGCCACCTCCAGCGCACTGTTGACCAGAATCGAACCGGTGCTGGCGATTTTGATCGCGCCCAGCTCCGTCGCGTTCAAGGCATCGGTGTCCAGATAGAGCGTGGACACCCGATCAGCCGGCAGTGCGGTGGTCAAGTCCAGACCTGCGGCGATAGCCGCCGCCCGCTGCCCGAGCACGACGTTTTTCACGGTGCCGGCATCCGCCCCCAGGGCGTACTGCAACGTGGCGCTGTCCTTGACGTAATACGGCACGTAACTACCGACCACGAATTGGGCACCGCGGGCCACGGCTTTTTGCGATTGCAAATAACCGTCCAGGCCTTTTTGCGCGGCCTGGGTCTGGCGTTCGCCCTGATAGGTGTCACCCACAACCTGGCCCTCCAGAACCGCACTGGCGGTACTGACGACCAAGCGTCCGGCATCGCGCCCCACGGTGTAGGCACCTTCTGAACGCTCACGCGGGGCGATCAAAGGGTTGTAGTAATACTCGGTCACGCCCCAGCGCTGGCTGTGGTCTTCATAGCCTTTGTAAATCCCGCTGTAGAGCAAGTCCCCCGGCGCGGTGGACAGTTCATACAAACGCCCGTCCGGCCCTTTGAGCCAGGTTTGCTGGACCTTGCCCGCCTGCACATCGAGGGTGCCGCCGGACAGGTTGATCTGCGAACCCTGTTGGGTCACCACGTCCTTACCGCTGAAGGTCACCGTACCGCCCTGGGCCATCCACTCGCCAATGCCGTGGTTACGGGTGCCCAAATAACCGCCCACTTCCAGCAGGCCGCCTGCGGTGTACCAGCGGTCGGTGGCATAGCCATTGGTGCCAGCCGCGACAAAAATCAAGTCGCGGACATCCACCCACACATCGTTGTTATTCAGGGACTTGTCGTCGCGATTGACCGCCGCATCGCGCTGCTCGTTGCCTTGGATATTGACCTTGACGCTATTGGACGCCATCGACACCTTGACCCCGGTGGCGCCGGACACGTCGATCACCGCGCCGTCGCGCACCAGGGTGCGCTGCGCAGCCTTGATACCGACTTGGCCGCCAGTGGCCAGGGTCACGGAACCGCTGCGAAAATCCACCGTGCCGTCGCTGGTGATTTCCACCAGGGACTGGTCACGGCGGTAGGTATCGGCCGGCACAATGTTGCCGTTCTGATCGAGCGACGGCGTCATCAGCCCGGCGCGCTGGCTGTCGAGGGCGCTGCTGCTGTCGAGCAAAATCGCGCTGAGGCTGCCCTCGCCCAGGGTCACGCTAGCGTTGTTGCCCGTGCCCTTTACATGCAGGGTACCCCGGGCTTCCACCGACGAACTGGCGAGTAACACACCGTTTTGCAACACCTGCTGGCCAGCCAGGGTGATGTCACCGGTAGAGGCCTGAATCAGCCCGCTGTTGCTGACCTTGCCGCTGCCGGTGACGCTGACTTCATTGCCCCGCGTGGTGGACGCAACATTGCCATCGGTGCTGTAGCCCTTCTTGATCACAAAGCTGTCGCCCGCCGCCAGGGTGGTCTGGCCTCGCGCGGTGGAAATGGTCCCGGCGTTCTCCACCTCTTTGCCGAGCAACAGCACATAACCGCCGCCCGCAGTGGAGGTGGCGGGCACCTGGGTCTGGATCTGCGCACCACGCTCGACCGTCACCTTGCCGGCGGCCTGGGTGAAACCGGGCGCGCTGTTGCTTGAACTGTACAGCCCCTTGGCGGTGAATTGCTCATCGCTGAAGCCCGTGGCGGCAGCCACCAGGTTGCGCACGTTGACCTGGCTGCTGCCGCTGAACACGACGCCGTTGCTGTTGAGGATCAGCACCGTGCCGTCAGCCTTGAGAGCCCCTTGGATCTGGCTCGGCGCCGTGCTGTTGTTGACCTTGTTGAGCGCGGCCCAATCGCTGTTCTGTTGGAACTGCACGGTGGTGTTGCGACCGATGTTGAAGGTGTCCCAATTGAGGATCGCCTTATCGGCCGTTTGCTTGATCGAGACCAGCGTCTTGCCGTTAGCATCGGTTTGCACCGGCCCCTCGGCGTTGACAAACAGCGGCTTGCCATCCGCGCCGATCACCACATTCAAGCCGTTGCCGCCCAGACCGTTATGGATCGTCTCCGGCCCCGCGCTGGCGTTATTGCGGGCAGCGGCCTGCGCCGCCTGTTGCGCGGCAATTGCGGCGACGCTGGTGTTGAGGGTCTGAAAGGAGCGTTGCAACTGCTGACCAAGCACCTGTTGCTGGGCCAACGGCGGCGGCGTTCCCGGTGACGTCGCGCCAGGGCGTGCGCCGCCATCGGCCTGCGTCACGCCCTTGGCGGCAAACCAACCCGAACTGAACGCCTGGGGCTGCGCCGCGTGGGCACCGCCGGTAAATACCAGCAGTGCGATCACATGGGCCAGGGGTTTAAGGCGCAACACCGGTTGACCGGCAGTGGCAGGCACGTTGGCAGCGCGGTTGGCAGGCAGCTTCAGACGGGAACGCATCACTTACAGGTCCTTTTGACGGGGCAGGCGAACGACGGGCGCGCGAACACTGCGCGGGCACGTGTTGTGGTTATTGCTTAAGGCGGTTGCCGAGGGGTGCGACCGAACTGATGTCACACAATGTTCATACAACGCGGTTCAACTGGCGGGTCGCGATGCACAACGACAAAACCGGCAATGACGCGAAGTCATTGCCGGTTGTGGGGCCAACCCTGTCGAGACGGGGTGTTACAGCGGACGACCGATACCGTTGCAGGTGTTGGTGTCGCCGATGCGCAGCGAGCTGGTGGTGGCAACGAAGTTGTCGTAGACCGCTTTCTGCCAGGTGGTGGACAACGGAATGAACGAGTGGCTGCTGATAGCCGCGTTGTTCACGCCAGTGTAGTGACGTTTCAGGAAAGTCTGGATGCGGGTGTTGTCAGCGGTGTCTTTGTAGCACTGGCTGAAGACCAGGTTGGTGTAGCCGACGATGGGGTAGCCCGCAGTCGGGTTGGCAAACGTGGGGACCCAGTTCAACGGGTCGGTGGCGGCGGCGGAACCGACGGTCGGTGGCGCAATAGTATCGAGAGAAGCTTGAACGTTCACTTCAGTCGGCAGGAAGCCATTGACCGAGGCAACGGCGGCGGCGCTGTTGAACGCTGCGTAGTCAGGGCTGACGTAACCGATGGCGCCGTTGTTATTGGTGATCGCGGTGGCGACACCTTGGCTGCCGGTTACAGCGAGGTAGCTTGAACCGACCGGAGCGCTGGTGGCTGGGTCAAAGCCGATGGCGGTGACGAAGCTGTTGCTGACATTCGGTACCGACGCGGGTTTTACCGCTTTGAGGTGGTTGGTAAAAATCTCGGTGGTCCCGCTGGTTTCCTGACGGTAGACCACTTTGATCTGCAGGTCTGGGCCGGCAGCCCCGTTGAATTGCACGTTTTTCCAGTTAGTGATCTTGCCGGCGAAGATATCAGCCAACTGAGCACTGGTGAGCTGCAGCGAGGTTTTACCGTCGATGTGGTAAGGCACGGTCACCGAAGTGGCTTCAGCCGGGACTTGAACCAGCGGGCCATAGGCGGCGCGGCCTTTAACGGTATCAGCGTTGTAAGCAGCCAGTTCCGCGGCGCTCACCACCGAATCGCTACCGGCATAGTCAACGGTGATACCCGAGGCCAATTTCAGCTTGGTCGAATCGTTACCGAAGAACGCCTTCTTGCCGTCGCCGCTGCCTACACCGATGTAGGGGCTAAAACCTGGAATGCTGGCAGAGAGGATGCCGGTAGCCGTCGTCGATGTGGCAGTGCTGCCGTAGAGTTTTTCCGGCAAGGTGGCCCCGCCACCGACCACTGCGGCCATGGATTGGGCCGAAGCCAGTGCTGCAACTGCCAAAGAGGCCGCGATCATAGTGCGCTTAAACATGAAGAATCTCCTTTCGTCGTGTTTGTACGTTTGAGGTAGATGGCTCTTGCATGACGCCATGGCTTCGGTCCCAAGCCGTGTTCCGGGGGTGGCTGGGGGTGAGGCCATGGCTAGAGAATTTCGCAGCTTCCGATGACAGCTAAGGGAAAAAACCTCGGGAGGAAGGGCTTGATTTTTAAAAAGATTCTCGGGTGTTTTGGTCATGGTTTTGAGCGGTTTGGAGGCAGGTGACAGCGCGGTTTCAGTGGGGGTTTCGTCAAGGCGGCGTAGGCTGCGGCGAGGGGTTTGGCTGTGACGAAACGATGAACCCGAGGTTGCGGGCTGGCGGTATCGGCCCACCCCAAAATCAACTGAACAGGTAGGGTCCAATGTGGGAGGGGGCTTGCCCCCGATGAGGGAGTGTCAGCCAAAGATGCATAGACTGACCCATCGCAATCGGGGGCAAGCCCCCTCCCACATTCAGGTCACCAGTTGGTTGATCTCGATGATCGGCAACAGCACCGCCATCACGATCACCAGCACCACCGCGCCCATCACCACGATCATCAATGGCTCGAGCAACGCGGTCATGCCCATGGCACGGCGTTCGATGTCCCGCGACAGGGTCTGCGCCGCGCGTTCGAGCATGGGCGGCAGTGAGCCGGTTTTTTCACCGCTGGCGATCAGGTGGATCAGCACCGGTGGGAACACCTTCTCCACCGCCAGCGCCGGAGCGAGGTTGACGCCCTCGCGCACTTTGGCGGTGGCGTCGTTGACGCACTGGCTCAGGCGCTCGTTGGACAGGGTCTGGCGCGCGGCTTCGAGGGCGCGCAACAGCGGCACGCCAGCACCGCCGAGGATCGCCAGGGTCGAGGCAAATCGGGCGGTGTTCAGGCCCAGCACAAAGCGCCCGATCAGCGGCAAGCGCAGCACGCGGCTGTGCCAGTTCAAGCGCGCCACCGGGTCGCGCAGGTACAGGCGCCAGCCCCAGAAGCTGCCGACGATCCCGGCAAAACACAGCCACCCCCAGGCGCGGATGAAGTCGCTGGCGTTGAGCATCGCCAGGGTCAGCCCCGGCAGGTCCTGGCGCGCCTGGGAGAACGCGCTGACCACCTGGGGCACCACGTAGCTGAGCAGGAAAATCACAATGCCGATGGACACCAGCCCCACCACGCCGGGGTAGATGAATGCGGTGAGGATCTTGCCGCGCAGGTTGTTGCGCTCCTCGATGTAGTCGGCCAGGCGCTCCATCACCTGAGCCAGGTCGCCGGACTCCTCCCCCGCCGCGATCAGCGCACGGTAGATCGACGGAAAGTCCCGTGGCCGTGCCGCCAGGGCATCGGCCAGGCGCATGCCGCCGCGCACATCGGCGCGCACAGCGGCCAGGGTCTGGGCGATGTGTTTTTTCTCGGCCTGTTCCACCGTCGCGCTCAGCGCCGCTTCCAACGGCAGGCTGGCGCCGAGCAGGCTCGCCAGTTGCCGCGTGGCCCAGGCCAGGTCGTTGTCCGACAGCTTGGCGCTGAACAGGCTGCTGCCGCCCGCGGCCTGTTGATTGCCTTCGACCTGCACCAGAAGCGCGGTCAGGCCACGGCTGCGCAACGCGGCAAACGCCGCGCTCTGGCTGTCCGCCTCCAGGTGCCCGGCCTCGACCTTGCCGCTGGCGTCGGCGGCTTCATAGCGATAGCGATTCATCAGGCGTCCCGTGTTACGCGCAGGATTTCTTCGGCCGCGGTGGTGCCGCTGCGCACCCAGCGCTCGCCGTCTTCACGCATGCTGAACATGCCGGCGCGGCGTGCCGCCAGACGCAGCTCCTGCTCGCCGGCGCCCTGGTGGATCAGGCTGCGCACCTCGTCGTCGACGCAGAACAATTCATGGATACCGGTACGCCCGCTGTAGCCGATCTGGTTGCACTGCGCGCAGCCCACCGGGCGCCAGGTGCCCGGCACGGCCGGGTCTGCCTGCTTGCAGTGCGGGCACAGGCGCCGCACCAGGCGCTGGGCCAACACGCCCAACAGTGAAGACGCCAGCAGGAACGGTTCGACGCCCATATCGATCAGGCGGTTGACCGCCGACACCGCGTCGTTGGTGTGCAGGGTGGCGAGCACCAGGTGGCCGGTGAGCGAGGCTTGCACGGCGATCTGGGCGGTCTCCAGGTCGCGGATTTCGCCGATCATGATGATGTCCGGGTCCTGGCGCAGGATCGCACGCAAAGCCAGGCCGAAGGTCATGTCGATCTTGGCGTTGACCTGGATCTGGCTGATGCCCGGCAAGTCGTACTCCACCGGGTCTTCGACAGTGAGGATATTGCTGGTGCTCGCATCCAGCCGCGCCAGCGCGGCATAGAGGCTGGTGGTCTTGCCGCTACCGGTGGGCCCGGTGACCAACACGATGCCGTGGGGCTGGCGGATCAGCGTGTCGAGGCGCGCCAGCAGTTGCGGCTCCATGCCCAGGGTCTCCAGTTGCAGGCGCCCGGCCTGCTTGTCCAGCAAGCGCATCACTACGCGCTCGCCATGCCCGGTGGGCACTGTCGACACGCGGATATCAATCGGCCGCCCGGCCACGCGCAGGGCGATGCGGCCGTCCTGGGGCAGGCGTTTTTCGGCGATGTCGAGCTGGGCCATGATCTTGATCCGCGACACCAGCGCGCCATGCAGCGCCTTGCGCGGCGAGACCACGTCGCGCAGGGTGCCGTCGACGCGGTAGCGCACCACGGAGTGGGTTTCGTAGGGTTCGATATGGATATCACTGGCCTCATCGCGGGCGGCCTGGGTCAGCAAGGCGTTGATCATGCGGATCACCGGCGCGCCGTCCTGAGTGTCGAGCAGGTCGGTGATCTCGGGCATGTCCTGCATCAGGCGGTCGAGGTCGACTTCGTTTTCGGCGGCACCGACCACCGCAGCGGCGCTGCCGGTGTCGGCATAGGCGCTGGCGAGCAGGCCGTCGAGTTCGTCGTCGCGCACCTGTTCAAGGCGGCTCTGGCCGAACTGACGTTGCACTTCGCTGATCGACCAGCCGGGGGTCGACGGGCAGACCGTCAGCAGCAGGCCGGCCTCGCCGGGACGCAGGAGGATGCGTTGGGATTTGGCCCAGGCGTAGGGCAGCAGGCTCATGGGGTTGACCCTTTTGGATTGAGTACATATCCGTTGATGCGGTAACGGCGGCTTATGGTTCCGCCCTCACGGCGGGCCGCCGCGCACTGTAAATGTGGGAGGGGGCTTGCCCCCGATAGCGGTGTGTCAGTCAATTCATCTGTAACTGAACCACCGCTATCGGGGGCAAGCCCCCTCCCACATTTTGAAGCGGTGAGTGCCCAGGAATTCTCAGTCAAATCCGACTGCACCCGTCTGGGCACTGCATTGATTGCAGCGGAGTTGTGGCACAAATCCAGGCCATGAAAAAACACCGCCCCCCCGCGTAAACACGATGCGAAGCGAGCCGCTTTTGATCTTAAACCACGCAAGCCTGCGTTCGGGCACACCGAGCCCAAGCGAGGTGCCGAGTGGTGGGGCAAGGGCCCTTTGGTTACTTTGGGGTTTTTCCAAAGTGACCCGCCGTGAGGGCGGAACCATAAGCCGCCGTTAGCGAAGCCCCGGATCTGCACTCGCTCAATATCAATCACGAGCCGGCACCGCCCTGATCACCGCCCTCGGCCCAGCCCCCGGAATCGCCTTCTCCACCGACGGCAACTGCGGTGCCTGCACATCCGGCATTGCCCAACTGCGCTCCGGCTGCAAGCCTCCCTGGGCGCGGCGCATGAACTCATAGCGGTTCAACGTGATACTGCGCCCCGCGCCACTGTCGCGAATGATGTAGGGGCGCAAAAACACCATCAGGTTGGTCTTGTTCACACTGCGCTTTTCATTGCGAAACAACGCGCCCAACCCCGGGATATCCGACAGCCACGGCACCGCGTCATTGCTCTGGCTGTAGCCGTCCTGCAACAACCCGCCGAGCACCATGATCTGCCCGTCGTCCAGCAGGATGCTGGTATCGATCGCCCGCTTGTTGGTCACCGTGCCCGCGTCCACCGACGCCCGCGCGTCCACGCTGCTGACTTCCTGGTAGATATCCAGCTTCACCGTGCCGCCTTCGGAAATCTGCGGGCGCACGTTGAGCTTGAGCCCCACTTCTTCGCGCTGCACGGTCTGGAACGGGTTGTTGCTGGTGCCGCCGCCGCCCGTCACATAGCTGCCGGTGACGAACGGAATGGTCTGCCCGACAAAAATGCTCGCGGCTTCGTTGTCCAGGGTCAGCAGGTTCGGTGTCGACAGCACGTTGGTGCCGCCCTTGCTCTTCAAGGCGCGGGCCAGCACTTTGAGGTCGAGCACCTTGCCGATCCCGGGGATGTCGACGCTGCCATCGACCAGGCCGATATTCAGGCCCTTGGGCAGCACATCGATGCTGGTCTTGCTGGTCGACGTGCCATTCACCCCGCTGCCCCCCAGGTTCACCCCGCCAAAACCGCCCTTGCCGCCGAGGTTGCCGGCCTGCCACTGCACGCCGAACTCGCTGGCGTCGTCTTCGTTGACTTCGACGATCAGGCTTTCGATCACCACCTGGGCGCGGCGCTGGTCAAGCATGTCGATCACTTCGCGCAGGTTGCGGTACAGCGGGTCCGGCGCGGAGATCAGCAAGGTGTTGGTGGTGGCGTCGGCCTGGATCGTCACGCCGCCGGCGCTGAACGCGGTGTTCTGATCGCTGGGGCTGCTGCCGGTCGCCGGTTTGTCCTGGCCATACCCGGCCTGCACGCCGCTGCCGGTGGGCGTGCCGCTGCTGTTCTGCGCGGTGCTGTTGCCCTGGGTGCTCTGGGCATTGCCGCCCATGGCACTGAGCTTGCCCCGCGCCTCGTCGCTGACGCCGGACTCGCTCTCGCCGGTGAGCAAGCCGCGCAGCGACTGCGCCAGCTTGCCGGCCTGGGCGTTGCGCAGGTAGACCACGTGCATGTTGCTCGGGTTGCTCTGGGCATTGTCGAGTTTGTAGATCAGGTTGCGCGCCAGCTCGGTGCGCTCGGGGCTGCCGGAACGGATGATGATCGAGTTGGAGCGCGGGTCACCGATCACGTTGATCTTCTGGGTCTGGTCGGCGCCCTGGGTTTCCAGGAGTTCGCTGACCATGGCGGCGATGTCCACGGCGATGCCGTTCTGCACCATCACCACGTCGGTGTCGATGGCGCTGGGGGTGTCGATGCCGTCGATGATCTGCGCCACCCGCGCAAGGTTTTCCGCGTAGTCGGTGATGACGATGCTGTTGTTGCCCGGGTAGGCGTTGATCGGGTTGTTCGGCGACACGATCGGGCGCAGCACCGGGATCAGGTTCACCGCGTTTTCGTATTGCAGGCGAAAGGTGCGGGTCTGCATGCCGCTGCTGCCGGCGCTGTAGATCGGCCCGCCGAGCAACTTCGCATCGGCCTCCGGCACCACCTGGGCCACGCCGCCGACGTCGACCACGCTGAAGCCCTGCATGCGCAGCGCAGCCAGCAGCATGTCGTAGGCTTGATGCGCCGGCACCTGGCCTTCGCTGACCAGGGTCAGGTTGCCTTTGACTCGAGGGTCGACCAGAAACTGCTGGCCGGTGGCACGGGACAGCGCGCGCACCACCGCCTGGATATCGGCATCGACAAAATTCAACTGCACCGGCTGATCGCCCAGTGGGTTGCGCGTCTTGACCGCAGCCGGCGCGTGGCCACGGGCGCTGTTGGTCAGCGGGTGCTGGACGCGGGGCTTGGGCGCCGGCTCGCGCTGGCGCTCCAGCACGCTCTCGCTGCTACGCCGGGTGTCGGCCAGGGGCTGGCCGAGTTCGCTGTCCACCTGCAACGGCTTGGTCGGCGACGGGGTGTTGCTGCACGCGCTCAAGGCCAGTAACAGCAGCGGCGCGACCTTGCGAAAAGGCGCAGGGTTGGGGACTGACCACTTCATGAAGCTTCCTTAGCGCCAAGCGCCTGATCCATGCGAACGGTCCCGGACACAGTGCCGGCCGAGTTGTCGATAGCGTCCGCGCTACGCTGCAAGCGCGCCTCGGACACCTCCAGGGAAAACGAACGGGGATTGCCCAGTAACCAGTCCATCACCGCATCGGCCGGCGCGTTGTCGAAGCTCAGGCGCCAGGCGCCGGCATCCAGCGCCTGCAACTGGTAACGACCTTGCAGGCCGGCGCTGTCCAGGGCCTGTTGCAGCGTGGCGGCATCGGCGGGCCGCGGCGCCGCGACACCCTGCAACAGCGCGTGCAAGGTGGCGGCCTGGGTGCGCAACTTGGGGGTTTCGGCCTGCCAATACGCGATCGTCTTCAAGGGCGGCTGAATCAGCACCAGCCAGGTCAACAGACCTGCCAGCACCAGGCCGGCGCCGCTGAGCATGCGTTGTTCGCGCAGGGGCAGGCCGCTCCAGAACGCCTGGGCCTGGCTGCGTAGACGGCGCCACTTATTCATCGGCGGCTCCCGGTTTTTCGGCGGTTTCCACCGGGCCCAACGTCCAGCCATGCTCATCGCGGGTCGCGCTAAACCCGGCCTGGGCCAGCGCCGCTTGCCCATCGCCCGGCGCCGTCGGGCTACGGCTGTCGGCCAGCAAGCCCACGTGCAAGCGGCCCTGTTCGAAGCTCAGGTTGTCGACGTTGCCGACCATGAACGGCAGGCTGCTGCCGGCTACTTGCAGCAGGCTGCCAAAGCGCTGGGCGGGGTCGGCGGCGGCGCCGGTTTGGCGGGCGGCCAACTGTTGGCGGGCCTGCTGCAAGGGGTTGAGGATCACCGGTAATTCGGGGAAGGCCTGGCGCACCTGCTGACTCAGCAGCGCCTTGAGCTGCTGGCCTTCGCCCGCCTGGCGCGCGGCGTACAGGTTCAGGCCCAGGGTCCAGACGGCAGTGGCCAGGGCGACAGCGGCCAGCGCCCTGCCCCAGCCACCGCTCGCCGGTGGGTTGAGGCAGCCGTGCAAGCCCCAGCCAGGCACGGCGCCACTCCAGCGTTGCGCCTCCGGCGCCAGCGGCACCTCCAGCCCTTGATCCAACACCTGTTGCCCGAGCGGATGCACCGCCGCTTGGTGCAGGCTATGGCGTGTCAGCAAATAACCGTCGTGCATGGCCGCGGCGCCGAGCGGCAAGGCATACGGCGCCGGGTACAGGCCGCGCAACCTGAACTGGCCCTGCGCCAACACCTGGCCCAGGCGCTCCAACCCGGCCTTGGACACCCAGGCCACCTGCACGCGCCCATCGCTGTCGCGCGGGCCGTGGGCCACCTGCATCTGCTCCACCGGCCCGAGGATCAACGCCTGTGCGGCACAGGCCACGGCGGCGGCGGTTTTGGCGGCGGCCAGCGGCGGCAGCTCGAGGCTGGTCGACAGGCTGTCGGCGGGGTGCAGAAAGCACTCCACCGACGGCTTGGACCGGCCCAACTGCTGCAGGCTTTCGCAACCCTCGCTCACCACGGCGCCACGCTCCAGCCAGGCAAATTGCACCTGGCTGTCGACCGTCAGTTGATCGAGTGGCGGCAAGCCGATCCGCAGGCGTTTCATGCGCCCACCCGCGACCAGATCACCTGGGGCCGGCGGTCTTCGGGGCGATGCAACAACGCGTCGATCGTTACCCGGCGCTGTTCACGGCGTACCTGGCCCTGCAGGCGAAACCACTCGCTGGTAATGCCCACCTGCACGCTGTCCACCGCCACTTGGGGCAGGTGCAGGCGGTTGACGAAATCGCCACGGTTGATAAACCAGTGCCCGCTGTCGCGCTCGGCCACCAATGCCTGGGCCTGGGCCAGGCTGAGTTCCGGCACCACCGCGCTGAGCACTTCGGCACTGGCGGTGTTGCCGTTGACCCAGGTATTGCCGGGCAGCACGCCGACGAAGGTCTGCAGGCGTCGCAGCAGCAGCGGGTCGAGCCCTTCGATACCGCTCAGGTCATCCAGGCTGCGCAGCATCGGGTAGCGCGCCGGCAGCAGCGTCTTGTCGGTACGTTGATCATAGGAGGCGATCACTCGCCGGCTGATACGTCGGCTCACGGCCGGGTCGATGTCAATCAGGCGGCACAGGCGCTCGAAAGCTTGCAGTTGTTCGGCGTCCAGCCGCTGGCGATTGACCAGGTTGCGCAGGTTGAACTTGCCCTGCTCGTCCTCCAGGCGCCCTTCAAACGCCCCACCCTGGGGCCGCGCCCACGGCTGATCGAGGCGCGTCAGCACGTCCTTCTGGCGCGCCTCCCACAGCAACAGGCGGCTGTGTTCCAGGCGACCTTGCAACAGCCACTGACCCTGAATGCGCAATTGCTCGGCCTCCACGCTGCGGGTGAATACGCTCTGGCGCGTGAGCATGGCGCCAGCGATCACCGCCACCACCGCCGCGATCAGTAACGCGCTGATAATCGCCATGCCGCGCTGCTTCGCCGCTGCGGGCGAATCCCGTTTCATCGCGCGCCTTACAGCTGCCAGGAGCCGATATCGGCATTCACGCCGTCGCCATCCGGTTGGCCGTCGGCGCCCAGGGAGAACACATCGACCTCGCCGTTGGCGCCTGGGTTGAGATAGTGATAAGGACGGCCCCACGGGTCATTGGGCAGACGGTCGAGGTAGGCGCGCCAGTTGCTGTTTTTCGCATCCGCCGGGCGTTCCACCAGCACTTTGAGGCCCTGGTTCATCGTCGGGTAAGTGCCGTGGTCGAGGCGATAGAGTTTCAGCGCCTGCATCAACCCGCCGATGTCCTGTTTCGCCGCGGTGGCCCGCGCCTGGTCCGGACGGTCGAGTACCTTGGGCACCACCATCGCCGCCAGAATCCCGAGAATGACCACCACCACCATGATCTCGATCAGGGTGAAGCCACGCTGGCCGCGAGGGCCTGGCAGTGGGGATGTTAGGCGTGCGATATCCATCTCGACATTCCTTGGCTTGAGTGCATTTCGGGGCGCAGTGTTGCAAGAACACATGTCAGTCGTATTGAAAATCCTCGGGAGTTTCGGTCGCCAATCGGTCAACTGCCAGCGCTAGGCTGCGCACCTGTTTCCAGGCTTTGAGAACGCCATGCGCAGGCACCGCAACGAGCGAGGTTTTACCCTGATTGAAGTGCTGGTGGCGCTGGCGATCATCGCGGTGGCCATGGCCGCGGCCGTGCGCGTGGCCGGGTTGATGACCCAGAGCAACGGCCTGTTGCGCGACAAGTCGATGGCGATGCTGGCGGCGCAAAGCCGGCTGGCGGAGTTGCAGTTGGAGGGGCGGTTGAGCAGCGGTAAGAAGACCTTCGCGTGCGATCAGGGCCGCTTGAAACTGCGTTGCGAGCAGACCCTCAGCAACAGCCCCGACAGTCAGTTGGTGCAGGTCGATGTGCAGGTGCGGGACGCCAGCCGCGAGGCGCCGCCGTTGGCGCGCCTGGCGACGACCCTGGCCAGGCCGCAGGTCAAGGCCGAGTGAGGCGTGGCAATGCGGGCGCCTGCGGCAACGTGTCGAGCTGCACGCGCACCTTCTCGCCGCCGCGTTCGATCTCGACACCGTCACCCGCGATGGCCGTCAAGCGCACGCCGGGGCTGAGGCGCTCGCCGAGCAGAAAACTGCGCGGCGGGCCATCGTTGAGGCTGAGGATCGCCACCGCACCCCGCGCTCCGGCCAAGACCCCCGAGACCTTGACCTGCAATGCCGTCGGCGCCGTGGAAAACCACTGCAACGCCGGGTTATCGCTGCGCGCCGCCAACACCTCGGCGGCCACCGGCGGCGTGTGGGATTCGGCGGAAGTGAGCAGCAACGGCGTCCAGACCGCCACGCCGGCCAACGCGGCAACCACGGCCAGTGCCTGCACGCCGAGGGCGGGAGAAAAACGAAGGGCAAGTGCCATGGGTGGACCTCCTGTTTGTCCGTGGCATCAGCCTACAGGCCAATTCGCACGTTTTTATTTCATAACCTCGCCAGCTTTCCAGGTGCCGCCCCATGAAACAGCAAGGTTTCACCCTGATCGAACTGATGGTGGTGCTGGTGATCATCGGCATTGCCAGCGCCGCCATCAGCCTGACCATCAAGCCCGACCCGCTGCACCTGCTGCGCAAGGATGCCGAGCGTTTGAGTCAGTTGCTGCAAGTAGCCCAGGCCGAAGCCCGCGCCGATGGGCGGCCGATCACCTGGCGCGCGGACGCCAAGGGTTTCCGCTTCAACCGTCGCAGCGATGACGGCCTCGGCGTGGAGTCATTCCAGGGCGACGCCCAACTGCGCCCGCGCCTATGGGAGAGCACGCCGATGCAGGTCACGATCGAGCCCCGGCAAACCTTGGTGCTCGACGCCGAATGGATCAACCCGCCGGTGCGGGTCGAGCTGTCCGACGGGCAACACCGCCTCAGCCTGCAACGTGATGCCGCCGGTTTGATGCGCGTGGTGAGCCAGCCATGAGTGCCTCGCAGAAAGGCTTCACGCTGATTGAGGTGATGGTGGCGATCATGCTGATGGCGCTGGTCAGCCTCATCGCCTGGCGCGGCCTCGACAGCGTGACCCGTGCGGATCAGCACTTGCAGGCCAGCACGGAACAGACCGAGGCGTTGTTGCGGGCGCTGAACCAGTTGCAGCGCGATCTCAACATGCGCGCCAGCGTGGAGCTGAGCGTGCCGGCTTCTCTGCAAGCCGATAAAACCAAGCCCAGCGGGTTGGCGGCGGTGACGGTGCGCAGTTCCGACAGCAAGGGCTTTCGCCTGGACGTGATCCGCAGCGCGCCGGTCGCGGCGGATGGGCTGCAACGGGTGCGGTGGTGGCTCAAGGGCGACAGCCTGTACCGCGCAGCCGCACCGGCGCGGGATCGCTTTCCGTTGCCGGCGGCTAAGGATGGGGTGGTGGTGTTGACCGGGGTCAGTGATCTGCAGGTGCGGGTTTGGGAGGCGGACAAGGGCTGGCGGCAGTTGAGCGGGAATCGGCGGGAAGATCCGCTGGGGCTGGAGGTGAGCCTGGTGCGGCAGACGGCGCAGGGGGTGGAGCGGTATCGGCAGGTGGTGGGGCCGCTTTGGTAGGGGTGGGTGATGGGGGCATATTCGTTTTTTCGGTAATGGTGGCGGCTGAGTGCATATTCGTTTTTTCGGTAATGGCGGCGGTTGAGTACATATCCGTTTTTTTGGTAACGGCTGCTTAGGGTTCCGCTCTTACAGCGGGTCACTTTGGAAAAGCCCCAAAGTAACCAAAGGGCTCTTGCCCCACCACTCGGCACCTCGCCTAGGCTCGGTGTGCCCGAACGCAGGCATTACTCCGCGGGCCGCCGTCACGGGCCATCCATGGCCCGGGACGGCTAAACCGGCATCCCTGCCGGTTTACCCGCTGCGTAATACCTGCGTTCGGCCAGCGTGGTTTTACGGGGAGCCTAAGATCAAGATCAAAAGCAGATCAAAAGCAGAGCAAGGTCTATCTGATCTATGGAGATCCAAATGTGGGAGGGGGCTTGCCCCCGATAGCGGTGGGTCAGTCATGCATGTAGTGGCTGACATATTGCTATCGGGGGCAAGCCCCCTCCCACATTTTTGACCCGGTTCGGCTTCCAGGATCAGGTCAGCTATAAGGCCGCCTCGCTTTGGCTTTTGATCTTAGGCGAGGCACCAAGTGGTGGGGCAAGAGCCCTTTGGTTACTTTGGGGCTTTTTGTACGGACCGGAACCATAAGCCGCCGTAACCTAAATAACGGATATGTACTCAATCCAACCCAATCCAAAAAAAATGCCCGGTCAACCTAACTCAACAACACCACCCCCCCCGGCAATTCCGTACACTTCGCCCCATACGCATCACGAATCAACAACGCCACCCCCGCCAACTGCTGCAAACTGAACCGCGCCTGCACCCGGCGCTGGCCCAGTTGTTTGTTCAATAACACCAGCATCCCCGGCCGGTAGCGATTGATCTCGTCCACCACCGTCGCCAGCGTCGCGTTGTTGAACACCAGCACCTGCTCGCGCCAAGCCACCACCGCCTGGGCGTCCACCGTCTCCACCGCGCCGATCCCGGCGGCGCCATAGGTGAGTTGCCGGCCACTCTCCATGTGTACAGTGCGTCCGGCGACATCCACCGACAGCCACCCTTCGATACAGGTGACGCACACGTTGCGATCGGTATGCCGCACATTGAACCGCGCCTGCGCCGCACTGACCCAGCCAGCGCCGGCCTGGACCTTGAGCGGCTGGGCCACATGGGCGAGCACTTCGACTTCGCCTTCGAGCAATTCGATCCCCTGCCCCACCCGGCTGATGCGCGTCTGGGTATTGAGTTCCAGGCTCACGCCGTCGCTCAACAGTACCTGGCGCTGCTCGCCGACCGCAGTGCGATAGTCCGCGGTCAAGCCGGCCAGCCCACCCGGGGCGCCGACGCCCACCATCACCAACGCCGCCGACGCCGCTATTGCGCCGCCGAGGAAGGCTCGCCGGCCAAAATGGCGCGGGGGCTGCGCCTGTTCAGCCGCTGTGCCCACTTGCCGCCATAACGTCTTGGCCTGCTCGAACGCCTGGGCATGCTCCGGGCTCTGGGCGCACCACGCTTTCAGGGCCTTGGCATCGGCTACGGTGGCCCGACCCGAGGTCAGCAGAAGCAGCCAGTCGCGGGCTTCATCGTGCAATGGGCTGGCGGGGGTTGCCCGGGCGGTGGAGAGGCTAAAAATGTTCAAGCGCGCAAATACTCACGGATTTATCAGGGACTCAACACTAAGACGGTTTTCCGGCCCCGGGACCGAACCGCTGGATCACTTTTCTTTCCAGGCGCTTGGCACAGTGGCCCAGGGCGGCCTTGATTTCCTTTTCGACCATGCGCGTGGAAATGCCGAAACGTTGGGAGATTTCCAGGTGCGGCGCTTCTTCCAGGCGCGCGGCGATGAGGATCTTGCGACGGCGCGCCGGCAGTTCGTAGAGCGCCTTGACCAGGGACTGGATTTCTTTCTGCCCGCCCACTACCCGCGAGGGGTCCTGGGCTTCATCGGCGCTTTGCAGCAGCTCTTCGACTTCGCTGCCGGTCAACAGCCGGGCGTCGGCTTCGCGGCGATCGGCGGCGATGTTCAAGGCCATGCGGTACAGGTAGGCATTGGGCTGCGCCAGGTTCGGCGGCATGTCCATGCGATCGACGCGCAGGTAGGTTTCGTGCAGCACATCGTTGGCCAGGTCCTCCGAGCCCAGGCGCTTGCGCAGACGCACCTTGAACTCCTCGTAGGACGCCAGGAACAGGCTGACCATCGTGCTGTGCCCGGAATCTTTCATCCGCCCCAGGCTCCTTTCCCTGCTGTGCATTCCATGCGCGTTCCTGTTGTGTCGGGCATCAAAAGTAAAGTCACCGGCTGGCGCAGCGAGCTCGGCGCCGGGCGTTCGACCCGGGCAGCGCCCAGGCTGCGCACCAGGGCTTCATCGCGTTGTTCATCGCCGGTGGAACTGACCAACCGGCTGTATTCGATCAACCCCTGAGGGCTGACCCAGACCTGCACCAGCGCTCTGAAGCTGCCGGGGTGGGTCAACGGCGAACGGCACAGGCTGGTTTCGATCGCCTGTTGCAACGCCGCGGCATAGCTGTTGTTGATCCGTGCTGCGTTGCGTGCCGATGCACCACGGGTGGCAGGGGGTTGGCTGACCTCGGGCAGTTGCAAGGTGAACGCGTCACTGCGTGCATAGCGCGCCATCAGGCCACTCCCCGTCAGCAACATCGCCAAAGCCTCCTGCGCCGTGAAGCGCCCGCGCACGCTGATGGAGCGCCGGCCCCGCGTCAGTTCACGGTCGACCAGCACCGCCATGCCAGTGGCGCGGCTGTACGCTTGCAGTGCGTGTTCCAGATCTTGTGCCGGCAGGTCCAGTATCAACAGCGGCGGCTCTGCCCTCGCCGGGGTACCCAGCGCCAGCAGCAACAGCAAGGCCAGGGCACCGATGGCGCGCCGCAAGCCCCACTGTTCACCCCCCGCTCTGCATCGCTGCACGGCCGACGTGTCCTTGAAAACCGTCATCCTGAGGCCAGTTTATGAACCTGATGTTACGGTGATAGCAAAAAAAACATCACGGTGATGGGAAACCCGCTGCACTACACTTTCAAGCCTTATCGGCCCAATTCCCCAGGCCCGCCAGGAGGCCCCATGAAGCGACTCCCCACCCTCGCCAGCCTGTTGCTGTGTACCGCGCTGCCCCTGCTCGCCCACGCCGAAACCGCCGCCAAAGGCTGCACCGAGGTGACGGTGGATGGCTATAAGGCTCCCGACTATGGCTGCCTGGGCCAGCAGATGGGCAACAACGCGGACGCGGCCAAGGCGGCGCAGAAAAACCGCGAGGCGCAGAACGTACCGGTGCAGAAGCGGCCGCCGAATCAGGTGGGACTGTCCACCCCGGCGGCGACCAGCATTCGCATGGGCAATACGTTCGGGACGTCGGTCAAACCGCAACGGCCTTGAACCTCTGACAGGCCATCAAGGCTGAACCGCTCAACCGAGCACGCCCATACAATTCGCTTGGCTGCCCTACCCCCTAATCTCCTGACTTTCCAAAAAGGCGGGAGAGTAGGCATGTACAAAAAAGTGAGAACGGTATCGCTGGCATTGACGCTGTTGACCGGCGCCATGATGAACTGCGCCTTTGCGGCGACGCCAGCGGTCGCCGTGGCACCGCAATATGACACGAGCCATGTGTACGTCGCCCCGGCCGATGTGGACCGTTTCACCCAGAGCTTCCTCGCCACTTTCGGCGGCAGGAGCACGCCCCAGGTGGTGGTGAATGTGCTGCCGGTGCCCAGCAGCACCACCTCGCAGTTGCTGCAGACGCCAGCAGGCACGGTGTCGCTGTTTGGCTTCACCACCCCCATCCCGCATCCGTTCGGCCAGGAGCGCAACGGCTATCTGGTCAAGGACATGGACGCAGCGCTCAAAGCCGCCCGGGACAACGGTGCGGCGGTGATCGTCAGCGATTTTCCCGACCCGATTGGCCGGGACGCGGTGATCCAATGGCCAGGTGGTGTGAACATGCAACTCTACTGGCACACCAAGACCCCAGACTACGCGGCGTTCCAGACCCTACCGGAAAACCGCGTTTACCTCTCCGCCGATCGGGCCGACACGTTCATCCGGTCGTTCCTGGGCTTCTCCCATGGCAAGGTGTTGGCCGATGACAAGCACGCATCCGCGGTCGACGTGGGCCAGGTCAGCGGCACCTACCGGCGCGTCGAGATCGAATCGCCGTTCGGACGCATGACGGTGCTGGTCACTAACGGCCAACTGCCCTACCCGTTTGGGCATGAAACCACCGGCTACCAAGTGGCGGACCTGACCGCCACGCTCGGTAAAGCCACCGGCTCGGGTGCCAAAGTGCTGGTGCCGGCCTTCACCAGTAAAAACCGGCGCAGCGCGCTGGTTGAATTCCCGGGCGGCTATATCGCGGAAATTCACCAGCTCAATACGGTGCACTGAGCCCATGCCAATGACTCGACGCACCGGCTGGGGCCTGGCTGTGCTGTGGCCGCTGCTCGCCAGCAGTGGCCATGCAGACGAGTTGGCCACGCGACCGGCGATCAAGACCAACCGCTGGCAGGAAGACTGGTCCGTACTCAGCGATCCGGCGCTGCGCACGCAGCCACTGGACAGCTTGAAGTACCTCCCGCTGTCCAGCGCCAACCCATTCACCTACCTGTCCCTCGGCGCAACATTGCGCGAGCGCTTCGAGATGAACGATGCCAGCGGTTTTGGCGTACACAATGTGGCCCGTGATAGCTACTTGCTCCAACGCTTCCAGGTCCATGCTGACCTGCACTTGAATGAAAACTGGCGTGTGTTCACCCAACTCGAAGATGTGCGGGCCTACGACAAGACCACGATCGGCGGCGCCGATCAGAACCGCGTGGACCTGCGCCTGGCCTTCGCCGAATACATCAACACCTTCGACGCCGGCACCTTCAAGAGCCGTATCGGCCGCCAGGACTTTGCCTTTGACTTGCAGCGTTTCATCTCGTCGCGGGACGGCCCGAATGTGCGGCAATCCTTTGATGCGCTGTGGGCCGACTGGGAGACCCGTCAGTGGCGCTTTATCGGCATCGCCAGCCAGCCGGTGCAGTATCAGGACGGGCGGCACTTCGACGACACATCCAACAGCGATGCGCGCTTTCATATGCTGCGGGTCGAGCGACTGGTAGGCGGCAAGAATGAACTGTCAGCCTACTACGGCGTGTATGAGCGCAGCGCCGCGCACTATCTGGATGCGGACGGCGATGAAACCCGGCATTTCGTCGACGCACGCCTGGGCGGGGCGGCCCAGGGTTTCGACTGGGACATCGAAGCCATGCTGCAAAGCGGCTCGGTAGGCCACAAGGACATTCGCGCCTGGGCCGGCGGCAGCCGCACCGGATACACCTTCGATAGCCTGGCGTGGAAACCACGCATCGGCCTGCAATTGGATATTGCCTCGGGCGACCGTAAAGCCGGCGACGGCACCCTCGGCACTTTCAACCCGCTGTTTCCCAACGGCTACTATTTTTCCCTGGCGGGCTATACGGGCTACAGCAACCTGATTCACGTCAAGCCCTCGATCACCGTTCAGCCTGTCGACAAGCTGAGCGTGCAGACCGCCGTCGGCCTGCTCTGGCGGCAGACCACCAGCGACGCGGTCTACACCCAGCCGAACTTGCCGGTCGCCGGCACCGCAGGCCAGGGTGATCGCTGGACCGGCGCTTACGCTCAACTGCGTACCGACTATGTATTTACGCCAAACCTCAGCGGCGCGGTTGAAGCGGTGCATTACGCAGTCGGCCGGACCTTGCGCGATGCCGGAGGCGACGACAGTAATTATTTGGGGGTAGAGCTCAAGTTCAGTTGGTGAACCCAAGCAAGCACACCCATACAAGCCCGTTGCCCGGTTTGGGGCAATAGTGATCCTGACGTTTTTCGTTCCTCAACCAAGGAGTTTTCCATGAGCACATTCGTTGCCAAAGACGGTACCCAGATCTACTTCAAGGACTGGGGCAGCGGTAAACCCGTGTTGTTCAGCCATGGCTGGCCGCTGGATGCCGACATGTGGGAATACCAGATGGAATACCTGAGCAGCCGCGGCTTTCGCACCATTGCGTTTGACCGCCGGGGTTTCGGGCGCTCGGATCAGCCGTGGAGCGGTAACGACTACAACACCTTTGCCGACGATATCGCCCAACTGATCGAACACCTGGACCTCAAGGACGTAACCCTGGTCGGCTTTTCCATGGGTGGCGGCGACGTCGCGCGCTACATCGCCCGCCACGGCAGTGCCCGTGTCACCGGCCTGGTGCTGCTGGGCGCGGTGACGCCGCTGTTCGGTCAGAAACCGGACTACCCGCAGGGTGTGCCCACCGATGTGTTCGACGGTATCAAGGCCGGCCTGCTGAAGGATCGGGCGCAGTTCATTGCTGATTTCAACCTGCCGTTCTTCGGCATCAACAAAGGTCAGAAAGTCTCCGCCGGCGTACTGACGCAAACCCTGCAGATCGCCCTGCTGGCATCGCTCAAGTCGACCGTGGATTGCGTCACCGCCTTCTCCGAGACCGACTTCCGCCCGGACATGGCCAAGATCGACGTGCCGACCCTGGTGATCCACGGCGATGGCGACCAGATCGTACCGTTCGAAACCACCGGCAAGGTAGCGGCCGAGATGATCAAGGGTGCCGAGCTGAAGGTCTACAAAGACGCGCCGCACGGGTTTGCAGTGACCCACGCCCAGGCATTGAACGAAGACCTGCTGGCGTTCCTGAACCGCTGAACCGCTTAGACCCCGCTCTCCTTATTTGGCCGGGCTTGCCCGGCCTTTTTTTGCTCAGGCAAAACGCTGACCGAGGGTGAAGCGACCCGGCCCGGCGATCAGCACGCTGGTGAAAATGATCAACAGCAGCCAGCCGAACTGCCCTTCCAGCAACGTCCACTCCGGGTGCACCACCAGCATCGCGATCAACAGCACCGCGAGGATCGGCAGGCAGGCCAGGCGCACCAGCACCCCGGCGATGATCAACAGCGGGCACAGCACTTCGGCGCCAATCGCCAGCAGCAACGTAACGTGAGCGCCGAGGTGAAACGGGTCTTCGATCAGTTTCAATTGCTCGCTGTAATTGAGCAGTTTGGGCATGCCATGCACCCAACACAGAAACAGTGCGCCGCTGACCCGCAGAAACAGCAGACCCACATCCTGATTTCTTGATTCGTTCATAAGCGACCTGTCCGTGAGATGACTGCCGCCGATTGTGTGCGCAAAGATGCCGGCGAGCTTGCAAGCGTGTGCTGACCTCAGTCCCCGGTGCCGGCAAACCCCGCGACGATTTCATCGATCACCACCCGCACCCGCGCGGTGTGGCGCAGGTCGGCGTGGGTCACCAGCCAGACGTCGTAAGGCATCGGCCGAGTGCGCTCCGGCCAGAGACGCACCAGCCCGTCGCGTTCGCCGGTACACACCGGCATTTCACCGATACCGATGCCGGCGGCAATGGAACGGCGCACCAGCAGGCCGGAGCTCAGGGTGGCCGCGATGCGGCCGCGGCCCAGGGGTTCGCAGACCAGGGTCATGTCCTTCTGGCTCTGCAGATAGGCGTGGTACACCACCAGATCATGGCCTTCGAACAGGCTGCCGGGCTCCGGTGCGCCGTGGCGGTCGATATAAGCCTGGGAGGCAAACAACCCAACCGGCCAACGTGCGATACGCCGCGCGATCAGGTCAGGGCTGTCCGGGCGCATGTTACGCACGGCGATGTCGGTTTCGCGCTTGGCCAGGCTGAGAAACTGGGTGGACGCGTCCAGATGCACGCGCACGTCGGGGTGCTGCTCGTGCAAGCGGGCAATCGCCGGGATCAGGAAATCGATGGCCAACGAGTCGGTGGTACTGACCCGCACGGTGCCGGTCAGGCGTTCGTCCAAGCCTTGTATCTGGCGCTCCAGCTCGAGGGCCGAGCGCTCCATTTTTTCCACGCTGCGCAGGGCGGCTTCGCCGACGGCGGTCAGCGCGTAGCCTTCGGAGGTGCGCAGGAACAGGGTGGCGCTCAAGGACTTTTCCAGCGCGTTGATCCGTCGGCCGACGGTGGCCTGGTCGACCCCCAGCACCCGCGCCGCGCCACGTAAGGTCGACTCGCGGCACACCGCCAGGAAGACCCGTGCATCGTCCCAATTCATGCCCTCTCCTTATGCTGCATATATGCATCGATGCGCCGCATACTCGCAGCGTTATTGCATCATGCAACGGGGCTATGCTGAGCGCCAGAGAAAACCCTCAGGACCGCCGTCATGCCCGACACTCACACCCCGCCCCGCCGCGCACTGTGGTTACCGATCTTCGCCGGCCTGTGCGCCAGCCTGGTCAGCATCGGCCTGGCGCGCTTCGCCTATACCCCGCTGATCCCCTCGCTGATCCAGGCTCACTGGTTTGCCGCCAGTGACGTGGTGTACCTCGGCGCCGCCAACCTGGTGGGCTACCTGGTCGGCGCACTGATCGGACGGCCCCTCGCCCGGCGCACCTCGAACACGGCCGCCTTGCGGCTGATGATGGTGGCCGTGACCCTGGCGTTCTTTGCCTGTGGCTTTCCCTTGTCGTTGCTCTGGTTCTTCGCCTGGCGCCTGCTGTCGGGCATCGCCGGGGGCGCGATCATGGTGCTGGTGGCGGCGACGGTGTTGCCCCACGTACCCGCGGCGCGTCGGGGCCTGGCCAGCGGCGCGATCTTCCTCGGCATCGGCCTGGGCATTGCAGGCTCCGGGACGATTGTGCCGCCGTTGTTGAGCCTGGGTTTGCAACAGACGTGGTTCGGCCTGGGCCTGTTGGCGCTGGTATTGACGGCAGCGAGCTGGTTCGGCTGGCCTTCGGGCACCCTGCATGAAGCGGCACCGCAAGCCAACGCATCCGTCGCGACCCCGCCGGGCGTATACCTGCTGTTTGGGCAATACGCGTTCATGGCCGCCGGGCTGGTGCCAGCCATGGTGTTCCTGGTGGACTACGTCGCCCGTGGCCTGGGGGCCGGGCCGCACGTCGGGGCGATGATCTGGGTTATGTACGGCCTGGGGGCGATTGTCGGCCCGGTCACGTATGGATTTCTCGCCGACAAGCTCGGTGCGCGCCTGAGCATCCGCCTGGTGCTGGCGGTGCAGGCGATTGCGGTCGGCCTGCTGCCGATCTCCAGTTCGTTCACCGCGTTGGCGCTGCTGGCGGTGATCCTCGGTTCGTTCCCGCCGGGTATCGTGCCGCTGGCATTGGCGCGGGTTCATGAGCTGGTGCCCAACCATCACCATCAACAGCTCGCCTGGAGCCGCGCTACGGTATCTTTCGCCACGTTCCAGGCGCTGGCAGGCTTTGCCTACTCGGCGCTGTTCAACGGCAGCGGCGGCCAGCATGCCCTGTTGTTCATGATCGCGGCCGGGGCCATCGTGGTCGCGCTGCTGCTGGAACTGGGCATGATCCTGCTGAACCGCCGCCCGTCAGAGGCGGTCCCAACCCATACGCTCATCGCCACAGGAACTCTCGAATGACGCTCCCGCACGAAATGACCCTGATCGAAATCACCCAGCCCGGCGGCCCCGACGTCCTGCAACCGCGGCGGGTCGCCGTACCGGTGGCGGGCCCCGGCGAGATCCTGATCCGTGTGCAGGCGGCCGGGGTCAATCGCCCGGACGCCTTGCAACGCGCCGGCAAGTACCCGCTGAAACCCGGCATGAGCCTGATTCCGGGGCTGGAAGTGGCCGGTGAAGTGGTGGCGCTCGGCGACGGCGTCAGCGCATACGCCATTGGCGACAAGGTGTGTGCCCTGACCAATGGCGGCGG
Organism: Pseudomonas veronii; assembly: GCF_001439695.1. Lineage (GTDB taxonomy): Bacteria > Pseudomonadota > Gammaproteobacteria > Pseudomonadales > Pseudomonadaceae > Aquipseudomonas > Aquipseudomonas veronii. The sequence continues at coordinate 81,328 of NZ_JYLL01000006.1, forward strand.
CTATGCCCAGTTTTGCGCGGTGCCCGCCAGCCAGGCGTTGCCGATCCCCGAGGGCATGGACTGGATTCAAGCCGCCGCCGTGCCGGAAACGTTCTTCACCGTGTGGTCCAACCTGTTCGGCCTCGCTGGCGCGCATAAAGGCCAGCGCGTGTTGATCCACGGCGGCACCAGTGGCATCGGCACCACCGCGCTGATGCTCTGCCGCGAATTCGGTATCGAGGCCTTCGCCACCGCCGGCAGCGCCGACAAATGCGCCGCCATCGCCAAGCTGGGCGCCGAACCGATCAACTACCGCGAGCAGGACTTCGCCGACGTCATCGCGCAGAAGACCGCCGATCAGGGGGTTGATGTAATCCTCGACATCATGGGGGCCTCGTACCTGAACAATAACCTCAAGGCCCTGGCCATGGACGGTCACCTGGTCATGCTCGGCTTTCTCGGCGGCGGCAAGGCGCATGACGTCGACCTGCTGACCATCCTCGGCAAACGCGCGGTGATAACCGGTTCACTGTTGCGCCCCCGCACCCGCGAGGAAAAGGCCATGATCGCCGAACAGCTGCGCGAACAGGTATGGCCTGTGCTGGCCGCCGGGCGTTGCCTGCCGATCATCGACAAGGTCTACGCCTACACCGACGCCGCCCAGGCCCATGCCCGGATGGAAGGTGGGGATCATATCGGCAAGATTGTGTTGCAGGTGGCGTGACGCCTGATGCCGTCACTGTCGGGCCTTGGCAGGGCCCGACAGCTCGCACAAGAAATGACCTATTGGGCATGCACCGGGTAATCGATATAGCCCACTTCATTGCCACCATACATCCCCTCCGCCCGCAGCGGATTCAACGGCCAGCCATTGAAGAGCCGTTGCGGTAAGTCCGGGTTGGCAATGAAGGGCCGCCCGAACGCAATCAGGTCGGCCAACCCCGCGTCGACCAACCGCGCACCGCGCTCGGCGGTGTAACGCCCGGCGTAGATAATCCGCCCGGTAAAGGTGTCACGCACGGCCTGACGGAACGTGTCGGGCAGGTCGGGGGCGTTGTCCCAGTCGGCTTCGGCAATCGAGACATAGGCGATGCCCGCCGCTTGCAGCACCTTGATCGCTTCCAGGTAGGTGTGGTGCGGGTCGTCTTCCACCAGGCCGATGTACACGCGGTCCTGATCGGTGCCGCTGAACAACGGCGAAAAGCGCACGCCCAGGCGCTGCGGGCAGACCACCTGGCTCACAGCCTCGACAATCTCCCGCAAAAAACGCAGACGGTTGTGCAGCGAACCACCGTACTCGTCGTCGCGCTGGTTGGCGTGGGCCGAGATGAACTGGTTGACCAGGTAACCGTTGGCCGCATGGATCTCCACCCCGTCAAACCCGGCGTCCAACGCATTGCGTGCCGCCTGTGCGTAGTGCCCGACCAATGCCTTGACCTCAAGGGTGGTCAAGGCCCGGGGCACGGGCGGTTGGACCAGTTCACCCTGGCCAGGCCCGGTGGCGATGAACGCCTTCGCCTGTTCCGCCTGCAGCGCGGACGGTGCGACGGGCGCGGCGCCGTCAGGCTGCAACGCATTGTGGGACACCCGGCCCACATGCCAGAGCTGGGCGAAGATCACCCCGCCTTCGGCATGCACCGCGTCGGTGACGGTGCGCCAACCGTCGATCTGCGCCGGGGTGTAGATGCCCGGCGTCCAGGCGTAACCCTGGCCACGCGGCTCGATCTGGGTGCCCTCGCTGACCATGAAACCGGCCGAGGCGCGTTGACGGTAATACTCGGCCATCAGCTCGGTGGCGACATCGCCGGGTTGCGCGCTGCGTTGACGCGTCAGCGGTGGCAGGACGACGCGGTTGGCCAAGGTGCGATGCCCGAGTTTTATCGGGGTACTTAAAACACTGTGGGTCATTTGAAAGATTCCAAATTCAGGACGAGCGAAACCGTTGGCGGCTCTTGAGAGCCGCCAATCCATGCAGGTTTAAAACCGTTGATTAACTTATGCGGTGAGCTTCAGCAGGGCCTTGGCAACAGCGCTGGAACTGGCAGGGTTCTGCCCGGTGACCAGCAAACCGTCTTCAAGCACAAAGGATTGCCAATCGGCGCCCTTCTCATACTTGCCGCCCAGTGCCTTGAAATCGTTTTCGATCAGGAACGGCACCACATCGGTCAGGCCGACCGCGGCTTCTTCCGCGTTGGAAAAGCCAGTGACGCGACGGCCCTTGACCAGCGGCTCACCATTGACCGCCTTGACGTGGCGCAAGGCACCCGGTGCGTGGCAGACAAAACCGATGGGCTTGCCGGCCCGCTCGAACGCCTCGATCAGGGCGATGGACACCGGCGACTCCGCCAGGTCCCACAGTGGGCCGTGGCCACCTGGATAGAACACGGTGTCGAAGTCGGCGGTGTTGATCGTGTCCAGCTTGACGGTGTTGGCCAGGGCCTGCTGCGCGGCCGGGTCGGCGGCAAAGCGGCGGGTCTGTTCGGTCTGCGCATCCGCTTGATCGCTCGCCGGGTCCAGTGGCGGCTGGCCGCCGGCCGGGGACGCCAGCACCACATCGGCGCCGGCGTCCTTGAACACGTAGTACGGTGCGGCAAATTCTTCGAGCCAGAAACCGGTCTTGCGCCCGGTATCGCCCAGCTGGTCGTGAGAGGTCAGTACCATTAATACTTTCATGTTCCAGTGCCTCGATAGGGTTAAGGTCAGTGTGTGTCAGGGCAACCCAACAGCTGTCGGGTCAGCAGCAGCGCCTGATCAAACGGCGCGGATGTACGGGTGATCTTGCTCATGACGCTGCTCCCCAGCCATAACGCATACAGGCTCCGGGCCAGGCTTTGCGGGGCTTGCGCCACTGTCAGCGAACCGTCCTCGACGCCGCGCCCGATCGCGCCGGCAAGCAAGGCGATGGTCCTCGACGTGCCGCGATCCAGGGCCAAGCGCATGGGTTCTGAAAGGTCTGACACTTCCGCACCGAGTTTGACGGCAAGGCATTTGCCCGCGTTGGTGCAGCCGGTCTGGTTGTCGATCCAGCCTTGCCAATAGCGCATCAACTTGGCGCGCGGGGACAACCCGGGCTGCTCGAACAGTTGCGTCATGCCCTCTACGTAGTGATCGAAGTAGTGGTCGAGCAATACCACACCGAATGCATCTTTGGAGTGGAAGTAGTGATAGAACGAACCTTTGGGCACATCGGCGGCTTGCAGGATTTCGTTCAACCCCACCGCAGAAAACCCTTTGGCGCCGACAATCGATTGCGCCGCGTCGAGAATGGTCTGCCGTGGACTTTTGCTGGCGCTGTGCATGCTTCACTCCGTCCGATTAGACCAGTCGTCTAGTGCATGGGGTGAATGTTAGGAGCCGGGCCGGGCGCCCACAATGTCATATCCGCAAGGATTGCGGACATGCGCCGAACCCGGTTGCCGTTTTCCCGGCACGCGCCGACAATCGCCCCTCCCGCCCGCGTTGGAGTATGGCGATGCATAGCGTTGCGCTGATGGTTTACCCGAACTTCCAGTCCCTGAGCCTCAGCCTGGGCTCGGTGTTCGAGTGCGCGAACCTGCTGCGCGGCGAGCCGGCCTACGAGTTTCACCTGGTGTCGGAAAGCGGCGGCGCGGTGATGACGTCCCAGGGGTTCTCGGTGAACACCACACCGATCCGGCCGCAGGGCTATGACACCCTGATCGTCAGCGGCTACCTGGAATTTCGCCTGCCGGAGGCCAACCTGCTGGCGCTGGTCAAGGCCGCGTCCGCTCAATCGCGGCGTGTCGCCTCGCTGTGCATGGGCATCTTCGTGCTGGCCGAGGCCGGGTTATTGGCGGGCAAGCGCACCACCACTCACTGGATTCACGCACCGGCGTTTCGCAAGCGCTACCCGGATATTCAGTTGGAAGAAGACAAACTGTTCATCGTCGACGGCCAGATCTGGACCGGCGCCGGCATGAGCGCTGGGGTCGACCTGGCGCTGGCAATGGTGGAGAACGACCTGGGCAGCGACCTCGCCCGGCGTATCGCGCGCAAGCTGGTGATTGCCCAGCGTCGGGGCAGCGAACAGTCGCAGTTATCGGCGTTGCTGGAATTGGACCCCAAATCCGACCGAATCCAACTGGCCCTGGCCTATGCCCGCGAGAACCTGACCCACGACCTGTCGGTGGAAGCCCTGGCCGATGTCGCACGGCTCAGCCCGCGCCAGTTCAGCCGGGTGTTTCGCGAAGAAACCGGGCAGACACCGGCCAAGGCCATCGAATCCCTGCGGGTGGAAGCGGCGCGGGCGATGATGGAAACCAGCCGCCACCCGGTCGAGGTGGTCGCCCGCGAAACCGGCTTCGGCGACCGCGAGCGCATGCGCCAGGCGTTTCTGCGTGCCTTCGGGCAGCCGCCCCAGGCCATGCAGCAGGCTTTTTTCAGCGAGCGCAGCGTTTAGTGCAACGACGCCCGCGTGATCAGGTAACTGGTCAGTTGCGGATCATCGTCCAGTTCGAGGGTCTGCACCGGGCGTGGCAGGTTATCCAGCACGGTGCGCCAGAACGCCTGGGACACTTCATCCTGGTCATAGAAGCGCACCAGCCAGTTGGCCGCGCCGCTGCATAGCACCTGGGTGGCGATCGCGCTGCCGATGCCCTTTCGCCGGTAGCGCTTGAGGATGAACAGGTCGGCCAGTTCCAGGGCATCGATGCCCGGCAATTCACTGCCTTCGATCAGCAGGAAGCCGGCGATATAACCGTCGACCAGCAGCAGGTTGGCGCTCCACTGCGGGTCGTGCCAATAGCGGTTCAGGTGTTCGTCATGGATGTAGAAACGGCCGTCCGCCTCGACATCTTCCTGCTCCCAGTCCGAGGACTCATAGGCGTAGTACTGGTACAGATTGCGGATCAGCTCGGACGCTTCCGGGCCGGTCTGGATCAATTCGACGGTGGTTTCAGGCATGAGGCTCTCGGTGAAAAAACGCAGGGCGCCATTGTTCACAAAACGCTGCCCCAGTCCAATAGCGGCATGAACCTTTCTACTTGCTGAACCGATTGCAAATAGCTGCCGCCCCGTCCGAACCTTCGAAACATTTCGAATAAACTTCGCCGGCTGCCTCTTTTTTCTCAAGGACATGTACTTTGACCAACGTCTGTTCCGCCGGCCTGGATGTGGGCTTCGCCTCCCTGGATTACCTGCAGATTTTCATCCTGGGCGTGATCCAGGGCATTACCGAATTGTTGCCGGTGTCGTCCACCGCCCATATGCGTGTGGTCCCCGCCCTGCTCGGCTGGCAAGACCCGGGCTCGGCGTTTTCGGCGGCGATGCAACTGGCGGCGCTGGCGGCGGTGGTCAGTTACTTCTGGCGCGATGTGCGCCAGGTGGTCACCGGCAGCATTGGCGCGGTGCGCCAGGGTGACTACAACAATCAGTGGTTCAAGCTGGCGGTGGCGATTGTGCTGGCGACCATTCCGATCTGCATTGCCGGCCTGGCGTTGTCGTCGACCTTGAATGCCTGTAACTCGCCGCTGCGCGGGCTGATGGTGATCGGCATCGCCTGCGTGGTGATGGCAGTGTTGCTGGCGGCGGCCGAACTGCGTGCGCGGCATACACGGGAGGTGAGCGAAATGCGCCTGCGCGATGCGTTGATCGTCGGTATCGCACAGATTGGCGCCTTGATTCCCGGGGTCTCGCGCTCCGGCTCCACACTGACCGCCGCGCTGTTCCTCAATTTCAAGCGTGAAGAGGCTGCGCGTTTCTCCTTTCTGCTGGGCCTGCCGGCGATCGCCCTCGCCGGCTTGAAGGAGCTGTGGGTGCTGCTGCACGCCGATATGCCGGTGCATGCCTGGCCGCACTTGCTGTTTGGCCTGGTAGTCGCCAGCGTCTCGGCGTTCTTCGCGATCTGGGGCCTGATGAAGTTCCTGGAGCGGTTCTCCACCTGGCCGTTCGTGATCTACCGCGCGCTGCTGGGGATCTTCCTGATCGTGGCGGTCAGCACCGGGTTGTTGAGCTGAGCCTCATCGACCTCAGCGCTCGAAATCGCGCGCATCGTGCCGCTCCGGCAGTTGCTCTTCGAGCGGCCCGGACACCCGGTTGACCCGTCGTCCACGCTGCACCGCCGGGCGCGCCTCGATTGCATCGGCCCAGCGCAGCACATGTTTGTAATCCTGCACCGAAAGGAACTGCGCCGCGTCATACAGGCGGCCTTTGACCAGGCCGCCGTACCAGGGCCAGATGGCGATGTCGGCGATGGTGTAGTCGTCACCGGCAATGTACTCGCTCACGGCCAGGCGCTTGTCGAGCACATCCAGTTGGCGCTTGGTTTCCATGGCAAAGCGGTTGATCGGGTACTCCATCTTGCTCGGCGCATAGGCGTAGAAATGCCCGAAGCCACCGCCCAGGTACGGCGCGCTGCCCATCTGCCAGAACAGCCACGACAGGCACTCGGCGCGGGCCGCAGGTTCGGTCGGGAAGAACGCCCCGAATTTCTCCGCCAGGTACTGCAGGATCGCGCCGGACTCGAATACGCGAATCGGCGTGGCGCCGCTGCGGTCGAGCAAGGCGGGGATTTTCGAGTTCGGGTTCACCGCGACAAAGCCGCTGCCGAACTGGTCGCCGTCGCCGATCTTGATCAGCCAGGCGTCGTATTCCGCGCCGGTATGCCCGAGGGCCAGCAGCTCTTCGAGCAGGATCGTGACTTTCTGCCCATTGGGCGTGGCCAGCGAGTACAGCTGCAGCGGGTGCTTGCCGACCGGCAGTACCTTGTCGTGGGTCGCCCCGGCGATGGGCCGGTTGATACTGGCGAATGTGCCGCCACTTTCGGTGTCCCAGGTCCAGACCTTGGGGGGTACGTATTCGGTCATGCTCACGACTCCTGATGTGCTTGAGGTCAACGAATCGACCCAGACTAAACCAAAGGTTGGGGTTGCGTCACAACCCAGCCTTCATCCTTGAGCGCTGGGTGGACACTTATCGGTAACGCCTTTCAATTGCCCCAGGTAGCTGTCCACTTCCTTGAACAACCACTGGGAAAACGCCTGCTGCTTGGTGTGCGAACCTTCGCGGGGCGGCCAGACCAGCCAGTAGGGATACGCGTAGGGCACACTGATATCGCCGAGCTGCACCAGTTCGCCACGGGCGATGGCGTCCTGCACCAGGCTGCGCCGCTCCAGGGCGATGCCCTGCCCCAGGCGCACCGCCTCCAGGATCAGGTTGGAGTCATTGCTGCATAAGCCGGCGTGCTCGCCGGACATCTCGACGCCCGCCGCCTCGCACCATGGCAGCCAGGACTCGGTGCTATGGATGACCGGGCTGTCGACGATCTGCTCTGGTGTCTGCGGCAACTGCCCGTGATTGAAATGAGGCGCGGCCACGGCGATCACTTCATCGTGAAACAACAGCCGCTGCTCCACGCCGTCCCAATCGCCCTCGCCCATGCGGATGCCGATATCGACCGATTCCTGATGCAGGTTGGAAATGCTCAGGCTGGCTTGCAAGCGAATGCGGATATGCGGGTACAACGCCTGGAACGTCGGCAGGCGTGGGACCAGCCAGGAGCAGCCGAACGAGGGCAGCACCGCGACCACCAGTTCATCGGTCTTGGGTTGGGCCTGGATCAAGCGCGTGGCTTCGGCGATATCTCCCAGCGCCTTGCGAATCTGCAAGGCGTACAGGCGCCCGTCTTCGCTCACCCGCAGGCCGCGACCTTCGCGCACGAACAGGGCCAGACCGACGAGTTCTTCCAGCACTTTGATCTGCTGGCTGATGGCTGAGTGGGTGACGTGCAGTTCCCTCGCCGCCAAAGTCACGCTGCCCAATCGCGAGGTGGCTTCGAAGCTGCGCAGGCAGGTCAAGGGAGGAAATGCGTTCATGTAAGCTAAGCTAACCTTTTACGGTAAAAATAATCGATATTGCAGGACCTACAGCCGCTTTAAAGTTACCTAAATTAACCAATCCTGCCAACTACCCATTACCAAGGAGGCTTTATGAAACTGGTCGGCATGCTGGACTCGCCTTATGTACGTCGCGTGGCCATTTCCCTGGAACTGTACGGGGTGGATTTTGTGCATGAGCCCTTGTCCGTGTTCAGCACCTACAACGCATTCGCGCGGATCAACCCCGTGGTCAAGGCGCCCACCCTGGTGTTGGACGATGGGACCGTGTTGATGGACTCCAGCCTGATCCTGGATTACCTCGAAACCCTCGCGCCAGCTGACAGAAAGCTGCTGCCGCAGCCCCCCGCGGCACGCGCCAAGGACTTGCAGTTGCTCGGGCTGGCCCTGGCGGCCTGTGAGAAAAGCGTGCAGATCGTCTATGAACACAACCTGCGGCCGGCCGAGAAGCAGCATGCGCCGTGGCTCGACCGCGTCAGCGGGCAATTGCTGGCCGCGTATACGCTGCTGGACAAACACCTGAGCCAGGCCGACAGCGAAGCGCTGACCCAGGCCTCGCTGACGGTGGCGGTCGCCTGGTCCTTCAGCCAGTTCACCGTGGCCTCGGTGGTCAAGGCGGATGCGTTCCCCCATGTGCAACGCCACGCCGAACGCCTGGAGCAGCACCCGGCCTTCAAGCGCTACCCCATCGAGTGACCGGAGCTACACCCAGCCGCCATCGACAATGAAGTTCTGCGCCGAACACATCGCTGACGCCTGCGAGGCGAGAAACAGCGCCATGCTGGCGATGTGTTCCGGCAATACGCTGCCAGGCAGGCACTGGCTGCGGCTGATCAGTTCCTTGGCGGCGTCGTCGACCCACATCGTCAATTGTTTTTCGGTCATCACCCAACCCGGCACCAGCGTATTGACGCGGATACGGTCCGGGCCCAGCTCACGCGCCAGCGCCCGCGTCATGCCGTGGGCGGCGGCCTTGCTGGCGGCGTACACCGGGTAGCCGGCGGAGGCCATCATCCAGCCAACGGAGCCCAGGTTGATGATCGAACCGCCACCCGCACGTTTCATCATCGGCACCACAGCCTTGGCGGCAAAAAAGGCGTGCTTGAGGTTGACCGCGATCAGCTTGTCGAACGTCTCCGAATCAACTTCCTCCAGGGTATGACGCACGTCGTTGGCGGCATTGTTCACCAACACGGTGATCGGCCCCAGGGCGTATTCGAAGCGCGCAATCGCGGCCTTGTAGGCAATCTCGTCGGTGATATCGCAGTGACCGAACTCGACGGTGTGCCCCTGGGCACTCAACAACGCGGCCAGGCGCTCGCCCTGGCCTTGCGCGCGGTCGACGAACGCCACCTTGGCCCCCTGCCCGGCGAAGGCTCGCACCATGAATTCGCCGATCCCCGAAGCGCCTCCGGAAATCAATACGGTCTTGCCCTTGAGGTCGGGATAAACGGCCTGTTCAGTACTCATATCAAGGTTGCCTCGATCAATTAGTCTTATTTTATTTTACGAAATCGGCGTTTAAGGCTATAAATTTGCGGCCTCACCGACAAAATATCGCACATTAGTAGAACTATTCCACTCAAAACAACAAAAGGAAGTTCGACCATGAAGCACCCTCGATACCTGTTGTCCGGCCTCGCCTTGTCCATGCTGATCGCCAGCGGTGGCGCGCAGGCCGCCGGTCTGTCCAGTGAACACAAACCCTTCGGGAAAACCAACGACGGCACCGCTGTCGAGCAGTACATATTGCGCAACAGCCATGGCATGCAAGCCACGGTCATCACCTATGGCGGCGTGTTGCAGGCGCTGAAAGTGCCGGACAAGCACGGCAAGGTCGAGGACGTGGTGCTCGGCTTCGATGATGTGCAGGGCTATCAGCGCGGTACGGCGTTTTTTGGCGCGACCATTGGCCGCTTCGGCAATCGCCTGGCCGGCGGTGCGTTCGAGCTCGACGGCAAGCGTTATCAGGTGCCGCTCAACGACGGTCCCAATTCGCTGCATGGCGGCGCCCAGGGCTTCGACAAGCGCGTGTGGCAAGCCAAGCCCGTCAAGGACAAGGATTCGGTCGGCGTGACCCTGACCTACCTGTCCAAGGACGGCGAGATGGGCTTTCCCGGCAACCTGACCACCGAAGTCACCTATCGGCTCAACGACAACAACGAATTGCACATCGACTACAAGGCCACCACCGACAAACCGACGGTGCTCAACCTCACCAACCACAGCTATTTCAACCTCGCCGGCGCGGGCAACGGCGACATCCTCAAGCAGGTGGCGACCTTGCACGCCAGCCACTACACGCCGGTGAATGCCACCTTGATTCCCACCGGCGAAGTGGCACCGGTCAAGGGCACGCCGATGGACTTTCTCCAGCCCACCGCCATCGGCCAGCACATCAAGGACGCGCATCCGCAACTCAAATTCGCCGAGCCGAAACAGGGCGGGTTTGACTTCAACTGGGCGCTGGATACCCAAGGCGACATCAAGCAACTCGCCGCCGACGTGTACGACCCCGCCTCCGGCCGCCGTCTGCAGCTCTACACCACGGAACCTGGGGTGCAGTTCTATACCAGCAACTTCCTCGATGGCTCGGTGAAGGGCAAGGCAGGCAAAACCTACCTGCATTGGAGCGGTTTCACACTGGAGACCCAGCACTTTCCCGATGCGCCGAACCAACCGACGTTTGCCTCGACACGCTTGGACCCCGGGCAGACCTACACCCAGCGCACCATCTTGAAGTTTTCCGCCGATTGAGGATGGCGGCGGGCTTGCCGTAACTCAGTTGGATTCTCATACCAATTTATCAACGGGAGACTACGGGATGCTCACTCTAGGCTCTCGTTGCACATGCGGGATATCGAAATACTTCTTAGATCAGTCGCTTTCGCTTCATTTCCAATAAATCGTAATAGCTTATCTTTAGGTGTTGCTTGACGAAGTATCGCGCGACTGCAGCAAATGGTTCTTTGCTGCGGCATTCATCTATCAAGGCTCTCATTGCGTTGTTTTGCGCAAGAACGTTGCCCTGATCCAAGGCCCCAAGATATTCGCGATATCGTTTGTTCAGTTTGGCCCCTTTGGTCGCCCGCTGTATCTCGAGCGAGCGGCGGTCCAGCCCGCAAACGTCGATTGTAGCCACACCTCGTGGGGTCAATCCTCGAATTTGCCCTGTTACTGCATCAAACTGAAAATGAGGTTCAGGGTCTACGACGAAAGGGTTGATGAGCAACGCTCCTTCTGCGGATAGTTTTTGGCCGTGGCGCGATCTGTTCGCCGCTACAGGGAACTGGTTTTTCTTCCAGCTGGAATTGCAGCGGTTACAGCACAGGAGATAGTTGCTCCATTTATATGCCAGCCACCAATATCCCTCGGTTGCAGGCCCCGCGTTTACCCTACCAGGAGGTTGACCGCCATAATCGTCACGGCTTTTGGCGGGACCTAGGCTTTGGCAATAAGCCTTAGGGCGGAAGTGTTCCACGTCACCCGGACTTCCAGAAACTATCGGAGTTTCGCAATAGGCACACTTACCGTTGTATTGTGGCCGAATAAAGTGATGCTTATGTCTACCCCAATAGTTCGGGAAGTCCTGTTCTTTGAATATCGGGATGGGAATATTTTTAGCGCGGGCCAGAAGAGCTTTAGCGGTTGGTTTGCTAAGGCTTTCAAGGCTGGCAGGCGCCTTTGGATGCCTTCCTTTCAGGCCAATCATTTCGATTTTCTCAGCGTATCGAGTCGCTTGCGCGCAGCCTGTGCAACCAGCTTTTTTTCTTGCTCTGGAGTCAGTGAATCGACCTGGGAGCGCTGTCGTTTATCCAAATCTTCTTGCGCTTTATTGTCCAATTGAGATGGGAGGAACGACTTTATGCGCTGGCGAACCTTGGGTTCCAGCTCCTCTAGTAGTTTCTGATCTCCGTTTTGGAAAGCATCACGATAGCGCTTTAGCAGTTTCTCGCTAGCGCTATCTAGTGTCGACGTTAATCCAAACCATTCGCCGAGAAGAAGCTCATTGGCGCCACGACCGTCAGGCGACGGTAACGAGTCAGGAATTAGTTCCGCTACTGCATTGTGCAGCCGAGTCGCAAACAGCTCACCGGGTCGTGTATTGACGATTGCCAATGGGGAATGGGTAGTGGTGATGAACTGAATATTGGGCAAAAGGCGCCGCAATGTGGGAACCAGTGTTCGTTGCCATTTGGGATGCAGGTGTTCGTCCATCTCGTCGAGCAGCACAATGCCGGCCAGTTTTTGTGGAGAATTCCAGCGGCCAGCTTTGACGCAGTTTCCCATGAGGTCTAATAGCCAACTACCGGTACCCCTATAACCATCGCCCAGAGCATGAAATGGCATTCCGCCCCAAGGGCCGTGTATGACTACCTGCTCCGCGGATATGTCCAAGGCGTGATTCGGGTTGAGCCCCCACAATTTCCAGAGATAGCTCTTCATCTCTTTCATTGGATCATCTGTTCCCCTTTTTCGCTGGGCAGCCATGAGTGCAAAATCCCGGAGTATTGACTCCGGCTCCAAGAGTCCCGCCCTGTCATTGAACAGTGTTAGCAGAGAGTTTCGTAAGGCATATTGACTGTGCATTCGGCCACCAATTCCTCGATTGGAGCCGTAACCGCAGACAAATATATCGCTCCATTTGAATGCAGACTCGTTTACATTTTTACTGATGCGGACACCACCGTGCTCGTCTAATTTCAACTCCGTGGTGATGGTGATGAGCTGCTTCGATTCGCTGTCCCGCAAAGTGACAATAATCTCGCTCGACGAGGTATAGGTCCCTCTTTTATTCATTCGGATGAATTGGCCGGGTAGGAGCGCTAACAGTTCGCTAGAAGTCACCTCGTCGCCCAGCCCTAGGGCAATAGCGCGCAGTATGGTGGTCTTACCGTGACCGTTATCGCCTATCAAGATGGTCCATTGCCGGTGCTTCTTTCCAGCATCGAACGACAAGGAGAAATTTTTGAAACCCCGGATATTGCTGAACTGAAGGTGAGAGAGATAGAGGGCCACGAAAGCTCCTTAAGGTAGCGCTGGGAAAATCGTCACCGACGAAATTTCGCGTAGTTTAGTTGACTAACTCGTATAGATGTAGTCATCGCAAAAAACATAGCGTATCTCGGTAGATCGAGCATGCGCTCCACCAACAATTCACCTTTAAACCCAAGCAATTCATACCAGCACGAGCGGGCGCCGGCTGATGGTAGCTTGTAAGAATTTCATTCTTGCCCATCATCTGGCTTGCCGGCGACCACAGTGTTGGCAGGGTCAACACCGCGGCCGGCAAGCCGGCGTCCGGCGCTAATGTGATGCAAATAGTCCCCAAAACCGTGCTTGGCTGCTATTGTGCCGCGCTTTGAAAAGCCGCCTACCAGCAAGGAATTGGACGTTGAACACTGACGAAAAAATGACCGGGGACCTGTTCGAGGTGGATAAGCGTCTGTCACTCAAACCCGTGATGGACTTCAACGCCTACCTGCGCAACGCATTCGGCGACGGCCCCTGCACCTGCGTGCGCTGTGCTGCCGCTGGCGGGGAGGAAACCGGCTATGAGTTCCAGCACACCTTCAACCTCGACACCAAACCCACCCACCGCCGCTTTGCCTCGACGGCCGGCAGCGATGTGCTGTTGATGTTGAAAAAGGCGTGGCTGTCGTACACCAAGGCGGAGTTGCCGCTCAGTGGTGTGCTGGCATTGCCGACGGTGAAAGAGTTTGTCGAGCCACAGCTGCACAAGCGCCTCGCCCCGTTGTTTCTGGCCAGTGGGTTGGCCAAGGATGTCGAGGGCGAACTGCGCATCCAACCGCAGGCCATGGCCTGATCCCTCCCTTTGAGCCGCCCTTGAATGTGCGGCTCAGGCGTCGGGGTGATAAATCGAACCGTTGAGTGAGCACAGTAGCGAGCGTCCTACCCTGGGACGCCGCTGTCCCTACGCCAATTCTGCCTATTTCGGCTTTTTCCTTGCGCAAGTTTCATCAGTGGGATCAGCATGGCCCTCGATGAATAGCCGCTCGATCGAATAACGCGCCTTCACCACCAAAGCCGAACACCGTCGCACCGAGACGGGCATCCTGCGCGTGACGATGTCGCCCGACTGCCGCCGCGCAGGGTTGGCGCAGCGAAAGCACAGTTCAGGTTTTGCGTTGATCACAAGGAGTTCCGGATGGCCGCACCAAGCAAGAAGATGAGCCTGTTGGGCCTGACCACCCTGGTAGCGATCAACATGATGGGCTCGGGGATCATCATGTTGCCGGCCAGCATGGCGCAACTGGGCGCGATTTCGCTGCTGTCGTGGGTCGTCACTGCGCTCGGTTCGATGGCGATCGCCTACGGCTTCGCTCAATGCGGGCTGTTCTGTACCCGCAGCGGTGGGATGTCGGCGTATACCGAGGAGGCCCACGGCAAGTCGGGGTTTTTCCTGTGTTCGTTTCTGTATTTTCTGTCGCTGATCATTGCCAATGTGGCGATTGCGATTTCGGCGGTGGGTTATTTGTCGTCGTTCATTCCGTGGCTGGGCAGCGGGCCGGGGCCGTTGTTCGTCGGCAGCCTGGCGCTGATCTGGCTGACCACCGTGGCCAACTTCGGCGGCCCGCGCATCACCGGGCGCATCGGAGTGGTCACGGTATGGGGCGTGATCATTCCAGTGGCGGGGCTCTGCGTGATCGGTTGGTTCTATTTCAAGCCCGAGGTGTTCACGGCCGCCTGGAACCCACACCAACGGCACCTGTGGGACGCCGTCAGTGCGAGTATTCCTCTGACCCTGTGGGCGTTTCTTGGCATGGAGTCGGCCGCCCAAGGCTACGACGCGGTGGAGAACCCCAACCGCACCGTGCCCCTGGCCTGCCTGCTCGGCACGCTTGGGGTGGCGGTGGTGTACGTGCTGTCGACTGCGGTGATCCAGGGCATCGTGCCCAATGCCGAACTGGCGGCGTCCTCCGCACCGTTCGCACTGGTTTACGCACAGATGTTCAGCCCCTGGGTCGGCAAGCTGATCATGGCGTTGGCGGTGGTGGCCTGTATCGGCTCGTTGCTGGGCTGGCAATTCACCCTGGCGCAAACAGCCAAGATGTCGGCGGACCAACGCCTGTTTCCGCGTTTTTTCAGCCGCATCAGCGCCGCGAATGCACCGGTGCTGGGGCTGCTGGCGTGTGCCACGCTGCAAAGCCTGATTGCCTTGTCGACCATCTCGCCCAGCGCCAGCGCGCAGTTCAGCAAACTGGTGAACCTGGCCGTGGTGACCAACCTGCTGCCCTACGTGACCGCCCTCACCGGCCTGATGGTGATGATGTACAAGGCACACGCCAGCGCAACGGTGCAGGCGCGCAATACGCTGGTGGTGCTGGTGTCTGTGGGGTATTCGCTGTATGCAATTTATGCCTGTGGTGAAGAGGCGGTGTTTGGCGCGATGCTGGTGCTGGCGTTCGGGTATCTGTTGTATGGCTTTCTGGCCAAACGGTTTGTCGGGGAACCGGCAGATTCCCCTGGCAGATGAAGATCAAAATGTGGGAGGGGGTTTGCCCCCGATTGCGCCAGTCGATACATGTATTGACTGAACCACCGCTATCGGGGGCACGCCCCCTCCTACAGTGCTTACCGCGTTTGCCTGAACTGATTATTTACGCGCCGCCTCCCACTGCTTGAGCAGGTCGCCGTAGGCCACGGTTTCGCCTTTGGGTTTCTCGTTGGCCAGTTTCGGCTTCGGCGCGCCGGGCTGGTCGAACCAGTATTGGGCGTCACGTTCCGGGTTCATTTTCGGACCGCACACCGGTTGCACTTTGGAGCGCTCCAGGCGCGTCATGATCGCGTCTTGCTCCTTGGCCAGGTTGTCGAGCGCCTGTTGCGGGGTTTTCTCGCCGCTGGCCGCCGCCGCAATGTTGCTCCACCACAATTGCGCCAGGCGTGGATAGTCCGGCACGTTGGTGCCGGTCGGGGTCCACTCGACCCGGGCCGGGCTGCGGTAGAACTCCACCAGGCCGCCAAGCTTCGGCGCCAGGTCGGTCATGGCCTGGGAATTGATGTCCGACTCACGGATCGGCGTCAGGCCGACGATGGTTTTCTTCAGCGACACGGTTTTCGAGGTGACGAACTGCGCGTACAGCCAGGCCGCGAGCTTCTGCTTCTCAGGCGTCGACTTGAGGAAGGTCCAGGAACCCACGTCCTGATAACCCTTCTTCATGCCCTTTTCCCAATAAGGCCCGACGGGCGACGGCGCCATACGCCATTTCGGCGTGCCGTCGGCGTTGACCACGGGCAGGCCCGGCTTGGTCATGTCGGCCGTGAACGCGGTGTACCAGAAGATCTGCTGGGCGATGTTGCCCTGGGACGGCACCGGGCCGGATTCGGAGAAGGTCATGCCCGCCGCTTCCGGCGGTGCGTAGGCTTTCATCCAGTCCACGTATTTTTGCGTGGCGAACACCGCAGCCGGGCCGTTGGTGTCGCCGCCCCGGGTGACGCTGGAGCCCACCGGGTGGCAGTCCTCGACGCGAATGCCCCACTCGTCCACCGGCAAACCGTTGGGCAAACCCTTGTCGCCGCCACCAGCCATGGAGAACCAGGCATCGGTGAAGCGCCAGCCGAGGGACGGGTCTTTCTTGCCGTAGTCCATATGCCCATAGATGCGCTTGCCGTCGATTTGCTTGACGTCCTCGCTGAAGAACTTGGCGATGTCTTCATAGGCCGACCAGTTCACCGGCACGCCGAGGTCGTAGCCGTATTTTTCCTTGAACTTGGCTTTCAGCTCCGGCCGCTCGAACCAGTCAGCGCGGAACCAGTACAGGTTGGCGAATTGCTGGTCGGGTAACTGGTAGATCTTGCCGTCCGGCGCGGTGGTGAAGGAGATACCGATAAAGTCCTTGATATCCAGGGTCGGCGAGGTGAAGTCCTTGCCTTCGTTGGCCATCAGGTCGGTGATGGATTCGGTTTTGCCGTAGCGAAAGTGCGTACCGATCAGGTCGGAATCGTTGACCCAGCCGTCATAGATGTTCTTGTCGGACTGCATCTGGGTTTGCAGCTTTTCCACCACATCGCCTTCCTGCAGCAGGTCGTGGGTCAGCTTGATACCGGTGATTTCACTGAAGGCCTTGGCCAGCACCTTGGATTCGTACTCATGGGTGGTGAGGGTTTCCGACACCACGTTGATCTTCATCCCACGGAACGGTTCGGCGGCCTTAATGAACCACTTGAGTTCCTCGAGCTGCTGGTCGGCCGTGAGGGTCGACGGCTTGAACTCGCTGCCGATCCATTTTTTCGCCGCCTCTTCATACGCATCGGCCCAGGCCGTGGCACTCAAACCGCTGAGGGCCAATACGGCGGCCAATGAAATGCTATGTCGCAGCTTATTGTTTTTATCGAACATAGAGACCTCCTGGTTGATTTCAAAAGGGACTACAAACACCACACACCCCTTGTAGGAGCGAGCTTGCTCGCGAAAAACGCCCAGACACCGCGCACGCCCAGAAACGCCGCGTTATCGTTGACGAATTTCGCGAGCAAGCTCGCTCCTACAGGGAATAGAGGCATCCGCACTAGCCCCAACGCATCACACACAACAGCCATACAAGGGAGAGCGCGGACGCCACCCAGATGCTCCAGTCGGTTACGCCGATCACCAGCAGGTGCAGGTAGGCGCTACCGAGAAGACCGATAAACAAACGATCACCACGGGTGGTGCTGATCGGCAGAAACCCGCGCCGAGGGATACTCGGCGCGCGCAATTCCCAAGTGGTCATGCCCGCCAGAATCAGGGCGATACCGCCAAAGAACAGCGCAGTGGGGGTGGTCCAGGCCATCCATTCCATCATCGACTCCTCAGACCCGGCCGAGGGCAAAGCCCTTGGCCACGTGGTTGCGTACAAACCAGATCACCAGCATGCCGGGCAGGATGGTCAACACCCCCGCCGCCGCCAGTACGCCCCAGTCGATCCCCGACGCCGAGACGGTGCGGGTCATCACCGCCGCGATGGGCTTGGCATTGACCGAAGTCAGGGTGCGTGCGAGCAGCAGTTCGACCCAGGAAAACATGAAGCAGAAAAACGCCGTCACGCCGATACCGGAGCCGATCAATGGGATAAAAATCTTCACAAAGAACTTGGGGAAGGAGTAGCCGTCAATGTAGGCGGTTTCGTCGATTTCCTTGGGCACACCCGACATGAAGCCTTCAAGAATCCACACCGCCAATGGCACGTTGAACAGGCAGTGCGCCAGGGCCACCGCGATATGCGTGTCGAACAGGCCGATGGACGAATACAGCTGGAAAAACGGCAACAGAAACACCGCCGGCGGCGCCATGCGGTTGGTCAGCAGCCAGAAAAACAGGTGCTTGTCGCCCAGGAAGCGATAGCGCGAGAACGCATACGCCGCCGGCAGCGCCACGCTCAAGGAGATCAGCGTGTTCAGGCTCACGTAGTACAACGAGTTGAGATAGCCGGTGTACCAACTCGGGTCAGTGAAGATCACCTTGTAGTTGGCCAGGGTGAAATCCTGCGGAAACAGCGTCAGCCCACCGAGGATTTCGGTATTGCTTTTGAAGGACATGTTCAGCAGCCAGTAGATCGGCACCAGCAGGAACAGGATGTAGATCAGCAGCGGTATGACTTTGCGCTTGCTCATGTTGGTGGCCTCAGCGGTTGGCGTCGGAATGGGTCATGGCGGTGTAGAACAGCCAGGACACCAACAGGATGATCAGGAAGTACACCAGGGAAAACGCCGCGGCCGGGCCTAGGTCGAATTGGCCGACAGCCATCTGGGTCAGCGTCTGGCTGAGGAACGTGGTGGCGTTACCCGGCCCGCCACCGGTCAGTACGAAGGGCTCGGTGTAGATCATGAAACTGTCCATGAAGCGCAGCATCACCGCGATCAGCAGCACACTTTTCATCTTCGGCAGCTGGATATGTCGGAAAACCGCCCAGGCCGACGCCCGATCGATACGCGCCGCCTGGTAGTACACATCTGGAATAGCGCGCAGCCCCGAGTAGCACAGCAGCGCCACCAGGGAGGTCCAGTGCCAGACATCCATCACCAGCACCGTGACCCAAGCGTCCATGGTGTTGGCCGCATAGTTGTAGCTGATGCCCATCGCATTGAGGGTAGAGCCGAGCAGGCCGATATCGGCGCGGCCGAAAATCTGCCAGATGGTGCCCACCACGTTCCACGGAATCAGCAACGGAATGGCGAGGATGATCAGCACCAGCGACGACCAGCGGCCCTTGGTCGGCATGGTCAGGGCGATGGCGATGCCCAGCGGGATTTCGATCAGCAGCACGCACGCCGAGTAGATGAACTGGCGCAGCAGCGAGTCGTGCAGACGCGGGTCGAGCAGCACCTGTTTGTACCAGTCGGCGCCGACGAAATAGCGGCTGGACTGGTCGAAAATGTCCTGCACCGAGTAGTTGACCACCGTCATCATCGGGATCACCGCACTGAATGCCACCAGCAGGAACACCGGCAACACCAACCACCAGGCCTTGTTGTTCTGCACCTTGTTCATGGCCGCACCTCCAGCAGG
Organism: Pseudomonas veronii; assembly: GCF_001439695.1. Classification (GTDB taxonomy): domain Bacteria; phylum Pseudomonadota; class Gammaproteobacteria; order Pseudomonadales; family Pseudomonadaceae; genus Aquipseudomonas; species Aquipseudomonas veronii. The sequence continues at coordinate 100,666 of NZ_JYLL01000006.1, forward strand.
TAATCGTCGGCGTAGAGCATCAGCCACTGCGCGGGGAAGCTGATAGAGGCGGTGCCTTCGGGCACCGGTTTGTCTTCGGCCAGACGCACTTTCAGGGTGGCGCCGTCCAGGTTCAGGGTCAGGATCTTGTAGGTGCCGAGGTCCTCAATATGGGTGACGTCGGCTTGCAGTGCGTCAGGATTATGCTCATCCCACACATGAATGAATTCCGGGCGGATCCCCACCTGCAAGGTCGTGTAGGCCGTGTCGGCAAGGCGTTGCTGCACGGCCTCGGACAACCGCAGATGGGTGTCGGCAAAGCGCACTCCGCCGGCCTCGGCCTGCACTTCGATCAGATTCATCCCAGGGCTGCCGATGAAATAGCCGACAAACGTATGGCTCGGCCGCTCGAACAACTCCCGCGGCGTGCCGAATTGCACAATTTGCCCGCCGTACATCACCGCGATCTTGTCGGCGAAGGTCGAGGCTTCCAGCTGGTCGTGGGTCACGTAGACCATGGTGATATTGAACTGCTCGTGGATCTGCTTGAGCTTGCGCCGCAGTTTCCATTTGAGGTGCGGGTCGATCACCGTCAGCGGTTCATCGAACAGGATCGCCGAGACGTCGTCGCGCACCAGGCCCCGGCCCATGGAGACTTTCTGTTTTTCGTCGGCGGTGAGGTTGCGTGCCTTTTTGCTCAGCAGGCTTTGCAGGTCGAGGACTTCGGCAATTTCCTGCACCTTGCTGTGAATTTTCGCCTCGGCCATGCCCTGGTTACGCAACGGGAAAGCCAGGTTGTCGAATACCGTCATGGTGTCGTACACCACCGGGAACTGGAACACCTGGGCGATGTTGCGTTTTTCCGGGGTCAGCTCGTTGACCACTTTATGGTCGAACAGCACGTGCCCTTCGGACGGGCTGAGCAGGCCGGAGATGATATTGAGCAGGGTTGATTTGCCGCAGCCCGAAGGCCCGAGCAAGGCGTAGGCGCCGCCCTGCTCCCATACGTGGTTCATTTCCCGAATGGCGTAGTCCTCGGGACCTGTCGGCGTAGGGCTGTAGCTGTGCGCCAGGTTCTGCAAATGGATCTCAGCCATCAGGCAACCCTCGCGACACGGCGTCCGGGGGCCTGGACCAAGCGGCCCTGGCCATCGAACACAAACAGTTTATGGGTGGGGATATACACACGGATCGGCGCGTCGACGTCGTACTCATGCACCCCCGGCAAGTGCAGCACCAGCAGGAAATGCTCGCTGCGCACATGCAGGAAGGTTTCCGAGCCGCTGATCTCGGCGACTTCCACGGTCACCGCCAGTTCGAGGTCGTCGTCGTTGCTGGGCACCAGGCTGATATGGCTGGGGCGCACGCCAAAGCGGAACTCGCCCTCGCCGATGGGACGCAGGTCAACATTGAGTGGGAAGTGTACGAAATTGGCGAAGCTCACTTCATTGCCGCGGATGCTGCCCGGCATCAGGTTGATCGGCGGTTCGGAAAACAACTCGGCGGCCAATACGGTCTGCGGCTGGTGATAGACCTCGGCCGCCTTGCCGCTCTGGATCACCCGGCCTTCGTGGAGGATGGTGGTGGTGCCGCCGAGTGCCAGCGCTTCGTTGGGCTCGGTGGTGGCGTAAATCGCAATGGTGTGGCGGGCCTTGAACAGCTCGCGCATTTCCTGACGCAGCTCTTCGCGCAGTTTGTAGTCCAGGTTCACCAACGGCTCATCGAACAGGATCAGTTCGGCATCCTTCACCAACGCGCGGGCCATCGCCGTGCGTTGCTGTTGGCCGCCGGACAGCTCCAGCGGGTGGCGCTTGAGGAACTTCTCGATGCGCAGCATCTTCGCGGTTTCCAGCACCTTGCTCTGGATCATCTCGTTGGACACACCGGCCTGGCGCAACGGCGAGGCGATGTTCTCGAACACGGTCATGGTCGGGTAGTTGATGAACTGTTGATACACCATCGACACGTTGCGCAGGCGCACCGGTTTAGCGGTGACATCCACGCCGTTCATCAGGATGCGGCCGCTGTCGGGCTTGTCCAGGCCGGCCATCAGGCGCATCAGGCTGGTCTTGCCGGACAGGGTGCGACCGAGCAGCACATTGAAGGAGCCGGCCTCGAAACGCAGGTTGGCGTCGTCGATCCAGGTCTGGCCTTCGATGACGCGGGAGACATGTTCCAGGGTCAATGACATGACACGCCCTTTTTTATTATTGGAATGAATCTGGCCAGTGGTCACAGCGAGTTTCGTGCCAACCGCAGCAGGTGCTTGATCCACAAGGAAATGCCCTGAAAGCGAGGTTCGGGAGCGAACAAAAATGAACAATTCGGACTGAACAACTGAACACTCAGCGGGTTGACAATGAACAGTTCTGAACAACACTGTTTGAACCCGATTGACTGAACAACGCAGAACACATGCGGGAGGGGCGGTGCGACGATTCGACTTGCCCCCTCCCACATCGACCGGGTGACATCCGTTAGATTGCGCAAGACCCAAAAACAATAAAAAGAAGGTCTCCATGGCCGAACCGCTGACTCACGACACCCTCATCCAGGAGTCCTGGCGCCGCTGCCGCGCATTCGGCCTGGACCACCAGAGCCCACCCAGCTTTGACCAACTGCCCGCCGAGAGCATCAGCCAATTGCTGGAGAGCCAGCATTCCCTGGTGCAGACCACCCACCAGGAAGTGTTGCCTTACTACGAGAACATCCTGAGCAACTCCAACTGCCTGATCATGCTGGCCGACAACCAGGGCCAGGTTTTGACGTCGTGGGGCACCCAGCGCTTTATCGACCCCAAGTTGGCCCGTGGTTTCAGCCCCGGCGCCAGCTGGATGGAGCGTTCCAGCGGCACCAATGCCATCGGCACCGCGCTGGCCTGTGCCCAGGCGGTGCATATCGAACACGATGAACACTTCCTCAAGGCCAATCGCTTCATGACCGGTTCGGCGGCGCCGATCTTCGACGCCCAGCGCGAAATCATCGCGGTGCTGGACGTGTCCAGCGACAGCTACCTGCCGCCCTCTCACACCCTGGGCATGGTCAAGATGATGAGCCAGACCGTGGAAAACCGGCTGATCCTCAACCTGTTTCGCGGCGAGCATTTCCAGCTGACCTTCAACACCGGGCTGAACAACCTCGACAGCCAATGGGCGGGCTTGCTGATCTTTGATGAAAGCGGCCAGGTGTTATCGGCCAACCGCCGCGCCGACAACCTGCTGGGCATCAGCCTGTCGCGGGTGATGATCGACCGCTTGTTCAAGGTGTCGATGCTGGAGTTACTGAATCAGCCGGAGGGTTTGCCGTTCTCCTTGCAGGCGGCCGGCCGCAATCGCTTCCAGTGTTTATTGAAGCGGCCCAAGCAGATGCCGGTACACGCGCGGGTTTTCAGCGAACCGGCGCCGCCGCAAGCCGCACCGATCAGCCTCAAGACCCTGCATTTTGGCGATGTGCGCGTGGAAAAAGCTGTGCGCCAGGCCGAGCGCCTGCTGGAAAAGGACATTCCGCTGCTGATCCACGGTGAAACCGGCGTGGGCAAAGAGGTGTTCGTCAAAGCCCTGCACCAGGCCAGTTCGCGCAGCCAACAGGCCTTTATCGCGGTGAACTGTGCGGCGATTCCCGCTGAGCTGGTGGAATCGGAACTGTTCGGCTACGAAAAAGGCGCCTTCACCGGCGCCAATCAAAAAGGCAGCGTCGGCCTGATCCGCAAGGCCGACAAGGGCACGCTGTTTCTCGACGAGATCGGTGATATGCCACTGCCGACCCAGGCCCGCTTGCTGCGGGTCTTACAGGAACGCTGCGTGCAACCGGTGGGCAGCAGCGAGTTGTTCCCGGTGGATTTGCGCATCATCTCCGCCACCAACCATGTGCTACGCGAGCAGGTGCAGGCCGGGCGCTTCCGTGAGGATTTGTACTACCGCATTGGCGGGCTGACCCTGGAGTTGCCGCCGCTGCGCGAGCGCACTGACAAGCGGGCGTTGTTCCAACAACTGTGGCAGCAACACCGCGAACCGAAGCAATGGGCCGGGCTGAGCGCCGAGGTGCTGGCGTTGTTCGAGCAGCACCCGTGGCCGGGCAATTTGCGCCAGGTCAGCAGTGTGTTGCAGGTGGCGTTGGCCATGGCCGAGGAGCAGCCGATCCGCCCGGAGCATCTGCCGGACGACTTCTTCGTCGATCTGAACGTGACGGCGCCGCTGCCCGACAGCGCGCCTCTGGAGGACAGCATTGACCTGACGCGGCGCTTGAAAGCGGCAGGCGGGAATATTTCCCACCTGGCGCGGGAACTCGGCGTGAGCCGCAACACCCTGTACAAGCGCCTGCGCCAAGGCAATGACTGAAACCCGGGCAGCAATCGACCGCTGCCCTCAGGCTTGAAACCGCCTCGCCCGCACGCGACACTGCGCCGCTCCATCACGAGGACACCGCCGATGACCGCAACCGCCGCCACCGTTTCTGCACGGGAGGCTTATCAAGTGCTCAAGGATATGGCCCTGGAAACGCGGGTCATCAGCGCCTGCGCGGCAGCGGATGACACGGTGAGCGTGGAAACCGACGGCTGGCGGATGGTGCTGCTGACCCAAGGTACGGTGCTGGTGGGGTGCCAGCACTGCCGCTCACCCGATGGACGGCATGGCTCATTGGACAGCTGGCAACGCTATGGCACCAACCCAGTGGCATTGATGAGTACGTGGGAGCACGCGCAAGTCGAGCGCCTGTTGTCGGTGTCTCAGCGCCAGCTCCACGACACGCCGGTGTAGATGCCCCGACCGTCCCCGGGCGTGGAGCGGGCGGCGTCCAGGCCCTTGTCGTCATAACCCGGGGTGACGGTGTTGGCGTAGCGGCGGTTGGTCAGGTTGCGCAGGTCGACCCAGGCTTGCCAGTCCTGCTGCGGGGCGTCGTAGCCGAACGTGGCGCCGAGTAAGGTATAGGCCGCCGCGTAGTAGGAATTGGCGTAATCCACCGCCACCCGCGAGGAATGCTCGGTGTTGAGACTGGTGTAGAAACCGGTCGGATGGCTGTAGCGCAACTGTGCCTGGTAGTAGTGCTTGGGAATGCCCGGCAAGGTGTTGTCGCCGAAGCGGTCGTCGTTGCGGTAGTGGAAGTCGCTGAAGGTGTAAGCCTGGCGCAGGGCGAGCTTACCGCTGCCGCCGCCGTCCCACAGCGGACTGAGCAGGCTCAGTTCGACACCTTGGTGAACCGTGGGGCTGGCGTTGGCCTCGGCGAGGATCGCGTTGCTGGTGGGGGTCTGGGCCTGGGTTTCAACGGTGAGCAACTCGTGGCGCACTTCCGAGCGGTACAGTGCCAGGTCCCATTGGCCGAACCACGCGTCACCACGGCCGCCGACTTCCAGGGTGGTGGCGGTCTGGTTTTTCAAACTCACACCTTCGCGTTGCAGGCCGGTGGCCGGGCCGCTGCCCGGCCCGAAGTATTTGTTGGAACCCCAAATCATCGACCAGGCATGCGGCGGCTCGACCGAGCGGCTCAGGTTGCCGTACACCTGCAATTGCGGGGTGAAGTCATAGCGCAGGCCGATGCGCGGCGCATAGTCCCAGTCATGTTGACTGAGCGGCGCCTGGCCGTCGGGATAGGTCACCTGGGTTTCGCGGCGGGTGTAGATCGCGGCCAGGCCGGTGGTCAGCCACAGGTCCGGGACCAGTTCCAGGTCGTTGCCGATATGCAGCACCGTGTCGGAGCCCAGGTAGCTGTAGTCGCGGGTCTTGGTGCCGGGGGCATAGCCTGCGGTATTGCCGACAGGAATTCGCACGTATTCCGACGCGCCATTGTTGGGCATCGCCTGGGTGGTGCGCAGGCCGATCGTGGTTTTACTGTCGTGACCGAACAGGGTGTCCTGGCGAATGTAGTTCAGCGTGCCGCTGATATCGGTGTAGGCGACTTTCAGGCGATTGGTGCCCTCGCGCAGGTCCATCGGGTAGTCGTGATAGGCCAGGCCGACTTCGAGCCGCGCGTTGTCGTCGAGCTGCAACGTGGTCTTGTTGGCGATCCAGGTGGAGCCCGGTTGCAGGCGTTTTGAATCGCGGGCGGCGTTGAGGCTGTTGGCGGCACGCGGATCATGGCTGATCTGGTAGCGCGTGAGCTTGCCTGGCGTGTCGTTGGTGGTTTCGCGGTAGCGCAAGTAAAAGCGCGTCTCCAGGTTCGGGTTGAAACGGTAGCCGAAGTTGGCCGCGACGCCCTTGCCCGTGCCGGCGCTCTGCTGCTGATAGCCGTCGGATTCGGAATCGGTGAGGCTGATGTAATAGTCGGCATCCCCCAGCACCTGGCCCGAACTGATCTCGCGCTGGGCATAACCACGACTGCCCGCTTCGTAGCGCACTTGCAGCTTGGGCGCGTCGTAGCCGGTGTGGGTCACGTAATTGACCGCCCCACCCAGGGCCAGCGCGCCCTGATCAAAACCGTTGGCACCGCGCAGCACCTCGACGCGGCTTTGCCACAAGGGGTCCTTGAGTTCATAGGGCGTACCGCCGGGGCCTGTCAGCGGCAAACCGTCGAGCGTCTCGTACAACCCGGAAGCATGGGCGCCGGGGCTGCGGTTGAGGCCCGAGCCACGGATCGAGAGTTTGACGCCTTCATTATTTGCCGCCTTGGCGTACACCCCGGCCTGATACTTGAACACGTCCTCGTTGGTGCTCACCCGCCCCTGTTGCACGCTGCCCATGTCGATGTAATTGGTGCCGCCGGGCACGCGCTTGAGCTGCGCCTGCGCCACTTCAGCCGCGCTGGCTTCGCTGGTGGTGACTTCGACCGGCGCCAGTTGCAGGTCTTCGGCCTGCACAAGGGAACTGAGGGTCAGGGCAGCAAAAAGCAGCGGGGGTTGGCGCAGCAACATGGGGCGAGTCCTTGGAATGCGGGGGCGTGAAGGCAAGGCCTCGCACGCGAACTGTGATGGGAAGACCGGGACGCTCGCCAGGTCACGCCTTATTCACGGCGCAGAGCCTTCCCGGCCCCTGAAAAAACTACCTGTCTCCTAGCCCGCGGCGGACGCCAGCGCGCGCATGAAGTCATCCGCCTCCGACCCCGCCGGAAAGCGGAACCCGTACATTTCGTCGGTCGTCAGAATGCTGTTGAGGGCGTCGCGAAATTGCGCTTCGGTCGGCGACTCCTGCAGCAGTTTGTGTGCCGGTAACAACAGCTCGGCAGAAACGCCTTGCGCACTCGCGGCGTCAATCACCGCAAACAGGATAAATCGCAGGCGGATTTCGCGATCCGTGGGCCAAACCGTTTTTCGCTTACCCAAGGTAGGGCCTCATATTTAAGAAAAGTCCGAGGCTATTGCCGACAGATGGGCGTTTCAAGCAGTGCAGTGCAAGATAGGGCACTTCCTACAGAGGAAACGGAAACACCGCACTCAACGGTCCTAACGCTCACTGCACCGGCAGAAAATTCATCAGCAACAGGCTTTGCGCGTAATTGACGCCAATGCGTCGGTAGCGCTCATCGAGCATCTGGGTCAGCAGGTCGAGCCGCGCGACGATCTTGCCGAACTCGACGGCGAAACTGAGGTTGCTGCCCTCCTCCGAGATCTCGTTGGAAAACAGCAGCAGCACGCCATTGGCATCCTGACGCTGGCTGAGCAGCCAGGTGGCCTTTTCGATATTGCGCGCCGCGTTGCTGACGAATTGCGGGTTGATCGTGTCAGAGATATAGAACCGGGTGCGCCCGCCATGTGCAGTCACCAGCATGCTGCCAATCGCATAGATAAACGCCCCGACCCGATCGCCGCGAAACTCGGGGCTCAAGGAGTAACTCAGGGCCGCCAGATCGCGACGATCCCCCAGGGCGGGCAGCGGTTGACGGTTTTCGATGGCCGAACGGATTTCCCGCGCCGCGCTCACCGCGTCCAGGTAACCCGACTGCCGCCACTGGTTGGGGTTGCGCAGGTACAGCTTGTTCATCAGCAAATACAGGCTTTGCAGGTTATCGCGCATGCCGAGGGTGGCCATGCGGTCGACGCTGGTCTGGAGAAACTCATCAGGCTTGCCATTGCTGAATTGCCTGGCGATATCGCGCCCCTGTTGCTGGCTGCAGGCGGTGGTGCAGAGCAGAAACACGAGGACGAGCCAGCGCGGGCGGTTCATCCATCGGCAGGTAAGAGGCGGGAACGTATGATCCATCGGCACCAGGTCTAGTTCTTATGTCCACACGCAGTATGAGTATGGCTGGGATAGAGATAGATCCGAAAAATCCGAAAAAGTGCAGGATTGGGCAACAGAAAACCCGGAATGACATGAGAAGCCCCCAGTGCATGTTAATGCGTTTCGCAAAGACACAACTTCGAGCACCCTATGCCGTATCGCGATCGGCAGGATTACCCAATCAGGATCTAGTACCGAGTGGCTTAGTCAAAAATACAAAATAAGTGACTTTCAATATTTAAAATCACGCTCTGCAAAGCCCATACGCTGAAATACCGCTTCCTTTCAGACGTCTGCTGTTTAGATTGAAATGGGGACTCTGGCGCTCAACGCCGGTTCAACGACCGAAGTGACGCCGGCATCACCTATCGCTTGAACCAGCAGAAACGAGATTGAATACAATTAACAAAAACATAAAATTGATGAGCCTGCAGCCTGCCAGATCGTTACATCCCTGAGGTATCGGATCTAAACTGCAAAATATACTTAGCTATTTTGAATGAGGTTCCCGATCATGGCGTTCTGTTTTGGTCTATTCGCGCCACATTACCGTTATAAACATTACGTTTTGATCGACAACGACGGTTGCTGTATAGGATTCAAGACCTGCACTCGAAACCCTGGCGCAAAATGGGTTGAAACTGAAGAGATAAACCTGGCCTGGCTGAATAAACCATCTATCAACCGGTGCCCACCGCCCCCTTCAACAGCCCATCTAAAGACATAGAGCAAAAGACATTTTCATTCAAATCTACAGATTGCTTTTGCCTTATCGGCTTTCTTCGCAAACACACTTACAAGTACGCAATCCCTTCACATCAATATCACACTATTTTCACACTCCACGCGATTCAAAACCAACTAAGTTGCTTAAGTATGGGAAGTACTCTCAACTCGTTCTATTGCATTATTTTCACATTAATTGTTAAACAATGATGCTGGTAGCAGACCAGCCGCAATGGGGCAGACCAAAGCGACCTCAGGGTCGGTCGGCACCCGAACCAACACAACCGCGCAACGATCCACAGGTTCAGGCGCCAAAATCGGCGACCTCAACCTTGCCGTGCAAAGCCCAGACATCAAGCGCTTTATACAAACAAAACGGCCAGTTTCAGCAGAACTGAAACTGGCCGTCAATGCGTTGCGTCTTCCGGGCTTGACCGGCGATCGTCCGCTTAGAAAATCGAGATTGGGTAATCCACGATCAGACGGGTTTCGTTGTAATCCCCTTCCGCCTGATCAGCGTTACCGCGGTGCCAGGCTTGACGCACGCGCATCGACAAGTCTTTGACTGGGCCGCTCTGTACCACGTATTTGGCTTCAAAGTTGGTTTCATGGTGCTTGCCGTCAGCACCATAACCATAGGCACGGTAGGCGCTGCCGACCGGCATGTGCGTGCCGTCGATATTGTCACCGTTGAGGTAGCGCGTCATAAAACTCAGCCCTGGCACGCCATAAGTCGCCATGTTCAAGTCGTAACGGGCCTGCCAGGACTTTTCGCCTGGGCCGTTAAAGTCAGAATATTGAACCGAGTTGGCCAGGAAGATGGAGTCGGCCAGATCACCCGACTTGTTATTACCCACGGCCACATAGTCGAACGGCGTGTCGCCGTGAACCTTCTGGAACGCCAGTGTGACGGTATGAGCACTCAGGAAAGAGTACGCCGCCGCCAACGACCAAGTGGTGTTGTTGATGGAGCCGGCTTTGGACTGGCCGGAGTCGGTGGTGCGGTAGATGTTGAAGTCCAGGTTCAATGATTGATCGGCAGTGAACGGAATCGTGTAGTTGGCATTACCGTAGTATTGATGCCAGACGTCCTTGAGGTCCGAGGCAAACACGCTCATGGACAAGTTATCGGTCAGCGTGTACTTGCCACCGAGGTAGTCAATGCTCTTGGCCGGTATGTTGGCATAACCGGCATACAATTCGTGGCTATTGTTGGTCGTGGTCGGACCGTTACTGCTGGTGAAGTGCCCGGCGTCGAGGTTCAACCCTTCAATTTCGCTGCTCAACAGGTTGAAGCCAGTCGCCGTTTGAGGCGTGGCGCGAGTACCCGCCGTGGCCAGGACCGGGTTGTTGGGCTGCAAGTTGCCATAATGCAGCTCAGTCTTGGAGAACCGTGCCTTGATCGACGCGCCTGCACTACTGAAGTCATTCTCCGGCCGGCCGTTGCTGTCGACCGGCAAGTTGCCAGAGCCTGCATTGCCTTTGCCACCGTCCAGCTTCACGCCCCAGTATCCGTAAGCATCTACACCAAAACCGATGGTGCCTTGGGTGAAGCCGGAGGAGAAGTTGCCTTGCATCACCTGCAACCAATCCTGTTTGTCGCCCGCCGAATTCTTACCGTCACGATCAAAATAAAAGTTGCGAAGCAGCAGGTTCAAACTACTGCCTTCAACAAACCCCTTGGCAGTCGCTTGGTCCTCCACACCCGCGGCTGACGCTAGTTGACTAACACCCAGCGAGACCGTCAGCGCCACCAAATTCCACTTAAAAGACATTGTTTGTTCCCCTGTTTTTAATAGAGCTGCCTCGTCTCTCAACGCACAGTCAGCAGGGTCTCCCCTGAAGTCAGGCCGTCAAAAGCGAAGAGTCATAAGTCGATGGCAGATGAGAAGGTTTCTAAGTCGCAACGCATTGACTGCGCAGCGCAAGGTACCGTTTTATAACGGTTTATTTTTAGTACAGGGCAGAGCCTAAGGTGAAAAACTTATAACACTTTCCCGCCGATGGAATGACCTCGTTTCCCGTGAAAGTAATTTTCCATTTCTGTAACAATTCAGGTTTATACAAGACAGCCGGACGCGTGAAATGAGCTGGACATCGATGTTTCGCATACATCTAAAGTCCCAACTGCACGATGAAAACGGCACGCTCTGAGCCTGGATATCCGCAAAGGGCCGAACTGATTCAGGCGTTCTTGGAGCTCCCTTATCGAGAGCGGCGAATGCCGCAATATTTAAAGCAACGTTGTGCTAGCGTACCTGTAGGACGGATTACATGATGGTCTTAGACGCATGCCTCGAGGTCGATACGACTACAAGCCTCGAGGCAGGGCATCACATTGCTATAGAGCCAGCCTGCAGGTATCGCAGCGCCATGGGGGTACAGAACCTGATGACACACATTGCCCCATTGCCCCCCCTTGATTCGAGTCACGATCACCCACTCATAACGGCCGCGCTGTGAACGCTGAGCTACCTCATTCAGGTTCGCAGACGCCGCTTGAGGGTTTGTGCGAGGCGCAGGTGCAGCAACGTCTGGCGCAGGACGGGCCGAACGAACTCCCCGCCTCCCGCCGACGCAGCGCCTTGCGCCTGATGTGTGACGTGGCCTTCGAGCCGATGTTTCTCCTGCTGGTCGCGTGCGGCGCTTTGTATATGGTGCTGGGCGATGTCCAGGAAGCCCTGATGTTGCTGGGCTTTGTCTTCGTCGTGATGAGCATCAGCTTTGTCCAACAGCGGCGCAGTGAACGCTCCCTGAATGCGTTGCGGGACCTCTCCAGCCCAAGGGCTAAAGTGCTAAGGGAAGGTAAAGAGTGCAGCGTTCCCTCGCGGGACCTGGTCGTTGGCGATGTTGTAATGCTGGCTGAAGGTGATCGCGTACCCGCTGACCTGCAACTGACAACATGCGCCAACCTATCAATTGATGAGTCCTTGCTGACCGGAGAATCCATGCCAGTCAGCAAGCTGGTCGCGCCGCAGTCTCATACACTTGGTGATCCAGCGCCGCCGCCAATGAATGCGACCCTTGCGCAGGCATTTTCAGGCACATTGGTCACGTGCGGCACCGCCCAGGGACGTGTCACCGCCACCGGCGAGCGCAGTGCGCTGGGCCGGATTGGCCAGTCACTGGCGGACATCGAGGTGGAACCCACCCCGACACAACAGCAAACGCGTCGTGTGGTCAAGCGGGTCGCTGTCATAGGCCTGGCGCTGGCGGCGGCGCTCGCTATCGCTTTCGGGCTGCTGCGCGGTGACTGGCTGCATGGGATGCTGGCGGGCCTGACGCTGGCGATGGCAATCCTACCGGAGGAGTTGCCGGTTGTACTGACGCTCTTTCTAGGCCTCGGCGCCTGGCGACTCGCCCGTGAGAAGGTGTTAGCGCGTAGCATCCCTGCCGTCGAATTGCTCGGTGCGACCACCGTCTTATGCGTCGACAAGACCGGTACGCTGACGGCTAACAGAATGACGGTCAGGCGCCTTTGGTCCGAGGAGGCTGAGTATGAAGTCGCCAGAGATGGTACTGACGGCGGCACGCCTTTGCAGGAGGCACTCCATGGTGTGCTTGAGTACGCGGTTCTCGCCAGCCACCGCCATGCTTTCGACCCGATGGAGTCGGCCATCGGCGAGACCGGGCAGAGCCTGCTGGCGCTCACCGAGCACCTTCACGCCGACTGGACGCTGATCGACGACTATCCCTTGTCACCTCAGATGCTGGCAATGTCGCGGGTGTGGCAATCGCCGAATCAACGAGAGCGACTCATTGCTGCAAAGGGAGCGCCCGAGGCAATCGTCGATTTGTGCCATATGGATCCCGTTCGCAGCGCGCGCATTGCGGCTCAGGTGCTGGCGATGGCGGCAGACGGGCTTCGCGTTCTCGGCGTCGCACAGGCGACCTTCGCCGCCGAGGTATTGCCCGGTTTACAGCACGACTTCGACTTCAGGTTTCTAGGATTGGTCGGGCTCGAAGATCCGATTCGTCCAGATGTGCCGCAGGCTATTGCCGAGTGCCGAGCCGCCGGCATCCGTGTGGTGATGATGACGGGCGACCACCCGGCCACAGCGATGTCGGTCGCCAGGCAGGCCGGGCTGGGCACCGATGCGCCGGTGATCACTGGAACCGAACTGTCCACGCTGAACGATTCTGAGCTGGCTGCACGACTGATCACCACGCAGATCTTCTGCCGTGTTCAGCCAGAGCAGAAACTGCGCCTGGTACGCGCGTTCCGTGCACAGGGTGATGTCGTCGCCATGACCGGCGACGGTGTCAACGACGCGCCTGCACTGAAGGCAGCCGATATTGGCGTTGCGATGGGTGCGCGTGGCACCGAGGTCGCACGCGAGGCGGCCGCGCTGGTTTTGCTCAATGATGATTTCGAGTCGTTGGTGACCGCCGTGCGCTATGGCCGCCGCATTTTCGCCAACTTGCGCAAGGCGATTGTGTTTGTGGTGGCCGTACACGTGCCGATCGTCGGCCTATCGATGCTTCCAGTGCTTTTCGGCTGGCCGATGGTGCTGATGCCGGCGCACATTTTGTTCTTGCAACTGATCATCGATCCCGCCTGCTCGGTCGTGTTCGAGGCCGAACCGCTTGAGCCGGATGCGATGAAGGCTCCTCCACGTCGAAAGGAGCAACAGTTGTTCGACAGCGCAGTGATGATACGCGGCCTCTGCCAAGGCATTGGCTTACTGATACTGCTTCTCGCGACGTATGCAAGTATGAGGTTCTTTGCGCCGGTTGCGTCGGAGCAAGATGAGCTTGCGAGAACACTGACCTTCGTCGTCCTGGCGCTGGCCAACCTCGCCCTGATCCATACCAATAAGTCATGGGGCCGCACGCGCTGGGTGGGGCCTGGCGCGTTTGGCACCCAGCTCAGTTGGATCGCTTTCGCAACGTTGGCCATGTTGGCGATAGCGCTGTTTTTTCCGCCGGTTACCCAGCTGTTCTCATTCGTGACACCCGCGCCAGTACTGCTGCTTTTCGCATTTGGCATCGTCGCGCTGAGCGTAATGTGGTTCGAAGTCGTGAAATGGCTAATACGAATGAGGAGCGAGCATAGCGACTGAGCGAAGCCTTTCGTGCTGATCCCCGAGTTCGCCGGGGGCTGCACATGTCGCAACCCTGGCGAGGTCTGTTCAGCAGTTAATCGCTTAGATTGGCTCCCAGCTTTGGAAAAGCAAACCGGATCAGCAGCGCAACATCGGGTGCTTCGCCCCTCGAACATTATCGGGTAACGCGGCGAGTGGACTCGTCACGTTGGCGAACCTCTCACTCGGGTCAACGCCTTAATAAAAGGTGTACGGCAGGATTCGAACCCTGGAATCGCCAGTAACGTTCACTGGCTTCCAGGAGTCCAAAGTAACTTTTTAAAACAATACGTTAGATTCTAATAATTACCGCACCAAGGCACTTTTGAATGCGTTGGAGCCCGCGCCGATCATGGGGCGCATAAGGTTGCAGAAATCATTCCGCCCTCCCCCGCGTGCTGCCGATCGAACACTATCGCCAATAGTCGTAGTGAAACATCCGGGGGCCGCTGATAATCTGCGACCACGTTCGCCAGCCGTTTAGGGATGGAGGCGAAAATAGAAGCCCTGGAGCCGCGAACCTCCGGGGCTTTGCTTTTTTGGCGCAGGCTGACACCCAACTCTTCTGGGCATTTTTCCTTTGGCCCTAAATTGTTCAGGGCGCTGGGCGAAATCCCTTTCAGTACCGACATGGCCGAAATCGGAATGGTTGTGATGTGCCTTGATCTTTCCCGATAGACACGTTCGATTGCCCCCCGCCGGATTGTTTGGTTGTCATGGATTTGGTGTGTTTGTGCATTGGCGTAGCCGTGAAGCAAGCCTACGATCAGCCCCTGAGACAGCCGACCTTGCGATTGCTCATGGTCGCGTTTAGCGCGGATACAAAAACGCCCGCGTGGCGGCGGGCGTTTGGCATAGATCGTCGAAGCGTTATCGCCTTAATCGAAGGCGCCGTTGAGGACTTCGTAGATTATGCCGGAAGCAATTGCGACCAGTATCAAGTCCGTGCCTGCCTGCTGCCATTCGTAGCCGTCGTAATGTGGAAGTCTGCCCAGCAATCGACCATCAAGCTTCTTGGCGATGCCTGGAGGAAGAGGCTTCCCTCTGGCGAGGTTCTTTTGTATTCCGGGTGGCAGTGAAGGGCCTGGGCTCCAGTAGTCACGGTAGCCGCCGAGCACTCCCAATACGCTGCCGCGGTCAATGCTTGGCCCGCGAGACCAGTCGTCTCCGCTCGGACCTTTCCCCTTATTACCCTGGTTGCCATGACCCTGACCACCTTGTGAGTTGCCTTTTCCATTGCCTTGACCTTTCCCATTGCCAGGGTCTGCGAGTGCAGCCACCGAGCCAACGGCCAAAGTAAGGCAGATAGCAGCTACAAGCGTGCGTGATCTAAACATGACGGTCTTCTCCGGAAGGGAATGCTCCCTGAAATGTAGACGGTATTGAAGGTTTTGGTTCCGTAATACTCATCCCGCTCGCTGCATCCGTTAACGGAGCGTGGCGCCCAACGATAACCGCCGATTAGGCCCCCTCCAGGTTAAAAAATTGCGGGATCAGGTGCTGCTTTCGAATTCACCAATCGTCGATGCCTTACACCCAGCACTGCCAAACACGTACATACATTCCCCTTGTATTTGATAGCTTAAAGCCATCAAGCGGCATGCCTCATGCGCAGAGCCACCTTGGACAAGACGTAGACGTCTGGCAATCATCACTCATTGGTGAATTGTTTCTATCAGGGAAGAGGATCTGAAGCGGGTGACCGCCACCCCATCCTCCATAGCCAAATGCTCAGGCATGCACGCGCGCCTATGGCTGACCCTGCCCGACCAAAGCGTTAAGCATTGGTGCCTTCCCAGGAATCTGTTTTGCGACCAACAGTCGTTGCCCAGGAGCACCCTCAGGAAATGGATTCCGGAAACCATTCAATAGACGGGGCGAACTCCGAAAAGCCAAACGAGTAGGAACTTAAATATGGAGATTTATAGTATGTCAGCTCAAGAAAACTACGTTGGTGTTGGCGGATGGACTGCTTACCACGAACTGACTCCAAAGGACCATGCTGTATTCAAAGAAGCCTTGGAAGGCTTTGTGGGGGTGCAATACACCCCTGAGACGGTTGCGACCCAGGTCGTCGCCGGCACAAACTATCGCTATCACGCCAAAGCACAGCAGCCTGGTTCGCCAGCAATCTGGGCAGCAATCGTAGAAATCTACGCCCCCCTCAAAGGTAAGCCGCACATCACCCAGATCATCCGCATCTAAGCGCGCTTAACACCCTTCGGGTCACGCGAGGATTGCGGGACTCGAAGGCTGATCGCGCGCCCTTGCTTGTGCTGCGCTTCTGGCTTCTCCCTCCCCTGGAGCCGCAAGCATGACGATTGATGTCCTCCCCGATCTGAATGCGTATCCCACCCCTGAGCGGGCGTTTCGCTATCTGCGACTTATTGCGAGGTGGCCGAGGCTCGTGGGGTGCGATGAAGGCTACGTGCCGGACCTCTTCCCCGCCCAGCATTACGGCGACTACCTGATCCTGAACATCGACCTGAAGCCAGGCCGGATCAAAAACTGGAGAAAGCCGATCGCCACCGACATCGAAAAGATGATCGAGGCGAACCAGGAAGACTGATCAACCAGCGCCGTGTATCGGATATCGCTCAGCCCTCTGTGATGACAGCAGGGTGTCACCTTGCCCCTGGCCTTAGCGGATTTTGTCGCGGCGTAGACGGGCAACACTCGGAGGGGCGACATCCGATGCGGACGAATTCGCGGCCTATAACGCTATAGGCCGCCACTGATACTCAAGGAATCAGTCATCCCGATCATCACGATCTCGACCGTGATAACGATCATACCCGCGATCATCGTATCGGCGATCGTACCCACGGCCCCGACCTTGGTCATCGTAGCCCTGGTCGTATCTGCGCCCATGATCATCCCCTCTGTAACGATCATGCCCATACCGTCCTCCGTCGTCCCAGATAGGCACGCAACCACCAAGCAGAATAAGACCAGAAATGGCCAAAAGGGTTATTGCTGCGCGCTTCATCTTGAACGTCCTAATTGCTTGAGAGGGTTAATTTTTTGACTGCAAATCAGCCCAATGATTCAGCCGTGCCCGCGAATAAACATCGGCCCGAGCGGCCGCCAGGGCATGATCAATTACACGTCGCTGAAGAGCATCGCGCCGGGGAAAATTGGCCAGGCCGATCTACCTGAGCGCCATGTGCATCGACGCCCGGGGCGACCGCTACAGCAAGTCCGTGGAGAGGGTGAGCACTAAAACCTTCAAGGCTGCCGCTACCGGCTTGTCCGACTCCGAGGCCGCGTCATACCCGTTCTTCAATGCTGATCCAGCGGTTATTGCTGTGACAACGGCACTGCCGCTAGCGCCGCTATCAAAATTCGCATGTCGTACCTTGTCCATAGATGGCATTGATATCTACAGCGCTCATCGAGAGCAAGCACTCACGACACCGAATATTTTGTCTGATGGCGACTGCCAGGTACGGAAAAAATGGTATCGGACAAGTGAACCTATTCCTTTCGGATCAACGTCAGCCAGATGCCATGGGTTCTCAGGATTCGGTGCTATCACCGTGTATCGGTCGCCCGAAGTCTGCAAAATCCCTCCGAGGCTTCCACCTACCAGGTCGGTCGCCTGCCACCCATCTCTGATGCACTCGGCGACAGCCTTAGCCGAATGCTTCGACTCGATTTCAAGCAATGGTGGATTCTTCCTGATGTCACCAACGCTTGAACACCCAGCCAGCAGAATAACCGCCAGTCCCGCTACAACACTTCGCATGTCGTTCCCTCTTTGGTTTGGCGGGACTGTAGCACCTGGCCGCAGAAAGCAAAAAGCCCAGCGCGAGGCTGGGCTCAAAGCAACTAATCTGCAAGAGACTAAGCGTCTGGAACTTCTTTATCGAGTGCAAGCTTTGGATCAGCCACCTCTACCCAGCCCTTCTTCAAATACTCATCTGCCACAATTTTACGTATCAAAAAACAGTAGATGATTGGCAGTCCAGCAATAGGTATAGCTGCCCAAGGCGGGCCTGCAAACAGCCCCAACCCTATAGCAATACCCCAGATCAATAAGTGGCGCCAAAGGCCGGCGAAGCAAAGATAGAGTGGGCCTAGGAACAATATTGCCAGAACCTGAAACGCATCGACTTCTTCAACCTTGCCATTGTCTAGACTTTTGAAGTATCGGGCCATTGCACTCTCCGTGTGGGGGTTAATTCGGAAAAATAGCACTGGGAAAGCCAGATGCAAAGAGCCCTGCGTGGGGCTGGGCTCTTCTGTTGTGAGCTCAGCCCTTCTTCAGTGCGATGAAAGCACCGCCGATTCCAAAAACAGCACTGTAGCCGGCCCCGCACGGAACGTCGGGTTGTGCTTGGCTGCCTCAAGCATATGCGGAGCGAGATCATGTGCATCAAGCGCTTCTTTTGATGCCCACTTCTCGATCAATACAAAGCTATCGCTATTTCCGACTACAGGGTGGATATCATATTGAATGCACCCTTGCTCAGCCCTGACCAAAGGAGCGAGTTTTTCAAAAGCCGCGAGCTGGTCCGAGCCTCGACCTGGCTGGGTATTGATGATGACGACAAGCCGAACTTCATCAGACATAGGTAACACGCCGCATACTAAAGAGGGGAAAATACAGTACGCTACAACCAAGTACAGATGCAAAAAGCCCAGCGATGAGCTGGGCCTAACTGGTTCAACTAGGCTCCGGTCACGGGAACTCTGCCAGCGTTGCAGTAAGGTAGTTGAATCTTTGATTTAGACTTATCGGCGGACTTCACCGTCCCATAGGCGGTTGCTAGTGTGGACACCGCGTCCACTGCCATCTTCAGTCCGGGTGTCGAATCGGCGCCCACCTTTGCCAAGCTACCGTTATCGTTTAGGTCTACTGAGAATTTAGAAGTTTCGAGCCATCCAGCCTCGTAACGGATATAGCTTTCCTGGGCCGCCGGGATTAGCTTCGTTTCAGTGACTTGGACCGCAAAGCAGCCAGTGTTTTCGTCGCCGCCGGCGTAACGTAGCATCTCACCTTCTTTATTCAGGATTTTGTCCTGAATGTAATGCTCCTTTACCTGAACTAGCCGAAAAAAAGGAACACCCTCACAACCATTCTTGCAGTCAGATTGCTCATACGTGACAATTTTCCCTGAGCATCCTGCCAGCACGGCTATCACTGAAAAAAACATAAACCGTTTCATGCCCACTTCCTCCCCTATATGGCTTATTGCCACAACAAGATCGTAGCGGGCGCTAGCGGAAGCGCCATTTTTCTACGATCTCACCTGCTGAGAGATGGCTTGCGAGAAAGCTATCGAACAAGGAGATCCGATGCTCACTGCAAAGATCGGCGGGTTTCAATTCCGAGATATCCGACCCAAGGCGGCGTCTGAAATTGTGGATATCGGCGATGCGAGCCTGCTATTGGGGCATAGCAATCAGGAAATCACAAAGCGCGTTTATAGGAGACTCGGCGCCACCGCAAAGCCGTCAAAATAGAAAAGTTATGGAACGCTTCCATAATAGTTCTGGAACGCCGAGCAAATTAAGATCGGAAGTGTCCAAGCCCCAGAAACGCAAAAGCCCCGCATCAGCGGGGCTTTCGTGTAAATCTTGGCGGGAAACCAGGGATTCGAACCCTGGGAACGCTATTAACGTTCGCCGGTTTTCAAGACCGGTGCATTCAACCACTCTGCCAATTTCCCTTTTGCATCACAGGATTATAGCAGCCCATCCTGTCTCAGCGGGCGCCATAATACCCGAATGAAACACACTGTCAAACTCTCGCCATCGCTTGTTACAGAGCGTCTGTTATGATCTTTGCGACTGAACGTTTCAAAACCGAAGGAGTGTCGCCATGCGCGAACAGAATTACGCAGTGAATGGTAACGCGCAGGCTGAGCAGCTTGAAGTCAGCCGCGTCTTGCGCAACACCTATGGCTTGCTCGCCCTTACCCTCGCATTCAGCGGCGTGATGGCGTTCATGGCGCAGCAGATGCACGTCGGCTACCCGAATGTCTTTGTCGTGTTGATCGGCTTCTACGGTCTGTTCTTCCTGACCAACAAGCTGCGTGACTCGGCCTGGGGCCTGGTGTCGGCGTTTGCCTTGACCGGTTTCATGGGCTTTATCCTCGGCCCGATCCTTAACCGTTACCTCGGCATGGCCGGCGGCGCGGAAGTGGTCAGCTCGGCGTTTGCCATGACAGCCCTGGTGTTTGGTGGTTTGTCGGCGTATGTGCTGATCACCCGCAAGGACATGAGTTTCCTGGGTGGCTTCATCACCGCCGGCTTCTTCGTGTTGCTGGGGGCAGTGGTCGCTGGCATGTTCTTCCAGATCAGCGGTCTGCAGTTGGCGATCAGCGCAGGTTTTGTGCTGTTCTCCTCCGTGTGCATCCTGTTCCAGACCAGCGCCATCATCCACGGCGGTGAGCGCAACTACATCATGGCGACCATCAGCCTGTATGTGTCGATCTACAACCTGTTCATCAGCCTGTTGCAGATCTTCGGCATCATGAGCCGCGACGACTGATTGCCAACAGTATAAAAAATGCCCCGTATCGCAAGATACGGGGCATTTTTGTTTCAGGGCGCTTTGTTCAGGGCTCAGTACTGGTTGGGCTCCATCTCCAGATCGACCTTGAAACGCTGGGCAATATCCTGCTGGATACGTAGCGCCAGGTTGGCAATGTCATGCCCGGTGGCGCCGCCGTAGTTGACCAGCACCAATGCCTGCATCTTATGCACGCCGGCATCTCCATCACGAAAGCCCTTCCAACCGGCCTTGTCGATCAACCAGCCGGCAGCGAGTTTCATCTGCCCGTCGGCCTGGGGATAGGCCACCAAGTCCGGATACAAGCCCTGCAGCTCGGCGGCCAGCGCCTGGGACACCAATGGGTTTTTGAAGAAGCTGCCGGCATTGCCCAGTTCTGCGGGGTCCGGCAGTTTTTCCCGACGGATGCCGCAGATCGCCCGGCTGACATCGCTCGGGGTGGCGTCGGTAATCCCCTGCCCGGCCAGGCGCTGTTGCACGGGGCCGTAGTCGAGCTTGAGGTGGCTGACGCGGCTCAGGGCAAACCGCACCCGCAGGATCAGCCAACGTCCGGTTTCGTGTTTGAACAGGCTGTCCCGGTAGGCGAAGTTGCATTCTTCCAGGCTGAAATCACGTAACTCGCCGGTCTGGCGATCCAGGGCCGTCAAGCCGGCGAACACATCCTTGATCTCCACACCGTAGGCGCCGATGTTTTGCATCGGTGCGGCGCCCACGGTGCCCGGGATCAGGCTGAGGTTTTCGAGGCCGCAGAAGCCATGTTCCAGGGTCCACAGTACGAACGGGTGCCAGGCTTCGCCCGCTTCGGCCTCGACCACCACATGCTGGCCGTCATCCTGCAGCACCCGAATACCCTGGGTCGCCATGCGCAATACCAAGGCCGGAATATCCCGGGTCAGCAGCAGGTTGCTGCCACCACCGATCACCAGCAGCGGTACTGCCTGGGCGGCGGCATAGGCCAGGGCCTCGCGAACATCCGCGTCGCTGTGGGCCTCGGCGAAGAGCTGGGCACGCACGTCGATGCCGAAGCTGTTGAATGGCTTGAGCGATACCTGCGCAAGCACTTGCAAGGTCATAACCGCCCCTTCAATTCGATCACCAATAAATCACAGGCTCGTTCGATCAGGTCCAGGACCCGCTCAAAGCCTTGTTCGCCTTCGTAGTAAGGGTCTGGCACCTCGTCCACTTCAGAGTCGTAGCGGCGCAGGAACAGGTCGAGCTCGGCCTTGCCCTGCCCCGGCTGCATCGCTTTGAGGTTACGCAGGTTGCTGTGGTCCATGGCCAGGATCAGGTCGTAACGCGCAAAGTCGGCGCGGGAGACCTGCTGCGCACGCTGGGCCGACAGATCGTAACCGCGCTGCCGCGCTGCCTGTTGGCTGCGTGAGTCCGGTGGGTTGCCGATATGCCATTCCCCCGTGCCGGCGGACGCCACGTCGACCTCGCCAGCCAAACCCGCTTCGCGCAATTTATGGCGCAATACGCCTTCAGCGGTGGGCGAGCGGCAGATGTTGCCCAGGCAGACAAACAGAACCTCCATCAGGCCCCCAGCAGGCGGCGGACGCGCTCGAGGTCTTCGTGGGTGTCAACACCCGCAGGCGGTGCTTCCAGAGCATCGCCGACATGGATACGCACGCCGTGCCACAGGGCACGCAGTTGTTCCAGGGATTCGGTGTTTTCCAGCCAGCACGGGCCCCAACTGACGAAGTCATGCAGGAAACCGGCACGGTAGGCATAGATACCGATGTGACGGCGGTACGGCACGCCTTCTGGCAACCGGTCAGGATGCCTGGCAAAAGCATCCCGCGCCCAGGGCAACGTCGAGCGGCTGAATGTCAGCGCCAGGCCGTTGATGTCGCTGACCACCTTGACC
Source organism: Pseudomonas veronii (assembly GCF_001439695.1). Lineage (GTDB taxonomy): Bacteria > Pseudomonadota > Gammaproteobacteria > Pseudomonadales > Pseudomonadaceae > Aquipseudomonas > Aquipseudomonas veronii. The sequence goes on from NZ_JYLL01000006.1 coordinate 122,992, forward strand.
ACGTTCGGGTTGAACAGCGTTTCAATGTCTTCGATGGGCTCGGCCAGGGTCGCCATGCGCGCTTCGCCATGGGCCGCCAGGTTCGCGGCCACCTGGTCGATCACGCGCGGCGGGATCAACGGCTCGTCACCTTGCACATTGACCACGATGGCATCAGGCGCCAGGCCAAGTTGTGTGGCCACTTCGGCCAGGCGGTCGGTGCCGGAATTATGGTCTTCGCGGGTCAGTACCGCTTCGGCACCGAAGGTTTTGCACGCATCGATAATGCGCGGATCATCGGTGGCCACCACCACGCGTTCGGCGCTGCTTTTGCAGGCCTGTTCCCACACCAGCTGAATCATCGGCTTGTTGCCGATCAGTTGCAGCGGTTTACCCGGCAAGCGGGTCGAGGCGTAGCGCGATGGAATGACAACGGTAAAGGCTGTAGTCATTTATCCAGGCGCTCGTCGGTGGTCAGCGTGCGGGCTTCGCTTTCCAGCATCACCGGGATGCCATCACGGATCGGGTAAGCCAGGCCGGCGCCTTTGCTGATCAGTTCGGTCTTGTCCGCGCTGAGCTTGAGTGGGCCTTTGCAGATCGGGCAAGCGAGGATGTCGAGCAGTTTGGTGTCCATGAGTGTTTCCTGGAATGAAGCGTTTAAGGCAAGAGACGGGCGGGCAACAGACGCATCAGTTGCATGTCGAACCAGGCGACAAACGCTGGCGACGGCACCGCATCCACCGCAAGGTACCACCAGTCGGACTGGGCAAAGGCGCGGCACTTCACCGCGTCCTTCTCGGTCATGACCAGCGGCAATGATGGCGTGAAATTCAAGACTTCCGCGCTGTAGGACGCATGGTCGGCAAAAGCATGGGGTATCGGCTGCCAGTGTAGCGTTTCAAGGGTGTTGAAGAAACGTTGCGGGTTGCCGATACCGGCGACCGCATGCACCTGCTGGCCCGCCGGGAAGTAATCGACCGGCTGGCGTTCGCCGGTTTGCAAGTTGACCAACGCCGTGGGCAGCAGACGAAAGGCGAAACCATCTTCGCGATCGGCCGCGGCGCCATTATAGAGCAGCGCATCCACGCTCTTCAGGCGCTCCGCCGGTTCGCGCAACGGCCCGGCAGGCAGGCAGCGGCGATTGCCCAGGCCCCGGGCGGCGTCGATCAGCACCAGCTCAAGGTCGCGAGCCAGGCGGTAATGCTGCAGGCCGTCGTCGGAGAGGATAAGGTCCAGGGTTTCGCTGGCCAGCAGCGTCTTCACTGCGCGGCTGCGATCGGGGTCGATCATCAAGGGGACGCCGCAGCGCTGCACGATCAGCAAGGGTTCATCGCCAGCCACTTCAGCAGCGTGGCCGGCCTCGACCCGCCACGGCAACTGCGGTGGCTTCGCGCCATACCCGCGACTGACCACGCCCACACGCAAACCTCTGCGCTGGCAATGCTCGATCAACCACAGGATCAACGGCGTCTTGCCAGTCCCGCCCACGGTGATATTGCCGACCACCACCACCGGCACCGGCGATTGGTAGATCTCGCCCTCGCCCGCCAGGAAGCGCGCGCGCTTGCGCTGCACCACCGTGCGATACAGCGACTCCAGCGGCCGTAGCAACGTCAGCGCCGGATGGCCTTCGTACCAGGCCTTGAGCAAGCGATCGGACATGGCCATCAGGGTTGGCTCACCGCCTCGACGGTGCTCATGCGCAAGTGGCTGAACCCCAGCTTGCCGGCAGCGTCCATCGCGGTAATGACAGCCTGGTGCTGGGTCTTGCCATCAGCACTGATCGACAGCGGCATCTTGGTATCGCCACCGGACTCTTTCTGCAGGGCTTCCATCAGGCTGTTGAGGTCGTTCTTCTCGAGCAACTGGTTATTCACCGAAAACACGCCGTCGGCACTGATGGCGATATCCAGTTGCTTGACTTCCTGGTCCTCGGCCGGCGAGCCGCTGACCGCTTCCGGCAAATCGACCCGCAGCTGGGTCTGCCGCGTAAAGGTGGTGGTCACGACAAAAAACAGCAGCAGGATAAACACCACGTCGATCAGCGACGCGAGGTTGATATCAACATTTTCCCGTTGCTTGCGGCGAAATTTCACGCTTTGTCCCCGACCAAGTCCACGTCACGGTCGCCCTGCACCACTTCCACCAGTTTGATGGCTTCCTGCTCCATGCCGACCACCAACTCATCGATCCGGCGTTGCAGGAAACGGTGGAAGAACACCGAGGGAATACCGACCATCAGGCCCGCTGCCGTGGTGATCAGGGCCTTGGAGATACCACCGGCCAGCACCGCGGCGTTGGTGCTCATGCCCGAGCCCATGAACGAGCTGAAAATATCGATCATGCCCAGCACCGTGCCCAGCAGGCCGAGCAACGGTGCCATGGCGGCGATGGTGCCGAGGGCGTTGATATAACGCTCCAGCTCATGGATGACCCGCGCGGCGGCCTCTTCGATGCACTCTTTCATGATCTCGCGACCATGCTTGGAGTTGGCCAGCCCGGCCGCGAGGATTTCACCCAGGGGTGAATTGGCACGCAGTTCCTTGAGTTTCTGCTTGTCGAGCTGCTTGTTCTTGATCCAGCCCCAGACCTGCCCCAGCAGATGCTCGGGTGTGACACGGCTGGCGCGCAAGGTCCACAGGCGTTCGGCAACGATGCCGAGTGCGGCGATGGAGCTCAAGATGATCGGCAACATCATCCAGCCGCCGGATTTGACCAATTCCCACACAGTGAATGTCCCCTCGAAAAAGTGCGCCACTTTACCATATAGGTCAGGCGGCGGGGCTCGTCGACCCACGACCCGCCGATCACAGGCTTCGGCCATTGGTAACGTGCGGTTACGGTAGCGCTTCTCGCCAGAAGCGGCGTTGACTGCGCGCAACAATCGGTGGCGCGAAGGCGCCCAATCGCAAACGTACCGCGCCCTGTTCGGCGCTGTCATACACCTGCGTTCCCAACGCTTGATAGCGCTCCACCACCTGTGGATGAGGATGACCGAACGCATTGCCGCGCCCTCGGGAAATCAGCACCGACTTCGGCGCCAGCCGCTGCAGAAACGGCCAGGATGACGAACTGCGGCTACCATGGTGAGGGGCTTGCAGCCAATCGGTCGGCACCGCCAGGGCCGAGGCCAGAAACGCCTGCTCTGCGGCGCGATCGATATCGCCGGTGAGCAGCAGGCGCTCGCCATTGGCCTGTACGTGCAATACACAGGATTTCGGGTTGCCATCAACTGCGTCTGGCCATTGCCACAATTCAAAGGACACGCCGTCCCACGCCCATTGTTCACCGCTGATACAAGGCTGAGTGTCGAGAAGCGCCGGCAACCCTTCGGTTTCGCCACCGACGACCCGTTTGATCGACAGCCCACGGGCGACAGCCGCCGCACCGCCGGCATGATCGGCATCGGCATGGCTCAGTAACATCATGTCCAGAGCGTCTACCCCGAGCCTCTTCAGCGACGGCAACACCACCCGCGCGCCGAGATCGACCGCCCCGGAGCGCGGGCCGGCATCGTAGAGCAAGGTGTGATGGCGGGTGCGCAGGATCAACGCCAGCCCCTGCCCGACATCCAGCTGCAGTACGTCCACCTGCCCGTGGGGCACCGGCTCGCGCGGCGGGAACACCGCCAACAACAGCATCGGCCAGCCGAGCAACCGAAACGGCACACCCTTGGGCAGCAACAGCAACACCGCACCGACCAGGCTAACCAGCCAATAACCCATGGGCACCTCGGCCGGTATCCACGCGGGCAATTGCCCCGCCAGCAGCGCCAGGGCGTTGAACAAGCCGTCCAGCGCCCCACCCGCCAGCCACAACAAGCCCGCGCCCACGAACGGCACCGCCAGCAATGCCGTCCCGAGCAGGGCCAGGGGCAACACCACCAGGCTGATCCACGGCACCGCAAATAGATTGGCCAGCGGCGCACTGAGGCTGATGGGCAAACCCAGCACCAGTAACACCGGGAAAAGACCGATGGCTATCAACCATTGCGGACGGGTCCATGCCTGCCAAGCGCTCCAGCGGCCTAACCGACCGCCGAACGTCAGCCCCAGTACCGCCACGGCCGCAAAGGACAACCAGAACCCCGGCTGCAAGCTGGCCAACGGCTCAAGGATCAGCACACCATTGAACGCCAGCAACAGCGGCCACCAGATGCCCAGATGACGGAAACGCAAACGCCACAGCAACACCAGCCCCACCATTACACAGGCGCGCTGCACCGGCACGCCGAACCCCGCCAGCAGGCCGTACCCCAACGCCGCGGTAAACGCCAGGCCACATGCCCACGGCAGCCACGGCCAGGTGCGCGGCCAGCAGCCGTAGCGCGCCAGAGCGGCGACGAGCGCATAGATCAACCCCGCCAACAGGCCAATGTGCTGGCCGGAAATGACCAACAAATGCACCGTGCCGGTGTCCTGCAAGACACGCCAGTCGTCGGCCGTCAGCCCGGAGCCGTCCCCCAGCACCAGGGCCGCCAGCCCCGCCTCGCGCCCTTGGGCGTCCACCGCCATCAAGCGCTGACGGACCGCGTCGCGCCAAGCATTGCGGGCCGGCGCCAGGCGTTCGCCGTCCTTTACCGAGCCGGTGGCGCCGATGCGCTGGGCGAGCAGCCAGGCTTCATGGTCGACGCCATGGAAGTTGAGCAGGCCCGACGGACGTTTAAGCGTCACCGCGAGGCGCCAACGCTCACCGCTGCGTACCGGTGGGCCACCGTGCCAGTACAGCCGAATGCGCGCGGGCAAGCGGGCGTTGCGCGACCGGCTGTCGCTCAGTTCGAAACGCACGCCGCTGTCAGTCTGCTGCGGCAACCCGCTCACACGCCCCTCCAGCCAACGCGTCTGGCCGTCGAGCATCGGACGCAAGCGGTCATCCAGCGCCCACTGCGCGCTCACACATGCCCAACACAAGCCGAACAGGAAAAACGCCAGCGGATAAGTGCGAAACGGCAGCAGCATCAACGCCACCACTGCCAGCGCCAACAGCATCCCGGCGGGCGGCAGTGCGGGTAGAAATCGCAGCGCAAGCAGCCCGAGTGCAAGCGCGAACATCCCTGTCCTCATGGATCATTCCTTTGACGTGATCCATTCAGTCTTAGCTGGCCCCCGGCCGCAGCCTATGATGTTTTGTCACAAAGTCTGAATTTTCTGTTTATAGAATGCGCGCATACTTGCCCCTCGACTTGATCTGGACCCCTTATGCCCCGGCGCTTATTCAAACGGTACATGCCCGACCCCACCAGTATCAGGGAACACAAGTCATTACAGTTTCTGGGCACCTTGCTGCATGACCCGAACCTCTGGCACCTGAATCGGCACTCGGTAGCCCGCGCCATGGCGGTAGGCCTGTTTGCGGCGTTTATCCCGATCCCCTTGCAGATGCTCTTGGCGGCGGTGCTGGCGATCACGGTGCGGGGCAATATGCCGATTGCCATCAGCCTGGTGTGGCTGACCAACCCGATCACCATGCCAGTGGTGTTCCTGTGTACCTACATGACCGGCGCCTGGCTGATGAACGTGCCGGCGCGCAGCCTGCCCGACGACCTGACGTGGGAGTGGATCAGCGGTCAGTTGAGCACGCTGTGGCAGCCGTTCCTGCTCGGCTCGCTGGTACTGGGTGTGGTGTTGGGCGCGCTGGCCTATTGCCTGACCATGGGTTATTGGCGCTGGTGGGTCGCGCACCAATGGAATAAACGCAAACTGCGTCGCGCTTGAGCCCTAGGCTGCGCACAAACGCAGATGCACACGCAAGCCCTGGCCGGTATTCTCCGCCCACAAGCTGCCGTCCTGACGTTGCACCGCATTGCGCGCGATGCTCAACCCCAGCCCGAAGCCACCGTCGCCAGGCCGTGAGCCGTCCAGGCGGATGAACGGCGCGAAGATCCGTTCCAGATCGCGTTCATCAATACCCCCGCCCTGATCCTCCAGCCATAGGTGCCAATATGCGCCATCACGGCGCCCATCGAGGCTGACGACACCGCCCGCAGGTGAATGCCGTATGGCGTTGCGCAGGATATTTTCCAGCGCCTGGGCCAGGGCGTTCAGATTGCCGCGTACCCAACAATCCGGCCCCAGCCGGCATGGCAGCAGCGAGGCTGGCCAATCGCTTTCGAAACAGGCGTTGTCCTTGAGCATGTCCCACAACGCCTGAACCTGAATGTCTTCGACAGGCAGCGGCGTCCGCTCGGTGTCCAACCAGGCCAATTGCAGGCTGTCCTCGACCAGGCGCTGCATGACGTCGATCTCCCGCCCCAGCCGTTCACGCAGTTGCGCCAGATCCTGCTCGCTGTCACAGGCCACGCGTAAACGGCTGAGGGGGGTGCGCAGTTCATGGGACATGTCCCGCAACAGCTGTTGCTGCAATACCACCGTGCCCTGCAACCGCTCGGACATATGGTCAAACGCCCGCCCCAGCTCGCCCAATTCATCCTGGCGGCTGGTGGCATCGTGGGACAGCCGCGTGTTCAATTGATCGGCACGCCAGGCGTTGGCCTGCTCGCGCAATTGATTGAGCGGCATGATCAGCAGCCGGTACAGGCCGATGCACAACAACAGGGTAAACAGACCGGGAATCACGCCATTGGTCACCACCCGCCAGAACAGTTGGTAGCGCCCCGGCATAAAGCGCTGGGGCAACTCGATCACCAGCGAGCCGACACTGGGGTCCAGGGGAAACGGGATTTTCAACCATGGCAGGCCTTTGGCGTGGCGGCTGACCGGCCAGTCCAGGCCGCGCAGAAAAGTCAGGCGCTGGCTTTCCTTGTCGGTCAACGGCGTGCTGGCGAGGGATTGCAGGTCGTTGCCGATCACGCCGATCCAGGTGCGCTCACGCGCAGCCATCAGTTGCAACCAGGCGTCCACGCCGTCAGCGCCCTGGGTACTCCAGGCCAACTCCGCTCCCGCCGCATAACCGCTGAGAATCTCGCGGGAGGTGTCGGACAGATAAGCGTTCTGCTGCTCCATGTACCGGCCCCAGGACCAACTGAGCCAGATCATCAACAAGCAGAAGGCAATCAGCAGGCAGGCCAACTTCCAGAATAACGAGTGCCTGCCCGGCAGACGTTTCACCCCCCCCTCAAAGGCCGTCATCGTGACCACTCAACACATAGCCCTTACCCCAGACGGTACGCACTTCACGCTCGCTATAGCCGATGGTCTTGAGTTTGCGGCGAATCTGGCTGATATGCATATCGAGGCTGCGGTCATGGGGCGCATAACCGCGCTGCAGCACGTGCTGATAAAGGAAGGCTTTGCTCAGCACTTCCTCGCCGTTGTTGTGCAAGGTCTGCAGCAGGCGGTACTCGCTGCGGGTCAGCCCGGCCCACTGCTGCTGGTAGAAGATGTCGGACAGTTCATCATCAAAGCGCAGGCTCCGGGCGTCGTCGCGCGCGGGCGGCAAACTCAGCGGCGGACGGCGATCCAGGGCCACCCGGCGCAGGATGGCTTCAATACGCACGCGCAACTCGATCATGCTGAACGGCTTGGGCAGGTAGTCGTCCGCACCCAGGCGAAAGCCGTTCACGCGATCGGCTTCGGCGCCCAGGGCCGACACCAGGATCACCGGGACCGCATGGCTCTGGCGCAGATGCGTGAGGATCGACAGCCCGTCCAGCCCCGGCAGCAGAATATCCATCAACACCACGTCGAAGACGTGCTCGCGGGCCATCTGCAGGCCTTGCTGGCCGTTCCGGCACCACGTGACCTGAAAGCCACAGCGCCCCAGATGCTCGTGGACATAGGCGCCCAGCACGGGGTCATCTTCGATGGTCAGGATACTGGGTAGACCAACTTCCACGGGATTCATTAGCGCCTGCAAGTCATTCTCAATCACTGATTATTCAAGATTCCCCCGCGCCAGGCAATCGCCACGTCGCGCCAAATGGCCCGAAGATTGCCTGCTGTCATTAATTTGCAAGATTCCACGCCGCGCAAATGGCTACACTGCGCAGGGGTGCGGGCCGGATGCCTGCACGGGCGATCGATCACAACGTGGTAGCAGGAGAGTGGCGTGCTTAGAAGAATGGGGATAAAAGGCCGCGTACTGTTGCTGACCTTATTACCGACCAGTCTGATGGCCTTGTTGTTGGGCGGCTATTTCACCTGGATGCAGCTCTCGGAGTTGCAATCCCAGTTGCTGCAACGTGGCGAAATGATCGCCGAGCAGTTGGCCCCACTGGTGGCTCCGGCGCTGAGCAGCAAGAACGCCGACCTGCTCGAACGCATCGCCACCCAATCCCTGGAACAACAGGACGTGCGCGCCGTTTCCTTCCTTGCGCCGGACCGCTCGTCGATGGCCCACGCCGGCCCGACCATGCTCAACCAGCCGCCGGTGGGTAACAGCTCGCACCTGTTGCAGCGCACCGGTAACGACGCCACGCGCTATCTGCTGCCGGTGTTTGGCCGTCATCGCAACCTTGCCGGCGAGCTGATTCCCGATGAATCCGACCGCTTGCTTGGCTGGGTCGAGGTGGAACTGTCCCACAACGGCATGTTGCTGCGCGGTTATCGCAGCCTGTTCGCCAGCCTGCTGCTGATCGCCATCGGCCTGATCTGCACGGCAACCTTGGCCCTGCGCATCAGCCGCACCATCAATTCGCCGATCGGCCAGATCAAGCAAGCCGTGGCCCAACTCAAGGACGGCAACCTGGAAACCCGCTTGCCGGCGCTGGGCAGCCAGGAGCTGGATCAACTTGCCTCAGGCATCAACCGCATGGCCGAGACCCTGCAGAACGCCCGGGAAGAACTGCAGCACAGCATCGACCAGGCCACCGAAGACGTGCGCCAGAACCTGGAAACCATCGAGATCCAGAACATCGAGCTGGACCTGGCGCGCAAGGAAGCCCTGGAGGCCAGTCGCATCAAGTCGGAGTTCCTGGCGAATATGAGCCACGAGATCCGCACCCCGCTCAACGGCATCCTCGGTTTCACCCATCTGCTGCAAAAAAGCGAGCTGACACCGCGCCAGCTGGATTACCTGGGCACCATCGAAAAGTCCGCCGATAACCTGCTGGGCATCATCAACGAGATCCTCGATTTCTCGAAAATCGAAGCCGGCAAGCTGGTACTCGACAGCGTGCCCTTCAACCTGCGTGACCTGCTGCAAGACACCCTGACCATCCTCGCCCCCGCCGCCCATGCCAAACAGCTGGAACTGGTGAGCCTGGTGTACCGCGACACGCCGCTGGCATTGGTGGGTGACCCGCTGCGCCTCAAGCAGATCCTGACCAACCTGATCAGCAATGCGATCAAGTTCACCCGCGAAGGCACCATCGTGGCCCGGGCGATGATCGAGGATGAACAAGAAGACAGTGTGCAACTGCGCATCAGCGTGCAGGACACCGGCATCGGCCTGTCCAACCAGGACGTGCGCGCGCTGTTCCAGGCGTTCAGCCAGGCCGACAACTCGCTGTCGCGCCAACCGGGCGGCACCGGCCTGGGCCTGGTGATTTCCAAGCGCTTGATCGAGCAGATGGGCGGCGAAATCGGCGTCGACAGCACACCGGGCGAAGGCTCGGAATTCTGGATCAGCCTGAACCTGCCCAAGACCCGCGACGACGTCGAAGACCTGCCCTGCGCGCCGCTGCTCGGTCGCCGCGTGGCCGTGCTGGAAAACCACGAACTGGCGCGCCAGGCCTTGCAACACCAGCTCGAAGACTGTGGCCTGGATGTCACGCCGTTCAATACCCTGGAAAGCCTGACCAACGGCATCACCGGCGCGCATCAGACCGAACAGGCGATCGACCTGGCGGTACTCGGCGTCACCGCCAATGACCTCCCGCCCGAGCGCCTCAACCAGCATCTGTGGGACCTCGAACACCTCGGCTGCAAGGTGCTGGTGCTGTGCCCGACCACCGAGCAAATGCTGTTCAGCCCGTCGGTGCCCAACCCCAACAGCCAGTTGCAGGCCAAGCCCGCGTGTACGCGCAAGCTGCGCCGCGCCCTGACCGACCTGATCAGCCCGCGCCCCACGCGCTGCGAACCGGGCGAACCGTTGTCCAGCCGCGCGCCGCGGGTGCTCTGCGTGGATGACAACCCGGCGAACCTGTTGCTGGTGCAAACCCTGCTGGAAGACATGGGCGCCAAGGTCCAGGCCGTGGAAAGCGGCTATGCGGCCATCAATGCCGTCCAGCAGGAAACCTTCGACCTGGTGCTGATGGACGTGCAGATGCCCGGCATGGACGGGCGTCAAAGCACCGAGGCGATTCGCCAGTGGGAAAGCGAGCGCCACGGCACACCGCTGCCGGTGGTGGCCCTCACCGCCCACGCCATGGCCAACGAAAAGCGTGCGCTGCTGCAAAGCGGCATGGACGACTACCTGACCAAACCCATCAGCGAACGGCAATTGGCCCAGGTGGTGCTGAAATGGACCGGCCTGGCCCTGCGCAACCAAGGGCCGGAGCGCCCGACCGAAGGCCTCGGCCCAGGCGTGCGATTGCTGGTGCTGGACCACGAGGAAGGACTGCGGCTGGCCGCGGGCAAGGCGGACCTGGCGGCGGACATGCTCGCCATGTTGCTCGCCTCCCTCGAAGCCGACCGCCTGGCCATTACCCTCGCCCGTGAGGCCAATGACAACCATGCCTTGATCGAACGCGTCCACCGCCTGCATGGCGCCACCCGCTACTGCGGCGTACCGCAACTGCGCGCCGCCTGCCAACGCGCCGAAACCCTGCTCAAGCAGGACGACGCCAAGGCCATGGCCGCGCTGGACGAGCTGGACATGGCCATTGCCCGGTTGGCCAGTGAAGCGCGGGTCAGCGCCTGAGATTTTTTTACAACGCCGGGCCCGATCCCACAGGGTCCGCGTTACCAAAACGTACATTGCAGGGAGCTTTTTCATGCGCGTCATTCTTTTCAGCAGCCAGACCTACGACCGCGACAGTTTTCTCGGCGTGTCGCTGCCGCCCGGCCTGGAACTGCAATTCCAGCCCGCCCGGCTCACCCTCGACACCGTGGCCCTGGCCGAACGCCACGAAGTGGTCTGCGCGTTTATCAACGATGACCTCAGCGCGCCCGTGCTCGAGCACCTGGCCACGGGCGGAACCCGCCTGATCGCGCTGCGCTCGGCCGGTTACAACCATGTCGACCTCGCCGCCGCCAAGCGCCTGGGCCTGACCATCGTGCGTGTGCCCGCCTACTCGCCTCATGCCGTCGCCGAACACGCCGTGGCACTGATTCTCGCCCTGAACCGGCGCCTGCACCGTGCCTACAACCGCACCCGCGAGGGCGATTTCAGCCTGCATGGCCTGACCGGCTTCGACCTTGTCGGCAAGACCGTCGGCGTGGTCGGCACCGGGCAGATCGGCGCCACCTTCGCCAAGATCATGGCCGGTTTCGGCTGCCACCTGCTGGCCTACGACCCGTTCCCCAACCCGCTGGTCCAAGCGCTCGGTGCGCGCTATGTGAGCCTGCCCGAGCTGCTGGCCGAAGCGCAGATCATCAGCCTGCACTGCCCGCTCACCACCGACAGCAAGCACCTGATCAACGCCCGCTCCCTGGCGCAGATGCAGCCCGGCGCGATGCTGATCAACACCGGGCGCGGTGGCCTGGTGGACACCCCCGCGCTGATCGAAGCGCTCAAGGACGGCCAACTCGGCTACCTGGGGCTGGATGTGTATGAAGAAGAAGCCCAGCTGTTTTTCGAGGACCGCTCCGACCTGCCCCTGCAGGACGACGTGCTCGCGCGCCTGCTGACGTTCCCCAACGTGATCATCACCGCGCACCAGGCATTTCTCACCCGCGAGGCCCTGGCGGCGATCGCCGAGACCACCCTGGCCAACATTGCGGCCTGGGCCGATGGCCGGGCGCAGAATCGTGTCGACGGATGATCAGCGGTCACATACCAGGCGCATGATCCGCAGGCGCGCGTGCTAGGATGCCGCGCCTATTTGGAGGAACCATGGCCGAACACGATTTCCGCTTCAGCTTGCTGAGCCCGCAACACACCCTGATCGAATGCCGCGCCCTGGTGCCGGGCCGCTATCAGGTCACCGGCAACGGTGGTTCGATCAAGCATGGCGACGTACTGATCGTCACCCTGCGCGGCAGTAAAACCCTGTCGATGCGCCTCACCGTCGAAGGCGACGCGCGCTACTCCATCCGCCCGGCAGGTCAGTGGGTCGCCATGGCCCAGGGGCCGAAGTTCGGCGAGCTGGAGATTCACACCTGGAAGGTCAACTGCGACAGCTGCGAGGCCGTGCTGGAGTTTGAATTCGCGGTGGAGACCAAGCTGACCAAGGAACCGCTGCAACCGGCCGCCAATGCGCGCATTGCCGAGTTGGGCTGGGCCAGCGAAGGCGCCAAGCACCGCTGCCCGAAATGCCAGAAGGCCGCGCAATGAAGGGCCTGCTTCTGCTGGCCGCCGTCGGTGCCGGCCTGATGGGCTGCGCCGGTGATGCGGCAAAGCTCGAGCGGGATCACAGCTACGTGGTGGAATGGATCGGTGAGCGGCCGCTGATGGATTACGCGCACCTGAGTGTCACCTTGGGCGCCGATGGGCGCGCCTACGGCAACGGCGGGTGCAACCACTGGTTTGCACCGTACACCGTCGAGGGCGACAAACTCAGCTTCGGCAAGATCGGCAGTACGCGCAAACTCTGCGGCGACGCCCTGATGGAGCAGGAACACCGCTTCTTCCAGGCCCTGCAAGGCGTTGAGCGCTGGGACATCTCGCCGATCGAGCAGACCCGCTTCTGGCCGGCCGAAGGCAAGCCTATCCGCCTGTGGCTGGAAGAAGGCTGATAGCAGGTTCAATGGAATCTAACTGTGGGAGGGGGCTTGCTCCCGATTGCGCTATGTCAGTACCGAATATGCTGGCTGACACACCGCTATCGGGAGCAAGCCCCCTCCCATATGTTCAACCGCGCAGGGCCTTGAGCTTGGCCAGCACGCCTTGTGCCGTCTGTTCGCCCATCAACTGCTCACGCACCTTGCCCTTGTCGTCGATGATGTAAGTCACCGGCAACGCTTCGCTGCGTGGAATATCAAAGATCCCGTCCGGGTTCTGCGCCAGCACGGTGAACTTGATGCCCAGCTTGTCACTGGCTTCCTTCAGTTCCGCGCCCTGCACATTGTCGAAATTGACCCCGAACACGCCGACGTTCTGCCCTTTGAGCTGTTCAGCCAAGGCATTGAGCTCCGGGATTTCCGTGCGGCACGGGCCACACCATTCCGCCCAGTAGTTGACCACCAGCCATTGCTTGTCCAGGCGTTCGGCCGCCACTTTCTGGCCATATTGGTCAACGCCGTAGTCATTACCGCAGCCGCTGAGCAGCAGGGTTGTGATGATCGCCAATGCACCGATCAGTCGCCTTGTCATGGGGTAATCCTTCGCAAAAATGAACGTTGGCTGCGACGGATCGCCTCTTACGGTTTAAGGACCGGGCGCAGCGCAGGTAGAATACCCGCCACCTTACGCAAGATGCGACCCGCACATGACCGATCTGACGCTTTATCACAACCCGCGCTGCTCGAAATCCCGCGGAGCGCTCGAACTGCTGGAAGCACGCGGCCTCGCGCCGACGGTGGTGCGCTACCTGGAAACTCCGCTGAATGCCGCGCAACTGAAGGCCCTGCTGGCAAAACTGGGGATCAGCGCGCGCCAATTGCTGCGCACCGGCGAAGAGGAATACAAAACCCTCAACCTGGCAGACGCGACGCTCAGCGAAACCCAGTTGATCGCCGCCATCGCCGAGCACCCCAAGTTGATGGAACGTCCGATCCTCGAAACCCCCGACAAAGCCATCATCGGCCGCCCACCGGAGAGCGTGCTGGAGATCCTGCCGTGAGTACGCCGTATGTGCTGGTGTTGTATTACAGCCGCAACGGCTCGGTCAGCGAAATGGCCCGGCACATTGCCCGAGGCATCGAACAAGGCGGGATGGAAGCGCGCCTGCGCACCGTACCGGCGATCTCCAGCGAGTGCGAAGCCGTAGCGCCGAGCATTCCGGCCGAAGGCGCGCTGTATGCCAGCCTGGATGATCTGAAGAACTGTTCAGGCCTGGCCCTGGGCAGCCCGACCCGCTTCGGCAACATGGCCGCGCCGTTGAAGTACTTTATCGACGGCACCAGTAACCTGTGGCTGACCGGCGCCCTGGTCGGCAAACCGGCCGGGGTGTTCACCTCCACCGCCAGCCTGCACGGCGGCCAGGAGACCACGCTGATGTCGATGCTGCTGCCGCTGCTGCACCACGGCATGCTGATCACCGGCCTGCCCTATAGCGAACAAGCGCTGCTCGACACCCAGGGTGGCGGTACGCCTTATGGCGCCAGCCACCATGCTGGCCCCGACGGCAAGCGCCTGCTGGATCAACATGAAATCGCCCTGTGCAAGGCCCTCGGCCTGCGCCTGGCGAAAACCGCTGCGTTGCTGGAGAACGGCCGTGGCCAAAAAACCTAAGATCCTGCCACCCCAGGCGTGGCTGGAGCCGCGGGTCAAAGTCGCACGCGCCCTGAGCCTGCTGGCGTTTTTCGGCCTGGTGGGCTTGCTCTGCGTGTATTACCTGTTCGTCGCCGACCTGCACGGCGCACGGCCGTGGGTGATCCTGCTGATCGAACTGGTGCCGCTGCTGGTGCTGGCGCCGGGGATACTGATCGGCAGCGCACGCGGACATTCATGGATGTGCTTTGTGGTGAACCTGTATTTCATCAAGGGCGCACTGGCGGCGTATGACCCGAACCGCCAGTGGTTCGGCGTGCTGGAAATGCTGGCGAGCCTGGCGCTGTTCTGTACGGCGCTGCTGTATGTGCGCTGGCGGTTCCAGTTGGATCGGCGCTTGGCCGGCGAGGGTCAGCCAGCCTGACCCATCATCATCGCGGACAAGCCCACAGTTGAAATGCAGTTTCCTGTGGGAGTGGGCTTGCCCACGATGGCATCACCTCGGTCTCAATGATTGACCGTATACGCCAGCATCATCGACAACTGACACATCGGCCGCCCGCTCTCGGCATGCCACTGGTTGAACGCCCCCTGCACCGTCGCCAGATCGCGCAGGCTGGTGGGGGCCTTGTCGACGATCTTCTGCGCGTGCAGGGCCGCGACCACGTCATCGCTCGGCACGAACGTATCCTTGCCCACCATGCGCAGGAAGCGCGGCGCCGACAGCCCGCCCAACTGATGACCGTGCTTGCTCAGGTATTTCCATAAACCGACGATATCGGTCACCGGCCAGTCGGCGATAAACGCGCCGAAACCACCCTTCTCCTGGGCGATATCCAGGATCATCTGCGCGTTGCGCGGCACACTCTTGAGCTTGCCCAGGTGGCGGATGATGCGCGTGTCCTGCATCAAGCGCTCCAGGTGCTCGGCGCCCATCAGCACGACTTTTTCCGGGTCGAAGCCAAAGAACACCTGCTCGAATGCAGGCCATTTGGCATCCACCACGCTGTGCTTGAGCCCGGCGCGGAAAACCCGCAGCGCCAGGGTCGACAGGTAGCGATCATCACTGATCTGGCGTAATTGCGCCGGCGTCTTGGGCACAGGCAGACGGGCTTCCAGTTCGGCCGCCGAACCGAAGCGGTTCAGACAATATTCGTGCAGCCACTTGTAATCGCGCATGCCCTCTCCTGGGGATTGAAATGAAAACGGCGCCTGTGAGCGCCGTCGTTCAGAGCGTTGAGAAACGTCAGAGGTTCACCACGTTGACGAAGCGCGAAGCGGCGTTCTCGTCGATACGCAGGCTGGTGAAGTCGAACAGGTTACGGTCGGCCAACTGCGACGGGATCACGTTCTGCAAGCTGCGGAAGATACTCTCGGTACGCCCTGGGGTCTTGCGTTCCCAGTCCTGGAGCATCTCCTTGACCACCTGGCGCTGCAGGTTTTCCTGGGAGCCGCACAGGTTGCACGGGATGATCGGGAATTGCTTGAAGTCGGAGTAGGCCTGGATGTCCTTCTCGTTGCAATACGCCAGCGGGCGAATCACCACGTTGCGTCCGTCATCGGCGCGCAGCTTGGGCGGCATGGCCTTGAGGGAGCCGTTGAAGAACATGTTGAGGAAGAATGTCTCGACGATATCGTCGCGGTGATGCCCCAGGGCCATCTTGGTCGCACCGATCTCATCGGCAAACGTGTAGAGCGTGCCACGGCGCAGGCGCGAACACAGCGAGCAGGTGGTCTTGCCCTCCGGGATCAGCTCCTTGACCACCGAATAGGTGTCTTTTTCGACGATGTGGTACTCGATGCCCAGTGTCTTGAGGTAGGCCGGCAGCACGTCTTCGGGGAAGCCCGGTTGTTTCTGGTCCATGTTGACGGCAACGATCTCGAACTTGATCGGCGCAACCTTTTGCAGGTGCAGCAGCACGTCGAGCATGGTGTAGCTGTCTTTGCCGCCGGAGAGGCAGACCATGACCTTGTCGCCGTCCTCGATCATGTTGAAATCGGCGACCGCTTCACCGGCCAGGCGACGCAGGCGTTTTTGCAGTTTGTTCTGGTTGACCGTAAGAGTGCCCATGGCGCTTGGATCCGCTAGAGGTGTGTGACGAAAAGCGCGGTATTTTACCGGTAAGGTTGACCAAGTTCCAATGTGAGAAGGAGCAAGCCTCCTTCCCCACTTGAGTGCATTGCCAACGACAGACCGCGCCGCGATTAAGCCCACTGTTTACAGCGCAATTTGCTCTAAAGCCCTACGGTTTTTCCGGTCATCACTTCCTATACTGCGACTTGAGGTCGCACATAACTATCCAGACCTTTCAGGCCATCTGGCCCGTGGGCGCTCCGATGGGGGGCGATGGTAATAACGACAGGAGTGACTGGCATGATCCATCACGTCGTGGGGCTTTTTACCCATCCCGACCAGGAATGGCGGGAAATTCGTGGCGATAAAGAAGAAAGCGTCAGCCACATGTACCTCACTCACACCTTGATTCTCGCGGCGATCCCCGCCGTATCAGCCTTTATCGGCACCACCCAGGTCGGCTGGGTCATCGGCAGTCGTTCCCCGGTCATGCTGACCCAGGAAAGCGCCTTGTGGATGACCGTCATGTCGTACCTGGCGATGCTCGGCGGCGTAGCGGTCATGGGCGCCTTCATTCACTGGATGGCGCGCACCTACGACGCCAGCCCCAGCATGGCGCGTTGTATCGCCTTTGCCACCTACACCGCGACACCGTTGTTCATCGGCGGGCTGGCGGCGCTCTACCCGCACATGTGGCTGGGGATGGTCGTCGGCACGGCAGCGATCTGTTACACGGTGTACCTGCTGTATGTGGGGTTACCGACGTTCATGAGCATCGATCCGGACGAAGGCTTTCTGTTTTCCAGCTCGGTGCTGGCCGTGGGCCTGGTCGTGCTGGTGGCAATCATGGCGTTCACCGTGATCGTCTGGGGCCTGGGCGTTGGCCCGATCTATACCAACTAAGCGGTTTCACCCAGCAGGCAAGGCCACCGCAAGGTGGCTTTGTGCGTCATGCATGACCATTCGGCGCCTGACCGATTCGGAAACACCCGCCTTTGCGGCATACTGGCCACCTCTGGAGAGATGTACAGCATGCCCGAGCAACTCAATACCCGCGTCGAAGATTGTTTCCTGCTAGCCGAATCCTTTTTCAAACGAAGCTTCAAACGCCCCCAGGTCAGCCTCAAGTTGCGGGGCCAGAAAGCCGGTGTCGCGCATTTGCACGAAAACCTGCTGCGCTTCAACCCACAGTTGTACCGCGAAAACAGCCAACACTTCCTGAAACAGACCGTGGCCCATGAAGTGGCGCACCTGATCGCCCACCAATTGTTTGGCGAGCGCATCCAGCCCCATGGCGAGGAATGGCAACTGATCATGCGCGGCGTGTATGAACTGCCGCCAGACCGTTGCCACACCTATGAGATCAAGCGCCGCCAGGTGACCCGCTATATCTACCGCTGCCCGTGTGCGGACAGCGACTTCCCGTTTTCGTCACAGCGCCATGGGTTGGTGAGGCAGGGGCGGCGTTATCTGTGCAGGCGCTGTCGGCAGACGTTGGTGTTTACCGGGGAAACTCGCGTTGAGTGAAATATGCGGTGTGTGTGAGGGCCTCATCGGGGGCAAGCCCCCTCTCACATTTTGACCCTGTTCACAGAGCTAATTGTGGGAGGGGGCTTGCCCCCGATGAGGCCCGCCCAGTCACTACACAATCACCTTGGCAGCACGCAACGCGCTGATGCGCTGTGAGCTCAAGCCCAACTCCATCAGCACTTCATCACTGTGCGCGCCCACCGCCGCCCCGATATGCCGGGGGGCTGGCAACCCTTCGGAGAACTTCAGCGGGCAAGCCATCTGCGCCTGGGTCGAGCCGTCGGGCCGCGGCACCTGGGTGACCAGTTCCCGCGCCTTCAACTGCGGATGCTCCACGGCTTCGCTCAGGCTCAACACCGGTTCGACGCACGCATCGACCCCGGCAAACAACTCGCACAACTCCTCGAAGCTGCGCTTCTCAAACTCAACCTGCAGCGCCTGCTTGAGCGCCTTTTGCTGCTCAGGCTCGGGCGACAAACCTTGTGCCGCCAGTTCCGGTCGCCCCAACGCGGCGCACAATTGCTGCATGAATGCCGGTTCCAGACTGCCGACCGACATCCAGCGCCCATCGCGGGAACGGTAATAATCGTAGAAACTGCCGCCATTGAGCACATGGGTCTCCCACCCCGGCTCCACGCCACAGGCCAGGTAGCCAGCGCCGGCCATGGCATTCAAACTGAACGAGCAGTCGGTCATGCTCACATCCAGGTACTGGCCAACGCCGCTCTGTTGCCGCGCAATCACCGCCGCGAGCAGGCCCACCACCGCGTGCAGCGAGCCACCGGCGACATCCGCCAATTGCACGCCCAACGGCAGCGGCCCGCTGTCCCGCCGCCCGGTATGGCTGGCCACTCCGGCCAACGCCAGGTAGTTGATATCGTGCCCAGCGCGGTCCTTGTAGGGGCCGGTCTGACCGTACCCAGTGATCGACACGTAAATCAGCCGCGGGTTGATCGCCTTCAACGCCGCATACCCCAGGCCCAGGCGCTCCATCACCCCGGGGCGAAACTGTTCGAGCACGATGTCGTAGCCCTTGACCAGCTCGCGCACAATCTCCAGCGCCTCGGCCTGCTTCAGATCCAGGGCGAGGCTGCGCTTATTGCGATTGAGGTAAGCATGGCTGGCCGAGGTGCCCTGATCGTGGGGCGGCAGCACGCGCAGCAGGTCCATGCGCGTGGGCGATTCGATGCGCAGCACCTCGGCGCCCATGTCCGCCAGCATCAGCGACGCAAACGGGCCGGGCAGCAAGGTGGAAAAATCCAGTACTTTGAGGGACGCCAAGGGACCTGACATGGAGACTCCGTTTCCGATTCGACTGGCGACAGCGTAGTCAGCCTTCAGCGCCGACGGCAATCGTCAGAACGATCATCGGCAGTGACCGTTTTGATCACGGCGGGCTTTTTCCCGGCGGCGGCCTTATCATTGGCCCACGTTTGCTTGCAGGGGGTTCCATGAAATTTGCGATAGCACTGTTTTCCGCCGCCCATGCGCCCTCCTCGCGTCGCGCCTTGCTGTTCGCCCAGGCGGCGCTGGCCGGCGGGCACGAGATTGTGCGCCTGTTTTTTTATCAGGACGGCGTCTACAGTGCCTCCAACACCATCGTTGCGCCACAGGATGAGCAAGACATCGCTCGCCAATGGCGTGAGTTTGTCAGCGCGCATCAGTTGGACGCCGTGGTGTGCATCGCCGCCGCCCTGCGCCGTGGCGTGCTCGACAGCGAAGAAGCCGCGCGTTACCAGCGCAGCGCGGTGAACCTGGAGGCGCCATGGGAGCTGTCGGGCCTTGGGCAATTGCACGACGCGACCCAGGCCGCCGACCGCCTGATCTGTTTTGGAGGGCCGTGACATGTCCAAATCCTTGCTGGTCATCAGCCGCCAGGCACCGTGGTCCGGGCCGAGCGCGCGGGAAGCCCTGGATATCGTATTGGCCGGCGGCGCGTTCGATCTGCCCATCGGCCTGTTGTTCCTGGATGACGGCGTGTTCCAACTGGCGCCGCACCAGGACGCCAAGGCCGTGCAGCAAAAAGACCTCGGCGCCAACCTGCAAGCACTGGGGCTGTTCGGTATCGACGAGGTGTTTGCCTGCGGCCACAGCCTGGCTGCGCGCGGGCTGACGCACCCGGTCAATGCACAGCCGCTGAACGACGAACAGATTTCCCAGTTGATTGACCGTTACGACCAGGTGATAACCCTCTGATGTCGACTTTACATGTGGTGTCCCACTCCCCGTTTACCGATAGCCGCCTCGACAGCTGCCTGCGCGTCTGTGGCAGCGACGATGCGATCCTGCTCTGTGGCGACGGCGCCTACGGGCTGCGTCACCCGGCGCTGCTGACCAAAGGCGTGAAGGTCTTTGTGCTGGCCGAAGACAGCCTGGCGCGCAACCTGCCGCTGCCCGACTGGGCCGACTGCGTGGATTACCCAGGTTTCGTGCAGCTGTCGATCGACTACGACAAGGTCAACACCTGGCTATGAACACCCTGACCGTGGGCGCGCGCACCCTCGAACTGGACAAGGACGGCTACCTCGTCGACCTGAACGAGTGGTCGGCCGACGT
Organism: Pseudomonas veronii; assembly: GCF_001439695.1. GTDB lineage: Bacteria > Pseudomonadota > Gammaproteobacteria > Pseudomonadales > Pseudomonadaceae > Aquipseudomonas > Aquipseudomonas veronii. Next base: position 143,504 of record NZ_JYLL01000006.1, read on the forward strand.
GGCCAACGCCCTCGCCGCCGCCGAAGCCCTCGAGCTGACCCCGGCGCATTGGGAAATCCTCGAGCTGCTGCGCCAGTTTTATCAAGAGTTCCAGCTGTCCCCCGCCACACGCCCGCTGATCAAGTACACCGCCTTGAAGCTGGGTGCGGACAAGGGCAACAGCCTGCACCTCAACAAACTGTTCAACGGCACTCCCGCCAAACTCGCCGCCAAGCTGGCCGGCCTGCCCAGACCGACGAATTGCTTATGACCGACTTTGCTCCGCTGACCCTCGAAACCCCTGCCGAGCACCCGTTTGCGCCGTTCGTGCGTATCCTGGGCAAAGGCAAGCGCGGTGCGCGCAACCTGACCCGCGAAGAAGCCCGCGAAGCCATGGGCATGCTGCTTGACGAAAAAGTCGAAGACACCCAGCTCGGTGCCTTCCTCATGCTGCTGCGCCACAAAGAGGAAAGCCCGGAAGAACTCGCCGGTTTCACCGAAGCGGTGCGCGAGCGCCTGCACGCCCCGGCGCTGAAGGTGGATATCGACTGGCCGACCTATGCCGGCAAAAAGCGCCACCTGCCGTGGTTCCTGCTGGCCGCCAAGTGCCTGGCGCAGAACGGTGTACGCATCCTCATGCATGGCGGCGGCGCCCACACGGCCGGCCGGCTGTACACCGAGCAATTGCTGGAAGGTCTACAGATCCCGCTGTGCCGCAATTGGCAGCAGGTCGAGACAGCCTTCGAGCACGGCAACCTGGTATTCATCCCGCTGGGCGACTGGGCCCCGCAACTGCAACGCATGATCGACCTGCGCAACACCCTGGGCCTGCGCTCGCCGATCCACTCCCTGGCACGCCTGCTCAACCCGCTGAATGCACGCTGCGGCCTGCAAAGCATCTTCCATCCCGGCTACCAGGGCGTACACCGCGATGCCAGCGGCCTGCTCGGCGACACGGTGATTGTGGTCAAGGGCGATGGCGGCGAAATCGAGATCAACCCCGACACGATCAGCCACCTCTACGGCAGCACCGGTGGCGAAAGCTGGGACGAAGAATGGCCCGCCCTCGCCGCCCAGCGCCATGTCAAACCGGCCAGCCTGGAGCCCGAGCAGTTGAAAGCGCTGTGGCGCGGCGAGGTCGAGGACAGCTACCCGCAACTCGCCTTGATCGCCACCATGGCCCTGGCCTTGCGCGGCCTCGGTCATCCGCGGGAGCAAGCGTTCGAATTGGCCCAGCAATACTGGGACGCACGGGATAAATCGATTTAATCGATCATTCCCCCGCAATCTTTGCGCTTTTAGTTCGAACTCATCCCTTTAGACTGGACTCCAACGCTTATTAGCCAAGGAGCCAGTCATGGGTTTGCTGATTGAAGGACGCTGGCACGACCAGTGGTACGAAAGTAGCGCGGATGGCGCGTTCCAGCGGGAACAGGCACAACGCCGCCACTGGGTGACCGCTGACGGCCAGCCCGGCCCCAGCGGCGAAGGTGGCTTCAAGGCCGAAGCCGGTCGTTACCACCTGTATGTGTCGCTCGCCTGCCCGTGGGCCCATCGCACGCTGATCCTGCGCAAACTCAAGGGGCTGGAAGGTCTGATCGACGTGTCCGTGGTCAGCTGGCTGATGCTGGAAAACGGCTGGACCTTCGACAAGGCCCGCGGCTCCAGCGGCGACTCGCTGGATGGCTTCGCGTTCATGCACCAGCGCTACACCGCCGACACGGCCGATTACACCGGGCGCGTCACGGTGCCGGTGCTGTGGGACAAACAACTCAAGCGCATCGTCAGCAATGAATCAGCGGAGATCATCCGCATGTTCAACAGCGCGTTCAACGGGCTGACCGGCAACACCCTGGACTTCTACCCCGAGGCTCTGCGCCCGCGCATCGATGCGCTGAACGAGCGCATCTACCCCGCCGTGAACAACGGCGTGTACCGCGCAGGCTTCGCCACCTCGCAGCAGGCCTATGAGCGTGCGTTCGATGATGTGTTTGCCGAACTGGACCACTTGGAACAGCACCTGGGCGAGCATCGCTACCTGGCCGGTGAGTACCTGACCGAGGCGGATGTACGGCTGTTTACCACGCTGATTCGATTTGATGCGGTGTATTACAGCCACTTCAAATGCAACCTGCGGCGGATTGCCGATTATCCGAATCTGTCGAATTGGTTGCGGGAAATCTATCAATGGCCGGGAGTGGCCGAGACGGTGGACTTTGCGCACATCAAGGGGCATTACTATGCCAGCCACCGCACCATCAATCCGACGGGGATTGTGCCCAAGGGGCCGTTGCAGGTGTTTGATGCCGAGCATGATCGCGGGCGGTTGAGCGCTAAGGGCGTCTGGCGTTGATCCAGAGGATGGGTTGGATCTAATGGCCTCATCGGGGGCAAGCCCCCTCCCACATTGGAAGGCATTCCAAAATGTGGGAGGGGGCTTGCCCCCGATGCATTCAGGCTCAGACCTGAGCCTGGGCGCCTTCAAACCATTTGAGCTTCTCGCGCAGCACCACCACTTCACCGACGATCACCAGCGTCGGCGCATGCACTTCATGCTCCGCCACAAGGCGCGGCAGGTCGGCCAGGGTGCCGGTGAACACGCGCTGGTTGGACGTGGTGCCCTGCTGGATCAACGCCGCTGGCGTGTCCGCCGAACGTCCATGCTTGATCAGCTGTTCGCAGATGATCGGCAAACCGATCAAGCCCATGTAGAACACCAGGGTCTGCGACGGGCCCACCAGATCACTCCAAGGCAGGTCCGAGGTGCCGTTCTTCAGGTGACCGGTGATAAAGCGCACCGATTGCGCATAATCACGGTGGGTCAACGGAATCCCGGCATACGCCGCGCAGCCGCTGGCCGCCGTGATCCCCGGCACCACCTGGAACGGAATGCCATGGGCCGCCAGTTCTTCGATCTCTTCGCCGCCACGGCCGAAGATGAACGGATCGCCGCCCTTGAGGCGCAGCACGCGCTTGCCTTGCTTGGCCAGGTCGACCAATTGCTGGTTGATCTGGTCCTGGGGCACGGCGTGATCGGCGCGACGCTTGCCCACGTAGACGCGCTCGGCATCACGACGGCACAGCTCAAGAATCGCTGGGGCCACCAGACGGTCGTAGAGCACCACATCGGCTTGCTGCATCAAACGCAAGGCGCGGAAGGTCAACAGGTCCGGATCGCCGGGGCCGGCGCCCACCAGGTAGACTTCGCCCGGCGCATAAGGCGGCGCGCCGTTGACCTTTTCGATCAGCAAACGCTCGGCTTCATCGCCCTGCCCGGCCAGTTGCCGGTCGGCAATCGGGCCCTGGAAGACTTCTTCCCAGAACGCGCGGCGCTGCTGCACGTCCGGGTACAAACGCTTGACCTGGGCCCGAAAGCGCGCCGCCAGCCCGGCCAACTGGCCATACGTGGACGGAATCCAGGTTTCCAGCTTGGCCCGGATCAAGCGCGCCAATACCGGCGCATCGCCGCCGCTGGACACCGCGATCACCAGGGGCGAACGGTCGACAATCGCCGGGAAGATCACGCTGCACAGGGCTGGCGCATCCACCACGTTGACCGGTACGCAACGGCGCTTGGCATCACTGGACACTTGCGCGTTCAGTGGTTCGTCGTCCGTTGCAGCGATGATCAGGGTGCAACCGTCAAGGTCGGCCTCCTGATAACCGCGCACGATCAGTTCCCCGCCACTGCCCAGCACCAGTTCACGCAACTGGTCTTCGATCTGGGGAGCAACCACCCGCAGCAGTGCGCCGGCGTCGGCCAGCAGGCGGGACTTGCGCAAGGCAATCTCCCCGCCACCGACGACCAACACACGACTGCCGCGCAGGTTATGAAACAGCGGCAGAAATTCCATTTAACCGATGACCTCGATGCCCGCCATGTACGGCTTGAGCACATCCGGCACACGGATCGAGCCGTCGGCCTGCTGGTAGTTTTCGAGCACGGCCACCAGGGTACGGCCTACGGCCAGGCCCGAACCGTTGAGGGTATGCACCAGTTCCGGCTTGCCGGTTTCCGGGTTGCGGAAACGCGCCTGCATGCGACGGGCCTGGAAATCACCGCAGTTGGAGCACGACGAGATCTCGCGGTATTTATCCTGGCTCGGCACCCACACTTCGAGGTCGTAGGTCTTCACGGCGCTGAAACCCATGTCGCCGGTACACAGCGCCAGCACGCGGTACGGCAGCTCCAACAGTTGCAGCACGCGTTCGGCGTTGGCGGTCAGGCCTTCGAGGGCTTCCATGGAGGTCGACGGCTCGACAACCTGCACCATCTCGACTTTGTCGAACTGGTGCTGGCGGATCATGCCGCGGGTGTCGCGCCCCGATGCACCGGCTTCACTGCGAAAGCACGGCGTGTGGGCGACGAGCTTGAGCGGCAGGTGCTTGGCGTCGAGGATCTCGCCGGCGACGATGTTGGTCAGCGACACTTCGGCGGTCGGGATCAGGTACAGGTCGGCTTCGCCATCGCGGCTGATCTTGAACAGGTCTTCCTCGAACTTCGGCAACTGGCCGGTGCCCTGCAGGGCCGGCGCCTGAACCAGATACGGGGTGTAGGCCTCTTCGTAGCCGTGCTCGCCGGTGTGCAGGTTGATCATGAACTGCGCCAGGGCGCGATGCAGGCGGGCAATCGGGCCACGCAGCAAGGCAAAGCGCGCACCGGACAGCTTGGCGGCGGTTTCGAAATCCAGGCCGCCGTTCAGTTCGCCCAGGGCGACGTGGTCCTTGATCGCGAAATCAAAGGCCTTTGGCGTGCCCCAGCGGCGCACTTCGACGTTGCCGTCTTCGTCCGCACCGACCGGCACCGACTCGTGCGGCAAGTTCGGAATGCCCAGCAGGATCGAATCCAGCTCGCCCTGGATCTTGTCCAGTTCGAGTTTGCCGTCGGACAGCTCGGTGCCCATGCGCTCGACATCCGCCATCAACGGCGCGATGTCTTCACCGCGCTGCTTGGCCTGCCCGATGGACTTGGAACGCGCATTACGCTCAGCCTGCAGTGCTTCGGTGCGGGTCTGGACGGTCTTGCGCTGTTCTTCCAGCGCTTCGATGCGCGCAACATCCAAGGCAAAGCCACGGGATGCCAGGCGGTCCGCTACGTCCTGAAGGTTGCTACGTAACAGTTTGGAATCGAGCATGTCGGTCTCTCGTTTATCAAAGTTTGGTCAAGGACAGGCCGGCCCAGGTGGCGAGCAGCCCGCCGAACACGCTGATGCCCAGGTACCCGAAGGCGACCAGGGCCTGCCCGCTTTCCAGCAGGCGCACCGTATCCAGTGAAAAGGATGAAAAGGTCGTCAGACCGCCTACAAAGCCGACAATCAAGCCAGCACGAATTTCAATCGGCACTTCCGGGCGCAACAGGAACCAACCGTACAACAGCCCGATGATCAGGCAGCCGACCAGGTTGACCGCCAGGGTCGCCGTATAAAAATACCTCGGCCAGTTGGCGTTAACCCAATTACCAGTGGCGAAACGCAATAATGTACCAGCGATGCCGGCAACGGACACGGCAAGAATCGTCTTGAGCACTACTTTCTCCGCTGTTTGGGGCTGAGACGGTCGAGTTGAGCGAGGTGATTGAGCTTTTCACCGATCTTCAGCTCCAGGCCACGGGGCACCGGCTGGTAGAACGGCTGCGGCTCGAGCGCGTCAGGGAAGTAATCTTCGCCGGCGGCATAGGCGTCCGGCTCATCGTGGGCGTAGCGGTATTCATCGCCGTAACCCAGTTGTTTCATCAATTTGGTCGGCGCATTGCGCAGGTGCAGCGGCACCTCGAGGGAGCCATGTTCGGCTGCGGCGCGCAGTGCCGATTTGAAGCCCATGTACACCGCGTTGCTTTTCGGCGCGCAGGCCAGGTAGGTAATGGCCTGGGCCACCGCCAGTTCGCCTTCGGGGCTGCCCAGGCGCTCCTGCACTTCCCACGCCGCAAGGCACAGGCTCAAGGCGCGGGGGTCGGCGTTGCCGATGTCTTCGCTGGCCATACGCACCACGCGGCGCGCGAGGTAGAGCGGGTCGCAGCCACCGTCGATCATGCGCGCGAACCAGTACAACGCGCCGTCGGGGTTGGAGCCGCGCACCGATTTGTGCAGCGCCGAAATCTGATCGTAGAACGCTTCGCCACCCTTGTCGAAACGCCGGCGCGTGTCGCCGAGCAGGCTTTGCAGGAGTTCGACGCCAATCTCGCTGCCGTCCTCGGCCAGGTCGGAGGCGTTCTCCAGCAGGTTCAGAAAGCGCCGCCCATCGCCGTCGGCGGCGCTGAACAGGATCTTGAAGCCTTCTTCGCTGAGGCTCAACTGGCGCTTGCCCAAGCCCTTGTCTTCGCTCAAGGCGCGCTGCAGCAGCTTTTGCATCGCCGCTTCATCCAGGCTCTTGAGCACATACACCCGCGCCCGCGAGAGCAAGGCGTTGTTCAATTCGAAGGACGGGTTCTCGGTGGTCGCACCGATAAAAATCAGCGTGCCGTCTTCGACATACGGCAAGAACGCGTCCTGCTGCGACTTGTTGAAGCGATGCACTTCGTCGACGAACAAGATGGTGCGCTTGCCGTATTGCCCGGCCTGCTGCTTGGCCACTTCCACGGCCTGGCGGATCTCTTTGACCCCAGCCAGCACCGCCGAGACCGTTTCGAAGTGGGCATCCGAGACTTTCGCCAACAGCCGCGCCAGCGTGGTTTTACCCACCCCCGGCGGCCCCCAGAAAATCATCGAGTGCAGCGCACCCTGCTCCAGGGCTTCGCGCAAAGGCTTGCCGCGAGCGAGCAGGTGTTCCTGACCGACGTACTCATCCAGGTTGGTCGAACGCAAGCGTGCGGCCAGGGGTTGAGCGATCGGGTCACTTCGAAACAGGTCCATGGGCAGCGTTTGAAACCTCTAGGCAGGTTATTCCTGGATCACGTCGGCACCCTTGGGGATGTCGAACTTGAACGTGGACGCGGGCACCGGCACGTTGGCCTTGACCCCGGTGAACAGGATATCGGTGCGCTGGCCGACGCTGTCGATCAGGCGCATGTTATTGATCACGCCGTTACCGAACGAAAGGTGCAGGCTGTCGAACAGCGTGTCCTTGGATTTCGGCTTGAGGGTGAATTCGATCACGTTGCTGGTTTGCTTGGAGGTGATCTCGAAGCTGTCGTTGATCTTCGACACATCGCCCGACAGCAACAGCGCCGGGGTCTGGTTCAAGCGCGGATCGAGCTTTTTGATGGTCGCCTGTTCCAGGTCCGGGTCCCACAGCGTGACTTTCTGGCCATCGGAAACGATGGTCTGCTCGGCCTTCCCTTCCGTGTGCCAGTAAAACAGCCCAGGGCGCTGCACGGCCATTTCACCGGCGGTTTCCTGCAACTGGGTGCCGCCGGCATCCAGGGTCAGCTGGGAGAAGCGCGCGGTCAGGGTCTTGGATTTGTCCAGCAGGTTGGTCAGGCTGGCGACGGAGGCCGGATCAGCGTGAGCCGAAACAGCAGTCAGGGCCAGTGCCGGCAACAACAGCATGCGGATAAGACGCATGGGAGTCCTCATTGAGTCGTTAGGGCGCGCCGCGTGCTGCCACGCGGCGCGTGATCAGTCGCGCATCTGCCCGGGGGCGATGACTTCGCGCGAGCCGTTGGTGTTCATTGCGGTGACGACGCCGGCATTTTCCATGGCTTCGATCATGCGGGCGGCGCGGTTGTAGCCGATTTTCAGCTTGCGCTGCACGGCGGAGATCGAGGCGCGACGGCTTTCCAACACGAAGGCCACCGCTTCGTCGTACAGCGCGTCGGTTTCGGCATCATCGTCGCCACCGCTGCTGCCGCCGTCGAAGCCGCTGCCGGCTTCTTCAACACCGGCGAGGATGTCGTCGTTGTATTCCGGCGCACCGCGCAGTTTCCAGGCTTCCACCACGCGATGCACTTCATCGTCGGAAACGAACGCGCCATGCACGCGAATCGGCAGGCTGGTGCCCGGCGGCATGTAGAGCATGTCACCGTGGCCCAGCAATTGTTCGGCGCCGCCCTGGTCGATGATGGTCCGCGAGTCGATCTTGCTCGACACCTGGAACGCCATGCGCGTCGGGATGTTGGCCTTGATCAGACCGGTGATCACATCCACCGACGGCCGCTGGGTTGCGAGGATCAAGTGGATACCGGCAGCACGCGCCTTCTGTGCGATACGTGCGATCAACTCTTCAACCTTCTTGCCGACGATCATCATCATGTCGGCAAATTCGTCGACCACCACGACGATGGTCGGCAACTTGGTCAGCAATGGCGCTTCGTCGTGGATGCTTTCGCGCTTGTACAGCGGGTCGGTCAGCGGCGTGCCGGCGTCCTGGGCTTCCTTGACCTTGGCATTGAAGCCCGACAGGTTGCGCACGCCCATCTTCGCCATCAGCTTGTAGCGCCGCTCCATCTCGGCAACGCTCCAGCGCAGGGCGTTGGCGGCGTCCTTCATATCGGTGACCACCGGGCAGAGCAAGTGCGGAATGCCTTCGTAGATCGACAATTCGAGCATCTTCGGGTCGATCATGATCAGCTTGGCGTCTTCCGGGCCGGACTTGAACAGGATCGACAGGATCATCGCGTTGACCCCCACCGACTTACCCGAACCGGTGGTACCGGCCACGAGCAGGTGAGGCATTTTCGCCAGGTCGGTGATTACCGGCTTGCCGCCGATGTCATGGCCCAGGGCCAGGGTGACCGGCGATTTGAAGTTGTCGTATTCCGGGGTCGACAGCACCTCGGAGAAGCGCACGATCTGGCGGTCTTCGTTGGGAATCTCGATGCCCACGGTGGTTTTGCCAGGGATCACTTCCACCACGCGCACGCTGGTCACGGCCAGGGAGCGGGCGAGGTCTTTGGCCAGGTTGGAGATTCGGCTGACCTTGACCCCGGCCGCTGGCTGGATTTCGTAACGGGTAATCACCGGGCCGGGGTGGATCGAGTCCACCGAGACTTCGACGCCGAATTCCTTGAGTTTGATTTCCAGCAGATGGCCGACGGCCGCCAGGGACTCCGGGGAATAGTTGAGTTGTTTCTTCTCGGCCGGGTCGAGAATCGAGATCGGCGGCAGCGTGCCTTCGACCGCGCTGTCGACAAACAACGGCGCCTGTTTTTCTTTCTGCACGCGATGGCTCGGCTCGGGAGCCTTGGGCGGTGCCGGGGCAATCACCGGCGGCACCTGTTTCTCGCGCTCCGACATGTGCTTGCTCAGGGCTTGTTCGCGTTCGATCAGGCGTTCCTTGACCTTGGCCTGTTCACGCCGGTCCGGCGTGCTCGGGGCCACGACCTCGTTGACGCGGGTGTCCACCTCGCGCAATTGGGCCACCATGCGCTTGCGCTCCACCCGGGCCGCCCACCAGCGGTTGGCGGCGCCCTGGAACAGCTCCAGCAGGTCGAGGGTGATTTTGCCGGTCACGTCCATCACCTTGAACCACGACAGGTCGGTGAACACGGTGAGGCCGAACAGGAACAGCGCGATAAACATCAGCGTGCTGCCCTGGATATTCAGGGTCTTGCGGGCCAGGTCGCCGAGGCTCTCACCCAGCGCGCCGCCAGCACCCGCCGGCAGGCCGGTCGGCGCATGGAAATGGATATGCGCCAGCGCCGCGCCGGACAGCACCAGGAACACCAGGCCGATCAGGCGCCAGGAAAACAGCCAGCCACTCCACTGCCACGGCTCATGACGCTGGCGGAAGATCTGCCAGGTCTTGATCGCCAGCAGCAACGGGAAGATGTACGCGAAATAACCCAGCACCATGAACAGTATATCGGCGCTGTAGGAACCGGCAGGCCCACCGAAGTTCTGCACGTCATCGATCTTGCTGTTGTGGCTCCAGCCCGGATCGTCCTTGCCATAGGTGAGCAAGGCCATCATCAGGAACAGGCACAGCGCGCCGATGGCGATCAGCGCACCTTCCTTGAGCCGATAATGCAGGTGCTGACGCCAGGCCGGCACGACTGTTTTTTGTGTCGCGGTGGATTTCTTCAAAACGGGTCTTTTCCTGCGCCTTTAGCGCGTCCATCTGTTGAATGACTGCACACTGCCGCCCAATCCGAGCAGCCGAAAAATAAACGAACGCCGTTAAATCTACCTTTAACACCGAGCGATTGACGAGTGAAACGGCGATAACGCCAGAATGCCCGCATTGTACGGGTTTGTGTCCGCGATGCCACGCCCTTGCCCCTTGCGCGGCAGCCTGGACAATTCAAGTGTCACACACTGTTCAATTTGAGCATGCATTGTCTTTGCTGACAAAGGCTTATGCGCTGTTTTTAGCAATCCAGGCAAGCTTGGCAATTGGCCTGCATGGGGCAGCCCCGAATACGACCACGTCTCTGAGAGAGAGTTGCAGAAACACCCGCTCACGCTAATCCACAGCAATGCCCGATTCGGGCTGGCCCCCTGACGCCGGGTCGACAATAATCAACCCTCTGGGCAGGCCCGACGCCTGCCACTCCCCTCCCCTTCCGTAAGCCTGGATGCCATGCTGACCTGGTTACAACGCGACACCCTGACCTTCCCGCCGCTGGCCAAAGCCATGCGCGAACCCAATGGCCTGCTCGCCGCCGGTGGCGACCTGTCGGCCGAGCGACTGATCCAGGCCTATCGCCACGGCTGCTTTCCGTGGTTCTCGCAAGGCCAGCCGATTCTCTGGTGGTCGCCGGACCCTCGCACGGTGATTTTCCCCGACGAACTGCACGTATCCCGCAGCCTGGGCAAATTATTGCGCCAGCAGCGCTATCGCGTGACCTTCGACCAGGACTTCGCTGCGGTCATCCAGGCCTGCGCCGCGCCTCGCGCCTATGCAGATGGCACCTGGATCACCGAAGGCATCCAGAGCGCCTACCAGGAGCTGCACGCGCGGGGTTACGCGCACTCGGTCGAGGTCTGGGACAACGGCGAACTGGTGGGCGGCCTGTATGGGCTGGCGATGGGCCGGCTGTTTTTTGGCGAATCCATGTTCAGCCGCGCCGATAACGCCTCGAAGTTCGGCTTTGCCACGCTGACCCGGCAGCTGCAGGCATGGGGTTTTGTGCTGATCGACTGCCAGATGCCCAACGATCACCTGCACAGCCTGGGCGCCCGCGCCATACCGCGCAGCGAGTTCGCCGGCTTCCTGCGCGACTATCTGGACCAACCCAACGCTGGACCGTGGGTTTCCTAGGCGACTTCCTCGCACCTGGCTTACACTTATTTCAAAGCTTATCCGAGGGTTGATCATGACCGAGCTGGCGCGCTTGAAGTTTTATGCCACTCAAGCCCACTCTTGCAGCTATCTGCCCGACGAACAGGCCACCACGCTGTTCCTCGACCCCAGCCAGCCGATGGACGTGCATGTGTATGCCGACCTTTCGGAAATGGGCTTTCGGCGCAGCGGCGATCACCTGTACCGACCGCACTGCCAAAACTGCAATGCCTGCGTGCCGGCACGCATTCCCGTGGCGCAGTTTGTGCCGGACCGCAACCAGAAGCGCATCCTCAAGCGCAACGCCGACCTGACGGTCACGGCGGCCAACCCCAGGTTCAGCGAAGAATACTTCGATCTTTACCAGCGCTACATCGAACAACGCCACGCCGACGGCGACATGTTCCCACCCAGTCGCGACCAGTTTTCCACCTTCCTGGTGCGTGAACTGCCCTTTTCACGCTTCTACGAATTCCGACTCGACGGGCGCCTGCTGGCCGTCGCCGTGACCGATTTGCTGCCCAACGGCCTGTCGGCGGTGTACACCTTCTATGAACCCGACGAAGAGCGGCGCAGCCTGGGACGCTTCGCGATCCTCTGGCAAATCAGCGAAGCCCGGCGCCTGGAACTGGAGGCGGTGTACCTTGGATACTGGATCAAAAACTGCAAAAAGATGAACTACAAGACCCAATATCGGCCGATTGAACTGCTGATTAATCAAAGATGGGTCACGCTTAACTAGAACCTCTTGGCTTAAACACCCTTTTTCGGGCACAATGCACGCCGCTTTTGCCTGGCGCAGTTGCACCGGGCCATTCACTGGATACCGAGGGCTTTACTGCATGTCGAAAGAAGACAGCTTCGAAATGGAAGGCACTGTCGTCGACACCCTGCCCAACACCATGTTTCGTGTGGAGTTGGAAAATGGGCACGTCGTAACCGCGCATATCTCCGGCAAGATGCGCAAGAACTACATTCGTATTCTTACCGGTGACAAAGTGCGCGTCGAGCTGACGCCCTATGACTTGAGCAAAGGGCGCATCACTTACCGCGCCCGCTAATCAAGTCAATACAAGACGCCCGGTTATGCCGGGCGTTTTTGTGTGTATAGCATTTACCTGACAGCCGAAACCCAATGCGGGAGGGGGCTTGTTCCCTCCCGCATTGGATCGCCATTGTTCTGGCAATTACATCTCAAGACAGCAAAAAGGCGCCTTTCGGCGCCTTTTGCGTAGCTGCAGAACGATCAGGCCATTTCGGCCGTGGTTTCGAACTCGAAGGTCAGCTCGCCGTCCTTCAGGTCGATATGCACCACGCCACCATGGTCGGAGAGCTCGCCGAACAGGATCTCTTCGGCCAATGGCCGCTTGATCTTGTCCTGGATCAGACGCGCCATCGGGCGAGCGCCCATTGCCGCGTCGTAACCACCTTCGGCCAGCCAATTGCGCGCCGCGTCCGTCACTTCCAGCTGCACGCGCTTGTCTTCCAACTGCGCTTGAAGCTCGGTGAGGAACTTGTCCACCACGTTTTTGATGACCTCATGGCTGAGGCGACCAAACTGGATAATGGTGTCCAGGCGGTTGCGGAACTCCGGCGTGAAGCTCTTCTTGATCACTTCCATCGCATCGGAAGAGTGATCCTGATGCGTAAAGCCGATCGACGCCCGCGCCGCGGTTTCAGCACCGGCGTTGGTGGTCATGATCACGATCACGTTGCGGAAATCCGCCTTGCGCCCGTTGTTGTCGGTCAGAGTGCCGTGGTCCATGACCTGCAGCAGCAGGTTGAAGACTTCCGGGTGAGCCTTCTCGATTTCATCGAGCAGCAATACGCAATGCGGTTGCTTGGTGATCGCCTCGGTCAACAGGCCGCCCTGATCAAAACCAACATAGCCCGGAGGCGCACCGATCAGGCGCGACACGGTGTGACGTTCCATGTATTCGGACATGTCGAACCGCACCAACTCAATGCCCATGGCCTTGGCCAACTGCCGAGCCGCTTCGGTCTTGCCGACGCCGGTCGGGCCGGCGAACAGGAACGAACCGACAGGTTTGTCCGGCGACTTGAGGCCCGCCCGCGACAACTTGATCGCAGTGGACAGCGAGTCGATGGCCGCATCCTGACCAAACACGGTGAGCTTGAGGTCGCGCTCCAGGTTACGCAGCAGCTCTTTGTCGGAGGTGGTGACGTGTTTTGGCGGAATCCGCGCGATCTTGGCCACGATATCCTCGACCTGAGCCACGTCGATGCGCTTCACACGCTTCTCGACCGGCTGCAGACGCTGATAGGCACCCGCCTCGTCGATCACGTCGATGGCCTTGTCCGGCATGTGCCGATCGTTGATGTAGCGCGACGCCAGCTCGGCAGCGGCCCGCAACGCTTCATCGGTGTACTCGATGCCATGGTGCGCTTCGAAACGCCCCTTGAGCCCACGCAGGATGCCGATGGTGTCTTCAACCGAAGGCTCGGACACGTCGACTTTCTGGAAGCGACGCGCCAGGGCACGGTCTTTCTCGAAGATCCCGCGGAATTCCTGGAACGTGGTCGAGCCGATGCAGCGGATATCACCCGACGACAACAATGGCTTGAGCAGGTTGGAAGCATCCATCACACCACCGGAGGCCGCACCGGCCCCAATGATCGTGTGGATTTCATCGATGAACAGGATCGCCTGCGGGCGTTTTTTCAGCTCGCCGAGCAGTGCCTTGAAGCGCTTCTCGAAATCGCCGCGGTACTTGGTCCCGGCGAGCAACGCGCCGAGGTCAAGGGAGTAGACGACGCTGCTGGCCAGCAAGTCCGGCACCTGGTTGTCGACGATACGCTTGGCCAGGCCTTCGGCAATCGCGGTTTTACCCACGCCCGCCTCACCCACCAGCAACGGGTTGTTCTTGCGACGACGTGCGAGGATCTGCGCCACGCGCTCAACTTCAGCCTCGCGCCCCACCAGCGGATCGATCCGCCCCTGGCGCGCCAGCTCATTGAGATTGCTGGCATAGGCATCCAATGGGTTGCCCGAAGAAGAAGACTCACCGCCCTCGTCGTCCTGCATTTCCTGCTCACCCTCGGAATGATCGCCGTGCCCAGGCACTTTGGAGATACCGTGGGCGATGTAGTTGACGACATCGATACGGGCAACGCTCTGCTGCTTGAGCAGGAACACTGCCTGGCTTTCCTGTTCGCTGAAGATGGCGACAAGCACATTGGCGCCCGTGACTTCACGCTTACCGGAGCTCTGTACGTGGAAAACAGCACGCTGCAATACCCGCTGAAAGCCCAGGGTCGGCTGGGTTTCACGGTCCTCGTCATGCACGGGGATCAGTGGCGTCGTGGAGTCGATGAACTCCTGCAGGTCATGCTTGAGTTTGTCGAGGTTGGCGCCGCACGCACGCAAAACGGTGGCGGCAGCTTCGTTATCCAAAAGTGCCAGCAGCAGGTGCTCGACGGTCATGAATTCATGACGCTTCGAACGGGCCTCTTTGAAGGCAAGATTGAGGGTGACTTCGAGCTCGCGGTTTAACATAGCTTCACCTCATACCCAAGTGGTCGGCGTTAACCGTCCTTCTCGATTTCACAGAGTAGCGGATGCTGGCTTTCCCTGGCGTACTGGTTGACCTGCATGGCCTTTGTCTCGGCGATGTCGCGGGTAAACACTCCACATACTGCCCGTCCTTCTGTGTGAACGGCCAGCATTACCTTGGTCGCCAACTCGCGGTTCAGGTTAAAAAACACCTCGAGTACTTCGACCACGAAATCCATCGGTGTGTAGTCATCGTTGAACAAAACCACCTTGTACATCGGCGGCGCCTGTAGAGCAGGCTTGGCCTCCTGAACAGCAATGCCTGCAGAACCGTCGTCATCGTGCTCGTGATCCGGTCGATCCTGATTGAATGTTAGTCGAATCTGGCTGATTGCATGCATGGAAAGAAAGTTTCGTCAGTGGTTCAAATACAGTGGTGGGGGCGACCTGTCAGAATTTCAACTCCGACCGTTCGGTCACCTTGACTATCGGCAAATCGGTGTTACAACCAATAGAACCCACAGTGGGTAAAAAAGGTCCGCGCAGTCAACCTTATTTATTCGGGTTAGGACGGATAAACTGGATGATACTCCAGTGATGGAGTCTGGTGCAGAGGGATATGGGTATGTCTGGCGTCAAGATCAGTGGCAAGGTCAAATGGTTCAACAATGCCAAGGGTTACGGCTTCATTAATGAAGAAGGTAAGACCGAGGACCTTTTTGCGCATTATTCAGCGATCCATATGGATGGCTACAAAACGCTGAAAGCGGGCCAAGCTGTGAGCTTTGAGATCATTCAAGGACCGAAAGGGCTGCACGCCGTGAACATCTGTGCAAGCACGATCACTACATCTGCAAAACCCGTTGTATCCGCCGCTCAAAAAGAAAAGAAGCTAACGGCCTGATTCACTGCCAAGCGAGAAGCATGCAAATAAAAAACGGCCACCCAACCCATTGGAGTGGCCGTTTTTTATGCCTGCGTGCTTACATGTGCGAGATCAGCGCATCGCCAAAGCCCGACGACGACACCAACTTCGCGCCCTCCATCAGGCGCTCGAAGTCATAGGTCACGGTCTTGGCCGAGATAGCGCCATTGGTGCCCTTGATGATCAGATCGGCCGCTTCGGTCCAGCCCATGTGGCGCAGCATCATTTCCGCCGACAGGATCAGCGAACCCGGGTTGACCTGGTCCTTACCGGCATATTTCGGCGCGGTACCGTGGGTGGCTTCAAACATTGCCACGGTGTCGGACAGGTTGGCGCCCGGCGCAATACCGATACCACCGACTTCCGCCGCCAGGGCGTCAGACAGGTAGTCACCGTTGAGGTTGAGGGTCGCAATCACATCATATTCAGCCGGACGCAGCAGGATCTGCTGCAGCATGGCATCGGCAATCGCATCCTTGACCACGACATTCTTGCCGGTCTTCGGGTTCTTGAACTGCATCCACGGCCCGCCATCGAGCAGGGTTGCGCCGAATTCTTCAGCCGCCACTTCGTAGGCCCATTCCTTGAAGGCACCTTCGGTGAACTTCATGATGTTGCCTTTGTGTACGATGGTCAGCGACTCGCGGTCGTTATCCACGACATATTGCAGGGCCTTGCGCGCCAGGCGCTTGGTGCCCTCTTTGGACACCGGCTTGATGCCGATACCGCAATCCTGGTCGAAGCGGATCTTGGTGACGCCCATTTCCTCCTTGAGGAACTTGATCACTTTGATCGCTTCCGGCGAACCGGCTTTCCACTCGATCCCGGCGTAAATATCTTCGGAGTTTTCGCGGAAGATGGTCATGTCCACGTCGCCAGGCTTTTTGACCGGGCTCGGCACGCCTTCGAACCAGCGCACCGGGCGCAGGCACACATACAGGTCGAGTTGTTGGCGCAGGGCGACGTTCAACGAACGGATGCCACCACCGACCGGCGTGGTCAGCGGGCCTTTGATGGAGACTACGTAATCGCGTACCGCGTCCAGGGTTTCCTGGGGCAGCCAGGTGTCCTGGTCATAGACTTGGGTCGCCTTCTCACCGGCGTAAACTTCCATCCACGAAATCTTGCGCTTGCCGCCGTAAGCTTTTTCAACAGCGGCGTCGACCACCTTGATCATCACTGGGCTGATGTCGACACCGATACCGTCACCTTCGATATAAGGGATGATCGGTTGGTCAGGAACATTGAGAGAATGGTCTGCATTGACGGTGATTTTGTCGCCGACTGCCGGAACCTGAATCTTCTTGTATCCCATGCTGAACTCCATCTATGGATTGAACATCTGGCTGCGTTCGAGCCTACTCCAGATAAATGACGACTTAAACCTCACGCCACGCTCATTTGCATCGAAAACAGCATATTTAGTCGCCTACAAGCTTGAAATCAAAGGGAAAAGCGCCAATCTTGAGCACATCATGCGACTTTAGGCGCAACTTGGTCCCTGCGACCTTTAGACCAATGGACGACCCACCTTTTGTATGAAGGCTCGGCGTAAGCATAGCGACCTATGTATAATGCCGCCGCTGACCAAAGAGTCACGACGGCCGACCGCCTGCTTCTTCAATAGAAAGCAGCGCCCAGCGCCAGAAAAGCCGGACTAAACAATAGTCCACCCGCTTGACGCTCGACTGATGCAACCCAACATCACCGCGAAGAAACCTCGACCTTTCGCTCATGGATGACTTTGAACGAACGCGCTCTACCCGGCGCATCTCGAGTTTCTGCGCACGCTTTCAGCAAAGAAGAGAGTTAATCCGAATATGCCCACCCGCTCGAAGATCATCTACACCTTCACCGACGAAGCACCAGCCCTCGCCACCTATTCACTGCTGCCTATCGTAGAGGCCTTCACCGCTTCCGCTGATATTGCCGTGGAAACCCGCGACATCTCCCTCGCCGGGCGCATCCTCGCAAGCTTCCCCGAGCAACTGGGCACCAAAGCCGTCCCGGACCACCTCGCCGAACTGGGCGCCCTGGCCGTTACGCCTGAAGCCAACATCATCAAGCTGCCTAACATCAGCGCCTCGACGCCTCAACTGCAGGCGGCGATCAAAGAACTGCAAGCCAAGGGCTACGCCCTGCCGGACTACCCGGAAACCGTAACCACCGACGCGGAAAAAGAAACCCGCGCACGTTACGACAAGATCAAGGGCAGCGCCGTGAACCCGGTACTGCGCGAAGGCAACTCCGACCGCCGCGCACCGCTGTCGGTCAAGAACTACGCACGCAAGCACCCGCACAAGATGGGCGCCTGGGCTGCCGACTCCAAGTCCCACGTCGCTTACATGAGCCACGGCGACTTCTACGGCAGCGAAAAAGCCGTACAGATCGAGGCAGCCGACGCGGTCAAAATCGAACTGATCGCTAAAGACGGCACCGCGACCGTACTGAAGGAAAAGACTTCCGTACAAGCTGGCGAAATCATCGACAGCTCCGTGCTGAGCAAGAACGCCCTGCGCAGCTTCATCGCCGCTGAAATCGAAGACGCCAAGAAACAAGGCGTACTGCTGTCGGTTCACCTGAAAGCCACCATGATGAAGGTCTCCGACCCGATCATGTTCGGCCAGATCGTTGCCGAGTTCTATAAAGACGCCCTGACCAAGCACGCCGCCGTGCTGGAGCAGATCGGCTTCAACCTGAACAACGGCATCGGCGACCTGTACGCTCGCATCAAGGCCCTGCCGGCCGAGCAGCAAGCGCAGATCGAAGCCGATATCCAGGCGGTCTACGCCGCTCGCCCTTCCTTGGCGATGGTCAACTCCGACAAAGGCATCACCAACCTGCACGTGCCGAGCGACGTGATCGTCGACGCCTCGATGCCGGCCATGATCCGTGACTCCGGCAAAATGTGGGGCACCGACGGCCAGCTGCACGACACCAAGGCCGTGATCCCGGATCGCTGCTACGCCACCATCTACCAAGCCGTCATCGAAGACTGCAAGGCCAATGGCGCGTTCGATCCGACCACCATGGGCAGCGTGCCGAACGTTGGTCTGATGGCACAGAAAGCCGAAGAGTACGGCTCTCACGACAAGACCTTCCAGGTCAAGGCTGACGGCGTCGTCCGCGTTACCGACAGCAAGGGCAACCTGCTGATGGAACAGGCCGTCGAAGCCGGCGACATCTTCCGTATGTGCCAGGCCAAAGACGCGCCGATCCAGGACTGGGTCAAACTCGCCGTCAACCGCGCCCGCGCCAGCAACACCCCGGCCATCTTCTGGCTGGACCCACAGCGCGCCCATGACGGTGCGGTGATCGAGAAAGTCCAGACCTACCTGAAAGACCACAACACCGACGGCCTGGACATCCGCATCATGTCGCCGGTCGACGCGATGAAGTTCACCCTGGAGCGCACCCGCAAGGGCCTGGACACCATCTCGGTGACCGGTAACGTACTGCGCGACTACCTGACCGACCTGTTCCCGATCATGGAACTGGGCACCAGCGCCAAGATGCTGTCGATCGTGCCGCTGATGAACGGTGGCGGTCTGTTCGAAACCGGCGCTGGCGGTTCGGCACCCAAGCACGTGCAGCAACTGCTGGAAGAAAACTTCCTGCGTTGGGATTCCCTGGGCGAGTTCCTGGCCCTGGCCGCATCGCTTGAGCATTTGGGCGTGACTTACAACAACCCGAAAGCCCTGGTGCTGTCCAAGACCCTGGACCAGGCCACCGGCCAGTTCCTCGACAACAACAAGTCGCCATCGCGCAAAGTCGGCAACATCGACAACCGCGGCAGCCACTTCTACCTGGCGCTGTACTGGGCCCAAGCCCTGGCCGCACAGACCGAAGACACCGCGCTGCAAGCGCAATTCGGCGAACTGGCCAAGACCCTCGCCGCGAACGAGGCAACCATCGTTGCCGAGCTCAACGCCGTACAGGGCAAGCCAGTGGACATCGGCGGCTACTACGCGCCGAACCCGGAGCTGACCAGCAAGGTCATGCGCCCGAGCAACACCCTCAACGCGGCAATTGCCAAGCTGAAGTAAGGTTGTAAGGATGCAAACAAACCCCGGCCCCGTGCCGGGGTTTGTGTTTCCAGCGAATAAACCGGATTCAAATGTGGGAGGGAGCTTGCCCCCTCCCACACCGACTGCAATCCTGCCTGAAGACCGCACCGCACTCAGAATCGAGAGGCATCCAATGACCTGGCAACCCCACATCACCGTCGCCACCATCGTCGAAGACAACGGCCGCTTCCTGATGGTCGAAGAACTCAAGGGCGGCCGCGCCGTGCTCAACCAGCCCGCCGGCCACCTCGACCCGCACGAAACCCTGACCGAAGCCGCCGTGCGTGAAACCCTCGAAGAAACCGGCTGGGACGTCGAAGCCACCGGCATCGTCGGCATCTACCTGTACACCGCGCCGAGCAACGGCGTGACCTACCAGAGGGTCTGCTTCACCGCCAAGGCGCTGAAACACCGCCCGGACTATCAACTTGACGACGGCATCGTGCGCGCCCGCTGGCTGAGCCGTGACGAGCTGATGGG
This sequence comes from Pseudomonas veronii, assembly GCF_001439695.1. Lineage (GTDB taxonomy): Bacteria > Pseudomonadota > Gammaproteobacteria > Pseudomonadales > Pseudomonadaceae > Aquipseudomonas > Aquipseudomonas veronii. The sequence continues at coordinate 163,626 of NZ_JYLL01000006.1, forward strand.
CCTGCGCGACGCCTGGCGCAGTGAGCTGATCATCCGGTGTATCGATGATTATCTGGCCGGCTTTCGCCACAGTCTCGAATTGATCCGACCTTCTCTTTAGCCTTGAAGGCTTGGGCCTGTTAGAATCGCGTCCTTTTTCAAGACACCCGTTGAAACCCTATGCGTGATCCAGCCCCTTCTGACACACAAAAGAAGCGCGTCATCGTCGGCATGTCCGGCGGCGTGGATTCTTCCGTTTCCGCCGTTCTGCTCATGGAGCAGGGTTATGAGGTGGAAGGCCTGTTCATGAAGAACTGGGAAGAAGACGATGGAACGGAATATTGCACCGCCATGGACGACCTGGCGGATGCCCAGGCCGTGTGCGACAAGATCGGCATCAAGCTGCACACCGCCAACTTCGCCGCCGAGTACTGGGACAACGTGTTCGAGCACTTCCTGGCCGAATACAAGGCCGGCCGCACGCCGAACCCGGACATCCTGTGCAACCGCGAGATCAAGTTCAAGGCGTTCCTCGACTACGCCATGATGCTCGGCGCCGACCTGATTGCCACCGGCCACTACGTGCGCCGTCGTGACATCGACGGGCGCACCGAACTACTCAAGGGCCTGGACCCCAACAAGGACCAGAGCTACTTCCTGCACGCCGTTGGCGGCGAACAGATCGCCAAGACCCTGTTCCCAGTCGGCGAACTGGAAAAGCCCGAAGTGCGCCGGATCGCCGAGCAGCACGACCTGGCCACCGCCAAGAAGAAGGATTCCACCGGGATCTGCTTTATCGGCGAGCGCCGCTTCAGCGACTTCCTCAAGCAATACCTGCCAGCGCAACCGGGCGAGATCAAAACCACCGAAGGCGAGGTCATCGGCCGCCATCACGGCCTGATGTACCACACCATCGGCCAGCGCCAGGGCCTGGGCATCGGCGGCTTGAAAGACGCCGGCGACGAGCCATGGTACGTGCTGGTCAAGGACCTGGAGCACAACGAACTGATCGTCGGCCAGGGCAATGACCACCCATGGCTGTTCTCCCGCGCACTGCTCGCTTCGGATATCTACTGGGTCAACCCGGTGGACCTGAGCGCGCCGCGCCGCCTGACCGCCAAGGTGCGCTATCGCCAGAGCGACCAGCCCTGCACCCTGGAAAAAACCGCCGACGGTTACCGCGCCACCTTCGATGACCCGCAGCGCGCGGTCACGCCTGGCCAGTCCGTGGTGTTCTACGATGGCGAGGTGTGCCTGGGGGGCGGCGTGATTGAAGTCGCCGAACCCTGGAGCAGCCCGGCATGAGCCCGATCCAGGAGCAATTGACCGCGCTCGGCGGGGTCTTCCTCGCCGCAGTGCTGGTGGACAAGATCGCCAAGACCGGCCAGGTTACCGAGGCCGGCCTGACCTGCATGCTCGGCAGCCTGCTGGTTCGCGACCCCAAGGACACCCTGGAAGTCTATGGCGGTGACGACCTGGCGCTGCGTGAAGGCTACCGCGCACTGGTCGGCGCACTGGAGCGCGACCCGAGCACCTTGCAGCGCGAACCGCTGCGCTACGCCCTGTCGATGCTCGGCCTCGAGCGCCAACTGGCCAAGCGTGACGACCTGCTGGAGACCATCGGCAAGCGCCTGCCGCAGATCCAGTCCCAGGTTGAACACTTCGGCCCGGCCCACGAAAACGTCATCGCCGCCTGCGGCGCGCTGTACCAGGACACCTTGAGCACATTGCGCCAGCGCATCCAGGTGCATGGCGACATGCGCAACCTGCAACAACCGAACAACGCCTCGAAGATCCGCGCCCTGCTTCTGGCCGGTATCCGCTCGGCGCGGTTGTGGCGCCAGTTGGGCGGTCATCGTTGGCAGTTGGTCATCAGCCGTCGCAAATTGCTCAAAGAGCTTTACCCGTTGATGCGCAACGAATAAGTCGCAGCCACGGGCTATTTTCAAGCCGTTACGCGTAATACGCCGGTCAGTTGGCAACGGACCGGCGGATTTTTTCATGTATGATACGCGCCCCATTTCGTTGCCCGACTGTCCGAGAACACCCCATGCAGCTCTCTTCGCTCACTGCGGTTTCCCCTGTTGACGGCCGCTACGCCGGCAAGACCCAGGCCCTGCGCCCGATTTTCAGTGAATACGGCCTGATCCGTGCCCGCGTACTGGTTGAAGTGCGCTGGCTCCAGCGCCTGGCCGCTCACCCTGCCATCAGTGAAGTGCCGGCGTTCTCCGCCGAAGCCAACGCGGTATTGAACACCCTGGCGGAAAACTTCTCTCTGGAGCACGCCGAGCGTGTCAAAGAGATCGAGCGCACCACCAACCACGACGTCAAAGCCATCGAATACCTGCTCAAAGAGCAAGCGGCCAAGCTGCCGGAACTGGCCAACGTCAGCGAATTCATCCACTTCGCCTGCACCAGCGAGGACATCAACAACCTGTCCCACGCCCTGATGCTGCGCGAAGGCCGTGATGAGGTGATGCTGCCGCTGATGCGCCAGACCGCCGAAGCCATCCGCGAACTGGCGATCCGCTTCGCCGCTGTGCCGATGCTGTCGCGCACCCACGGTCAACCGGCCTCGCCGACCACCCTGGGCAAAGAACTGGCCAACGTGGTGTATCGCCTGGAGCGCCAGATCGCTCAAGTGGCGGCCGTCCCGCTGCTGGGCAAGATCAACGGCGCCGTGGGCAACTACAACGCCCACCTGTCGGCCTATCCGGAGATCGACTGGGAAGCCAACGCCCGCGCCTTCATCGAAGACGAACTGGGCCTGGGCTTCAACCCGTACACCACGCAGATCGAACCGCACGACTACATCGCCGAGCTGTTCGACGCGATTGCGCGCTTCAACACCATCCTGATCGACTTCGACCGTGACGTCTGGGGCTACATCTCCCTGGGCTACTTCAAACAGCGCACCATTGCCGGCGAAATCGGTTCGTCGACCATGCCGCACAAGGTCAACCCGATCGACTTCGAAAACTCCGAAGGCAACCTCGGCATCGCCAACGCCCTGTTCCAGCATCTGGCCAGCAAGTTGCCGATCTCCCGCTGGCAGCGCGACCTGACCGACTCCACCGTACTGCGCAACCTCGGCGTGGGCTTTGCCCACAGCGTGATCGCCTACGAAGCCAGCCTCAAAGGCATCAGCAAGCTGGAACTCAACGAGCAGAAAATCGCCGCTGACCTGGATGCATGCTGGGAAGTTCTGGCCGAACCGATCCAGACCGTGATGCGCCGCTACAACATCGAAAACCCGTATGAGAAGCTCAAAGAGTTGACGCGCGGCAAAGGCATCAGCCCTGAAGCACTGCAAACTTTCATCGACGGCCTGGACATGCCCGCCGCTGCCAAGGCCGAGCTGAAACTGCTCACCCCGGCCAACTACATCGGCAACGCCGTGGCCCAAGCCAAACGCATCTGATCATCGCAAGCCCCTTTGAGACGCCCGGCCGCGCCGGGCGTTTTTATTCCAGTCTGAAAAGTGCTTTTTTTCAATAGGTTACACATGAATCCTGATATCCCTCTTCAACTTCTGGGCGGCATCACGGCACGGGAATTCCTGCGCGACTACTGGCAGAAAAAACCGCTGCTGATCCGTCAGGCCATTCCTGATTTCGAAAGCCCGATCGACGCCGATGAACTGGCCGGCCTGGCCCTGGAAGAAGAAGTCGAGTCGCGCCTGGTGATCGAACACGGCGAGCGTCCGTGGGAACTGCGCCGCGGCCCGTTCGCCGAAGACACCTTCAGCACCCTGCCCGAGCGCGAGTGGACCCTGCTGGTGCAGGCGGTCGACCAGTTCGTGCCGGAAGTCGCCGAACTGCTCGAACAGTTCCGCTTCCTGCCCAGCTGGCGCATCGACGACGTGATGATCAGCTTCGCCGCGCCCGGTGGCAGCGTGGGTCCGCACTTCGATAATTACGACGTGTTCCTGCTGCAAGCCCATGGCAAGCGCAACTGGAAGATCGGCCAGATGTGCAGCTCTGACAGCCCGATGCTGCAACACGCCGACCTGCGCATCCTCGCCGAATTCGAAGAGATCGCCGAATGGGTGCTGGAACCGGGCGACATGCTCTACCTGCCGCCACGCCTGGCCCACTATGGCATTGCCGAAGATGACTGCATGACCTACTCGGTCGGCTTCCGCGCGCCAAGCGCCGCCGAAGTGCTGACCCACTTCACCGACTTCCTCAGCCAGTACCTGACCGACGAAGAGCGTTACACCGACGCCGACATCCAACCGGCCAGCGATCCACACCAGATCCAGAGCGATGCCCTCGACCGCCTCAAGAGCCTGCTGGCCGAGCACATGAGCGACGAGCGCATGCTGCTGACCTGGTTCGGCCAGTTCATGACCGAGCCGCGCTACCCGGAACTGGTCGCCGGCCCGGAAGAGCTGCTGGAAGAAGACGTGGTCGGCAGCCTGGAAGATGGCGGCGTGTTGATCCGCAACCCAAGCGCGCGCATGGCCTGGTCCGAAGTCGACGACGACCTGCTGCTGTTCGCCAGCGGCCAGAGCCGTTACCTGCCGGGCAAGCTGCGCGAACTGCTGAAAATGATCTGCGCAGCCGACGCCCTGCACATCGACAACCTGAGCGAATGGCTGGCGGACGACGATGCCCGCGACCTGCTGTGCGAGCTGGTCAAGCAGGGAAGCCTGGGGTTTGCCGATGAATAAGATTCACGTCAATGTCGCGAACTGGCATAAGGATATCGCCGAGATTCGGCGCATTCGTGAAGCGGTATTTATCGCCGAACAATCGGTCCCACCCGAACTGGAATGGGACGCAGACGACGCGGACGCCGTGCATTTCCTCGCGTTCGAGGGCGACTTTCCGATTGGCACCGCGCGCCTGCTGCCCAGCGGCGAGATCGGCCGCGTGTCGGTCCTCAAGGACTGGCGCGGGCTTAAAGTCGGCGACAAGCTGATGGAAGCCGTGATTGGCGAAGCCGAGAAGCGCGGCCAGAATAAACAGTTCCTCAGTGCGCAGGTTTATGCCGCGCCGTTCTATGAGCGACTGGGCTTCAAGATCGTCAGCGAGGAATTCCTTGAAGTCGGGATTCCGCACGTCGATATGGTGCGCGAGGGCTGATCCGGGACCGCGTCGTTGCTATCGGGGGCAAGCCCCCTCCCACATTTTGACCGAGAGCATCCCTTGGAATGCCGTCAAGTGTGGGAGGGGGGCTTGCCCCTCCCACATTTTGACCGAGAGCGTCCCTTGGAATGCCGTCAAGTGTGGGAGGGGGCTTGCCCCTCCCACATTTTGACCGAGAGCGCCCCTTGGAATGCCGTCAAGTGTGGGAGGGGGCTTGCCCCCGATAGCATTACCAGCAGCACCCCAAAACACCCTGCCATCCACCGATGCCAGGGTGTTTTGCCGTCTACGATTCAACTTGCGACCCGCCAGGCCGACAAACTGGCACTATCAAGACTTATGACTCGCAGAGATAACGGACATGTCCCTACGCACCCTGCTCACCGCCCTCCTCCTGACCGCCAGCTTCACAGCGGCGGCCGACACCGAAGTCGTCAATTTGAGCCACCGTACCAGCGCCGACCTGCTGCCCGTGGCGCAGAACTTCCTCGGTAAGGACGGCACCGTCAGCGCCTACGGCAATCAACTGATCGTCAATGCCGACCCCGTCAGGATCCAGGACCTGCGCACCCTGCTCTCGCAACTGGACATACCGGCCAAGCGCCTGCTGATCACCGTCGACACCAACGAAAACAACCAGCAAAGCAGCGGCGACAGCCAGACCCGCATCATCAGCTACGGCACCGCCAGCCGCGACGGCGGCATCCAGCAGATCCAGGCCAGTGAAGGCGTGCCCGCACTGATCCAGGTAGGCCAGAGCGTGCCACTGACCACCACCCAGCCCGATGCCTACGGCCGCCCGCAGAACCAGACCCAATACCGCAACGTCACCCAGGGGTTCTACGTCACCGCCAGCGTGACCGGCGACACCGTACACCTGGCGATCAGCACCAACCGTGACCGCATGAGCCAGGAGCGTCCCGATGTAGTGAACGTGCAAAGCACCGACACAACCGTCAGCGGCCGCCTGGGCGAGTGGATTCCGCTGGCCGGCATCAATCGCGAAACCCAGGCCGACAAATCCTCCACGACCCGCACTTACGCTACCCAGGGCCGCGACGACCTGACTTTACGGGTTAAAGTCGACACCTTGAACTGAAGCACCGATAACTGACTGATGAGTCGTATAAGACTAAAGATGTAGTGCCTGAAAAAAAGCACTACAAAACATTTGACGATCCAAAAAAGCATGGGCATGATGGCCTCGCTCCCGCTAATCAGAGGCCCTGGCAAGGGCCTTCGGATCGTCGCTCTAAGCTACCCAACTGAGCCGATTCGTGTCTGTACCGCCCACAAGGTGTGTTTGACGAGGTTGCGACTGGAACGAAGTTGTCCCGAGGGACGGAAGCTAACCAGGTAACCCGGCTACACACTGATGAATCGCCCCAAGGCCCACGACGCCCGAAGACCGTTCGCAGTTCGCCCCTACCTGCCCTACTCCCCCCTCGTCATTCGTTCATCCCGTCGCTTCCCCGCCAGACTTGACTTGAACACCTGTGCTTCTGGTCAGCGAGCAGCCAAGCCCACGCACTGTATACGTGGCTGGCAAACGGAATTTTCCACCCAGACCTATGCGACGAGGTTTATCTCCATGGCACTGACACGCGAACAGCAAATTGCAGCCCTTGAAAAAGACTGGGCTGAAAACCCACGCTGGAAAGGCGTGACCCGCGCTTATTCCGCTGCTGACGTCGTCCGCCTGCGTGGCTCGGTTCAACCTGAGCACACTTTTGCAAAACTCGGCGCCGAGAAGCTGTGGAACCTGGTCACCCAGGGCGCCAAGCCATCCTTCCGTCCCGACAAAGATTTCGTCAACTGCATGGGCGCCCTGACCGGTGGCCAGGCAGTCCAACAGGTAAAAGCCGGTATCCAGGCGATCTACCTGTCCGGCTGGCAAGTGGCAGCGGACAACAACTCCGCTGAATCCATGTACCCCGACCAATCGCTGTACCCGGTGGACTCCGTACCGACCGTGGTCAAGCGCATCAACAACTCGTTCCGTCGCGCCGACCAGATCCAGTGGAAAGCCGGTAAAGGCCCAGGCGACGAAGGCTACATCGACTACTTCGCGCCGATCGTGGCTGACGCCGAAGCCGGTTTCGGCGGCGTACTGAACGCCTACGAGCTGATGAAGAGCATGATCGAAGCAGGCGCCGCCGGCGTTCACTTCGAAGACCAACTGGCCTCGGTGAAGAAATGCGGCCACATGGGCGGCAAGGTACTGGTACCGACCCAGGAAGCTGTACAGAAGCTGACCGCTGCCCGTCTGGCGGCTGACGTTGCCGGCACACCGACCATCATCCTGGCCCGTACCGACGCCAACGCTGCCGACTTGCTGACTTCGGACTGCGACCCGTATGACCAACCGTTCGTCACTGGCGAACGTACCCAGGAAGGCTTCTACAAAGTGCGCGCCGGTCTCGACCAGGCCATCGCTCGCGGCCTGGCCTATGCGCCTTACGCCGACCTGATCTGGTGCGAAACCGCCAAGCCGGACCTGGCAGAAGCCCGTCGCTTCGCCGAAGCGATCAAAAAGGAATACCCGGACCAACTGCTGTCCTACAACTGCTCGCCTTCCTTCAACTGGAAGAAAAACCTGGACGACGCGACCATCGCCAAGTTCCAGCGCGAACTGTCCGCCATGGGCTACAAGCACCAGTTCATCACCCTGGCCGGCATTCACAACATGTGGCACAGCATGTTCAACCTGGCGCACGACTACGCCCGCAACGACATGACCGCCTACGTGAAACTGCAGGAGCAGGAATTCGCTGACGCCGCCAAGGGTTACACCTTCGTGGCTCACCAGCAGGAAGTGGGCACCGGCTACTTCGACGACATGACCACCGTGATCCAGGGCGGCACCTCGTCCGTGACCGCGCTGACCGGTTCGACCGAAGAAGAACAGTTCCACTGAGTGACTGAGCAAACGGCCATTGCGACCCCAGTAAACAGCTAACCGCAATGCCGCACGACCTGACGCCCCGACTGGTTCGGGGCGTTTTTTTGCCCGAAGAAAATCCCCCCTGACACCACAAAGATCAAACATGTGGGAGGGGGCTTGCCCCCGATTACGGTGTGCCAGTCAATACCTCTGCTGCTGATCCACCGCCATCGGGGGCAAGCCCCCTCCCACATTGAGGAATGGGCCAACCAGAAGAATTTGTGTGAAACATTGATCCAAAGCGGTATTTGGTTCAGATAAATCAGTTAAAAGATGCGCTCCGGCAACTAGCGGTAATCAAGCAAGTAACGACAACTTCCTGCACCACACCGCAACCACCCGCTTAACGCCCACCCAAATAACATTCATTATCATTTGGACCATGAAAGCGTCGTTACAGGTTAAACAAAACATATTTGATAAAAAGCCCGCTAATGCCCGTAACTCAAGGGCTGCAGCCCTACGGAGGCGTACTATGTGCTTATTCCACCGAATAATTTCGCTATATGAATTTTACTTGCCCGGTGTTTAGCCATAAAATCACCGCGATTGATTGCGCTGCGACATATCGTCACTGCATTGTTACTTTTTCGAGCTCAGAGACCTTTGCTCTCTGCTAAGGATTACCAGCATGACCGAAGCGACAGGACTCATGGCCCACAACTGGGGCTTTGCCATTTTCCTCCTCGGTGTTGTCGGCCTCTGTGCCTTCATGCTCGGCGTCTCCAGCCTACTCGGGTCAAAAGCCTGGGGCCGCAGCAAAAACGAACCGTTCGAGTCCGGCATGCTGCCCACAGGTGGCGCCCGCTTGCGGCTCTCAGCCAAATTCTATCTGGTCGCGATGCTCTTCGTGATCTTCGATATCGAAGCCCTCTTTCTCTTTGCCTGGTCTGTGTCTGTCCGCGAAAGCGGCTGGACCGGATTCGTCGAAGCCCTCGTTTTCATAGCAATTCTGTTGGCAGGCCTTGTCTACCTATTTCGAGTGGGCGCCCTTGATTGGGCTCCGGAAGCTCGTCGCAAGCGGCAAGCGAAGCTGAAACAATGAGGCTTTGGCGATGCAATACAATCTCACCAGGATCGACCCGGATGCTCCTAACGAGCAGTACCCCATCGGCGAACGGGAAACCGTTTCCGATCCGTTAGAAGACCAAGTCCACAAAAACATCTACATGGGCAAGCTGGAAGACGTGCTGAGCGGCGCGGTCAACTGGGGGCGTAAAAACTCCCTGTGGCCGTACAACTTTGGTCTGTCCTGCTGCTACGTGGAAATGACCACCGCCTTCACGGCGCCCCACGACATCGCGCGCTTCGGCGCCGAAGTGATCCGGGCCTCGCCGCGTCAGGCGGATTTCATGGTTATCGCCGGTACCTGCTTTATCAAGATGGCGCCGATCATTCAGCGTCTCTACGAGCAAATGCTCGAGCCGAAGTGGGTTATCTCCATGGGTTCGTGCGCCAACTCCGGTGGCATGTACGACATCTACTCCGTTGTTCAGGGGGTGGACAAGTTCCTGCCCGTGGACGTCTACGTGCCTGGCTGCCCGCCCCGCCCCGAAGCATTTCTGCAAGGCTTGATGCTGTTGCAGGAATCGATTGGCAAGGAGCGTCGCCCACTTTCCTGGGTTGTCGGAGATCAAGGCGTTTACCGCGCCGAGATGCCGTCACAAAAGGAACAGCGCCGCGAACAGCGTATTCAGGTCACCAACCTGCGCAGCCCCGACGAAGTCTGATCCAGAGCCGCTTCTTTTATAGAACGAAAACCTGGCTTCATTCTTTACGTTGACCGAAAGCGATAAAAAACCATGACTACAGGCAGTGCTCTGTACATCCCGCCTTATAAGGCAGACGACCAGGATGTGGTCGTCGAACTCAATAACCGTTTTGGCCCTGACGCCTTCACCGCCCAGGCCACACGTACCGGCATGCCGGTGCTGTGGGTGGCGCGCGCCAAGCTCGTCGAAGTCCTGACCTTCCTGCGCAACCTGCCCAAGCCGTACGTCATGCTCTATGACCTGCATGGCGTGGACGAGCGTCTGCGCACCAAGCGCCAGGGGCTGCCGAGCGGCGTCGACTTCACCGTGTTCTATCACCTGCTGTCGATCGAACGTAACAGCGACGTGATGATCAAGGTCGCCCTCTCCGAAAGCGACCTGAGCGTGCCGACCGTCACCGGCATCTGGCCCAACGCCAGCTGGTACGAGCGTGAAGTCTGGGACATGTTCGGTATCGACTTCCCGGGCCACCCGCACCTGTCGCGCATCATGATGCCGCCGACCTGGGAAGGTCACCCGCTGCGCAAGGACTACCCTGCCCGCGCCACCGAATTCGACCCGTTCAGCCTGACCCTGGCCAAACAGCAACTGGAAGAAGAAGCCGCACGCTTCCGTCCGGAAGACTGGGGCATGAAGCGTTCCGGCACCAACGAGGACTACATGTTCCTCAACCTGGGCCCGAACCACCCTTCGGCGCACGGTGCCTTCCGTATCATCCTGCAGCTGGACGGCGAAGAAATCGTCGACTGCGTGCCGGACATCGGCTACCACCACCGTGGTGCCGAGAAGATGGCCGAACGCCAGTCCTGGCACAGCTTCATCCCGTACACCGACCGTATCGACTACCTCGGCGGCGTGATGAACAACCTGCCTTACGTGCTCTCGGTCGAGAAGCTGGCCGGCATCAAGGTGCCCGACCGCGTCGACACCATTCGCGTCATGATGGCCGAGTTCTTCCGGATCACCAGCCATCTGCTGTTCCTGGGGACCTACATCCAGGACGTCGGCGCCATGACTCCGGTGTTCTTCACCTTCACCGACCGTCAGCGCGCCTACAAAGTCATCGAAGCCATCACCGGTTTCCGCCTGCACCCGGCCTGGTACCGCATCGGCGGTGTGGCCCACGACCTGCCGCGCGGCTGGGAAAAACTGGTCAAGGAATTCGTCGACTGGCTGCCCAAGCGTCTCGACGAATACACCAAGGCCGCCCTGGACAACAGCATCCTCAAGGGTCGGACCATTGGCGTCGCAGCCTACAACACCAAAGAGGCCCTGGAATGGGGCGTCACCGGTGCCGGCCTGCGTTCCACCGGTTGCGATTTCGACCTGCGCAAGGCCCGTCCGTACTCCGGCTACGAGAACTTCGAATTCGAAGTACCGCTGGCCGCGAACGGCGATGCCTATGACCGCTGCATGGTCCGCGTCGAAGAGATGCGCCAGAGCATCAAGATCATCGACCAGTGCCTGCGCAACATGCCGGCCGGCCCGTACAAGGCGGATCACCCGCTGACCACGCCGCCGCCGAAAGAGCGCACGCTGCAGCACATCGAAACCCTGATCACGCACTTCCTGCAAGTTTCGTGGGGCCCGGTGATGCCGGCCAACGAATCCTTCCAGATGATCGAAGCGACCAAGGGTATCAACAGTTATTACCTGACGAGCGATGGCGGCACCATGAGCTACCGCACCCGGATTCGTACTCCAAGCTTCCCGCACTTGCAGCAGATCCCTTCGGTGATCAAAGGCGAGATGGTCGCGGACTTGATTGCGTACCTGGGTAGTATCGATTTCGTTATGGCCGACGTGGACCGCTAAGCATGAATAACACGCTTATCCAGACAGACCGTTTCACCTTGAGTGAAACCGAGCGCTCGGCCATCGAGCACGAGCTGCATCACTACGAAGACCCGCGCGCGGCGTCGATCGAAGCCTTGAAGATCGTCCAGAAGGAACGTGGCTGGGTGCCGGACGGCGCCCTCTACGCCATCGGCGAGATCCTCGGCATCCCCGCCAGCGACGTTGAAGGCGTGGCCACGTTCTACAGCCAGATCTTCCGCCAGCCCGTGGGCCGCCACATCATTCGCGTATGCGACAGCATGGTCTGCTACATCGGTGGTCACGAGTCGGTGGTCAGCGAGATCCAGAACAAGCTGGGCATCGGCCTCGGCCAGACCACCCCGGACGGCCGCTTCACGCTGCTGCCGGTGTGCTGCCTGGGCAACTGCGACAAGGCGCCGGCGTTGATGATCGACGACGACACATTCGGTGACGTGCAGCCTGCTGGCGTGACCCAATTGCTCGAGGGCTACCCATGACCCTGACTTCCTTCGGCCCGGCCAACCGCATCAAGCGGTCGCCCGAGACTCACCCGCTGACCTGGCGCCTGCGTGACGATGCCGAGCCGGTATGGCTCGAGGAGTACCAGGCCAAGAACGGTTACGCCGCTGCGCGCAAAGCCTTCGCCGACATGGCCCAGGACGATATCGTCCAGACCGTGAAGGACGCCGGCCTCAAGGGCCGCGGCGGCGCAGGCTTCCCCACTGGCGTGAAGTGGGGCCTGATGCCCAAAGACGAATCCATCAACATCCGCTACCTGCTGTGCAACGCGGATGAAATGGAGCCGAACACCTGGAAAGACCGCATGCTGATGGAGCAACTGCCCCATCTGCTGATCGAAGGCATGCTGATCAGCGCCCGCGCGCTGAAAACCTACCGCGGCTACATCTTCCTGCGTGGCGAATACACCACCGCCGCCAAGCACCTCAACCGTGCCGTGCAAGAAGCCAAGGCTGCGGGCCTGCTGGGCAAGAACATCCTCGGTTCGGGTTTCGACTTCGAACTGTTCGTACACACCGGCGCCGGGCGTTATATCTGCGGTGAAGAAACCGCACTGATCAACTCCCTCGAAGGCCGCCGCGCCAACCCGCGTTCCAAGCCGCCCTTCCCTGCCGCCGTCGGCGTGTGGGGCAAGCCGACTTGCGTGAACAACGTCGAAACCCTGTGCAACGTGCCGGCGATCATTGCCGACGGCGTGGACTGGTACAAATCGTTGGCCCGCGAAGGCAGTGAAGACATGGGCACCAAGCTCATGGGCTTCTCCGGCAAGGTCAAGAACCCTGGCTTGTGGGAACTGCCGTTCGGCGTGACCGCGCGCGAACTGTTCGAGGACTACGCCGGCGGCATGCGCGACGGCTACACCCTCAAGGCCTGGCAGCCAGGCGGCGCCGGTACCGGCTTCCTGCTCCCCGAGCACCTCGACGCACAGATGTATGCCGGCGGCATCGGCAAGGTGGGCACCCGGATGGGTACTGGCCTGGCGATGGCGGTGGACAACACCGTGAACATGGTCTCGCTGCTGCGCAACATGGAGCAGTTCTTCGCCCGCGAATCCTGCGGTTTCTGCACCCCGTGCCGCGACGGTCTGCCGTGGAGCGTCAAGCTGCTGATGGCGCTGGAAAAAGGCGAAGGCCGCGAGGGTGACATCGAAACCCTGCTGGGGCTGGTCGGTTTCCTCGGCCCAGGCAAGACCTTCTGTGCTCACGCACCGGGCGCCGTGGAGCCATTGGGCAGCGCAATCAAATATTTCCGCTCGGAGTTCGAAGCCGGCATCGCGCCTACCAGCGCCGCCGTCCCGCCTCTGGCGAGGCCGATCGTAGTCGGCGCGTAACGCTTAAACAGGCGAAGGGTCCGTGCCCTTCGCCTCGTCATGTGCTGACGCCGTCAAGGCTGTGTTGATGCACATGAATAACAAGATTCCATTAGCCACGCCCGCTGACAACGGGCCAACGAAGATCTTTGAACCATGGCCACTATCCACGTAGACGGCAAAGCGCTCGAAGTCGATGGGGCAGACAACCTGTTACAGGCGTGTCTGTCACTAGGCCTCGACATCCCTTATTTCTGCTGGCACCCCGCTCTTGGTAGCGTCGGTGCCTGTCGCCAGTGTGCGGTCAAGCAGTACACCGACGAGAACGACACCCGTGGTCGCATCGTCATGTCCTGCATGACCCCAGCCACCGACAACACCTGGATCTCCATCGACGATGAAGAATCCAAGGCGTTCCGCGCCAGTGTCGTCGAATGGCTGATGACCAATCACCCTCACGACTGCCCGGTCTGTGAGGAAGGCGGCCACTGCCACCTGCAAGACATGACGGTGATGACCGGCCACAACGAGCGCCGCTATCGCTTCACCAAGCGCACCCACCAGAACCAGGAACTGGGCCCGTTCATTTCCCACGAAATGAACCGCTGCATCGCCTGCTACCGCTGCGTGCGCTTCTATAAAGACTACGCTGGCGGCACCGACCTCGGCGTCTTCGGCGCCCACGACAACGTGTACTTCGGTCGCGTTGAAGACGGCGTACTGGAAAGCGAATTCTCCGGCAACCTCACCGAAGTCTGCCCGACCGGTGTGTTCACCGACAAGACGCACTCCGAGCGCTACAACCGCAAGTGGGACATGCAGTTCGCCCCGAGCATCTGCCATGGCTGCTCCAGCGGTTGCAACATCTCCCCGGGCGAGCGCTACGGCGAACTGCGTCGCATCGAAAACCGCTTCAACGGTTCGGTCAACCAGTACTTCCTGTGCGACCGTGGCCGTTTCGGCTATGGCTACGTCAACCGCGAAGACCGCCCACGCCAGCCACTGCTGGCCGGCGGCGCGAAGCTGAACACCGACGAAGCCCTGGATAAAGCCGCCGACCTGCTGCGCGGTCGCAACATCGTCGGCATCGGTTCGCCGCGTGCCAGCCTCGAAAGCAACTACGCGTTGCGCGAACTGGTCGGCGCCGAGCACTTCTACTGCGGTATCGAAGCCGCTGAACTGGAGCGCATCCGCCTGGTCCTGCAAGTGCTGAACGACAGCCCGCTGCCAGTGCCGAACATGCGCGACATCGAAGACCACGATGCGATCTTCGTGCTCGGTGAAGACCTCACCCAGACCGCCGCACGTATGGCCCTGTCGCTGCGCCAGTCGGTCAAAGGCAAGGCCGAAGCCATGGCCGACGCCATGCGCGTACAGCCTTGGCTCGACGCCGCGGTGAAAAACATCGGCCAGCACGCGCTGAACCCGCTGTTTATCGCCAGCCTGGCCGAAACCAAGCTCGACGACATCGCCGAAGAATGCGTACACGCAGCGCCAGATGACCTGGCCCGCCTCGGTTTCGCCGTGGCCCACGCCCTTGACGCCAGCGCGCCGGCCGTCGAAGGTCTGGACGCTGAAGCCGTGGCACTTGCCCAACGCATCGCCGACGCCCTGCTGGCGGCCAAGCGCCCACTGATCATCGCCGGCACCTCGCTGGGTTCCAAGGCGCTGATCGAAGCGGCAGCCAACATCGCCAAGGCCTTGAAGCTGCGCGAGAAGAACGGTTCCATCAGCCTGATCGTGCCGGAAGCCAACAGCCTCGGCCTGGCCATGCTCGGTGGCGAGTCCGTCGACAGCGCCCTGCAAGCCGTGATCGACGGCAAAGCCGACGCCCTGGTAGTGCTGGAAAACGACCTGTACACCCGCACGGATTCGGCCAAGGTCGACGCCGCGCTGAACGCTGCCAAAGTGCTGATCGTCGCCGACCACCAGAAGACCGCTACCAGCGAGCGTGCCGACCTGGTATTGCCGGCCGCGACTTTCGCCGAAGGCGATGGCACCCTGGTCAGCCAGGAAGGCCGCGCCCAGCGCTTCTTCCAGGTGTTCGATCCGAAGTACATGGATGCCAGCATCCTGGTTCACGAAGGCTGGCGCTGGCTGCATGCCCTGCGCTCGACTCTGCTCAATCAGCCGATCGACTGGACCCAACTCGACCACGTCACCGCAGCCGTCGCGGCGAGCGCCCCGCAACTGGCGCGTATCGTCGACGCTGCACCGTCCGCCGCGTTCCGCATCAAGGGCATGAAACTCGCCCGTGAGCCGCTGCGCTACTCCGGTCGTACCGCCATGCGGGCCGACATCAGCGTGCATGAACCGCGTACTCCGCAAGACAACGACACCGCGTTCGCCTTCTCCATGGAAGGTTACTCGGGTTCGGTCGAGCCGCGTCAGCAGGTGCCATTTGCCTGGTCGCCGGGCTGGAACTCGCCGCAGGCCTGGAACAAGTTCCAGGACGAAGTCGGTGGTCACATCCGCGCTGGCGACCCGGGTACCCGCCTGATCGAACCCCAGGGCGATGCGTTGAACTGGTTCGCCGCCGTACCGCGTCCGTTCAACCCGGCCCAGGGCACCTGGCAGGTTGTGCCGTTCTTCCACCTGTTCGGCAGCGACGAGACCTCGTCCAAAGCCGCACCGGTTCAAGAACGCATCCCGGCTGCCTACGTGTCCCTGGCCAAGTCCGAAGCCGACCGTCTCGGCGTCAACGATGGTGCCCTGCTCAGTCTGAACGTCGCTGGCAAGACCCTGCGTCTGCCGCTGCGCATCAACGACGAGTTGGGTGCCGGCCTGGTTGCACTGCCAAAAGGCATCGCCGGTATTCCACCGTCGATCTTTGGCCAAACCGTTGACGGTCTGCAGGAGGCAGCGCAATGACCTGGTTCACCCCTGAAGTCATCGATGTGATCATTGCGGTCGTCAAGGCCATCGTGATCCTGTTGGCCGTGGTCGTGGCGGGCGCCCTGCTCAGCTTCGTCGAACGTCGCCTGCTGGGCTGGTGGCAGGACCGTTACGGTCCGAACCGCGTTGGCCCGTTCGGCATGTTCCAGATCGCTGCCGACATGCTGAAAATGTTCTTCAAGGAAGACTGGACCCCGCCGTTTGCCGACAAGGTGATCTTCACCCTGGCACCGGTCGTGGCCATGAGCGCCTTGCTGATCGCCTTCTCGATCATCCCGATCACCCCGACCTGGGGCGTGGCGGACCTGAACATCGGCTTGCTGTTCTTCTTCGCCATGGCCGGTTTGTCGGTCTACGCGGTGCTGTTCGCCGGCTGGGCCAGTAACAACAAGTTCGCCCTGCTGGGCAGCTTGCGGGCCTCGGCCCAGACCGTGTCCTACGAAGTGTTCATGGGCCTCGCGCTGATGGGCATCGTGGTGCAGGTCGGCTCGTTCAACATGCGCGACATCGTCGAGTACCAGGCGCAGAACCTGTGGTTCATCATTCCGCAGTTCTTTGGCTTCTGTACGTTCTTCATCGCTGGCGTCGCCGTGACTCACCGTCACCCGTTCGACCAACCGGAAGCGGAACAGGAACTGGCCGACGGTTACCACATTGAATATGCCGGCATGAAATGGGGCATGTTCTTCGTCGGTGAGTACATCGGCATCATCTTGATCTCGGCCCTGCTGGTCACGCTGTTCTTCGGCGGCTGGCACGGTCCGTTCGGCATCCTGCCGCAGCTGGCGATCTTCTGGTTCTTACTGAAGACCGCGTTCTTCATCATGCTGTTTATCCTGCTGCGCGCTTCCATTCCGCGTCCACGGTATGACCAGGTGATGGATTTCAGCTGGCGCTTCTGCCTGCCGCTGACCCTGATCAATTTGCTGGTGACGGCTGCCGTTGTGTTGTTGAACACGCCCGCGGGCGCGGTTCAGTGAGGATTTGACCCATGTTCAAATATATTGGCGACATCGTTAAGGGTACCGGTACCCAGTTGCGAAGCCTGGTGATGGTGTTCGGTCACGGCTTTCGCAAACGCGACACCCTGCAATACCCGGAAGAAGCGGTGTACCTGCCGCCGCGCTATCGCGGCCGCATCGTACTGACCCGCGACCCCGATGGCGAAGAGCGTTGCGTAGCCTGCAACCTG
Source organism: Pseudomonas veronii (assembly GCF_001439695.1). Classification (GTDB taxonomy): domain Bacteria; phylum Pseudomonadota; class Gammaproteobacteria; order Pseudomonadales; family Pseudomonadaceae; genus Aquipseudomonas; species Aquipseudomonas veronii. The sequence goes on from NZ_JYLL01000006.1 coordinate 181,147, forward strand.
TGCGCCGTGGCGTGCCCGGTGGGTTGCATCTCCCTGCAGAAAGCTGAAACCGAAGACGGTCGCTGGTACCCGGACTTCTTTCGCATCAACTTCTCGCGCTGCATTTTTTGCGGCCTCTGCGAGGAAGCTTGCCCGACCACCGCGATCCAGCTCACACCGGATTTCGAGATGGCCGAGTTCAAACGTCAGGACCTGGTGTACGAGAAAGAAGATCTGCTGATCTCTGGTCCCGGTAAAAACCCTGATTACAACTTCTATCGTGTTGCAGGTATGGCCGTTGCCGGTAAGCCGAAAGGCGCCGCACAAAACGAAGCCGAGCCGATCAACGTGAAGAGCTTGCTGCCTTAAGGAAGAAAGATGGAATTCGCTTTCTATTTCGCATCGGGTATTGCAGTGGTGTCCACGCTTCGCGTGGTCACCAACACCAACCCCGTGCACGCCCTGCTCTACCTGATCATTTCGCTGATCGCCGTGGCCATGACCTTTTTCAGCCTCGGCGCACCGTTCGCCGGTGTACTGGAAGTGATCGCCTACGCTGGCGCCATCATGGTGCTGTTCGTGTTTGTGGTGATGATGCTCAACCTCGGGCCGGCCTCGGTCGCCCAGGAACGCGTCTGGCTCAAGCCGGGCATCTGGCTCGGCCCGGTGGTCCTCGCCGCGCTGCTGCTGGCTGAACTGCTGTATGTCCTGTTCGCTCACCAGAGCGGCCAGGCCATCGGCCACACCACCGTTGGCGCGAAGGCCGTGGGCGTCAGCCTGTTCGGCCCGTATCTGCTGGTGGTCGAACTGGCTTCGATGCTGCTGCTCGCCGCAGTCATCACCGCCTTCCACTTGGGCCGTAACGAAGCCAAGGAGCAATGATGATGCCTGCTATCCCTTTGGAGCATGGTCTGGCGGTCGCCGGCATCCTGTTCTGCCTTGGCCTGGTCGGCCTGATGGTTCGCCGTAACATTTTGTTCGTGTTGATGAGCCTGGAAGTCATGATGAACGCTGCGGCACTCGCGTTCATCGTGGCAGGTAGCCGTTGGGGCCAGCCAGATGGACAAGTCATGTTCATCCTGGTGATCAGCCTGGCAGCCGCCGAGGCCAGTATTGGCCTGGCGATCCTGCTGCAACTGTATCGTCGCTTCCACACGCTTGATATCGACGCTGCCAGTGAGATGCGCGGATGAACATGATCTTTCTGACTTTCGTATTTCCCCTGATCGGTTTCCTGCTGCTGTCGTTCTCTCGCGGACGCTGGTCGGAAAACCTCTCGGCCCTGGTCGGCGTGGGCTCCATCGGCCTGTCGGCGATTGTCGCCGCCTACGTCATCTGGCAATTCAACGTCGCGCCGCCGGAAGGCGGCCACTACACCCTGGTGTTGTGGCAGTGGATGTCGGTGGAGGGCTTCAAGCCCAACTTCGCCCTCTACGTCGACGGCCTGTCGATCACCATGCTCGGCGTGGTGGTGGGTGTAGGTTTCCTGATCCACCTGTTCGCGTCCTGGTACATGCGCGGTGAAGCCGGTTACTCGCGCTTCTTCGCGTACACCAACCTGTTTATCGCCAGCATGCTGTTCCTGGTGCTGGGCGATAACCTGTTGTTCCTGTACTTCGGCTGGGAAGGCGTGGGCCTGTGCTCGTACCTGTTGATCGGTTTCTACTACAGCAACCGCAACAACGGTAACGCGGCACTCAAAGCCTTTATCGTGACCCGGATCGGCGACGTGTTCATGGCCATCGGCCTGTTCATCCTGTTCCAACAGGTGGGCACGCTGAACATCCAGGAACTGCTGGTGCTGGCACCGCAGAAATTCCAGGTCGGCGACTTCTGGATCACCCTGGCGACCCTGATGCTGCTGGGCGGCGCTGTCGGTAAATCCGCGCAACTGCCGCTGCAAACCTGGCTCGCGGATGCGATGGCCGGCCCGACGCCTGTTTCGGCACTGATCCACGCCGCAACGATGGTGACCGCGGGTGTCTACCTGATCGCCCGTACCCACGGCCTGTTCACCCTGGCGCCGGACGTCCTGCACCTGGTGGGCGTGGTCGGCGGCGTGACCCTGGTACTGGCCGGCTTCGCCGCGCTGGTGCAGACCGACATCAAGCGTATCCTCGCCTACTCGACCATGAGCCAGATCGGCTACATGTTCCTGGCCCTGGGCGTCGGCGCCTGGGACGCGGCGATCTTCCACCTGATGACCCACGCGTTCTTCAAGGCCCTGCTGTTCCTCGCCTCCGGTGCGGTGATCGTCGCCTGCCACCACGAGCAGAACATCTTCAAGATGGGCGGCCTGTGGAAGAAACTGCCACTGGCCTACGCCAGCTTCATCGTCGGCGGTGCCGCACTCGCAGCCCTGCCATTGGTGACCGCCGGTTTCTACTCGAAAGACGAAATCCTCTGGGAAGCCTTTGCCAGCGGTAACCAGAACCTGCTCTACGCAGGCCTGGTGGGTGCGTTCATGACCTCGCTGTACACCTTCCGCCTGATCTTCATCACCTTCCACGGTGAAGCCAAGACCGAAGCACACGCAGGCCACGGCATCTCCCATTGGCTGCCGCTGTCGGTGCTGATCATCCTGTCGACCTTCATCGGCGCCATGATCACCCCGCCACTGGCCGGCGTACTGCCGGAAAGCGTCGGCCATGCCGGCGGCGAAGCCCAGCACAGCCTGGAAATCGCCTCGGGCGCCATTGCCATCGCGGGTATCCTGCTGGCGGCCCTGCTGTTCCTCGGCAAGCGTCGCTTCGTCACTGCCGTCGCCAACAGTGGCATCGGCCGTTTCCTTTCGGCCTGGTGGTTCGCCGCCTGGGGCTTCGACTGGATCTACGACAAACTGTTCGTCAAGCCTTACCTTGCGATCAGCCACGTACTGCGCAAAGACCCGCTCGACCAGACCATCGGTTTGATCCCGCGTGCCGCCAAGGCTAGCCACACCGCCCTGAGCCGCAGCGAGACTGGCCAATTACGTTGGTATGCAGCTTCCATGGCGGCCGGTGCCGTTCTGGTGATCGGCGCCATCGTTGTGGTAGCGGTCTGACCATGTCTAAGTACATTGCGAACTTTGCGAACTTGCGAAAGGAAACGAGCCCGTCATGATTCTGCCCTGGCTAATCCTGATCCCCTTTATCGGCGGCCTGCTCTGCTGGATGGGTGAACGCTTCGGCGCCACCCTCCCCCGCTGGATTGCGTTGCTGACCATGTCCCTGGAACTCGCGCTCGGCCTCTGGCTGTGGGCCCATGGCGACTATTCATTTGCTCCGGCGCCTGGCGCCGATCCGACCTGGGCGCTTGAGTTCAAGCACGTCTGGATCCAGCGCTTCGGCATCAACGTACACCTGGCCCTCGACGGCCTGTCGTTGCTGATGATCCTGCTGACCGGCCTGCTGGGTGTTCTCTCGGTACTCTGCTCCTGGAAAGAGATCCAGCGTCACGTGGGCTTCTTCCACCTGAACCTGATGTGGATCCTGGGCGGCGTGGTCGGCGTGTTCCTCGCCCTCGACCTGTTCATGTTCTTCTTCTTCTGGGAAATGATGCTGGTGCCGATGTACTTCCTCATCGCGCTCTGGGGTCATAGTTCTTCGGACGGCAAGAAAACCCGGATCTACGCGGCGACCAAGTTCTTCATCTTCACCCAGGCTTCCGGCCTGATCATGTTGGTGGCGATCCTCGGTCTGGTCTTGGTCAACTTCAACAGCACGGGCGTGATTACCTTCAACTACGCCGATCTGTTGAAAACCAAGATGTCCCTGACCACCGAGTACATCCTGATGCTGGGCTTCTTCATCGCCTTCGCGGTGAAGCTGCCGGTGGTGCCGTTCCACTCCTGGCTGCCGGATGCCCACGCCCAGGCGCCGACCGCCGGTTCCGTGGACCTGGCCGGTATCCTGCTGAAGACGGCGGCCTACGGCCTGCTGCGTTTCGCCCTGCCGCTGTTCCCGAATGCCTCGGCCGAGTTCGCGCCGATCGCCATGACCCTGGGTCTGATCGGGATCTTCTACGGTGCGTTCCTGGCCTTCGCGCAAACCGACATCAAGCGTCTGGTTGCCTTCTCGTCCGTTTCCCACATGGGTTTCGTACTGATCGGTATCTACTCCGGCAGCCAGGTGGCGTTGCAAGGCGCCGTGATCCAGATGTTGGCACACGGTGTTTCAGCCGCCGCACTGTTTATCCTCAGTGGTCAGTTGTACGAGCGTCTGCACACCCGTGACATGCGTGAGATGGGTGGCGTGTGGTCGCGCATCGCCTACCTGCCGGCGATCAGCCTGTTCTTTGCCGCCGCGTCCCTGGGCTTGCCGGGCACCGGTAACTTCATCGGCGAGTTCCTGATCCTGATGGGGACCTTCGTGCAGACACCGTGGATCAGCGCCATCGCTACTTCCGGCCTGGTATTCGGTTCGGTCTACTCGCTGATCATGATCCACCGTGCGTACTTCGGTCCGGCCAAGTCCGACACCGTCCTGCGCGGGATGGATGCTCGCGAACTGATCATGGTGCTCGGTATGGCGGTCCTGCTGATCTACATCGGCGTGTACCCACAACCGTTCCTGGACACTTCTGCCGCAACGATGCATGGCGTGCAGCAGTGGTTCGGCACCGCCTTCTCTCAACTCGCTTCGGCCCGGTAAGAGCGCTATGGAATTCACGATCCAACACTTTATCGCGCTTGCGCCGCTGCTGATCACCAGCCTCACCATTGTGGTGGTGATGCTGTCGATCGCCTGGCGTCGCAATCATGCGCAAACCTTCCTGCTGTCCTGTGCGGGTTTGAACCTGGCCTTGCTGTCGATCATCCCGGCACTCAAGGTCGCGCCCCTGGCGGTGACCCCGCTGATGATGATCGATGACTTCGCGCTGCTGTATATCGCGTTGATCCTCGTCGCCACCCTGGCCTGCGTCACCCTCGCCCACGCCTACCTCGGCGAAGGCGGCACCGGCTACCCGGGCAACCGCGAAGAGCTGTACCTGCTGATCCTGCTGGCTGCGGCCGGCGGCATCGTGCTGGTCAGCGCGCAGCACCTGGCCGGTTTGTTCATCGGCCTGGAACTGCTGTCGATCCCGACCTACGGCCTGGTGGCCTACGCCTTCTTCAACAAGCGCTCCCTGGAAGCCGGCATCAAGTACATGGTGCTGTCGGCCGCCGGTTCCGCGTTCCTGTTGTTCGGTATGGCCCTGCTCTACGCCGAAGCCGGCAGCCTGAGCTTCACCGGTATCGGCCACGCCCTGGCGGCCACCAGCATGCCTGCGCCGATCGCCCAACTGGGCCTGGCGATGATGCTGATCGGCCTGGCTTTCAAACTGTCGCTGGTGCCCTTCCACCTGTGGACACCGGACGTGTACGAAGGCGCTCCGGCGCCGGTGGCCGCGTTCCTGGCCACGGCGACGAAAGTTGCGGTGTTTGCGGTGGTGGTGCGTCTGTTCCAGATCTCCCCAGCGGCCAACACCGGCGTGTTGAGCGACGTACTGAGCGTGATCGCCGTTGCCTCGATCCTGTTCGGTAACCTGCTGGCGCTGACCCAGAACAACCTCAAGCGTCTGCTGGGTTACTCGTCCATCGCCCACTTCGGCTACCTGCTGATCGCCCTGGTGGCGAGCAAAGGCCTGGCCCTGGAAGCGATCGGCGTGTATCTGGTCACCTACGTGATCACCAGCCTCGGCGCCTTCGGTGTCATCACCCTGATGTCCTCGCCTTACAAAGGCCGTGACGCCGACGCCCTGTACGAATACCGCGGCCTGTTCTGGCGCCGTCCGTACCTGACCGCCGTGTTGACCCTGATGATGCTGTCCCTGGCCGGTATCCCGCTGACTGCGGGCTTTATCGGCAAGTTCTACATCATCGCGACCGGCGTTGAAGCGCATCAATGGTGGCTGGTTGCCTCGCTCATCCTGGGTAGCGCCATCGGCGTGTTCTACTACCTGCGCGTGATGGTCACCCTGTACCTGATCGAGCCAAACCTGCGTCGTGTGGATGCTGAGCTGCACTGGGAACAGAAAGCCGGTGGCGTGATGCTGCTGGCCATCGCCGTGCTCGCCTTCTTCCTCGGCGTGTACCCACAACCGTTGCTCACTTTGGTGCAGCACGCGGTACTGGGCGTTTGATCGCTTAGCGGTACGCAGTAAACAGAAACGGCACCTTCGGGTGCCGTTTTTGCGTTTATGGGGCAGAGAAGATGCGGCCTCAATGCGTCTAAAGATTGGCCGACACTAAACCATCGAGCGTTTCGCGAAGCCGCTGATGCACCGGCAAGCGAAGGCCAAAGGTGCCGCGCAGCACATCAAGCAATTCATCGGCACTGGCTATCGCGCGTTTTTCGCTGGGACCGTCCAGGGAGTGCATCGCGTAGTGGCCGTTGTTCAAGGTGTGACGCTTACCCGGCGCGAGCAGTGCCACTTTCAACTGACCGAGAAACGGCGAGCCCGCGTGGGTGGAGACGTACCAGTTGCCGATTTCATAGTCGATGTCTGCCTGCACCTGCAGGTCGAACACATACAAGCCACGCCACTCCCCGCCAACCTGGGCCCACAGGGTGTAGCTGCCGTGCTTAACGGTCAGCCGAAAGGGTTCGTGGGCGGTGGCCTGGATCGCTTCGCTGTCCAGGCGTAACGGGCTGCTCGGCACCATGCCGCCAAAGCCGACGTCGCAGATATAGCGCACACCGTCCACCGTCACCAGGCTCAGGCGATGGGTACGCGCGGTGTGTGCGTCCGGTGGCCCGCCCATCACGACCCGTCCGGTGATGCCGCGTGCGTCGAAGCCCAGCTCCTGCAGCAGTTCCAGGAACAGTTGGTTCAGTTCATAGCAATACCCGCCGCGTCCATCGAGCAAGACTTTTTGTTCGACGCTGGGCAGGTCGATCGGCACCGGCAAGCGCAGCAGGGTCGACAGGCTTTCAAAGGCGAACGTACACACATGCCGCAATTGCAGGTCCTGCAAGGTTTGCAGGGTCGGCGGCGGCGGCGCAGCGTAGCCCAGGCGTTGCAGGTACAGGTGGCTTTGGGTCAGGCGGGACATGACGCGATCCTTGGGCGCGTGGCGAAGGCCCCACTATGCCGTCCGGACCGGCAATTTGTCATTTCGAATGAACCTTTTTAAACGCTTTCCTATCCATCTATAACAAGACAGGGAGGCAACATGAGTAGCGCAAAAATCTACACCATTACCTATCAACTGCACGGTCAACCGAAGTCTTTCGTGGTGCGTGCCGAAGTGATGAATAACGCCGAGGCCTGGCACTGGGCGGCCGTTGATGCCGATATTGCGCATGTCAGCCGCATCGGTCGGGTCGGCCACGAACAGGTGAAAAAAACCACCCGGCCCTGGGCCGAGAAGTACGGCATCACCGACGTCAACTGGGTACCGCCCAAATAAACAAACGCCCCGTTCAACGACGGGGCTTTTTTTTCGACAGCATTTGGTTGCTCACGCTCTTTCGGGGCATTGCGTGTGCGATCCGGGCCGGGGCTGCTTGTAATCGATCATCGAGAACGCCCCACACGCCTTCGCTCAACGTGTTTACCGCACACCTCATCGCCAAGCATGAGAAGATGCCGCCCTGCCCTATCCCCTACAAACGCCAAGGAGATTTTCCCCGGATGTTCGAACTCAAACCCTGCGACCCCATCACCTACCGCCAGCAGACCCGTCGCAGTACGTTGATCGTGGCCGTGTTGTTCGTGGCCCTGGCGATGCTGTTGTCGAGCCTGGCGGTGATGCTGTTTGGCGAAGCCGGCGGCGACAACTTTCGCTACAACGTGGGTGGGGTGTTTGCCGGGGTGTTGATCACCCTCGCCCTGGTGCGCGGCCCGTTCTGGACCCAGCCATGGCTGGCGCCGGCGGTGTATGGCTGGCAGCTCAAGCGCAACCTGATGCGCGTGACCAACGTGATGCACAAGGTCACCGACCGCGTGCAAGCCAATGACCCGACGGCGCTCAAGGTGCTGCGGTTCTATCACCTGGGGCTGACGCAGATGCATGAGCTGGACGCCAACTCCAGCGCCCAGGTGCAGTTGGTCGGCGAGATCGAGGCACATAGGGCGAAGATGCAAGCGTTGGGGCTCGATACCGAGCAAACCCGTTTCGACCCGTCCTGGCTGGACAGTTTCAAGGGCGCTTAAGCCAACACCCCGATACGCTGCGCATCCGGCCAGAACAGCGCCGCCTGCCCACACGGCAGGCCGGCGGCATCGAGCAACGTCCACACCACACCGGCATGGATCATGAACGGCTGCTGATGTGCATCCACCCGCCAGCCGCTGTAGCCATGGGCGATGCCGTTGGCGCTGACGTGCTCCAATAACACCTGGCGCGCGGCGCGGTCGAGTTCCGAGGCGCTGAAGCGTGACGGCATGCCGATGAAGGTCTCGCGCGGGTATTTGAAGCACGCCAAGGCGCACGCATTGGCGTAGTTAAACCGCGGGTCCGCCGCGCCATCGTGGGCCAGCAGGCTGTAGGGCGCATGGGCATGCAGCCAGGTCAGGCGTTGCTGCGCGTCCAGATGCTCGGGCGCCGGCAAGCCCTGGCCGGTCCAGTGTCGATAGGCGTCATCCAGCACGCGTACACAGTCTTCTTGTCGGGTCACACACTACCTCACATTGTCAGTTGGAACGCTTTGCCCGCCAGCAGAACACGGCGCTGACGGCTATCGCGGCGCCCGCCAGGCCAAACACCCAAGGGGCCGCGGCGACCGGCAGCAACAACCCCGCCAGCAGCGGCCCGAGGCCGGCGCCGATATCGCGCCATACCGCGTTGGAGGCCAATGCCGACACGCGCATCGAACCGGGGTTGCGTTCGGCCACCAAGGTCGTCACCAGGGGTAACTGCAACGCCCGCAACACCAGCACTGCCGCCGCGCCGACGATCACCCAATAACTGCCGAATGCCGCCAGGGCCAAAGCGCTCAGGAACGAAAACAACAACAGCATCGACGTGGCGCCGAAGCGTTGCGCGGCGCGACCGCCCAGCGGGCTCAGGAGCATTTCCGAGACATAACGCAAGGCCATCAAGGCACCGGCGATCAGCACCGCGTCGCCCCCGAGAAGCTTCTGTGCCTGGATCGACAGGCCAAAGATAAACAGCCCATCCAGCGCCACGCCTTCAATAAACGACCACAGCGCCACGCTATCGGGCCACTTGAAACGGCGCCCCGGACTGCTGTGCAAATCATGGCCGACAGTAGGCAACCCCCGCGCCATCCACAAGCCCAGCAGGCAGCATCCGGCGAGAATCAGAAAGATCGGACGCGGTCCGGCCCATAAGGTCAGCCAGCCGCCGAGCGGCAATGCGAGCATCGGCCCGAGGGCGATCAAGGCCCGCGACCGCCCTGCCCGGCGTGCGGCCCCCGTCGGCTCGGCGGTCGCCAGCACTTGGGTCGACAGGTTCAACGCGGCAAAACACAGGCCCCAGACCAGCCGCAAGCCCAGCAATGCAGCGAAGCCCGACAGCATCGAGTTACCCAAGGCACACAGCGTCGCGGCACCGGCGGCGATCATGCAGGTCAGACGATCGCCGTGGCGGGCATAGAAATTGAGCACGTGGCGGTAACCGAAAATCCGCACCAGTCGGTTGGCCGCCAGCAGCACCCCGGCCTGGGCCAGCGTGATGCCGAACGCCTGGGATTCCATGGGCAGCAGCAGATAAAGCAACACGTCACTGGGCAGGCATAAAGCCAAGGTCAGCGCGGCGCGGCGGGAGGTGATGTCGGCAGTGCGTTGGGCCTGGCTTGCCATAAATCTGAAACATCCCGAAATATTCAGGTCGCCACCGTAGCCTTCTCGAACGGCTTTTTACAACGCTCGATTAAACCTTTTTGTCATACGGCAACAACCGCAGGCCGCTGGCCACACTGCCCACCAACGCAAACGCACAGCCCAGCCACAACGCGTAGTGCGGGCCGCTGCCCAGGGACCAGTGAAAACACAACGCCACCAGCGACGCTCCCAGCGTCTGCCCCAGCAACCGCGAGATCGCCACAATGCCACTGGCCCCGCCGCTGCGGGCCAAGGGCGCGCTGGTCATCAATGCCTTGAGGTTGGGCGACTGGAAGAACCCGAAACCGGCTCCGCACAAGGCCATGCGCCAGCCGATCTCGAACGCCGACGCATCATTGTGCAACGTCGCCAGGGCCGCCATGCCCACGCTCAGCATCAACAGGCCGATCCCACACAACAGGCCGAGGGACACGCGGTCGGCCAGGCGCCCGGCGACCAAGGCCATCACCGCCACGACCGCAGGCCAGGGCGTCATCAGAAAGCCGGTCTCCACCTGGCTGTGCCCGAGCACTGCCTGCAGCAGAAACGGCAGCGACACAAAGGCCAGGCCCTGGGCACTGAAGGCGCAGATCGCCGTGAGCGAAGACAGCGCAAACACCGGGCGCTTGAACAAGTCCACTGCCAGCATCGGCGCCGGGTGCCCGGCCTGGCGGCGCAGCAGCAGCGCGCCGCAGACCAGCGCCAGCGCGATCAGGCCCAGGGTCAACGCACCTTGGGCGCCATGCACCGCCATCCCCAGGCCAAGCACCAGCAAGGCGAACAGCCCGGCACACAACAGCGCGGCGAGGCGATCGAAGGCATGCCCGGCCATGGGAATGACCGGCAATGAGCGCAAGCCCAACAGCAGCGCCAACAAGCCCAGTGGCACGTTGATCAGGTACAGCCAGTGCCAACTCGCCACCGACAGGATCGCCGACGCCGCCGTCGGCCCGAGCGTGAACGCCAGCCCCACCACCAGCGAGTTATAGCCCAGGCCGCGCCCGAGCATGCGCGACGGATAGATATGCCGCAGCAACGCCGTGTTGACGCTCATGATCGCGGCCGCACCGAGCCCCTGCACCACCCGCGCCGCCGTGAGCGTCACCAGCGACCCGGCGATCCCGCAAAACAGCGACGATACGATAAACAGCAACAAGCCACCGAGGTACACCCGACGGTGCCCGAGCACATCGCTCAGCGAAGCGAAGGGCAACACCGTGGCAATGATCGCCAACTGGTAGGCATTGACCACCCAGATCACCGACGCGGAGTCGGTGCCAATGCCATCGGCCAGGGTCGGCAGCGCCGTGTTGACGATGGCCGTGTCCAGGGTCGCCATGCCGATGCCCAGGGAAATGGCGATCACCGCCGGCAGGCGTTTATTCAGGGGCAGCCCATCGGCAACAGAAGACATGCACAATCCGCACAGGTGACAAAAGGCCTCCAGATTACGGGCTGCGACGATTTTTTCCAGTCGCCAATGCGTTGGCTGTCAACATCTTCATGTTGCCTGCAGCCGTAAAAAAAACGCGCCAACTCCGTATCGGTGATGGCGCGTGGGCTGACGCAATGACCCAGGCAAACGCCTGGTCAGATCGACACGGCACTCAGGTCCAGGCGCCCGTCCTTGAGCGGCGGGCACCAGTAATAGCCGCCGGTCAACGGTGTGCTGATGCGGTACAGGCCGTCGACGATGCCGTCTTCCAACCCGCTCATGCGGCGCAGTTGCGCTTCAAACGCATCGAAGGAATGCCCGAACGCGAGGAACATCAAGCCAGCCTGGCCGTTTTCTGCCCAGGGCATCGAGCGGCGCACCACGAACGCTTCCGGGGTGAAGCTTTCCTGAGCGGTGCGTTTGGTGTGGGCGGACTCGGGCGCGTCCTCCAGTTCTTCGTTGTCGCCGTGGCGGCGACCGATGATGTGGTCGCGTTCCTGGGCAGGCAACGCGGCGAAACCATCGAGGTCGTGCTGCCATTGCTGGATCGCGGCGAAGCTGGCGCCGCTGTCGGTCAGCGCGGCTTCGACGGCGGCATCGTCGTGGGGGTTTTCGGTGCCGTCTTCGTAATCGGTCAGGTCAAAACCGCTCTTGTAGCGGAAGCCTTCAGTCGACTGCACCAGGCGGAACGCCGGGGCCAGGGCTTTCTCCAGCGCACGGCTGCGCAAGAGCAATTCGCCGCGATCCACGCCATGCAGCCACACCCACAATGCTTGCTGCGTGGAGGGGTTGTGCGCGCCCGGCGCGCTGACAGCTGGGAATGCGCGCAGCCCTTCGATCTGCGCGCCCAGTGCGTTGACCAGCGGCTCACCCAGACCGACCACTGCGGCCGAATCCGCCCACTGCACCAATGCGTTCAACGCAGCAGGTACAGCGGCCAGGGAGTCCACGGCAAAAAACAGATGGCGTGCCTGTAAAGGCACCGGTGCGGCAAGAATGCCCGGCTGGTACTGACTCATGTGAACTCCTTCAAGAAAGCCTCGCAGTTTACCCGCCATGTGCAGCCGTGCGTACAAGAAAGCGCGCAAGCCTTGCCACAGAACCCGTTGTTGGGTGACTCTCTAGTCATGTTTTGCAACTATTTCAGGGGTAGTGACATGACCACCGATAACCTGCTCGCCCAGCTGTTTCCTTCCTGCGCCGCCGATATTCCCGAGCAATTCCGCCTGGGAGCGCCCATCGAACAGCGCGATTACCTGGTCGACGGCCAGTTGCGGGTGTGGAACGGCCCCTTGGCCCAAGTGCTCAGCCCGGTGCAACTGGGCGACGAACGCGTACAAATCGGCAGCACGCCGCTGCTGGATGCCGACACCGCCCTCAGCGCCCTCGACGCCGCCGTGCGCGCCTATGACCGAGGCCAGGGGGAATGGCCGACGATGCGCGTGGTCGACCGCATCCGCCACGTCGAAGCGTTCTTGCGGCGCATGCGCGAACAGCGTGATGCGGTGGTCAAGCTGCTGATGTGGGAAATCGGCAAGAACCTCAAGGACTCGCAGAAAGAGTTCGACCGCACTTGCGACTACATCACCGACACCATCAATGCCCTCAAGGAACTCGACCGCCGCAGCAGCCGCTTCGAGCTGGAACAGGACACGCTCGGCCAGATCCGCCGCGTACCGATGGGCGTGGCGCTGTGCATGGGGCCGTACAACTACCCGTTGAACGAGACGTTTACCACGCTGATCCCGGCGCTGATCATGGGCAATACCGTGGTGTTCAAGCCGGCCAAGCTCGGCGTGCTGTTGATCCGCCCGCTGCTGGAGGCATTCCGCGACAGCTTCCCGGCCGGGGTGATCAACGTGATCTATGGCAGCGGCCGCGAAACCGTCAGCGCGCTGATGGCCAGCGGCAAGATCGATATTTTCGCGTTCATCGGCACCAACAAGGCCGCCAGCGACCTGAAAAAACTGCACCCGCGCCCGCACCGCCTGCGCGCAGCCCTGGGCCTGGACGCGAAAAACCCAGGCATCGTGCTGCCCCAGGTCGACCTGGACAATGCCGTCAGCGAAGCGGTCACCGGCTCGCTGTCGTTCAACGGCCAGCGCTGCACCGCGTTGAAAATCCTGTTTGTGCATGAAGACGTGGTCGACAGTTTCATCCAGAAATTCAACGCCAAGTTGGCGACCTTGAAGCCCGGCATGCCGTGGGAAGACGGCGTGGCACTGACGCCGCTGCCGGACGCCGGCAAGATCGATTACCTCAACGCGCTGGTCGCCGATGCGGCCCAACACGGCGCTCGCGTGGTGAATGCCAATGGCGGCGTCAGTCGCGGTACCTTTTTCTACCCGGCGGTGCTGTACCCGGTAAACCCGCAGATGCGCGTGTACCACGAGGAACAGTTCGGCCCGGTGGTGCCGATCGTGCCCTACCGTGACCTGGAGACCGTGATCGATTACGTACTGGAATCGGATTTCGGCCAGCAACTGAGCCTGTTCGGCACCGACCCGGCCGAAATCGGACGGCTGGTGGACACCTTCGCCAATCAGGTCGGCCGCATCAATATCAACGCCCAGTGCCAGCGCGGCCCGGACACCTTCCCCTTCAACGGCCGCAAGAACTCGGCCGAAGGCACACTGTCGGTACATGACGCCTTGCGTGTGTTCTCGATCCGCACCCTGGTGGCGACCAAGTTCCAGGACAGCAACAAGGCACTGCTCAGCGAGATCCTGCACAACCGCAACTCGAGCTTCTTGACCACTGACTACATTTTCTAGAGGACGCCTCGCCGTTGATTAACCTGCACTTGCCTGTATTTGCCCGGCGCCTGTTGCGCCCGCTGCTCGACCCTTACCGCCGCTATCGCCATGCCAAGCTGATCCACGCCGTGCGCGTGTCCATCGGCTTGCTGGCGACGATCCTGCTGACCACCGGCATCAACCTGCCCCACGGCGAGTGGGCGTCGGTGACCATGCTGGTGGTGATCGGCGGCCTGCAGCACCACGGCAACATCGGCAAGAAAGCCATGGAACGCGCCTACGGCACACTGATCGGCGCCAGCGTCGGCTTGCTGCTGGTGGTGCAGGAGACATATGTGGGGCAGCCGCTGCTGACCTACTTGTTGATGTCGGTGGTGTGCGGGTTCTTCTCGTATCACGCCATCGGCAAGGGCGGATACACCGCCTTGTTGTCGGCGATCACCGTGTTTATCGTCGCCGGGCATGGTGACAATCCGCTGTCGGACGGGCTGTGGCGCACGGTCGATATCCTGATAGGTATTGCGTTGGCCCTGGCGTTTTCCTTCGCCTTGCCGCTGTATGCCGTGTACTCCTGGCGCTACAACCTGGCCAGTGCCTTGCGCGACTGTGCCGCGATCTATAACCGCATCATCAGCGGTCAATCGGTCACTGATGACGAACACCTCAAACTGCTCAGCCGCGTGAATACAGCGATGCTGCAACTGCGTTCGTTGATGCCTTCGGTGTCCAAGGAGGTACGGATCTCCATGACCCAGCTGGACACGATCCAGCGGCATTTGCGCATGTGCATCAGCACCCTGGAGATTCTGGGCAACACCCGGCCAGACCCTCGCGACGAACAGGCAATGGCGCGGATGCAGGTAATGTTGAAGGGCGAGCATCGGCAGATTCGCGTGCAATTGGTGGGCATGGCGCGCGCGCTGAGGTCGGGCGTGACACCACGGTTGGAGCGGCCGAGCCAGGCCACGGCTACCGAGCCGACATTGGATGCGCCGGTCTACAGTGCGTTGGATGGGTATCGGTTGCTGACCGTGCAATTGGCGGCAAATGTGGATGAGATGCGCCAGCAGTTGGCCAAAAGTGCTGGCCGCTGGAAGATCTGAACCTGAGGGCATTTAGCGCGTTTACCTGCGCCAACACATTCACACTTCTTCTTACATATTTTTCACGACTTATTCACATCGCGGGACGTAGGGTGAAGCCTCATCCGTTACAAACGTTGCACATCAAGCCCGCCGCCCCAGCGGGCTTTTTTTTGTCCCGGATTCGAGCTAGCGCGCCACCTTGCCGGCGGGCGCGGACGCTTGCTCGCGAATGGCGCGCTGGGTATCGAGCACCTTGGCCAACGCCACTTGCGCCTCGGGGCTTTGCTGCGGCACGCGAATCGCCGCCGAGACCAGCGTGATCAACTTGGCCATTACTTCGGCATCCGTGGCCGGGCGGCCCAGGCTCATGGAGTTCATCAGCAGGCGCAGTTCGGTGCCGGCCATCACACCGGAAATCGCCTTGAGGGCAAATTGCAGGCGTACCCCCAGTTCGTTGCGCGGCAAGTCCGGCAAGGCCAGGGCGAAGGCTTCGAAGAAGCGCTGGAACACCGGCTGGTAATGGACCTTGAGGTATTCCTGGATAAACGGCGAGGTGTCGCTGTAGACCCGCCCCAGGAAACGAATGAACGAACGCCCTTCCCCACTCGCCGGGTCGCTGCGCTCCAGGCCCATGGCCGGGGCGAACAGCACGCCGAGCAGCGTGTCGCAATCGAGGGGGCCGTCGGATTCGGCTTCGCAGCGTGCCAGCAGTTCCAGGCGCTGCTCGTTGAGCGGCTCCAGGCGCTGCATCAGCAGGGTTTTCATCAGGGCGTCCTTGTCCCCGAAGTGATAGTTCACCGCAGCCAGGTTCACCTGGGCACGCTCGGTAATCTGCCGCAACAAAACAGCGTCATACCCGTATTTGATGAAGAGAGCCTCTGTCGCATCCAGCAATCGAGTCTTGGTAACGTTTGGAGAACTGACTTTCTTCACGACCATAAAAGTTCCACGCGGGAAATATTGTTTTAAAAATAAATTTGATTTTTTATACCGGGGCCACCGCTCGAAAGCAAGTAGTGACACTGCGCCATATCAGCGCAAGCCTTGGCAGACGGGCCCGTCGAGGCTGACCAAAGGATTTTTGCGCGGTGGGTTTTGCCCCCGGTGCATTTATTTCAAAGGGTAAAAACCCTCTACAACGATGGCTGGCGGAGCCGGTTGAACGCGGTTAGTATTCAAAGAATATTTTAAAAACAAGAAATCAAACCAGTCCGTGACGTGTCCCAGGCAGCTCCCGAACTTGTTACAAATTTTTACCGGGGCAGCACGGCAGCGTCGAGACTGCAGGCGTAGTCATGATGACAGATACCCCCGCGCACCCAGGCTTGATCTCCCTGCAAGGCATCGGCAAACGCTATCAGCTCGCCGGACAGCACCTGTCCATCCTCAATGATGTGTGCCTGTCCGTCGCCCGCGGTGACAGCTGCGGCATCCTCGGCGCCTCCGGCTCCGGCAAAAGTACCCTGCTCAACATCCTCGGCCTGCTGGACCTGCCCAACTGCGGCCAGTACCGCTTTGCCGGCCACGACATTTTCAGCGCCAGCCCGGATGAACTGGCGGCGATCCGCAACCAGCAGATCGGCTTCGTGTTCCAGAGTTTCAACCTGCTGCCGCGCCTCAGCGCATTGGACAATGTCGCCCTGCCCCTGAGTTATCGCGGCGTGTCGCGCCACGAGTCGGTGGAGCAGGCCCTGCGCATGCTCGAACAAGTCGGCCTGGCCGAGCGCGCGCACCATCGCCCCGCCGACCTCTCCGGCGGCCAGCGCCAACGTGTGGCGATTGCGCGGGCGCTGGTGGGCAAGCCCTCGGTCATCCTGGCCGACGAACCCACCGGCAACCTCGACAGCAGCACCGCCCAGGACATCATGGACCTGCTCCTGGCGCTGAACCGCGAGCAGCAGGTCACGCTGATCATCGTCACCCACGACGCGCACATCGCCGAACGCCTGGAGCGCAAGATCCTGGTGCGCAACGGCGTGGTGCATGAGGCCGGGCGCCCATGAGCCTGCGGGTCGAGCAGAGCCTGAGCCAATTGCTGCATGAAGCGTTCGTCAGCCTGCGCACCCTGGGCAAGCGCTCGATCCTCGCGCTGCTGGGCATCGTGATCGGCAGTTCGTCGGTGGTGGCGCTGATCAATATCGGGCATAACGCGGCGGTGGATGCCGCGCTGATTTTCAAGGACATGGGCACCGACACCCTGGTCGCGCAGTTTCCGCCCAAAGCCGACAGCAGCGTACCGATGCGTGCCCGCCTCGACCTCGACGCCGTGCGCCAGGCCGTGCCCGGGATCGCGCACATCGGCGCGCTGAGCCTGTTCAGCGGCCCCATCGTGTTCCAGGGCCGCAGCGTCAACGCCAACTTCGTCGGCAGCACACCGGATATCCCCGCGGCCCTGCGCCTGGCGCTGCGCGAGGGGCGCTTCCTGTCGGCGTTCGATGCCAACGAAACCTACGGCGTGATCGGCGACCAGATCGCCCAGGCCCTTGGCGCCCCCGGCGCGCCGTTAAAGCTGGGCGACCGCGTGCGTATCAACGACTACCTGTTCCAGGTGGTCGGCATCCTGCACCACCAGCCCCGGGCGATGCTGATGCCGGTGCAGGCCAACGAATCGCTGTTCATTCCCGCCGACGGCATGCGCCGCATCTACGCCAGCCCGCAAATCGGCAACGTAATCATCCGCGCCGCGCCGGGCCAGGACATGGAACGCATCGCCCGGGACGCCGCCGCCGCGCTGCAACGCCAATTGACCGAGCACAGCGTCGACATCACGGTGCCCCAGCAAATGATCGACGGCATGACCCGGCAGAGCCGCACCTTCGCCTACCTGCTGCTGGCCCTGGGCGCGATCTCACTGGTGGGCGGCGGTGTCGGGGTGATGAACGTGATGCTGATGAACGTCTCCGAACGCCGCCGCGAGATCGGCATTCGCATGGCGCTCGGCGCACGCCAGCGGGATATCCGCAACCTGTTCCTGCTCGAAGCCATCACCCTCACCGCCGTCGGCGCGCTGTGCGGCGCGGTGCTCGGCATGACCGCCGCGTGGCTCTACGCCTGGCTGTCGGGCTGGGCCTTCGCCCTGGCGGTCGCCGCCCTGCCCCTGGGGGTGGGCAGCACCTTGCTGGTGGGGTTGTTCTTCGGCATTTACCCGGCGGTCTCGGCCTCACGGTTGCAGCCGGTGGAGGCGTTGCGCGATGAATAAACGCCTGCTGCTGCTCCTGGCGCTGATCAGCCTGCCGAGTGTCGCCGCCGATATGCTGATCCGGCCCACGGCGCCCAGCACCACGCGCAGCGGCTATGATCGCGGCGTCTCGCTGAATGCCCAGGTCACCGCCGTTACCCTGGGCGACGCGGTGTACCTGGGCCTGCGCAACAATCCGGCGATTCGCAGCGCCTACCTGCAGCGGGTCGCGCAGAAATTCGACCTGCGCGTGGCCGAAGACGTGTTCAACCCCAAGCTCACCCTCAACAGCTATTACCGCAGCTCCCGCGGTTCCGCCGACAATGCACGCAATACCAACGTGGCCCCTGCCACCAGCCTGCTGGGCGAGTACGGCACGCGCCTGAGCATGGCCTGGACCCAGCAACTGAATAACGCCAACCGGGCCGGTCGCTACCGCAGCGACGGCCTCGACCTGGCGCTCATCCAACCGCTGATGCGCGGCGCCGGCTGGGACGCGACCACCGCGCCGCTGCGCCTGTCGCGCCTGTCGGAGCAGGCCAACCGCCTGAACCTCAAGGCCACCGTGGCACAAACCATCAGCCAGATCATCGCCACCTACCGCGAGTTGCTGCGCGCCCAGGAGCAACTGAGCATCGTCCAGGACGCGCTGAAACGCGCCAACACCTTGCTGGAAGTCAACAAGGCGCTGATCAGCGCCGGGCGCATGGCCGAGTTCGAGATCGTGCAGACCGAAGCCGATATCGCCACCCAGCAACTGGGCGTGGAAGAAGCGCAGAACCAACTCGACACCAGCCGCCTGGCCTTGCTGCGCCTGCTGGCCCTCGACCTGTCGACGCCGATCCGCGCCACCGAAGCCCTGGAGGCCAAGCCCATGCAGATCGACAAACGCGAGGCCTTCAACCTGGCGCAGAACCAGCAACCGGAGTACCTCGCCACCCTGCTCGGCAGCCAGCAGGCCGACCTCAACCTGGTGATCGCCAAAGACTCCGGGCGCTGGCAAGTGGACCTGGTGGCCGGGGCGAACCAGATACGCAACAACTACGACAACGACACCGGCAGCGGCAACAACCGCAGTTGGGACAGCTACGCCGGGGTGCAGGTGCAAATCCCCATCGGCGACATCAGCACGCGCCAGGCCGAAGTGCGCGCGCGGGTGAATGTGGAGGATCAGGCCATCCGCATCACCGACGCCCGCCAGGAGCTGGAACGCAGCGTGAACAACGTGGTGCGCGACCTCAGCACGCGCTGGCGCCAGTACGAAATCTCCCAGCGCGCCGTGGAATTGTCGCGGCGCAAGATCGAGATCGAACGCGAAAAACTCAGCGCCGGGCGCTCCACCAACTTCCAGGTGCTGAGTTTCGAGACCGACCTGCGCAACGCCGAAAACACGCAGCTCAATGCGCTGATCGCTTACTTGAACGCCCAGACCCAGCTCGATCTGACCCTGGGCATGACGCTGGAAAGCTGGGAAATCGCCCTCAATGACTACTAACCAAAAACGCCTGCTGGCGGCTGGATTGATCGTGCTGCTGGCGGCCGCCGGCGTTGCGGTGCACAGCCATCGCAGCGCCGCCGACCCGATCCTCCCGACCGAACAGTGGCTGGCGGTGACGCCTGGCGCGCTGGTGCATCAGATCGGCCTGGTGGGCAAGATCGAGCCCGACACCACCCTCACCCTCACCGCGCCGTTCGACGGCAATGTGCAGGCCAACCTGGTGGAACAAGGCCAACGCGTCGACGCCGGGCAAGTGTTGCTGCGCATGGACCCGGCCCTGCTCGAAGTGCAACTGCGCGATGCACTCTCCGCGCAACTCAAGGCCCGGCGCACCGTGCAGGAAATGCAAGACTGGGACAGCAGCCCCACTGTCAGCCGTGCACGCCGCAGCCTGCGCACCGCGCAAATGAGCGCCGACAACACCCAGCGCAAACTCACCGAAAGTGAAAACCTGTTTCAGCGCGGCATCATCCCGCGCAACGAACTGGACGACCTCAAGCAACAGACCCAGCAGCAACAACTGGACCTGATCGCCGCACGCGATGAACTGCAACAGGCACTGGAGCAAGGCAAGGGCGAATACCGACAGATCGCCGAGATGGAGCTGACCAATGCCACGGTGAAGTACGACGCGCTCTACCGACAGCTCGAAGACAAGGAGGTCAAGGCGCCCTTCTCCGGCATCGTGGTGCCCGCCCCCGGAAGCAGCAACGCGGCAGCAGGCGCTGGCAACACCAACGCCCCGGTGCAGGCCGGCAGCAAGGTCAGCCAGGGCCAGGTGCTGTTCGGCCTGGCCAATATCGAACGGCTGAAAATCGTCGCCAGGGTCTCCGAGCTGGACATCAACCAACTGCACCAGGGCCAGGCGGTGGAAGTGATGGGCGATGGCTTCGACGGCGAACGGTTGAGCGGCTCGGTGAGTGTGGTCAGCGGTTTGGCGATTGCCGGCGATACCCAGGGCAGCGCGCAGTTCCCGGTAACCCTATCGATCCCCAGGCTGACCCCGCAGCAACTGCAGCGGGTACGGCTGGGGATGAGTGCGCGACTGACCATCGTCACTTACAACAACGCGCAGGCGATCGTGATTCCGAGCCAGGCGATCCAGCCGGACATGACCGTCGAATATCGGCCGACGATGGACCAGCCGGTGGAACGCGTGACCGTGACCACCGGGCAATCGACGCCGCAGGGCGTCGAGGTATTTGGCCTAAAACCCGGTTTTGTGAAGACCCCTAGGTAGAGGAAGTTGCCCTGTGGGAGGGGGCTTGCTCCGTCCTACCTTTAGATCATAGTCAGCTTCAACGCCAGCGCCTTGGCCTGAAGCGCCACATCGGTCACTGCCGTGCTCTCCCACCACATCCCGCGCAGCGGCGGGCCCATGGCGAACAAGCACCGGCTGGCCTGGCCCTGGGCATCCAGCACCGCCCCCGAGGCATCCGCTGCGATCCCCAGCGCCAGCGGCCCGGGCTGGATCAACCCGCGTTTGAGCAACTGCTGGGGCAACGGCCGGGCTACGCGGCGCCAGTCGTATTCGATGCCGCTGGAATTGATCAGTGCCGCGCCCGCAACCTGGGTGATCGCTTGCTCGCCACGGTAACGCAAGCGGATGCTGACGCCGTTGACCGCAGGCGCCAAGCCCTTGAACGACGCCGCGCGAATGCGCAGGCGCCCTTCCTCATGCAGACGCGCCACCAACTGCGCACTCAGCGGCGGCGAACGGTGGTGATGACTTTCCCACCACGGCCGCACATGCCGCACGAACTGGCGCTTCTCGCGCTCGCTGGCCTGGCTCCACAAACGGCCGATATGCGCGCGCACGGTGTCCAGCGGCGCCTGCCAATCGATGCCCTGCGCCGTCGCGATGCGACACTGCCGACGCACCTCGCGCAGCAACTGCCGAGGGCTACGCAGGCGGTGGTCGGCGGCGAGAAAATCGTCCCAGCCCGGTGGCTGTCGACGCACATGGGGCAGCAGGCCGTGGCGCGAGAACACCTCGATCGGGCCCCGGTGCCCAGCCTGTTCCAGGGACACCACGGCATCGACCATGGTCAGCCCGGAACCGATGATCAGCACCGTCGCGCGCGGGTCGAGTTGGCTCATGGCCTGCACGTCCCACGGGTCGACTGCGGCGGCGTTCAAACCGCTGGATTCGGTCTGCGGCGTGCGCGCCGCCGGGAACATGCCGGTCGCCAACACCGCCTGGGCGCCGCGCAGTTGCTGGCCGTTATCCAGGGTCAGCAGCGTCGAGGCGGGGTCCACTTGCAGGTCGACCACTTCGGCGCGGATATGCTCGACGGTAGACGTCGACAGCGCCTTGGCCTCGGCCAAGCGTTGCTGCGCGTACAACCCGAACATCCCGCGCGGCGGGAACAGCTCGCTGATCGGCACATGCTGCTGGTCCGACTCCGGCCAGCCGCCAGCGCCGATGTAGTCGGTGAGCCATTGGGTCAGGTCGTCGGCGTTGTCCGGGTCGACACTCATGCGCGCCGCATTGCCGTTCAAGGTATGGCCCAGCTCGACCGCACTGTAGGCCTCGCCGCGGCCAAGTTCGGCGCGCGGTTCGATCACCAGGATCTGCCGCGAGCCGGGCAGGCGCAGCAGTTGCACGGCCAGCATCGTACCGCTCAGGCCGCCGCCGATGATCAGGACATCGGCGTTGCGGATGGATTCAGTCATGCCTGTTCGCCTTTACTGTTTACCCAGATAGATGTCATGCAAATCGCCCCGCGCCAACAGTTCAGCGGCGCTGCCGCTCAAGACCACGCGGCCAGTATCCAGCACGTAGCCGTGGGACGCATAGTTGAGCGCGACGTTGATGTTCTGCTCGGCGATCAGGAAGCTCACCTGCTGCTCGCGGTTGAGCTGCGCGACGATCTCGAATATCTCCTGCACGATCATAGGCGCCAAACCCATGGACGGCTCGTCGAGCAGTACCAAAGTAGGACGGGTCATCAACGCCCGGCCGATGGCGACCATCTGCTGCTCGCCGCCGGAGGTGAGGCCGGCGCGGGTGTGGCGCTTGGTCTTGAGCCTGGGGAACCAGGCGTAGATGCGTTCCAGATCGGCCTCCATGGCCCTGCGGCTCAGGCGGCGCACGAAGCCGCCGCTGCGCAGGTTGTCTTCCACCGTGAGCTGGCCGAACACATGGCGACCTTCGAGTACATGCACCATGCCCTGGCGCACCCGTTGGCTGGGGTCGACGCCGGCCAGGTCATGGCCGGCGTATTCGATCACGCCACGGCTGACTTCGGCACGCTCGGCGCGCACCAGCCCGGAGATCGCCTTGAGCGTGGTGCTCTTGCCGGCGCCATTGGCGCCGAGCAGGGCGACGATCGCGCCCTTGGGCACGCTCAGCGACACCCCGGCCACGGCGAGGATCGCGCCGTCGTAGATCACTTCGATGTCGTTGACCGTCAGCAGCGCGGCGTGTGCGGATTCACTGGCAGGTAGGCTCATGGTTTATTCATCTCCGGTGCAGGTGCGTGGCGTCAGGCCTTTTTCCTTGGCGAACGCGGCGGACTTTTCGTCGATCAGCGGGCGCAACAGCGCGCGGTCGGCGGCGATCCAGTCGCTGACCAGCGTCCAGTTGGCGCCGTCCCACTGCTGCACCCGCGCCGAGCCGCCGCCTTCGTGGTCACGGCACGACAACTTGAGGTTCTGCATCAGGCCCAGGTAGCCCATGGCCTTGAGGCGCGCGTCGTCGATATTCAGGTGCTCCAGGCCCCAGCGGCCTTCTTCGCCATTGAGCGGGCGCTGGCCGAATTTGGCCTGGGCGGTGCGGATCGCTTCCACCGCCACGGCGGCGTTCACCAGGCCTGAGTTGTAGTAGACGCTGCCGAAGTTTTTCAGGTCCTTGAGGTCGCTGTGGCCCTTGTCGAGGACGTATTGCTTGAGGCGCTTGTGGATCTCGAAATCGGCGCCGGCCGGGTATGGGGTGAGCGCCAGGTAGCCTTTGGCAGCAGTGCCGGCAGGCGATACGTCTTCGCTGGAACTGGCCCAGATATCGCCGATGATATGGTCGACCGGGAAGCCAAAGCGTGCCGCGGTTTTCACCGCGACCGGCGTGGACACGCCCCACGTGCGCAGGAACACCCAGTCCGGGTTGGCCTGGCGCACCTGGCGCCATTGCGCGGACTGTTCGTTGCCCGGGTCGGCCACCGGAATCTGGATATTCTCGAAGCCGTACTGCTCGGCGAGCAGCTTCAGCGGGCCAAGGGTTTCGCGACCGTAGGCCGAGTCGTGGTAGACCGTGGCGATCTTTTTGCCTTTGAGTTTGTCGAAACCGCCTTCGCGCTGGGCGATGTAGTTCACCAGGCTCGACGCCTCGCTGTAGAAGGTCAGCATCACCGGGAAGTTGTAAGGGAACACGGTGCCGTCGGTGGCTTCGGTGCGGCCGTAACCGAGGGTGATCAACGGGATCTTGTCCACCTCGGCGCGCTCGCTCAGGGCGTAGGCCGCCGGTGCGCCATTAGGCTGGTAGACCGCGACCGGCGCGCCATCCAGGCCGTTCTTGAAGCGCTCGTAGCACTCGATGCCCTTCTCTGCCGTCCATTCGGTCTCGCATTCCTGCCACACCAGTTTTACGCCATTGATGCCGCCTTCGACCTCGTTGATATAACGCAGGTAGTCGATCATCCCGGCCCACACCTGCACGCCGCTGGAGGCATAGGCGCCGACGCGGTAGGTGGCCAACGGAAAGAACTGCTGGTCGGCCGAAGCCACGGCCTGGGGCACTGCAGCGGCCAGGGTGGCCAGCGCGAAGGCGGCGCCGGCCAGGGAACGTTTCAAGGATGCACGCATGGGAGTTCTCATAGAGGTCAAAACCGTAGGGGCCACTGACGCAGCCGATCGCGAAGGTTGTGCAACAGGCGAATCAAGCCCTCGGGTTCCTTGATCAGGAACACGATGATCAGCACGCCAAAGATGATTTTCTGCAGGTTCTGCAATTGCCCCGCATCCACCGAACCGCCGAACAGCGCCTGCCCGGCATGGCTGAGGAAGATCGGCAGCAAGCTGATAAACGCCGCGCCGACGAAGTTGCCGGCGATGCTGCCCATGCCACCGATAATGATGATGAACAGAATCTGGAACGAGCGATTGATATCGAAGCTGCTCGCGCTGGCCGTGCCCAGGTAGGCGAAGGCCCACAGCGCGCCGGCGATGCCCAGGTAGAACGAACTGACCGCAAACGCCAGGCGCTTGTAGCGCACCACCGGGATGCCGACCACGGCGGCGGCGGTGTCCATGTCGCGGATCGCCATCCAGTTGCGCCCCACCTGGCTGCGCACCAGGTTGACGGCGGTCCAGGTCAACAGCAGCACGGTCAGCAACGTCAGCCAGTAACGGCCCAGCGGCGTGTTGAGGTCATAACCGAGCAACGCCAGCTTCGGCGCGGAGATGGTGCCGGACGAGCCGTAGTTGTAGAACCAGGGGAATTTGACGAACAGCCACTCGAGGAAAAACTGCGCGGCCAGGGTGGTGACCATCAGGTAGAAGCCCTTGATCCGCGAGCTGGGCAGGCCGAACAGCAAACCGACCAGCGCGCTGATAATGCCGCCGCCGAGCAACGCCACCGGCAAGCCCAGCTCCGGCAGGCGCAGCAGAAAGCCGTAGGTGGCAAACGCACCGACCGCCATGAAGCCGGCCGCGCCCACCGAGGTCTGCCCGGTGTAGCCGGTCAACAGGTTCAGGCCCAGCCCGGCCAGGGACAGCACCAGGAACGGGATCAGGATCGCATTGAGCCAATAATCATTGCCCCACAGCGGCACCACGACAAACGCCAGCGCCAACAGGCCGAGCAGGCCCCAAGGCACACGCCGCTGAATCAGCCGCAATGGCGCGGTTTCTTGCACAACAGGGATCGACATGGTTTCAGACTCGCTCGATGGCACGCTCGCCGAACAGGCCGGCGGGGCGGATATACAGGAAGGCCAGGGCCAGGGCGTAGGCGAACCACGGCGTGATGCCGCCGCCGAGCAGTGGGCCGATATACACCTCGGCAAGGTTCTCCGCCGCGCCGACAATCAGCCCGCCGACAATCGCCCCGCCAATCGAGGTAAAGCCGCCGATGATCAACACCGGCAAGGCCTTGAGCACCACCAGCGACAATGAAAACTGCACGCCCTGACGCGCGCCCCACAGCAGCCCGGCCACCAGCCCGACGGTCCCGGCCACCGCCCAGACGATCTGCCAGATACGGTTGAGGTTGATGCCGATGGACAGCGCCGCCGTGGTGTCATCCGCCACGGCGCGCAACGACACGCCGATGCGGGTCTTGTTGAACAGCAGCGCCAGCACCGTCACCAGCACCACCGCGGCTGCGGCGGCGATCAGGTCGAACTGGCTGAGCATCAGCGGCCCGACGAACAGCGGCACGTCGTCGATGCCCAAGTCCAGCGCACGCACCTGCGAGCCCATCAAGCCCTGGGCCAGGCCCTCGACAATGAACGACAAGCCCAGGGTGGCCATGAACAGGGTGATCTGCGAACGGTTCACCAGCGGGCGCAGAACCAGGCGTTCGATGAGCAAGGCGCCGACGATCATCACCACCACCGTCAGCAACAGCGCCAGGGCAAACGGCACGCCCTGCTCGTGCAGGCTGACGAAGGTCAGGGCGGCAAACAGCAGCATCGAGCCCTGGGCGAAATTGAACACGCCGCTGGCCTTGTAGATCAGCACGAAGCCGATGGCGACCAGCGAGTACAGGGTGCCGGCGAGCAGGCCGCAGAGCAGGGTTTCGAAAAAGAACGTCATCAGTGGACCACTCCCAGGTACGCCGCGATCACGTCGGGGTTGGCCTGCACTTGCGCAGGGGTGCCGTCGCCGACCTTGCGCCCGTAGTCGAGCACCACCACATGGTCGGACAGGCCCATGACCACGCCCATGTCGTGTTCGATCAACACCACGGTGGTGCCGAGGTCGCGGTTCACATCGGCGACAAAGCGCGCCATTTCCTGTTTCTCCTCGGCGTTCATCCCAGCCATGGGCTCATCCAGCAGGAGCAGGCTGGGCCCGGCGATCAGCGCCCGGCCCAGTTCCACGCGTTTCTGCAGGCCGTAGGACAAGTTGCCGACCGGCACATCACGGTGGGCCTGCAACTCAAGAAACTCGAGAATGCCCTGGGCACGCCGGCGGAACGCTTCGGCCTCGCGCCGTGCGCGGGGCAAGCCGAGGGCCTGTTCGATAAAGCGGGTGCTCATATGCCGCGACAGGCCGGTGAGGATGTTGTCGAGCACGCTCATCTTTTTGAACAGCGCGTTGTTCTGGAAGGTCCGCCCAATGCCGCGACGCGCGGCGCCCAACGGGTCGATACGGTGGAAGTGCTGCTGCTCGAACACGATCTCGCCGGCATCGAAGCGATACACGCCGTTGAGCACATTGAGCAGCGAACTCTTGCCGGCGCCGTTGGGGCCGATCAGCGCGCAGATTTCGCCGCGCTGGACATCGAAGGACAGCGCGTTGATCGCCTTGACCCCTTTGAACGACAGCGAGATATCCCGCACCTGGAGAATGGCTTGGCTCATGCGATGTCCCGTTTGAATTCAGCCAGCCACACCGGCTCGACAACGGACTTGCCCGTGCTGGGTGGCTGCCAGATAGAGGCCAGGCGTTGAAAGCCCAGCAGTTTGCGCACGCGGTTTTTCAGCAGACGGCGCAGGCCGCTGTGCGGCTGGGCGATGGCCCACTCACACAGGCGTCGGCGCCAGGTGCCGTGGGGCGCCAGGCGGCTTTCGATGTCGTCGGCCAAGTGCTGCAGGCGCGCAGGTGACAACAGCAAGCCGGTGGGCGCGGCTTCGCCGCGATCACGCCGGGCCGATGCCAGGCTTTCCGGGAAGGCCAGCCCGTGACCGCTGTTCAGCCATTGCGCCAGCAGTACCGCCAGGCCGCCTTGCCAGTGAGTGCCCTCCTCGCTCCACAGCACGCTCTCGCCGGCCGGCTGCCACCAGCGGCTGAGGTGCCGGGCCGGGTCGGTCGCACCAAGCACTTGGGCGAAATCCACCAGGTTGGCCGACTGCCAGTGCCGCTGCTGCTGACGCCCCTGCACGTAGGAATGGCTCGGGCGAATGCGCCAGAGTTGTTGGCGCAGCGCCTCGGGCTCCAAGTCATCGGCCAGGGTCAGTACCTGGCCGCCGACCGATTGGGCGGCCAGCGCCAGCAATAACAGGTTGGGCTCGAAAGCCCCGCTGAGCGCCAGTTGCGATTGTTCGCTGAACCCGTGCTGACGCAGGCCATCGGCCAGGCGCTCGACATCGCGCAACACATCGATCCAGCGCCAGGCGTACCACTGGCCCTGGCGCTTGTGGCGCAGGGCGGTGTGCAGCGGCGTGATCTGTGCCCAATGGCGCAGTTGTTCCAGGGCCGTGGGCAACTGACCGAGCAACTCGGCCGGCCATTCCAGAGCCGGCGGAGGTTTGAGTACATGCACGCTCATAGGGGTGATGCTCCTATTGGGTGGGTAAGCGTGCGGTGGTCCGCTGGCTGAATGAGGATTGAACGGAAAGTCGATAGCGTTGATATAAAGACTAAGCAGGAACCATGCCGATATAAAACGCCGTATAACCCAGGCGTTCATCAACAGTTATGAAGCTGACACAGCACAAAGTGCTTCTTCGCTGTTGCTGTAGCAACAGCGAACACCCTGCCGAGCGGGGTCGGAATTGATAAGTCACCGGCATTCAAACATGTGTTCCGAATAACCACTTTCGCTATTAGAAACGATCACGTTATACCTGTCATTTTTGACAGTAGATATTGTGTTGCCCGCTTAATAGACTCAAGCCGAACCCACGTCACAACAAAGGAGAGCCGCTTATGAGCAGCTCGAATAAAACCAAGCCAAAAGCCACTTCAGGCACAGCCAGTGCAATAGTGAATGACGACGAGGACTTTAACAGTTTCGAGGGCACACGCTTCTATTTCTATCTGGATGAACAAACAAACAGATGGTATATCTCAGGCGCAAGCGATGAAGACCATCTTGGTCAATATCAATATATTTCGCTGTGGTTGCCTAACGAGGGTGACGTTGTAAAAAAAACCTACGCAATCGTTGACGACCATGGTGCGCAGGGGAAAGCCAATGCGTCATGGACAAAAGCAACCTCCTCGTCATTTCGCCCTTACACCGCCATCAGCGGAAGTGTGACGGTCACGCTGAACAGCACCCTGCAGACAGTGGAGTCAACCTTCGAATTTGCAGCACAAAGCGGTTCAAAAACAGTCTCTCTTACCCAGGGCGAGATGAAACTCCAAGGATTTACCGAGGACAAGAAAGCCAGAGCCAGCGGTTTGGTGGCGTGTAACCTCAGCGAGTCGATTAATGAGCGCTATGAGTCTAATGAGACAGGGTTTAATAAAAGAGGAGAGACGGGTAGTTTCCCTGCCTATCTACAGGCCTGGTCACGACAGTTCACGTCGAAACCCGACTTTAAGGACTATGTATTATCCATCAACATAGCCGAAGGCCTTTCACGCGGCACCTACAGCTTTAGTCCTGAAAGCAAACAGGTCCGTCTGTTTTTCTTCCATATCCTTGAAGGTTTCGTTTGGAGCGCTGAAAGCGGTACGGTCACATTCAATTCAATTCCAGATTTCGAGGCGATTAAAGGCAAACTTTCTGGAACATTCAACTTTGTCGGCACCGCCGAACTTGGTGATGGCAGCCAACTCGTTTTAAGAGCTGACAATGGAAGCTTCAACCTGGAACAATAAACGTATTTGTCATCTTCCCTCGGGTGTTGCGTGTCATGCGCAACACCCGAGGGCCCTTTCGCTCGGTTGAATCAGGCACGCGCAGCAGTTCTATCTTTCTGCACATTTGCCAATACGCGATAACCGCTGCCTGGGTGGGACTCGGGCAACCTTGCACCTTCACCAAATAACTTCTCGCGCAACGTGCCCTGGGCGTATTCCTTCTTGTACACCCCACGCTTCTGCAACTCCGGCACCAGCAGTTCCACCGCGTCGATAAAGGTTTCGTGGGTCAGCGCATAGGCCAGGTTGAAGCCGTCCACATCGGTGTCTTCCACCCACTCCTGCAACAAGTCCGCGACCGTCTCCGGGCTGCCGACAAACAGCGGGCCAAAGCCGCCGATACCGACCCAGTCGGCCAGTTCCTTGGGCGTCCAGACCTTGCTCGGGTCCGCCGTGGAGAAGGCTTCCACCGCCGACTGAATCGCGTTGGTATGCACATGCTTGAGCGGTTCGTCGGGCTTGAACTGGCTGAAATCGATGCCGGTCCAGCCGGAGATCAGCGCCATGGCGCCTTCGTAGCTGACGTAGGATTTGTACTCGTCGAACTTGGCCTTGGCCTTCGCGTCGGTCTCGCCGACGATCACCGTCTGCAGGTTGAAGATCAGGATCTTGCGCGGATCACGCCCGGCCTCGGCCGCGCGGCGACGAATGTCGGCGACGGTGTTTTTCAGCAGCGTCTTGGACGGTGCGGCGACAAACACGCACTCGGCCTGCTCGGCAGCGAACTGCTTGCCACGGCTGGACGCCCCCGCCTGGTACAGCAACGGCGTGCGTTGCGGCGACGGCTCGCACAGGTGGATGCCGGGCACCTGGAAGTGTTTGCCGACGTGGCGGATCTCGTGGATCTTGCTCGGGTCACTGAAAATCCGCCGCTCGCGGTCACGCAGCACGGCGCCCTCTTCCCAGCTGCCTTCCCAGAGTTTGTAGCAAACCTCCAGGTATTCCTCGGCGTAGTCGTAGCGCGCATCGTGTTCGGTCTGGGCGTTCTGGCCGAGGTTCTTGGCGCCGCTTTCCAGGTAAGAGGTGACGATGTTCCAGCCGACACGGCCTTTGGTCAGGTGGTCGAGCGTGGAAAGGCGTCGAGCGAACGGATACGGGTGTTCGAAGGACAACGACGCAGTCAGGCCAAAACCCAGGTGTTCAGTGACCAGCGCCATCGGCGCGATCAGCGACAGCGGGTCGTTGACCGGCACTTGAGTGGCCTGGCGGATCGCCGCGTCGCCATTGCCGTTGTACACGTCGTAGATGCCCAGCACATCGGCGATAAACAGGCCGTCGAACTTGCCGCGCTCGAGGATTTTCGCCAGGTCGGTCCAGTACTCCAGGTCCTTGTACTGCCACGAGCGATCACGCGGGTGTGCCCACAGGCCGGGGGATTGGTGGCCGACGCAATTCATGTCGAAGGCATTCAAGCGGATTTCACGGGACATCAAGCAGTCCTCCCGGGGGCGACACCGTTGAGGTGGTAGTTGCCGACAAGCTGGTACTTCCAGCGCAGCGGCTCTTCGAGGGGCGACGGCAACGCGCTGCGCTGGCCGGTCAGTTCGAATTCGGCGGCGCTGGCGAACAGCAAGGCTTCGGCGGCGGCGATCTGCGCTTCGGTGGCGGCGACAGGCGTTGGGTGGGTTTCGGCGTATTCCAGCAAGGCGGCGGCCACCTCCACGCGGATCTGCCAGTCGCCGAAGCGGCTGATTACATAAGGGTCATCACTTTTTTGCAGCACACGTCGGGTGCTCTCCAGCAATTGGCGAGCCTGGTCGAGCGCGGTGGGTTGGGTCAGTGCATTCATGGGGCAGGCTCCTCAGTTCCAGGCATGGCGTGCGGGTTTGTCGCCGTTGAGCACGAAGTTACCGATCAGGTGGTATTTCCAGCGGACCGGGTCGTGCAGGGTGTGGGTGCGCGCGTTGCGCCAGAAGCGGTCGAGGTTGTGCTTGCCGGTCACCGAGCGGGTGCCGCCCAGCTCGAAGAGCTTGCTGCTGGCGAGCAACGCGGTTTCGGCCGACAGCACTTTGGCCTGGGCGACGATCAGCGAGGCGTTGGCGACGGTGTCTTCGTTCGGTTCGGCGAGGGCCTGGTCGACCGCCTTGCCAGCCTTGGCGAGAATCGCTTCGGTGCCGTGTACGCGCCATTCCAGATCACCGATGGCGGCGATGGTGAATGGGTCCTGCCAGCCGTGATCCTGTTGGCTGTCGATCCATGGGCGGGCCTGGCGCGCGAAGACTTTCGCTTGCTCGAGGGCACCCACGGCGATGCCGGTATCGATCGCGGCCTGGATGATCTGCGAGATCGGGCCGTCAGCGGTCGGTTGGTCGAACGCCAGGTGCGCGGGAATCACCGCGCTCAGCGGCACCGTCACGCCATCGAGGGTCACGCCGCCGCTGGCGGTGGTGCGCTGGCCGAAGCCATCCCAGCTGTCGATGACCGTGAGGCCCGGCGCATCGCGCTCGACGAAGGCAATCAAGGCCTTGCCCTGTTCGTTGGTGCCCACCGCCGGCACGATATGGGCGAACAGCGCGCCGGTGCAGTAGAACTTCTCGCCATTGATCTGCGCATGATCGGCGTGAACGCGAATCTGCGTGTCGAAGGTGCCGGCGTTCTTGCTCTTGGCTTCGGAGAAAGCGTTACCGAAACGGTAGCCGGCCAGGACCTTGCCGAAGTAGTGGAGTTTTTGCTCCTCGCTGCCGGTTTGCAGCAGGATATCCACCACCCCCAGGTGGTTCTGCGGGATCTGCGCCAGGGACGGATCGGCGGCGGCGATCAACTTGATCACCTCTGCCACCGTCACATAGGACACCTCGGCGCCGCCATAGGCCTTGGGGATGGTGATGCCCCACAGGCCGCTGGCGGAAAATTCGTCGAGTTCAGCGACCGGCAGGCGCCGCTCGCGGTCGCGCACGCTGGCCTCGACGGCGAAGCGTTCGGCCAGGCGCGTAGCGACCGCGATGGCTTCGGCGTCTGATCGGATGATATGAGCAGGGTGTTGAGGGTGGGCTGACATGGGCCGACTCCAGAGTCCAAGGGGATACTGGAGTGATTGCAGGAGTCGTGCCCGAAACCAATCTTCAATAAGATCAGTAGGTTGCCGTCATTTTAATGCAAGGGAACCCGCCTGCGATCGAGCAAAGTGTCCATCCGCTGTTGGCGGGTCAACAGTCAGATCACCACATTGCGCACAAAGCGCACCGCCACGTCGCCGTCATTGCGATAGGCGTGGGCCTGGCGGCTGGCGAACATGAAGAACTCACCGGCGCCGACCGGTTTTTCCTGACCATCCAGCACCAATGTCAGGCGGCCTTCGAACACGAACAACTGCACGCTCCAGCCATCCGGGTCCGGCTCGGGGCTGTAGCAATCGCCCGGCTCCAGGCGCATCTCCCACAGCTCGACTTCACGCCGCGCCGTGGCCTTGGCAAGCAATACAGCTTTGCTGCCGGGGATGTCACCGGCCCAGGCCAGTTCGTTGATACGGCTATGGTCAGGTGCATCCGGGGCCTGGATCAGGTCGCTGAAAGCCACATCCAGCGCTTCGGCGACGCGGTCGAGGGTGGACAGGCTGACGTTTTTCTCGCCAGCCTCGATGGCCACCAGCATGCGTCGGCTGACCCCGGACTTTTCCGAGAGCGCGGTCTGGCTCAAGTCGGCGGCATGACGCAGGCGACGAACATTCTGGCTGACATGCTGCAGGACCGAGGCCCGTTGCGGATTTTCTTTGTGCACTATATTGCTCAATGGGTGGGTGTGCGCAGTATACTGCCCAGCGTGCGGCGCATTGTGCGGTCCGCGCCCTTCCCTTGCAAGACTGAGCCGCCATGACCACCCCGAATGCTCCCTCGCGTTTCAACCGCTTCAGCAAAGCCGAATGCATCCTGGTGTTCATCACCATGATCTGGGGCGGCACCTTTTTGCTGGTGCAGCACGCCATGACGGTCAGCGGGCCGATGTTTTTCGTGGGCCTGCGGTTTGCTGCGGCGACGATCGCGGTCGGTTTTTTCTCTTTGCGCACCCTGCGCGACCTGACCCTGTTCGAGTTGAAAGCCGGCGTGTTTATCGGCGTGGCGATCATGTTTGGCTACGGGCTGCAGACCATCGGCCTGCAGACGATTCTGAGTAGCCAGTCGGCGTTCATTACCGCGCTCTATGTCCCGTTCGTGCCGTTGTTGCAATGGCTGGTGCTGGGTCGTCGGCCAGGGTTGATGCCGAGCATTGGCATCATGCTGGCGTTTGCCGGGTTGATGCTGTTGACCGGCCCGGCCGGTGCTTCGCTGAATTTCAGCCCCGGCGAGATCGCCACGCTGATCGGCGCGGTGGCAATTGCCGCCGAGATCATCCTGATCAGCGCATTTGCCGGGCAAGTGGACGTGCGTCGGGTGACCGTGGTGCAACTGGCCACGGCGTCGTTGTTGTCGTTCCTCATGGTGGTGCCGATGGGCGAGGCGTTGCCGGGGTTCTCCTGGTTGCTGTTGTTCAGCGCGGTGGGCCTGGGCTTGACCAGCGCGGTGATCCAGGTGGCGATGAACTGGGCGCAGCAAAGCGTTTCGCCGACGCGGGCCACATTGATTTATGCCGGGGAACCGGTGTGGGCCGGCGTGGTTGGGCGGATTGCCGGGGAGCGGTTCCCGCCGATTGCCATGGTCGGGGCGGCGTTGATCGTGGCGGCGGTGGTGGTGAGTGAGTTGAAGACGCGCGGGCAGAAGGCGATCGAATTGCAAAATGCGCGGGAACAGGAACAGCAGGGGTAAGGTCCTAGCCCGGGCGGTGGCTGTCAAATCGCCATCCCGGGCACGCCCAGCGTCCACGATCAGGCGCTGGCGCGCGTGGGTGAGGGTTAGCTGAAACAATGCCAAATGGGCGTTTTCAGCCTACCTTGTAGGATCCTGCCACACGTTGCCGTTTGGTGATCAAGAAAGCGGCACGTATGATGCATCCCAAACTCCCGCAGATTAGAAGCCTATGTCCCTGATAGTTCTACTGCTTCTGCCTTTTATCGGCAGCTGTCTGGCGGCCTTGCTGCCGCACAACGCACGTAACACCGAATCCTTGCTGGCCGGCCTCATCGCCCTGATCGGTACTGTTCAAGTCGCCCTGCTCTACCCTCAAATCGCCCACGGCGGGGTGATCCGCGAAGAATTCATGTGGTTGCCCAGCCTGGGCGTGAATTTCGTCTTGCGCATGGACGGCTTCGCCTGGCTGTTCTCGATGCTGGTGCTCGGCATCGGCACGCTGGTGTCGCTGTATGCGCGTTACTACATGTCGCCGGACGATCCGGTGCCGCGCTTCTTTGCGTTTTTCCTGGCATTCATGGGGGCCATGCTCGGCCTGGTGATCTCCGGCAACCTGATCCAGATCGTGTTCTTCTGGGAACTGACCAGCCTGTTCTCGTTCCTGCTGATCGGTTACTGGCACCACCGCGCCGATGCGCGGCGCGGTGCCTACATGGCGTTGATGGTCACCGGCGCGGGCGGTTTGTGCCTGCTGGCCGGCGTGATGCTGCTGGGGCATATCGTCGGCAGCTATGACCTGGACCTGGTCCTCGCGGCGGGCGATCAGATTCGCGCGCACTCGCTGTACCCGGTCATGCTGGCCCTGGTGCTGATCGGCGCGCTGAGCAAAAGCGCGCAGTTCCCGTTCCACTTCTGGCTGCCCCACGCCATGGCGGCACCGACACCGGTGTCGGCCTACCTGCATTCGGCGACGATGGTGAAGGCCGGCGTGTTCCTGCTGGCCCGCCTGTGGCCGTCGCTGTCCGGCAGCGAAGAATGGTTCTGGCTCGTCGGCGGCGCCGGCGCCCTGACCCTCCTGCTCGGCGCTTACTGCGCCATGTTCCAGAACGATCTCAAGGGCCTGCTGGCCTACTCCACCATCAGCCACCTCGGCCTGATCACCCTGCTGCTCGGCCTCAACAGCCCACTGGCCGCTGTCGCCGCGGTGTTCCATATCCTCAACCACGCTACCTTCAAGGCCTCGCTGTTCATGGCGGCCGGCATCATCGACCACGAAAGCGGCACCCGCGATATCCGCAAGCTCAGCGGCCTGGTGCGCCTGATCCCGTTTACCGCGACCCTGGCGATGGTGGCCAGTGCGTCCATGGCCGGCGTGCCGTTGCTCAATGGCTTCCTGTCCAAAGAGATGTTCTTCGCTGAAACCGTATTCATCTCGTCGACCGCCTGGGTGGAAATCGCCCTGCCGGTGATCGCGACCATCGCCGGCACGTTCAGCGTGGCCTACGCGCTGCGTTTCACCGTGGATGTGTTCTTCGGCCCGCCCGCGACGGACCTGCCCCACACCCCGCACGAGCCTCCCCGCTGGATGCGCGCGCCAGTGGAGCTGCTGGTGTTCACCTGCCTGCTGGTGGGGATCTTCCCGGCCCAGGTGGTCGGCTCGATCCTCGCCGCCGCCGCGCTGCCGGTCGTCGGCGGCGTGTTGCCGCAATACAGCCTGGCCATCTGGCACGGCTGGAACGCGCCGATGATCATGAGCCTGGTGGCGATGTGCGGCGGGGTGCTGCTCTACCTGCTGCTGCGCAAGCAACTCAAGCGCGGGCGCTTCAAGTACCCGCCGGTGATCAGCTACTTCAACGGCAAGCGCGGCTTCGAGCGCTGCCTGGTGCTGATGATGCGCGGCGCGCGCAAAATCGAGAAACGCATCAGCACCAAGCGCCTGCAGACGCAGTTGTTCCTGCTGGTGCTGGTCGCCGTGATCGGCGGGCTGATCCCGCTGCTCAACAGCGGCCTCAGTTGGGGCGACCGGCCGAAGATCCCGGGCTCCATCGTGTTCGTCACCCTGTGGCTGCTGGCGATTGCCTGCGCCCTCGGCGCCGCCTGGCAGGCCAAGTACCACCGGCTGGCGGCCCTGACCATGGTCAGCGTGTGCGGCATGATGACCTGCATCACCTTCGTGTGGTTCTCGGCGCCGGACCTGGCGCTGACGCAACTGGTCGTGGAAGTGGTGACCACCGTGCTGATCCTGCTGGGCCTGCGCTGGCTGCCACGGCGGATCGAAGAAGTGTCGCCACTGCCCAGTACGCTGCGCAAGGCACGCATTCGCCGCTTGCGCGACTTCCTGCTGTCCACCGTGGTCGGTGGCGGCATGGCGCTGCTGTCCTACGCGATGCTGACCCGCCAGACGCCTAACGACATTTCCTCGTTCTACTTGAGCCGCGCCCTCCCCGAAGGCGGCGGCAGCAATGTGGTGAACGTGATGCTGGTGGACTTCCGTGGCTTCGACACCCTCGGCGAAATCACCGTGCTCGGCGCCGTGGCGCTGACCGTGTATGCCCTGCTGCGACGCTTCCGCCCCTCCAAGGAAAGCATGCAACTGCCCGCGCAACAGCGCCAACTCGCGCCGGACGTGGCCACCGACCTGATCAACCCGCGCCAGGCCAGCGACACCGCCCTGGGCTACATGATGGTGCCAGCGGTGCTGGTGCGCCTGCTGCTGCCGATTGCGCTGGTGGTGTCGTTCTACCTGTTCATGCGCGGCCACAACCAACCGGGCGGTGGTTTCGTCGCGGGCCTGGTGATGTCGGTGGCGTTTATCCTGCAATACATGGTCGCCGGCACCCAGTGGGTCGAGGCGCAGATGAGTCTGCGGCCGATGCGCTGGATGGGCTTCGGCCTGTTCTCGGCGACCCTGACCGGGCTCGGCGCATTGTTCGCCGGCTACCCGTTCCTCACCACCCACACCTGGCATCTCAGCTTGCCGGTGCTGGGCGACATCCATATCGCCAGCGCCCTGTTCTTCGACGTCGGCGTGTACGCCATGGTCGTCGGCTCGACGCTGCTGATGCTCACCGCCCTCGGTCACCAATCGGTGCGGGCCCATAAACCGAGCAACCAGCCGAAAACCGTTGCCACACCGGAAGGAGCCGCCTGATGGAAGAAGTCATCGCAATTGCCATTGGGGTCCTGGCGGCCTCCGGCGTCTGGTTGATCCTGCGGCCACGGACGTTCCAGGTGGTGATGGGTCTGTGCCTGTTGTCGTATGGGGTCAACCTGTTCATTTTCAGCATGGGCAGCCTGTTTATCGGTAAGGAGCCGATCATCAAGGACGGCGTGCCGCAAGACCTGCTGCACTACACCGACCCGCTGCCCCAGGCGCTGGTGCTGACGGCGATCGTGATCAGCTTCGCCATGACCGCGCTGTTCCTCGTGGTACTGCTGGCGTCGCGGGGCCTGACCGGCACCGACCATGTGGACGGCCGGGAGCCCAAGGAATGACCTGGGTCAACCAACTGATCGTCGCGCCGATCCTGCTGCCGTTGCTGACCGCCGCGCTGATGCTGATGCTCGGCGAGAAGCACCGCCCGCTCAAGGCGCGTATCAACCTGTTCTCGAGCATGCTCGGCCTCGCTATCGCCATCTTGCTGTTGTACTGGACGCAACAAGGCGGCCCCGGTTCGATCGGCGTGTACTTGCCCGGCAACTGGCAAGTGCCGTTCGGCATCGTGCTGGTGGTGGACCAACTGTCGGCGCTGATGCTGGTGCTCACCGGGATCATCGGCGTGAGTGCGTTGCTGTTCGCGATGGCGCGCTGGGACCGTGCGGGCACCAGTTTCCATGCGTTGTTCCAGATCCAGATGATGGGCCTCTACGGTGCCTTTCTCACCGCCGACCTGTTCAACCTGTTCGTGTTCTTCGAGGTGTTGCTGGCGGCCTCCTATGGCTTGATGCTGCACGGTTCCGGCCGGGCGCGGGTGTCGTCGGGGCTGCATTACATCGCGATCAACCTGCTGGCCTCGTCGCTGTTCCTGATTGGCGCGGCGATGATCTATGGCGTCACCGGCACACTGAACTTCGCGGACCTGGCGCTGAAAATCCCGCTGGTGCCAGAGGCCGATCGCGGCCTGTTGCACGCGGGTGCGGCGATCCTCGCCACCGCATTCCTGGCCAAGGCCGGCATGTGGCCGCTGAACTTCTGGCTGGCGCCGGCGTACTCATCGGCCAGCGCGCCGGTGGCAGCGATGTTCGCGATCATGACCAAGGTCGGCGTGTACACCGTGCTGCGCCTGTGGACCCTGCTGTTCTCCGGCCAGGCCGGGGCGTCGGCGCTGTTCGGCGGCGACTGGCTGGTGTACGGCGGCATGGCGACCATCATCTGCGCGGCGCTGGCGATGCTGGCGGCGCAGCGCCTGGAGCGCATGGCCAGCTTGAGCATCCTGGTCTCGGCCGGCATCCTGCTCTCGTCGGTGGGGTTCGCCCAGCCGAGCCTGACAGCCGGAGCACTGTTCTATCTGGTCAGTTCCACGCTGGCGTTGAGTGCGCTGTTCCTGCTGGCCGAATTGATCGAACGCTCGCGCTCGGCCAACGACCTGCCGCTGGATGAAGAGATCGATGCGCTGCCCAAAGCCATGGAATCCCTGCATCCGCGCCCCGGCGTGAACCTCGATGACGAACAGAAAGCCGTGGTCGGCCAGGTGATTCCCTGGACCATGGCCTTCCTCGGCTTGAGCTTTGTCGCCTGCGCCCTGCTGATCATCGGCATGCCGCCGCTGTCGGGGTTTATCGGCAAGCTCAGCCTGTTGAGCGCGCTGGTCAATCCGCCGGGCTTGGGCCATGCGCTGGATGAGCCTGTCCGCCCTGCCGCGTGGGGCCTGGTGACGTTGCTGATCCTGTCCGGCCTGGCCTCGCTGATCGCCTTCGCCCGCCTGGGCATCCAGCGCTTCTGGACCCCGGAAGAACGCCCGTCACCGCTGCTGCGCCGTTATGAGTGCGTGCCGATCTTCTTCCTGCTCGGCCTGAGCATCCTGCTGACCTTCAAGGCCGAGCCGCTGATGCGCTACACCCTGGACACCGCCAAGAGCCTGAACAACCCGGAACAGTATGTGATGGCGGTCATGGCCACGCGCCCGGTGCCCAGCCCTGAAGCCAAGACCGCAGCGCTGGAGGTGCAGCCATGAAGCGCCTGTTCCCGGCCCCGTGGTTATCGCTGGCGTTGTGGGTGTTGTGGCTGCTGCTGAACCTGTCGATCAGCCCCGGCAACCTGTTACTGGGCGCGCTACTGGGTTTGCTCGCGCCGCTGCTGATGGCGCCGCTGCGCCCGCTGCCGATCCGCATCCGCCGCCCCGGGGTGATCATCCGCCTGTTCTTCCGGGTGGGGCGTGACGTGATCATCTCCAACCTGCAAGTCGCCTGGGGCGTGCTGGTGTGCGGCTCGCGGCCACCGCGTTCGCGCTTTATCAAAATCCCCCTGGACCTGCGCGACGCCAACGGCCTGGCCGTGTTGTCGATGATCACCAGCGTGACCCCCGGCACCGTCTGGTCGGAACTCGCCCTGGACCGCAGCATCCTGCTGCTGCACGTCTTCGACCTGGACGATGAAGCGCAGTTTATCCAGCACTTCAAACACGACTACGAACGGCCCTTGATGGAGATCTTCGAATGAGCGCCCTGCTCTCCAATGCGATCCTGTTCAGCCTGTTCCTGTTCTCGCTGGCCATGGCGCTGACACTGGTGCGCCTGTTCAAAGGCCCATCGGCCCAGGACCGGGTTCTGGCGCTGGACTACCTGTACATCCTGGCGATGCTGATGATGCTGGTGCTGGGCATTCGGTATGCCAGTGATACCTACTTCGAAGCGGCGCTGTTGATTGCGCTGTTTGGCTTTGTCGGGTCATTTGCCCTGGCCAAATTCCTGCTGCGTGGCGAGGTGATCGA
Source organism: Pseudomonas veronii (assembly GCF_001439695.1). Lineage (GTDB taxonomy): Bacteria > Pseudomonadota > Gammaproteobacteria > Pseudomonadales > Pseudomonadaceae > Aquipseudomonas > Aquipseudomonas veronii. Next base: position 221,232 of record NZ_JYLL01000006.1, read on the forward strand.
ATGATGCCGTTATGGGTTGAAGTGTGCGTGGCCGTGTTGCTGGTGCTGAGCAGCGTGTTTGCCCTGATTGGCGCAATCGGGTTGCTGCGCATGAAGGATTTCTTCCAGCGCATGCACCCGCCGGCACTGGCCTCGACGCTGGGCGCGTGGAGCGTGGCGTTGGCGTCGATTATCTACTTTTCGGTGCTCAAGTCCGGGCCGGTGTTGCACGGGTGGTTGATCCCGATTTTGCTGTCGATCACCGTGCCGGTGACGACGCTGCTGCTGGCGCGCACCGCGCTGTTCCGCAAGCGCATGGCCGGTGACGATGTGCCCGCCGAGGTCAGCAGCCGTCGCTGAGTTCTGATGCGACACGGTCAAAAAAATGTGGGAGGGGGCTTGCCCCCGATAGCAGGGTGTCAGTGAATGCAGCTGTCGCTGACACACCGCTATCGGGGGCAAGCCCCCTCCCACATTTGGATCGAGGCTAGGCGAAGGATCGGATGTGTGCCGCCAACTCCGCCAATTCGGCATCATCCGCCCGCACAAAATCGTGGGACGAGATGTACCCCTCGTAGCGATCAAAGAACTTGTCGACCCTGGAACTGATGGGCTTGAAGTCACTGTCCTGCCCCGTCCCATGCATGGGAAACAGCTTCGCATGCAGGTGATCCACCCCGTAGCCTTCCAGAATCATCCCCGTGCGCGCCACATCGGGAAACGCCCGGTCGATCTGCTGCGCGGTTTTCTTCGCCGCCACCACCAGACCTGCCAGCACCTCATCCGACTGGGCGAAGGCGTAGCTTCCGTAGTGCTGCTTGGGGATCACCACGCTGAAACCGGGCGTGTTGGGGAAAATAGACAGGAAGGCCATATGCTGTTGGTCTTCCCACAGAATATGGGCCGGGGAGGTTTTTCGGACAATGCTGCAGAAAATACAATCCATTTGAATCACCGTCAGTTTCATCATGGGCTTGGTCTGGTCGACCATCTAAAGCCAGGATTGGGCGGGCGTCAAAGCAAATGGGCTTTTTCCAGAACGTCGCAGGTTGGCTACCGCTCGAAGCCGTGTTCCGACAGCGTTACGAAGACCGGCCCTTCGCGCATGTTTCGCTGAACCCAAAATGAAAAACGCCCCGAACCAGTCGGGGCGTTTTTCATTCAGCGTTTACTTATCAAGCCTGATCAGCCAAGCGCCACGTCGTCCCACCCTTGCCGTCTTCCAACACCACACCCATCGCGGTCAGTTGGTCACGGATCCGGTCGGACTCCGCCCAGTCCTTGTTGGCCCGCGCCGTCAAGCGCGCCTGGATCAGCGCGTCCACTTCAGCCGCATCCACACGCCCTTCGGCGCCGGCTTGCAGGAAGTCGTCGGCTTCCATCTGCAACACGCCCAGCACGCTGGCCAGTTCTTTCAGGCGTGCAGCCAGACCGGCCGCGGCGTCGAGATCGCTCTCACGCAGGCGGTTGATCTCGCGCACCATCTCGAACAGCACCGCGCAGGCTTCCGGTGTGCCGAAGTCGTCGTTCATCACTTCGGTGAAGCGGGCCACGAACGCTTCGCCGCCGGCCGGCGCCACGGAGGGCAGGCCTTTCAACGCGTGGTAGAAACGCTCCAGGGCGCCTTTGGCGTCCTTGAGGTTGTCTTCCGAATAGTTAATCGCGCTGCGGTAGTGGCTGGACACCAGCAGGTAGCGGACCACCTCCGGGTGGTACTTTTCCAGCACGTCGCGGATGGTGAAGAAGTTGTTCAAGGACTTGGACATCTTCTCGCCATTGATGCGGATCATGCCGCAGTGCATCCAGGCGTTGGCGTAGGTCTTGCCGGTGGCGGCTTCGCTTTGGGCGATTTCGTTTTCGTGGTGCGGGAACTCGAGGTCGCTGCCGCCGCCATGAATGTCGAAGGTCTCGCCCAGGCAGCAGGTGGACATCACCGAGCATTCGATGTGCCAGCCCGGACGCCCGGCGCCCCAAGGCGATTCCCAGCTTGGCTCGCCGGGCTTGGTGCCTTTCCACAGCACGAAGTCGAGCGGGTCTTGCTTGGCTTCGTCGACTTCGATGCGCGCGCCGATGCGCAGGTCTTCGATTTTCTTGCGCGACAGCTTGCCGTAGCCCATGAACTTGGCGACGCGGTAGTACACGTCGCCATTGCCTGGAGCGTAGGCGTAGCCCTTGTCGATCAAGGTCTGGATCATCGCGTGCATGCCCGGGATATGGTCCGTGGCACGCGGTTCCATGTCCGGCTTGAGGATGTTGAGGCGCGCCTCGTCCTCGTGCATGGCGGCGATCATGCGCGCGGTCAGGACGTCGAACGGCTCGCCGTTTTCCTTGGCGCGGTTGATGATCTTGTCGTCGATGTCGGTGATGTTGCGCACATAGGTCAAGTCGTAGCCGCTGAAACGCAACCAGCGGGTCACCAGGTCAAAGGCGACCATGCTGCGGCCGTGGCCGATGTGGCAGTAGTCGTACACGGTCATGCCGCACACGTACATGCGTACCTTGTTGCCATCCAGCGGTTTGAAGACTTCTTTGCTCTTGCTGAGCGTGTTGTAGATCGTTAGCACGACGGTTCCTTAAATCACTGGCCCCACGAATCACGCAAGGTCACGGTACGGTTGAATACCGGATGGCCAGGTTTCGAGTCCTTGATATCCGCGCAGAAGTAGCCTTCGCGCTCGAACTGGAAACGGTCTTCCGGCTGTGCGTTGCCAAGGGATGGCTCGGCACGACAACCCGTGAGTACTTGCAGGGAGTTCGGATTGATGTTGTCGAGGAAGCTCGCGCTGTCTTCGGCTTTCTCAGGGTTCGGCGAACGGAACAGACGGTCGTACAGACGCACTTCGCACTCGACGCTGGCGGCGGCCGGCACCCAGTGGATCACGCCCTTGACCTTGCGGCCTTCAGGGTTCTTGCCCAGGGTTTCTGGATCATACGAGCAGCGCAGTTCGACGATGTTGCCCGCAGCGTCCTTGATCGCTTCGTCGGCGCGGATCACGTAGCTGCCGCGCAGGCGCACTTCGCCAGTAGGTTCCAGGCGCTTGTAGCCTTTTGGCGGCTCTTCCATGAAGTCGTCACGGTCGATGTAGATTTCACGGGCGAACGGCAGTGCGCGCACGCCCATGTCTTCTTTCGGGTGGCGTGGCAGTTCGAGGTTCTCGACCTGGCCTTCCGGGTAGTTGGTGATCACGACTTTCAGCGGGCGCAGCACGCACATGGCGCGCGGGGCGCTGTGGTCGAGGTCGTCACGGATGCTGAATTCGAGCATGCCGAAGTCGACCACGCCGTCGGAACGGTTGGTGCCGACCATTTCGCAGAAGTTGCGGATGGACTTGGGCGTGTAGCCGCGACGGCGGAAGCCCGACAGCGTCGACATGCGCGGGTCGTCCCAGCCGTTGACGTGCTGTTCATCCACCAGTTGCTTGAGCTTGCGCTTGCTGGTGATGGTGTAGTTCAGGTTCAGGCGGCTGAATTCGTACTGGCGCGGGTGTGCCGGAACCGGCAGGTGCTCCAGGAACCATTCGTACAGCGGACGGTGGCTTTCGAACTCCAGGGTGCAGATGGAGTGGGTGATGCCTTCGATGGCGTCCGACTGGCCGTGGGTGAAGTCGTAGTTCGGGTAGATGCACCACTTGTCACCGGTCTGGTGGTGATGGGCATGGCGGATGCGGTACATGATCGGGTCGCGCAGGTTCATGTTCGGCGAGGCCATGTCGATCTTGGCACGCAGTACACGGGCACCGTCTGCGAACTCACCGGCGCGCATGCGGGCGAACCAGTCCAGGTTCTCTTCCACCGAACGGTCGCGGAACGGGCTGTTCTTGCCCGGTTCGGTCAGCGTGCCACGGTATTCCTTGGCCTGTTCAGGGGTGAGGTCGTCGACGTAAGCCTTGCCGGCCTTGATCAGCACGATGGCCCAGTCGAACAACTGGTCGAAATACTTGGACGCATAGCGCACTTCACCGGACCATTCGAAGCCCAGCCACTTGATGTCGCTTTCGATGGCGTCGATGTATTCCTGGTCTTCCTTGGCCGGGTTGGTATCGTCGAAACGCAGGTGCGTGACGCCACCGAACTCCTGGGCCAGACCGAAGTTCACACAGATCGACTTGGCGTGACCGATGTGCAGGTAGCCGTTGGGCTCCGGCGGAAAGCGCGTGACGATCTGCGTGTGCTTGCCCGAATCCAGGTCCGCCTGGATGATCGGGCGCAGGAAATTGACCGTGGCGGCAGGACCGGCCTTGGCGTTCGAGGTAGGGTCGACAGTGGGCTTGCTCATATTATCCTTGAACAGACGAGTACGTGGCCTTGGGCAGGCCAGATAAAACAAAGGGCTTATCATAGCCGAAGCGGTCAACCGCCTGACAGGGTGCGGCCAAAAACTGCTGCTTTAATTGCCCGGGCGGTAAAAAACCACCTCGAAATTCCCGCAGGGCACGCTAAACTGCGCGTCTTGGCCAACGTTTAGCCAAACAGGTCAGGCGCACAGCGCCCAAACCCACGAATTCCCTGAAAAGAGTAGTACACATGCCTCAAGTCAAACTGACCACCAACCACGGTGACATCGTCATCGAGCTGAACGACGAGAAAGCGCCGATCACCGTCGCCAACTTCATTGAATACGTGAAAGCCGGCCACTACGAAAACACCGTTTTCCACCGTGTCATCGGCAACTTCATGGTCCAGGGCGGCGGTTTCGAGCCTGGCATGAAAGAAAAGAAAGACAAGCGCCCAAGCATCCAGAACGAAGCGGACAACGGCCTTTCCAACGACAAATACACCGTCGCCATGGCCCGTACCATGGAGCCGCATTCGGCCTCCGCGCAGTTCTTCATCAACGTCGCCGACAACGCCTTCCTCAACCACAGCGGCAAGAACGTGCAGGGCTGGGGCTACGCGGTGTTCGGTAAAGTCACCGAAGGCACTGACGTCGTCGACAAGATCAAAGGCGTTGCCACCACCAGCAAAGCCGGCCACCAAGACGTGCCAGCAGACGACGTGATCATCGAGAAAGCCGAGATCATTGAGTGATATTGCTGATTTCAGACTTGCATCTGGAAGAGGAGCGCCCGGACATTACCCGGGCGTTTCTGGATTTACTCCACGGCCGCGCCCGTGGCGCCCAGGCGTTGTACATCCTCGGGGACTTCTTTGAAGCCTGGGTTGGCGACGATGGGATCACCCCTTTCCAGCGCTCGATTTGCGCGGCCCTGCGCGAACTGAGCGACAGCGGCACCGCGATTTTCATCATGCACGGCAACCGCGACTTCCTGATCGGCAAGACGTTCTGCAAAGCCGCAGGCGCCAAGCTGCTCAAGGACCCGAGCGTCGTGCAACTCGCCGGCGAGCCGGTGCTGTTGATGCACGGCGACAGCCTCTGCACCCGCGACGTCGGCTATATGAAGCTGCGGCGCATCCTGCGCAACCCGATTGTGCTGTTTATCCTGCGTCACCTGCCCTTGCGCACCCGCCACAAACTGGCGCGCAAGCTGCGCAACGAAAGCCGGGCGCAGACGCGGATGAAGGCCAACGACATTGTCGACGTCACCCCCGAAGAAGTGCCGCGGGTGATGCAGCAGTTCGGTGTGCGTACCCTGGTCCACGGCCATACGCACCGCCCCGCCATTCATAAGTTGCAGATCGGAGATCAGGCGGCCAAGCGTATTGTGCTGGGGGATTGGGACAAGCAAGGCTGGGCATTGCAGGTGGATGAGCAAGGGTTTCAGCTGGCGGCGTTTGACTTCGTCAATCCGCAACTGGCACTGCCCGGCGCCTGATCAACTGTGGGAGGGGGCTTGCCCCCGATGGCAGTGGGTCAGCTTCAAATAGGCTGACTGATACACCGCTATCGGGGGCAAGCCCCCTCCCACAGTTGATTGCATTCCAACCCTGGTTGATTGCATTTCAGCCCTGGCTGATTGCATTCCAGCCTTGGCTGATCAGTGCCCTGATGCAGCCGGTCCCGCCTTCGCGGTAAACGGCGGTTTGGCCAGCCACACCAGCAGCATCAAGCCCATGAACATCCACCCCAGCAACGTGAAGTAATCCACGGTGGACATCATGTACGCCTGGCTGGTGAGGATCTGCTCGAGTTGGGCGTAGGCCTTTTGCCCCGCGCCGCCCAACGCATTCAACGCATCGCGGGTCGCCGCGTCGTAGGTGGTTATGTTCTCGCTCATGTACGCATGGTGCTGGTCGGCGCGGCGAATCCAGATCCAGGTGGTCAGCGAGGCCGCGAAGCTGCCGCCCAGGGTCCGCAGGAACGTCGCCAGGCCGGCGCCGTCGGCGATCTGGTGCGGCGGCAGGTCGGACATCAGGATGCTCAAGGTCGGCATGAAGAACAGCGCCACGCCGATGCCCATGAACAGCTGCACCAGGGCGATGTGCTGGAAGTCCACCTCATTGGTGAAGCTGGCGCGCATGAAGCAGCTCAAGCCAATCGCCAGGAACGCCAGGCCCGCCAGGACGCGCAGGTCGAATCGGTGCGCGTACTTGCCGACAAACGGCGACATCAGCACCGGCAGAATACCGATCGGCGCCACGGCCAGGCCGGCCCAGGTCGCGGTGTAGCCCATCTGGGTTTGCAGCCACTGCGGCAGGATCAGGTTGATGCCGAAGAAGCCCGCGTAGCCGAGGACCAGCACGATGGTGCCGATGCGGAAGTTGCGGTAGGCAAACAGCCGCAGGTTGACCACCGGGTGTTTGTCGGTCATCTCCCAGATGATGAACACCGCCAGGGCAATCACCGAAATCGCCGCCCCCACGATGATGAAGTTGGATTCGAACCAGTCCAGGTCGTTGCCCTTGTCGAGGATGATCTGCAACGCGCCGACCCCGACGATCAAGCTCAACAACCCCACATAGTCCATCGGCTGGTAGCTGGTGACCACCGGGCGTTTCTTCAACTGCGAACGCACCACCATCACCGCAAAGATGCCGATGGGCACGTTGATGAAGAAGATCCACGGCCAGCTGTAGCTGTCGGTGATCCAGCCGCCGAGGATGGGACCGGCAATCGGCGCCACCACCGTGACCATCGCCAGCAGTGCCAGGGCCATGCCGCGCCTCGCCGGCGGGTAGACCGCGATCAGCAACGTCTGGGTCATCGGGTACAACGGCCCCGCCACCAGGCCTTGCAACACCCGAAAGCCGATCAGCTCGGGCATCGACGTGGAAATACCGCAGAGAAACGAGGCCAGCACAAACAGCACGGTGGCCCAGAGAAACAGCTTCACCTCGCCGAAGCGCCGGCTCAACCAGCCGGTCAGCGGCAGGGCAATGGCGTTGCTCACCGCAAACGAGGTGATCACCCAGGTGCCCTGCTCCGAACTCACGCCAAGGTTGCCGGAAATGGTCGGCAACGCCACGTTGGCGATCGTGGTATCGAGCACCTGCATGAAGGTCGCCAGCGACAGGCCAATCGTGGCCATCACCAAGCTGGGTGGCGAGAAGGACGCGTTATGGCTCATCAGCGTTGCACAGCCTTGGGCGCGGCGAGGCTGTTGTCATGAATCAACTGGGTGATCATGGCATCGGCTTCGGCCAACTGGCGGTCATACACGTTGGTGGTGAACGAGGCCTTTTGCGGCGCCTGTTGCGCCAGTACCGGGCCACTCTGGTCATGCAGGTCGACGCTGACCACCGTGCTCAAGCCCACCCGCAGCGGGTGTTTGGCCAGTTCTTCGGCATTGACGTGGATGCGTACCGGCACCCGTTGCACGATCTTGATCCAGTTGCCCGTGGCGTTCTGCGCAGGCAGCAAGGCAAACGCGCTGCCGGTGCCGGCGCCGAGGCTGTCGATGGTGCCGCTGAACTTCACATCGCTGCCGTAAATGTCCGCTTCGATGTCCACCGGTTGGCCGATACGCATATTGCGCAGTTGGGTTTCCTTGAAGTTGGCGTCGATCCACAACTGGTTCAGCGGGATCACCGCCATCAACGCCGTCCCCGGCTGCACGCGCTGGCCCAGTTGCACGGTGCGCTTGGCCACATAGCCGGTGACGGGGGCGATCAGGGTGCTGCGCGCATTGGCCAGGTAGGCCTGGCGCAGTTGCGCGGCGGCGGCTTGCACGTCCGGATGGGACGAGATCACCGTGTCGTCGACCAGGGCGTTGCTGCTTTTGAGCTGCTGCTCAAGGTTGGTCAGGGCATTCTTGGCCGCGGTCAGGCTGTCGCGGGCGTGGGACAGTTCTTCCTGGGAAATCGCCCCGCCCTGGGCCAGGGTCTTACGCCGGTTGTAGTTGTCCTCGGCAGTTTGCACGTCGGCTTTCTGCGCATTGACCTGGGCTTTCATGCCGTCGACGTTGCTGTACAAGCCCCGCACCTGGCGCACGGTGCGGGCCAGGTTGGCCTGCGCACTTTGCAGGCCGACCGCCGCGTCGTTGGGGTCGAAGTTGATCAGCACCTGGCCTTCGTGGACCAGGTCGCCATCGTCGGCGCCGATGCTGACCACGGTGCCGGTGACCAGCGGGGTGATTTCCACCACGTTGCCGTTCACGTAGGCGTCGTCGGTGCTTTCATTGAAGCGGCCGTAGAGTTCATACCAACCCCACACGCCGACCACGCCGAGGATGACGATCAGCACCAGGCCGACCAGCATGACTTTGCGTTTGCGCGGGTTGTTATCGGGCGTTCCCGTTGCGTTGTTGCTTTCGGCAGTGGCCATGTCAGTTACCTCAAATTATTCCGTGCGTGTAGCTGGGGTGGTCGATGCCACATTTGCGGCGTCGTAGCCGCCACCCAGGGCTTGCATCAATTGGATCGACAGATCGATTTGCGCGGCGTTCAAGGTCGCCAGCTGACGCTGGGCCTGCAGCAATTGCTGCTCGATGCTGAGCACGTCCAGGTAGTTGCCGATCCCGGAGCTGTAACGCTGCATCGCGGTGTCGTAGGACTGCTGGGCAATGTCCGCGGCGTGTTGCTGGGCCTGGATCTGCCGACCGGTTTCGCGCAGTTGTGAAAGGCTGTTGCCGATATCGCCGAGGGCTTGCACCAGGGTTTTGTTGTACTGGGCCACGGCCAGGTCATAGTCGGCATCGCGCGCATCGAGGTTGGCGCGCAGGCGGCCGCCATCGAAAATCGGCAGCGAAATCGTCGGCGCAATGTTGAAGAAGCGGCTGGCCGAACCGAACATCGCATCCCCCAGCAACGACTCGGCCCCGGCGCTCGCGCTCAGGTTGAGGTTGGGGTAGAAGCTGGCCTTGCCGGCTGCGATGTTCTTGCTCGCCGCTTCCACCCGCCAACGTGCGGCGATCAGGTCCGGGCGCCGGCCCAGCAGTTCGGCGGGCAGCACCGAGGGCACGGCGACGACGCTGGGCTTGAGCACCGCCGGGCGCGCCAGTTCGTTGCCGCGGTCCGGGCCTTTGCCGAGCAATACCGCCAGGGCGATTTTCGCGCTCTGCAGTTGTTTTTCCGCATCGATCAGTTGCGACTGGGAGCTGGCTTCCAGGCTTTCGGTCTGCTGGTACTGGTACCGGCTGTCGATGCCCGAGTTCAGGCGGCGCTGGCTCAGGCTGAGCATTTGCCGGGTGCGCTTGAGGTCGTCATTGGCCAGGTCCCGCACGATATGCGCCTGGCCCAGGTCGCTGTAGGCCTTGGCCACATCGGCCGCCAGGGTCAGGCGCGCGGCCTGCTGGTCGACTTCGGCGGCGCGGGCCTGGCCCAACGCGGCTTCCCAGGCAGCACGCTGGCCGCCCCAGAGGTCGAAGTTGTAGTTGAAGCTGGCGCCGATGTTTCGCACCGTCGAGTAGGCATCGCCCTGCCCCAGCGGGTCCTTGTCCCTGGCCAGGCGCGAACGGCTCACACCGGCGCTGGCGTCCAGGGTCGGCAGGCGTGCGGCGTTGGCGGCATAGGCGGCGGCTTCGGCCTGGTGGGCACGGGCGCTGGCCACTTGCATGTCGGGACTGTTTTGCAGGGCTTCCTGGATCAAACCGTCGAGCTGCGGATCGCCGAGGCTTTTCCACCAGTCGGCGCTGGGCCAGGCAGCGCTCGACAGGGTCACGCCGGTCAACGACTTACCGGTCTGCAGGGTGTTCGCGTCGAGACGTTGGCCCTGGGTGTCGAGGCCGCTGAAATTGGCGCAACCGGCCATGCTCATGGCCGCCAGCACCAGGCAAAGGGCACGTGTGTTCATGCTTTACCTACCCGCTGCAGGGTGATCGGATCACCGGCAGCTATCAGCATTTTCATGAGGATCTTTTCCAGGGTTTGCAATTCACCCGGCTCCAGTGCGCAGGCCAACTGGTTCAACGCCTCGGCGCCGATGTACGGCAGCCTGTCCGCCAGGCGCTGGCCGTCGTCGGTCAACACCAGTTGCACTTGGCGACGGTCCAGCGCCGAACGCTTGCGATCAAGCAGGCCTTTTTGCTCCAGGCGATCGAGCATGCGGGTCATCGAACCGCTGTCCAGGGACAGGTGGCGGCACAGCTCCGCCGGGGTGTCGACACCGAACTGCGCCATGATGATCAACACCTTGAACTGCGCGGCGGTGATGCCGTGCGGTTCCATATGGATGTCGATGATTTTGTCTTTAAGGATCGCCGCACGGCCCAGCAACAGCCCGAGGCGGCAGTTGTGGAAGTTGTCCGGGGTGAAGTGTTTCATCGGAAGTCACCTTATTACTGCCTAGGCAGCGAATGTGTGACGAGATATTACTGCTTAGGCAGCTAATGTCAAATGAAATGATTAGCTTGCTTGGTATATGCGAGTGCAGGCACCCGCTCCCACTTTTTTACCGAGTCCGGCGCTAGAAATCGCGCTTGTAGAAAATATCCAACGAACTGGCCACCCCACTGGCCACTTCCAGGTACACCTTCTTGCTCAACAGGTAACGCAAGGCAATGGTGCTGGCCGGTTCGAACACCCCGACCCCATAACGCAGGCTGAGCTTCTCCGAGATCTTGCCGCTGGCGACCACGGCGGTGTTGGTGCCGCTGCCTTGGGTGTCGAGCTCGAAATCCTGGATGCCGAGGTCCTTGGCAATGTCCGAGGTCACGCCGGCACTGCCCATCAAGCCCAGGCCCAGGGCGGCTTGGGCGAGCATATTGTTGTCTTCACCGGTGGTGCTCAGCGGGCGGCCGAGCACCAGGTAGGACAGCGCCTGCTCCTGGCTCATGGCCGGCTCGGAGAAGATCTGCGTAGTGGGCTGTTCGGCGCTGCCGCTCAGGCGGATACCGGCGACGACATCGCCGGTCTTGCGGATCGCTTCGATATCCAGATAAGGCTGGTCGAGCGGCCCGGCGAACAGCAAACGCGCACGGCGCACATCCAGCTTCTGGCCGTAGGCACGGTAGCGGCCGTCGTTGAGCCACAGCTCGCCGCGGGTGTCCAGGTTGTCGCCGATATGCACATGCCCCTGCACCTTGGCGGTGAGGCCGAAGCCCGAGAAGTTGAGCTGGTCTTCACCCACCGCCACGTCGATATCCATCGCCATCGCCATCGGCGGCTTGCCCTCTTCAGTCTGGCTGCCGACGATCACCGTGTCATCGGAGACCTTGACCGTCGACGGCGGCAGTTCGCGCACGGTGATGTCACCCCGCGGGATCTGCACCTTGCCGACGATCGCGAGCTTGTCGTTCTTCAGGCTGATCTTCAGGTCGGGCGCGACTTCCAGCACTGCGTAAGGTTCAACGGTGACCGGCAAGTGCGCGCCTTGCAGGCTGAGGTCGACCGCCAGGGCGCGGCCCCAGTCGATGTGGCCCTTGAGGCTGCCCTGCCCGGCCTTGCCGCTGTGCCAGCTGCCATCGAGTTGCACGCTTTCGCCGGCAATCAGCGCCTGTACGTTCAAGCCTTCGAGGCTGATGGGCAGTTCCGCCCCGGAAATCTCGCCGCCCACCAGGTTCATGCTGCCGTTGACCAGCGGCGCCAGCAGGCCACCGGAGATGCGGCCATTGCCGTTGAGCTTGCCGTTGAGTTTTTCCACCATCGGCACAAACGGCCGCGCCACGGTGAGGTCCAGACCGGTGAGGCTGAAAGTACCGGTGATCGGCTTGTTTTTCGCCAGCGGGTTGATCTGTGCCTGCAACCGCAACTCACCGAGCTTGCCGCCCTGGAAGTTGAGCTGGGTGTCGATGCGCTTGGGGTTGAGGGTGGCGTCCAATTGCAGCGTGTCGTAGGGGAAATCCAGCCACTGGTGCTTGTCCTTGACGCGCAACGTGCCGCCACTGGCATCCACTGCGATCACGCCTTTGGGGCCGCTGGCCGGCAGGTCGAGCTGTACGTCGGCGTTGAGCGTGCCCTGCCAGGCGAAGTCCTTGGGCAACCAGGCCGCCAGGCTATCGATGGGGAATTGCTTGAGGTGGTAACGCAGCTTCGGTTCAGGCATCAGGCGCTGATCTTCAGCACACAGGCTGGCCCGGCCCGCGACCCAGCAGTGGGCGGCGAAGGTCAGCCTGCCATCGGCCAGGCGCTCGATTTTCGCCGGGGCCTGCAGCTTCCAGTCCTGGCCGCCGGCCTGCACGTCACCGCTGGCCAGGCGTCCGCGCCAGTTGCCTTGGTCGAGGTTGCCATCCAGGGCCAGGGCCAGCTTGACCAGTGGGCCGGCCAGATCCAACTGGACCTTCTGTTGCCTGACATCGCCCTGGGCGCTGGCTGTCAGGGTGCCGACTTGGGTGTCGCCGCTTTGGATGCCGCTGCCCTTGAGGTCGATCTTTGCGCGCTGGGCGTTATCGAGCGTGGCGTCGAGGCTCAGGCTTTGCAGGCGATTGTCGGCAAACGCCAGTTGCTGGCCCTTGAGGTCGAGTTTGCCTTGAGGCGCTTTGAGGCTACCGGCCACATCGAGTCGGCCATTGACCTGCCCGCGTAACTGCGGCCACAGCTGGGCCAGCCGCGTCAGTTTGATATCGATCTGCCCGGCCAGGCGTTGTTGCAGGCTGCCGCTGCCGTTGATGCGGTTGTCGCCCAGGCGGATATCCAGGTTGGCCAGGGTCCATTGCTCACCCGCGCCTTCGGCCTTGGCGGCCAATACGGCGGGCTGCCCGCGCAGACGGCCCTTGAGGCCGAGGTCGGCGCTCAGTTTGAGCTGCTGGTTCTTGAACTCGCCTTTGCTGCGCAGCGGTCCGGCCAGCGTGCCCGGCAACTCCGCGACCCAATACGCCGGGTTCAGCGCCGACAGGTCGAGCGCCGTGTCCCAGGCGATGCCATCGGCAAACTGCAGGTTGAGGTGGCCTTCGGCCTTGCCTTGGCCGGCGGTCAGTTTCAGCTCGGGCAGGAACACTTGTTTGAGGTCGCCACTGAACGGCGTGACCACGTTGAATTTGCCCGCGGGGCCATCGAGATCGGCCTTGAGGTTGCCGAGGTAGTTGCCGTCTTTATAGGAAATTTCACCATTGAAGGTGCGCAAGGTGACTTGCGGCTCGTCAATCAAGGGGTAGAGGCGATGCCAGGGGAAGTCCAGCCAATCGATTTTCGCATCGGCTTGAAAGCCCTGCTGCCAGTCCAGCTGTGCCGTGAGTTTCAGGCTTTGCTTGTCACCGGCGCTCAGATCCAGGCCGGCGATCTGCGCGCCCTTGGCATCGACCTTACCTTGCAGCAGTAAGTCCACCGGGCCCTTTTCTGCGGGCAGTACGGCTTTGCCGAGCAATTGGTAACCGCTGTCCAGGTCGCCTTTGGCGGTGAGGTCAAGTTGATTGAGTTGCAGGGTGTCAGGCAAATCGGCGCTGGGTTTGAAGGCGTCGGCGGTGATGTGCAGCTGTGCCGGCAGGTTTTCCACCAGCGGTTGCAACTCGCCGCTGAGCTTGGCCGGCAGGTAGCCGCTGCTGTCGGCGTCGAGCTTGAGGGTCTTGAGCAGGTCGCCATCGGCCCTGAACGCCACCGTCCACGGCGCGCCGCCGGGGGCGTAAGGCAGACTCAGGTTGCCGCTGGCGGTCAACGGCCAGTCGCCGCTGGGTTGGAGTAGCCCGGACAGGTCCAGCACCAGATCATCGCGTTGCAGATGCACGGAATCGATCTGCAGGCCCGCGGCGGTCCAATGCGCCGCCAGTTGCATACCCTTGAGTTCCTCACTGCCGTTAAACAGCAGGCTGCCGACGCGAACGTCGCCCAACTGGAGCGCAACCGGCAACTTCAGCGCCGGCAGCTGGATCGGCCCGCTGCTCGGCTCCGTGCTCGGCGCAAATTGCAGGCTGACTTGATCCACCGCCAACCGGTCAATGCACAGCGTCAGGCGCAGCAGGCAGGCCGGCGACCAGTCGAACGTCGGCGCGTTGAGCTCGACACGGTCACTGCCCTGCTGCCACAGCAGATGCTCGGCACTCCATTGGCCGCCCAAACGGCCCTGGAAATTATCCACGCTCAAGCCCGGCACCTGGCCCAACGCCCAACGGCTGCCCGCCTGGGTTCCGAGTACGGTCCACAGCGCCAGCAACACCATGGCCAGGAGGGCAACGGCAGCCAGCCCGGCTATTTTCAAACCACGCATCACAGCTCAGGCCCCATGGAAAAGTGCAAACGGATACCGCCCGGGTCTTCCAGGGCATGGGCCAGGTCAAGGCGAATCGGCCCGACGGGCGACACCCAGCGCAGGCCGACGCCCACGCCGGTTTTCAGGCTTGGCATTTCCAGGGTGTTGAAGGAGTTGCCCTGGTCGATAAAGGTCGCGATCCGCCATTTTTCGGCGATGGAATATTGATACTCGGCGCTCAAGGCCACCATGTAGCGGCCACCGATGCGGTCGCCACGGTCGTTCTCCGGCGACAGGGTCTGGTACTCGTAACCACGCACGCTCTGGTCGCCACCGGCAAAGAAACGCAGCGACGGCGGCACCGACTTGTAGCCGTTGGTGGCGCTGCCGCCGATCTGCGCCCGCGCGAGGAAACGGTGCTTGTCCCACACGGTGGTCAGGCCTTTGACCATGGCCGTGCCGTAAAGCAGGTTGGTGTCGGAGCCGAAGCCTTCCTTGGCCAGCTTGGTGTCGAATTGCAGGCGATAGCCGTGGTGGGGATCGATGCGGTTGTCGCTGCGCAAATAGGAATAGCTGAGCCCCGGCATCAACAGGTTGCTCAGGCCCGAGTCATCGCCCAGGCGATATTCTTCACGCTGCCACTTGAGGGAGACCACCCGGGTCCAGCCGCTGGGCAACTTGCTGTGCCATTCCGGGCCGAGGGTGAGCAATTTACTCAGGGTGTCGGTGTTGGCCAGTTCTTCATTCTGGTAGCCGCCGGCAAAACGCAGTTTGTCGGTAAGCGGTGGGTCGAGCGGGATGTCGTACCACAGGCCGACGTTCTGCCGTGGCGCCGACAATTCGGCTTCCCAGCCATAACTGTGGCCCTGCGGATTAACCCAATGGCGCGTCCAGTTGGCTTTGCCGCGCGGGCCGACGTCGGTGGAAAAGCCGAGGCCCAGGCCCATGGTGCGTGGCTTGCGGGTTTCCAGTTGCACCGCGACCGGGATCACATCGTTGGCCGACGCAGCCGGCGCGGCGTCCACCCGCACGCCCTCGAAAAAGCCGCTGGCTTGCAGGTTCTGGTTCAACTCGGCAATCAGTTCGGAATCGTAGGGCGCGCCGTTTTTGAACGGCACCATGCGTTGCAACAGTTCTTCATCGAACGGCGTATCGCCAGCAAAATTGACCTTGCCCAAGGTGTAGCGCGGGCCGCTGTCATACACCAGTTCAATATCGGCGACGCCCGCCTTGGGGTCGACCGACAGGGTCTGGCGGGTAAAGCGCCCATTGAAAAAGCCGTAGCGCGAGGCCTGGTTCTGGATCAGACGCTTGGCGTCTTCGTAATGGCCGTGGTTGAGCACGGCACCGGATTCAAGGTCGCGGCTGGCAGGCACACGAAAGGCTTTGAGGGCGGCGGCCGGGCCGTCGACCCGAATGGTCACGTCGCGCAAATGCACCGGTTCGCCGGGCTCGATGGTCAGGGTCAGGCGCGGGTTCTTGCCGCCCTGCACATCACTGCTGATCTGCGGCTGATAGAAGCCCAAGGCCTGGGCCGCTTTGCGCGCCTGCTCCTCGGCGCCACGGCTGAAGCGCAGCAACGCTTCTTCATCGCGATCGCCTACCCCGCCGATGTAGCCTTCGATGTTGGCTTTCAACGCGTCGTTTGAGGGTTTGACTCGCACGTCCAGTTCGCTTTGCGCCAAAGCGCCGCAGCTTGTGAACAGCAGAATCAAGCCGCTGGTGAATCTTCCTGGAAACTTCATAGGCGCGGATGCTACACGAGCTGGAGAGACTCTTTGAACTCAGATTTATCTGAAAATCCTGACTCAAGTCGTTACAGCCTGTAACGGCTGTGGATTGGCATGAAAAAACACATGCTCCAGGATCGGTCCTACAGCAACTTCGCCGATTTCCTCATAACCCTGACGCTTGTAGAACTCCAGGTAACGCGAGTTGCCGGTATCGAGCACCACACCGGACGAATGCGGGTCCTCGGCGCACCAGTTGTGTACCGCGCCGAGCAGTTGCTCACCGAAGTGCTTGCCCTGGAATTGCGGGTGAATACCCAGCAACGGCAACACATGCACCGAATCGCTGGGCAGGCACGCCAGCACCGCCTGGTGATAATCCAGGTAACGCCGCGTCCCCCGCACACCGGTGCTCAACCACATGCGCAATTGCCACGCCCAGCTCTCGGTGATGCCCAGGCGCCGCTGGGGTGGCGCGATCAACGCAACGCCGATCAGTCGGTCGTCGACGAACAGGCCGATGGCGGGAAGCTTCTGGAAGAAATGCTGTTTGACCAACTCGCGCACGGTGGCACGGACCCGCTGCTCATACCCCGGCCGCTCAGCTTCGAAGATGTAGGCGAACGTCGGCTCATGGCGATAAGCCTGGTACAGCAGGGAGCGCGCTTCGCTGGAATAGTCGCTATTGAGCAGGCGGATTTCGGCAATCGCAGTTGAAGTGTCAGACATACAGTGAATCTCCCTGGGCGCCATTCAAAAGACGGCGTTCTTATGGGTACGAACTTACGCAGCGCGAGTCGTTCCCAGACATTAGCAGCGCATCCGTCCTACCGCCACGCTGGCCCCCGTCCGACTTGTCGGCTAGCATCGCCCTTTTGCCAGACTGGACAGCCGACCATGAAAATCGTCTCTTTCAATATCAACGGGCTACGGGCTCGCCCGCATCAGTTGGCGGCGCTGATTGAAAAGCATCAACCCGATGTGATCGGCCTGCAGGAAACCAAGGTCCACGACGACCAGTTCCCGCTGGCCGAAGTGCAGGCCCTGGGGTATCACGTGTACTACCACGGCCAGAAAGGCCACTACGGCGTGGCCCTGCTCTCGCGCCAGGAAGCGCTGAGCGTACACAAAGGCTTTGCCAGCGATGAAGAAGACGCCCAGCGTCGCTTTATCTGGGGCACCTTCGCCGATGCACAAGGCAACCCGATCACCATCATGAACGGCTATTTCCCCCAAGGCGAAAGCCGCGACCACCCCACCAAGTTCCCGGCCAAGCAGCGCTTCTACGCAGACCTGCAACAGTTGCTGGAAAGCCAGTTCAGCAACGACCAGGCGCTGGTGGTAATGGGCGATGTGAATATTTCCCCGGAAGACTGCGACATCGGCATTGGCCCCGACAATGCCAAGCGCTGGCTGAAAACCGGCAAGTGCAGCTTCCTGCCGGAAGAGCGCGAGTGGATGGCCCGCCTGAAGAACTGGGGCCTGGTGGACAGCTTCCGCCACCTCAACCCCAACGTGACCGACCGCTTCAGCTGGTTCGACTACCGCAGTCGCGGGTTTGAAGATGAACCCAAGCGTGGCCTGCGTATCGATGTGATCCTGGCGTCCAACGGCTTGCTGCCCAGGGTCAAGGATGCTGGGGTGGACTACGAACTGCGCGGCCTGGAAAAACCCTCGGACCATGCACCGATCTGGCTGGAATTGAGCTGACTTCACGGACGGCACGCTTAAACAATGTGGGAGCAAGCCCGCTCTCACATTTTTACGGTTGAGTGACAGTCATATTACTGAAACCCAACTGACTTAATCTCGCGGCACTCCCTTTGCCTTGAGACGGTGCCGGCATGATCCTGCGCGTTCTGTTACTGCTGACCCTTTTTCCCCTGAGTGCCGTTAGCGCGCCGCTGCCCATCCCCGATCAGGGCCCCGCCTTGCGCATCCAGGGCTCCAACACGATCGGCGCGGCGCTCGGCCCGGCGCTGGTCAAGGGGTTGATGGAGCAGCAGGGGCTGCAAGGGGTCCACGCTGAACCCGCCGAAGGCGCCAATGAACAGCGCGTGATCGGCAAGACCCGCCAGGGCAAGACGCTGACCATCGAGGTCGACGCCCATGGTTCCAGCACCGGTTTTGCCGCGCTGCACAAAGCCAGCGCCGACCTCGCCGCCGCCTCCCGCCCGATCAAAGACAGCGAACTGGTGGACCTCGAACCCCTGGGCGACCTGAAAAGCCCCGAGGCCGAACAGGTGATCGCCATCGACGGCCTGGCCATCATCCTCAACCCGCGCAACCCGCTGAATACGCTGAACACCGAGCAACTGGCGCAAATCTTCAACGGTGAGATCAGCACCTGGGAAGCACTCGGCGGCATCGGCGGGGCGATTCATTTATATGCGCGGGATGATCGGTCGGGCACCTATGACACCTTCAAGGACCTGGTCCTGAGCCGTCGCGGCAAGCCCCTCGCCGCGTCGGCCAAGCGGTTCGAGGCCAGCGAGCAACTGTCGGACGCGGTGAGCCAGGACCCGCAAGGCATCGGTTTCATCGGCCTGCCCTATGTGCGCCAGGCCAAAGCGGTGGCGATCGTCGACGGTGACTCGCAACCGATGCTGCCGCTGAACAGCCTGATAGCCACCGAGGACTACCCGCTGTCGCGCCGCCTGTTCTTTTACCTACCGCCGACCACGCACAATCCGTGGGCCAAGGCGCTGGTGGACTTCACCCAGAGCAGCAAGGGCCAGGCGATCGTGGCGGCCAACGGGTTTATCGCGCAGCGGGTCCAGGCGATAAGCGTGGAGCCGCGCCCGTCCATGCCCGAGGACTATCAGGCAATTGCCCGCGAGGCCCAGCGCCTGACGGTGAATTTCCGCTTCGAAGAAGGCAGCGCGAGCCTGGACAACAAGGCGCGCCAGGATGTGCAGCGCGTGGTGGCGTATATAAAAGGCCACGGCAAGCTCGACAAGCAGGTGACACTGGTAGGGTTTGGCGATATCAAGAATGACCCCGAACGCGCGGCGCTGTTGTCCAAGCTGCGGGCGATGGCGGTGCGTCGGGAATTGGTCAAGAGCGGCGTGGTGCTCCGCGATATCCGCGGGTTCGGCGCGCAGATGCCGGTGGCGGCGAATACCGCGGATGAGGGCCGGATCAAGAATCGGCGGGTGGAGGTTTGGGTGTACTGAGGTTTGTGTTTTGTGTTGTTCGCACGGGCCTCGTCGCGGGCAAGCCCCCTCCCACAGTTGACCGAGTTGTGCATGAGAACGCGGTCTAGTGTGGGAGGGGGCTTGCCCGCGACGGCAGGCGACGCGGTGTTACTGCCCGCCGCGCATCAACTCTTTAGGCACATACTTGCCGATCTCGAACTTGCCGATCGCCGCACGGTGGACTTCGTCCGGGCCATCGGCCAGGCGCAGGGTGCGTTGCATGGCGTACATGTAGGCCAACGGGAAGTCGTTGGAGACGCCAGCGCCGCCATGGATCTGGATCGCGCGGTCGATCACCTTCAACGCCACGTTCGGCGCCACCACCTTGATCTGGGCGATTTCGCTTTTCGCCACTTTGTTACCCACGGTGTCCATCATGTAGGCGGCTTTCAGGGTCAGCAGGCGTGCCATGTCGATTTCCATGCGCGAGTCGGCGATCTTGTCGATATTGCCGCCCAGGCGCGCCAACGGTTTGCCGAACGCGGTGCGGCTGATGGCGCGTTTGCACATCAGTTCCAACGCACGCTCGGCCATGCCGATGGAGCGCATGCAGTGGTGAATGCGGCCCGGGCCAAGACGCCCCTGGGCAATTTCAAAGCCGCGGCCTTCACCCAGCAGGACGTTTTCATACGGCACGCGCACGTTGTCGAACAGCACTTCGGCGTGGCCGTGGGGCGCATCGTCGTAACCGAACACCGGCAGCGGGCGCACGATTTTCACGCCAGGGGCGTCCACCGGCACCAGGATCATCGAGTGCTGCTGGTGGCGCGGCGCATCGGGATTGCTCAGGCCCATGAAAATCAGGATCTTGCAACGCGGGTCGCAGGCGCCGGAAGTCCACCATTTCTTGCCGTTGATCACCCACTCGTCGCCCTGGCGCTCGGCGCGGGCGGCCATGTTGGTCGCGTCCGAGGAGGCCACGTCGGGCTCGGTCATGGCGAAGGCCGAGCGGATCTCGCCGCGCAACAGCGGTTCGAGCCAGCGCTGTTTCTGTTCGGCGTTGGCGTAGCGCACCAGCACTTCCATGTTGCCGGTGTCCGGGGCGGAGCAGTTGAACGGCTCCGGGCCCAGCAGCGAACGGCCCATGATTTCCGCCAGCGGCGCGTATTCAAGGTTGGTCAGGCCAGCGCCCAGTTCGGATTCGGGCAGGAACAGGTTCCACAGGCCTTCGGCTTTCGCCTTGGCTTTGAGCTCCTCCATGATCGCGGTGGGCTGCCAGCGGTCGCCTTCGCTGACCTGGCGTTCGAACACCGGTTCGGCCGGGTAAACGTAAGCGTCCATGAACGCAGTGACGCGTTCACGCAGTTCCTGAACCTTGGGCGAATAGGCGAAATCCATGAGCAGCTCCCTTCTTTGAGAGGTTGTTTAGGTCATGCAATCGATGCTAGAACAGCGTTGATAATTTACCTAGCCTATTCTCGGCGTGTATTAACATTCATCACCGATATATGATCGGGGCATGGCCACCTAACAATAAGAGCGCAACGAAATGAATCTGAGCAAGGTCGACCTCAACCTGTTTATCGTCTTTGACGCGATCTACACCGAAGCCAACCTGACCCGTGCCGGGCAGATTGTCGGCATCACCCAACCGGCGGTGTCCAACGCTCTGGCACGCCTGCGCGAGACCTTCAACGACCCGCTGTTCGTGCGGACCGCCCAAGGCATGGTGCCCACGCCGATGGCGCAGAACATCATCGGCCCGGTGCGCAACGCACTGTCATTGCTGCGCGTGTCGGTGCAGGAAAGCCGGATTTTCAACCCGCAACAGGCGGCCAAGACCTACCGCATCAGCATGACCGACTTGACCGAAGCGGTGATCCTGCCACTGCTGTTCCAGCGCTTGCGTCGCCTGGCGCCGACGGTGGTGATCGAGAGTTTCCTGTCCAAACGCCGTGAGACCACCAAGGAACTGGCCGCCGGGCGCCTGGATTTTGCCGTCGACGCACCGCTCAACACCGACCCGCAGGTGCGCCACGTCAAGCTGATGGAAGACCGCTACGTGTGCGCCATGCGCAAGGGCCACCCGATGGCGGGCAAGGACAAGTTCACCCTGGACGATTACCTGTCGCTGACCCATATCCATATCTCCAGCCGCCGCAACGGCCTGGGCCATGTCGACCTGGCCCTGGGCAAGATGGGCATCCAGCGCAAGATCGCCCTGCGCTCCCAGCATTACCTGATGGCCTCGCAAGTGTTGCAACAGACCGACATGGTGATGACCGTGCCCGAGCGCTTCGCCCGCCGCCATGAACTGCACTGGTTCAACCTGCCGGTCAACGACGTGCCGCCGGTGGAAACCCACCTGTACTGGCACGAGAGCACCGACCAGGACCCCGCCAACCGCTGGATGCGCGAGCAAATGATCGAGTTGTGCCAGCAGGTCACGGCGCACGAGAAGAAACTCGACAAGCTGCAAGCCTGAACCTGTCGCCGTGTAGGAGCGAGCTTGCTCGCGAAAAACCCGAGGGCGCCTTTGGGTATCAGGGCTACCGCGTTCTCGTTGACGTTTTTCGCGAGCAAGCTCGCTCCTACAGGGATTGATGATCGACCTTGACGTTTACGTCAACCTGACATTAGCTTAGCGCCAAGACTTTCTTGAGCGCCTTCATGAGCACGACCTACAGCATTTCCGACCTCGCCCGCGAGCTCGACATCACCACCCGCGCCATTCGCTTCTATGAGGAACAAGGCCTGCTGGCCCCGGAACGCCGGGGCCAGGAACGCATCTACTCGGCGCGGGACAAGGTCAGCCTCAAGCTGATCCTGCGCGGCAAGCGCATCGGTTTTTCCCTGGCCGAATGCCGTGAACTGATCGAACTCTACGACCCCACCAGCGGCAACCATGTCCAACTCAACAGCATGCTGGTGAAAATCGCCGAGCGTCGCGAACAGTTGGAACAGCAGTTACTGGACATCGAACAAATGAAGCTGGAACTGGACACCGCCGAAGAGCGCTGCACCCAGGCCCTGGCCGAAACCATCCAAGGCCAGGCTGGCCATTGATCATAAGGTAGTTGCCATGTCCCTCCCCTCCCACGTGCGCCTGGTCGAAGTCGGCCCGCGCGACGGTTTGCAGAATGAAGCCCAACCCATCAGCGTGGCCGACAAGGTGCAGTTGGTGGATGCCCTCAGCGCCGCGGGCCTGAGCTACATCGAAGTCGGCAGTTTTGTTTCGCCCAAATGGGTGCCGCAGATGGCCGGTTCCGCCGAAGTCTTTGCGCAGATCCAGCGCCAGCCCGGCGTGACCTACGGCGCGCTGGCGCCGAACCTGCGCGGCTTTGAAGATGCGCTGGCCGCCGGGGTCAAGGAGGTCGCGGTGTTTGCTGCGGCGTCCGAGGCGTTTTCGCAGCGCAACATCAACTGCTCGATCAGCGAAAGCCTGGAGCGATTCGTGCCGATCATGGCGGCCGCCAAACAGCAGGGTGTCAGTGTGCGCGGCTATGTGTCCTGCGTGCTGGGTTGCCCTTACGAAGGCGCGGTCGCCCCGGAACAAGTGGCGGCGGTGGCCCGCGAGCTGTTTGCCATGGGCTGCTATGAAGTGTCCCTGGGCGACACCATCGGCACCGGCACTGCGGGAGCCACGCGCCGGCTGTTCGAGGTGGTGGGCGCGCACGTGCCACGGGACAAGTTGGCGGGGCACTTCCATGACACCTATGGGCAGGCCGTCGCCAACGTCTACGCCAGCCTGCTGGAAGGGATCAACGTGTTCGACAGCTCTATCGCCGGCCTCGGCGGTTGCCCATACGCCAAGGGCGCCAGCGGTAACGTCGCCACCGAAGATGTGGTGTACCTGCTCAACGGCCTCGGGATCGAGACCGGCATCGACCTGGAGCGCTTGATTCTCGCGGGCCGGCAGATCAGCGACGTACTCGGCCGGCCCAGCGGCTCGCGCGTTGCCAGGGCGCGTAACGCCAGTTGAGTAACTTAGCCGTGACAATGTGTTACCGCAGGCCGGCCGGACGAGTAACACGGGAACATATTTTCCCGTGTTTACCGTAGGGCATTTCCCACAAAAAACTCAACTCATTGATTTTAAACGATTTTTAAAAGTTGGCACGGCTTCTGCTATCTCTATGGCATAACAAGAATAAAAAGCGCCAAACCTAATAAAAATAAGACGAAACGACTCTGACATAACAAAAACAACACGGCAGAGACGCAGCTAACAGATTTTTTTGGAGAAGATGTGCTTCGCAGGGTACGGCATGCCGAAACCCGCAACCGGATAGAGAAAAATAAAACTACCTCAGGTAGCTACCCACTGGTTGGATCGTGTACGAAGAAGCAGATCAGCGCTCAAAAAAATACGTTTGCTCTTGACCCTGGATGGGGTCGCCAAAAACAGCGGTAAAGGGTAACGGTTGCCAAAAACAACAATAGACCGCCCCTCAATAATAAAAAAGAGCACGTAACAACAAATTAAAGGGGACCTTCGGGTCCCCTTTGTGCTGTTTGGGATTACGCAATTTAAACTGTGGGAGGGGCTTGCTCCCTACCCCCACAAGTTTTCAGCGAAACGACTAAGACTGCGTTCGCAGCTCTTCGATCGAGATCTCGCGCATGCGGAATTTCTGGATCTTGCCGGTGACCGTCATCGGGAATTCATCCACGAACTTGAAATGCTTGGGCGTCTTGAAGTGCGCGATACGCCCCTTGCACCACGTGTGCAACTCCAGCGCGTTGGCCACATGCCCGGGGTGACACTTGACCCAGGCAACAATCTCTTCGCCATAACGCTCATCCGGAATACCAATGACCTGCACATCGGCCACCGCCGGGTGCGTGAAGAAAAACTCTTCCAGCTCGCGCGGGTACACGTTCTCGCCACCGCGAATGATCATGTCCTTGTTGCGCCCGACGATGCACACGTAGCCGTGCTCGTCCATGGTCGCCAGGTCACCGGTATGCATCCAGCCGGCGTCGTCGATTGCGTCGCGGGTGCCGTCGGGGTTGTTCCAGTAACCGAGCATCACGCTGTAGCCACGGGTACACAGCTCACCGATCTCGCCACGCGCGACGGTGTGACCGGCGAGGTCGACGATCTTGCTTTCCAATTGCGGCTGGGTGCGGCCGACCGTGGTGACGCGGCGCTCCAGGTCGTCATCGGGGCCGGTCTGCAGGGACACCGGGCTGGTTTCGGTCATGCCGTAGGCAATCTGCACTTCGCTCATGTGCATTTCGCCGATGACCCGGCGCATCACTTCGATCGGGCAGGTGGCACCGGCCATGATCCCGGTGCGCAGGCTGGACAGGTCGAACTCGCCGCGTTGCGGATGGTCGAGCATGGCGATAAACATAGTCGGCACGCCGTACAGGGCGCTGGCGCGTTCTTCGGCGACGGCGGCCAGGGTCAGCAGCGGGTCGAAGCCGTCGTTCGGGTAAATCATGGTGGTGCCGTGGGTGATGCAGCCCAGGTTGCCCATCACCATGCCGAAACAGTGATACAGCGGCACGGGGATCACCAGGCGGTCCTGCGCGGTCAAGCCCAGGCTTTCGCCGACCATGTAGCCGTTGTTGAGGATATTGAGATGACTGAGGGTGGCGCCCTTGGGGAAGCCGGTGGTGCCGGAGGTGTACTGGATATTGACGGCCTGGTCGAAGTGCAGGCTGGCTTGGCGCGCGATCAATCGCTCAGGCGGGATGCCCGCACCAAGGGCCGCCAGTTGCGACCAGGGCAAAAAGCCCGTGGGCGGGCGCGGCGCAAGGCTGATCACGCCGCGCAGGTCCGCCAGTTTTTCGCAGTTCAAGCGGCCGACGGGTTGCTCCGCCAGCTCGGGCAGCAGTTCCTGCAACATCGCGTGGTAATCGGAGGTCTTGAACGAACCGGCACACACCAGCCATTGGCAGCCGGATTGCTTGAGCACGTATTCCAGCTCAGTACTGCGATAGGCCGGATTGATATTGACCAGGATCACCCCGAGCTTGGCGCTGGCCAACTGGCTGATGCACCACTCGGCGCAGTTCGGCGCCCAGATGCCCAGGCGATCGCCGCGCTGCAGGCCCAACGCCAGCAGCGCGCGGGCGTGCAGGTCGACGGTCTCGGCCAGTTGCCGCCAGGTGTAGCGGCGTTGCTGGTGACGCACCACCAAGGCTTCCCCATCGGGAGACTGCGCAACCGTGTGATCGAAGGCCTGACCGATCGTCATGGCCAACAAGGTCTTGTCCTGAGAGCCACGGCTGTAGCTCTGATTCGGTTGATCCATAACGACCCCTGTTGTCTTTTTTGTAGGTTGACGTAAACGTAAACTACGATTGACAGCGCCGCAACGCAAGCTTACGTTAACGTAAAGGTGAGCATCCCCTCCCCCGGTGCCGTCACCCCACAACAACAAAGCTCAATAAAGGTGCCTGTCCATGAGTTACCCCTCCCTGAACTTCGCCCTCGGCGAAACCATCGACATGCTGCGCGACCAAGTGCAGTCCTTCGTGGCCAAGGAGATTTCTCCGCGCGCGGCACAAATCGACATCGACAACCTGTTCCCCGCCGACCTGTGGCGCAAGTTCGGTGACATGGGCCTGCTGGGCATTACCGTGGCCGAAGAATACGGCGGTGCCGGCCTGGGCTACCTGGCCCATGTGGTGGCCATGGAAGAGATCAGCCGTGGTTCGGCGTCGGTGGCGTTGTCCTACGGCGCCCACTCCAACCTCTGCGTGAACCAGATCAACCGCAACGGCAGCCATGAACAGAAACTCAAGTACCTGCCGAAGCTGATCAGCGGCGAACACGTCGGCGCCCTGGCCATGAGCGAGCCGAATGCCGGCTCCGACGTGGTCTCGATGAAACTGCGCGCCGACAAGCGCGGCGACCACTACGTGCTCAACGGCAGCAAGACCTGGATCACCAACGGCCCCGACGCCAGCACCTACGTGATCTACGCCAAGACCGACCTGGACAAAGGCGCCCACGGCATCACGGCGTTCATCGTCGAGCGCGACTGGAAAGGCTTCAGCCGCAGCAACAAGTTCGACAAGCTCGGCATGCGCGGCTCCAACACCTGCGAGCTGTTCTTCGATGACGTGGAAGTGCCGGAGGACAACATCCTCGGCGTGCTCAACGGCGGCGTCAAAGTGCTGATGAGCGGCCTGGACTACGAACGCGTCGTACTGTCCGGCGGCCCCACCGGGATCATGCAAGCCTGCATGGACCTGATCGTGCCGTACATCCACGACCGCAAGCAGTTCGGCCAGAGCATCGGCGAATTCCAGCTGATCCAGGGCAAGGTCGCCGACATGTACACCCAACTCAACGCCAGCCGCGCCTACCTGTACGCGGTGGCCCAGGCCTGCGAGCGCGGCGAAACCACGCGCAAGGACGCGGCCGGGGTGATCCTCTACAGCGCCGAACGCGCCACGCAAATGGCCCTCGACGCGATCCAGATCCTGGGCGGCAATGGCTACATCAATGAATTCCCCGCCGGACGCCTGCTGCGCGACGCCAAGCTGTACGAAATCGGCGCCGGCACCAGTGAGATCCGGCGCATGTTGATCGGTCGCGAACTCTTCAACGAAACCCGCTGAAGGAGCGCGCCATGGCCACCTTGCACACCCTGCTCAACCCGCGCTCGGCGGAGTTCGCCGCCAACAGCGCGGCGATGCGCCAACAGGTCGACGCCCTGCACACCCTGCTCGCCCAGGTGCAGCAAGGCGGCGGCGCCAAGGCCCAGGAGCGCCACACCTCGCGCGGCAAACTGCTGCCACGCGAGCGGATCAACCGCTTGCTCGACCCGGGCTCGCCGTTCCTGGAACTCAGCCAACTGGCCGCTCATCAGGTGTATGGCGAAGACGTGCCGGCCGCCGGGGTGATTGTCGGGATCGGCCGCGTGGAAGGCGTCGAATGCATGATCGTCGCCAACGACGCCACGGTGAAAGGCGGCTCCTACTACCCGCTGACGGTCAAGAAACACCTGCGCGCGCAGACCATCGCCGAACAGAACCGCCTGCCATGCATCTACCTGGTGGATTCCGGCGGCGCCAACCTGCCGCGCCAGGATGAGGTCTTCCCCGACCGCGAGCACTTCGGGCGGATCTTCTTCAACCAGGCCAACATGAGCGCCCAGGGCATCCCGCAGATTGCGGTGGTGATGGGCTCATGTACCGCCGGCGGCGCCTATGTGCCAGCGATGGCGGACGAAGCAATCATGGTGCGCCAGCAAGCCACCATCTTCCTCGCCGGCCCGCCGCTGGTGAAGGCCGCCACCGGCGAAGTGGTCAGCGCCGAAGACCTCGGCGGTGCCGACGTACACTGCAAGATCTCCGGCGTGGCCGACCACTATGCCGACAGCGATGAACACGCCCTGGCCCTGGCCCGGCGCAGCGTGGCCAACCTCAACTGGCGCAAACAAGGCCAGTTGCTGCAACGCACGCCAGTGGCGCCGCTGTACAGCGGCGAAGAGTTGTACGGCGTGATCCCGGCCGATGCCAAGCAGCCGTTCGATGTGCGCGAAGTGATTGCGCGACTGGTGGACGGCTCGGTGTTCGATGAGTTCAAGGCGCTGTTCGGCACCACCCTGGTCTGCGGCTTTGCACACTTGCACGGCTACCCGATAGCGATCCTGGCCAACAACGGGATTCTGTTCGCCGAAGCCGCGCAAAAAGGCGCGCACTTCATCGAGCTTGCGTGTCAGCGCGGGATTCCGTTGCTGTTCCTGCAAAACATCACCGGTTTTATGGTCGGCCAGAAGTACGAGGCCGGCGGTATCGCCAAGCACGGCGCCAAGCTGGTCACGGCGGTGGCCTGCGCCAAGGTGCCGAAATTCACCGTGATCATCGGCGGCAGTTTTGGCGCGGGTAACTACGGTATGTGCGGCCGCGCCTACGACCCGCGTTTTTTGTGGATGTGGCCCAACGCGCGCATCGGCGTGATGGGCGCCGAACAGGCGGCCGGCGTGCTGGTGCAGGTCAAGCGCGAGCAGGCCGAACGCGCCGGCAACGGCTTCAGCGCGCAAGAGGAAGCGGCGATCAAACAGCCGATCCTCGACCAGTACGAAACCCAGGGCCACCCGTATTACTCCAGCGCCCGCCTGTGGGATGACGGCGTCATCGACCCGTTGCAGACCCGCGACGTGCTGGCCCTGGCCCTGTCTGCCGCACTGAACGCCCCCATCGAGCCGAGCCGCTTCGGCGTGTTCCGCATGTAAATGGAGCTGTACCCCATGAACGATTTCAACACCCTCGAACTGATCACCGACAGCCGTGGTTTCGCCACGCTGTGGCTCAGTCGCGAAGCCAAGCACAACGCCTTCAACGCCGAGATGATCCGCGAACTGATCATCGCCCTCGACCAGGTGCAGGGCAATGCGTCGCTACGCTTTCTGGTCCTGCGCGGGCGCGGCAAACACTTCAGCGCCGGCGCCGACCTGGCCTGGATGCAACAGTCGGCCGAACTGGATTACGCCACCAACCTCGACGACGCGCGCGAACTGGCGGAGCTGATGTACAACCTGGCCAAGCTGAAAATCCCGACGCTGGCGGTGGTGCAAGGCGCAGCCTACGGTGGCGCGCTGGGCCTGATCAGTTGCTGCGACATGGCGATCGGGGCCGATGACGCGCAGTTCTGCCTGTCGGAAGTACGCATCGGTTTGGCGCCTGCGGTGATCAGCCCGTTTGTGGTGCAAGCCATCGGGGAACGCGCGGCGCGTCGTTATGCGCTCACGGCCGAACGCTTTGGCGGCGAACGCGCGCGCGACATCGGCCTGCTGGCGGAAAGCTATCCGGCCGAAACCCTGGATCAACAGGTCGACCACTGGATTGCCAACCTCCTGCAAAACAGCCCGGCAGCGATGCGTGCAAGCAAGGATCTGCTGCGCGAAGTCGGTAACGGCGCCCTCACCCCGGCGCTGCGGCGCTATTGCGAAAATGCCATCGCCCGGATCCGCGTCAGCGCCGAAGGCCAGGAAGGTTTACGCGCATTCCTGCAAAAACGCCCGCCCAGTTGGCAGTCGCAGGAGCCACGCTCATGAGCACACTGACCACCGTACTGGTGGCCAACCGTGGCGAAATTGCCTGCCGCGTGATGCGTACCGCCAAGGCGATGGGGTTGACCACCGTGGCGGTCCATAGCGCCACCGATCGCGATGCGCGCCATAGCCGCGAAGCCGATATCCGCGTCGACCTGGGCGGCAGCAAAGCGACCGACAGTTACCTGCAAATCGACAAACTGATCGCCGCCGCCCAGGCCAGCGGCGCCCAGGCGATTCATCCGGGCTACGGCTTCCTTTCCGAAAACGCCGGTTTTGCCCGCGCCGTCGAGGCGGCCGGGTTGATCTTCCTCGGCCCGCCCGCCTCGGCAATCGACGCCATGGGCAGCAAATCCGCCGCCAAGTCACTGATGGAAACCGCCGGCGTGCCGCTGGTGCCGGGCTACCACGGCGAAGCGCAGGACCTGGACACCTTCCACGCCGCCTGCGCGCGCATCGGCTACCCGGTGCTGCTCAAGGCCACGGCCGGTGGCGGCGGCAAGGGCATGAAAGTGGTCGAGGACGTCAGTCAACTGGCCGAAGCCCTGGCTTCCGCCCAACGTGAGGCGCTGTCGTCCTTCGGCAACGCGCAGATGCTGGTGGAGAAGTACTTGCTCAAGCCACGCCATGTGGAGATCCAGGTATTTGCCGATCAGCAGGGGCACTGCCTGTACCTCAACGAGCGCGATTGTTCGATCCAGCGGCGCCACCAAAAAGTCGTCGAGGAAGCCCCGGCGCCCGGCTTGAGCGGCGACCAGCGCCGGGCGATGGGTGAAGCCGCGGTGCGTGCGGCCCAGGCCATCGGTTATGTGGGCGCGGGCACGGTGGAGTTTTTGCTGGATGCCCGTGGCGAGTTTTTCTTTATGGAGATGAACACGCGGCTGCAAGTGGAGCACCCGGTGACCGAGGCGATTACCGGCCTCGACCTGGTGGCCTGGCAGATTCGCGTGGCCCAGGGCGAAGCGCTGCCGATCACCCAGGCGCAGGTGCCGTTGATCGGCCATGCGATCGAGGTACGCTTGTATGCCGAAGACCCGGCCAATGATTTCCTCCCCGCGACCGGCCACCTGACGCTGTACCGCGAATCCGCACCCGGCCCGGGCCGCCGCGTGGACAGCGGCGTCGAGCAAGGCGACAGCGTTTCGCCCTTCTACGACCCGATGCTCGGCAAGCTGATTGCCTGGGGCGAGGACCGCGAACAAGCGCGGCTGCGGCTGTTGAGCATGCTCGACGAGTTCGCCGTCGGCGGACTCAAGACCAACCTGGGCTTTGTGCGACGCATCATCGCCCATCCGGCGTTTGCCGCCGCCGAGCTGGATACCGGCTTTATTCCGCGCTATCAGGACGAACTGCTGCCGCTGCCCGGAGCGTTGAGCGACGAATTCTGGCAGGCCGCGGGTTCGGCCTTCATGCAGAGCCTGCCGGCCGGCGACGGGCCGTGGGCAGACACTCGCGGCTTTCGCGCAGGGCTGCCCGCCGAAGTCTCACTGCACTTGAGCTGCAACGGCCAGGATCGCCTGGTGACGTTGGCGCAACACACGCCGCGACTGCAAGGCGAACAGCTGCTGATCGACCATCAGGGCGTGCGCCGTGCCCATCTGGCCGTGCGTAGCGCAGGCACGCTGTTCCTGCGCTGGGAGGGCGACATGCATGCCGTCAGCCTGTTCGATCCGATTGCGGCAGTCGAAGCCAACCAATCCCACCAAGGCGGCCTCACCGCGCCGATGAACGGCAGCATCGTGCGGGTGCTGGTGGATGTCGGCCAGACCGTCGAAGCCGGCACGCAGTTGGTGGTGCTGGAGGCGATGAAGATGGAACACAGCATCCGCGCGCCCCAGGCCGGCGTGGTCAAGGCACTGTTCTGCCAGGAAGGCGAAATGGTTGCCGAAGGTTGCGCGCTGGTCGAGCTTGAACCCGCGGACTAGAACTTCGCCGTGGCCTGCACGACGACGCCGAGGATGCGGCAATCGTCGCTGAACAGGCGCTTGGGGTAAGTCGGATTGAGCGGCACCAGGTACAGTTGGCCGCTCTCTTCGCGCAACTGGCGGAAGGTCGCCTGCGGGCTGTGCGCCCACTGCGCGACCACCAGCTTGCCGGGTTCGGCGTCGATGGCCGGGTCCACCAGGATCATCATCCCGGCACCGATGCTCAGGCCACTGGGCGCGGTCATCGCGTCGCCGACCACGGGCAGCCAGTAAGCCTCGCCCTGGGCATGGTAGTCCGTCAGTTCGAAGCGCGCCGCGCCGTAGGCCGGGCGCTCTTCGCGAAATTCGCACACGCCTTTCCAATCGCTGACCGGGTAGCGGAAGTACGAGTTGTAGTGTGGTGGCCCAACCGGCAGCGCATCGGCCTTGCGACGAATATCCAGCGCGACTTCCAGGGAGCCCAGCCCCAGCGCTTCCAGCACCCGGTTCATGTCCGCCAGGCTTGGCACCCGGCGCTTGTTCAGCCAATGCCCGACACCGCCCTGGGACATGCCCAGGCGTTCGGCCAGTTCATCCTGCGTGACCTTGCGGTCTTTCATGTTGGCCCTGACCAACGCGATCCATTTATCCATGGGGCCTGACAATACGTCGCGTATTTTTCAGGGCAATAAACAGTTTGTAGTAATCCATAAAACGACATAAATACGATACGTACTATCATCGGGTATCAGCGTTTCGACACCCAACCCGAGTACCGCCCTATGACGACAAGCCCGTATCGCCTGCCCTGCGAACCCGAATCCCATGAGCTGCTCGACATGCGCAGCAGCGGCGCCGCCCAACGTGCGCTGGATTACTATTTGAAAGAAGAGATGTGCGCCTCGGCCCCGAACGACGCCTTCTTCAGCATCAAGCCCGGCGTCAGCCCGGAGGAAGCCCTGGTGCATGCCTCGGACCTGTTGCGCAGCGCGGCTGCCACAGCCTACGAATCGGCGAGCAGCCATCAAGGCAACCAGCGTGACCTGGCATTTTCAGTGGTGTATTTGATTGATATGGCGAAGGCGATGGTGGAGCGATCGTTGCAGGCGCCGCAGGCCCAGGACGGTGCATGAGCCACGCGAAAGAAAAAATATTTCTATCCCGCGGATAAAAACATTTGACTTGCAAATGATAATGATTATTATTGGACCAAGCTGATCGCGAGATCAGTCGATAGACCAAGAGACCTTAGGTCGGACTCTTGGAATATCTCCTCATCAGGCTAATCACGGTTTTTGACCCGGCTCTTTGGCCGGGTCTTTTTTTTGCCAGTGTTTCTGGCTTGGCTTCAGGCTAATGAAGACTGTGTGTTGCTTGATGGCACGCATGATAGCAAAAGACCATCGTCAAAAGAAAGTCGGGCGACCGCTCTGGCTCAGACCTTTGCGAAATAGCACTTGAGAATCAATCTCATAGTTTCTAAGCTGCTGCGGCGTCAAGGATGACGCCCCCCTCCTCCCGCAACAATTTTGCATCCGGATTTTGCCCGGCCTCTGTGTAAGATAACCGCCACAACACTCATACTCAGGCAGCCAGACTATGACCGTGGCCTTGACCTCCATCAAAATCAGCACCAACTTCGACAGCGGCAACATCCAGGTTCTGGATGCCAGCGATGCCTATCACTTGTTGCTGGCAATCAAACCCGATACCCGCAGTCACCATTTCCAATGGTTCCACTTCAAGGCCGAAGGCATGCACGTGGGCCACACCCACACCTTCCGCCTGAGCAATGCCGGGCAATCGTCCTATAAACACGCCTGGAGCGGCTACAACGCCGTGGCGTCGTATGACCACGTCAATTGGTTCCGGGTGCCTACGCGTTTCGACGGCGAAACCCTGCACATCAGTCTCGAAACCCGTGAGAAACACGCCTGGTTTGCCTACTTCGAACCCTACAGCCGCGAGCGCCACGACTGGCTCATCGACCAGGCGCTGAACCATGCCGGCACCCGCTTGCTGGCCACCGGTAAAAGTGTCGAAGGCCGCGATATCCAACTGTTGCGCCGTGGCAAAGGTGGCGAAGGTCGGCGCAAGGTGTGGATCATCGCCCAGCAGCACCCCGGCGAGCACATGGCCGAATGGTTTATGGAAGGCATCATCGAACGCCTGCAGCAGGACGGCGACGCCGAGCTGAAAAAGCTGTTGGCCGTCGCCGACCTGTACCTGGTGCCGAACATGAACCCCGACGGCGCGTTTCACGGCCACCTGCGCACCAACGCCATGGGCCAGGACCTCAATCGCGCCTGGCAGAGCGCCAGCCAGGAGATCAGCCCGGAAGTGCTGTTCGTCCAGACGCAAATGGAAAAGTATGGCGTCGACCTGTTCCTCGATATCCACGGTGACGAAGAAATCCCCTACGTATTCGCCGCCGCCTGCGAAGGCAACCCCGGTTACACCCCGCGTATCGAAGCCCTGGAAAAGCACTTTCGCAGCCACCTGAGCGCCTTGACCCGTGACTTCCAGACCACCCACGGCTACACCCGCGACCTGCCGGGCGAAGCCAATATGACCCTGGCCTGCAATGCCGTCGGTGAGAAGTACGACTGCCTGTCGCTGACCCTGGAGATGCCCTTCAAGGACAACGACGACGCGCCCAACCCGAACACCGGCTGGTCGGGCAAACGCTCGATGCAGTTGGGCAAGGATGTGTTGAGCAGCGTGGCCGATATCGTCGGCCTGTTGCGCTGAATGTGGCGAGCGTGCTCGCCACACGGATCAAGCGCGGGCCTCAGTCCTGGGTGCCCGTCATGCTCTGCAGCACGCCGTCACGGCGAATCAACCCATGGAACAGCGCCGCCGCCAGGTGCAACAACACCGTGAAAAACAGCACGTAGGCGAGATAACCATGGGCCTTGCGCAGCACCGCGAACAGCGGTGCGTTGGCCGACACCAGCGCCGGCAGTTGCACCGAATGGCTGAGCATCACCGGGTCGCCCGCCGCCGAAATCATCGCCCAGCCGAGCAGCGGCAACACCAGCATCAAGGCATACAGCAGCCAATGGGAGGCCTTGGCCGCCAACACTTGCCATCGCGGCAAATCGCCAGGCAACGGCGGTTGGCGCGTGGAAAAACGCACCGCCAAACGCACGATCACCAACGCCAGGATCGCGATACCCAGCGGCTTGTGCAGGTGGATCAACCATTCATGCCGTTCGGAAACCGACGCTGCCAGGCCCGCGCCGATAAACAGCATGGCGATGATCATCAGCGCCATCAGCCAGTGCAGCAGGCGTGCCAGGGGGGCGAAAAACCGTGGTTGGGCATTCATGGCTTCGACTCCTGAGGGGTGCGGTGCAACGGGCTGACTTCTGCGGCGCGGCGCAGGTAGGAACTGGCGTAGGCGGCCGAACGCGCGGCCAATAGCGGGTCATTCGAAGCCTCGATGCCGCTTGGCAGAATCAGCGGATCGAAGTTGATGTCGCGGCAATCGCCGTCTGCTTGCGCTTGGCTGCTTTGCAGCACCAGGGTGCCGGCGTTGAGTATTTTGTGCTCGCCGATCCAGGGTTTGCTTGCATCGTCGAGCGGATCGCCGGGGTTGGCCAGGGTCAGGTTCAACTGCCAACGCAGCGGTCCGGAAGCCAGGCGTTGCACCAGGTCTTTTTCCAGGAAGTCACTGCCGGCTGGCGCGGTATCGCCCACAGCATCCTGGCTTTGCGCGACAACCGCCCAACGCACGGCCTGGCGCTTGCCATCGGCGCCCACCAGGAAAAACGCGTTGATGCCGTTGTAGGTTTCCGTCGCATAGCTGGCGGATGGCTTGGCCGTCTTGACCCACGCCAGGAACGGCGCGGCCTCGGGATGGGCCGCAAAGAACGCCGGCATATTCGCCGGGTTGGGCTTGCCGGTGGCTGGATCGGGCGCGCCGGCCTTGAGCAGTTGATAGAACGCCTCGGGGGTGCCCACCGGAAACACCGGCATGCTGTTCATCCCGGTGCGCCACTGCTGGCCGTTGGCCTGGCTGAATTGCACGGCAAAACTGCGGATTGGCACACTGCTGTCCGGCGCGTAGGGGTTACCGCTGGGCAAGGCAAACCTACCGATCAAAGGGGTCCTGGCCGCATTGAATACCTGGGCACTGGAGTAGGCACGCGCCTCGGCGCTGCTCTCGAAGTACCCCGCGACACACACGCCCTTGGCATGGTTGCGCCGAAACCCCGGGTGGATGCCGTTATTGGTTTCCAGGGCATTGACCAGGGTTTTGGGCTGCAGGCGTTGTGGGTCGAAGGTGCCGTTGACGTAGGCAAACGCCCCGGCGACAGCCGCTACCACGCCACCGATACACGCCAGCCTGATCGCCAGGCTGGCCGTGCTGAGTGGCGGACGGGGCGGTGATGAGTGATCTACCATGAAAAGCTCCAGGGCACATGGCCAAGGGGAAATTGAGCTATGAGACGAATCCCATGTAGGTTTATTCCTCCTTCACTGTAGTTTTTTTCAGAGCAGCCCAGCGCCGAGTCCTTGGCCCTCCTACACCCGATTAAACGCGGCCGGTCGCTTGTCGAGAAACGCCTGCATGCCCTCCTGCTGATCGGGCGTGGCGAACAGACTGTGGAACAGTCGGCGTTCCAGCCGCACGCCCTCGTGCAGCCCGAGCTGCAGGGATTGCTCGACCGCCTCGCGCGCCGCCCGGGTGGCCAGGCGAGAAAAACCGGCGATTTGCGCGGCCACCGCCAGCGTCTGCTCCAGCAAGCTCGCCGCCGGATAGACACGCGACACCAACCCGGCCTGCTCAGCCTCATGAGCCGTCATCGGCCGCCCGGTCAGCACCAGATCCATGGTCTTGGCCTTGCCGATCAAGCCTGTCAGACGTTGGGTCGCCCCCATGCCAGGGATCACGCCGAGCTTGATCTCCGGCTGGGCAAAGGTGGCGCTATCGGCGGCAAAGATCATGTCGCACATCAGCGCCAGTTCGCACCCTCCGCCGAAGGCGTAACCGTTGACGGCGGCGATGGTCGGCGTGCGCAAGCGGGTAAATGCCTCCCAGCCGACGAAGTAATCCTCGTTGAGCATGTCCTGATAGGTCTTGCCGCTCATCTCCTTGATATCGGCTCCGGCGGCAAAATACTGCGCACCGCCGGTGATGACAAAACACCCGACCTGAGGGTCCTGGTCCAGGGCCTCCAGACAAGAAACCAGCTCGGTCATCAGCGCCGAGTTCAGCGCATTCTTGACCTGGGGACGATTGAGCCTGACCAGGACCACCCGACCCTGACGCTCGATCACTACATTCATAGGCACCTCCATTGATTGATATCGTTTAATGAACACACGCACTTCACGAATCCCAGATCGCGCCATAGGCGGGTATCCCCCGGGCTTCCAGCTCTTGCACGACCTGCTGCGTCAGTCGTTGGTTGGCGATACAGATCACAGCCTCCGCGCCACAGGCTTGCACGGCGCCGTAGGCCAACTGCACCAGGTCAGGTTTGCCGCGCTCATCGGTGTCCCAGATCAACGCGTCGGGCTGGGCACCCAGGATCTCGTCGACCCATTCGTCGCCGTAGGTCTTGCGCGGGCTGCGGGTCGACCAGATCAGCTGGATCGGCAGCCGCGCCGCGAGTAAATGCGGCATGACCGGACCGATCCCGCTGCCGGTAGCGACGTACACCACCGACTTGAACAGGGTTTCCACATTGGCCACGCCGG
This sequence comes from Pseudomonas veronii, assembly GCF_001439695.1. Lineage (GTDB taxonomy): Bacteria > Pseudomonadota > Gammaproteobacteria > Pseudomonadales > Pseudomonadaceae > Aquipseudomonas > Aquipseudomonas veronii. The sequence goes on from NZ_JYLL01000006.1 coordinate 258,105, forward strand.
CAGTGGTGATGCCCTTGACCCATACATGGCTCGGCAAGTCCTCTATAAACCGCCCCGTCCAATCCCCGGCGCGGGAGATGGTCAGCCGAAACCCGGCCTGGCCCGGCGTGGGGATGTTGGCAAAGGAGTGCCACTCCAGCAGCGGATGCCGGCTGATCGCGGTCGACGAACCGGCGAAAGGCGTGGTGTGGGTAAAACGCGTAATCACCGCATGCCCGGAAGGCCGCGTGTGTTCAACGGCAACCTTGCGCAGCCGCAGCCAGGGCAGCGCGATGCTCAGCGTCAACAGCACCAGCATCCAGAACGCGCCACTGTGCAACAGGCTCGCAAAGCTATCGACGGACGCCTGCAACGTCAGCCCCCAAAACAACAGCAACGCGCCCCACCCCGCAAACCGATGAACCCGCTCGAAGCCATTGTGAAATCGCCCCCGAATGCGCGGTTGAGCCATGACCACCATCAACAGCAACACGCCGAGCAACATAGCCCCGAGCCACAACCCGGCGAGCGAAACGCTGCCCGGCTGCTGCAGATAGTCCGTGGCCCGCACACCGACCCACCCCGCGAACCAACCCGTGGCCGCCAGGGCCGCGCCGCTGTGCAGCCCGCCGAAGTGGTACACCTTGGCCGCACTGCGCCGCACACGCAGCGGCCAGGTGACAGGGACACGCGTCGCCAGCCAGAACAACGCATTGATCAGGTATTGCTGGCGAATCAGGATCGCCAGCGACAGGTTGATCAGCACCAGCTCCGACAACGTCTGCGCGGTGATGCCCGGCAGGCCGACGCCGAACACGGCAAACGCGAGGTTGCTGATCAACACCAGCGCCATCAGGCGGTTGTAGTAGGAAAACACCGGCAACGCCGTCCAGCGCCGCCAGAGCGCCGGCTTGGGCGGCACCACGGTTTGGCTCAGCGCATCAAGCATGGCCAGACTCCTGCGGCGCGAACGCCTGCAATGCCACCCACCGTTGGCGCGCCCGTTGCAGCAACAACGCCTTGTCGATCTTGCCCCTGGCGGTCAGTGGAAAATGCTCCACCACGTCAATCAGTGACGGCACGCAGTAGTAGGCCAGGCGCTGCTCGCATTGGCGTCGGCAGGACGCCACATCGGCGCTGGCCGGCGAAACAAAGGCGACCAAGGTGCGGCTGTCGAGTTTTAGCGTGACGGCCCGCGTGCAGCCATCGCCGGCTTCCAGGGCGCTGGACACCGCGTCCAGCTCTACCCGGAACCCGCGGACTTTCACTTGGTCATCGACGCGCCCCAGGTGCTCGAGTTGCCCGTCGGCCGTCCAGCGTCCCAGGTCGCGTGTGCGGAACATCATGGCGTCGCCGCCCACAAAGGGGTCCGGGCGGTACCGTTCGTGGGTCAATGCGCGGTTGTTCAGGTAGCCCGCCGTTACCCCGGCGCCGCCCGCCCACATTTCCCCGGCTTGCCCCGCCTCACAGGGGCGGCCCTGTTCGTCGAGCACATACACGCTGTTGTTGGGGGTCGGCTGGCCGATGGTCAATGGTGTGCCAGGCACATGCCGATGCAGCGTATTGACGATGGTGGTTTCGGTGGGGCCGCAGCCGTTGTAGAACGTGCAATACGCCGCCCAACGCTCGGCCAGGGCCTGGGAACAGGGTTCTCCGGCGACCGCGACCACCTGGAGATCGGGGCACTGCCGAGGATCGAGGCCCGCCAGGATCGAAGGGGTTGCGATCAACACATGGCACTGTGCAGCGGTCTGCGCAATGGCTTTGCCGCGAATCAGCAACGTCGCGCCATGGGCCAGGCAGCCGAGTATTTCCCAGGCCGCCATGTCGAAGCCGATATTGAGGATCTGCCCGACGTTGCGGCCCGGCGCCATGCCCATCCGCCCGGGCTGCGTCAACAGGATGTTGCATACGTTACGGTGACTGACACACACGCCGTTGGGGCGCCCCGTGGTGCCGGACGTGAACAGCACGAAACACAGGTCGTGGGTGTCGACGACGGCGCCCACCGGCTTATTGTCCTGGGCGATCCAGGGCACTTCGGCCAGGAACGTGTCCAGGCACAAGCTGCGATGGGCGGCGTCTGACGGGATGCGATCCGCCAGGTGCGACAGGGTCAGGATCAGCGGGCTGGTCAATGACTCGAGGACCATGGCCAGTTGCAGGGGCGGGACGATTCTGGCGTCCTGCGGCACATACGCGGCGCCGACCTTCAACACGGCCAACAGGCCCACCAGCATGGGGATCGAACGCTCGACGAACAGCGCCACAGTGTCGCCGCGTTTGACGCCCTGCTCGATCAATCCCGCGGCCAAACGATTGGCTTGGCGGTTGAGTTGTTCATAACTGATGCGCTGCCCCGCACACACTGCCGCCGTCGCATGCGGTGCCAGCGCCGCTTGCGCTTCGATGGCGTGGTGGATACAGGCGGCGCTCGGCGGGGTCGATGGGCCAAAGCCCCATTGCTCAACCAAGGCGCGCTGCAGGACAGGCAGAGGCGCCAGCATGGGCGGGGAAAAAAGCGGTTTTTCGGTCGGTGAAAACATCATGGATACACCCTCATCGGTTGACTGCCGAAAAATGGCTGGCAGGTACGAGGGTGGATTGAGGTACGAGCCTGCGATTACAGGCGCTCAGGCTTTACAGAAACTTCTCACCGACACGCGTAAAGTTTCTTTTCATCGCGAGTGGAATAACCTACAGGGAGCAGCGTCTACCTGCACACAACCGGTTAGACTCGACTCCCCATGCATGAACTCGACGAACAGTTACGTGAACTCATCCCCAGGCTGCGGCGCTTTGCCCTGTCCCTGAGCCGTAACGCCAGCAGCGCCGACGACCTGGTGCAATCGACCCTGGAACGGGCGATCACCCGCTGGGCCGACAAAACCGTCGACGGCGACCTGCGCGCCTGGCTGTTCTCGATCCTCTACCGGCAGTTCCTCGATGCCCATCGGCGCACCCGGCGCTATGCGCGCATGCTCGAGTTCTTCACCGGCCGCGACGATGTGCAGCCGTCGGTCGAACGCACGGTAATCGCCCAGTCGACCCTGCAAGCCTTCGACCGGCTCAACAGCGAACAGCGCGCCCTGCTGTTGTGGGTGTCGGTCGAAGGCTTGAGCTACAAGGAAGTCGCGCAGATTCTCGACGTGCCCATCGGCACTGTGATGTCGCGTCTGTCCAGGGCGCGCCAAGCCCTGCGTCAACTCAGCGATGGCGAAATGACCAGCCCTTCCCTGCGGATACTCAAATGATCAGCCTGCCCCCCAGCGAACGCGATTTGCATGCCTACGTCGACCAGCAACTGCCGGAGAGCGATCGACGCGTGCTGGAAACCTACTTGGCCGCCCACCCCGAGGTCGCCTCCCAGGTGCATGCCTGGCAGCAGGACGCGCACGTATTGCGCGCCGCCTTGAGTGGCGCGTTGCAGCAGCCGGCCAACCCGGCCCTGGACCCGGCGCTGATCCGCCAGCGCATCAAGCAGCAGTCGCGCCGCCATTTCGCCACGGCGGCGGTGTTGCTGATGGCGGTCAGCCTCGGCGGCCTGGGTGGCTGGCAGGCGCGCGAAGCCACGCAACCGCCCATGCTGCCCATGGCCGATGCCATGCAGGCTTACCGCCTGTTTGCCCAGGACGGTGTGCTGCCCGCCGACTATCACGCCCAGGGCAACGCCACGATGCAAACCTGGCTCGACCGCTATTTCAACCAGGCCCAGCGTCTACCCGACTTGAGCCAGGCGGGTTTCACCGCCGTCAGCGGGCGCTTGCTCAGCACCGAACAAGGCGCAGCGGCGATGGTGCTGTACGAGGATCGGCAAGGCCGGCACATCAGTTTCTACATCCGCCCGCCGGGCCCGGAAAATAACTTCCTGCCCCGCGGCAGCCGCAGCGCCGATGGTTTGCTCGCCGAGTACTGGTCCGGCGGCGGGTACAACTACGCAATGGTCAGCCCGCAGGGGCTGCCGACCACGCCGCTGCTGCAGTTCTGAAGCCCACGCCTCGTAAAGGCCATGCGTTTTCGAGATGGCTGGCGGCGCGCTTCGCTATTGGTCAAATCCCGATTGTCGCCCTAAAGTGAGCGACCACCGCACACAGAGTGACTCCCCTTGGCGCCGCGTTCCCTGATCCGTCGTTTGCTCGGTAAAAAACACCCCACCCACGACGACTCCCCCATCCCCACCTTCTTTCAGACCAAGGCCGAGCAGCACGGCTATACCCTCAGCGCCGCACAGGCCCGGGCGATTGCGGCGATGGCGCGCGAGACCCACCACCTGCTCGCCGGCCAGCCCACCCGCAGCCTGTATTTGCACGGGCCGGTGGGGCGCGGCAAAAGTTGGCTGCTGGACGGGTTTTTCCAGGCATTGCCGATCGCCGAAAAACAACGCGTGCATTTCCATGATTTTTTCGCCCGCCTGCACCGGGGCATGTTCGCCCACCGTCAGCACCACGACGCACTGGCGGTGACCCTGGATGCGCTGCTGGACGGCTGCCGCGTGCTGTGTTTCGACGAATTCCATGTCCACGATATCGGCGATGCGATGCTGATCAACCGCCTGTTCAAGGCGTTGTTCCAACGTCGCGTCCTGGTGCTGGTGACGTCCAATTATCCGCCGCAAGGGCTGTTGCCCAACCCGCTGTACCACGAGCGATTCAAGCCGGTGATCGACCTGATCGCGGCGCGCATGGACGTGCTGGAAGTCAGCTCGCCCAAGGACTTCCGCAGCCTGCCCCAGGCCCATGCCGAACAGCGCTTCAGCAGCGGTCGGTACGTGTGGCCGGGTACACCGGCGCAGCGAACCGCGCTCGGGCTGCCGGCCACGGATTGCCCGGCGCAGGTGCTGACGGTCGGCAACCGCCAGTTGCGCTGCCGCAGCCAGCAGGCACGGCGCATCGCCTTCACCTTCCATGACCTCTGCGAACAACTCACGGCGGTGATGGATTACCTGCTGCTGTGCCAGGACTTCAACGAGTGGATCATCGACGGGCTGCCGCACCTGGCAGACTGCCCGATCGCCGTGCAACAGCGCTTTATCAACCTGGTGGACGTGCTCTACGACCAGGATAAACAGCTGATCCTGATCGGCGCGCACCCGCTGGAGCAGGCCTTGAGCGGCCAGGCCATCGATCTGGCGCGCACCGCCAGTCGCCTGAACCAATTGCAGGCGGTCCACCCGCAACACACACCCGACCCGGTATCATGAGCGCCTTTTTACGCCCCCTTGCCGAGTGACCGCGCCGTTCATGAATACCCTCGCCCAACTCAAGGCCGGCCAATTGGCCGGCATCCAGCGCCTGGACCTGTCCTGTGGGCTGACCGAATTCCCCCGGGAAATCTTCGAACTGGCCGACTCCCTGGAAATCCTCAACCTCAGCGGCAACGCCCTGAGCAGCCTGCCCGACGACCTGCATCGCCTGCCGCACCTGCGTGTGTTGTTCTGCTCGGACAACGCCTTTACCGAACTGCCGGCCTGCCTGGGCCAATGCGCAAAGCTGAGCATGATCGCCTTCAAGGCCAACCGTATCCGCCACGTGCCGGCCGCCGCGTTGCCGCCGCTGTTGCGCTGGTTGATCCTCACCGATAACTGCATCAGCCAACTGCCCGACGAATTGGGCGAGCGGCCGCTGCTGCAAAAACTGATGCTGGCCGGCAACCACCTGGCGCACCTGCCGCCAAGCCTGGCCAATTGTCACAACCTGGAGCTGATCCGCATCGCCTCCAACCGCCTCACCGGCCTGCCCGATTGGCTCCTGGCGCTGCCCAGCCTGACCTGGCTGGCCTACGCCGGCAACCCGGTGGAAATGGCGGCGGACGTGGCCGCCGACGATGCGACGCCTGACATTCCATGGTCGGCGCTGGAACTGGCCGAGGTGCTCGGGGAAGGCGCCTCCGGGGTGATCCGCAAGGCGCTCTGGCAGCCCTCGGCCAAGCCGGTGGCGGTCAAGCTGTACAAAGGCAGCATCACCAGCGACGGCTCACCGCTGCACGAAATGCAGGCATGCATTGCCGCCGGGTTGCACCCCAACCTGATCAAGGTGGAAGGCCGCGTGGTTGGCCACCCCGACGACCAGGCCGCGCTGGTGATGGACCTGATCGAGCCGAGCTACCGCAACCTCGCCGCCCTGCCGAGCCTGGCGTCCTGCACCCGCGACATCTACGAACCGGCTACCCGCTTCAGCCTCGCGGTGGCATTGCGCATGGCTCGCGGCATCGCCTCGGTGGGCGCGCACCTGCACCGCCATGGCATCACCCATGGCGACCTGTACGGCCACAATATCCTGTGGAACGCGGCGGGCGACTGCTTGCTCGGGGATTTCGGCGCGGCGTCGTTCCATGCCACCGCCGACACCCTGGAAACCCGGGCACTGCAACGCATTGAAGTGCGTGCGTTCGGAGTGTTGCTCGGGGAGTTGTTGCAGCGGATCGACGTAGGCTTGAGCGACACCACACGCCAGATCCTGGAAAGCTTGCAGGCGCGCTGCTGTCAGCCCGAAGTGCTGGCGCGGCCGGGCTTCGAGGAAGTCGAAGCGCTACTGCAATCTATTCCACAGCACTGAACCCAATGTGGGAAGGGGCTTGCTCCCGATGGCTGTGGCCCATTCAACATCATCGTTGACTGACACACCGCTATCGGGAGCAAGCCCCCTCCCACAGTTTTGAGCGCGTTTATTCAGGCACGGATCAGCCGGCCAGGCCGACGAACATATCCTGCACGTCGTCATGGTTGTCCAGGCCTTCGAGGAAGGCTTCGACTTCAGCCATCTGCTCGTCGGTCAACCCCGTCACCGGGTTCTTCGCGATATAGCCAAGTTTGGCCGACAGCACGGTAAAACCCTGCTCCGGCAGCGCTTTCTGCACGGCGTCGAGGTCGGTGGTTTCGGTGATGAACAGGGTGGTGCCCTCTTCTTCGCCCTCTTCGAAATCCTGGGCGCCGGCTTCAATGGCCGCCATTTCAGGATCGGCGTCCGGGCTGTCCGGCGCGGCTTCGATCAGGCCGACGTGGTTGAAGTCCCAGGCCACGGAGCCGGAAGCGCCCAGTTGGCCCTTGCGGAACGCCACGCGGATTTCCGCCACGGTGCGGTTGATGTTGTCGGTCACGCACTCAACGATCAGCGGCACCTGATGCGGGGCGAACCCTTCGTAGGTCACGCGGTGGTACTGCACGGTTTCCCCGAGCAGACCGGCGCCTTTCTTGATGGCGCGGTCCAGGGTTTCCTTGGGCATCGAGGCTTTTTTGGCCTGCTCCACCACCAGACGCAAGTGGGCGTTGGTCGCGGTGTCGGCACCGTTACGGGCAGCGATGGTGATCTCTTTCACCAGTTTGCCGAAGATCTTGCCCTTGGCATTGGCTGCCGCTTCTTTATGTTTGACTTTCCACTGTGCGCCCATGACTTGCTCTCTTCCTCATCCATCGCGCCGAGACGTCTACTGGCCGGCGCTTTGGGGGCAGAGTTTATAGGGCAAAAACGCAACGTTCCACCAAAAAACCTTCACGGCGCCAGCTCGAAAAACGCCTGAATCAAACGCAGCGACCGACGGCGCTCCATGCACCCCAACATGTGTCGGTTGAGCAGCCCCTGCCCGTGGATCGGCAGCGCACACACGCGCGGGTCCGGGCTGACCTCCATCGAGGACACCACGCCAACCCCCAACTCGGCGGCAACGGCTTCGGTCACCGCTTCACGGCTGTCCAGCTCCAGCAGCACTTTCGGCTGCACCCCGGCGCCGAGGCAGGCGTGATCGAAGGTGCGCCGGGTAATGGAGCCTGGCTCGCGCAGCACCATGATCACCTCATGCAATTGCTCCAACTGAATGCCCTGGGCCAGCGTCGCCCACGGGTGGCTGGCCGGCACCAACGCGCAGATCCGCGACTCGCCCAGCGCCTGCAAGTGCAGGCCGTTGCGTGGTTCGACTTCGGTGAGCACCGCCACATCCGCATGCTCGGACAGCAGCGCTGCCAGGGTTTCCTGGGCATTGCCCAGGCGCAGGTTCACGGTGATCCCTGGGTAGCGCGCGCGCAGGCTGGCGATCATCGGCATCACCAGGTGCGGGCCATCGGCCGCCACTTCGAGGCGCCCGCTGAGCAACTGCCGATTGGCCTCCAACAGGGCCTGGGCTTCGTCCACCAGGCCAAAGATCGCCCGGGTGATCGCTGCCAGGCGTGTCCCCTCTTCGGTCAACTCGACGCGCCGCGCGGTGCGGCGCAACAAGGGGATCTGGTAGTGCTCTTCGAGGGCCTTGATGTGCCCGGTCACCGCCGGCTGGCTGATGAACAACCGCGCCGCGGCGCGGGTAAAGCTGCCCTCGCGGGCCACTGCGTCGAATGCGCGCAGTTGGAACAAATTCATGTTGAGTGACCTTTCTATCGGCCTGACTGATAGCTCGCATAACAACAAACAATTTGATTGATGACAAGCCAAACTGCAATTTAGGCGCCGTAACGTCCACCCCGAACACTTTGCGAGGACTTGAAATGAGCAGCGCCGCGCCGATCCTGCTGACCCCAGGCCCCCTGACCACCTCTGCCCGCACCCGCCAGGCAATGCTGGTGGACTGGGGTTCATGGGATGAGCGCTTCAATCAACTGACCGCCAGCGTCTGCTCGCAACTGCTGGCGATCCTCAACGGCGCCGCCACTCACCATTGCGTGCCATTGCAAGGCAGCGGCACCTTCGCCGTCGAAGCGGCCATCGGCACCCTGGTGCCACGCAACGGCAAGGTGCTGGTGCTGATCAACGGCGCCTATGGCAAGCGCCTGGCGAAGATCTGCGAAGTGCTCGGCCGCGATTTCAGCACCTTTGAAACCGCCGAAGACGAACCCACTACCGCCGCCGACGTCGACCGCCTGCTGCACGCCGACCCGGCCATCACTCACGTCGCGTTGATCCATTGCGAAACCAGTACCGGCCTGCTCAACCCGCTGCCGCAGATCGCCCAGGCGGTCAAAGAGCATGGCAAGCGCCTGATCGTCGACGCGATGAGTTCCTTCGGCGCGCTGCCGATCGATGCCCGCGAAGTACCGTTCGACGCCCTCATCGCCGCCTCGGGCAAGTGCCTGGAAGGCGTGCCGGGCATGGGCTTTGTCTTCGCTGAAAAACACGCGCTGGGCGCCGCCCAAGGCAACTGCCACTCCCTGGCGCTGGACCTGTTCGAGCAACACGAATACATGGCCAGGACCGGCCAGTGGCGCTTCACCCCGCCGACCCACGTGGTCGCCGCGCTGCACGAAGCGCTGCTGCAATACCACGAAGACGGCGGCCTGCCCGCGCGCCAGCGACGCTATGCCAACAATTGCCAGGTGCTGCTGGACGGCATGGCCGAACTGGGCCTGCGCAGCTTCCTGCCGGCGGCGATCCAGGCACCGATCATCGTCACCTTCCATGCGCCGACAGACCCGCGCTACCAGTTCAAGGCGTTCTACGAACGGGTCAAGGCCAAGGGTTTCATTCTGTACCCCGGCAAATTGACCGAGGTGGACACCTTTCGCGTGGGCTGCATCGGCCACGTCGATGCGGCCGAGATGCGCGCGGCGGTCGCGGCCATTGCGCAGGCGCTGCATGCGATGCAAGTGCTGGACATCTGATTGCCCTTTTTATCCCCAGGATCTGAACCATGAACTATCAACACCCCGATACCCTGCAGGCTGTCATCCTCGACTGGGCCGGCACCGTGGTCGACTTCGGCTCGTTCGCGCCGACGCAGATTTTTGTCGAAGCCTTCGCCGAGTTCGGCGTACAGGTCTCCATCGAAGAAGCCCGTGGCCCGATGGGCATGGGCAAATGGGACCATATCCGCACCCTGTGCAACCAGCCGCAGGTCGCCGAGCGTTACCGCCAGGCGTTCGGCCGCACGCCCAGCGACGAGGACGTGACCGCGATCTACCAGCGCTTCATGCCGCTGCAGATCGAAAAGATCGCCGAGCACTCGGCGCTGATCCCCGGCGCCCTCGACTGCATCGCTGTGCTGCGTGCGCAAGGGCTCAAGATCGGTTCCTGTTCCGGCTATCCCAAGCAAGTGATGGACAAGGTCGTCGCGCTGGCCGCCACCAACGGCTACGTCGCCGACCATGTGGTCGCCACCGACGAAGTACCCAACGGCCGCCCATGGCCGGCGCAGGCCCTGGCCAACGTGATCGCCCTGGGCGTTGACGATGTGGCGGCATGCGTCAAGGTCGACGACACCGTACCGGGCATTCTCGAAGGCCGTCGCGCCGGGATGTGGACCGTGGCGCTGACCTGTTCCGGCAACGCCCTGGGCCTGACCTACGCGCAGTTCCGCGCCCTGGACAGCGCCGGCCTGGCCCATGAGCGCACGCGTATCGAAGCGATGTTCGAAGGTTCGCGCCCGCACTACATGATCGACACCATCAGCGACCTGCCAGCGGTGATCGCCGACATCAACCAGCGCCTGGCCCGCGGTGAAATGCCGCAAAGCCACTGATCGAGGTCAACTCAACGGCATTCGCGCCGAGCAAACCCTGCAAAACAGGCTTACAGTAAAAGGACTTCGTCGCCAAAGAACGGAGGTTTGCCCTGATGAGTGAGGAATCAAGCGATGCCGTGGAAAAATTCCGATTCACGTTACAGCACCATGTCGATTGCGTTGCACTGGTTGATGGTGGTGCTGCTGGCGGTGGTCTACGCCTGTATTGAGTTTCGCGGGATCTTCCCCAAAGGCAGTGGCGGGCGAGCGCTGATCGTGGAAATGCACTTCATGTTCGGCCTGACCGTGTTTGTGCTGGTCTGGCTGCGCCTGTTTGCCCGCTCGCTGGGGGTCGCACCGAAAATCGTACCGGCACCGCCGCAATGGCAGAGCCTGCTGGCGACCCTGATGCACTTTGCACTGTATGCCTTCATGATCGGCATGCCGATCGCTGGCTGGCTGATCGTCAGCGCCCAAGGGCATTCCGTGATGTTCTATGGGATCGAGTTACCGCCCCTGATCGGCGAAAACAAGGACTTGTCCAAGCAGATCAAAGAGTGGCACGAACTGGGCGGCTCCATCGGTTATTGGTTGATCGGCCTGCATGCCGTGGCGGGTCTGTACCACCACTACTTCATCCGCGATAACACCGTGTTGCGCATGCTGCCCAAGCGTTAGGCAGCCAACCCTCGGCGGCCTTGCAAGCCGCCGGTGTGGACGAAGATCAGACGCGTGCCGGGAGGGAAGCGTCCGGCTTCGACCTGTTGCTTCAACGCCAGCAGTGCCTTGCCGGTATAGAGCGGCTCCAGCGGCAGGCCGCAGGCCCGTTGCGTGGTCTCGATAAAGTCGAGCAACCACGGGTCGACCTTGGCGAAGCCGCCCCGGCTGGCGTCCAACAACGCAAAGCCGTCCTGCACGATGGCGCGCACGTTCTGCGCCACGCCGTGATCGTCCGGCACCGCCATTGCACCGTACACCGGATGTCCCCCCGCCTCGGCCAACGCCAGCCCGGCCACAGTCGTGCCGGTGCCTGCCGCCAGCCACCATGCGTCGTAATCGTCCCACCCCACGTTGCTCAATTGCGCACGCGCCTGCTCGACCAATACGCCGCAACCCAACGCCCCGGCGATGCCCCCGCCGCCTTCGGGCACCGGGTAGAGATGGGGATAATGTTCGCGCCACGGCTGCCAGAAACCGGGTTCATGCCGCGCGCGGTAGCCGCCATAGCCCAGCCAATGCAACTGCATGCCGAAGGCTTTCAAATCGAGAACGGTGGGCGTGTCTTGGGGATGGCCGCGCAACAGGCCGACGGTGGGAAAATCAAAACGTTTGCCGGCCGCCGCCAGCGCATGCAGGTGGTTGGAGTACGCCCCGCCGAGGCTGATGATCCCGTCGGCACCGGCCTGTTGCGCCAGGGCCAGGTGTTCGCTGAGCTTGAACCACTTGTTGCCGCTGATCAGCGGGTCGATGCGGTCCAGGCGCAGCACGGCCAATTCGACCCCGTTCAGCCAATCCAGCGGCAGCGGTTCCAGGGGCGCATGGGGGAGCCAGTCGAAAGGGCCCATCGGCGCAAGTCCGTATGAAAAAGGGGCAGTAGTCTAACACTGCCCCTTCTCGGCGTTTTACAACTCAGCCGCCAGGCGCGAGCCCTGGTTGATGGCGCGCTTGGCGTCGAGTTCGGCGGCGACGTCGGCACCGCCGATCAGGTGCACGTTCTGGCCCGCTGCGACCAGGCCGTCCTGCAATTCGCGCAACGGGTCCTGGCCGGCGCAGATCACAATGTTGTCCACCGCCAACAACTGCGGCTCGCCCTCGGCGCCGATGCGGATATGCAGGCCCGCGTCGTCGATCTTCAGGTACTCGACGCTGTTGAGCATCTGCACCTGCTTGTTCTTCAACCCGGTGCGGTGAATCCAGCCGGTGGTCTTGCCCAGCCCGTCGCCGACCTTGGAAGCCTTGCGCTGCAGCAGGAACACCTCGCGCGCCGGCGGGTGCGGTTGCGGCTTGATCCCGGCGACGCCGCCACGCGCTTGCAACTGCGTGTCGATGCCCCACTCTTTCCAGAACGCGTCGCGGTCCAGGCTGGTGGACACGCCCTGATGCACGAGGAATTCCGACACGTCGAAGCCGATACCGCCGGCACCGATCACCGCGACGCGCTTGCCCACGGGTTTGCGCTCGAGGATCACGTCGAGGTAGCTCAGCACCTTCGGGTTATCGATGCCCGCAATTGCCGGCGTGCGTGGGGCGATACCGGTGGCGAGGATGATCTCGTCGTACCCGCCTGCCGTCAGTTGCGCGACGTCGACGCGGGTGTTGAGGCACACCTCCACATGGGTGGTCTGCAATTTGCGGTTGAAATAACGCAGGGTCTCGAAAAACTCTTCCTTGCCCGGCACGCGCTTGGCGATGTTGAACTGGCCACCGATCTCGCTGGCCGAATCGAACAACGTCACCTGATGGCCGCGTTCGGCCGCCACCGTGGCAGCGGCCAGGCCCGCGGGACCGGCGCCGACCACGGCGATTTTCTTGATCTGTTTGACCGGCAGGTAGTTGAGCTCGGTCTCGTAGCACGCGCGCGGGTTGACCAGGCAGGTGGTCAACTTGCCGCCGAACGTGTGGTCGAGGCAGGCCTGGTTGCAGCCGATGCAGGTGTTGATTTCATCGGCACGACCGGCCGCGGCCTTGTTGACGAACTCCGGGTCGGCGAGGAACGGCCGCGCCATCGAGACCATGTCGGCATCGCCTGCGGCGAGGATCTGCTCGGCAATCTCCGGGGTGTTGATGCGGTTGGTGGTGATCAGCGGGATCTGCACCGCGCCGCGCAATTTGGCGGTGACTTTACTGAACGCGCCCCGCGGCACCTTGGTGGCGATGGTCGGAATGCGCGCTTCGTGCCAACCGATCCCGGTGTTGATGATGCTCGCACCGGCCTGCTCGATGGCCTTGGCCAGTTGCACGATTTCTTCCCAACTGCTGCCGCCTTCCACCAGATCGAGCATCGACAGGCGGAAGATAATGATGAAGTTCGGGCCGACGGCTTCGCGCACCCGGCGCACGATGTCTACCGCCAAACGCATGCGGTTTTCGTAGCTGCCGCCCCAACGGTCGGTGCGGTGGTTGGTGTGGGCGGCGAGGAACTGGTTGATGAAGTAGCCTTCGGAACCCATGATTTCCACGCCGTCGTATTCGGCGGACTGCGCCAGCAGCGAGCAGGTGACGAAATCCTGGATCTGTTTCTCGATGCCCGCTTCGTCCAGTTCCTTGGGCTTGAACGGGTTGATCGGCGCCTGGATCGCGCTCGGTGCCACCTGCTTGGGGCTGTAGGCATAACGGCCGGCGTGGAGGATCTGCATGCAGATCTTGCCGCCGGCTTCGTGTACGGCGCGGGTCACGATCTTGTGCTTCTGCGCCTCTTCGTCGGTGGTCAGCTTGGCCGCGCCGGAATACACCCCACCTTCATCGTTCGGGCCAATGCCGCCGGTGACCATCAGGCCCACGCCGCCACGGGCGCGCTCGGCGAAGTAGGCCGCCATGCGTTCGAAACCGCCCGGTTTTTCTTCCAGCCCCGTGTGCATCGAGCCCATCAGGGTACGGTTGCGCAAGGTGGTAAAACCCAGGTCCAACGGGGCCAGCAGGTGCGGGTACGCAGCAGCGGTCATGGTCAAGCTCCACAACGGATCATCACGGGACGTGGCACGCTCTTACGGCTTGCCATCGGTTTATGTCCCACAGACTAAGAGGCGTTCGGCTAGCACTCAATGACCGAAACTGACAAGTTATTGATCCAAATGCACAGCGCCCCTTGGCAAGCCGAGCCGCGGGCCCTACCCTAGTCGCGAACCCTGCACTCGGTCCGTTGTCTGTTCCCCCATGCGTAAACTTCTCGCTTTTACCGTCACCCTGGCGCTGGTTGCCGCCGTCGCCGCCTATCTGGTCTGGACCCAGGAACGCCCCGTGGCGCATTACCTGTCCGACCTGCGCATCACCCTGGCCGTCAACGAAGGCCAGCCTGCCGATCGCGGCAACCTGCTGGGCATTCAGCCGGAGCTGTTCCCTGGCGACTACCAGAGCCTGGAACGCCTGCACCTGAAGCTCGCGGCCTACCTGCAAACGGCGCGAAACCAGGGGCTGATCAATGAAAAAACCATCGTGGTGCTGCCGGAACATATCGGCACCTGGCTGATGCTCCGCGGCGAAAAAAACGAGCTGTATCAGGCGACCCACCTGAAAGATGCGATGAACTGGCTGTCGATCAGCAACCCGCTGCAGTTCATGCGCGCCTGGATCAGCGCCACCGGCGACAACCGCATGGACGACGCATACTTGCGCATGAAAGCCCCGGCAATGGCGCGGGACTACCAAGCGCTGTTCGGCGGCCTGGCCAAGGAGTTTGGCGTGACCCTGGTGGCCGGTTCCATCGCGTTGCCCAACCCCAGCGTGAGCGAGGGGCAACTGCAGGTCGGGCATGGCGCGCTGTACAACGCCAGCCTGGTATTTGCGGCCGATGGCCTGCCCCTGGGCCAGCCGCAGCGTCAGCTCTACCCGATCTACGACGAGCGCGGCTTCATTGCGCCCGGGGATGAAAACACCGTCAGCGTGGTCGACACCCCGGCCGGACGCCTGGGCATCCTGATCGGCAGCGACAGCTGGTACCCGGACAACTACCGCAAGCTCAATGAGCAAGGTGCAAGGTTGATCGCCGTCCCCGCGTTTGTTATCGGCCGCGACACCTGGGGCCGCCCTTGGCGCGGCTTCAAAAGCGTGTCGACGCCCGCGGAAATCAGCCTCAAACCCGAAGAACTCAGCGAAGGCGAAGCCTGGCGACGCCTGACCTTGATCAGCCAGCCGCCCATCAGCCAGGCCATTGCGGGCATGAGCGTATTTCTGCGCGGGCAGTTCTGGGACCTGGGCAGCGCCGGCCAGAGCTTTCTCAGCAGCAACGGCCAGGTGTTCGCCGACGGCGACGCCCGTGGCGCGCGCTTGCTGAATATCTGGCTGTAACGCCGTGAAGCCGGTACGCCTGGGGGATCTGTCGGTGGGCTTCGTGCACACCCTGGCCGACGCCATCAGCAGCCACGGCCTGGACCCGCAACCGCTGTTGCTGCAATACGGCCTGGACCCGGTACGGCTCGCCGAAGCCGGCGCGCGCTTGTCGATCCCGCGTTACATGCGCCTGGGCCATGCCGCCATTCAACTGACTGGCGATCCGAGCCTCGGCCTGCGCATGGGCCAGTCGAGCCGCTTGAGCCAGGCCGGCCTGGCCGGCGTCACGGCCGCCCAGGCGCCCAACGTGCGCGAAGCGGCCCGCACCCTCACGCGCTTTGAAGCGCTGTACGGCTCCAACTATCGCGGGCAGTCGAGCTTTCATGAAGACGCCGAAGGCGCGTGGCTGCGTTTCTACTCCATCAGCCCGTATAACGCCTATAACCGCTTTGTGGTCGACTCGATCATCGCCGGCTGGCTGCACCAACTGTCGAGCCTGGCCCAGCAGCCGGTGCAGGCGCAGCGCATCGAGATCGAATTCGAAGCACCGGACTACAGCGAACAATACAGCGTGCTGGGTGACAGCCCGGTCCACTTCGGCGCCGAGGCCAATCAACTGCGCCTGAGCCAGACAACCCTGGCGCTGCGCAACCCGGAGCATTGCCCGAGTACCTGGCAACTGCTGTTACAACTGTGTGAAAGGGAGTTGGAGCAGTTGACCCGCACCCGCAGCCTGCGCGAGCGCATTACCCGCTTGCTCGGGCCGATGCTCAATGGCGGCCGGGAACCCGACCTGGAAGAAGTGGCGGCGCGCTTGAAGCTGCCGACCTGGACCCTGCGCCGCAAACTGGCCGATGAAGGCACTCAGTTCCGGGCGATCCTCAACGATACCCGCCGCGACCTGGCCATGACCTATATCCGCGATACGGAACTGGCATTCGGCGAGATCGCCTACTTGCTCGGTTTTGCCTCGGCCCAGGCCTTTCAACGGGCGTTCAGGCGATGGAATAACCAAACCCCAGGGGAATTTCGCCGCAGTCAGCGGCAATCCGCCTGAAGCCGGTCTTACAGCTCAGTAGCGTCGTCGGCGGGATCCAAAGGGTCCCATTCAAAGGCCTGGTACTCCAGCAGTTCTTCTTGGTAATCGTCCATGGTGAACTCCTTTTTGAGTTGAAAGCAGCCGCAGGTAAATGACCTGCACAGCCAGCCTAATGTGCCGTGATGACGGAAAAATGTCGGTGTCATGACGTTCCTGCACGTTCAGATTAAACGTAGCAGCGTTGTGCGGATTTAGCACTGAGTCATCGAAAAACAATTGCAACCATTGCAATTGCAATTATAAGTCGATTTCCCTTAGGGTAAGCCTCCCTTGCCGAGGAGTCAGACCGATGATTGCCACCACCGCGCACGCCGCACAGCTTTGCTGTGATGCGTTGAACCAGGCCGGACATATACGAAGTTCGCCATTGCACACCGTCATGAGCATGGCCAACACCCTGGAAGCCAGCCGGCAGGCCTGGGTGATTCGCGGCCAGTCCCGTTCCCGGCGTGTGGGCAGTTGGCCCGTCTGGTTTGCGCGTAAAACCGCGGAAAAACCGTTGCTGTACCTGCACAGCGCGGTGTCGTCGGCACAACTGTGTGCCTTGTCTACCGAGACGGCGCAGCGCGGCATCCTGTGCAACGACATCGAAACCCAACCCTCGGCCTGGCCCAAGGGCGCACAGCCTTCTCTCCCGCTGTGGCTGGCGAGCAATCCGCATTGCACACCCTACGATCCTGCCACGGGTGAGGAAGTCCGGGCGATTGTGCTGGCGGGACTGCGCACCTTGTATATCGACGGCAAGCCCGGGTTTTACTACCTGGCGCTGCATGACGACGACAACGCAGTACCGTTGACCGAGCAGGACCGTGAAGATGCGCTCAAGGGTATGTATCCGCTCCAGCGCGATGCCCCAGGGGACGTGCGCTTGCTCGGCGCAGGTCGGGCGCTTGAAGAGGTCGTGCAGGCCAAACGCTTGTTGGCAGAGGACTGGAATATCACCGCGCAGCTGTGGAGTTGCCCCAGCTACACGCGGCTGGCCCGAGAGGCCGCGGCCGCCGAACGCTGGAATCGCCTGCACCCCACCGCCCCCAGACGCAGCAGCCACTTGCGCGAGTGCCTGGCCGGGAATGCCGCGCCGGTGATTGCAGTGACCGGCTATGCACAGCCGATTGTCGACTCGTTGGCGGCTTACGTAGATGCGCGGTTCGTGGGGCTGGGCGCGGGCTCGGTGCAGGCATCGGCGCCCAGTCGCTATTGGATTGCGGTGTCTGCATTGAGCGCCCTGGCGAAGGACGGGCTCATCGCTGCACAGCAGGTCGAACGGGCGATGAAGCGCTACTCACTGCAATGAGCCGGAATGCGAACAACGGCGCAAGGGGCTTGCTCCCGATAGCGGTGGGTCAGTCGACAGCCGTCTGCTTTCGGGACCCAGTCATCTTCCACGTTGAATCGTCGTGTCTCAGGATTTGCGCCGGTTACGGACCTGCACACCGGCCTCCATCGCCAACCCGGCAGTACGTTCCAGGGCTTCGGCAAACCCCTGGCGCTGCTCCGGTGCGATCTGCGACAGGAACAGCTCATCTACCGTGCTTTCGTAGATGCCCCACATCTTTTTGCGCAACACCCGGCCGGCCTCGGTGATCGTGGCAAACGCGGCACGGCCGTCGCCGTCGGAACGGGAGCGCACCACCAGGCCGTCTTTTTCCAGGCGGTCCACCAGGCGCGTCAGGTTGTAGCGCTCGATGGCCAGCACATCGGCCAATTCATGCATGCGCCGAGTACCTTCGGGGCCGCTTTCCAGGCCCCACAATGCGTCGTACCAGGCGTAGGGCGGCAGGTCGGCCGCAGCCAGGCGCCGCTCGATTTCACGGATGACCGTCCTGTGGGCCCTGACAAAACGGAACCAGACATCAGGCTCTTTCGACGACATGCAACACCATCCGGGGAATTTCAAGAAGGTTGCAATAGTAGCTCATCCCGCGCTAGATTCAGACATGTAGTTGCAATTGCAACTATATGCGCGCCGCTCCCACAAGGAGCACGCTGCTTGATATTCGCCGACCCTGGAGCCTCACATGACCCCGAATACCGCAGTAAGACTGGACGACGACCCACAGGAAACCCGCGAATGGCTGGAAGCCATCGAATCGGTGCTGTCCACCGAAGGCCGCCCGCGTGCCCACTACCTGATCGACCAGTTGCTGGATTTCGACGTGGCGCAACATGGTGACGTCTACGGGCGGGTAACCACGCCCTACATCAACACGATCCCGCTGGACCGCCAGTTGCCCTACCCTGGCAACCTGGCCCTCGAACGCCGCACCAGTGCGTTTATCCGCTGGAACGCCATGGCCATGGTGTTGCGCGCCGGTAAACACTCCGGCGTCGGTGGGCATATCGCCACCTACGCGTCGGCCGCCGTGCTGTATGACGTCGGCTTCGACCACTTTTTCCGTGGGCGCACCGACACCTTCGATGGCGATCTGGTCTACATCCAGGGCCACTCCTCCCCCGGCATCTACGGCCGCGCATATCTCGAAGGCCGCATCAGCGAGGCCCAGCTCGACAACTTCCGCCGCGAAACGGGCGGTGCAGGCTTGTCGTCCTACCCGCACCCACGGCTGATGCCGGATTTTTGGCAATTCCCCACCGTGTCCATGGGGCTCGGACCGATCACCGCCGCCTACCAGGCGCGCTTTATGCGCTACCTGGAGTTGCGTGCGCTCAAGCAGCACCAGGGCCGCAAGGTCTGGGCGTTCCTTGGTGATGGCGAAATGGACCAGCCGGAATCCCTGGCCGCCATTTCCCTGGCCGGGCGTGAAAAACTCGACAACCTGATCTTCGTGGTCAACTGCAACCTGCAGCGCCTGGACGGCCCAGTACGCGGCAATGCCAAGGTGATCCAGGAATTCGAAAGCCTCTACCGCGCGGCCGGCTGGAATGTGATCAAGGTAATCTGGGGCGGCGGCTGGGATGCGCTGCTGGAAAAAGACCAGAGCGGGCTGCTGCGCCAACGCATGATGGAGTGCGTGGACGGTGATTATCAGAACTACAAATCCCAGGACGGCGCCTACGTGCGCGAACATTTCTTCGGCAAATACCCGGCGTTACTGGCATTGGTTGCGGACCTCTCAGACGAGGACATCTGGAAACTCTCACGCGGCGGTCATGACCCGGACAAGGTCTATAACGCCTATGCTGCCGCCATGAGTCATTCAGGCCAACCCACGGTGATCCTGGCGAAAACCGTCAAGGGCTTCGGCATGGGCGAAGCCGGCGAAGGCCAGAACATCAACCATCAGCTGAAAAAAATGGGCGCCGACGCCGTCAGAGCGTTCCGTGATCGCTTCGGCCTGGAAGTCCCCGACGAGCAGTTGGCTGAAATTCCTTACCTCAAGCCGGCTGCCGACAGCGAAGAGGCGCGCTACTTCGCCGCCCGGCGCCAGGCGTTGGGTGGCTACGTGCCGGCGCGCCACAGCGCCGTCGAATCGCTGCAGATTCCTGAACTGAGCGCTTTCGCGACCCAGCTCAAAGACACCGGCGAGCGCGCCATCTCTACCACCATGGCCTTTGTGCGGATCCTCGGCACACTGCTCAAGGACCCGCACCTGGGCAAGCTGATCGTGCCCATCGTGCCGGACGAATCACGCACCTTCGGCATGGAAAGCCTGTTCCGTCAGATCGGCATTCACTCCGCCGTCGGCCAGCTCTACACCCCACAAGACGCCGGGCAACTGAGCTACTACAAAGAGAGCAAGGACGGACAGATCATGCAGGAAGGTCTGAATGAGTCCGGTGCGATTGCCTCCTGGATCGCGGCGAGTACGTCCTACAGCAACCATGCTCTGATGACCGTGCCCTTCTACATCTTCTACTCGATGTTCGGCTTCCAGCGCGTCGGCGACCTGGCCTGGGCGGCAGGCGATGCCCGGGCACGCGGCTTCCTGCTGGGTGCCACGGCCGGGCGCACCACCCTGATGGGCGAAGGCTTGCAGCACGACGATGGGCATAGCCATATCCTGGCGTCGGTGATTCCGTGCTGTGTATCGTATGACCCGACTTTTGCCTACGAACTGGCGGTGATCATTCGCGAAGGCATGCGGCGCATGTATGTCGAGCAGGAGGACATTTACTACTACATCAGCCTGCTCAACGAGAACTACCCGCACCCGGCAATGCCCGAAGGCGTGGAAGAAGGCATTCTCAAGGGCTTGTATCCGCTGAGCACACACCAGCAGGCACAGGTGCAATTGATGGGCAGCGGTTCGATCCTGCGGGAAGTGATCGCCGCAGCAGCGTTGCTCGACAAGGATTTCGCCGTACACAGCAGCGTATGGAGTGCGCCCAGCCTGACCGAGCTGCGCCGTGACGGGCATGAAGCCGAACGCTGGAACCTGTTGCACCCGGAACACGAGCCGCGCTTGAGTTACGTCGAGCGATGCTTGGCCGGGCATACGGGTCCGGTGCTGGTGGCCACTGACTACATGAAGCTGTTCGCCGACCAGATCCGCCCCTTCGTGCCGAACCGACGCTTTGTAGCGCTGGGCACGGACGGCTTCGGGCAGTCGGATACTCGGGAGGCCTTGCGCGAGTTCTTCGAGGTGGACCGGCATTTCATTGTGCTGGCGGCACTGAAGGCGCTGGCCGATGACGGGCTGATAGGTCGCGAGAAAATCAGTGAGGCGATCAGTCGCTACGGGATCAATGTCGACAAGACCAATCCCGTAGCGGTCTGACTTACTGCGCGGGCGTCGGCAGGGGCGGAATCGCCTCTGTCGGCGGCGGCAGGTCCGGCGTGGTTGGCGCAGGTGCCGGTGCCGGCGCAGGGCTCGGTTCTGCCTGCGGGACGATCGGCGCAGGCTCCGGTGCCGGTGTAACCGGCGTCGAGACGGCCGGCGCTACAGGTTCTTCCTTCGGCGCTGGCACCTTCTCCGCTGCCGGGGCAACTTTGGGTTCCGGCACCCCCAGTTCAGCCTTGGGCTGTTCGGGAATATGTTCGGTCTTCTTCACCTCTTGGGGCAGGAACACATCCACCAGTGCGAAATAGCGCTCGTAGAACTTCGGCGCCGAGACAGTCTCACTCGCCACCTTCACCATCGAGTCGTCGGTGGAGCCGATCGGCATCGACACCGAGCCCAGCACACCCACACCCAGGCTGGCGGAGTTGTTGACCTTCTTCAGCGCATAACGATCCTGCAGGGCGTTGGCAAACATCGTCGAGTGGCTTTTACCTTTGCCATCATTGGCACACACCACATTGAAGCTGATCTGCATGTGAGTTTCGCCGGTCTGCTGGAAACTCTTGTTACCCACCACCAGCTTCGGATCGCTGCTGGTGATGATGTAGCCCTGGCTCAGCAAGGCACGGCGTGCGGCCTCGCACGCGGCGATGTCACTGACCGGGTAATTACGGGAGAACGTACCGGAGTCGTCGAAATTCTCGTGCTCGTAAACAGCGGTCTTGGGTGACGAGCAGCCCGTGGCGCCCGCCAACACCAGCGCCAACCCGAGGCTACGCAAGTGAAATGATGTCGACATTGAAAATCCTGAGGAAAACGGTCTGGGCGGTATTGTGCAACAGAACGAGGCCTTGGCGCGCGCATTCCTGTCGATAAAACGTCACAAGCCTACACAGCGGTGCCTGCAGGGAAAAGCCCGGCGCACATATGGTCAATAAACACGCGCAACTTGGCAGATGCATGACGACTTGACGGCCACAGTATCCAGAAACTGCCACGGTGTTCGAGATAATCATCCAACACCCGTAGCAAGCGCCCCTGCCCCACGGCCTCGTTGACCATGTAGTCGGGCAGACAGGCGATGCCCAATCCCTCGTGTACCACATGGTTGAGGGACTCAATGGTGGTACTGACCAGCGGTGTACGCAAGGTCGGTTCGGCGGCGCCCGGCAGGTGACGCAACGGCCAGTTTTCCAGCTTGCCGGTGGCGCAGAATTTGTGCCGCAGGCACGCGTGATCGTTGAGATCCTGCGGTTGCTGCGGGGTGCCGTGTTGAGCGAAGTAGCCCGGCGTGCCCACAAGTACCAACTGGTAATAGCCCAGATGCCGCGCCATCAAGCGCGAATCTTCGGGCTTGCCTGTGCGAATCACCGCATCGAAACCTTCCTCGATCACGTCCACCATGCGGTCGGAAAAATCCACATCCAATTCGATATCCGGGTAGGCGCGCATAAAGTCGCTGAGCACCGGCATCAACAAGCCGCGTACCTGCGGCAGGCTGACGCGCAACTTGCCGCGGGGCGTGGCGCTGGCGTCCGTCAATTCCTGCTCGGCCGCCTCGACCTCGGCCAGAATGCGCCGCGAACGCTCAAGAAACAGCGAGCCTTCGCTGGTCAGGGTGATACTGCGCGTGCTGCGGTGAAACAGCCTGACGCCCAGGCGCTCTTCCATGCGCGCGATACTTTTGCCCACGGCCGACGACGATACCCCCAGCACGCGACCGGCGACGGTGAAGCTGCGCGTCTCCGCCACCTGCACAAATACCGACAGGCTGCTCAAGCTGTCCATGATCACGTCTCGACTGATTACGGACACCTACGTCCGCTAAGTTCGGAACCTTAGCCTGTTTTTCCGCACAGCACAGCCCCTTACTCTGCCGCCTTGCCCCTTTTATATGGATCAAGCGTCATGAGCGACAACCCTTCACTTACCCATTGCCCGGCGAACGCCGAGCCTGACGTGCTGCCGCTGGGAGGCTTGTTGGCCCTGGCTTGCGCGGGTTTTATCACCATCCTCACCGAAGCCATGCCTGCGGGGCTCTTGCCGCAGATGGGCGCAGGCCTGGGCGTGTCGCCCGCCCTGGTTGGCCAACTGGTCACGCTCTACGCACTCGGATCATTGCTCGCGGCCATCCCCTTGACGCTGCTGACGCGGGGTTGGCGCCGACGCCCCCTACTGCTGGTGGCCATTGCTGGCTTCGCCCTGGTCAACAGCGTGACGGCCGTATCCAGCCACTACGGGCTGACCCTGGTAGCGCGCTTTTTCGCCGGGGTATTCGCCGGGTTGCTCTGGGCCCTGTTGGCGGGTTACGCCAGTCGTATGGTCGCCCCCCACCTGCAAGGCCGGGCGATTGCCATCGCAATGCTTGGCGCACCGCTGGCCCTGACCCTGGGCGTGCCGGCCGGCACCCTGCTGGGCACCCTCGTTGGCTGGCGCTTGAGTTTTGCGATCATGACCGGGCTGACGCTGGCATTGCTGCTCTGGGCGCGCTGGCAACTCCCGGACTTTGCCGGCCAAGCAGCACAACAGCGCCTGGGCCTGCGCCAGGTGATGAGGTTGCGCGGTATTCGTCCGGTGCTTTGGGTGACCTTTACCTACGTGCTGGCCCACAACATTCTCTACACCTACATCGCCCCCCTGCTGGAGCCCGCCGGCATCCAGGCCGATATCGACCGGGTACTGCTGGTGTTTGGCCTGACGGCGTTGTTGAGCATCTGGCTGGTGGGCCTGCTGATCGATCGATGGCTGCGCCCGTTGGTGCTGTTCAGTTGCATGCTGTTTGGCCTGTCGGCGCTGGCGTTGGCGTTCTGGATCGACTCGCCGGCGATCATCTACATCGCCGTCGCGGCCTGGGGGCTGGCATTCGGTGGCCTACCGGCCTTGCTGCAAACCGCCCTGGCCAAGTCGGCGGGCGAGTCGGCGGACGCCGCGCAGTCGATGCTGGTGACGGTATGGAACCTGGGCATTGCCGGCGGCGGTCTGGCGGGCGGGTTGTTGTTGCAGAGCTGGGGCGTGCTCGCGTTTCCCTGGGCGGTAGTGACGTTGATGTTGCTGGCCCTTTGCAAACGCCCATGAAAAAGCCCCCGGTCTTTTCAGGCCGGGGGCTTTTTATTCAAACCGAGATCAGTACTTCTTGATCTCAGCCTTGGTTTCCAGCTGCTTGCGGTACGCCGCGAAATCCTGCTGCCCAACACGGGAAGCGAGGAAACGGCGGTATTGCGCCTTCTCATCGTCCGATGGAGCCGCCGCTTCGGTGACGCCGTTCAAGCGCACGATCACCAGGCTGCCATCAGCGAGGGTCACGGTGGTGAAGGTCGGCTTGTCCTTGGACGCAGGCTTGGGCATGCGGAACAAGGCTTGCAGCACCACCGGGTCGATCGTTTCCTGGCTACGGGTAGCCGCTTCGGTGACTTTCCAGGCCTGGCCATCAACGGGCTGGTTCAGCGGGGTCTTGCCATCACGCAGGCTGGCGATCAACTCGTCAGCGTGAGTCTTGGCGGCCGCGCTGGCGCGTTCCTTGGTCATCTGGGTGCGGATCGCCGCTGCCACGCTTTCCAGCGGCAGTTGCGTAGGCTTCAGATGCTCTTTGGCCCGCAGCACGATGATGGTTTCCGGGTCGAGCTCGATGGCGGTGCTGTTGGCACCCTCATCCAACACTTCCGGGCTGAACGCGGCAGTGACCACGGCACGGTTGGCCGCGACACCCTCACCGCCTTCGCGACCAAACGGCGCAGAGGTGTGAACGGTCAGCTTCAGATCGGAGGCCGGCTGAGCCAGGTCGGAGGCTTCGAACGCCGCATCTTCCAATTGCTTGGTCGCTTCGACAAAACGCTGTTCAACCTGTTGGTTCTTGAGCTCGTGGGTCAGCTTATCTTTCAGGCTGGCGAACGATGGCACTTCTGGCGCTTCAACGCCCAACAGCTTGATCAGGTGCCAACCGAAGGTGCTGCGCACCGGTGCCGAGACCTGGTCCTTATTCAAGGCGTACAGGGCAGCTTCGAAGTCCGGATCGTAGACGCCAGGACCGGCAAAACCAAGGTCACCGCCATTGCTGGCCGAACCCGGGTCCTGGGAGAACTCCTTGGCCAGGGCTTCGAACTGCTCACCCTTGGCCAGGCGCGCCTGGATTTCCTCGATCTTGGCCTTGGCTTGGGCGTCGGTGACCTTGTCGTTGACTTCAATCAGGATGTGCGCGGCACGACGCTGCTCAGCGAGGTTGGCGGTTTCTTTCTCATACGCTGCCTGCAGTTCATCGTCCTTGACGGTGACCTGGTCGAAGAAAGACGACTTCTTCAACTCCAGATAGTCGATGACCACCTGGTCCGGGGTCATGAACTCTTTGGCGTGCTGGTCGTAGTAAGCCTTGACCTCGTCGTCGGTGAGTTTCACCGCCGCAGGGTTGGCCTTGATATTGACGGTGGCGAAATCGCGGGTCTGTTTTTCCAGGCGGGCGAATGCCAGCACCTGCGCGTCAGTCACGAAGGCGCTGCCGAGGATGCCCAAGCGAGTCTGCTCGATCAGCATTTGCTGGGTCATCATCTGACGGAACTGCAGACGGCTGTAGCCCAGTTGACGGATCACCTGGTCAAAACGCTCTGCGTTGAACTTGCCGTCCACCTGGAACTCCGGCGTCTGCAGGATCACTTGGTCCAGCGCGGCGTCAGAGAAGGCAAACTTGGAATCAGCGGCACCTTGCAGTACCAGCTTGCGATCGATCAGGCTCTTGAGCGCCGCGTCGCGCAGCAGTTTTTCGTCCAGCAGGGAAGCATCGAAATCCTTGCCCATCTGTTGCATCAGTTGGCGACGTTGCATGTCGACGGCCTGGCTCAGTTCGGTCTGGGTGATTGCTTCACCGTTGACCTTGGCCACGTCCTGCTTGGTGTTGGTCGAAGCCTGAAAAATAGCCTCGATACCGGTGAACGCCATCAATGCGACGATGATCCCGATAATGGTCTTGGCAATCCAGCCTTGTGAATTGTCCCTGATATTTTGCAGCATGCGTCCCCCAGAAACGGTTGAACTTCAAAAATTGGCAACCGTGGAGCGTGGGTAGAGTCCGGATAGAAGAAAGGCGCATCCGAGGATGCGCCTTCTCTCGTAACTGGCGGAGCGGACGGGGGTTAGAACCCACACCCCCGGCGTGGTGACCCGATGGATACGTGGGTCAGCTGCCGCTCCGCTGCCAGGCCAGACCTGCGTCGGACCCGGGTAGGTAAAGGCTTGATCGAGGCTTAGTTAACGGCTTCTTTCAGGGCTTTACCGGCTTTGAAACCTGGTTTCTTGGCAGCAGCGATTTGCAGTGCTTTGCCAGTCTGTGGGTTACGGCCAGTGCGAGCTGGGCGGTCAGTCACAGAAAAAGTACCGAAGCCTACCAGTACCACCGAATCGCCGGCCTTCAGAGCGCCAGTGACGGATTCGATTACTGCGTCCAGCGCACGGCCAGCAGCAGCTTTCGGGATATCAGCGGATGCGGCGATAGCATCAATCAGTTCCGACTTGTTCACTCTAAGTCCCCTTATATATCTATTGAGTATGATTCTAAGTTTTTTGGTGAAAGCAAAAACCAGTGCTGAATGGCCTACAGACACTTAAGAGCCGCTTTATAACAAGGGCTCTAAAAAGCTGTCAAGGAAGCCCCCAGGCTTTAACGCATTAATGCGTGCTAATTCTTTCCTTGGAATCAGACTCGCGCTTTTCGTCCTTCGCGACTATCTCCGGAGCCACATCCGGCAAGGGCTCCGGCGCGTATTGCAGCGCAATTTGCAGGACCTCGTCAATCCATTTAACCGGTTTAATCTGAAGATCTTGCTTGATATTGTCAGGAATTTCCTTCAAGTCGCGGACATTCTCTTCAGGAATGATCACGGTCTTGATTCCACCCCGGTGTGCGGCGAGCAATTTTTCTTTCAGACCACCGATGGCCAATACCTGGCCACGCAGGGTGATTTCCCCGGTCATGGCCACATCGGCGCGTACCGGAATGCCGGTCAGGGCCGATACCAGGGCCGTACACATGCCTACGCCAGCGCTAGGGCCGTCTTTCGGGGTCGCCCCCTCCGGCATGTGGATATGGACGTCGTGCTTCTCATGGAAGTCCAGGGGAATCCCCAGGCTCCGGGCGCGGCTGCGCACCACGGTCTGCGCGGCGGTGATGGATTCGACCATCACGTCACCCAGGGAACCGGTCTTGATCAATTGGCCCTTGCCCGGGATCACCGCGGCTTCGATGGTCAGCAATTCGCCACCCACCTGGGTCCACGCCAGGCCAGTCACCTGCCCTACCTGATCCTGCTGTTCCGCCAACCCGTAGCTGAATTTACGCACGCCCAGATAGTGCTCCAGCACATCGGCGGTAATCTTCACCGAGAAGCGTTTTTCCAGCGCATGCTCCTTGACCGCCTTGCGGCAAATCTTCGCAATCTGGCGCTCAAGCCCCCGTACACCGGCCTCGCGGGTGTAGTAACGCACCATATCGCGGATCGACTCGACCTCGAATTCAATCTCGCCTTTCTTCAGGCCATTGGCCGAAATCTGCTTGGGCGCGAGGTATTTGACGGCGATGTTGATCTTCTCGTCTTCGGTGTAACCCGGCAGACGAATCACCTCCATCCGGTCCAGCAACGCTGGCGGAATGTTCATGGAGTTGGAGGTACACAGGAACATTACGTCGGACAGATCGTAGTCGACTTCCAGGTAATGGTCGTTGAAATTATGGTTCTGCTCAGGATCGAGCACTTCGAGCAAGGCCGATGCCGGATCGCCACGCATGTCGCTGCCCATTTTGTCGATTTCATCGAGCAGGAACAGCGGGTTGCGCACGCCGACCTTTGTCATCTTTTGAATCAATCTTCCTGGCATCGAACCGATATATGTGCGGCGATGACCACGGATTTCCGCTTCATCACGCACGCCGCCAAGGGCCATTCGCACGAATTTACGGTTGGTGGCATTGGCAATCGACTCGGCCAGGGAGGTTTTACCCACACCCGGCGGACCGACCAGGCACAACACCGGGCCACGAATTTTCTTCACGCGCTTTTGCACGGCGAGGTATTCGAGAATGCGTTCTTTGACTTCTTCGAGGCCGTAATGGTCGGCATCGAGGATATCTTCGGCGCGAGCCAGGTCCAGGCGCACCTTGGTCTGAGCCTTCCACGGCACCTGCACCAACCAATCGATGTAGGAACGAACCACGGTGGCTTCGGCCGACATCGGCGACATTTGCTTGAGCTTGTTCAGCTCGGCGTTGGCCTTGGTCAGGGCGTCTTTCGGCAGGCCGGCGGAATCGATGCGCTTTTTCAGCTCTTCGATTTCGTTGTGGCCTTCCTCGCTGTCGCCGAGTTCCTTCTGAATGGCCTTCATCTGCTCATTCAGGTAGTACTCGCGCTGGCTGCGCTCCATTTGTTTCTTCACGCGACCACGGATGCGCTTTTCAACCTGCAGCAGGTCGATTTCGGCATCGAGCAGCGCCAGGACGTGTTCGACACGGGCCGGCAGGTCGATGATTTCGAGGATGTCTTGCTTCTGCTCGATTTTCAGCGCCATGTGCGCGGCCATGGTGTCGACCAGGCGGCTAGGCTCATCAATGCTGTTGAGGGAAGACAGGACTTCAGCCGGGACTTTCTTGCCCAACTGCACATACTGCTCGAATT
The DNA here is from genome assembly GCF_001439695.1 of Pseudomonas veronii. Classification (GTDB taxonomy): domain Bacteria; phylum Pseudomonadota; class Gammaproteobacteria; order Pseudomonadales; family Pseudomonadaceae; genus Aquipseudomonas; species Aquipseudomonas veronii. The sequence continues at coordinate 286,922 of NZ_JYLL01000006.1, forward strand.
GCGAGAGCAGGCTGCGTACAAATACTTCGGACTCGCGCTCCGGGGCCTCGACTTCGTCGATCAGTGCCACTTCGGCGCGCAGGTGGCCGTCCACCTCCATGAAGCGCTCGACCGCACCGCGCTGCTCACCTTCCACCAACACCTTGACAGTGCCGTCGGGCAGCTTGAGCAATTGCAGGACAGTCGCAACGGTACCGACGCGATACAGGGCATCTTCGCCTGGATCATCATCAGCAGGATTTCTCTGGGCCAACAGCAGGATCTGCTTGTCGCCCGTCATCGCGGCCTCGAGGGCTTCGATAGACTTCTCGCGCCCCACGAACAGCGGGATAACCATGTGCGGATAGACGACGACATCACGCAACGGCAGGAGAGGCAATTCGATGGTTGTCTTCATGATTTCGCCTCTATGACAGTTGAAAAGTAAGCATGAAACCAAGATGGGGGCTGCCGGCAAAAAAAACAAGCTCAATGCCAGCAGTTAAATGCAGGAAAAACACGCCCTTAAAACAAAAGGGGCCCCTAAAGGCCCCTTGTTGTTATGCAGCAGCCGGACGCTTACGCGTCTGGCGCAGCCTTGGCAGCCGGCTCACTGTTTTCATAGATATACAGTGGCTTGGACTTGCCTTCGATAACGCTTTCGTCGATCACCACTTTGCTCACCTCGGACTGCGAGGGGATTTCGTACATGGTGTCGAGCAGTACGCCTTCGAGGATCGAACGCAGGCCACGCGCACCGGTTTTGCGCTCCAGTGCCCGCTTGGCCACTGATTTGAGTGCGTCGGTACGGAACTCGAGGTCTACGCCTTCCATTTCGAACAGCTTGGCATATTGTTTGGTCAGGGCGTTTTTCGGCTCGGTGAGGATCTGAATCAGAGCAGCCTCATCCAGCTCGTCCAATGTCGCCAGGACCGGCAGACGACCAACGAATTCCGGGATCAGACCAAACTTGACCAGATCGTCAGGTTCGACTTCACGCAGGGACTCGCCCACCTTCTTGCCTTCTTCCTTGCTGCGCACTTCCGCACTGAAGCCGATGCCGCCACGGGTGGAACGGTTTTGAATAACCTTTTCCAGACCGGAGAACGCACCGCCGCAGATGAACAGGATATTGCGCGTATCAACCTGAAGGAACTCCTGCTGTGGATGCTTGCGGCCGCCTTGTGGCGGTACGGAAGCAACCGTGCCTTCGATCAGTTTCAACAAGGCTTGCTGCACGCCTTCACCGGAAACATCCCGAGTGATCGACGGGTTGTCGGACTTGCGCGAAATCTTATCGATTTCGTCGATGTAGACGATACCCATCTGGGCCTTCTCTACGTCGTAGTCGCACTTCTGCAGCAACTTCTGAATGATGTTCTCGACGTCCTCACCCACGTAGCCAGCCTCGGTGAGGGTGGTGGCGTCGGCGATGGTGAACGGAACGTTCAGCAGGCGAGCGAGGGTTTCCGCAAGCAGGGTTTTACCCGAGCCTGTAGGACCGATCAGCAAGATGTTGCTCTTGCCGAGCTCGACTTCGTCGTTTTTCTTGTCACGCTGGTTCAAACGCTTGTAGTGGTTGTACACCGCTACGGCCAGAACCTTTTTTGCACGCTCTTGACCAATCACGTACTGATCAAGGATGCCGCTGATTTCTTTAGGCGAAGGCAATTTATGCGCGCTGCTTTCGGCCTGGGCTTCCTGCACCTCCTCACGGATGATGTCATTGCACAGGTCGACGCACTCGTCGCAGATAAAGACCGAGGGGCCGGCAATCAATTTGCGTACTTCATGCTGGCTTTTGCCACAGAAGGAGCAATAGAGCAGCTTGCCGTTGTCCTCGCCGTTGCGGGTGTCAGTCATTCGTTCGATCCAAATCCGATAGGCTTGCAACACAAGATGAAGGCTTATGCGGGCTTTTTCAAGCCCGCAGGTGATCGGACTTGCCGACCTGGCCTATTTTGAGCTGCTTATATTAAGCGGGGCGCTTGTCAATCACTGCGTCGATCAACCCGTAATCACGCGCGGCTTCGGCGCTCATGAAATTGTCACGGTTGGTATCACGCTCGATTTCTTCCAAGGTGTGCCCGCTGTGCTTGGCCATCAGCGTGTTAAGACGCTCACGAATAAAGAGGATTTCCTTGGCATGGATTTCGATGTCCGATGCCTGGCCCTGGAAACCGCCCAGTGGCTGGTGAATCATCACGCGCGAGTTCGGCAGGCAGTAACGCTTGCCTTCGGCACCTGCGGTCAGCAGGAAAGCGCCCATGCTGCAGGCTTGGCCGATGCAGGTGGTCGACACGTTTGGCTTGATGAACTGCATGGTGTCGTAGATCGACATGCCCGCGGTCACCGAACCGCCCGGCGAGTTAATGTAAAGATGGATGTCCTTGTCCGGGTTTTCCGCTTCAAGGAACAGCAGTTGCGCACAAATCAGGTTGGCCATGTAGTCCTCTACCGGCCCCACCAAAAAGATCACTCGCTCCTTGAGCAGGCGCGAGTAGATGTCGTAGGCGCGTTCGCCACGAGCGGACTGCTCGACAACCATCGGGACCAGGCCGCCTGCGGCCTGGATATCAGAGTTCTGCTGAATATAGGAATTACGGAACATGCTCTGCAGTTACTCCCAAATAGTCATGTCTTGAAAACGCATAAGCCAGCGCGAGGCTGGCTTATGGTTGTATTTCAAACGAGTTGGACAATCAGTCGGCTTGTGCTGCTTCCGCCGGCTTGACTGCTTCTTCGTAAGAGACCGCTTTATCGGTCACCTTAGCCTTCTGCAGAACAGTATCCACAACTTGTTCTTCCAGCACAACCGAACGTACTTCGTTCAGTTGCTGGTCGTTCTTGTAGTACCAAGCCACAACCTGCTCAGGCTCCTGGTAGGCCGAAGCCATTTCCTGGATCATTTCACGAACGCGGTCTTCGTCAGGCTTGAGGTCGAACTGCTTGACCACTTCAGCCACGATCAGGCCCAGCACGACGCGGCGCTTGGCTTGCTCTTCGAACAGCTCGGCCGGCAGTTGGTCAGGTTTGATGTTGCCACCAAACTGCTGAACGGCTTGTACGCGCAGGCGATCCACTTCGTTGGACAGCAAAGCCTTAGGCACTTCGATCGGGTTGGCGGTCAGCAGACCGTCCATGACCTGGTTCTTGACCTTGGACTTGATGGCCTGACGCAGCTCGCGCTGCATGTTCTTGCGAACTTCGGTGCGGAAGCCGTCGATGCCGGTTTCCTTGATGCCGAATTGAGCGAAGAACTCTTCGTTCAGCTCTGGCAGCTTAGGCTCGGACACGCTGTTGACCGTCACGGTGAACTCGGCGGCTTTGCCGGCCAGGTCCAGGTTCTGGTAGTCAGCCGGGAAAGTCAGGTTCAGAACGCGCTCTTCGCCGGCTTTTGCGCCAACCAGGCCGTCTTCGAAACCCGGGATCATGCGGTTGGAACCCAGCACCAGCTGAGTACCCTTGGCGGAGCCGCCAGCGAATGCTTCGCCGTCAACCTTGCCCACGAAATCGATGTTCAGCTGGTCTTCGTTCTGGGCAGCACGTTCGGCCACTTCGAAACGGGTGTTCTGCTTGCGCAGGATTTCCAGCATGTTGTCCAGGTCGGCATCAGCCACTTCGGCGCTCAGGCGCTCGATCGCGATACCGTCGAAGCCGGCAACTTCGAACTCTGGGAACACTTCGAATACAGCAACGTATTCCAGGTCCTTGCCCGCTTCCAGGGACTTAGGCTCGATCGAAGGCGAACCAGCCGGGTTCAGCTTTTGCTCGACAACCGCTTCGTAGAACGACGCCTGGATCACGTCGCCTACCGCTTCCTGACGCGCATCAGCACCAAAACGGCGCTTGATTTCGCTCATTGGCACTTTGCCTGGACGGAAGCCAGCGATCTTGGCCTTTTGGGCAGTCTGCTGCAGACGCTTGTTGACCGCAGTCTCGATGCGCTCTGCCGGCACGGTGATGCTCAGGCGGCGCTCGAGAGCAGTAGTATTTTCAACAGAAACTTGCATGGATATTCCTCGTTGCACAGACGTTAGCCGGCCGTTTCCGACCCCAGAATGTCGGGTAGAGATGGGCCATTACTGGCCCACCTCCCCCTAAGAACCGTACGTGCGAGTTTCCCCGCATACGGCTCGGGCCTAATCAAAACCCCCGGTAAGGGGAGCCGGTTTGTTCACTGTCAATCCGCGAGCGTGTAGCCGCTGGTGACAAAGGGGGTGCAATAGTACCCGGTTATTTAGGGAGTCTCCACCGCCTTTTGTGCGGTACAGAATGTGGTGATCATGCCACCCCGTCTCCTTCGTAATCGGTAACTTACATATTGGACACAATCCTTTCTGACTCTGGAAAAGGCTCAAGATTTGCTTACGGTACGCCAGCCTTTTGAGCATCTGTTCCATACGCCTTTTCTCACCCATTTCCTCCATAGAAGGATCGAAGGGGTTGTACTCCCCACTCACCTTCTTGTGTCGTTCGATCGGAGTGCTCGCTAGCGAGTACAACTCGATCGTTCGCATCTCTCCCTTGTCATTCATCGTCGCGGTAGCAAACACCCCTTTCCGCCCCTTCATGGGTTTAAAGTATTTCGCTCCGATCCACTGGAGTGTTTTCTTAGGGTGTCGCCGTTTTGCCCAACGCCATAGAGCCAGAAAGATCATGTAATCCATGCGGCTATACGCTTTCTTGGCTACCACAGGCTGGTGATAGAACGCCCAGCCACGCAGTATCGGATTCAGCTGTCGGATCAGATCCTCCTGCCTTACCGTTTTGCTGGTACTGATGACCTCCCTTACCTTGCTATAGAACGCTTTCACGTTTTTCTTGCTTGGCTTGATCAGAAGCTTCCCATCGTACTTGCGGAAATTCCAACCTAGAAAGTCAAAGCCTTCCTTTATATGGACGACACGCGTCTTCTCGAGTGACAACTGCAGCCCCCGCACTGCTAGGAACTGCTCTACCCAAGGTCTGACTTCAGTTTCCAGCACCTCTCGCGAGGTTCCGGTTATCACAAAGTCATCCGCATAACGCACCACATTGATTTTCAGCTTCTTGGCCTTGGTCACACCCAGATGTTGCTTAAGTTGTGACTCCAGCCCATCCAGCACCAGATTCGCCAAGCTGGGCGAGACAATCCCGCCCTGTGGCGTACCGGCATCCGTTGCCTGTAGCTGGCCTTTATGAATCACGCCAGCTTTCAACCATTTTCGGAGAACCACCTTATCCGTTGGGACGTTGGTGATAAGCCAGTCATGATTGATATGGTCAAAGCAGCCTTTGATGTCCGCCTCCAAAACCCATTGGGCCGAAACCTTCTTGGATAGGCATACGAACAACTGCCCCATTGCATCCGCCGTAGATCGCTCGATCCTAAAGCCGTAGCTGTTTGGATCGCCGGTGGTTTCTGCAATGGGTGCCAGAGCAAGCAAATACAACGCCTGCATTGCCCTGTCCGTCATGGTCGGAATGCCCAGAGGGCGCTCTTTTCCATTTGACTTCGGAATAAACACACGCCGTAAAGGCCGTGGTTTATAACCGTGGCGCTTCAACCCATTTGCCGCCTTCCATTTGGCATCGGGTGTATCCCAGAGCACGCGGTCGACTCCCGCCGTGCGCTTACCCTGGTTTTCAGTGACTCGCCGTACGGCCAAGTATCTGGCCGAGCGTGAGCGGGTCAGCATCCGCTGCAAGGCTTTCACCCTGCGCCAGTTGCCTTCCCGACAAGCCTTCGCAATCCGTATCTGCATCGCCCGGACATTCCGCTGAACACGCCACCAATCGATGTCATGCCATTGTTGCGGAGCGCCGGAAGGCGCAGACACGGCCAATTGGCTATGTTCTAACATGCTGCCTTCCTCTCAAGTTGCCCCAAGCGAAAGACGCACACATCCCCTGACGGGAATGGACGCTCCCGCCAGGGTTGGATTAATAGAAGATCCGTTACAGCTGGATCTCTAGGTTTATTGAGACAGGTTCACTCAGAGTTCATGCGACGAAAGACCACGCAGAAGTCTGCCCGGTTTCCCGTGGAGCAATGTTCCAGCCCCTATCCGGGCCATTACAGCCCGGCTTTCGCTTTCTCTGCGATCCCATACCCGCACAGCCAACGGATCACCTTGCGGTTCACCTGCCCGAAGGCAGCCATACGGGCTTACCACGTTCCCTGCCTGTCACACGACTGGGTTAGAGTCTGCCTATTCGCCGGCGACCTTATGTGACGACGTGTTCCGACCCTTGACCAGAACAACCGGTCGCATCACCTTTTTGGTTAATGCCTATCAGCAGATTAGGCACCGTAATGCTGACGACGTTTATTAGCAGTTCACTTGTGTTACCCATACCAGCCAGCCTAGCGCCTCAACCCGGTACTGCTCCGAGCATCTGCGCTCCGCCTCACGGCGAAGACGCACCCATACGGGGGCTACATTGTTGGAAGAGCTTCACACCCCACCGTTACCAGTGACGCATGTCTTCCTAGGCTATCGTTGGTCGCACAACGAGTCCGCTGCCACTCCGAACAGGCAATGGTTGGACAATGACAGACAGAGCTTTCGCTCATGTCTCCGGTTTGATGTGAACAGGGACTGCCGAGGCAGCATGCTCAAAGAATTGTTACCTCCTGTTTCAAAAGCAGGAGGGAACCCCAGCGGGGATTCTCTCCCGCATGGGTTTAGCCCTGAATAGGGCTGATGTGTAGTAGGCACTCCAATACCGGAAATCCAGTACTGCGGTCGAGCCACCGAGCGCTAATCGACCTTGAGTTTGCCACCGCCGCTGCGGCAAGTCCTTGAAGGCATTGGACTTCTGGGAGGGGTTTTTTTTCTTGGGATTGGGCACCCAAGCTCTCGGCTCTCTTTCGAAAACCCTTCAAGATGACTCTACACCTCGAAGTTTAGGAGACACGCCACGCGTGTCGCACCAAGGGCATGCATTCTAGTGGGTCAAACTCAAGAAGTCACCCTACTGGAAACGGGTAAAAAAACAGCAGGCAATTTATCGGTACGAAGACACTGTTGCGCCTCGCCCCGGTGACAAATACAGCCAATCGCGCCAGGGCTCTGCGCCGACCCTTCTATATATAGAAGAAGTCGCCAATCATCTCCCTGACGGCCGCCCCTGCGAACAGGACCGGCAGGCAGCGCGGCATCATCGAGACACATAAATACGACGAAACGCCCTGCCTTGCGACCCAGAACCTGCAGCCGCGGAATACTCGAACCACTAAAACAAAAAAGGCGCCAGACTGTTAAATCTGGCGCCTTTCGAATATGGGGTGGACGAAGGGGATCGAACCCTCGACAACGGGAGTCACAATCCCGTGCTCTACCAACTGAGCTACGCCCACCATATTGCGTTAACAAAGAAACCAAACCACTTCTTTGTCGAGCCTGACCCCGCCTTCCGGCCGGGCAAAGCTTTAATTGGTGCGGATGAAGAGACTCGAACTCTTACGCCTCGCGGCGCTGGAACCTAAATCCAGTGTGTCTACCAATTCCACCACATCCGCGCTTGAAGCTCTTAAAGCAAAGGCGCCAGATGATTAATCTGGCGCCTTTTCAAAATATGGGGTGGACGAAGGGGATCGAACCCTCGACAACGGGAGTCACAATCCCGTGCTCTACCAACTGAGCTACGCCCACCATCTAACGCTACTTGTGCCAAAGCTGCCTAATGGCGCACCCGGCAGGACTCGAACCTGCGACCATCCGCTTAGAAGGCGGATGCTCTATCCAGCTGAGCTACGGGCGCCTGATTAATCTGTACTCTTGGAGGATTACAAACTAAGTGCTTCCAGCCTTGCAGAACAACAATCCTGCTAGACCTTCTTAACCAGTGCTAGGCTGTGCCCGACAAGTGCGACGAATAGTATAGACGCGCCGGAAAGCCGTCAAATCTTTTTTGAAAAAAATTCATTTTATTTAAGGGGTTAGGCCAATTTGCAGACCAAGCGCCTTTGCCCCCACGTCTTGGCATGCGAGAATGCGCGCACTTTTCTTCCCCCTCTCGATGGTTAATCACGCGTAATGACTGCACAACTTATCGACGGCAAATCAATCGCCGCCAGCCTGCGCCAGCAGATCGCCAAACGCGTCACCGAGCGTAGCCAGCAAGGCTTGCGCACGCCTGGCCTCGCGGTGATCCTGGTCGGCAGCGATCCTGCGTCTCAGGTTTATGTCTCGCACAAGCGTAAAGACTGTGAAGAGGTCGGCTTTATTTCCAAGGCCTACGACCTGCCTTCCGAGACCACCCAGCAGGCCCTTACCGACCTGATCGACGGCCTCAACGATGACCCGAACATCGACGGTATCCTGGTGCAACTGCCATTGCCCGCGCACCTGGACGCCTCCCAGTTGCTCGAACGCATCCGCCCGGACAAAGACGTCGACGGTTTCCACCCGTATAACGTCGGCCGCCTGGCCCAGCGCATCCCGCTGCTGCGCCCATGCACGCCGAAAGGCATCATGACCCTGCTGGAAAGCACCGGCGTCAACCTTTACGGCCTCGACGCCGTGATCGTCGGCGCCTCCAATATCGTCGGGCGCCCGATGGCCATGGAACTGCTGCTCGCCGGCTGCACCGTGACCGTGACCCACCGCTTCACCAAGGACCTCGCCGGTCACGTCGGCCGCGCCGACCTGGTGGTAGTGGCTGCCGGCAAGCCGGGCCTGGTCAAAGGTGAGTGGATCAAGGAAGGCGCGATCGTCATCGACGTCGGCATCAACCGTCAGGCAGACGGCAAGCTGGTCGGCGACGTGGTGTACGAAACCGCCCTGCCCCGTGCCGGCTGGATCACCCCGGTACCGGGTGGCGTTGGCCCGATGACCCGTGCCTGCCTGCTGGAAAACACGCTGTATGCAGCAGAAACCCTGCACGGCTGATCAACTGCCGCGCTGAAAAGAGCCCTGCCTTGTCGCAGGGCTTTTGGTTTCTGATGAACCTCACGCTCTGCTATCGTGCATCCGCGGCTGACATGTTCGGCACCCGCCAGATGCCGCAGGAACCCCAGGAGTGCTTTAGCCATGCGCAACCTACATGCCGCCCCTCTGCTGATCCTAATCGCGGTATTGATCCCCGCTTGCACCACCCAACTGACTGAAGCGGGCAAACAGGTCAACCTCGTCACGGCCTCATCCGCCCACGCTTGCCACGTCGTCAAAGCCTTCACGGTGCAGGGCTCATCCAACGGCGACGCTCTGAACACGGCATTCAATAAAGCCGCCGAGGCTGGCGCTGACAGCCTGAGCATCGTCAATGTGGAGGACGCTGGCAAAATGCAGGTAGCCGCCTTGAACTGCCGACGCTGACGGGCTTGCCCAATAGAACACGCACCCGAACATCCGGCTCGTTCACCCAGGCGCAGCACCCGGTTTCGCGTTTCTTCGACATCCTTTTCACCCGCCATCGACAGGATCGGGCGCAACTTACCTCTACTCCTTTGAAAATCCCCATTAGACCCGCCCTCATAGCGGGCCTTTTTTTGCCCGCGATGGGCTACAAGCCTAACCAATCATCGCCTTACAGCCTTTATTTAAAGGCTCTCTATCGTTTTCTGATCCATACTCCTAAAATGTAACGTCATTTTTCATAAAGCCCGTTGCAGAACGGTATTTCTTACTTTTTTTAGCGAGTTCATCCGCGTGAAAATTCGTCTCTCTCTCGTCAGCCTTTTATTTGCTTTCACCGGCACCTTTGCGCACGCCGCCGAAACCACCCTGGCCCCGCGTGACACCTCAAAACTGCAAATCGCTTCCGGCAGCGCCATGCTGGTCGATCTGCAAACCAACAAAGTCATCTATTCCAGCAACCCGGACGTGGTGGTGCCGATCGCTTCCGTGAGCAAGCTCATGACCGGCCTGATCGTGCTGGAAGCCAAGCAGAACATGGACGAGTACATCGACATCAACATCACCGACACGCCGGAAATGAAAGGCGTGTTCTCCCGCGTGAAAATCGGCAGCCAAATGCCGCGCAAAGAGATGTTGCTGATCGCCCTGATGTCCTCGGAAAACCGCGCCGCCGCGAGCCTGGCTCACCACTACCCGGGCGGCTACGTAGCCTTCATTGCGGCGATGAACGCCAAGGCCAAGGCGCTGGGCATGACCAGCACCCATTACGTCGAGCCTACCGGCCTGTCCATCCATAACGTGTCGACCGCCAGGGACCTGAGCAAGCTGCTGGCCTACGCGCGCAAATTCCCGATGCTGAGCCAATTGAGCACCACCAAGGAAAAGACCGTGGCGTTCCGCAAGCCCAACTACACCTTGGGTTTCTCCAACACCGACCACCTGATCAACCGCGCCAACTGGGACATCAAGCTGACCAAGACCGGCTTCACCAACCAGGCCGGCCACTGCCTGGTGCTGGTGACCAGCATGGGTAACCGCCCGGTGTCGCTGGTGATCCTCGACGCCTTCGGCAAGTTCACCCACTTCGCCGATGCCAGCCGAATCCGCAACTGGGTCGAGACCGGCAAGGGCGGTTCGGTGCCGGACGTTGCGTTGCGCTACAAGGCCGACAAGAACCTGAAGAACCGCCCGAACGCGACAGAGGTTCGTCGCTGAACGGCGCCCCCCCCAAAACGCCCGCCTGACCAATGCCCCGACATGCTCGGGGCATTTTTTTCGGCATAAGCCTCGCAAAAACAGGCCGTTGCATCGCTAACCGGGGTTGCGGATCACGCCCACGATCTGCGGCAAAATAGCGCACAGACAGGCTTTTACTTTGCGCCTGAACTGCCGCTAAATGTTCACCCCTTTCAGTCGACTTCGTTCATGGCTCGTCTCAAACGCATCAGTCCCTGGCTAGCCTGCCTGGCCATCGTGCTGAACATGCTGGCCATGCCGCTCAGCCGCGCCATGCAGACGCCGGACATGGGACTGTTGATGTGGGGCGGATTCTGCTCGGGGGGCGCCTCGCAAGCGCTGCCTCCCAACTTGAGCAAGCTGATCGACCCGCTCCAGTCGGCGCCGTCGCAATCCGCCATGAAACACAGCGATTGCTGCTGCGGTCATGCCGGACTGGCGGCGCTGCCGTCCGACTACTACAGGCATTTCCTACCGCGATACGCCCCCGACACCACCCTCGACAACCCCGAGTTGCCGACGCTGCACCCCAGAATCCGCTGGCCGAGCCTGAGCCCGCGCGCCTCCCCTACCGTTTGATCGACACCCGCGCCGCCCCATAGGCGGCGCGATCTGCTTGTCAGCCGCCCGCCTGGGCGTCCTCGAAGTGTCTTGATCATCAGGAATGGTGCGCTATGCCTGCTCGAATGACTTTGCCTCGCGCAAAGCGTGTCTCTGTGTCCCGCCCGCTATGGCCCTTGCTGTCCATCGGCCTGTTCGCCCTCAACCCGCTGTCCTCGGCACTGGCCGAAACCGGTAAAACCGAAGACTCCACCCTCACCCTCGGCACCGTCACGGTCCAGGGCGCCAGCGCCAGCAGCGGCCCGCTGAGCACCAGCAGCGTGCTCAGCTCGGTGGACATTCTCGGCGCCGACATCCTCGAAAAAATGCCGGTCAACTACAGCTGGGAACTGTTCAGTCGCGCGCCAGGGGTGATCCTCACCGAGTTCAACCAAGGCACCACCTCCGGCAAGATTTCCTTTCGCGGCTTCAACGGCGAAGGCGAAGTCAACGCAGTGAAGTTGCTGATCGACGGCATCCCGAGCAACAGCAACGACGGCAACATGCCGTTCATGGACATGATTTTCCCCATGGAGCTGGACAGCATCGAAGTGGTGCGCGGCACCAGCGATGCGCGCTATGGCCTGAACAACATCGCCGGCAACGTCAATATGCTGACCCGCACCGGCGGCGACTACACCAAGGCGCGGGTGCGCTACGGCAGTTACAACACCCAGGAAACCCAGCTGGCCAAAGGCATCGAAGGCAGCAACTGGACGCAGAACTACTTCTTCGCCTACCAGAAATCCGACGGTTACCGCGATCACGCCGAGGCGGACAGGTTTTCCATGTCCGGCAAATGGTTCTACACCCCGGACGACAACAGCTACCGCATCGGCCTGATCGCCCGTCACTACGAAACCGAGGCGCAGGAACCCGGCTACTTGAGTGAAGAGGACGCCCACCAGCACCCGACCATGACCAACAGCTACAACGCCACCGACAAAGGCACGCGGCGGATGAACCAGGTCAGCCTGCACTTCGACACCGACCTGGCCGAGACGCTGGCCTGGTCGGCAAAAACCTACGTCAACACCTTCGACGACCGGCGCTGGACGCAATACTGGCGCACCAGCGCCCAGCAGGAGCGCGACGCCTACGAAACCCAGTACGGCGCCCTCACCTCCCTGACCTGGCGCCCGCAAGTCAGCTGGCTGTACGACTTCGCCCTGGAAGGCGGCGCGGACATGCAGCAGCAGCAGAACAAGAGCGAGCGCTACCGCACCAAGGACCGCCTGCGCCTGGCCCAAACCCGCGACCAGCGATTCGACTTCGACACCTACGGCGCCTATGTCCAGGCCGAGATCAAGCCGTTCGAGTCGCTGAAAATCGTCCCGGCGTATCGCGTCGATAAGATCCAGGGCGACTTCACCAACGAAATGACCGGCATGGACTACGACATCAACGACTATGGGCTGATCAAACAACCCAAGCTCAGCGTGGTGTATTCACCGTGGGACGTGGCCAGCATCTATGCCAACTGGGGGCGGACCTTCCAGGTCGGCACCGGCGCGGCGGCCTATAAGATTCCACCGCGGGATACCAACCTGGCGCCGTCGATCAACGACGGCTGGGAAACCGGGGTCAAGTTCACCCCGGCGGACTGGATCGACGGCCGCATCGCCTATTGGCAGCAAGAAGCCAGCGGCGAAGTCAGTCGCCGCCTCAACGACCCGAGCGGCGAGTCGGACAACGTCGGCGAAACCCGGCGCTGGGGTTACGACGCGCAAGTCAATCTGCACCCGGACGAACGCACCGAAATCTGGATGGCCTACTCCTGGCAGTACTCGAAAATCCTCCAGCCCAGCGCGACCTTGCCCAACAGCAAAGGCCAGGAAATCGACCACATCCCGCATCACCTGTACAACGCCGGCGTCAGCTACAAGGCCACGCGGGCGCTGCAGTTGACGGCGTGGATGAACGGCCAGACGAATTACTACCTGGAACGCGAGAACACCAAGGGCACTTACGGCGGCTACGTCTTGATGAACCTCGGCGCGACTTACCAGGTGACCGAATCGGTCAGTGTCGACCTGCAGTTGAAAAACCTCACCAACCGCTACTACGAATACGTCTGGTATGACCCGGACGGCGCCCAGGCCTCGCTGCACTCACCCGGCGACGGGCGCGCGCTGTACAGCGGCGTCACCGTCGACTTCTGATCGGCAGCGCCGCCGGGGCGCGATGAACGTTCAGGCCGGCAAGCGCAAAAACTGAACGTTCACTTCAAACCCGTCGTCCCGGCCTGTGGCCGGCGACGCCAGGGTCATGTGCGCCTTGACCCCATGGACGATGGTCTTGGCAATCGCCAGGCCCAATCCGCTGCCGCTGGCTTCGCTGCTGCCGCGCACGAAGCGTTCGGTCAGGCGCTGCAACACCGGCGCCGGCACGGCCGGTCCGCCGTTGACCACCCGCAGCAACGCATCGTCCGTGAGGCTGACGTCGACCGGTTGATCCGCCGCGCCGTACTTCAACGCATTCTCGATCAAGTTGCGCAGCAGGATGCCGAACGCGTCCGGGTCGATCGCGCAATACACGCTGCCCTCGCTCGGCAGTTGCAAGCGGATGCGCTGCCCGCTGCTGCGGTTCCACTCATCGACCCCATGGGCCAGTAAGGGAATCAGGTCCTGGGGCGCCTCGGACAACAACCCGCCGCCCTCGGCCTTGGCCAACTGCATGAGTTTTTCCGAAAGCCGCGCCAGTTCGCGCAAGGCGTGTTCGATCTTCGCCGCACGCACGCGCAACGGGCCTTCCGGCGCTTCCTGGCGCAAACGCTGGATCTGCGCCAGCGTCGCCGCCAATGGTGTGCGCAACTCGTGGGCGCTGTTGGCGGTGAAGCTGCGCTCGGCCTCCAAGGCCTTGCGCAAGCGCTCCAGCAGGTGGTTGACCGCGTCGGCCAACGGGTCGATTTCAGCCGGCAGCCGGGCCACGCTTATCGGCGACAAATCCCCCACACCACGCGCTTCCACGGCACGGCGATAAGCCAATACGCTGCGCAGGCTGAAGCGCACAAACAACCATGTGCCCAACAGGCTGATGGGGATCAGCGCCAATAACGGCATCAACAGGGCCAACAAGGCTTCCCGCGCCGCCTCACGGCGATGCCCCAGCGGCTCGGCGATCTCAATGAACAGCGTATCGCGCAGCGCACTCGCGCCGTACAGCCGGTATTTTCGGGTAGTGGAAAACCCTTCGCTCGGGTGTTCGTTGAAGATCTTCGGGTTGGCGTCATGGGACTGCATCAGAATCTGGCCCTGGGCATCGCGCACCAGGTACGTCAGGTATTCCTTGTGCATCTTCAGGGTGGCGACGTGCTGGGCGGTGCGCGGTTCTTCGCGGTTGCTGATTTCCAGCACGGCCAGGGGCAGGATGCGTTGCGCGGTCTCTTCCAGGGCGCTGTCGAACACCTCGTTCAATTCGTGTTGCACCACCAGCCAGGCGCCGACGGTCGCCCCCAGCCAGAGCAAGGTCATGCCCAGGGTCAACCCGAGGCCGAGGCGTTTTTGCAGGCTGATCGGCGACTTCATCCGGCCATCAACCGATAACCCATGCCACGCACGGTTTCCAGCAGGTCGCGCCCGAGTTTTTTGCGCAGGCGGCTGATATAGACCTCGATGGTGTTGCTCTCGATTTCCGCACCGAAGGCGTACAGGCGCTCTTCGAGCTGCGACTTCGACAGCAACGCCGTGGGGCGCTGCACGAACGCCTCGAACAGCGCCCATTCGCGCGCCGTCAGGTCGACGGTGACGCCGGCACGCTGCACGGTGCGCGCGTTCATATCGATCTGCAACTCGCCGAGTTTGATCTGCGGGTTGGGATTGCCGCTATAACGGCGGGCCACGGCGGCCACCCGGGCCGACAGCTCGAACAGGTCGAACGGTTTGACCAGGTAATCGTCGGCCCCGGCGTTGAGGCCGGCGATACGATCGGATATCTGGTCCTGGGCGGTGAGGATGATCACCGGGGTCACATTGCCGGCCGAACGCTGCTGGCGCAGAAAGTCCAGCCCGCGACCGTCGGGCAGCATCAGGTCGAGCAGGATCAGGTCATACGGCGTGCTGCGCACGCTGTTGTTCGCATGCTCCAGGCGCTGCACCCAATCGACCGCATGGCCGTCGTCGGCAATCTGTTCGCGCACCGCCTCGCCCAGCCCGGGTGCATCCTCGACCAATAAAACCCGCATCTGGCACCTCCTGTGGTGGTTGTCGTGCCGCACCTTACCGAGCTTACCTGACGTGAATCTGAAGATTCAGCTGGTTGTCAGGAATGCCCTTTAGGGTAAGCCGCAAATGCCAATCCGGCCGGAGACAGATCATGAAATCAGCTTTTATTGTCAGCACCGCACTGCTGGGCGTCCTGCTCGGCGCAAACGCCTTGGCCGACGACGACTGCAGCGAGCCGGTCAGCGACTGGCAACCACGCGAAACCCTGCGCCAGCAAGTGGAACAGCAATACGGCTGGAGCGTGCAACGCATCAAGGTCGACGACGGCTGCTATGAACTCAGGGGCACCGACCGCAAAGGCAATGCGATCGAAGCCAGCTACGCACCCGCCTCGCTTCGTCTGCGCAAACTGGAAATCCATTTCGGCGCCAACGGCGACGCCCGGGATTACCTCAACCGCCCTGGATCGGAATGATCAGCGGTTTTTCCACGGCTTTCAGGTTGCTGTCAGCCAGCAGGTCCAGGCTCTCGCCACAACGTTCAACCAGGACATCATCATGAAAAAGATCATTGCTGCAACCTGCCTCGCCGGCGCCATTGCCCTGCCGGGGCTGGCCCAGGCCCGCGAAGTGACACTGACCACCCAACTCAAGGACTACAGCGGCAACGGCGCGTACCTGGCGATCTATGTTACCGACGCCAACGGCCAGTACCAGAAAACCCTCTGGGTCGCCGGCAAAAAGGCCAAGTACTACCGGCACCTGAGCGACTGGGCGCGTGGCAGCGCCATGAAGCCGAGCGAGTTTGACGGCCTCAGCGGCGCCAGTGTCGGCAGCGGCCGCAGCCTCACCGTCAGCGTGGAACTGGCCGACACCTTGATCGACGCCGGGTATCAGATCCGTATCGACAGCGCCGTGGAAGACAAGCGCGACAGCCGCGCCGACGTCAGTGTCCCGCTGACATCGGCCGGGTCGGGCAAGCCGGTCAGCGGCAGCACTTATGTCGAGTCCTTTACCTACGACCTGTAACACCTGCGACTTCTGGAGGCTGAACATGCTTCGCCAGTTCCATTCACTGCCCGGTCTGATCGCCGCCCTGTTGGTCATGATATTGGCCATCAGCGGCGCAGTGCTGTCCGTCAATCCGGCTTTGGAACGCCTGCACAGCACGTCAACCGCGGCCGGGCAGCTCAATGTCGGCCAGTTGGCGGGACGCATCGCCAACCACTTTCCGGGGGTGGAGCAGATCCAGCGCAGCGCCTCCGGAACAGTGATCATCTACTACAACCAGGACGGCCAGGCGGGTGCGCAAACCGTCGATCCACTGACCGGCCAGGGCCTCGGGCCCTATGAGCCGTCCGCCGTTTCGCGCTGGGTAAAAGACCTGCACCGCTCGCTGTTCATGGGTACCACCGGGCATGGGATCGCGGGCGTCGGCGCACTCTTCATGTTGATGCTTTGCGTGTCCGGCGCGCTGTTGCTGGCGCGCCGCCTGGGTGGCCTGCGCAACCTGTTGCGGCCGCTGCGCGGCTCGTTCAGCCAGCGCTGGCACGCCGAAGTCGGGCGCCTGGCCGTGCTCGGGCTGCTGCTGTCGGCCTTGACTGGGCTGTACATGTGCGCCACGACCTTCGGTTTGATCGCCGACGGCAGTCAGGCTGAGCCGGCCTTCCCCGCGCATATCAGCGTCGGCGCGGCGCAGCCGGTGGCCAACCTGCAAGCCTTGCAGGCCATCGATCTGAACGACCTGCGCGAACTGGTTTACCCGAGCCCCGGTAACCCCGAGGACGTGTTTTCCCTGCGCACCGCCCAGGGTGACGGCTACGTGGACCCGGTCAGCGGCACGCTGTTGTCGTATCAGGCCCACGATTCAATGCACAACCTGTATCAACTGATCTATCAATTGCACACCGGCGAAGGCCTCTGGTGGCTGGGCTTGATCCTCGGGGTTAGCGCCCTCAGCGTGCCGTTGATGAGCGTGACCGGCATCCTGCTGTGGTGGCGCCGCCGCAAGGCCGCGCCGAAGATTAGCCATAACAGCCCGGCCCACGCCGCCGACAGCGTGATTCTGGTGGGCAGTGAAACCAACAGCACCTGGGGTTTTGCCAATACCTTGCACGCGGCGTTGCACCAGGCCGGGCACCGGGTTCACAGCGCCGCGATGAACGATTGGAAGGGCGAGTACCGCGCTGCCCAGCGCCTGTTCATCCTCACCGCCACCCACGGCGACGGCGATGCACCGGCGTCGGCCGCGCAGTTCCTGGCACGGCTGCAGCAAGTGGGCCTCAAACCCGGCCTGCCCTTTGCGGTACTCGGGTTTGGCGACCGGCAGTTTCCGCGATTCTGTCAGTACGCCCATCAGGTGCAGGACGCGATGGTACAAGCCGGCGGCACGCCATTGCTGGGGCTGGAAACCGTGAACCGTCAATCCTCGCAGGAATTTGCGCGCTGGGGCGATGCGTTGGCGGCGCCACTGGGCCACGAGCTGCCGCTGATCCACACGGCGCAGCGCCCGCGCAGCCGTCGTCTGGAATTGACCGAGCGCATCGTCTATGGCGAAGCCGTGAACGCACCGACCCACGTCCTGCGCTTCAAGGCCGCGGGCGCGCTACCGAGCTTCCAGGCCGGCGATCTGGTCGGCATTTTGCCGCCGGACAACCCGGTGCCGCGCTTTTACTCGCTGGCCAGTTCCTCTGAAGACGGCACGCTGGAAATCTGCGTGCGCAAACACGAAGGTGGCCTATGCTCGGGGTTCCTGCATGAGCTGAAGATCGGCGGGTCGGTCGAAGCGTTCATCCAGCCCAATCCGCAATTTCGTCCGGCGTCGGGCGCGCACCCGGTGATTCTGATCGGTGCCGGCACCGGTATCGGGCCCCTGGCCGGTTTTATTCGCCATAACACCGCCAAACACCCGATGCACCTGTATTGGGGCGGACGCAACCCGGCTTCGGATTTTCTCTATGAACCGGAGCTCAAGCGTTACCTGGCCGACCGCCGCCTGACCGCATTGCGCGCGGCGTTCTCCCAGGTTCAGGAGCGCAGCTATGTGCAAGACCGGTTGCTCGGCGATGCCCTGGCGTTGCGCGTCCTGATCGAAAACGGCGCCCAAGTGCTGGTGTGCGGCAGCCGCGAGATGGCCAAAGGCGTGATGCAAGCGCTGGATAACGTGTTAGCCCCGCTCCACCTGAGTGTGCTGGCCCTGAAAGCACAAGGACGCTACCGTGAAGATGTCTACTGAGCCCCAACGCTACAGCCTGAACGGCGAGACCATGGGCACGCGCTATACCGCCGTGTTCTATGCCGAGGCCGGCGTCGACACCGACGCGATCAACCGCGGCCTGGCCCAGGCCGTGGGCCGGGTGGACCAGCAGATGTCCACCTGGAAGGCCGATTCCGACCTCAACCGCCTCAACGCCGGCCCCGAGCAAACATGGTTGCCGGTGCCCCAGGAACTGGCCACGGTGTTGGCCGCCGCGTTGCGGGTCAGCCAGCAATCCGGCGGGGCTTTCGACATCGCCGTCGGTGATCTGGTGGACGCCTGGGGCTTCGGTCCCGGCGCACCCTCAGTCACAGAACAGACCATCGACGCCCTGCCGTCACGCAGCGGTCTGTCGGCCACTGCGGCGTTGACGGTGGACACGCAACGTCACCAAGTGCGCAAACGCGCGCCGCTGCACCTCAACCTCAACGGGATCGCCAAAGGCTTTGGCGTCGACGAACTGGCGCGCTGCCTGGACGGCTTCGGGCTGACCCGCTACCTGGTCGGCATCGATGGCGAAATGCGTGCCCGCGGCGTCAAGCCGGATGCTCAACCGTGGGTCGTGGCCATTGAAAAACCAAGCCGGGGCCAGCGTGAAGTGATGGGAGTCATGGAACTCAGCGACGCCGCCATCGCCACCTCCGGCGACTACCGACACTGGATTGACGTGAAAGACCGACACTATGCTCACACCATGAACCCGGCCACCGGCGCCCCGCTGTGCAATACCGTCGCCGCCGTCACGGTGGTGGCCGCCTCGTGCATGCTCGCCGATGCCTGGGCCACGGCGTTGATGGTGCTGGGCGAAATCGAAGGCCCACGCCTGGCGCAGGCACGCGGGATGGACGCGTTGTTCGTGCTGCGCGAGGGTGAACAACTCAAAGAAATATCGATTGTCGGCGGTATTCTGCAGGCGCAGATTGAAAGCCGTCCGCCCCAACCCCGTCCACGAACGTGAGTCCCGCACACCGATGAAATTCATGCACCGGCACACCGAATCCCACCGCAGTGACCGTATCGGCTGGCTGCGCGCCGCGGTACTGGGCGCCAATGACGGCATCGTCTCCACCGCCAGCCTGTTGATCGGTGTCGCCGCCGCCAACGCCAGCCACGCCTCGCTGATCGTCACCGGCATGGCCGGGCTGGTGGCGGGGGCGATGTCGATGGCGGCCGGCGAATACGTTTCGGTGCATTCCCAGGCCGATACCGAGCACGCCGATCTGGCCCGAGAGCGAGCGGAACTGGCGAGTAACCCGAAAGCCGAACACCGCGAACTTGCCAACATCTACATGCAGCGTGGTGTATCACCCGAATTGGCTCATCAGGTCGCCGACCAATTGATGGCGCACGACGCCTTGGGGGCTCACGCCCGGGACGAGCTGGGCATCAGCGAAGCCCTCACCGCCAAACCGCTGCAAGCGGCGCTGGCCTCGGCGGCGAGTTTCGTGGTCGGTGCCGCGTTGCCGCTGGCGGTGACGCTCATCGCGCCAGAGCACAGCGTGGTGCCGTGGATCTGCGGCATGTCCCTGCTGTTTCTTGCCAGCCTTGGCGCCGTGGCGGCCAGGGCCGGCGGGGCGAAAGTCTTCGTCGGCGCCTGGCGCGTAACCCTGTGGGGCGTGCTGGCCATGGGCATTACGGCCAGCGTCGGGGCATTGTTCGGCGCTGTGGTGTAGCGCGAAAACACACCGCGCCCCAACGTGGCGGGCGCGGTGTGTCTTACTTTCTTTCGGCCAATACCTTGAGTGCCTGCGCCGCAGCCTGCTCTTGCCCGGCCTGGGCGGTAGCATTGGCCGCTTCGCGCCAGCGCTGCGTATCCACATTGGCCGGCAACTGGCTCGGGCGCTGGGTGAGGATTGCCCAGTGACCGGCGCTGCTCCACTTCGACTCAAAGTCACTGAAGCTCATCAACAACCGCCGATCCATGCCTGAGCGCAGCAGCACCGTGCTTTTCTGCTGGTTGAAACCCACCACGACCACGTAGTGCGTGCTGGACAACAGGCCGCCGCCGATCCGCGCCATCACCGGGTAACCCGCGCTCACCTGCGCCAGCACCGAGGTGAGCTTGGCGTCGAGCGGATACACCATCAACCCGTATTCACGGGCCAGCACCTGCATGTTGCGCTCCAGGTTCGCTTCGCCGCCCGGCAAGTGCAGCGGCTTATCCAGCAAGCCCGGTGTCATGACAATGCCTTGTTGCGACAGCATGCTGGCTAACGCCGTGGGACCGCTTTGATAAGCGTCGCTGCGAAACGTCGGCACGCCATTGAGCTCGACACGCTCCGGCAGGCCCGGCAGTTTCGACGGCTGCCCGGAACAGGCCGCGAGCCCCAGGGTGCAGGCCAGCAGCAAGGACGTTGTAACGTTGGACCGTAACCGCAATTTTCTACCCTCTTGATCAACTGCCGGTAAGGGCCCTGATCATAGGACGCTCTTCCGCTCGGGTATAGCCTTGAACCGCAGTAAAACGCCCGGGATAGAGCAAAGAAGTTGGATCGACACGACCATTGGTCAATAGCAGGCAACCGTCGTCTGACTAGACTGTCCATTGAGAAGACTGTGTGTGCGCCCTGCTGGGCGAAAGGAGGCCAGAATGAGCCTTGCAACGACGATTTTCCTGTTGATCTGCGGTTGGCTCGCAGTGGCCGCCGCCATGTTGTGGGGGGTGTTGCGCATTACCCGTCGGCACCATCACCCCCACGTCAAAGCAGCTGCATCCGCCAAGCCGCACAAGACGGCGGTGCATCACGCCTAGCCAGGCATGCAATTGAAGTCCTGCGTTGCCGCGACTTCCTTACCGTGACCATCCAAGAGCGATGCGCGCACGGTGGTGCCCAGGCTGGATTCGATCAGGGTGTAGTGTTCACCCGCCTTGAAGTTCTCGTACTCCACGCGACCCTGGCAGTCCTGCTGGTTATCGTCGCCCGGCTCTTCCTCGAACAACGTCACATCCAAACGATGGGCTCCCGGCGGCACTTCGAAAAAGCGCCCGTCATCCACGCGCTTGCCGTCGACGCGCTCGGCCATCAGGTCATTCGGCGCTTCTTCTTTCAATCCGATCCAGGCTTCGCTGGGGTCGGCTTTGGGCATCGGGCCGGCGCAGGCCGACAGTAACAACACAGCGCTCAAGGCGGGAATCAGCAATAACGGTTTGAGTGACATGGCAGAACTCCAAAGAATTTCAGTTAAAAGACGCATCGCATCCGATGGGTCACAAGCTTGGAGAGCCGCCCTTTGTAGAACAAATGAATACACATGAAACGATCTTCAGCCCATACCTAAATCTTCCTTCACCTGGCTGAAAGGTGCGTGTTAGGTGGGTCGGGCAAGACTGCCGGGGTTTGCAATCCTGCTCCCTCGGAGGTTCACGCATGCTCGGGCTGGTAAAGACCGCACTGCAAAAGCCGTACACGTTTATCGTGTTGGCCATATTCATCTGCATCATCGGGCCGATGGCGGCCCTGCGAACCCCCACTGATGTATTCCCCGATATCGGCATCCCCGTCGTTGCAGTGGTCTGGCAGTACAACGGCCTGTCGCCGGACGCCATGGCCGGGCGGGTGATCTACACCTACGAACGCTCCCTGAGCACCACCGTCAACGACATCGAACACATCGAATCGCAATCCCTGCCGGGCATGGGCATCGTCAAGATCTTCTTCCAGCCCGGCGTCGACATCCGCACCGCCAACGCCCAGGTGACAGCGGTGTCACAAACCGTGCTCAAGCAAATGCCCCCCGGCATCACGCCGCCGCTGATCCTCAATTACAGCGCATCGACGGTGCCGATCCTGCAAATGGCGTTCTCCAGCCCGACACTGTCGGAAGCCAAGATCCGCGACCTGGTGCAGAACAATATCCGCCTGCCCCTCAGCGCCCTGCCCGGCCTGGCCATGCCCACGCCCATGGGTGGCAAGCAGCGGCAGATCACCCTCGACCTCGACCCGCAGGCGCTGGCCGCCAAAGGCTTGTCGGCGCAGGACGTGGGCAATGCCCTGGCGTTGCAAAACCAGATCATCCCGGTGGGCACCGCCAAGCTCGGCCCCAACGAATACACGATCCTGCTCAACAACAGCCCCAAGGCCATCGATGAACTCAACGACCTGCCGATCAAGACCGTCGACGGTGCGCTGATCACCATCGGCCAGGTGGCCCACGTGCGTGACGGTTCGCCACCGCAGACCAACATCGTGCGCGTCGACGGCCATCGCGCGGTGCTGATGCCAGCGTTGAAAAACGGCAGCATCTCCACCCTGTCGATCATCGACGGCATCCGCCAGATGCTGCCGCGCATCAACGAAACCCTGCCGCCGTCGCTGAAGACCTCATTGCTCGGCGATGCGTCGGTGTTCGTCAAACAATCGGTGGGCAGCGTGGCCCAGGAAGGCATCATCGCCGCGCTGCTGACCAGCGCGATGATCCTGCTGTTCCTCGGCAGCTGGCGCTCGACGCTGATCATCGCCGCCTCGATCCCCCTGGCGGTGCTGTCGGCCATCGCGCTGCTGGCGGTCAGCGGGCAAACCCTCAACGTGATGACCCTCGGCGGGCTGGCGTTGGCGGTGGGGATTCTGGTGGACGACGCCACGGTGACCATCGAAAACATCAACTGGCACCTGGAACAGGGCAAGGCGGTGAAGGCTGCGATCCTCGACGGCGCCGCGCAGATCGTCGGCCCGGCGTTCGTCTCGCTGCTGTGCATCTGCATCGTGTTCGTGCCGATGTTCTTGCTGCAAGGCATCGCCGGGTACCTGTTCCGGCCGATGGCCCTGGCGGTGATCTTCGCCATGGCCAGCTCGTTCATCCTCTCGCGCACCCTGGTGCCGACATTGGCGATGTACCTGCTCAAGCCGCACACGCCGGAACCGGGCACCGGCCACCACCCGGAAGATGCGTTCATCAACCACCACGAAGGCGAGCAGCACACCAAGCCACGCAACGCGGCGCTGCAGTCGGTGCTGAATTTCCAGCAGGGTTTCGAGCGGCACTTCTCGAACATCCGCGACACCTACCATGGCCTGCTGACGTTGGCCCTGGGCAATCGCAAGCGCTTCATCGTCGGCTTTTTAGCCTGTGTGCTCGCCTCGTTTTTGCTGCTGCCCAGCCTGGGCCAGGATTTCTTCCCGGCCACCGACGCCGGGGCGCTGGCGCTGCATGTGCGTTTGCCGCTGGGTACGCGGATCGAGGAAAGCGCTGCGGCGTTCGACCGGATCGAGGCGCGGATACGCGAAGTGATCCCGGCCGACGAACTCGACACCATCGTCGACAATATCGGCATTCCGCTGAGCGGCATCGACATGGCCTACAGCAGCAGCGGCACCATCGGCCCGCAGGACGGCGATATCCAGGTCAGCCTGAAACAACACCACGCGCCCACCGCCGACTACGTGAAAAAACTGCGTGAGGCGCTGCCGCAAAGTTTCCCTGGCAGCCACTTTGCGTTCCTGCCAGCGGACATCAGCAGCCAGATCCTCAACTTCGGCGCGCCGGCGCCACTGGACGTGAAAATCTCCGGGCGCAGCGATGCCGAAAACCGCGCCTACGCCGTGGAACTGGAACGCCGTCTGCAACACGTACCGGGCATCGCCGACCTGCGCATCCAGCAGTCCACCGGCTACCCGTCGCTGCAAGTGAATGTCGACCGCCTGCGCGCCAACGGCCTGGGCATCACCGAGCGCGATGTGACCAACAGCATGGTCGCGTCGCTGGCCGGCAGCTCGCAAACCGCACCGACCTTCTGGCTCAACCCGGCCAACGGCGTGTCCTATTCCATCGTCGCCGCCACCCCGCAATACCGCCTCGACAGCCTGCCGGCGCTGGAAGCGCTGCCGGTGACCGGTGCCGATGGTCAATCGCAAATCCTCGGCGGCGTGGCCAGCATCTCCCGCGTGCAAAGCCCGGCGGTGGTGACCCACTACAACATCGAACCGACCCTGGACCTCTACGCCAACGTGCAAGGCCGCGACCTCGGTGGCGTGGCCCGCGACGTGCAAAAAGTGCTGGACGACACCGCGTCCATGCGCCCCAAAGGCGCGACGATCAGCCTGCACGGGCAGATCGATGCGCTGCATGAAGCCTTCAGCGGTTTGAGCGTCGGCCTGCTCGGCGCGGTGGTGCTGATCTACCTGCTGATCGTGGTCAACTTCCAGTCATGGGTCGACCCGTTCGTGATCATCACCGCGTTGCCGGCGGCATTGGCGGGGATCGTGTGGATGCTGTTCCTCAGCGGCACGTCGTTGTCGGTGCCGGCGTTGACCGGGGCCATCCTGTGCATGGGCGTGGCCACCGCCAACTCGATCCTGGTGGTGAGCTTCTGCCGGGAACGCCTGGCCGAACATGGCGATGCGCTCAAGGCCGCACTGGAAGCCGGCTACACGCGCTTTCGTCCGGTGTGCATGACCGCCCTCGCGATGATCATCGGCATGCTGCCGCTGGCCTTGTCCGAGGAGCAGAACGCGCCGCTCGGCCGCGCCGTGATCGGTGGCCTGATCCTCGCCACCACCGCCACCCTGTTATTTGTTCCCGTGGTCTTCAGCTTGGTCCACGGTCGTCAGCCTACTCGCGCAACTGTTGGAGAAACGCCCCATGTCGTCTGATCACAAACCCTCGCGCAAGCGTCTGATGCTCATGGGTGTCGGCGGCCTGACCCTGGCCGCCCTGCTGGTCGCCAACGGCCTGTACGCCCGCACAATGCACGAGCGCTCCGTCACCGCCTGGACCGAAACCGCCGCCGTGCCGCAGGTGATGGTGTTCCAGCCGCAGCAGAACGTAGCCGGTGACACCCTGCGCCTGCCCGCTCACCTTGAAGCCTGGAGCAAGGCGCCGATCCATGCGCGGGTCAGCGGCTACTTGAAGGACTGGAAAGTCGACATCGGCAGCCAGGTCAAAGCCGGGCAAATCCTCGCCGAAATCGACAGCCCCGATCTCGATCAACAACTGGCGCAGACCCATGCGCGCCTGGTGCAGCAACAGGCCAATGCGCGACTGGCCGCCACCACCGCGACGCGTTGGCAGAACCTGCTGGCCAGCCATTCGGTGTCGCGCCAGGAGGCCGATGAAAAAACCTCCAACGCCGCAGCGGCCAAAGCCAACGCCGAAGCCGCCGCTGCCGATTACGCACGCTTGTCGGCGCTGGAAAGCTACAAGACTATCCGCGCGCCGTTCGCTGGCACCATCACTGCGCGCAACACCGACATCGGCCAGTTGATCAAGGCCGATACCGACAGCGACCCGGAGCTGTTCAACATCGCCGACACCCACCAGTTGCGCCTCTACGTACCGGTGCCGCAGAACTACGCGGCCGTCATCCACCCCGGGCTTGAAGCCGAGCTGAGTGTTCCCGAGCACCCCGGCGAACACTTCAAGGCGCACCTGATCGGCGACTCCACCGCCATCGACCGCCGCTCCGGCACCCTGCTCGCGCAGTTTGTCGCCGACAACCCCAACGGCGAGTTGCTGCCGGGCGATTACGCCGAAGCCACCCTGCCGATTCCGGCAGACACCCATGGCGTGAGCATCCCGGCCAGCGCGCTGATCTTCCGTGCCCAAGGCACCCAGGTCGCGGTGCTGGATGCGCAAAACCACATACACCTGCAGGCCATCCATATCGGCCTGGACCTGGGCGAACGCCTGGTGATCGACCAGGGCCTGAAACCCGCCGACCGCGTGGTCGACAACCCACCCGACGCCCTGCGCGAAGGCGACCCCGTGCAACTGGCCGACGCCTCCGGAGGTGCCCATGCGCCCAAGGCTTAAACCACTTGCCGCGGTGATGCTGCTGGCGTTGCAAGGTTGCTCGCTGGCGCCGACCTACAACGTGCCGGCGATCGACCTGCCAGCCAACTATCGCGAACAGACCAGCGATGGCCCCTGGCACAGCGCGCAGCCGTCCGACCAACTGGCGCCGCAGTGGTGGACGCTCTACCGCGAACCGCGCCTGGATCAGCTGCAACAGCAATTGCTCAAGGCCAACCCGGACCTGGCGGCAGCGCTGGCGCACTTCGATGCATCCCAGGCGTATGCCAGCCAATTGCATGCCGGGCTGTTCCCGCAGATCACGGCCAGCGCACAACCGCTGCGTCAGCGCCAATCCGACTCGCGTCCGCTGCGCAGTACCACGCAGCCGTCGGTTTACAACAGCAACACGGCGGGGTTTTCGTTGAGCTACGACTTGGACCTGTGGGGCAAAATCCGCAACCAGGTGGCGGCGGGTGATGCGCAGGCGCAAGCGTCGGGCGACGATCTGGCGGTAGCGCGCTTGAGCTTGCAGCATCAGTTGGCGACCTTGTACGTGCAGCTCAATGGGCTGGATGCGCAAAGTCGGATTCTCAACAGCTCGCTGGAGGATTTCAGCCAGGCCCTGCAACTGACCCGCAGCCGCTACGAGGGCCAGATTGCTTCGGAACTGGACCTGACCCGCGCGCAAAACCAGCTCGCCCAAGCCAAGGCGCAACTGGATGAAGTACGCGGGCAACGCAACCTCACCGAGCATGCCATCGGTGAACTGGTCGGCGTGGCGGCCAGCGACTTCACACTGCCGGCGAGCCAACAACTGATCGCCCTGCCGGGGATTCCGTCGCAACTGCCGAGCCACCTGCTACAACGTCGCCCGGACATTGCGGCGGCAGAGCGCCGAGTGTTTGCG
The DNA here is from genome assembly GCF_001439695.1 of Pseudomonas veronii. GTDB lineage: Bacteria > Pseudomonadota > Gammaproteobacteria > Pseudomonadales > Pseudomonadaceae > Aquipseudomonas > Aquipseudomonas veronii. The sequence goes on from NZ_JYLL01000006.1 coordinate 314,140, forward strand.
GCCAACGCAAATATCGGCGTGGCCAAGGCCGCGTGGTACCCGGATTTCAGTCTGACCGGGCTGATTGGCGGGCAGACCCAAGGCGTGGGGAATTTACTGTCGGCGGGCAATCGGTATTGGGCGCTGGGGCCGCTGATGAACTTGCCGATCTTCGATGGCGGTCGCTTGAGCGCCAACGAACGCCAGGCCAAGGCCGAGTTCGAACAAGCCTCGGCACAGTACCGCAGCCAGGTACTGAAAGCCGTGCGCGAGGTCGAAGACAACCTGGCACAGCTAAGGGATTTGCAGCAGGAGGCACAGGATGAACAAGCCGCGGCAGATGCGGCGCAGCATACGCAAGCGTTGGCGATGAACAGCTACCAGGCCGGCGCGGTGAGCTATCTGGATGTAGTGACCGCGCAGACAGCGGCGTTACAGGCACAGCGGACCTTGCAGGCGGTGCAGACACGGCAGTTGCAGGCGAGTGTGGGGCTGGTCACCGCGCTGGGCGGCGGCTGGCAACCTGGCGCCTGACGCTTTTTTTGTGCAAACCAGCTCAAAGGTGGGAGCTGGTTTGCCTTTGATGAGGCTGGATCAGCCAGACATCACCGACTGATCCAGCGCATATTCAGTCTTCCGGCCGACTGTTGAGAAACACGGTCACTGCCGTGTAATCACTGTCATTGGCGTGTCGGTACGCGGTATTGCTGTGATAGCGGCGGCGTCAGTTCCGGCCTCATCGGGGGCAAGCCCCCTCCCACACTGGTCCGGCGCCAGACACACAATGTATGAACACCGCAGAGCCCATGTGGGAGGATTCAAGCCCATCCCACACTGGTCCGGCGCCAGACACACAATGTATGAACACCGCAGAGCCCATGTGGGAGGATTCAAGCCAACCCCACACTGGTCCGGCGCCAGACACACAATGTATGAACACCGCAGATCCCATGTGGGAGGGAGCTTGCTCCCGATAGCGTTCGCACAGACACATCCTGCCAAAAGCCTGCCCTTCAACCTGCAGTTCACCCATCTAGCCTCTCAAAACACACCCAGAGAGAGGCCAGGGAATGCCCGACTTACCCGCTTCACACCGCCTGCGTATCGGTCGATTCAGCGAACCCAACCGTATCTACCTCATCACCACCAACACCCACGAACGCATCCCGATATTCAAGAATTTCCATCTCGGTCGCTTGGTGGTCTGGCAGTTTCGATTAGCTCAGTACCAAGGGCTGGCGAACTCCCTGGCATGGGTGATCATGCCGGACCATTTCCATTGGCTGCTCGAACTGAAAAAAGGCTCGCTGGCTGACCTGATGCGCCAGGTGAAGTCCAAAAGCACACGGAGCGTCAACGGTGCGAGCGAACGCAAGGGGAGGCTTTGGCAGGAAAGTTTCCATGACCGGGCGCTGCGCAAGGAAGACGACTTGGTGAAAATGGCCCGGTATGTGGTGGCCAATCCATTGCGGGCGGGATTGGTTAGCCGGATTGGCGACTACCCGTTGTGGGATGCCATTTGGGTATAGACACAGTTCAACTGTGGGAGGGGGGCTTGCTCGCGATGGCGGTGGGTCAATCACATGTGTATCGGCTGAACCACTGCTATCGGGAGCAAGCTCCCTCCCACACTGATCCCGCGCCAGACACACAATGTATGAACACCGCAAAACCCATGTGGGAGGGAGCTTGCTCCCGATAGCAGTGGTTCAGCCAGCTCATCTGTAACTGACCCACCGCCATCGCGAGCAAGCCCCCTCCCACAGGTTTTACCGCGTTTCAGGCCGCGCGTTTGCCGCTGGCAATGGCGGCCGAGGCGGCCACCATCGCCCGCAACAACACCGCACACCCCGCCGCCAGGTCATCCGGCGCGGCGTTTTCGATTTCGTTGTGGCTGATGCCGCCTTCGCATGGCACGAAGATCATCCCCGCCGGGCCGAGTTCGGCGACGAAGATCGCGTCGTGCCCTGCCCCGCTGACGATGTCCATGTTCGACAACCCCAACCCATTCGCCGCATCGCGCACTGCGTCGACGCAACCCTTGTCGAAATACAGCGGCGGGAAGTCGGCGGTGGGTGTCATTTCAAAACTCAACCCATGCTTGGCGCAGGTCTCGTCGATCACCTGGCGTACCTGGGCGATCATCGAATCCAAGCGCGCCGGTTCCAGGTGGCGGAAGTCCAGGGTCATACGCACCTCACCCGGGATGACGTTGCGTGAGCCCGGATAAGCCTGCAAGCAACCGACAGTGCCACACGCATGCGGCTGATGCCCCAATGCCGCCGCATTCACCGCCGCGACCACGGCGGCTGCGCCGACCAGGGCATCCTTGCGCAGGTGCATCGGCGTCGGCCCCGCGTGGGCTTCAACGCCGCGCAGGGTCAAGTCGAACCACTTTTGCCCGAGGGCACCGAGCACCACGCCGATGGTTTTCTTTTCATCCTCAAGAATCGGCCCCTGTTCGATATGTGCCTCGAAATAGGCGCCGACTTTGTGCCCACTCTCCGGCCGCGTCCCCGCATAGCCGATCGCATTCAGTGCCGCGCCGACGCTGATACCCTGCGCATCGACCTTGGCGAGGGTGTCGGCCAGGCTGAATTTCTCGGCAAACACCCCCGATCCCATCATGCACGGCGGGAAGCGCGAGCCCTCTTCGTTGGTCCACACCACCACTTCCAGCGGCGCCTCGGTTTGCACCTTGAGGTCGTTGAGGGTGCGCAACACTTCCACACCGGCCAGCACGCCGAAGCAGCCATCGAACTTGCCACCGGTGGGCTGGGTGTCGATATGGCTGCCCGTCATCACTGGCGGAAGGTCGGGGTTACGCCCGGGGCGACGGGCGAAGATGTTGCCGATACCGTCGACGGTCACGCTGCACCCGGCCTCTTCGCACCATTGCACGAACAGGTCGCGGGCCTGGCGGTCGAGGTCGGTGAGGGCCAGGCGGCACACGCCGCCCTTGGCGGTGGCGCCGAGCTTGGCCAGCTCCATCAACGACTGCCACAAACGGTCGCGGTTGATGTGCTGATGGGTCGATTGCAGAACGTCTAGGGCAGCGTTCATGGGGATCTCCTCAGGCTACATGTTATGAATGGAATGCAGTTCAAAGGTGGGAGGGGGCTTGCTCCCGATTGCAGTGGGTCAGTCACCCGTGCAGTGGTGGAATGACCACCTGTTTGACTGCATTCCATCGCGTTACAGCAGGGATTTGGCCGGCATCGGCGTCAGGCCACGCCTGGCATTCAGCCCGTAATACAACACGCCGCCCAACGCCGAACCGGTAAACCAGCCATAGCTGTAGAACCAGCTGAACACGTCGCTGCCCAATGACAGCAAGGTCAGCACCACCGGCACGCCAAACGCGACAAACCCGCTCCAGTTCCACGCCGGGTACACGTCGTCACGGTACAAACCGGCGAGGTCCAGGCGCTGTTTGCGCGTGATGAAGTAGTCCACCACCATGATCCCGGCGATCGGCCCCAGCAGGCTGGAATAGCCGAGCAACCAGTTGGAATACACCGTCTCCAGGCTCACATCGGAAACGATCAGCCCGAGCTTCTTCAGCAGCTCGTGGCCCATCAACACCAACCCCACCAGGCCGGTGAGAATCACTGCCGAAGTGCGGTTGATCAGCTTGGGCGCGATGTTCTGGAAGTCGTTGGTGGGCGACACGATGTTCGCCGCCGTGTTGGTGGACAAGGTGGCGACGATGATCAATGCCATGGCCACGGCGACCCACACCGGGCTCTGGATATGCCCGATCAGCGTCACCGGGTCGGACACGCTGACGCCCACCAGTTTCACCGACGCGGCGGTCATGATCACACCGAGGGCGGCGAACAGGAACATGGTCAGCGGCAGGCCGAAAATCTGCCCGAGGATCTGGTCCTTCTGGCTCTTGGCGTAGCGGCTGAAGTCGGGAATATTCAGCGACAAGGTGGCCCAGAACCCCACCATCGCGGTCAGGCCGGCCATGAAGTAACCGGTCAGGCTTGCACCTTCGGGGCGTTTGGGCGGGATCGCCATCAACTCGCTGAGGGATACGTTCGGCATCGCCCACACCAGCAGGCCAATGCCCACCGCCACCAGCAGCGGTGCCGACAGGGTTTCCAGGCGCTTGATCGACTCGGCGCCGCGCAGCACCACCCACAGGTTGAGGGTCCAGAAGATCATGAAGCCGATCACCTCACCGGTGCCGCCCAAGGCCTTCCACCCCTCGAAAATCGAGCCCAGGAACAGGTGAATCGCCAGCCCGCCGAACATGGTCTGGATGCCGAACCAGCCGCACGCCACCAGCGCTCGGATCAGGCACGGCACGTTGGAACCGAGGATGCCGAACGACGAACGCAGCAACACCGGGAACGGAATGCCGTACTTGGTACCGGGGAAGGCGTTGAGGGTCAGCGGGATCAGCACCACGATATTGGCCAGGAGGATCGCCATCAGCGCCTCGCCCACCGACAAACCGAAGTACGCGGTAAGCACCCCGCCCAGCGTGTAGGTGGGCACGCAGATCGACATGCCGACCCACAGCGCGGTGATGTGCCACTTGTTCCACGTGCGTTCATGCACCTTGGTCGGTGCCATGTCGTGGTTGTAGCGAGGGCTGTCGAGGACGTCGGGGCCGGCGTCGAGTTCGTACAGGCCGTTGCGTTCAATAACTTGCGATCTGTTCTGTTGCATGGCCGCTCCACGGTTTTTTCGAATTATTGTTGCTCACCTGCAAGGTCGGTGCAGGTGGCCGGAGTACCTCGTAAACAACATGACATCAAGGGTCCGGCCAGCCGCCACTGCACTCAATAAACGTGCCGACAACCCGCCCTGACCCTGCACCGCATATATAACTCGCTGATGTTTATCAGCTTTATTTCAAACGCCGATGAGTCCTTCGGTACTTGCCGCGTGACGCAGGCTGGATAACGCGCAAGTTGTCCGAACGTTCAGGACTCAATCTGGTGCAACACAATTATTTTTATTTACCGCCGCCGTCAAGTGGCATGTCTCAAGCGCCTGATTTGCAATAAGAAATGTTGTTCATATTTGGAACCTGTCAAGTGCGTCAAAATGGTGATCAGTCGCCACATTTTGGTGATTTTTATTTTTTATCCTTATATTTCAATCAGTTAAAACACAACTAAGCGTAGGAAAAATCTTCTTGCTCATTCTAAAAACACCGGCTAGTTTCTATTCCTGTCACCGATGACAGGTTTTTACCAAGCCTGTGCTGAAAACAACTACAACACTTAGAACTGGCACCAGCCGGTCAAGCCTGTGAGGAACTCGACATGTCGCTGTTGATCCGTGGCGCCACCATCATTACCCACGACGAAAGTTACCGCGCCGATGTTTTATGCGCAGACGGTCTGATTCGCGCAATTGGCACGGGCCTGGATATTCCCGCTGGCACCGAAGTGCTCGATGGCAGCGGCCAATATTTGATGCCCGGCGGCATCGACCCGCACACCCATATGCAACTGCCCTTCATGGGCACCGTGGCCAGTGAGGATTTTTTCAGCGGCACGGCGGCGGGTCTGGCGGGGGGCACCACCTCGATCATCGACTTTGTGATTCCCAACCCGCAGCAATCCTTGCTCGAAGCCTTTCACCAATGGCGCGGCTGGGCACAGAAGTCGGCGGCCGACTATGGCTTTCACGTGGCGATCACCTGGTGGAGCGAGCAGGTGCGCGAGGAAATGGCCGAGCTGGTCAGCCATCACGGCGTCAACAGCTTCAAGCATTTCATGGCCTACAAGAACGCGATCATGGCGGCCGACGATACCCTGGTGGCCAGCTTCGAACGCTGCCTGGAGCTGGGCGCGGTACCCACCGTGCATGCGGAAAACGGCGAGTTGGTGTATCACCTGCAACGCAAACTGATGGCCCAGGGCATCACCGGGCCGGAAGCGCACCCGCTGTCGCGTCCGTCCCAGGTCGAGGGCGAAGCGGCCAGCCGCGCGATCCGTATCGCCGAGACCATCGGCACGCCGTTGTACCTGGTACACGTCTCGACCAAAGAGGCGCTGGATGAAATCACCTATGCGCGCGGCAAAGGCCAGGCGGTGTACGGCGAGGTGCTCGCCGGGCACTTGCTGCTGGACGACAGCGTCTACCGCCACCCCGACTGGCAGACCGCCGCCGGCTACGTGATGAGCCCGCCGTTCCGCCCGCGCGGGCATCAAGAGGCGCTGTGGCATGGCCTGCAATCCGGCAACCTGCACACCACCGCCACCGACCACTGCTGCTTCTGCGCCGAGCAGAAAGCCGCCGGGCGTGACGATTTCAGCAAGATCCCCAACGGCACCGCCGGTATCGAAGACCGCATGGCGCTGTTGTGGGATGAAGGGGTCAACACCGGGCGCCTGTCGATGCAAGCGTTCGTCGCGCTGACCTCCACCAACACCGCGAAGATCTTCAACCTCTACCCGCGCAAAGGCGCAATCCGCGTCGGTGCCGATGCCGACCTGGTGCTGTGGGACCCCGAGGGCACGCGCACGATTTCCGCCAAGACCCACCACCAGAACGTCGACTTCAACATCTTCGAAGGCAAGACCGTGCGCGGCGTGCCGAGCCACACCATCAGCCAGGGCAAGCTGGTCTGGGCCGACGGCGACCTGCGCGCCGAACGCGGTGCCGGGCGGTATGTGGAACGGCCGGCGTATCCGTCGGTGTTCGAGCAGTTGAGCAAGCAGGCTGAGCGTTCCAAGCCGGTTGCTGTGAACCGCTGAGACCGCTATCGGGGGCAAGCCCCCTCCCACAATTGACCGCATGCTTTCAGACACAATGCGATCACTGTGGGAGGGGGCTTGCCCCCGATGAGGTCAGCCCAGGCAACAAAAATGCCCGCCAGAGGCAATCCGAAAAAAACCGTGAGGCCCACACCGTGATCCAGACCCTGACCCACCTCCCCCATCCCCATGAAGACGGGGCGACCCTCGCCAGCCATTTCACCGACCTGGCACCGCCCCTCAACGCTCGCCAGGCGCAACTGGAAGCCTCGCGCTGCCTGTATTGCTACGACGCGCCGTGCGTGAATGCGTGCCCCAGCGAAATCGACATCCCGTCGTTCATCCGCAACCTCCACACCGACAACGTGCAAGGCGCCGCGCAGAAGATTCTCTCGGCCAATATCCTCGGCGGCAGCTGCGCCCGGGTCTGCCCCACCGAGATCCTGTGCCAGCAAGCCTGCGTGCGTAACCACGGCGAAGAATGCGCGCCGGTGCTGATCGGCCTGTTGCAACGCTACGCCATCGACAACGCGCACTTCAGCGAACACCCGTTCCAGCGCGCCGCCACCACTGGCAAGCGCATCGCCGTGGTCGGCGCCGGACCGGCCGGCCTGGCCTGCGCCCATCGCGCCGCGTTGCACGGCCACGATGTGGTGATCTTCGAAGCCCGGGAAAAAGCCGGCGGCCTGAATGAATACGGGATCGCCAAGTACAAACTGGTGGATGACTTCGCGCAGAAGGAGCTGGAGTTCCTGCTGCAGATCGGCGGCATCGAGATCCGTCACGGCCAGCGCCTGGGCGACAACCTGTCGTTGAGCGAACTGCACCAGCACTTCGATGCGGTGTTCCTCGGCCTCGGCCTGGCCGCCAGCAAGCAACTCGGCCTGCCCCATGAGGACGCCCCCGGCCTGCTCGCCGCCACCGACTACATCCGCGAACTGCGCCAGGCCGACGACCTGAGCCAACTGCCCCTGGCCGACCGCTGCATCGTGCTCGGTGCCGGCAACACCGCCATCGACATGGCCGTGCAAATGGCCCGCCTCGGCGCCCGCGACGTCAACCTGGTGTACCGCCGGGGCCTGGCGGACATGGGCGCCACCAGCCATGAGCAGGACATCGCCAAGGCCAATCAGGTTCGCCTGCTGACCTGGGCCCAGCCGGAGGAAGTGCTGCTGGACGAGCAAGGCCATGTGCGCGGCATGCGTTTCGCCCGCACGCACCTGGACAACGGGCGCCTGCAACCCACCGGCGAAACCTTCGAACTGGCCGCCGATGCGATCTTCAAGGCCATCGGCCAAGGTTTCGACAACGCCGCACTGCACGACCCGCTGGCCCAGCAACTGCAGCGAGTCGGCGAACGCATCTTCGTCGACGAGCAACTGCGCACCAGCATCCCCGGCGTGTATGCCGGCGGCGACTGCATCAGCCTCGGCCAGGACCTCACCGTACAGGCGGTGCAACACGGCAAGCTGGCGGCAGAAGCCATGCACGCCCAACTCATGCTCAACGTGGAGGCTGCGTAATGGCCGATCTCTCGATTGTCTTCGCCGGTATCAAAGCCCCCAACCCGTTCTGGCTGGCCTCCGCGCCGCCCACCGACAAAGCCTACAACGTGGTCCGCGCCTTTGAAGCCGGCTGGGGCGGCGTGGTCTGGAAAACCCTCGGGGAAGACCCGGCGGCGGTCAACGTGTCGTCGCGTTACTCGGCGCATTACGGCGCCAACCGCGAGGTGCTGGGCATCAACAACATCGAGCTGATCACCGACCGCTCTTTGGAGATCAACCTGCGCGAAATCACCCAGGTCAAAAAGGACTGGCCGGACCGCGCGCTGATCGTGTCGCTGATGGTGCCGTGCGTCGAAGAGTCCTGGAAAAACATCCTGCCGCTGGTGGAAGCCACCGGCTGCGACGGCATCGAGCTGAACTTCGGCTGCCCCCATGGCATGCCGGAGCGCGGCATGGGCGCGGCGGTCGGCCAGGTGCCGGAGTATGTGGAACAGGTGACGCGCTGGTGCAAGACGTACTGTTCGCTGCCGGTGATCGTCAAGCTCACGCCGAATATCACCGACATCCGGGTGGCGGCGCGTGCGGCGTATCGCGGCGGTGCGGATGCGGTGTCGCTGATCAACACCATCAACTCCATCACCAGCGTGGACCTGGAACGCATGGTCGCCCTGCCGACGGTCGGCACCCAGAGCACCCACGGCGGTTACTGCGGCTCGGCGGTCAAGCCGATCGCGCTGAACATGGTCGCCGAAATCGCCCGCGACCCGCAGACCCACGGCCTGCCGATCTGCGGCATTGGCGGCATCGGCAACTGGCGCGATGCGGCGGAATTCGTCGCCCTCGGCTGCGGTGCCGTGCAGGTGTGTACGGCGGCGATGCTGCATGGCTTTCGCATCGTCGAAGAAATGAAGGACGGCCTGTCGCGCTGGATGGACAGTCAGGGCTACACCAGTCTGCAGGATTTTTCCGGGCGCGCCGTGGGCAATACTACGGACTGGAAGTACCTGGATATCAACTACCAGGTGATCGCCAAGATCGATCAGGCCGCCTGCATCGGCTGCGGGCGTTGCCACATTGCCTGCGAAGATACGTCGCACCAGGCCATCGCCAGTTTGAAACAAGCGGACGGCACGCATAAGTACGAAGTGATCGATGACGAATGCGTGGGCTGCAACCTGTGCCAGATCACCTGCCCGGTGGCCGATTGCATCGAGATGGTGCCGGTGGACACCGGCAAGCCGTTCTTGAACTGGACCCAGGACCCGCGTAATCCGTACCGGGAAGCGGTGTAGTCCTGTAGAGCGCTATCGGGGGCAAGCCCCCTCCCACAGTTGACCGCATTCTTTCAGACAAAATGCAGTCAATGTGGGAGGGGGCTTGCCCCCGATGAGGCCCTCAGCCTCACCACAAGCCTCAAGGCTCAAGCCTCAAGGCTCCAACCCAATCCCGCGCAAAATCACACTGGTCACCGTCTGAATCGCCCTCTCGAACTGCATATCCGACAACGGCTGGTGATCGTTCAGAATCTTCACCTGATGATCAAAGTCAGCGTAGTGCTGGGTCGAGGCCCAGATCATATACAGCAGGCTCGCCGGCTCGACCGGCAGGATGCGTTTGTCTTCCACCCATTGGCGAATCTTCGCTTCCTTCATCTTGGCCCAGTCGTACAGGCTTTCATCCAGCGCCTCACCGAGCGTCGGCGCGCCGTGGATGATTTCGTTGGCCCAGACTTTCGACCCATACGGCCGCGTGCGCGAGCGTTGCATCTTGGCGCGGATGTAGCTGCTGAGCACCACTCGCGGGTCATCGAAGGTTTCGAAACTCAGGGCATCCTGCTTCCACACTTCCAACAGATCGAACAGCACTGCGCTGTACAGCTCGCTCTTGGTGGTGAAGTAGTAATGCAGGTTGGAACGCGGCAATTGCACTTCGGCGGCAATATCGGCCATGGCGGTGCTGCCATAGCCCTTCTCGGCGAAGATTTTTTCCGCCGCTAGCAGGATTTTTTCGACGTTGACCCGACGAATTCCGATCTTGTGCTTGCCCATAAGGGCTCCCCGACAAAGACATAACGGAAAGACTACCACCCGCTCTAGATCGGGGCGACAGGAGGAGCCGAAACTTCGTACACTGCCCGTCCTATCCTTTGATTGGTATTGCTCAATGTTGATCAAGAAAACCCTGACCACCGTCGCTCTGCTGGCTTCGCTGCTGGGCGCCTCGGCGGCGTTTGCCCATGCTCACCTCAAGAGCGCGACGCCTGCGGCAGACAGCAGCGTCGCGGCACCGAACGATGTGCGCCTGACCTTCAGCGAAGGCGTGGAGGCGACCTTTTCCAAGGTTTCCCTGAGCAAGGACGGCACCGAAATCGCAATCAAGGGCCTGGCAACGCCGGATGCCGACAAGAAAACCCTGGTGGTGACGCCCGCTGCGCCCCTCGCAGCCGGTACCTACAAAGTGGTGTGGAACGCGGTCTCGGTCGACACCCACAAGAGCAACGGCGAATACAGCTTCAAGGTCGGCCAATAACCTATGGCGACGCTGCTGGTGCTGTGCCGTTTCCTGCATTTCATCGTCGTCTTGTTGATGTTCGGGGCCTGTGTATTCAGGCCCTGGCTGATGGGCAATGCACCGCAGTTGGCGCTGGACCGGCAAGTGCTGCGTATCAGCCGAGCACTGGCCTGGCTCGGGCTCGGCTCCGGCGTGGCCTGGTTGCTGCTGATCACGGTCAGCATGGCCGGCAGTTGGGACGCCGCACTGCAACCGGCCACTGTGCAATTGGTGCTGGGCAAGACCTTTTTCGGCCAAGTGTGGCTCTGGCATCTGCTGCTCAACGTGCTGCTGTTGATCGCCTTGATCAAACCCTGGTCGGCGTTGCGCCTGCCCTTGATCGGCCTGCTGCTGGCGACCCTGGCCCCGGTCGGTCACGGCGCCATGCTCAACGGGCTCAGCGGCCAGTTGCTGATCCTCAATCAGGTCGTCCACCTGGCGTGCGTGGGCGCCTGGCTTGGCGGTCTGCTGCTGTTGGTATTGATCCTGCGCCAACCGCAGCGCCATGGGCTGGAGCCGATTCTGCGGCGTTTCAGCGGCGCGGGTTATGGCCTGGTCGCCGGCTTACTGGTCACCGGCTTGATCAACGTGCGTGTATTGACCGGGCAACTGTGGCCCACCCCGCTGTTCAACGGTTTCGCCCTGATTCTGCTGATCAAGGCGATGCTGGTGCTGGGCATGTTGGCCCTGGCGCTGCTGAACCGCTTGCGTATCGAGCGCTGCGAACAACGACTGGAGACCTTGAAGGCCAGTGTGACGGCTGAATGGTTACTAGGTATTTCAGCGGTAGCCGCCGTCTCCCTCCTCGGCACGCTGCCCCCGATGGCGATGGCCGGCTGAATCCATAGTCAGCTTCCCCACTGGCCCACGACCACTTCTGCTCAGTGAAGCGTAGTCATCGTATAACTTCTGATTGACAAGCCACAAAAACCCCGCAAATATCGCCCCAATGTTGTACGACGACGTATGACAAATAATAAAAACAACAAACCCAAGGGAGCGTCACTGTGCGTCCATCCGCCCGCAATTCCTCCTCGCGTCTCGGCCTTATCGGCCTCGGCAGCCTGGCTTTCACCCTGCCCCTCATCGCCCAGGCCGAAGGGTTTGTCGACGACGCCAAGGCCACGCTCAACTTACGCAACGCCTACTTCAACCGCAATTTCACCAACCCGTCCAACCCCCAGGCCAAGGCCCAAGAGTGGACGCAGAACTTCATCCTCGACGCCAAATCCGGCTACACCCAGGGCACCGTGGGCTTCGGGATTGATGTGCTGGGCCTGTACTCGCAAAAGCTCGACGGCGGCAAAGGTACCGCCGGCACCCAGTTGCTGCCGGTTCACGACGACGGTCGCCCCGCCGACAACTTCGGGCGCCTGGGCGTGGCGCTGAAAACCAAGCTGTCGAAGACCGAACTGAAAGTCGGCGAATGGATGCCCGTGCTGCCGATTTTGCGTTCCGACGATGGCCGTTCCCTGCCGCAAACCTTCCAGGGCGGCCAGGTCACCTCCAATGAAATCGCCGGCCTGACCCTCTACGGCGGGCAGTTTCGCGGCAACAGCCCGCGCAACGATGCGAGCATGGAAGACATGTTCATGAACGGCAAAGCCGCCTTCACCTCAGACCGCTTCAACTTCGGCGGCGCCGAATACACCTTCAACGACAAGCGCACCCAGGTCGGCCTGTGGTACGCCGAACTGACCGACATCTACCAACAGCAGTACCTCAACCTGACCCACAGCCAGCCGCTGGGCGACTGGACCCTGGGCGCCAACCTCGGCTTCTTCAACGGCAAGGAAGACGGCAGCGCCCTGGCCGGCGACCTCGACAACAAAACCGCGTTCGCCCTGCTCTCGGCCAAATACGGCGCTAACACCTTCTACGTCGGCCTGCAGAAACTCAGCGGCGACAGCGCATGGATGCGGGTCAACGGCACCAGCGGCGGCACCCTGGCCAACGACAGCTACAACGCCAGCTACGACAACGCCAAGGAGAAATCCTGGCAACTGCGCCACGACTTCAACTTCGCGGCGCTCGGCGTTCCGGGTCTGACCCTGATGAACCGCTACATCAGCGGCAGTAACGTCCACACCGGCACGATCACCGATGGCAAGGAATGGGGCCGCGAATCGGAACTGGCCTACACGGTGCAGAGCGGTGTTCTGAAGAACCTCAACGTGCGCTGGCGCAATTCTACCATGCGCCGGGACTTCAGCAATAACGAGTTCGATGAGAACCGGGTCTTCGTCAGCTACCCGATTTCGTTGCTTTAAAGATCTAAAACCCGGGCACATCCATTGTGGGAGGGGGCTTGCTCCCGATGACGGTGTATCAGGCAATGTCTCTGTGACTGACCCACAGCCATCGGGGGCAAGCCCCCTCCCACATTGACAAGCGGGGACTCTCTAACAATACTTCGGCATAGTCATACGACAACCTACAACAAAAACTGGAATCCAGATGACCACCACTACCCCAGCGCCCTTCAACCGCCTCCTCCTCACCGGTGCCGCCGGCGGCCTCGGCAAAGTGCTACGCGAACGCCTGCGGCCGTATGCCCAGGTGCTGCGCCTGTCGGATATCGTCGACATGGCCCCCGCCGGCGCCAATGAAGAAGTGCAGCCCTGCGACCTGTCCGACAAACACGCGGTACACCATCTGGTCGAAGGCGTCGACGCCATCCTGCATTTCGGTGGCGTATCCGTGGAGCGCTCGTTCGAAGAAGTCCTCGGCGCCAATATCTGCGGGATTTTTCACATCTACGAAGCCGCCCGCCGCCATGGCGTCAAGCGCGTGATTTTCGCCAGCTCCAACCATGTGATCGGCTTCTATCAACAGGGCGAGCACCTCGACGCCCACTCGCCGCGTCGCCCGGACAGTTACTACGGGCTGTCCAAGTCCTACGGCGAAGACATGGCCAGCTTCTACTTCGACCGCTACGGCATCGAGACCGTGAGCATCCGCATCGGCTCGTCGTTCCCCGAACCGCAGAACCGCCGGATGATGCACACCTGGCTGAGCTTCGATGACCTGACCCAACTGCTCGAACGCGCGCTGTACACGCCGAACGTCGGCCACACCGTGGTCTACGGCATGTCGGCCAACCTCGACACCTGGTGGGACAACCGCTACGCCGCACACCTGGGCTTCACCCCCAAAGACAGCTCCGAAGTTTTCCGCGCCCAGGTCGAGCGCCAGCCGCCGCTGGCCGCCGACGACCCGGCCAAGGTCTACCAGGGCGGTGCGTTCTGCGCCGCCGGGCCGTTCGGTGACTGACGTCACACTAACCCAAGGGAGTGAGTTGCCATGACCGCTGAATTGATTGTCGACGCCCGCAACGCCGTAGGCGAATGCCCGGTGTGGGTGCCCGAAGAAAACGCCCTGTACTGGGTGGATATTCCCAACGGCGGCCTGCAACGCTGGAGCGCCGCCACCGGCCATATCGACGCGTGGAAAGCCCCGCAGATGCTCGCCTGCATTGCCCGCACCGATGCGGGCAACTGGGTCGCCGGGATGGAAAGCGGCTTTTTCCAGCTCACCGCGCACAACGACGGCAGCCTCGACACCACGCCCCTGGCCGAGGTCGCGCACCCGCGCGCGGGCATGCGCCTGAACGATGGGCGCTGCGATCGCCAGGGCCGGTTCTGGGCCGGCAGCATGGTGCGGGACATGAGCGCAAATGCGCCCGCAGGCATCCTCTACCGTTACGCGTCGGGCGCCGCGCCGCATGCGCAGTTGGACGGTTTTATCACCCTCAATGGCCTGGCCTTCAGCCCCGATGGCCGCACGATGTATGTCTCGGACTCGCACCCGCTGGTGCAACAGATCTGGGCTTTCGACTACGACACCGACACCGGCACACCGTCCAACCGCCGCGTGTTTGTCGACATGCAGCCACACCAAGGCCGCCCTGACGGCGCGGCCGTGGATGTCGACGGCGGCTACTGGATCTGCGCCAACGACGCCGGCCTGATCCACCGCTTCACCCCCGACGGTCGCCTGGACCGCTCCCTGCGCGTGCCGGTGAAAAAACCCAGCATGTGCGCCTTTGGCGGCAGTCGCCTGGACACCCTGTTCGTCACCTCGATCCGTGACGACCAGAGCGAGCAGTCGCTGTCCGGCGGCGTATTCGCCCTCAACCCCGGCACGACAGGACTGCCCGAACCCCGCTTCGCCCTCTAGCTGCATCGCTGTGCCTTGAATACAACAATAACAAGACAGGAGTGACCGCTCATGGACTTCAAACGCACCTTGCTCGCCGCCGCAATCTTCACCCTCAGCAGCGCCGCCCACGCGCTGGAAATCAAATTCGCCGACATCCACCCCGCCGGCTACCCCACCGTCGTGGCCGAAGAGAACATGGGCAAGGCCCTCACCCAAGAAAGCAACGGCGAACTGACCTTCAAGTACTTCCCCGGGGGCGTCCTGGGTTCGGAAAAAGAAGTCGTCGAACAAGCCCAGGTCGGCGCGATCCAGATGACCCGGGTCAGCCTCGGCATCGTCGGCCCGGTGGTGCCGGACGTGAACGTGTTCAACCTGCCATTCGTGTTCCGCGACCAGGCGCATATGCGCAAAGTCATCGACGGCGAGATCGGCGATGAAATCCTCGCCAAGATCACCAACTCCGAATTCGGCCTGGTCGCCCTGGCCTGGATGGACGGCGGCACGCGCAACCTCTACAGCAAAAAACCGGTGCGCAAGATCGAAGACCTCAAGGGCATGAAGATTCGCGTGCAGGGCAACCCGCTGTTCATCGATGCCTTCAACGCCATGGGTGCCAACGGTATCGCCATGGACACCGGCGAGATCTTCAGTGCCTTGCAGACCGGGGTGATCGACGGTGCCGAGAACAACCCACCCACCCTGCTGGAACACAACCACTTTCAGAACGCCAAGTACTACACCCTCACCGAGCACCTGATCCTGCCCGAGCCGATCGTGATGTCGAAAATCACCTGGAACAAGCTCACCCCCGCGCAACAGCTCATGGTGAAAAACGCCGCCAAGGCCGCCCAGGCCGATGAGCGTGTGCTGTGGGATAAAAAATCCGCCAGCAGCGAGGAAAAACTCAAGGCGGCCGGCGTGGAGTTCATCCGCGTCGACAAACAGCCCTTCTACGACGCCACCGCCGCGGTTCGCGCCAAGTACGGCGCGCCTTACGCCGATATCATCGCGCGCATCGACGCCGTTCAATAACCCGCCCTGCCTCTCGCATAAGGCCCGGCGCGGTCGGCATCGACGCGCCCGGTCACGGTGAACGCCATGAAGAATCTAGTGCTGCGCATCAACGACCGCCTCTACATGACCTGTATCTGGGTCGCCGGCCTCTCGGTCCTCGGGGTAGCGCTGATCATCCCCTGGGGCATCTTCGCCCGCTACATCCTCGGCACCGGCTCCAGCTGGCCGGAGCCCACCGCCATCCTGCTGATGCTGGTGTTCACCTTTATCGGCGCCGCCGCCAGCTACCGCGCCGGGGCGCATATGTCGGTGGCGATGATCACCGACCGCCTGCCTGCGCGCCAACGCCAGGTTGTCGGCATCCTCTCGCAACTGCTGATGGGCACCATCTGCCTGTTCATGACCATTTGGGGCAGCAAGCTGTGCCTGTCCACCTGGAACCAGTTCATGAGCGCCATCCCCACCCTGCGCGTGGGCATCACCTACATGCCGATCCCGATCGGCGGGTTGCTGACCCTGGTCTTCGTGGTGGAAAAACTCGTGCTCGGTGACCAGAGCAACCGACGGGTCGTGCGCTTCGATCTGGTTGAAGAAAGCGAAGGGGCTGCCTGATATGGACGCATTGATTCTGTTGGGCAGCTTTGTCGGCTTGATCCTGATCGGCATGCCAGTGGCCTATGCCCTGGGCCTGTCGGCGTTGATCGGCGCGTGGTGGATCGACATTCCGTACCAGGCCCTGATGATTCAGATCGCTGGCGGGGTGAACAAGTTTTCGCTGATGGCGATTCCGTTCTTCGTGCTGGCCGGCGCGATCATGGCCGAGGGCGGCATGTCGCGGCGGCTGGTGGCGTTCGCCGGGGTGCTGGTGGGTTTTGTGCGCGGCGGCTTGTCCCTGGTGAACATCATGGCCTCGACGTTTTTCGGTGCGATCTCCGGCTCCTCGGTGGCCGACACCGCCTCGGTCGGCTCGGTGCTGATCCCGGAAATGGAGCGCCGTGGCTACCCCCGGGAGTTCGCCACGGCGGTGACCATCAGCGGCTCGGTGCAAGCACTGTTGACCCCGCCCAGCCACAACTCGGTGCTCTACTCCCTGGCGGCGGGCGGCACGGTGTCGATCGCCTCGCTGTTCATGGCCGGCGTGGTCCCGGGCCTGCTGATGAGCGCGTGCCTGATGGTGCTGTGCCTGATCTTCGCGAAGAAGCGCGACTACCCCAAGGGCGAAGTCATCCCGCTCAAGCAAGCGCTGAAAATCTGCGCCGACGCACTGTGGGGCCTGATGGCCATGGTGATCATCCTCGGCGGCATCCTGTCGGGCATCTTCACCGCCACCGAGTCCGCCGCGATCGCGGTGCTGTGGGCATTCTTCGTGACCATGTTCATCTACCGCGACTACAAATGGAACGAGCTGCCCAAGCTGATGCACCGCACGGTACGCACCATTTCCATCGTGATGATCCTGATCGCCTTCGCGGCCAGCTTCGGCTACATCATGACCCTGATGCAGATCCCGGCGAAGATCACCACGCTGTTTCTGACCCTGTCGGACAACCGCTACGTGATCCTGATGTGCATCAACGTCATGCTGCTGTTGCTCGGCACGGTGATGGACATGGCGCCGCTGATTTTGATCCTCACGCCGATCCTGCTGCCGGTGGTGCTCGGCATCGGCGTCGACCCGGTTCACTTCGGCATGATCATGCTGGTCAACCTCGGCATCGGCCTGATCACTCCACCGGTCGGCGCGGTGCTGTTCGTGGGAGCGGCGGTGGGCAAGGTGAGCATCGAGAACACCGTGAAGGCGCTGCTGCCGTTCTATGGCGTGCTGTTTTTGGTGCTGATCGCGGTGACTTACATTCCGGCGTTATCGCTGTGGCTGCCAGGGCTGGTGCTGTGATGCTGATTGAACTGGAAGATCACCTGACCCACCTCACCCTCGCCCCGGCCGTGGGCGGCAGCATCGTCAACTGGCGCGTGCGCGCCAGCGGCCAGCCCCTGCTGCGGCCTAGCGATCAAGCGGCGCTGGACAGCGGCCTGCCCGGCAAACTGGCCTGCTATCCCCTCGCGCCGTGGTCCAATCGCATTGCCAACGGCGGTTTCGACACGCCCGCCGGCTGGCTGGCACTCACGCCCAACAGCGCGACCGATCCGCTGCCGATTCACGGTTCGGCCTGGCAACAGGCGTGGCGCGTGGTCAGCCAGTCGGCGGATGAAGTGCTGCTTGCGCTGGAATGCGCCACGCCGTTCGCCTATCGCGCCGAGCAGCGGTTTGGGTTGAGCAACGGCGTGTTGAGTATCGGGCTGAGCGTGACGCATCTGGCCGAAGCCGCCGCGTGGCACGGTTTGGGCTTGCATCCTTACTTCCCGCGCCGGGCGGGTACGCGGTTGCAGGCCAAGGCTGGGCAGGTATGGATGAGTGATGCGTCCAAGCTGCCGACGGCGCTGGCACCTGTACACGCCGATTGGGATTTCCAACAGCTCAAGGGATTGCCCCAAGCGTTGGTCGACAACGGGTTTTGCCAGTGGGACGGGCATTGCCGGATCGAACAGCCGGAGCTGGGTTATGCCCTGGAATGCCAGGCCACCGGCGCCGATTACTTCTTGCTGTACTGCCCGCCGGGGCTGGGGTTCTTCTGCATCGAGCCGGTGAGCCATCCGGTGAATGCCCATCACTTACCGGGCAGGCCGGGCCTGAAACTGCTGGAGCACAACCAGTCGACCCAACTCAATTTCACCCTGAAATACATTCCAACTGTGGGAGGGGGCTTGCCCCCGATGGCAGTGTGTCAGCCACTACATGCATGACTGACCCACCGCTATCGGGGGCAAGCCCCCTCCCACATTTTTAACCCGGTTCGGCTTCCAGGATCAGGTCGGCTATAAGGCCGCCTCGCTTTGGCGTTGGTTACTTTGGGGCTTTTCCAAAGTGACCCGCCGTAAGGGCGGAACCCATAGCAGCCATGACCGCAACAATGGATATGTACTCAACCCAACCCAAAAAGCTGGTCAGCCCAGAGACCGCCATCGGGGGCAAGCCCCCTCCCACATTGGATCTCCTTTGTATTGGCGACCCCATGACACGCCCTATCAGATCCAGCCAAGCCAGCTCCAGTACGTCGCCGCAAACACCAACATCAACAAGTAACCCATCAGCGTCACCAACACCCCCACCTTGGCAAACTGCCGCGCCGTAAACGTCCCGGTCCCCAGGCACACCATGTTCTGCGGCGCATTGATCGGCAGGATAAACCCGTAGCTCACCACAAACCCCAACAGCATGGTCATCCCCAACCGGTTGAACTCCCCCGGCAGGGTCTGCAACACCGCAATCAGGATCGGCAACAACGCCGAGGTCAACGCCGTCGCACTGGCGAACCCCAAGTGGATCACGATCAAAAACGCCCCGAGGATGGCAAACACACCCAACGGCCCGACCTGGTCCAGCCCGGTGTGCGCCACCACTTGCGAACCCAGCCACTGCCCGGCCTGGGTGGTCAGCAACGCCGTGCCGAGGCTGATGCCGACGCCAAACACAATCACCGTGCCCCACGGAATCCGCGACTGCACATCCTTCCAGGTCATCACGCCGATCCCCGGCAACAGCAGGAACACCAGCCCGGCATAGGTGGTCGAGGTGGTGTCGAAATTGTGCAGGCGCCCTTCGGTAGCCCACGCCAACAGCAACAGCACCGACACGGCGAGCAGGCGTTTTTGCGGGCCGGTCATCGGGCCGATGTCCACCAGCGACTGGGCCACGGCTTCTTTGCCGCCGGGGATGCTGTCGCTTTCCGGCGGCAGCAGTTTGATCACCAGGAACAGCAACACCGCCGACATGATCAGCGCCCATGGTGCGCCGGCAATCAGCCAGTCGATCCACGACACGCGCTGGCCGAGCATCTTGTCCATGAACCCGACGGTCAGCAGGTTCTGCGCGGCGGCAGTCTGGATGCCGACGTTCCAGATGCTGGTGCCCTGGGCCACCACGATCATCAGGCCGGCGGCGATGTTGGAGCGTTTATCGACGCCAAACGCCGCCACCACGCCCATCATGATCGGCACCACGCAGGCACTGCGCGCGGTGGCGCTGGGTACGACGAGGCTCAGGAGAATAGTCACCGCGATCGCCCCCAGCAGAATGCCGCGGGTGCTGGTGCCGACCCGGGTCAGCGTGACCAAGGCGATGCGCCGATCCAGGCCGGTGTGGGTCATGGCGGCGGCGATGAACAACGCCCCCGCCACCAGGGCCAGCGCCGGGTTGGAGAAGCCGGTCAGCGCCATGCCGATGGCCGGGCTGGAGCCGATCAGGTGCGCGGGGTCTTGCAGCGACGGCGCGGTGCCGAGCAAGAACGCCATGAGCGAGGTGATCATGATCGCGCTGGCCTCATAGGACACCGCCTCGCTGATCCACACCACCACCGCAAACGCGAGGATCGCCAGCATGCGATGCCCGGCCACCGGCAAATCCGCGGGCAGCGGTAACAGCAGCACCCCGACCATCACCAGTACAGCGACGACCAGGCCCAAGGGCAACTTGAATGATGCAGCGGTTGTTGCGGGGGCGCTCATGGGGGAGTCTCCGTCGGCGTCAAATCAGGCTGGGAGCATGGCGCAAAATGCCGCACGCGGTGTTGACAGGTATCAAACCTCTAGGCCAATAACTGACTCAACACCGCCCGCAACTTCCCGGGCTTGACCGGTTTGTTCAACAACGGTGCGTCCAGCCGCCGCAGGATGCGCCGGCACTGGTCGGTGCGGTCGGCGCTGATGATCACCGCGGGAATCGTCTGGGCAAAATGCTCGCGCAGGTACTTGACCACCTCACAGCCCACCACGCCGTGGTCCAGGTGATAGTCCGCCAGGATCAGTTCCGGCGCCCTGCCCTGCAATGCCAGCAACGCGCCGGCCTGGTCGGTGGCCGTGACCACCTCGCAGCCCCACTGCCCGAGCAGCGCGCTCATGCTTTCGAGGATGCTGACTTCGTTGTCCAGCACCAGCAAACGCCGCCCCGGCAGCGGGTTGCCGGTGGTCGGTTGCGTGGGCAGTTGGCTGATGGCCAACGGCATTTCTTCGCTGATCGGCACTTCGAGGCTGAACATCGACCCGCGTCCCGGCCACGAGCGCACCGCCACCGGGTAACCGAGGATCTCAGCGATCCGCTCGACAATCGCCAGCCCCAGGCCCACGCCCTTGCGGTCCGAGGCGCGGCCGACGTCCAGTTGGTTGAATTCGAGGAAGATCGCGTCGAGCCGGTCGGCCGGGATGCCGCGCCCGGTGTCCCACACTTCCAGGCGCAGGTGATCGCCGCGGCGACGGGCGCCGAGCAGGATGCAGCCGTCGTCGGTGTAGCGGCAGGCGTTGCTGAGGAAATTACGCAAAATCCGCGTCACCAGGCGCAGGTCGGTCCGGATCGCGTAATGGCCGGTGTGTGCGCGCAGATTCAGTCCGGCGGCCAGGGCGACGGACTGGAATTCGGAGACCAGCGGCGCAAACAACTCATCCAGGCGATACAGCGCCACGTCCGGCTTGACCGCTGCCTGGTCGAGCCGCGAGATATCGAGCAAGTCGGTGAGTAAATCCTCGGCACCTTCCAGGGCCTGGTGCGTGCGCTCCACCAGCACCTGTTCGACGCTCGGCAACGACCGTTCGCGCAGGGTGGCGATCAACAGCCGTGCGGCGTTGAGCGGCTGCAACAGGTCATGGCTGGCGGCGGCGAGGTACTTGTCCTTGCTGCGGTTGGCGGCCTCGGCGGCGTCGCGGGCGTCGCGCAGCTCCTGTTCGACCTGTTCGCGCTGGGCGACCTGCTGTTGCAGGTTGCGGTTGGCTTCGAGCAGTTCATCAGTGCGCGCCGCCACCCGCTGCTCCAGCTCATCGTTGAGGCGGATGTAGCGGTTGCGCTCGGCCTCCAGCTCATCGAGGCGGGCCGTGAGTTCCGGGTAGTGGCTCTTGCGCGCCGACTGGTCGCCCAGCCCCAGCAGCCCGGCCAGGGCGCGCTGCTGGTCGTCAGAGAGCTTCGCCATAGACGACCTCGACGTCACGCTGGCTCGATTCGCGGGGGTTGGTGAGGATGCACGGGTCGTGCATGGCGTGCTGGGACAGGAACGGAATGTCCGCCACCCGCACGCCGTGCAGGCCGAGGGTTTCGTGGAAGCCGATGGCACGCTTCAGCGCGATCAGATGCTCGACCAGCCGCCCGCGGATCTGCGGATGAGTCAGGCCGCGGCAGTCGATGCCGAACGTCTCGGCAATCACCTTGAAGCGCTCCGGCGCCGAGTTGTAGTTGAACGCCACCACATGCTCCACCAGCACCGCGTTGCACAGGCCGTGAGGCAGGTCGAGGAAGCCGCCGAGGCTGTGGGACATGGCATGCACCGCGCCGAGGATCGCATTGGAGAACGCCAGCCCCGCCTGCATGCTGCCGAGCATGATCTTCTCGCGCAGGGCGATGTCCGCCGGGTTGGCGATCATCTGCACCAGGTTGCCGTTGATCAGGCGCATGGCTTCCAGCGCGTGGGGGTCGGTCAGCGGGCCGTGGCCGGTGGAGACGAACGCCTCGATCGCATGCACCAGCGCATCGATGCCGGTGCAGGCGGACAGGAACGGGTCCATGCTCGCCGTGGTTTCCGGGTCGATCAGCGACACGTCCGGCACCACCGCCTTGCTGACAATGGAGAACTTCATGCGCTCCTGCTGGTTGGAAATGATCACGAACTGCGAGACATCCGCCGAAGTGCCGGCGGTGGTGGGGATCAGGATCAGCGGGGGGCTGGGCACGCGAATGGTGTCCACGCCTTCGAATTCGAGGATGTTGCGCCCATGGGCGACCACGATGCCGATGGCCTTGCCGCAGTCCATCGGGCTGCCGCCGCCGATGGCCACGATCACGTCGCAATGGTTGTCGCGGTACACCTCGGCACCGAGCATGACTTCTTCGACGCGGGGGTTGGGTGAGACGCCGCTGTACAGGCAGTAATCGATGCCGATGGCCTGCAGGCTGGCTTCCACGTCGGCGACCCAGCCGGCGGCGATCACACCGGGGTCGCTGACCACCAGCACTTTGCGCGCACCAAAGGTCTTGGCGTAATTACCGACGTTGTGCCGGCAGCCGGCACCAAAGATGATTTCAGGCGAAACGAACTTACGCAGAAGGCTGAGATTTGGGCTCATTGGAAAGCCTGTTTTTATTATTTTTGAGAGATGCGCTCCACACTAACCCATCCGCGCGCGAATGCAATCAGACCAAAGAGTCATTCCCCAAACGACCCCGGCCAGCGCGAGGCTGGCCGGGGGTGAATCAGCGGCTGGCGAAGTACATGGTCACTTCAAAGCCGATACGCAGGTCGGTAAACGCGGGTTTAGTCCACATGGGGCGATCCTCTTGTTGTGCCGGAAGATTCCGGTAATGGCATTAATGCATGGGGGGATGGGGGTGCGAATGCTACTTTCGAACGAGCCTGAAGCATGCCTTGGTAGCAGATGTACACCGATCAAAAATGTGGGAGGGGGATTGCTCCCGATGGCAGTGGGTCAGCCAATACATGCATGACTGATCCACCGCTATCGGGGGCAAGCCCCCTCCCACAGTTGGTTGCATTTCAAGTCGGGGTTAGAAGAGGTCCAGGGGGTTGGTCTACGGGTAGTGATCCAACAGGCAAAGCCCTCTTGTTGTGCCGAAACGGGTGTACGCCGATCAACATGTGGGAGGGGGCTTGCCCCCTCCCACAGTTGATTGCATTTCAAGTCGGGGTTAGGAGAGGCCCAGGGGATTGGTCGGCAGGTAGTGATCCAACAGGCAAAGCCCTCTTGCTGTGCCGGAACGGGTGTACGCCGATCAACATGTGGGAGGGGGCTTGCCCCCGATGGCGGCTTGTCAGCCAAGACATGCATGACTGATCCACCGCTATCGGGGGCAAGCCCCCTCCCACATTGGGTTGCATTTCAAGTCGGGGTTAGAAGAGGCCCAGGGGGTTGGTCGGCAGGTAGTGGTCCAACAGGCAAAGCCCTCTTGCTGTGCAGGAAAGGGTGTACGCCGATCAAAATGTGGGAGGGGGCTTGCCCCCGATGGCAGTGTGTCAGCCAATACATACCTGACTGAGCCACCGCTATCGGGGGCAAGCCCCCTCCCACATTGGGTTGCATTTCAAGTCGGGGTTAGAAGAAGCCCAGGGGGTTGATGTCGTAGCTCACCAGCAGGTTCTTGGTCTGTTGGTAGTGATCGAGCATCATCTTGTGGTTCTCACGCCCCACGCCGGACTTTTTGTAGCCGCCAAACGCGGCGTGCGCCGGGTACAGGTGGTAGCAGTTGGTCCACACGCGGCCGGCCTTGATCGCCCGGCCCATGCGGTAGGCGCGGTTAATGTCGCGGGTCCACAGGCCGGCACCCAGGCCGAACTCGCTGTCGTTGGCAATGGCCAGGGCTTCGGCTTCGTCCTTGAAGGTGGTGATACCCACCACCGGGCCGAAGATTTCCTCCTGGAACACGCGCATTTTGTTATGGCCCTTGAGCAGGGTCGGCTGGATGTAGTAACCGCTGGACAGGTCACCCTCCAAACGCTCGGCCGCGCCGCCGGTGAGCAGTTCGGCGCCCTCTTCCTGGGCGATTTTGAGGTAGGACAGGATCTTGTCGTATTGCTGCTCGGACGCCTGGGCGCCGACCATGGTTTCGGTGTCCAGCGGGTTGCCGCGCTTGATCTTGACGATCTTTTTCATCACCACTTTCATGAAGTCGTCGTAGATCGACTCCTGCACCAGCGCCCGCGACGGGCAGGTACACACTTCGCCCTGGTTGAAGAACGCCAGCACCAGGCCTTCGGCGGCTTTCTCGATGAACTGCGGCTCTGCATTCATGATGTCTTCGAAGAAGATGTTCGGCGACTTGCCGCCCAGCTCCACGGTCGACGGAATGATGTTCTCGGCCGCGCAATGCATGATGTGCGCGCCGATTGGGGTAGAGCCGGTAAAGGCGATTTTGGCGATGCGCTTGCTGGTGGCCAGCGCTTCGCCGGCTTCACGGCCAAAGCCCTGGACGATGTTCAGCACGCCCGCGGGCAGCAGGTCGTTGATCAGCTCGGCAAACACCATGATCGACAGCGGCGTCTGCTCGGCCGGCTTGAGCACGATGCAGTTACCGGCGGCCAGGGCCGGGGCGAGTTTCCAGGCGGCCATCAGCAGTGGGAAGTTCCACGGAATGATCTGCCCGACCACACCCAGCGGCTCGTGGAAGTGGTAGGCGGCGGTGTGTTCGTTGATCTCGGCGGCGCCGCCTTCCTGGGCGCGGATGCAGCCGGCGAAGTAACGGAAGTGGTCGGCGGCCAGCGGCACGTCGGCGTTGAGGGTTTCACGCACGGCTTTGCCGTTGTCCCAGCTTTCGGTGACGGCCAGCACTTCGAGGTTCTGTTCGATGCGGTCGGCGATTTTCAGCAGCACCAGGGCGCGATCCTGGGCCGAGGTCTTGCCCCAGGCGTCGGCGGCGGCGTGGGCCGCGTCGAGGGCCTTGTCGATGTCGGCGGCGTTGGAACGCGGGAATTCGGCGATCACTTCACCGGTCACCGGCGAGGTGTTGGTGAAGTATTCACCGCTGATCGGCGCGACGAATTCGCCGCCGATGAAGTTGCCGTAGCGTGACTTGAAGCTGACGATGGCGCCAGGGGTGCCAGGTTGTGCGTAGATCATGTTAAAGCCTCTGTCTGGGTCCGGGCCTGTCGGTCAACAGGCGATGACCCGATAGTAAAGAGCCCCCGCTGCCGGGCGAATGCGCCGTTGGCAGGAGGGCTCTTGTCATTTGGTCGTAGATTCAGTGTTTGGCGACCAGTTCTTTAGGCAATTTGAAGGTCCAGAGCATGCCGCCCTGGTTGAAGTCCTTGATGCGTTTGGCCACTTCACCGCCCCACAACGGCACCGCGCCGCCCCAGCCGGAGAGCACCGAGACGTACTGTTCGCCGTCCATTTCCCAGGTCACAGGCGAGCCGAGCACGCCGGAGCCGGTCTGGAATTCCCAGACCTTCTCGCCGGTCTTGGCGTTGAAGGCCTGCAGGAAGCCTTCCGGCGTACCGGTGAACACCAGGTTGCCCTTGGTGGTCAGGACCCCGCCCCACAGCGGCGCGAAGTTCTTGTGGCGCCAGACTTCCTTGCCGGTTTTCGGGTCAATAGCGCGCAGCACGCCGATGTAGTCTTCGTTCAACGGCTTGATGGTGAAGCCCGCACCGAGGAACGCCGCACCTTTTTTGTAGGTGATGCCTTCGTTCCACATGTCCATGCCCCATTCGTTGGACGGCACGTAGAACAACCCGGTGTCGCGGTTATAGGCCATCGGCATCCAGTTCTTCGCGCCGAGGAACGCCGGGGCGACGAACACCGAGGTACCCTTGGCTTCGCTGCCTGGCGCGCCTGGGCGGCTAGCTTCGTTGTAGATCGGCCGACCGTCTTTATCCAGGCCGGTGGCCCAGGTGATCTTGTCGACGAACGGGAAGCCGCGGATGAACTTGCCGTTGGTGCGGTCGAGCACGTAGAAGAAACCGTTACGGTCGGCGGTGGCCGCCGCTTTGATCTCTTTGCCGCCTTCGGTGTAGTTGAAAGAGACCAGCTCGTTCACGCCGTCGTAGTCCCAGCCGTCATGGGGCGTGGTCTGGAAGTGCCACTTGATGGTGCCGTCATCCGGGTTCAGCGCCAGGCGCGAGGACGAGTAGAGGTTGTCGCCAGGGCGCAGGTGCGAGTTCCACGGCGCCGGGTTGCCGGTGCCGAACAGCAGCAAGTTGGTTTCCGGGTCGTAGTAGCCGCCCAGCCACGGTGCCGCGCCGCCGGTTTTCCACAAGTCGCCAGGCCAGGTCTTGCCCGCCTCGCCGCCGGAAATGCCGTTTTCCACGGCCTTGCCGTCCTTGTAGACGTAGCCCATATGACCTTCGACAGTCGGACGGGTCCACAGCAGGTCACCGTTTTTCGGGTCGTAGGCTTCGATCTTGCCCACCACGCCGAATTCGCCGCCGGCCACGCCGGTAATCAGCTTGCCGTTGATCACCAGGGGCGCGGCGCTGATCGAGTAGCCTTCCTTGTGGTCGGCGACTTTCTTGCTCCACACCACTTTGCCGGTGTCTTTGTTCAGGGCCACCAGCTTGGCGTCGAGGGTGCCGAAGAACACCAGGTCGCCGTACAGCGCCACGCCGCGGTTGATCACGTCACAGCACGGGCGGATGTCATCGGGCAGACGCGCATCGTACTGCCAGAGCTTCTTGCCGGTGCGTGCGTCCACCGCGAACACCCGCGAGTAGGACCCGGTGAGGTACATCACCCCGTCCTTGATCATCGGCTGCGCCTGCTGGCCGCGCTGTTTCTCGCCGCCAAAGGAGAACGCCCAGACCGGGCGCAGGTCCTTGACGTTGTCCACATTCAGGGTATCGAGCGGGCTATAGCGCTGGCCTTGGACGCCCAGACCGTTGGTGACGATCTGCCCGGGGTTTTTCGGGTCCTGGAGAATCTCCTGATCGGTCACGGCCGCCATGGCCTGGCCGGATAACAGAATGGCACCGAGCAACACACTCAAGGCGAAGGGTTGGCGGCGTGCGGGTTGGGTCATGACGGCTACCTCTGCGGTTTTTTGTTATACCCGGGAAATTTTCCCGGTCTGGTACAGATTCTTGGGCGCAGGGGCGGTTGTCACAATTGACCGCAGTATCGAGATTGCTAGTTCCTTAGTAGCGGGTCCGGTCCGTCAGCGCGCCGAATCCACGCGCTGCATCTGCTCGCGCTCGTAACGCGGGTACAGGTGGCTGACGCTACGGATCAGTTCATAGCGGCTCAGGTTGATCGCGGCGAAGCGCTCGGGGATGGGGCTGCGGATCATCTCGGCCATGTCGCTGCCGTGGGCGGCGCCGTCGCGCAGCAGTTGGTCGAGCCAGGTCAGGTAGTCGCGCATCTGCGCGAACGGCTGTGCATCGTTGGCCACCGGGCCATGGCCGGGCACGACCAGGGTCCAGGGCAAGGCCTGCAGGGTGTCGATGTCCGCCAGCCACGCCGCCAGCCCGGGGCTGTTGGGGGTGGTGAGGGCGCGTTGGTAGAACACCAGGTCGCCGGCAAACAGCACGCCGGTAGTCTGGTCGAGGATGGCCAGGTCGGCGTCGGTGTGGCCGGTCAGCGCAAGCAGGCGCAGGTCGTGGCGGCCAAAGCTGAGCACACCGGGTTCGAGCACTTGCGTGGGCAATTGCACTTCGGTGCCGCGCATCCAGTCGCCGACCATGCGGTAGAGGTTCTCCGCCATGCCGTCGCCCTGCTCATGCAGCAGGCGCGTGGTGCCGGCCAGGGCGCCGATGGGCACGTCCTTGAAGGCCTGGTTGCCCAGCGCATGGTCGGGGTGGTGGTGGGTCAGCAGCACCTGGATCACCGGTTTGTCGGTGACGCTGGCGATCGCCCGGCGCAGGGCTTCGCCGTAGCGCCGCGACGGCCCGGTGTCGATCACCACCACGCCGGCCTCGGTGACGATGAACGCGGTATTGACGATATTGCCGCCGTTGTCCTTGGCGAAATTGTCGGTGCTGCCTTCCAGCAGCCAGGTGTCGTCGGCGATCAGTCGTGGCTTGAGGGCGTAGTCGAGGTCGGCCACGGCGGGCAGGCTCAAGCTCAGGCACAACAATAGAATCCAGCGCATGCCGCGCTCCTTCTGGTCAGGGAATGGCTGCGTCGAATTCATTGCCGCTGTTGTCGCGCAGCACCAGGCGCGTCGGCCCGGGTGCGTCGATGTCAAAGGCCAGGTTGGGGTTTTCGCTGACCGCCGGGAACAGCACCAGCTCGGCCAGCACCTGGCCGTCCTGGCCACGCAGTTGCGCGTGGTTGAGATAGAACTCGGGGATGCCGCTGACCATGCCGTTATCCATCGGGTGCGCCACCTGCACGCGTACCCGGCTGAATTCGCCGCGCGGGTAACGCCCGCCGAGGACTTCGCCGATATGCTCTTCCCAACCCGGCTGGGTGCGGACCACGCTGGGCGCGGTGCAACCGCCGCCGGCCGCGTCGATCAGGGTCGAGCCGACGTGCCACAGCCCGTCATCGGTGAGCACCGCCGCACGCAGGGGCGTGGCCTGTTCGATGCGGATACGGATCGACAGCCAGGGCAACACCCCGGCCTTGGGCTGAAAATCGACAATCCTGGGCAACGGGTTGAGTTCGGCCCAGGCGAGGATCTTCACCACGTGCCCCTTGAACGCCCGCGCGTCGATTTCCAGGGGCACCTGGCGCGCATCTTCGGCGAACGGCGGCGCCAGCAGCTTGACCCGCTCATCGAACACGAACGGCGCATCGGCCAACAACTGCTTGTGGTAGAACGCCCACATCACCGACGGCACCGGGTCCGTGCCCGGTTCGACGGCCGCGGCGTGGGCCGCCAACGGTAACCAGCAGGCCAACATGCAGTTCAGTCGCCAGTTCATCGCCTGCTCCTATTGGTACATTTCGGGCACTTCGTACTGCAGGCCGTAATGGCTGTAGATGGTTTGCAGCGAACCGTCGCGGATCAGGCCTTCCAGCGCCTCTTCCACCGCATAGGCCAACTGACGATTGCTTTCGTGTACCGCCATGCCGATCTCCCAGCGCTGCCGGCCCATGCTCGGGTAAGCGTTTTGCGCCAGGGCCAGTTGCGGATCGCGTGCTTGATGCACCTGCCAGTCGATCTCGCCGCGCATCGCCATCACCGCGTCGACTTCACCGGCCTTCATCGCCGCGAACGCCTGGGGTACACCGGGGTAGTGATGGGTCTGGCGGGCGAGCATGCCGTTGAACACCGAGGTCAGGTAGAACGACGGCACGCTGTCGACTTCGACGCCGATCGGGTGCTCCTCGAACACCGCCACGCTGGCGACCTTGTCCAGGCGGCGGCGGTCGTAGGCCACCTGCCATTGTTCGTTCTGGTACGGCCCGAACATCACCACATGGCCGTTTTCCAGTTCGCCCTGATCGTTACGCCTTTGCGCGTAGTCGTGGTCGTAGGGTGCGCGCATCATCAGGTCGGCCAGTTGCTGGTTATGCAACTGGCTGCCGCGCCAGATGTAGTCGCGCAGGTCGTCGTCGAGTTTTTCCCCGGCCGGCGCCCAGATCAATTTGAGCTGCACCCCCAGCGCCTTGGCCAGGGCCTCGGCCAGCTCCACGTCGACCCCGCGCGGGGTGGCACCGTCTTCGAAACTGTAGGGGGCAAAGTCCTTGTACACCGCCACTTTCAACTCACCGGCGGCGATC
Source organism: Pseudomonas veronii (assembly GCF_001439695.1). Taxonomy (GTDB): domain Bacteria; phylum Pseudomonadota; class Gammaproteobacteria; order Pseudomonadales; family Pseudomonadaceae; genus Aquipseudomonas; species Aquipseudomonas veronii. The sequence goes on from NZ_JYLL01000006.1 coordinate 344,285, forward strand.
ATCTGGTCATAGCTGCGCACCTGCGCCTGTGCCGTCTGGCAACACAGCAGGGCCAGGCCGAGCACATAAGCGAACAGGCGCATGGCTTACTCCTCGACGTGAACGCTGTCCAGGTAGGTGCGTACCGCCCACAAGGCTTCCTGGCTCAGGTAATCGGCCATTTTCGGCATATATACCCGGCCGTCGCGCACCGCGCCGTGACGCACGCGCTGCACAAACCACTCATCACCGGCCTCGCCCACATCCAGCATGCGCAAGTCGGGGGCGATGCCGCCGGACTTGGCTTCCAGGCCGTGGCAGGCGGCGCAGTTCTGATTGTAGGCGGACGAACCGATTTCCAGGGCCCGGTCGTGTTCAGGCGACGTGCGGTAAGGGTTCACTGCCGCCCAGCCGTCCTCGTCGACCGGCACGCCGGCGTCCTTGATCGAGGTCAGGCCCTTGGTTTCCACTGCTTGCGGGACCACGTTGCCGTGGGCCCAGGCCGAGCCTGCACCGATCACACCGGCCAACAGCCCGGCGACGAGCAAGGCATTGCGTTTTGTTGTCATTATTTTTGCCCTCAGGATTGCACGCAAAACCTCATTGCAGAGGTTATGGCAACCATCTTAGAAACCCTGGGGCATAGGCCGTATGCTGCTTTGGTGGCCGGCTTGTCCTCCCTTGGTAGTAGGGCTTGTGGGGCACGCCTAAAACAGCGGCGCTTCGGGAAGTCTTCCCGGCAACAGCGGGACTTTTTCCGTATCCGCGCAGCGCCCTGGCGCTCCACCCTGTGCAGGCCAAAACCTCCACTGGGAACTGCAACCATGATAATAAGATCGCTACCCGCCCGTTCGCCGCTGAGCCTTGCCGTGCAGGCTTTCCTGCTGGTCGGCAGCCTGTCCTTGAGTGCGGCCAGCTTCGCCGCCGCCGACCCTGCCGCGCCGTCCACCGCAAAGGCGACGCGCAACGTCACCTGGGAAGACATCGCCAACGACCACCTGAGCACCAAGGACGTGCTGCAATACGGCATGGGCACCAACGCCCAGCGCTGGAGCCCGCTGGCCCAGGTCAACGACAAGAACGTGTTCAAGCTCACCCCGGCCTGGTCGTACTCGTTCGGCGATGAGAAGCAGCGCGGCCAGGAATCCCAGGCCATCGTCAGCGACGGCGTGGTCTACGTCACCGGCTCCTACTCCCGCGTGTTCGCCCTCGACGCGAAGACCGGCAAACGCCTGTGGACCTACAACCACCGCCTGCCCGAAAACATCCGCCCGTGCTGTGACGTGGTCAACCGCGGCGCGGCGATCTTCGGCGACAAGATCTACTTCGGCACCCTCGACGCGCGCCTGATCGCCCTCGACAAGAACACCGGCAAAGTGGTGTGGAACAAGAAGTTCGGCGACCACGCCGCCGGTTACACCATGACCGGCGCCCCGGTGCTGATCAAAGACAAGGTCAGCGGCAAGGTGCTGCTGATCCATGGCAGCTCCGGCGATGAGTTCGGCGTGGTCGGCCAGCTGTATGCGCGCGACCCGGACACCGGCGAAGAAGTGTGGATGCGCCCGTTCGTCGAAGGCCACATGGGCCGCCTGAACGGCAAGGACAGCACCCCGACCGGCGACGTCAAAGCGCCGTCGTGGCCGGATGACCCGACCACCGAAACCGGCAAGGTCGAAGCCTGGAGCCACGGCGGCGGCGCACCTTGGCAGAGCGCGAGTTTCGATGCCGAGACCAACACCATCATCGTCGGCGCCGGCAACCCCGGCCCGTGGAACACCTGGGCGCGCACGTCCAAGGACGGCAACCCGCACGACTTCGACAGCCTCTACACCTCGGGCCAGGTCGGTGTCGACCCGAGCACCGGCGAAGTGAAATGGTTCTACCAGCACACCCCGAACGATGCCTGGGACTTCTCCGGCAACAACGAGCTGGTGCTGTTCGACTACAAGGACAAGGATGGCAAAGTGGTCAAGGCCACCGGTCACGCCGACCGCAACGGGTTCTTCTACGTGGTCGACCGCAATAACGGCAAGCTGCAGAACGCCTTCCCGTTCGTCGACAACATCACCTGGGCCAGCCATATCGACCTGAAGACCGGTCGTCCGGTGGAAAACCCGGGCCAGCGTCCGGCCAAACCGCTGCCCGGTGAAACCAAGGGCAAGCCGGTGGAAGTCTCGCCACCGTTCCTCGGCGGCAAGAACTGGAACCCCATGGCCTACAGCCAGGACACCGGCCTGTTCTACATCCCGGGCAACCAATGGAAAGAGGAATACTGGACCGAAGAGGTCAACTACAAGAAGGGCTCGGCGTACCTGGGCATGGGTTTCCGCATCAAGCGCATGTATGACGACCACGTCGGCACCCTGCGGGCGATGAACCCGACCACCGGCAAGGTGGTGTGGGAGCACAAGGAAGCCCTGCCACTGTGGGCCGGCGTACTGGCGACCAAGGGCAACCTGGTGTTCACCGGCACCGGCGACGGTTTCTTCAAGGCCTTCGACGCGAAAACCGGCAAGGAGCTGTGGAAGTTCCAGACCGGCAGCGGCATCGTCTCGCCGCCGATCACCTGGGAACAGGATGGCGAGCAGTACATCGGCGTCACCGTCGGCTATGGCGGCGCGGTGCCGTTGTGGGGCGGCGACATGGCCGAGCTGACCAAGCCGGTGGCACAGGGTGGGTCGTTCTGGGTGTTCAAGATCCCGAGCTGGGATAACAAGACCGCCCAAAAATAACCCGTCCCCAGCCCCGTCGTAGCAGCTGGCGCTCGACAGCTGCTACGTTACGGGGTTGCTTCGTCTGGAGGTTCCAAGATGAACTATCTGCCCTTGTTACTCCTGCTCGCCCTGCCCCTGGCCCACGCCGACGACGGCGACGACACCCCGCTGGTCATCAACGGCTGCACCCTCGCCGAACACAGCCAATGCCCCGGCGCCAACCTCAGGGGCGCCAACCTGAGCAACCAGGACCTCAGCAAAATGAACCTGGCCGGCGCCGACCTGCGCGATGCGGACTTGCGCCACGCCAACCTCGACCTGGCCAACCTGGAAAAAGCCCAGTTGCAGGGCGCCAACCTGACCCGCGCCAGCCTGCAACAAAGCAACCTGCGCCTGGCCGATTTCACCGGCGCCACGCTGATGGCGATCCAGGGTTGGGGCCTGTTCGCCCAGGGTGCGCAGTTTGAAAACGCCAACCTGAGCGCGGCCTACCTGCAATTCGCGCGGCTGTCCGGGGCAAAAATGCACAAGGCCAACCTGCGCGCCGCCGACCTGGAAATGACCTGGCTGAGCAAGGCCGACCTGCGAGGGGCGGATCTGAGCGATGCGAATCTGCAAGAGGCCAAGTTCGGTGAGAGCAACCTGGAAAGCGCGGTCCTCACGGGCGCGCGGCAGCATTATGCGAATTTCCAGGATGCGAACATGGAAGGCTGCAAGGACTGCCCCACCACCTGGAATCGTTAGCACACCGCCATTTGAATGTAGGAGCGAGCTTGCTCGCGAAAAACCCGGGACCGCCGCGGGGGGTCTGGTTTTTCGCGTTATCGTTGACGGTTTTCGCGAGCAAGCTCGCTCCTACAGTGGGGTCTAGGTGCCCGCGCTAGGCATGGGCACTGATCGGTAACTCTTGTAGGAGCGAGCTTGCTCGCGAAAAACCCGAGAGCGCCGCGGGGGGGCTGGTTTTTCGCGTTATCGTTGACGGTTTTCGCGAGCAAGCTCGCTCCTACAGTGGGGTCTAGGTGCCCGCGCTAGGCATGGGCACTGATCGGTAACTTTTGTAGGAGCGAGCTTGCTCGCGAAAAACCCGGGAGCGCCGCGGGGGGGCTGGTTTTTCGCGTTATCGTTGACGGTTTTCGCGAGCAAGCTCGCTCCTACAGTGGGGTCTAGGTGCCCGCGCTAGGCATGGGCACTGACCGGTAACTTTTGTAGGAGCGAGCTTGCTCGCGAAAAACCCGGGAGCGCCGCGGGGGGGCTGGTTTTTTGCGTTATCGTTGACGGTTTTCGCGAGCAAGCTCGCTCCTACAGTGGGGTCTAGGTGCCCGCGCTAGGCATGGGCACTGAGCGGTAACTTTTGTAGGAGCGAGCTTGCTCGCGAAAAACCCGGGAGCGCTGCGGGGGGTCTGGTTTTTCGCGTTATCGTTGACGGTTTTCGCGAGCAAGCTCGCTCCTACGGAAG
>NZ_JYLL01000070.1 GCF_001439695.1 Pseudomonas veronii
TCGGCCGATTCTGTTGAAAAAGTCGTACTCGCTTAGCCAAGGTGACCGCCTGCATCAATGAATAGCTTGCGGAGTTTTTTTCGAGCCGCCTCTGAAAGACGCGGTGAATAGCGTTGAAACTCTTCTTCGGCTGTGTCGGGCTTGCCGTTCATGGCCAATACAAACGCGTATGCAAGAGGATGTTGTATGTAGTTGTAGAAACCCAGGCCACCAGTCGACAAATGCTGCTTGACCCGCTCGAAAGCATCAGGCAGGTCGGCTATCGAACGAGCCTCGTTCCAAAACGATTCAGCTTTTGGAATTGCAGCCCGGAGGATATTGGGTGCGCGGGTTGCTATGACATCAGGTCCGTAGCTGCATGAGATATCAAACGCTCGATCTCGCACATCGAAAGTCAGATCAGGTCGTGCTGATTTTGACGTCCTGTGCCATTTGATTTCATTGCCGGAAAGATGGGGAACGAAGTCCAGTGACAGAGCCCATGACGGCGCTAGCGCGCCGCCTTTGCACTGCTCAAGGCGAAAGAGTTGGCGAATGGGAGCATTGACGCTACGAAGCCAGGACAGCGGGCCCTGAACTTCGAACCCTAACGGCTGTAAAAGTGATTCTACGGTTGGCGAAACAATTTCGTGGATTTGATCTATTCGCACTATTTCGAACGTTTTTCCCTGCATCGTCGGCCCCATGCCCAAAAGTAATCCCACTTCGACAACTACGGTCGTTGGTTCGACCTCAGATAATGGATGGAGTCTTCTTCATCTACATTCGGGAATCAAGGCACACGAAACCTCTCTCGGCGAACTGCCTTTTACATCAGCAGATGATGAACTGTCCTTTTGCAAAAGTAGCTCTCCTGATTGGTCTAAGGCAAAATCTGCCCGTCGGCCAGCGGGAGAGTACGCAGCATGATGGGACAGTTATCGAGTGGGCAGGATCGGCTGTTTTATTCGTTCAATCTTGAAGAACACATCCCAAAAAATCATCTCCTGCGTAGCATTGATCGGTGTCTCAATCTGAGCGACCTGCGCCACTACCTCGCCGATTTCTATAGCCCGATTGGGCGCCCTTCGATTGATCCTGAACTGATGATCCGCATGCTAGTCGTGGGCTATTGCTATGGCATTCGCTCCGAACGGCGCTTGTGTGAAGAGGCCCATTTGAACCTGGCGTATCGCTGGTTCTGCCGGTTGAGCCTTGAGGATGAAGTACCTAATCACTCGACGTTTTCCAAGAATCGACACGGCCGTTTCCGGGACAGCGATCTTTTTCGCTGGCTGTTTAATGAAGTGCTGCGTCGCTGCATGGACGCAGGTCTGGTCAAGGGGGAAGGCTTTGCCGTGGACGCCAGCATCATCAAGGCAGATGCGAGTCGGCAGCGCGGCGTACTTGGTGATGAGGAGGTTAACTGGAGCGACCCATCGCTCAGCACACGTGCCGTCCGCGAGTACCTCGAAGCACTCGATGAAGAGGCGCTGGCTGAAGCACTTCCCAAGCGCTTATCGCTGACTGATCCTTTATCCCGTTGGACTGCCGCCCCGGGCGGCCCAGCGTTTTTCGCTTACTCCACGAACTACCTGATTGATGTCGAGCATGGCGTGATCATGGACGTAGAACCGACACCGGCTCATCGAACGGCCGAGGTCGAGAGCACCAAAACCATGATTGATCGAGTCGAAGAGTTGTTCGACATCAAACCGGATCGCTTAATCGGCGACACCGCTTACGGCACAGCACCGATGTTGGCCTGGATGGTGGAAGAGAAAGATATCGAGCCGCATGTGCCGGTGTGGGACAAAACCGAGCGCAAGAACGACAGCTTTTCGAGTAACGATTTCCACTGGAATGAAGAGGCTGAGGAATACCGCTGCCCAGCTGGCAACGTATTACGCAGCGAATGGCGAGCCTTCAAGAACGAGCGTTCGCACGTCACCAAAGCCAACACCATCATCTTCCGATCCCGGCAGACCGACTGCGCTACGTGTCCGATGAAAGCCAAGTGCTGCCCGAACACATCATTTCGCAAGATCGCTCGCAGCGTTCATGAAGCCGCTCGTGATGTCGCTCGACGCATCGCAACGACGCCGGAATACGTGCGCTCTCGCCATGAACGTAAGAAGGTCGAAATGTTGTTTGCCCACCTCAAGCGCATCCTGAAATTGGATCGCTTGCGGCTACGTGGCATGAGTGGCGCGACGGATGAATTCACGCTGGCCGCCGCGGTGCAGAACCTGCGACGGCTGGCCAAATTTTCATCTCAAGGGCCACCAGTCACGGGATAGGTGCGCCTGCACCAAGCAAAAAACCTCAAATTAACCCAATAACAGAGCAGCAAAGGTCACCGAAGGGCCGAAAAACCACTCAATGTGGTGAGTAGGTTCTTCAGGGGTGGTCGTGTCTGAGTTCAGGCGAGCTGAAAATCCGACTTTTTCAACAGAATCGGCC
>NZ_JYLL01000071.1 GCF_001439695.1 Pseudomonas veronii
GCTGTGATAACAACAAAAAATTTCGACGCCATCGTCGTTGGCGCAGGTTTTGGCGGCCTGTATATGCTGAAAAAACTGCGCGACGAGCAGGGCCTCAAGGTCCGCGTCTTCGACAAGGCTGGTGGTGTGGGCGGCACGTGGTACTGGAACCGCTATCCGGGCGCCCTCTCAGACACCGAAACCTGCGTTTACTGCTACTCGTGGGATAAAGAGCTATTGCAGGAGATGGAAATCACCACGCGATACATCACCCAACCGCAAGTTCTCAAGTACCTCGAAACGGTGGCGGATCGCCACGAACTGCGCCCGGATATCCAATTCAATACAGGGATCACGCAAGCGCATTTCAACGAAGCTACAAACCTCTGGGAGATGGGCACCGACACCGGCGAGTCGTACACCGCCAAGTTTATCGTGACTGCACTTGGCCTTCTCTCTGCCACCAATATTCCAAAAATCAAGGGCCTCGAGACCTTCCAGGGAGAGTGGCACCACACAGGTAGCTGGCCTCAGGGAGTTCAATTCGAGGGCAAGCGTGTAGGCGTGATTGGTACGGGCTCAACCGGTACCCAGGTGATCACTGCCATTGCGCCACTGGTCGAGCATCTCACGGTGTTCCAGCGCTCACCGCAATACAGCGTGCCTGTCGGTAATGGCCCAGTCAGCCAGGAATATGTCGACAACATCAAGAAGAACTACGAAAAAATCTGGGAGCAGGTAAAGAACTCTGTGGTCGCCTTCGGCTTCGAGGAAAGTACCGTGTCGGCGATGAGTCTTTCTGATGAGGCGCGCCAGGCAGTATTCCAGAAAGCCTGGGAAAACGGTGGCGGCTTCCGTTTCATGTTCGAGACGTTCTGCGACATCGCCACGGACGAACAGGCCAACAAGGCCGCGCAGGATTTCATCCGCGCCAAGATCGCCGAAATCGTCAAGGATCCGGAAACCGCCGGCAAGCTTACTCCGCACGATCTTTATGCCAAGCGCCCACTGTGCGACAGCGGTTACTACGCAATATTCAATCGGCCAAACGTGAGTCTGGTCGATGTCAAGGCCAATCCGATCACGGAGATAAACCCCACCGGCGTGAAAACCGCAGATAGGGTCGAACACGAGTTGGACATGCTCATCTTCGCCACTGGCTTCGACGCGGTGGACGGCAACTACACTAAGATCGACATCCGAGGCCGTAAAGGCCTGACCATCCAGGACCACTGGAAGGCCGGCCCGACCAGCTACCTAGGTGTTGCGAACGTGAATTACCCCAACATGTTCATGGTACTAGGCCCCAACGGCCCCTTCACCAACTTGCCGCCTTCAATCGAGACCCAGGTCGAGTGGATCAGCGACCTGATTCAGGAAACCAATGCCAAGAACCTCAAGACGGTAGAGCCTACGCCCGAGGCCGAGGCCTGCTGGACCAAGACCTGCCAGGACATAGCGAACATGACGCTTTTCCCGAAAGCAGAGTCATGGATTTTCGGCGCCAATATCCCAGGCAAAACCAACACCGTGTACTTCTACCTGGCCGGACTCGGTGCCTATCGGCAGCAGCTCACCGAAGTCCGAAATCAAGGTTATCAAGGCTTCCAGTTTCAGTAAAAAATCACTTGAAAACTAAGGGGGGGCAACATGAATCGCGTACAAGACAAAGTTATTATCGTTACCGGCGGCGCAATGGGCATGGGGCAATCGCACAGCGAACTGCTCGCTTCGCACGGTGCATGGGTGTTTGTGGCAGACATGAATGTGGAATTGGGCCAGACCACGGTGGCTGGTATCCGCAAGAGCGGCGGCAAGGCCGACTTCCTGAAACTGGATGTAACAAACGAGGCTGACTGGCATGCAGCGGTGGGTCAGGTTATCGAACGTGCAGGTCGCATCGACGTGCTGATCAACAACGCCGGTATCCTTATTCTGAAGCCTGTGCAAGACACGACCAATGAGGACTGGGACCGCACCTTCGATGTTAACGCGCGTAGTGTCTTCATTGGCACGCGGACGGTCATTCCATTCATGAAGAAAGCAGGCAAAGGCAATATCGTTAACGTATCGTCCATCTATGGTTTGGTCGGCGCCCCCGGTGCCAGCGCCTATCAAGCATCGAAGGGAGCTGTACGCATGTTTACCAAGTCGTGCGCGGTGGATCTGGCCCCCTTCAACATCCGTGTCAACTCGGTGCATCCAGGCGTAATTGAGACACAAATGACGCGGGATCTGCTGGCTGACTCCGTCATCCGCCCGGCCCTGCTCGGACCAACCCTGCTCAAGCGTCCGGCTCAGCCAATCGAAGTGTCACAGGCAGTGCTCTTCCTCGCGTCGGACGAGTCGTCCTTCGTGCATGGCGCAGAGCTGGTGGTCGATGGCGGCTACACCGCCAACTGAC
>NZ_JYLL01000072.1 GCF_001439695.1 Pseudomonas veronii
GTAAGCGTCCAGCCCGCCCACCTTCTCCTCGAGCACCCCTGCCCGCATCCTCTGTATTTTTCAGCAGGGGATTCACATGGAAACGATGCACGCGCGGCGCGAGTCCTGGGCCAGGCATGTCCAGGCCTGGCGCGACAGTGGGTTGACTCAGGTCGCTTACTGTCAGCAGCATGAGCTCAAGCCCAAGGCTCTCGCTTACTGGATCAGGCGGAGCAAGCAGACGGCTACGCCGCTGACCCTGGTGCCGCTGGCGGTGCAGGGGCCATCTGTCAGCGGGGAGTTGCTGCTGCAACATGCCAGCGGCTGGCAGGTGGCATTGCCGGCTGGCGTCGATGCGGCCTGGCTGGCCGGGTTGCTGCGGGGGATGGCCTGATGCTGATACCGGCCCAGGTGTGGCTGGTGGTCGAGCCGGTCGATATGCGCCTGGGGATCGACGGGCTTTCGGCGCACATCCAGCAGGCGCTCGGGCGCCCGCCCTGCGATGGCACGGCCTATGCGTTTCGTAATCGGCGCGGCTCGCGGCTCAAGCTGTTGCAGTGGGACGGTACCGGTGTGTGGCTGAGCCAGCGGCGCCTGCATCAAGGCCATTTCCGCTGGCCCAACGCCGACGACAGGCTGTTCACCCTGACTCAGGCGCAGTGGCAATGGCTGATCGCCGGAATCGATTGGCAACGCCTCGAGGCGCGTCCTATGGGGCATTGGAAAGTGTGAAAAAATAACGCCTGAAAGCCAGTATTTACGGGCCTTTCAGGCGGATTTTCGGTAGAATTGGCGCATGCTCTTAACCGCCGAACTCGCCGCCCTGAACCTCGCTCCTGCCCAGCAGGAAGGCGTCGTTGCCGCCGTCCTGCCGCTACACACCGAGGCCGAAAAGCTGCGCGCCCAGGTCAAGCGCGATGCGTTGAAAATCCAGGCACTGACCCTTGAACTGGCGCACCTGCGGCGCATTCGTTTCGGCGTCAAAAACGAAGCCCTGTCGCCGGAGCAGTGCGATCTGTTCCGTGAGACGGCTGACGCCGACTGCGCCGCCATCGAGGCCGAAGTCGAGCAACAGGTGCCGCAGCTGCGCACCCAGCGCCCGCGCGCCGGTCGCCAGCCCTTGCCGGAACACCTGCCGCGCATCGAACACCGTCACGAACCCGAGACCTGCAGCTGCGGCCAGTGTGGCGGCGAGCTGGTCAAGATCGGCGAAGACATCAGCGAGCAGCTCGACGTTACACCGGCCAAGTTCTTCGTGCACCGCCACATTCGCCCGCAATACGCCTGCCGCCCGTGCGCAAGCATCACCGCCGCGCCGGTTCCGCCGGCGGTGATCGACGGCGGCATGGCTGCCCCGGGCCTGATTAGCTGGGTGCTGATCGGCAAGTACGTCGATCACCTGCCGCTCTACCGCCTCGAACAGATCGCCGCCCGTGACGGCGTCACCCTGGCCCGCTCGACCCTGGCCGAGTGGGCCGGGCGCTACGGCGCGGCCTTGCAGCCTCTGGCGGATCGGCTGAGCGAGTTGCTGCGACGACGACCCGTGCTGCACGCCGATGAAACACCCGTACAGCAACTCGATCCAGGCCGCGGCAAAACCAAACGCGCTTACCTCTGGGCCTACCGCAGCAACGACCTGGACGAGGGATCGCCGATCGCCGTGTTCGACTATCAGACCGGGCGCAGCGGTGCGTACGCACGGGCGTTTCTGGCGGACTGGAGCGGTCATCTGGTGGTCGACGATTACGGCGGCTACAAGGCGCTATTCCGGGCCGGTATCACCGACGTGGGCTGCATGGCCCATGCGCGGCGCAAGTTCTTCGAGCTGCACGCGGCCAACCAGAGCCCGGTGGCCACCGAGGCCTTGCGGCGCATCGCCGAGCTCTACGCGATCGAAGCGCGCGGCCGCGACCTCGACGGCAGCGCACGGCAGATGCTGCGCGGACAAGAAGCCCTGCCCAAACTGCAGGCCCTGCACGACTGGCTGCAGCTGACGCGGCAAGGCGTGGCCAACGGGGGTGGCCTGGCCAAGGCCATGGACTACAGCCTGAAACGCTGGCCGGCGCTGTCGCGCTACGCGCACAGCGCCAGCCTGCCGATCGACAACAACCCGGTGGAGAACGTCATCCGGCCGATCGCGGTGGGCAAGAAGAATTGGCTGTTTACCGGTTCGGAGCGCGCCGGCCGTCGCGCCGCCGCCATCCAGAGCCTGCTGGCCACCGCCAAACTGAACGGCATCGAACCCGCCGCTTGGCTCAAGGATACGCTGGAAAAACTACCCAGCTGGCCCAACAGCCGGATCGATGAGCTATTACCCCTCGCGCCTCAACCTGAGTAAAGGTGGGGCGGCTGGACGCTTAC
>NZ_JYLL01000073.1 GCF_001439695.1 Pseudomonas veronii
TCGGCCCAGAGTGTGTAAAAACGCATTTGTACACTGTCGGCGCGAAGCGCCGACGGCTGTTAGCTGAGTAATTGCTCACAACAAGTCCTGCGGATCATCACTTGGGTCTGGGAGCCCCCTGCGTCGCTTCTACCTTGCTGGGTGGTCAAAATAAAGACCTCTTCAGGCCGACAGTGCCTTCATTAAACTGCTGATACCGAGAATTTTCATGACTCGCTTCAAGTTGTAGGCGAGCACATTCAAGCTCATCTCCGCGCTCACCCCGGCCAGCTTTCGGGTCAGGAAGTGCGTCGCACCCATCCATTGCTTGAGCGTGCCGAAGGGATGCTCAACAGTCCGTTTTCGGACTCGCATCATCTCCGGTGCTTTGCTTAGCCGGGCCTGCATTTCCTCCAGTACAGCTTCATGTTCCCAGCGTCGAATTCGTCGTTCCGTGCTCGGAGTGCACTGCGATTTCATTGCGCAGCCCCTGCATTTCGAACTCCAGTAACGGTGCAGCGTTAGGCCTTTTTCAACGTTGGTATAGCGCCAGATCAGTGCTTCTCCGGCTGGGCAAATATATTCGTTTTTTGCCGCGTCATAGATGAAGGCATCATTATTGAAACGTCCGTCCGCTTTGGCTCCAGAGGTCATCGGCTTGGGCACATAGGCCGTGATGCCTGCATCGTGACAAGTCAGGATCTCTTCGCTTTTGAAGTAACCTCGATCAGCCACTACCGACAACGTTTCTGACGCGACAGCCTCGCGGGCCTGCATGGCCATCGAGCTGAGTTGATCGCGGTCGGAACCGACGTTAGTGACTTCATGTGCAACGATCAAATGGTGTTGGGTATCGACCGCTGTCTGTACGTTATAGCCGACGATTCCGGTGCCGCGTGTCATCATGGAACGGCTGTCTGGATCGGTCAGTGAGACCTGTTTATCCGGCGATTCATTGAGCTGGATTTCGATCGATTGAAGCTCCTTCATTTGAGTTTTGAGCTTGGCGATTTTCTCTTCCAGCCGCACGGCACTGGGCTCGGAAGCTGTGGGTTCTTGCCGATCGGCAGCATCGAGTGCCACCAGGTAACGGTTGATACTCGATTCAATTTCTTCCATGCGCCGCTTCAGTTTGGCGCTGGTGAAATTGCGGTCGCGGTTGTTGACTGCTTTGAATTTACTGCCATCAATGGCGACCAGATGTTCTCCAAACAGTCCCAACTGCTGACACAGCATAACGAACTGGCGACAGACGCCTCGGATGGACTTGCTGTTGTCTTTTCGGAAGTTGGCGATGGTCTTGAAATCCGGCATCAAACGCCCGGTCAACCACATCAGCTCGACGTTGCGTTGAGCTTCTCGTTCCAGCCGCCGGCTCGACTGAATGCGGTTGAGATAGCCGTAGATGTAGATCTTTAGCAGGATCGCGGGGTGGTAAGCCGGCCGTCCAGTATCGGCTGGAATGGCACCTTCAAAACCTAGATTGACCAAGTTGAGTTCGTCGACGAAAACGTCAACTACGCGTACCGGATTGGTATCGCTGACGTAGTCGTCGAGGCTTTCGGGAAGTAGGGTGCCTTGGCCTCGGTGTTCACCTTGGATAAAGCGCTTCATAGGCAATCCCCGCGATAAAATCCTCAGCAATCATAGCAAGGCATCACGGAGTCGTTTCTACATACGCCGGGGCAATCGCAGACACCAATGGATGTCTATATATAGACGGTGTGAGGGCAGCGACTCTGATTGCTCAGCCTCAGGCTCCGAGATACCCTTTCTCCTCCTGACAGATAGGCACGGCCAACAAATCATGTCTACTTGCTATTCCATTCAAATCACGCCAGAAAGACCATTGCCGGCCTTCTATTGCATTGCTGAACATCTATGGGGAACCGGATGTGATGTTGACTCTGACGGTGACTGCGCAGGTTCAGATGATCGCCAATGGACGGAACTGACATTGTCGCTTCGCGGCACATCAGGAGAACGTATCGACATTGACCCGCTCTCGCTCATGCCTCTTACCCTCGTAATCCGTTCATCGCACGCCACCCTTTGCCAAAGAGCGGCCGACTACATCGTATCTGTTTCCGGAGGCACTATCGGCGCAGCTGTTAACGTCAAGACGGTATGAGTGCGGGGACACGAGGCTTATAGATTTCCGACAGGTGAAGAACCTAAAAGTGAGACCCCTTAGCGTTTTTACACACTCTGGGCCA
>NZ_JYLL01000075.1 GCF_001439695.1 Pseudomonas veronii
ACCCTGCTCAAGCGTCCGGCTCAGCCAATCGAAGTGTCACAGGCAGTGCTCTTCCTCGCGTCGGACGAGTCGTCCTTCGTGCATGGCGCAGAGCTGGTGGTCGATGGCGGCTACACCGCCAACTGACCGTTCACAACCCTGAGAACCTGAGGACTTCTGGCAGCATGCCTGTCGGCAGCCAACTATCGGGACAGTCGGAAACCGCATTCTGCTTCGGACAACTGGCTGGGCGCTGCGGGAAAAATAAAAATAATTAGGCATCAAGGGGAAGAAAAATGATGAAGCTAGGGCTCGGAAGAAAGGTTCGGCATTTTACACTTGCCACAACTGCTGTCCAGTGTCTGATGTCGGGGACCATCGTGTATGGGCAGGGGCAGGACTCGCAGGCGCATGACTTCGTGCCCGCGCCGGCGGGAACGCAGATTGGCCTATTGTATTATCTTGGCAGCACTTCAGATACCTATATCGATGGCCATGGCCATAAAGTGGATGACTCGAGCCTCGACACGAATGTGGGCCTGCTTCGCTACGTTTACTATTTCGACATTGCCGGAATGCGTGCCGATGTGAACGTGTTGCAACCCTTCGGAAGCCTGAACAATATGCGAGTCGGAGGTAGCGATATCGACACCAAAGACTTCTCCATCGGGGATGTTACGCTGGTCGGTACGCTCTGGCCGCTGAACGATCCCGAACATGAACGCTACTTTGCCATTGCCACCTATCTCACCCTGCCGACTGGCAACTATTCTGCCTCCGAACCGGGCTTGGGTTCCAACCGATGGTCTCTCTCCATTCAGCCAGGCTACCTGTTCAAGATCGCGCCTCAATGGTCGGTCGATCTTGTGGGGGACGTTACTTTCTATGGTGACAACAACGATGGCCCTGGCGGGGCGGATCTGGAAAAGGATCCAAGCTTTACCATGCTTGGCTGGCTCAACTATGAGGCGAGTGCCAAGACCATGTTCTCACTGGGATTCACGACAACCCGGGGCGGGGAGGAGTCGGTCAAAGGCGTCGATGGCTCGGATGTGAAATCAACCACGATCCGGGCGGAATGGTCTCAAATGCTCAGCCCAACAACGCAGTTTTTGATGGAGATCGGGCATGATGTGGATGCAGAGAATACGTTCAAGCGCGATGCAACACTGACTTTCCGGCTTGCAAAGTTCTTCTGAATGGTGCGGGGCGCGTGGGCCGCACCATTTGAAATGGCTCCATGAACTCCGGATCCTTGATTCAGGCCGTTTGGTTTTTTATCCGCGTGATGCTCCAGGGTAGCACCCAAGGCTGGCCTGAAGTATCGCGCCTTAGGGAAGGTCTGAAGTAGTCCCGTTTTCCGAGCTGATTTTCTCAATGATTTGAAAAAACAGCGTCTCAATCGAAAATCAGGTCATTTTTCACCTTCAAATACAGGGTTTCGCCCTTGTGAGGCGCTTCGCAGGGTTGATTCCCTGCATCACGGGCGCACCTCTCCCATGATCATTAACTGTTTGCGCACCATCCACAGGTTCGACAGCGCAAACAGCGTGACCTGCTGGGCTGTGTTTTTCACCAAGCCGCGAAACCGCACCTTGGTGTATCCAAACTGGCGCTTGATCACACGGAACGGATG
>NZ_JYLL01000076.1 GCF_001439695.1 Pseudomonas veronii
GCGGCGTCGGCGTTCCTGGCCGAGCAGCTCACCACCCTTATCGTTGCTGTTAGTCATAAACATACCCGTTTGCCTATCCCTTATCGTAAGGGGGAAACGGTGTCCTGTCTTTCATGGGGCTCGTTCAGGCTTGAGTTCGGTACCAACCATAGGGAAATCCTACGTTCTTTCAGGGCTATTGACGCTGGCAACATTGCGGAGGGTGTTGAGCATCTGGCTCGTCACGAACAGAAAAACATTCTTCAACCGACAATGTACAACGATCTGAAATTGATAACTCTGTTGCGTGCCAACCATCTTTCCTACGTCACAGATATACCGTCCGGGGCCGCGCAAGCCATCGAACTGACACTTGCCAGCCAATGCCACCCTGCAGATGAAAGACGCACGATCGCCTTTAGTAACAATCCATTCGCCAACTTGGCCGATATCAATCAGCGTATGGCGTTCGTCCTCAAGGTCGCCGCGCAGTTTGACGACCTGCTACATAGCACCGAGCGAAATCGCATAGAACAGGCGATTGAAGCCATCGCCGAAGGCCGGGATGTTCGATGAGTAGGCTCACGGAGGTGAGCTGGCAGGGCATCGCACCCGTGCTGTTCGCTGCCGCGTTACTGGCGGGAATAACAATGCGTTTTTTCGCCGACGAGCCAGAAGTCGCATTGATGCTTGGAGAACCTTGGGAGGACATGCGCAAGCGCTCCAGCGCCGCCATTGACCCCGCAATTCCTGGGCATCATTGGTTCAGGCTTCCCAAAACCGATGCTCGCCTTCAATTCATCGACCCTGAATATGCGTTCACGACCCCGTTGTCCCGCTTCTTCACCGTGGACTTCGACAGCGATCAGCGGGTTAGCGGCATTCGTATGTCCCCTCAAATCGAACCACTGCTACTCAATGATGCCCTCAAGGTTGTATTGGATCTACAAGAGCAATGGCGCAAAGGCGGCTGGGTCTCCATCCGAGCCAAATATGATCCCCCCTTTGCTGACACACCAGAATGGCGCGCCCAATTGCAGGACCCGTACCTGGGAGGGACCTCATACTGGCAGGCTGGAAATAAATACCAAGTGATGCTGGTCGCCCATCGATTCAAGGATGACCGGCACCCCAATGAGGAGCGTTATCTGATCACGCTGAACCTGGGCGAGCCGTGGGTGCGCCCATGAATCTACATTCAGGCTGTCGGGGTATCGGATGTGGACTGATCATTGTTGCGCTATTACTGGGGAGGCTAAGTTTTTTCAGCATAGAGCCATAAATTGCGTTGATGCTCAGCGAGCGCAGGGAGGACAGGTTTCGATGCGCTGCCCACAGAATGCAAAAACATCCCGAAGGGTAATTACAGAACCAACCTACAAAAAACCGCGAAGCGTCCGACTACCGGGCTTTTCTCGCCGAGCCTAGCGTGCTGGTCCCTGCGAACAAAAGGACATCGCTGGCATGCGCCGCTATTTCATTACCCGAGGAGCCAAGACCACCGCTGGCGGGA
>NZ_JYLL01000077.1 GCF_001439695.1 Pseudomonas veronii
AAAAATCTATGGTCACCCCCATTTTTGCAATACTGATCAACGGGTGGTGTGGTTGGCTTGCTTAAATCTATCCGGCGTCTGTTTGGGGTATGCCCCAGCGCCACGATGAGAGTCGCGCCTGACGATCCTTAAAAACCGGTCGGCTTCTGAAGCCGATTTTTATGTCAGGATCTTCGCCAGGCCGGTGTGCCGTTCACATCATCTGTTGTTCAGCTATCGCAAAACCTGAAGGGTGAATCGTGGTACTGCAACAACTGCAGGGTCAGGCGTTCAAAGCGTCTGGCCCTGCTTCATATTGCGTATGGCGAGCGGCTATCGCCCAAGCGATACGCGCCAGTTTGTTAGCCAGGGCACAGGCGACGACATTTGAATGTCGTCGACTGAGCAAGGTTTTAACCCAGTCAGCCAGAGCGCCTTTCTGGTGATCCAGCCTCTGCATATAGACCCTGGAACACTGCACCAACAGTTGTCGCAGGTGCTTGTCACCCCGCTTGCTGATCCCCAGCAGATTGGCCTTGCCGCCCGTGCTGTACTGCCTGGGCACTAAGCCAACGGAGGCGGCAAAGTCGCGACCGCATCGGTACTGTTTACCATCGCCCATCTCCACAGCCAGCAGGCTGGCGGTGATCGGGCCGACACACGGCATGCTCAGCAAACGACTGCCCAGATCATCGTTGGCCAGTTGGCCCGCCAGTTCTTTATCCAGCGCTTTGATTTGCTCATCCAGATAGACGAAGTGATCGTGCAGGCGCTGCAATAAGACCGTCAGACGAACGGGTAAGTCGTGCTCGGCCAAAACGCTCGCCAAACGCTTCATGATGGCCAATCCCTTGGGCAGGCTGATTCCAAACTCCAACAGAAAACCGTGCATCTGATTAGCCGTTTTGGTGCGGTCATGCACCAACGATTCGCGCATCCGATGCAGCACAGACAGGGTTTGCTGGGATTCGGTTTTAGGCGTAACGAAGCGCATGGATGGGCGGGAAGCGGCTTCACAGATCGCCTCAGCGTCGACGAAGTCATTTTTGTTGCCCTTGACGAAGGGCTTAACGAACTGCGGGGAAATCAGCTTGGCCGTGTGTCCCATCGCCATCAGTTGGCGAGCGACAAAATGCGACCCTGCACAGGCCTCCATCACCACGACACAGCTCGGCACATTGCCGAAAAACTGCATCATCTGCGCTCGTGAGCATTTTTTGCGAAACACCTCGCGGCCCGACTTATCCTGGCCGTGCAGGTGGAAAGTATGTTTGCCGAGATCGATACCGATCAGTGCTGACTCGCTCATGATGATGGCCTCCGAAAACAAAACACCCCGTGAAAGCGTAGCCCTCACAGGGTGTTGGGGGTGACCATCTCATTAACCGG
>NZ_JYLL01000078.1 GCF_001439695.1 Pseudomonas veronii
TGGACTTGCCCCTATCAAACCGGACACCAACTCCCCGTTAAATTGATGCTGCTGCCAAGCGCCTAAACTCTCTTGGTGACCGATATTTCAGCGCGCTGTGCGGATGCTGCTCGTTGTAATGCTCGAAGGCAATCGTCAGATTGCGCAGCGCCGTTTCTCGATCCGGTTTGGGCATATGCGCAACGTAATCACGCTTGATCGTCTTCACGAAGCTCTCTGCCATACCGTTGCTCTGGGGGCTTCGCACCGGTGTAGTTACCGGCTGCAAGCCGATCTGGCGAGCAAACAGACGCGTCTGCTCGGCGATATAAGCCGAGCCGTTATCGCTCAGCCACTGCACCGGTGTGCTTGGCAGTTGATCGCCAAAACGCTTCTCCACGCTTTCCAACATCAAGTCTCGGATGTCATCACCGCTGTAGCCTGTTGGGCTGGCGACCCAGCCGATGGCTTCTCGGTCACAGCAGTCCAGAGCAAAAGTTACACTCAACTTCGCACCATCGTCACAGCGGAACTCGAAGCCGTCCGAGCACCAACGAGTGTCGCTGGTTTGAACGGCGATGCGGCCTTCATGCCGGCGTTGCACGCCAGGTTGCTTGATGCGTCGTTCCAGCAACAGATTGTGGTCGCGCATGACGCGATAGACCCGCTTTACGTTGATCGGTGGCCGCGACCGGGTTTCACGTTCGCGGCGTAACAAGCCCCAAACGCGGCGGTAGCCATAGCTTGGTAGCTCGCTGACTTGCTGCTTGATCTCAGCGACCAATTCCGTATCGTTCACGAGCCGAAGTCGCCGTACTTTGGGCGATACCGATTGCTTGATTCGAACCGTTAGTTGCGAGCGCGACACACCGAGACATTTGCTGACCAGTTTCACTGGTCGTCCCCCGGCAACAAGGGTGAGTGCGCAATCCATTTTCGCGACCGGGCAATCTCCACGGCCTCTTTTAGGACTTCGGCTTCCATCGTCTTCTTGCCCAGCATCCGCTGCAATTCGCGGATCTGCTTGAGCGCATCGGTCAGTTCCGACGCCGGTACAACGGCTTCGCCAGCACTGACCGCCGACAGACTTCCGTCCTGGTACAGCTTGCGCCACAGGAACAGCTGATTGGCGTTGATGCCGTTGCGTCGGGCCACCACGGACACGCTTTGTCCCGGCTCAAGACTCTCGCGAACCATGGCCAGCTTCTGGTCGGTGCTCCAGCGGCGTCGGCGTTCCTGGCCGAGCAGCTCACCACCCTTATCGTTGCTGTTAGTCATAAACATACCCGTTTGCCTATCCCTTATCGTAAGGGGGAAACGGTGTCCTGTCTTTCATGGGGCTCGTTCA
>NZ_JYLL01000007.1 GCF_001439695.1 Pseudomonas veronii
AGTATCCAGGGACGACTAACCCGTTCCCATGGATGAGCGAGATCATGGACTTGAAGAAAGAGAAGAATTTCTTTGAGACCCGTGTGATCGAGTACCAGACTGGCGGTGCGTTGAGCTGGGATTGATTTTAACGGACGGTACAAAGGAGCTGCCCATTGGCAGCTCTTTTTTTGTAAAAAACTCAGTGATTTGGAACAGCAGATGGATTACCTGTAATCCGGCCAAATCCCCATCAGAACGCCAGCATCAAGGGTGACGGTGCCCGCGTATTTGTGCCAACGAAGCCTCTATGCCACCCCCTTTGGCCCTCGCACTTAAACCAAGTCCGCAGGCTGCATCGTCAGGATGATTTTTCCAACGTTTTCAGACGACTCCATTCGGCGATGGGCATCGGCCGCGTGTGACAGCGGGAAAGTACTGTCGACGACCGGCTCCAAACTTCCAGCGCCATCGAAGCCCTCGGGAATAGCCGCGGCATGCATGATCAGTTTTTCTCCGGTTCGGTAAACGTGGCATTAGCGATAGCAGAGGCGGTAATGGCGCCTGGAAAGCCTACGTAGAACGCCAGGTGAGTGATCGCGGCGGCGATTTCGTCATGGGTCACCCCGTTACTCAGCGCCCGTCGCAGATGCGCGGGCAACTCTTCAGAGTGACCACCGGCAATCAATGCGGCCACTGTGATCAGACTGCGGTCGCGTGGGGACAATGCCGGATCGCTCCAGATCTGCGGATACAGCGTCGAATCAACGAATTGCGACAGCTTTGGGGTAAACGCCCGGGCCGCTTCACGAGGACTGCTGAAGTTGAGATTGGACATGATGCTGTCTCCTTAAACCTGGCTGATGAATTTGTGGGTGAGGTAGTGCTCGATGCCTTCAATGCCACCTTCCGAACCGTGGCCGCTTTCTTTCATGCCGCCGAAGGGAAGCTCTGTGGCGACGATGCGGTATTGGTTGATCCCGATCATCCCGGCCTCTAACCCGTCAGCGACGTCAATGGCCGTTCGAGCACTCGACGTGAACGCGTAGGCTGAAAGCCCGTAAGGCAGACGATTGGCCTCCTTCAAACCATCAGCCAAGTGATCGAATGGCATCAGCACGGCGATAGGCCCGAACGGTTCTTCATGCATGACTCGGGCATGCATAGGCACATCCGCCAACACGGTGGGCTCAAAAAAGTAGCCGCTGCATTCCAGGCGTTTACCACCGGCCAACACGCGTGCGCCTTTGGCAACGGCATCTGCCACCAGCTCTTCCATCTTGGCCAACTGCCGTGGATTGGCGAGCGGCCCAACCTGGGTGCCGGGCGTCAGGCCATCGCCAATGTTCAACGCGAGGGTGGCCGTCACAAAGTGCTCAACAAACGTTTCATAGACGCCACGCTGAATCAGAAAGCGCGTTGACGAGATGCAGACTTGGCCAGTCCCGCGGAACCGATTGGCAACGCCTTCGACGGCTGCTTTTTCGATTTCTGCGTCATCGAATACCAGCACCGGCCCGTGTCCTCCCAGTTCAAGGGTGATGGGCTTGACGCCCTCGGCAGCACGAGCGGATAGCAGCCGACCGATGGGGACCGAACCGGTAAAGGTCACCTTGCGAATGATGGGAGAAGCGATCAGGTGGCTGGAAACTTGGTCCGGCACACCAAAGACCACTTGCAACACGCCTTTAGGCAATCCTGCATCGTCGAGAGCACGCGCCAGGGCCAGCGCGGTGGAGGGGCTTTCTTCCCCTGGCTTGAGGATGACACTGCAACCTGCGGCCAAGGCTGCCGAGAGCTTGCGGGCGGGTGTAATGGCCGGGAAATTCCAGGGCGTGAACGCAGCGACAGGGCCGATGGCTTGGCGTTTTACCATTTGCAGCACACCGGGACGATTGGCCGGAACTACACGCCCATCGATACGGCGCGCGCTTTCGGCAAACCACTCGAAGTACTCAGCCGCACGCGTGACCTCATCCAGGCTTTCCGCAAGCGGTTTGCCTTCTTCCAGCGTCATTTGCTCGGCGATGTGTGGGGCCCGTTCCAGGATGAGATCGGCAGCGCGTTTGAGAATTTTTGCGCGCTTGTCGGGTACGGTCTGGCGCCATTGTTCAAAGCTCTGTTGAGTCACTTCGAGCGCGTGATTGAGGTCGCCTGCGGTGGCGAGTGGAACACGCCCGATCTCACGTGCGGTTGCGGGGTTGACGACAGCGGCGGTCGCGCGTCCTTCGGCACTGATCCATTCACCACCGATAAAGAGATAAAGCGGGTCGTAAGACGTGTTCATGAGGTTGCCCTTCGGTTGGTTTATCAACAAGTTCGTACAAGACTCAGCGCCTGGGTTGCCGTGTTCAGGCGCCCTGTGCAACCAAGTCTATGGAGTACGAACCGTTTGATTTAGCCGACCAGAAGGGAATCATTGTTGTGCCTGGAGGTAATATCGAGCACCGCCAGGAGTGTGTAGCATCTGCAAATACCGCCCACGTCATGCGGCAATGACAACCTGGCTCGTCGCTCCAGGCTTGATTGTTTTTTGGGGTGGGGACTTCTGCAGTGAAGAACGTTTGCAATCAGATCGACAGGTAGAGTTGGATGGATAAGCTTACGAACATGTCCGTGTACGTCAAAGTTGTTGAGATGGGCAGTTTTACTGCGGTGGCTAACCATCTGGACTCTACGGTCGGCAATGTCTCGCGTGCGGTTTCCGCGCTTGAAAACGTGCTCGACGCCCGCCTGTTACAGCGCTCGACCCGCCGCCTTTCGGTGACAGACGCTGGCCGGCGCTTTTATGAGCGCTGTACCAAAATTCTGGCAGACCTTGAAAATGCAGAAGCCGAAGCGAGCAACGCCGCGTTGAAACCCAGGGGGACGTTGCGTGTGCATTGTGTGCCGGGGCTAGCACGGCAGTTGGTTACTTCGGCCGTGCTGGATTACCGCCGGGAATTCCCCGATGTCACCGTGGACTTAATGCTTTCTCAGCGAATGCCTAACCTCCTGGAAGACCAACTGGACGTCTCGATTCTGATTGCCCGAACGCTGCCAGATTCAGCGTATGTCAGCCAAAAGATCGGCATCAGCCATTGTGTGCTGGTGGCGTCTCCAGCATATCTGGAGCAACACGCTGCCCCTGTAACGCCAGAAGATCTCAGCGATCATCAGTGTTTGCTGTTGGGCACCGTCGATTATGTGCGGGATGAATGGCAATTAAAGAGCAAGACCGGGGATGCGCTATTTACCCCCAAGGGCCCGAGTTTCAGCGTCAATGATATGGACGCAATGGCAGTCGCCATTCGAGAGGGAGCAGGCATAGGTTTGCTGGCCGGTTTTTCAGCCATTGAGGACTTGCGTTCAGGCAGGCTCGTGCGTGTTTTGCCCGAGTACCATACCTACGAGCGTAATGTT
This sequence comes from Pseudomonas veronii, assembly GCF_001439695.1. Lineage (GTDB taxonomy): Bacteria > Pseudomonadota > Gammaproteobacteria > Pseudomonadales > Pseudomonadaceae > Aquipseudomonas > Aquipseudomonas veronii. Next base: position 3,382 of record NZ_JYLL01000007.1, read on the forward strand.
TACGCCGTCTACACATCACGTCAGTTCATCGATGCAAAAGTTACTCGATTCATCGATACGTTAAAAAATCGGGTCGGTACTGAGCTGATGATGACCGCTCAGGAGCTCATCGCTTGAAGGACGCCAACTAAGGCCCTGCGGGGAGGCTGTATCAGGATGGGTGTCTTCCTCATTTCGAGGCATTTCGAAACAGAAGACGCTAAAGACCATCAGGCGGGCTAAGGTTCGGTCATACCACTTGAAGTGTTTGTTTTGCCATTTTTTGCAGTCCATCACGAAGGGTTCGGATCGCATCACCAATGCTGTAGCCTTGTCCGCCAATTGCTATCAGCACTGTCACCGCTCGAACGACCGGGATGAATTCACCGCCGGGCTCTACTCGACAATCGGCCGATTGATACAGGAGTAAACTCTTGCGGTCACAGCTGATGCATTCTCAATCAATACTAGCCAGGACCGAGGCCACCCCGTGAACCCAGATATGCTCGAAGCCGGCCCCGTGGATGCCAAAGTACTTTCCGTCTTTGACTTCGACGGCACCCTGACCCATCACGACAGTTTCGTGCCCTTCCTCAAGTTTGCCTTTGGCGCCGGCGAGTTCTATGGCCGGATGGTCAAGCTGGCGGTGCCTGGGCTGCGGTTTCTGGTGCGGCAGATCAGCCGGGACGAGTTGAAGGCGCAGTTGATCCGCACCTTTATGACCGGGGTGGAGAAGGCGTGGGTGCAGCAGAAGGCCGAGGAGTACTGCCAGCGCAGTTGGGCGCGGTTGATGCGGCCGGCGGGGGTGTTGTCGGTGGAGCAGGAGCTGGGCTCGGGGGCGGTGGTGACGTTGTGTTCGGCGTCGCCGGCGTTGGTGTTGCAGCCGTTTGCCGATCGGCTTGGGATCAAGTTGATCGGGACCGAACTTGAGGTCGTCGACGGCGTGTTGACCGGCAAGCTCACCGGGAACAACTGCCGGTGCGAGAACAAGGTGCTGCGGCTTGAAGCGGTGTATGGCGACCTGGGGGAGTATCGGCTCAGGGCCTGGGGCGATACGCGTGGGGACCGGGAGTTGTTGGCGGCGGCGCAGGACGCGCATTTTCGGCATTTTCATGGGAAGAAGCAGCAGGCCAGGTTGCAGCGCTGATAGGGGCGGTGGGGGATGCCATCACTGCCTCGCTGGGATACGCGAGGTTGCGGTTTCCTAGCGACATCTGCGTAATATCCGGCTATCAATAGCCAAACCTCTCACGGACCCGAGCCCATGAAATTCGACACGGCCTACAGCCTGAGTCTCGACGACAAGCTGTCGATCTACGACGTGCGAGAGTTGAATTTCGACGAAACCGACGCCTACGACTCCGACACGGACCGTTTCCTCTGCCCCAACGACACATGCCGCGCGGCCTTTGACGCAGGCAATGTGTTGAGCACGTTCAACGCAAAAAACGTCAACTACCGACGCACCCCGCATTTCAAGAACACCCCAGGCACCCGGCACATCGAGGGTTGCCGTTACGCCAGCAGCCACAAGCCTGCCACGGGCGAAAGTGAGGACGAGCGCGAGGAACACTTCCCATCGGAATTCGTCCTGACCCGGCGCACCTACCCGCGTAAAACCCCGCAGGCCGGCACTGACGGGCAAGTCCCACAAGCCCCGGCGAAGCCCCCTTCAACCCGCACCAGCGCGTCTGTCGGCGCCAACGACACCACCCCGGATAAAACCAGCGTGTTCGCACACCCGGTGGAATGTTATGTGTCGAACCTCGACGACAAGGACAAGCTCAAGGCGATGCCCTTGAAGATCGGCGACCATACCGCGACGTACTGGACGTTTTTCAAGAAGATCGAGTACCTGCAGGACAATCAGGGCCTGATCTACTGGGGCCGGATCAAAGCGATCAAGGACTACACCAGCAGCTTTCGCATCGACTTCGAAAAGAAGGTTTGGCTCGACAAGAAGCCCTACTCGGTCAACGTCTACCTGAGCAAGAAACTCATCGAGAATTACCGCAAGCGCACAGCGTTCCTCGAGCAGATCAAGGCCGCGGCCAGCAGCGCACGGCCGTTATATTGCTTCTTTTACGGGGTGACGCCGGCACTTAGACAGGTGCCCAGCAAGAAAAACCCCGAGCAGACGTTTGGGGTGTTCAGCGCCGACATCGAGAATCTGGATCATTTGATTATTCGCGAAGTGCCGGCGGCTGAGGCGGGTTAGCCGAGACCGTGCCCGACCTCGCACACGAATACCCTCGTGCAAGCCTCAAAATAGAACGGTGTCGGCGCCGGAGAACATTCCAGTTGATGAGCGGTCAAAACAACTGTACAAAAAAACAGTATAGTTTGTCCTCCCCGTCGAACCCTGGAGACACCCCATGTCCTCTCTGGCAATGAGCTCTTTCGTAGAACAGCAGATCGTCCTGCATCAATTCACCGCCAAGCACAGCGTGCAGGCCCGCGTCATGCTCGGCTGGAGCCGCGAAGAGCTGTCGCGCCAGGCCGGTGTGACGGTGGATGCGATTCAACGGTTTGAAACCCAGGGCACCGTGGAGGACGACGTGCGCCTGACCCTGGCGTTTCGCCTGGAAGCCGAGGGGTTGGCGTTTTTCCCAGGGTTTGCGCCTGGCTGGGGGATGCGTGCGCGCAAGTTGGGAGCCGCCGCAACGGAACCCGCTGCACAAAACATCCTGTCTCGATTGATGGGTTCAACAGCGACGTCAATTGATTCACCAACCCCGCAGGCGCAGTAAGGCGCTGAGTGCGAACCCCAACGTTGGCCACGCCAGGGTGTGAACATTGCCTGACGGCTTAGAGGCTGGGCTTGGCGACCTTCTGTGCCGCCTGCTCATAGCCATGGCCCACAGCAAGCAGTGTGGGTTCAGACCCACGGGCACCAAAGAAGTACGCACTGGTCGGCACGCCGTCCTCATTCTTCCCGGATGGCACGCTGATCCCTGGGTAGCCGGCCACCGCAACCGCGAAGTAGCTGTTCGTATCAAAGTCCGACACCATGGCGTCGAGGTTTTCCTGCGTGATCAGTTCATCCACCGTGCCACGAAAATCCTCGATCATTGCGTCCCATAACGGCTGGCGCTCATCGGCTGTGAGGGTGGACGCGTTGATCTCCTTGAGTGTCGGTTGGTGATCGGTGTCGGTGCCATCGCGCTTTTCATTGAACGCGATCAACTCGGACACCGACTTGACCGGCAACCCCTCGCGCTTGGCCAGGTAGTCGTTCAACTCATCCTTCACATCGGCGTACAAGAGTTCGCCATAGCGTGATGCGTCGGCCAAGCGCATATCGACCGGCACCAGAACCGCGCCTTGCGCGCGAAGCACTTCAAGCGTCTTGCGAAATTGCGGACTGTTGTCCACCGGTAAGCTTTCGCCATTCGCGGAAAAGGTCACGGGATAGCCGATACGTTTGTCCTGCAACGCACCGGGCTTGAGCAACGCGGTGTAATCAATCCCTTGGGGCGCATCCACACTGGCGGCATCATGAGGGTCCCTGCCCGACATCGCGTTAAGCATCAACGCAGCATCAAACACCGAACGCGTCATCGGGCCCGGCGTGTCCTGCCGATGGCTGGCTGGAATGATGCCGCTACGGCTCAACAAACCCACGCCGGGCTTGAAACCGACCACCCCGTTGAACGCCGCCGGCACGATGATCGAACCATTGGTCTCGGTGCCCACCGCCAAGGGGGCGAAGCCTGCGGCGACCGCGGCGGCCGACCCCGAACTCGAACCACCCACCTCTGCGCCCGCTTGATGCGGGTTACGCGTCTGCCCGCCCCGCCCACTCGAACCATCGGGGCCACCGCGAAAGCCCGCCAGTTCAGTCAAGTTGGTTTTACCCAGGATCACGGCCCCCTGCTCGCGCAAGCGCTCGACGATGAAGGCATCCTTGGGCGCCGCACTGCCCACCAAGCCAAAGGCGCCAGCGCTGGTTTGCTGGGTATCTCCCGTCTCGATAGTGTCCTTGAGTAACACGGGAATGCCATGCAGCGGGCCACGCACCTTGCCATTGGCGCGCTCCAGATCGAGCTCGCGGGCGATCTGCAAGGCCTCGGGGTTCAGTTCAATGATCGAACTCAATTTGGGGTCCAGCTTATGAATGCGCTCCTGCAGGTAACTGACCAGATTCGCCGAAGTGAGCCCACCCGGTCGGGCCATTTGCTCGCCGAGCTCACGCACACTGGCGTATTCCGTTCCCGGGGGAACCGGCGCTGAAGCCCCCGATGAAGACTGCGCAGGCAGCACTCGCTGCACCTGGTGAACAAACACACCCATGCCATAACCAATACCCAACATGAAGCACCTCCCGGAAGGCGTAAGAAGTGATGAAGGACCCACATTGATCCGTACACCAGTCTAAAAACCCCCCTCCTTCCAGGCTGCGCGACGCAGGTTGTTCAAACCGTGGGATTGTTCAGCGCAGTTGGTAGCTTTGCCTACCCATTAGTCAGGCCACGGGCGTTGCGATAGCCCTGCACCAGCACCTTCAGCGAGTCTTTCGACCACTGTGCGCCATAGAACCACAGCGTCGCCCCGTCCCCCAGCGGCTCACCAAGGCTCGGGTAGCCACTCCAGCACGCGGCATGGAATGCAGCGCTATGGCTCTCGGACACCAGCGCATCCAGCCGATACTCACTCACACGCTCATCGATTTCATTGCGCGAATGCAGGGTGAAGCGCAGGCCGTCATCAGCCCGCTCTGCCGGCACCGCCACCAGTTGGGCACCGGCCTGACGCAGGAAGCCCAACGCTTCCAGGAAGGATGTGCTGTGTTCAATCGGCTCCTGATCATTGCCACGCACAAGGCGGTCGGCGAACCCCACGCGAGTGCCCGCCAACGTGTAGGGGACGGCGCAATTGCTGGAGTGTTGCACCAAGGCAGCTTCCACCTTGCCCGATTCAGTGGGCTCGACACCACTCAAGGCGATCAATGACAGCGCGGGGTCGCGCACAGGTTTCAGAGGCAGGGCCGGCACGTTATAGCCAGGGATTACAACGCCGGCACCAAGATGTGCATCGGGGACGTAGCCGATACCCAGTGCCGTCGTGGTCCCCGTTTCGATGTGAGCGTTGGAGGGCGCCTGCGCCAAACAAACCGGTTCCGCAGAGGGGGGTAAAAACGCTTCCCGCCGACAAGACATAGGCGATAGCAAAGACTTCCCACATTTATTGTCCATCAGAGCCGACTCCCGGAAATTGACCTTCCCGAGATCATCGCACTCTCATCTGGCGTTTGTCGTAGGCCTGCAACACCTTGAAAATTCCTTTTTTTCCGTTTTTCCCAACCGTCAGTTCACAAGCGCTTCCTTACCGCTCTGAACCTCCACCTCCAACCACCACGCGACACCTCGCGCGGGCTGGCTCAAACTGAACGCCTGCCCCATGGCCGGTGTGGTAATCGACACGTTACGCTCCCACGCCAACGCCATGATACGGTCGAAAGGCTCGTGCCAGGCATGGAAGGCCAGGTCGAAGGTGCCATTGTGAATCGGCAGCAGCCAGCGACCTTTGAGGTCGATGTGCGCCTGCAGGGTTTGCTCCGGTTGCATGTGTACATGGGGCCAGTCGACGTTGTAAGCACCGGTTTCCATCAGCGTCAGATCAAACGGCCCGTACTGTTCGCCGATGCGTTTGAAACCGTCGAAATAACCGGTGTCGCCGCTGAAAAATACGCGACGCGCACCATCGATCATCACCCAGGAACACCACAGCGTCTGGTTGCTATCAAACAAACCACGCCCGGAAAAATGCTGCGCGGGAGTGGCGACAAAATGAATGCCATCGACTTCGCTGCCCTGCCACCAATCCAACTGCCGCACTTGGCCGGCGTCCACACCCCACTTCACCAGGATGTCGCCGACGCCCAGCGGCGCAAGGAAGTAGCGGGTCTTGTCGGCCAGTTGGATGACGGCCTTGCGGTCGAGATGGTCGTAATGGTTGTGGGAAAGAATCACCGCTTCCAACGGCGGCAGGTCTTCGAGACTGATCGGCGGGGCATGGAATCGCTTGGGGCCGGCCCAACTGAACGGCGAAGCGCGCTCGGCGAATACCGGGTCGGTCAGCCAGAATTTGCCGCGCATTTTCAGCAGCACGGTGGAATGCCCCAGGCGGAACACACTGTGGTCGGGGGCGGCCGACAGCTGTTCGCGGGTCAGCGAATGTACCGGAATCTCCCCCACCGGCCGCGTGCTGCGCGGCTTGTGAAACAGCATCTTCCAGAAAATGCGCAAGGTTCTGCCGAAGCCGGCGCGCTGTACGGCAGCATGGTTACTGAAGGTGCCTTGCTCCTGTTCGGCAGCTTTGCGTACCACAGGCGAGGGATCGAGACGGGTTGAAATCGTGGCCATTGCAAGGTGACTCCTACGGACCGCTCATGGAATTACACTGCACAGTGTAGTTTCAAGATTGCAACAAAACCCGGAGCAAGTAAACTACCGAGTGTAATTTTCCTTTTAGAGTCGATCACTGTTCATGACTGCGCCTCAACGCCTCACCCAACGCAAACGCGAAGCCATCCTGGCCGCCGCCATCGCAGAGTTTCGGGTCAATGGGTTCGAGGTCACCAGCATGGACAGGATCGCCGCCACCGCTGGCGTTTCCAAGCGCACGGTGTACAACCACTTCCCCAGCAAAGAAGAGTTGTTCGCCGAAATTCTCAACCAACTCTGGGCCAGCAGCGTCGCGCAACTCGACGTGAGCTACGCCGGCGACCGCCCGTTGCGTGAACAACTGCGCGGGTTGCTGGAAGCGAAGATGAAGATGATGTCGGACGTTAACTTCCTCGACCTGGCCCGGGTCGCCATCGCCGCCACCATTCACTCGCCGGAACGCGCCCAGGACATGGTCAACCGCTTGAGCATGCGCGAAGAAGGTTTCACTCAATGGGTGCGCGCCGCCCAGGAAGACGGCCGGCTCACGTGTGCCGACCCGGCCTTCGCCGCGCACCAGATTCAAAGCCTGCTCAAGGCATTCGCCTTCTGGCCGCAGATCACCCTCGGCCAACCCACCCTCGACGCCGCCGACCAAGCCCGCGTGATCGAGTCGGCAATCGATATGTTTCTGTCCTGCTACGACGCCGACACTCGCCGCCCGCAGTAAACGACCGTTGCAGACGCGACATACCTGGTCGTTTTTGGCCTATTTGCCCTCTGTTTTGCGCGAATGGCCTGGAAGGACACTGATTATTCCTACATGAATAATCGACAATATTCACACACATTATCCGATCAACGGTTATCCCTGCACACGCGCGCGGCTGAATCTGTGAAAAAGAGCTGACCTGGGAATCTATGGAAAACAGACGAGGCAAAGGGCTTTCATTTGCCAGGCGTATTTACAAGCCAAGGATCATCGGCCTGGGTATCGGCTGCATCAGTGTCATCGGCGGCTTGTACCCGCTCGCGATGCCGGGCTGGGTGTGGGCGTTCCTGCTGTTCAATGGGTTGGCGTGGGCACATGTGGCGTACCAACTGTCAATCCGCTCACCCTTCCCCTACCACGCCGAACAGCGCAACATTTTGTATGACTCGTTGTGCGGTGGTTTCTGGGCCGCCGCTGCCCAGTTCACGCCGCTGACGGCCGTGACCATCCTCTCGATGATGACCATGAACAACTTCGCCGCCGGCGGCAAGCGCCTGTTCCTGCGCGGTTTGCTCGCGCAAGGGGTGGGGATCGGGGTGGCATGGGCGCTGTTCGGCGTGCGGTTCAACCCCGACGTCAGCCTGCTGCAGGTCTACACCTGCCTGCCGATGTTGACGTTGTACCCCATGGCCATCGGCATGGTCTGCTACGAGTTGGCGATCAAACTGTCGGAACACAAACGCGCCCTCAGCGCCCTGAGCCGCACCGACAGCCTCACCGGCCTGCTCAACCACGGTTCCTGGAAAGATCTGCTGCACCTCAAGTTCCACAAGTGCCGGCAACAGCAAAGCCACGCCACCATCGCGCTGATCGATATCGATCACTTCAAACAAATCAATGACACTCACGGCCATATCGTCGGCGATGCCGTACTGCGCCAACTGAGCCTGGAGATACGGCGCAACCTGCGCGAAAACGATCTGGCCGGACGCTACGGGGGCGATGAGTTCTGTGTGATTCTTCCGCAAATGCCCTTGGAAGAAGCAGCACGGGTGATGGAGCGTATCCGCGAAAACTTCAGTAATTATCGCAACCCGCAGATCCCCGAGTTGCGCGTGAGCCTGAGCATCGGCCTCGCCGATTTCCAACGGATCTTCACCGATGCCGCCACCTGGCTGAACGCGGCGGATCGCGCGCTGTACGCCGCCAAGGACACCGGGCGCAACCGGGTCAATGCGAGTAACTACGCGGTCGCCCATTCCGCCTGAGGCGGTCATACGGCATCTCGTAGGCACCCCAGGTCGTCCTCGGGTTATTCATGCGTAAGACAGGTCGCCAAGGCTATAGTGGCCGCCTGTCTTAAACATTGATGACCCGAGTTTGCCATGAGCCCAACCCCCGACAACCCTAAAGCCGTCCCCGTCGATCATCTACGTTTCCATCGACGCCACGCGCACCTGGCGCCGACCTTTGGCAACGACACCTTCGCCCTCAAGGCCGAGGCTTTCGCACGCTTCTTCGGCACGCCGATGTTCCTCGGTGCGCAAACCTTGATCGTGGCCGTGTGGATTGCGCTCAACGTCAGCGGCATCACGCACTTCGACGTCTACCCGTTCATCCTGCTCAACCTGGCCTTCAGCCTGCAAGCGGCCTACGCGGCGCCGCTGATTCTGCTGGCCCAGACACGCCAGGCCGCGCGCGACAAAGCCCAGTCCGACGCCGACGCGCAGCACCGTGAAGCGCTGGCCGTCGCCAATGCCGAGCGCCAGGCCGAGGCGCAGAACACCAGCAAACAGCTGCTGGAACTGCTGGAGCAGAACACTCGGCTGACGGAAATGACCAAGCAACTGACCGAGCGTATCGAGACCCTGACGTGTGAAATGCATGCGCAGTTTGTGCGAAAACCTTAAGCACCCCATGCCCGCCGGTCTCAGGGGCTCAGTCGGACATGCCGCCCCAGTTGATCAAACAGCGTCACCACCGAGCGCAATGCCCGGCAATCGGGGCGCGTCAGCAGCCATAGCGCCGTGTCATGCCCCGCCAACGCGGGGCCCAGCGGTTGCAGGTGTTCATCCAACAGGAAATCCGGCAGCGCCGCCACGCCCAGCCCTGCCCGCACCAGTTCGGTGACCGACAACATGCTGTTGCAGCGATAGCCGGGACGCACACCCGGCAGCTGCGCGCGGCGCCAGACGACGGTGGGATGATCGGGCAGGAAATCATCCGGTGCGATCCAGGCCAGCTCCGCCAGCTCGCGTCCTGCGTGCTGCCGCGCAAAATCTGTGCTCGCGCACACCTGATACCTCACGGTGCCGAGGCAACGTCCGACCAGATGCTGCGGCGGTGTCCGGGTCAGGCGCAAGGCGATGTCGGCATCGCGGCGGCTGAGGTTGGCGAAGTCATTGGAGGTGCTCAGCTCCAGGGTCAGCGCCGGGTAATCCGGCATGAACTGCGCCAGCGCCGGCAACAATAAGCCTTGCAGTACCGAGTCGGTGCAGGTCAGGCGCACGGTGCCGCTGATCACTTCACCGCCTTGCTCGACGCCGACCCGCGCCGCTTCCAGGGCTTGTTCGGCGCGTTCGGCCTGTTGCGCCAGATGACTGGCCAGGCCGGTGGGCAGGTAACCGGCGCGGCTTTTTTCAAACAACGTCTGGCCCAGCGCGGCCTCCAGGCGCCGCACGGCGCGGAACACCGTCGACACATCCACCCGCAACAACGCGGCCGCCCGCGCCAGGGTGCCACCGCGCACTAGGGCGAGGATCAGCGACAGGTCGGGGTAATCGATTCGATAGTGCGTGAGTGCATTGAGCATGTGGGTAAACGCCAATATTGATTGCGTGAACGCCAATCTATAGTGCGCGCCAGGACACAACAAGCCAGGGGATGCCTAAGATGAACGCCAGCACGCTGCACCTCGCCCTGATCGGCGATTACAACCCCGATGTCATTGCACACCAGGCCATTCCCGTGGCGCTGCAACAGGCCGCCGACGCCTTGGGCCTGACGGTTCGCACGCAATGGCTGGAGACCGACACCCTCAACACCACCTCCGCGCTGCAGGGTTTCGATGGCTTTTGGTGCGTGCCCGCCAGCCCGTACCGCGACATCGACGGCGCACTGCGTGCGATCCGTTTTGCCCGCGAGCAGCGGCGCCCTTTCCTCGGCACCTGCGGCGGTTTTCAACACGCGGTGTTGGAATATGCCCGCAATGTGTTGGGCTGGGCCGATGCCGAACATGGCGAACTGGCCCCCAACGCCCCACGTGCGGTGATCGCGCCACTGAGCTGTTCTCTGGTGGAAGCCACCGACACCGTGCGCCTGGCCGCCTACACGCGCATCGCCGACGCCTACGGCACACGCGATATCCACGAAGGTTATCGCTGCCGCTACGGCATCAACCCCGACTTCGCCAGCGCGCTGCTGGACGGTGCTCTGATCCCCTGCGGCCACGACTCGGCCGGCGACCTGCGCGCGGTGGAGTTGCTGGACCATCCGTTCTTTGTCGCCACGCTGTTCCAACCCGAACGCGCCGCCCTCAAGGGCGTCACGCCGCCGCTGGTGATCGCTCTGCTCAAAGCCTGCCAGGAGACCTCGGTATGATTGCCCACACCCCCGCTCCGCCTTACTACGCAGTGATTTTCAGCTCACTGCGCACCGCCGGTGACCACGGTTACGCTGAGGCTGCCACGCGCATGCTGGAACTGGCGCGCGAGCAGCCGGGCTTTCTCGGGGTTGAGTCGGCGCGGGAGGATGGCCTGGGGATCACCGTATCGTACTGGCGCAGCGAAGCCGACATCCTCGCCTGGAAACAACAGGCCGAGCATCGGGCGGTGCGCGAGCAGGGGCGTTCCACTTGGTACTCGGCGTTTCACACCCGCGTATGCAAGGTGGAGCGGGCCTACACATTCCAGAACTGAACGGCAGCCAGAAGCCCTCCCGCCGTTGATCTTCATCGATGCCAAAACGCCGCTCAGGCTAGCTGACGAGACTGCGCAACGCACTGATCTGCGGGATCTCCACACGCCGCATGTACACGCGCAGCGGCTCCGTGATGTTGATGCGGTCGTCGATGTTCTGATCGAGCAGCAGCTGCAGACGTTCACGGGACAACGTCATGACGTGCTCGGGGGCCGGCAGCCAGACAAATTCGGCAGTGGGGATGATGCCGTCATCGGCGACATCCATACCGAAGGAGTCCTCGCTGAAACGCACGATGTACTGGCCGGTCTTGCGGTTGAGGCCGACAAAACCGTGAAGCTGGTCGGCGGCCTGACAGATAAGCTCGGAGGTGATTCGCATGGTAAACCTCACTGAAAAGTCCCACAGGGACTGGAAAGATGGTTTACACGCGTGGCGGAAAGTACTGCCCTCTTACGGGGCGGTTCGCGGCAAGAGTACTGCAAAGCCACGCAAAAAAAACCCAGAAAATTGGCGCGCACACACGTTAATGTCGGTTTGGTGATAGCGCCTTTCGTTATCAATTGTTAAAAAGGAAGCCTTCTCAAAGCTCCCTCCACGAAAGGACTCCACATATGCCTGTCACGTTCACCAAGAGTGCCTTGCTGCTCGCCCTGATGCTTGGCCTTGGCCAGGCGCAGGCTGCCGACCCGATCAGCCCGGCTGAATTGGCAACTAACGAAGGCATTCCCTACCCTGCGGTGATCGCCCACCGCGGTGCGTCCTACGACGCCCCCGAGTCCACTGCCGCAGCCTACAAGGTCGCGCGCGACCTGGGCGCCGACTACCTGGAGTTGGACCTGCAGCGCAGCAAGGACGGCGTGCTGTTCGCCCTGCACGACAACAACCTGCAACGCACCACCGACGTGGCCACCAAGTTCCCCGAGCGCAAAGACGCCCCGGCCAACGAGTTCACCTGGAAAGAACTGCAAACCCTCGACGCCGGCAGTTGGTTCAACGCCGCCTACCCGGACCGCGCCCGCCCGGGCTTCGTCGGCCTGAAAATCCTCAGCCTGGACGACATCATCAAGATCGCCGAAGGCAACCCGCAGCACAAACCGGGCCTGTACATCGAAACCAAAGAACCCAAGCAATTCCCGGGCATCGAAGCCGACCTGAAAAACAAGCTGCTGGACAAAGGCTGGTTGAGCTCCGCCGGCTCCAAGCTGGGCAAGAGCAACACCGGTGTCGGCCAGGGCAAAGGGCGCGTGGTGCTGCAGACCTTCGAGACGGCCAGCCTGAAAGAGCTGCAGAAAGAAATGCCCAACACCCCGAAAATCCTGCTGCTGTGGGTGGGTGAAGGCAGCATCGAGCCGAAATCCAAGCAAACCTTCGCCGAATCCGGCGAAGCGACCAAGGCCGCTTACTACGCCAAGCAAGAGCCCAAGGACGCCGCCGAGTTCGAAAAGTGGGTCGACGAAGCCAAGAGCCTCGGCGCCATCGGCACGGGCCCGTCGGCGGAGCTGACCGCCCTTGGCGACCAGAGCTACACCGACCTGGTGAAGCCTGGAATGAACAAGCTGACCCACGACAAGGGCCTGCTGGTACACGTCTACACCGTGGATGAACCTGTGGACTTCGAGAAAGTGATGAACGCCGGCGTCGACGGTATCTTCACCAACCGCGCCGCCGAACTGCTGAAGTTCTACAAGCGCTGGCCGTCGTCCAGCGTGCAGGACCTGCTGAACGACCACAAATACTGAGCGAGTCAGTGTGCCATTAAGGATGAATTAAGTTGCGCCGGTTAATCTGGCGCCACTTAAACAGCTCACCGAAAAAGGATACACACCATGAAAACCTTGACTGCTCTGTTTGCCGCGACCGCCCTGACCCTGGCCGCCGGCCTGGCCCAGGCCGATGTCCGCCCGGATCATATCGAAGGTCTGCTCAAATCCGGTGCCGTGATGCCTTTCGACAAGCTCAACGCCGCCGCCGTGGCCAAACACGCCGGCGCCCAGATTACCGACACCGAGCTGGACCACAACAACAGCGGCGTCCTGGTCTACGAAGTTGAACTGACCGACACCGCCGGCAAGCGCTTTGAAGTGAAACTCGACGCCAAGACCGGCACCGTGCTCGAAGACAAGCAAGACACCTGAGTCAAACCCTGAAAAAACCGCGCCACCTTCGGGTGGCGCGGTTTTTTATGGGCGCTTGATCAAGCGCTCAGTCGCGCCGTCACCTCGTTCAATTCGCCGGACAAACCACGCAGATTCTGGCTCGCCGCTTCGGTGCGCTTCACGTTGTCGAGGTTGGCGGTGGCCACGGTGGTGATCTGGGTGATATTGCGCGAAATATCCTCGGCCACCGACGTCTGCTCCTCGGCCGCCGTGGCGATCTGGCGGTTCATGTCGCGAATCGCTTCGACGGCCTGGGTGATGTGAGCCAGCATCGCGCCGGCCTGAGTGACTTTTTCCACGCTGTCATCGCTGCACGACTGGCCAGTGACAATCGCCTCGGCCGCGTCGACCGCGCCGGTTTGCACCGCCTGGATAATCTGATTGATCTCGATGATCGACGCCGCCGTGCGTTGCGCCAGGCTGCGCACTTCATCGGCCACCACCGCAAACCCGCGCCCCGCCTCGCCCGCCCGTGCCGCCTCGATCGCGGCGTTGAGCGCCAGCAGGTTGGTCTGCTCGGCGATCCCGCGAATCACTTCGAGCACCTTGCCGATCCGCACGCTGTCGGTTTCCAGGCGGCGGATGATGGTGCCGGTGTTGAGGATTTCAGTACGCATCTGGCCGATGGTGGCAATGGTGACTTTCATCACTTCGCCGCCCTCGCGGGCCGATTGGTCTGCGTCATCGGCCGCGCGGGACGCACTGGCGGCGTGGTGCGCCACTTCCTGGGCGGTGGCCGACATTTCGGTCATGGCCGTGGCCACCTGGTCGGTACGGTTGAATTGTTCGTGGGTACCAGTCGCCATTTGCCCGGCGATCGAATTCAACTCACCGCTGGCGTGGACCAGATCGGTGGCACTGCGCTGCAGGCGGCTGAAGGTTTCGGCCAAAAAGTCGCGCAAGGTGTTCGCGGCCTCCGCCAGATGCCCCAGTTCGTCCTGGCGACGACTGGCGACACGCTCGGCAAAACGGCCGTGACTCAGTTGGCTCACATAGTCGATCAAGCCACGGATCGGCAGGATCAGGTTGCGGTTGATCAACCACAGGCTGAACAGGCCGATCAATACGCCGGACAGCAACATGATCGCCAGCCCCACCATCACCGTGCGCTCGGCATGGGCGCTGATGACCTGGGATTGCTGGGTGCTTTGGGCACGCAGGTCGCTGACCAGCGCGCTCATCTGTTCACTGGCGGCGCGGTCCACGCCCTTGACCGCGGTGTCTCCGGCGCTCGGGTCGGCGCCGGCGGCCAAGTAGGCATCACGGCCCTTCTGGTAGGCAACGCCGAGCTGCTGGTGTTCCTGACGCAGGTTCTGGATACGCTGGCTCAGCGCCGGGTCACCGGCGGTCTGGGTGACCAGCCGCGAGAGAATGCCTTGTACATCGCGCTGCCGATCCTGGAACTGGCCCCAATATTTCTCCAGGTCCTGCGGCTGCTTGCCGCGCAACAACACGTTTTTCCATTCTTGCACCTGCACCTTGAATTGCAGGTTGGCCTCATCGATCAACTGTGAAGTGAGCAACGGCCCGTCGAGCAAACTGCGGTAACTCTGCACCCCGTTGGAAAGGAAGTTGAAACAGGCCAGGGCTATCAACAGCATCGCCAGCAGGCTGCCGCCGAGCAGCGACAAAATCTGTGCCCGCAGGGATGTTCGCAAAAAAGTCATCGGGAAAAGCCTCGAAACAAGGAAAAGGTGCAAATACGTCATGACATCCCTGTCGTCGAAGGCGCCGTCATCCGCAGCGGTTCTTGCGCCCTGAATCGGCCGATCTAGACACTTCTTGAGCTCATTTCGATAGCCGGTCAATAAAATGTCATCAAGGCGAAATAAGTCGAAAACTGTCACAAAACTGTCAAGCATCCTTGCAATGATTCGCTCACGCGAACCTGTGAAACGTCCTACAGGTCCTTTCTCTGCGAGACTCCATGAACCACAGCATCGACCACAGCCACCAGGACTCCGATCTGTTTGGCTTGCTTTACGGTTTCCGTTTCCGCCCAGGCGAAAAGGGTGAGCAGATTGATTCAGCCACCGCTCTCCAGGCCTTGCAGCAACCGCAAGACCCGCAGGAGTTTCTATGGCTGCACCTGAACCTGGCGCATGCCGGATGCGAGCGCTGGATGCTGGCGCACCTGCAATTGCCGGAAGAATTCTTCGAAGCCTTGCACGAAGGCTCGCGCTCCACCCGTATCGAACACGTCGACTCAGCCTTGCTCGCGGTGGTCAACGACGTGGTGTTCAACTTCAGCAGCATGGTCTCGTCGGATATTTCCACATTGTGGGTCTGCGCCCGCAGTCACTTGCTGATCAGCGCGCGCCTGCAACCGCTGCACTCGGTGGACAAGTTGCGTTCGTCGGTCAAGGCCGGTGAGCACTTCCGCTCGCCGCTGGAGTTGCTGGTCCACCTGCTGCGCGACCAGGGCGAGGTGCTGACGCAGATCGTGCGCAAGACCAGCATCAGCGTCGACCACATCGAAGACCAATTGCTCTCCTCGCACCTGTCCACCAACCGCGCCGAGCTGGGCGCCATGCGCCGGGTGCTGGTGCGCCTGCAACGCCTGCTGGCGCTGGAGCCCGGCTCGTTGCTGCGGCTGCTCAACCGCCCGCCGCAGTGGCTGCAAAAGGAAGACGTCAAGGAGCTGCGCAAATCCACCGAGGAGTTTGCGCTGATCATCAACGACCTGACGGCCCTGGGCGAACGCATCAAGTTGTTGCAGGAAGAAATCGCCGCCAACCTCAACGAACAAAGCAACCGCACGCTGTTTACGCTGACGGTGGTCACGGTGCTGGCGTTGCCGATCAATATCATTGCCGGCTTTTTCGGCATGAACGTAGGCGGCGTGCCGCTTTCCCAAGACCCGGAAGGCTTCTGGATTCTGGTGGCGTTGGTCGCGACCTTTACCTTGATTGCCGGGCGCTGGGCCTTCAGGAAACGCAACGACTACTGACCCTCACATGCGCTCAAAAAATCTGTGCGTTTGTAGACCAACGGCCGATCCAATCCGCTAAACACTGATCTATCGCAGCATCTCTGTAATATTCTGCAATGATCATGGGCGACATCCTTTCCAACACTGGATGTTACTGCATGGCCACCCCTTCCCTGACAGCTTCAACGCATACGTCATCCGTTGATACCCGACCCAGGCTGGACAAAAAACCCGGCCTGCTGACGGTGATCATGTTCTTTGCCGTGCTCGCGATGGGCCTGTTGTTCACCGCCTACAGCCTGATGCGCGACATGCACGAACTGGGCACGCTGGTCACCACCTGGACGCCGTTCCTGCTGCTGGGCGTGGCGCTGCTGATCGCCCTGGGTTTCGAATTCGTCAACGGTTTCCACGACACCGCCAACGCCGTGGCGACGGTGATCTACACCAACTCGCTGCCGCCGCAGTTCGCGGTGGTGTGGTCGGGTTTTTTCAACTTCCTCGGGGTGCTGCTCTCCAGCGGCGCAGTGGCGTTCGGCATCATTGCCCTGCTGCCGGTCGAGCTGATTTTGCAGGTGGGTTCCTCGGCCGGTTTCGCGATGATCTTCGCCCTGCTGATCGCGGCGATCCTATGGAACCTCGGCACCTGGTGGTTGGGCCTGCCGGCCTCGTCCTCCCATACTCTGATCGGTTCGATCATCGGCGTCGGCGTGGCCAATGCCCTGATGCACGGACGTGATGGCACCAGCGGCGTGGACTGGAGCCAGGCGATCAAGATCGGTTACGCCCTGCTGCTCTCGCCGCTGATCGGTTTCGCTTTCGCCGCCCTGCTGTTGCTGGCCCTGCGCGCCTTCGTGAAAAACCGCGCGCTGTACAAGGCGCCCAAAGGCGACACCCCGCCGCCATGGTGGATTCGCGGCATGCTGATCCTCACCTGCACCGGTGTATCGTTCGCCCACGGCTCCAACGACGGGCAAAAAGGCATGGGCCTGATCATGCTGATCCTGGTCGGCACCCTGCCGATGGCGTATGCGCTGAACCGCGCCATGCCCGCCGAACAATCGCTGCAGTTTGCCGCGGTGGCCGAAGTGACCCAGGTCGCGCTGATGAAAAGCGCGCCGCAAGCGCTGCCGGGCGACCCGCGCCCCATCCTCTCGACCTACGTGCGGACCAAGGACGCCACACCCGAACTGATCCCGGCCCTCGCCGCCCTCGCCGGCCAGATCGGCGATGAAGTCAAAGGCTACGGCTCTTTGGCTAAAGTCCCCGCCGAAGCCGTAGGCAACGTGCGTAACGACATGTACCTGACCAGCGAAACCATTCGGTTGATGGACAAGGCCAAGATCGGCAACTTCGACGCCGACACCCAAGGCAAGCTGCAACTGTTCAAGCAACAGATCGACAACTCCACGCGCTTCATTCCGCTGTGGGTGAAGATCGCCGTGGCCATCGCCCTGGGGCTCGGGACCATGGTCGGCTGGAAGCGCATTGTGGTGACCGTGGGCGAGAAAATCGGCAAGACGCACATGACTTACGCCCAAGGCGCCTCGGCCGAGACCGTGGCGATGCTGACCATCGGCGCTGCGGATATGTTCGGCTTGCCGGTGTCGACCACCCATGTGTTGTCGTCCGGCGTGGCGGGGACCATGGTGGCGAACGGCGGCGGCTTGCAGATGAAGACCATCCGCAATTTGCTGATGGCCTGGGTGCTGACCTTGCCGGCAGCGATTCTACTGTCGGGTAGCCTGTACTGGTTATTCACCAAACTCTTCTGACCCAGCGCCGGTCAACAATGTGGGAGGGGGCTTGCTCGCTCCCACATTGTTGGCCGGTGTGGCAGTGACCAGGGTGGCGATGCTGCTCTACTGGCTGTTCACCAAACTCTGCTGACCCACTACATTTTGCTGGGTGGTGTTTCAGGTATTGAAGAGCCCGGTCATTGCCTTCAGACGCTTCTTGTACACCCGCCGCGCCTCCAACGCCTGCTCCAGGCTGACCGCCACAAACCCCGCCCGCTGGTTCGGCTGCATCTGCCCGATCAAGTCCAGGTCGGCACTGATCACCGTGCCGATCATCGCGTAGCCGCCGCCCGACACCGCGTCCCGATGCAGCACGATCGGCTCCAGCCCGGCCGGCACCTGGATCGAGCCGATCGGGTAGCAACTGTCGACGATGTTCGACGGATCGGACCCCGCGCCAAACGGCTGCTCCCGTGGCTGAAAGCTCAACGCACTGCCGCCCTTGAAGCGATAGCCGATACGATCCGCCTCGGACCCCACCGTCCACGGCTCGGCAAAAAAGCTGCTTTTCGCCGCCGCCGTCAGGCGTTCGTAATACAGGCCGGGCACCACGCGCAAGGTCACATCGCCACCGACTGCCCGGCGCAAGGCCATCGGCAAGCTGTTGCCCGCCCGCCCCTGCCCACTGGGCTCGCCGATGGGCAGCTCATCCCCCGCCTGCAACCGCCGCCCGTGAAAGCCACCGAGTGCGCCGAGGGTGTAGGTCGAGCGACTGCCGAGCACCAACGGCACGTCGATGCCGCCGGCGACCGCCAGATAGGTACGCGCACCGGCCAGGGGAAATTCGAAGCGCAACACCTGCCCGGCGCGGACCTGGAACGCGGTGTCCTGGTGGACCACTTCACCGTCCAGGCGCGGCGCCATCAAGGCGCCGCTGAGGGCGACCAAGGCGTCCCGGCGAAACTCCAGCTCGGGACCGATCAGCGTGCATTCCAGGCCGGCCGCGCCCGGCGGGTTGCCCACCAAATGGTTGGCCGCGCTCAGCGCGTACTGGTCCAGCGCGCCCGACGGCGGAATACCCAGGTGGTAATAACCTTCGCGGCCCAGGTCCTGTACCGAGGTCGCCAGGCCGGGTTTGAGCACCTTGATCATGCCAGCGCCTCCTGCAGGGTTTTCGGATAACCGATGGGGTCGGCGAGAAACGCATCCAGGGAAAATTCCAGGGGGCGGATGCGCAGGTCGAAACGTCCTGCGTCCACCTCGGCGACGGCCAGGTCGTAGGCCTCACGGTCGATCGGTTTGAACTGCACGATGTCGCCCGGCCGGAAGAACACCATGTGGTCCTTGAGGTAGGCCAACTGCTGCGCCGGGTCGTAGATCGGTGCCGGAGTGACGCCGAACATCTGGTAGCCGCCAGCGCCGCGCACCGAGTAGATGCAGCCAAAGCAGCCGCCATGGCCGAGGGTCAGTTTCGGCGTGTCGGTGCGCGGGCGCAGGTACTTGGGCACCTGCAACTGCCGCTCGCGCTCGACCATCTGGAACATGAACGGCAAGCCCGCGACAAAGCCGACCATCGACACAAACCACGGCGCGCCACTGTGGGCCGCGATGAAAGCGTCGACATCGGCCAGGCCGTTGATCCGCGCCGCATATTCCAGGTCGGTGCCGCTGGGGTCTTGATGGCGATCGCGAAAGCGCATCAGGGTTTCGTGGGTCCAGGGGTCGTTGTAGAGCACCGGGATTTCGATGATGCGCGTGTGCAAGGTGCGTTCGGCCACGGCCTGGGCTTCGGCGCTTTGCACCGCGTCGAGCAGCACATGGGGCGCAATGCGGTCCGGGTCGAAGCGGATCTGGAAGGAGGCGTTGGCCAGGCACACATCCAGCACACCGTCCAACGCCAGGCGTTCCACGGCGCGGGTCACGGCCATGCCTTTGAAGAAAGCCTCCAGGGACATGCTGTCGCTGACCTCGGCGAACAGGTGTTCGTCGGCGCCGAAGCTGTAGCGGATGGGGGACGTTTCAGCCATGTCTGTTCCTCTTGGAATCGTTATAGAAAGGCAGGCAAAAAAGTATGGGGTCGATCTTATTCGGGTGTTCTGACCGCAATGCCTGCTTGGTCCAGGGCTTCACGGGTGGCTTCGACCAATTCCAGGGCGCCGGGGGTGTCGCTGTGCAGGCAGATGGAATCGAATTCGATAAACAGGTCTTCGCCTTCTACGGTGCGTACAAGACCCGTCTGACAAGCCCGTAGGACCCGCGCCGCGACGGTGGCAGGGTCGAGGGCGCGCACCGTGCGGGTGAACACGATAGAGCCGCTCAGGTCGTACTCGCGGTCGGCGTAGAACTCACGCACCACCGGCTGCCCCAGTTCCTTGGCTATGCGCCAGATCACTGAATTCGGCATGCAGTACAGCAACAGTGTCGGCTCAATCAGTTGCAGGTTTTGCACCAACAACCGCGCGGCGTCTTCATCGCGGGCCAGGTGCATGTAGAGCGCGCCGTGGGGCTTGATGTGTTGCAGGGGCACACCCTGGGCGCGGGCGATTTCACGCAGGGCGCCAAGCTGGTAGAGCATGTCGTCCACCAACTCCTGGGCCGGCGCGTTGATATGGCGGCGACCGAAGCCCACCAGGTCGCGAAAGCCCGGATGGGCACCGATGGCGACCCCCAGTTGCTTGGCGCGTGCGACGGTGCGGCGCATGGTGCCGGGGTCGCCGGCGTGGAAGCCGGTGGCGATATTGGCCGAGCTGATGTAGGCCATCAGCTCGGCATCGACGCCATCGCCGATCGTCCAGGGGCCGAAGCCTTCGCCCATGTCTGAATTGAAATCCACTGCCTGCATGAAAAGTCGCTCCGCCAAAGGTGATGCTGAAAAGTAGGCTGCGGCTTGACCCCTTGGGAAGATCTATTATCAGATGGCCTATCTTCTGAAAAACAGATATCGCCATGTCGCTGACCTTGCGCCAAATCCGCTACTTCGTCGCCACCGCCGAGATCGGCCAGATTTCCCAGGCGGCGATTCACCTGAACATCTCCCAATCGGCCGTGACCACGGCGATCAAGGAACTGGAGGCGATGCTCGGCGTGCAATTGTTTGTGCGTTCGGCCCAGGGCATGAACCTGACCGACGCCGGGCGGCACTTTCTCAACCGCGCCTATGTGATCGTGCGCAGTGTCGACGACGCGCTGAACAGCCCATTGCCCGACTACCGCGCCAGCGGCGTGCTAAGGGTCGCCGCCAGTTACACGGTGCTCGGTTACTTCCTGCCGCACCATCTGCAGCGCATGGAACACTGGCACCCGGACGTGACCATCGAGGTGTTCGAGCAGGAGCGCCAGGCCATCGAACACGGCCTGCTCGACGGCCAGTTCGACATGGCGGTGGTGCTCACCGCCAACCTCACCCACGCGGATATCGTGTCGGAAATCCTCTTCAACTCCGAACGCCGCCTGTGGCTGCCCAGCCATCACCCGTTGTGCGAACGCGGCGCCGTCAGCTTGGCGGACGTGGCCCGCGAGCCCTACATCCTGCTGACCGTCGACGAAGCCGAACACAGCGCCATGCGCTACTGGGAACAGGCCGGGCAAACGCCCAAGGTGCGGCTGCGCACCAGTTCGGTGGAAGCAGTGCGCAGCATGGTCGCCAATGGCAGCGGCGTGGCGATCCTGTCGGACCTGGTGCATCGGCCCTGGTCCCTGGAAGGCAAGCGCATCGAAACCCTGACCGTGACCGACCCGGTGACGCCCATGAGCGTCGGCCTGGCCTGGCACCGCGAGCGCGCATTTACCCCGGCGATGCAGGCGTTCCGGGACTACTTCCACGACGCCTTCCTGGCCCCGCAGCAGTTGTCGGCGCGGCGTTAGAGTTGGGCTTGCAGCGTCGCGGCCAACCAGTCCATGAACACCCGCACCCGCAGCGGTAAATGCCGCTGCCCGGCATAGAGCAGGGACACGTCCAACGGCGGCGCCGGGTATTCCGGCAAAACCGCCACCAGTTCGCCACTGGCCAACTGATCGCCAATGCCCAGGGCCGGCACTTGGATAATCCCGAAGCCGCCCAGGCAGGCGGATTTGTAGGCATCGGTGCTGTTGACCGTGACCCGCCCGGCCATGGGCAAGCGCTGTACCTTGTTGCCCTGCAGGTATTCGAACCCCGCCGAGCGCGAACCCAGCGGGCGCACGTAATGCACCAAGTGGTGGTCGGCCAGGTCGGCCAGCGTCCGCGGCACGCCATAGCGTTGCAGGTAGCCTGCGCTCACGCAGTTGATCATCGGCATGCTGCACAACAACCGGGCGACCACCGACTGGTCCGGCTGCGCACCGACGCGCAGCACGCAATCGAACCCCTCGGCCAGCAGGTCGACCTGACGGTCGGTGGCGCTGATTTCCAGCTCGATCAACGGGTGCGCGTCCATGAAATGCGGCAGGCGCGGCAGGATCAAATCCCGCGCCATCATGGTCGGCAGGTCCACCCGAATGCGTCCGGTCAGTTGTGTTTCGTCCTGGCGAAACAAGCCCTCCAGTTCCTCCATGTGCGCAAGCAAGTCCTTGCTGCGTTCATACAGCACGCGGCCGTCCTGGGTCGCCTGCACCTTGCGCGTGGTGCGCTGCAGCAGGCGCGCGCCGAGCAGTTCTTCCAGTGCCTGCACATGCTCGGACACCGTGGAGCGCGGCAGGCCCAGGCTCTCGCCGGCGCCGGTGAAACTCGACAGTTCGGTGACGCGCACGAAGGTGCGCAGCAACTCCAGTTTGTTCATGGGATTGTTCGCCTTTTCCGGCCAGTGATTTCGCTTTACCGCTGTTTATCACGTTACAGGCGGACAAATACACTCATTCCCACGATCACCTCAGAGGACTGCACCATGACCCGCAAAATCGCACTGATCACCGGCGCCAGCCGCGGCTTGGGTAGAAGCGCCGCGTTGCGCCTGGCCGCACAAGGCGTGGATATCATCGGCACTTACCACAGCCAGGCGGATGAAGCCCAGGCAGTGGTCGAGCAGATCGAACAATGGGGTGGCCGCGCCGCCATGCTGAAACTGGATGTGAGCCAGAGCGCCACCTTCGACGCGTTCGTCGAAGCCGTCGGCGGCGTGCTCAAGCGTGTTTTCGCACGGGATGATTTCGACTTTCTGATCAACAACGCCGGTATCGGCATCCACGCCAGCTTTGCCGAGACCAGCGAAGCGCAGTTCGACCAACTGGTCGCGATTCAATTCAAAGGCCCGTTTTTCCTGACCCAGAAACTGCTGCCGCTGATCCGTGACGGTGGCCGCATCCTCAATATCTCCAGCGGCCTCGCCCGTTTCAGCCTGCCCGGCTATGCCGCGTATGCGGCGATGAAAGGCGCCATGGAAGTGCTGACCCGCTACCAGGCCAAAGAACTCGGCGCGCGCGGTATCAGCGTCAACATCCTCGCGCCTGGCGCCATCGAAACCGACTTCGGCGGCGGTGCCGTGCGCGACAACGCCAACCTCAACGCGATGGTCGCCAATAACACCGCCCTGGGCCGCGCCGGGTTACCGGATGATATCGGCGGGGCCATTGCCAGCCTGCTGGCGGACGGTAGCCACTGGATCACCGGCCAGCGGATCGAGGCTTCGGGCGGCATGTTTCTGTAAGAGCTTTTCGCGCATCACGTCGTAGCCCCAGTGGTACACGTAGGTGTACGGCAGGAAAAACAGCAACACGCCGATATCGAGAATAAACGCCTGCAGCAGGCTGATGTTCAGCCACGCGGCAATCAACGGCACGCACATCAGGACCAGCCCGCCTTCAAACAGCAAGGCGTGCAGCACCCGGGTCCAGCCGTTGTTGGCCAGTTGCAGGCGTGCCTTGAGGCGGTCGAACAGGCCGTTGAAAATCACGTTCCAGGTCAGCGCCATCAGGCTGATTGCCAGGGTGACCATGCCCATTTCCACGGCGGGCTTGTCCATGATCCACGCCAGCAACGGCGTGCAGATCAACAACGCCAGGGCCTCGAAACCGATGGCCTGGCACACACGTTCAGTAATCGACTTGGTAGGGTTCATGCCCCGGCTCCGTGAGTGACTGTGTTGCCATCATTGCGCTTTGTATCGATACTTCATAACCAATAACCATCGATAAAGGCGATAGTCATGGCCTCCCATGAAGTGCTCCAGGCCTTTGTTCAGGCCGCGACCCAAGGCTCGTTTTCTGCGGCGGCACGCAAGCTGGGCAAGAGCCAGTCCACCGTCAGCGCGGCGGTGGCGAGCCTGGAGATTGACCTCGATGTGCTGCTGTTCGACCGCAGCAGCCGCAAGCCGACGCTGACCGCCGCTGGCCACGTGCTGCTGCAACGCGCCGAGCAGGTGCTGGAGGCGAGCAGTCGGCTGGCGTTGGCGGCAAGTCAGCTATCCCAGGGGTTGGAGGCGAAAGTGACGATTGCGATGTCCGACACCTACCAGTCGGAGCGCTTCGAGCTTGCGCTCAAGGCCTTTGAGCAACGCTACCCCGACCTGGAACTGGAATGGCTGATCGCCGAGTGCGAAGACCTGATAGCCCTGGTGCAAAGTGGCCGGGCCCAGATTGCCCTGGTGGAGGCCCAGGAGGTTTACCCACCCGACCTGAGCCGTTCGCCGGTGGAAGAGCGCACCGAAATTGCCCTGTTCGTCGCGCCCACGCACCCCTTGGCCAGCCTGGAAAGCGTCAACCAACAGGTGTTGCAGCAACACCGTGAGCTGCGCCTGGCGAGCATCATCAACCCGAATGAAACCCGCCCCATGGGCCGCGTCTGGTCGGCGCCGAGTTTTCTGATGCTGATGGAAATGGCCCAGCTCGGTTTTGGCTGGGCCGCACTGCCGCGCTGGTTGGTGGAACGCTTTGGCAATGCCGGGCTGATTGAACTG
Organism: Pseudomonas veronii; assembly: GCF_001439695.1. Lineage (GTDB taxonomy): Bacteria > Pseudomonadota > Gammaproteobacteria > Pseudomonadales > Pseudomonadaceae > Aquipseudomonas > Aquipseudomonas veronii. Next base: position 28,076 of record NZ_JYLL01000007.1, read on the forward strand.
AGCGTGCGCAGTTGGCCGCGCTCGGTGGCGGTGGATGCGCTGTGGTCGCGGCAATATCCGCCGGGGCCTGCGGGGAGTTGGTTGTTGGGGCAGATGCTCGATTGAGTTCGTCCAGAGCAGGCAGCGCTTGGTGGTCCCACAGTGGAAATGCGTTGGACGCTAGATCGGGGTCAGGCTGGCCAGGCGGCGTGCGAGGAAGTGCTTTTCCGGGGTTTGCCGGGTCAGAGACAGGGCTTTTTCATACGCCAGCCGCGCCTCGTCCAGCCGCCCCAATTGTCGGCAGAATTCGCCACGCGCCGAATGCGCCAGGTGATAGTCCAGCAATTCGCCCCGCGCCAGAATCGCCTCCACCTGTTGCAACCCGGCCAACGGCCCATCGCGCATGGCCAGCGCCACTGCGCGGTTCAGTTCGATCACGGGCGACGGCACGGTGCGGAGCAACACATCGTATAGCCCGACAATCTGCGGCCAGTCGGTGTGCTCGGCACTCGGCGCTTCGGCATGTACCGCCGCAATCGCCGCCTGTAAGCCATAGGGCCCAAAGCGCCGGGTCGTCAGCGCTTGCTCCACCAGCGCACAGCCTTCGGCAATCAGGGACGCATCCCACAATGCTCGGTCCTGTTCGTCCAAGAGCACCAATTCGCCGCCGGCCGAGGTCCGCGCCGGGCGGCGCGACTCGTGCAGCAGCATCAATGCCAGCAAGCCCATGACTTCCGGCTCCGGCAGCAACTCCAGCAACAAACGGCCGAGGCGGATGGCTTCACGGGTCAGGTCGTCGCGCGTGAGATCCGCGCCCATCGACGCCGAGTAGCCTTCGTTGAACACCAGGTAAATCACACGCAGCACGCTGTCGAGGCGCTCGGGCAATTCGGCCAGCGACGGCACCTGATAGGGAATCTTCGCCTCGCGGATCTTGCCCTTGGCCCGCACGATCCGCTGGGCGATGGTGGCCGGCGGGACCAGAAAGGCGCGGGCGATTTCTTCGGTGGTCAGGTCGCAGATTTCACGCAAGGTCAACGGCACTTGGGCGTCAGCCGCCAGCGCCGGGTGGCAGCAGGTGAAGATCAGGCGCAGGCGGTCGTCTTCCACGTCTTCGTCGTCCCAATCGGCCGCTGCCAGCGCATCGGCCTGCGCCTGCAATAACGGGGTGAAACGGGCCTGGCGGCGCAGGCGATCGATGGCCTTGAAGCGCCCGGTCGAGACCAGCCACGCCCGTGGATTGCTCGGCACGCCGTCGTGCTCCCAGCGCTGCATGGCGACCAGGAACGCCTCGTGCAGCGCTTCCTCGGCCAGGTCGAAATCGCCGAGCAAGCGAATCAGCGTCGCCAGCACGCGCCGTGATTCGCGGCGGTAAATCGTCTCGATCGGAGGGGTCAATCGGGCAGATCCTGGGTCACCGGGCGATTGGGCGCGTCGCCCCCAGGTTTGATGGACCTTTCACATTCGGCAGGTTGAGTGTTCATGGGTAAACCTCCTGTTTATGGGTGTTTTGTGTTCAGAGATTCAATTGGCGCACGGGGCGTACTTCCACACTGCCGACCCGGGCCGCCGGAATGCCGCCGGCGACCTGGAGCGCTTCGTTCAAGTCCCGGGCTTCGATCAGGTAAAACCCGGCCAGCTGCTCCTTGGTTTCGGCAAACGGCCCGTCGGTGATCGACAGCTTGCCATTGCGCATACGCACAGTGGTGGCGGTGCTCACCGACTCCAGCGGCTCGGCGGCGAGCATGCGCCCGCTCTTTTGGACGGACTGCGCGTAGGCGAAGCACTCCGGGTCGGCCGGGCTGTCCGGCGCGGTGTGCAGCACCTGTTCGTTGCTGTAGATCAGGCACAGGTATTTCATGGCGTTCTCCGTTTTCGGACTACTGACTATAGTTCGCGGGGCTCAAGGTTTCAGGTCGAACAGCGCGACGCCTGTGGCCATGTCGAAGGGGGCCGACCAATGCTCATGCACCACCTTCCATTGGCCGTCGACACGCTGGTAACCGACGGTGACGCGCATCCAGCAGGTCTTGAGCACGCCGTCCGGGCCGGTGCCACCGCAGTGAGCCAGCCAATGGGCAAAGGCGCTGTTGTCGGCGGCGACGATATGCAACTCATGGAAGTCGAACACACCGGGGCCGGGGCAGACTTCCATGCACGCCTGCCAGTGCGCGCGGTAGGCCGCCTTGCCCTTGAACTGCAGGGCGCTAACCGCGTCGAACGCGATGATATCGTCGGCGTAAAAGCTGACAATCTTATCGATGTCCTTGGCGACGACGGCTTGTTTCCATTGTTTGATCAGGGTGTGGATTGCAGTGTTCATGGCGATACTCCTGGGGGGTGAAAATCTTCAGAGACACCCTTAGTCGAATGGCCCGCCGCCCGATCGACAGCGCGCTGAAAAAAAATCTCGCAGCGTGCAAACCCGATAGACTGCGCCCTTCTTTGCAGCCGTTCGGACGCCCCGATGCAAACCCGCCTTGTCGCCTACGAGGCGCTGAACGCTGTGCAAACACAGCAAGTCGGCGCGATCGAAGTTCACCCTGAGCAGTTGCCGTTTTGCGGCGACATGTATTGCGCACTCAACACCCTGCTGGTCAACCCCAGCCCCGGCATCAAAGGCTTTGCGCTGCTGGCCGACGATGTGCCCGTGGCCTTCCTCCTGCTCAAATGCCCGCCATGCCTGCCCCATTGGGCCGATGCCCACAGCGCCACGCTGCACGCGTTGCAGGTGGATCGCAGCCAACAGGGCCGGGGATTTGGCAAAGCCTGCCTGCAGGCGCTACCCGCGGCGGCGCTTCAGGCCTGGCCGCAGATCAAGGCGCTGGAGTTGTCGGTGGACACGCACAATGTCGCGGCGATGGGCTTGTACCTGGGGCTGGGCTGGGTGGATCGCGGGGAGGCGTACAAAGGGCGGGTCGGGTATGAGCGCCGTTTGAGTCGGGGCTTGGAGCCGCAGTAGATGTCACGTTGAGATGACAGCGACCAACGCTTGAGGGGACGCTGGATCATGAGCATTCCCGCGCAGGAAAAACGGCCGAAGAGTCGCCATCATCTTCGGCCGGCGTTTCAGGCCTTTGCTTCCACAGGCAGCCAGACCTCCACGGTGCCGAGGCCCTTTCTCACATCAAAATCCGCGCTGTACCGCTCGAAATCCACGCCGGCAACCTTGTACCCGGAATGCGGCAACCATTCGAACATGATCCGCTCGTAGGTCTGCGGCAACGCGTGTACCTCACCGTAGTGCGCGAACACGGCATAGTGATGCGGCGGGATTTCGATGAACTCGAAATTGCTCGGCACATCACCCTTGGCGGGGACTTCAACCCCTGCGATGTAGTCGAACTCATCGTGTCTGGGGTTATGACAAACCCCGTAGGTAAAGCCGCCCAAACGCTTTTTGATGTACTTGACGCTCTCGTCAAACACGCCCCACAACTTGGGAATATCCCCGGTGGTGGCCTTCGAATAATGCCCTTGCACCCCGGCGATCACCAAGGCCTTGCCCTCTTCCATGCGCGGCTCTAACGGTTGTTGCGTCTGCTGATCCATCTGAACAGTCTCCTTCTTATGAGAGAACAAACCCGTATTGAGTATAGGGGTATATCCGGATTGCACTGCATGTAGAAATTTTTCCTACGCATCTGGACAACTGGCCATCATCAACCGTATTGTCTGCCCCGCAGGCCACCGCAGTGGCCGACGTCGCTCGGACGGTTCCGGGCGCTTACGTACTCTCGAGGCAACAATGGCCGACCAAGGTTTGCCGCGCCGCTTTGCGCGCATAGATCGACTCCCCCCCTACGTTTTCAATATCACTGCCGAGCTGAAGATGGCTGCGCGTCGGCGCGGCGAAGACATCATCGACTTGAGCATGGGCAACCCTGACGGCCCGACCCCACCACATATCGTGGAAAAAATGGTCACCGTCGCCCAGCGTGAAGACACCCACGGCTACTCCACCTCCAAAGGCATTCCGCGCCTGCGCCGGGCGATTTCGCGCTGGTACAAGGACCGTTATGAAGTGGATATCGACCCCGAGTCGGAAGCCATCGTCACCATCGGTTCCAAGGAAGGCCTGGCGCACTTGATGCTGGCCACCCTGGACCAGGGCGACACCGTACTGGTGCCCAACCCGAGCTACCCGATTCATATCTACGGTGCCGTGATTGCCGGCGCCCAGGTGCGTTCGGTGCCGTTGATTCCGGGCGTGGACTTTTTCGCCGAGCTGGAACGGGCGATTCGCGGTTCGATTCCCAAGCCGAAGATGATGATCCTGGGGTTCCCGTCCAACCCGACCGCGCAGTGCGTGGAGCTGGATTTCTTCGAGCGGGTGATCGCCCTGGCCAAGCAGTACGACGTGCTGGTGGTGCATGACCTGGCCTACGCCGACATCGTCTACGACGGCTGGAAAGCCCCGTCGATCATGCAGGTGCCGGGCGCCAAGGACATTGCGGTGGAGTTTTTCACCCTGTCCAAGAGCTACAACATGGCCGGCTGGCGCATTGGTTTCATGGTGGGCAACGCAGAACTGGTCAACGCCCTGGCGCGGATCAAGAGCTACCACGACTACGGCACCTTCACCCCGCTGCAAGTGGCGGCGATTGCCGCGCTGGAAGGCGACCAACAGTGCGTGAAAGACATCGCCGAGCAGTACCGCCAGCGCCGCAATGTACTGGTCAAAGGCCTGCATGAGTTGGGCTGGATGGTGGAGAATCCCAAGGCGTCGATGTACGTCTGGGCCAAGATCCCCGAAGCGTATGCCGCCATGGGCTCGCTGGAATTTGCCAAGAAGCTGCTGCTGGAAGCCAAGGTGTGCGTGTCGCCGGGGATTGGCTTTGGTGAATATGGCGACGACCATGTGCGCTTTGCGCTGATCGAGAACCAGGACCGGATTCGCCAGGCGGTACGCGGGATTCGCGGGATGTTCAGGGCGGATGGCTTGGTGCCCAGGACTGGAGTCTGACTGCGAACTGTAATGGGGCATTCATGCCCCATTATCTTGAAAGACTACTTCACGACAAATTTTCGCTCGGTACTACCTGAAACCACCGGAAAAGAAACATAAGCCGAGATGTGGTGGGCGCCCGGAGTCATAACGACGGTGAGCGACCAATTATGTCCGATAGCAACGGCAACTCCCAACTTACCAGTCGAGTCCTCCACTGTTACCGTGGCACCTTCCAGGGGTACTAACCCGGAGATGGTGACAGGGCTAGGGACAGTCGTATTGGCTGCCGGCGCCTGGATTTGAGGCGGCAGTGCCTGCGTGGGTTCATTTTCCTTGGTCATGGCCATTTCCTTTTCTGAATTACATTTGGGGTTTCATTCCCTCATATTCAGAAAAAACCCGGACCTGTGAAAAGTACCAGTTACGACAAGCGGTATTCGCGGTCGCTGTCACACCACCAACGACAGCAACATGATGAAAATCAGTGCCACCACCGACAAGATGGTCTCCATCGCCGTCCAGGTCTTGAACGTCTCGGCCACGGTCATGTTGAAGTACTGCTTCACCAGCCAGAACCCCGCATCGTTGACGTGAGACAGGATCAACGAACCCGCCCCCGTCGCCAACACCAGTAGCTCGCGGTTAACCCCCGGAATCATGCCTACCACCGGCACCACGATGCCTGCGCCAGTGATGGTCGCGACTGTCGCCGAACCGGTCGCCACCCGAATCACCGCCGCCACCAGCCACGCCAGCAGGATCGGGTTGATCTGCGCGTTCACCGCCATATGGCCGATCACGTCGCCCACGCCGCTGGTCACCAGCATCTGTTTGAAACCACCACCGGCACCGATGATCAGGATGATCGCGGCGGTCGGCGCCAGGCTGGCGTCGAGCAACTTGAGGATCTGCTTGGAGTGGATGCCCTGGCGATGACCGAAGGTGTACAGCGACAGCAGCAACGCCAGCAGCAAGGCACTGATCGGGTGACCGATCATGTCCATCCAGTTGCGCACCACATGACCGTCGGCCAAGGCGATGTCGGCGAAGGTTTTCAGCAGCATCAGGAACACCGGCAGCAACACGGTGATCAGGGTGATGCTGAAGCTCGGCAGCGTCTTGTGCTCCGACTCGCGGGCCAGTTGGTCGATCAGTTCCTGGGACGGGTTGCCCGGGATGTACTTGGCGATAAACGTACCGAAGATCGGGCCGGCGATGATGGCGGTCGGCAGTGCGACGATCAGGCCGTACAGAATGGTCTTGCCGATGTCCGCGCCAAACACGCCGATGGCCAGCAGCGGGCCCGGGTGCGGTGGCACCAGGCCATGGACCGCCGACAGGCCGGCGAGCAGCGGGATGCCGATCTTGATCAGCGACACGCCGGTACGGCGCGCGACGATAAACACCAGCGGGATCAGCAACACAAAGCCGATCTCGAAGAACAGCGGGATACCCACCAGGAACGCGGCGAACATCATCGCCCACTGGACCTTTTCCTTGCCGAAGGCGCGGATCAGGGTCTGGGCGATCTGATCGGCACCGCCAGATTCGGCCATCATCTTGCCGAGCATCGTACCCAGCGCGAGGATAATGCCGACAAAGCCGAGCACCCCGCCGAAGCCGTCCTGGAAGGCCTTGATGATCTTGTCCACGGGCATGCCCGAGGTCAGGCCAAGGAAGCCGGCGGCGATGATCAACGCGATAAACGGGTGAACCTTGAACTTGGTGATCAAGAAGATCAGACCAATGATAGTGACCACTGCATCAAGCAGCAGGTAGGACTCGTGGGACATGCCAAACATGGGGGTCTCTCCTGTTTGTTGTTGTTATTAAAGCGGGTGTTGAATTTGTTGTCGGAGATAGCGCTATCTTTTCCGACACAAAAATTAATGAGCCGGTTCAAAACCGTGTTTGCACCACCACGCATGGGTTTGCTCGGCCAACGCCTCGACGCTGTCTTCGCTGGCGTTGAGGGCCAGGGTCAGCGGCTCGCCGATGGGCGACTCAAGGGTGGCGAACTGGCTGTCGATCAGGCTTGCCGGCATGAAATGCCCGGGCCGATGGGACACGCGGTCGGCGGCGACTTCGCGGTTCAGTTCCAGAAACACAAAGCCCAGGCCCGGCGCGGCTTCGCGCAGGTGGTCGCGGTATTTCTTTTTCAGTGCGGAACAGGTGAGGACCGGGTGTTCGCCGGCCTTGAGCGAACGGCGTAACTCATCGCACAGGATGTCGAGCCAGCCGGCGCGGTCGTTGTCGTCGAGGGGGTGGCCGGCGCTCATTTTTTCGATGTTCGCGGCGGGGTGAAAGCTGTCGCCTTCAATGGCGGTGGCACCGTTCAGGCGGCACACGGCCTCGCTGACGCTGGTCTTGCCGCAGCCGGCGACACCCATGATGACCAGGGCGGTAACAGGTTGACTCATGAAACACCTCAGGACGCAGATAGCGCTACCTTTGCACGCTGTAAGGCTAGTGCAAAAACAGGCTTTTCCCGCGCCGTCTTGTCTTTTTTTATGGAGTGACGCGTGCATCCGCTCCAAGCATTTGAACTGGATCAGGCAACCCAGCATTCAAGCATTTGCAGCCGTTTGGAGACAGCGCTACCTTAGTGCCTCGATTTTTGTTTGGCAAGCCGCCTGATGACCTCCAAGAACGATAAAAATACGCGCACCACGGGTCGCCCGACCCTCAATGAAGTCGCCCGCCTGGCCGGCGTCAGCCCGATTACCGCTTCCCGCGCCTTGCGTGGCATCAGCACCGTGGCCACCGAACTGGTGGAAAAAGTGCAACGGGCCGCCGCCGAGTTGAACTACGTGGTCAACCCCGCCGCCCGCGCCCTGGCCTCGGCCCAGAGCCATTCGGTGGTGGTGCTGGTGCCCTCGCTGTCCAACCTGCTGTTTATCGAAACCCTCGAAGCGATCCACCAGGTGCTGCGGCCCAAGGGCTTTGAAGTGCTGATCGGCAACTCCCACTATTCCCGCGACGAAGAAGAGACTTTGCTGCGCAACTACATGGCCTACCAGCCGCGGGGTTTGCTGCTGACCGGGTTCGATCGGACCGAAAGCGCGCGACGGATGGTCGAGGCCAGCAATGTGCCGTGCGTGTACATGATGGATCTGGACCCCAACGCTGGCGTGAACTGCGTGGGCTTTTCGCAGTTGGCGGCGGGTGAGACGGCGGCGGCGCATTTGCTGTCCCGTGGGCGCAAGCGCCTGGCGTATATCGGCGCGCAACTGGACCAACGCACCTTGCTGCGCGGCGAAGGCTTCCGCCGTGCGTTGCAACAGGCCGGGCTGTACGACCCGGCGCTGGAACTGTTGACGCCACGCCCCTCCTCCGTGGGCCTGGGCGGCGAGTTGTTCTTGCAGTTGCTGGCGGCCCATCCGGATGTGGATGCGATCTTCTTCGGCAACGACGACCTGGCCCAGGGCGCGCTGCTCGAAGCCCTGCGTCACGGCATCAACGTCCCGGGGCGCGTGGCCGTGCTGGGTTTCAACGACCTGCCCGCCTCCTCCTTCATGGTGCCGCGCCTGAGCAGCATCAGCACGCCGCGCGAGGCCATCGGTCGGCGCGCGGCGGAGCATCTGCTGACGGTCATGGCGGGGAACAAGATCGCCAAGCCGGTGGTGGACATGGGGTTTGAGTTGCAGGTGCGGGAAAGCACGTAGGACGCGGCTGACATTGCGATGTGGCCTTGGCAATTCGTCAGTTGAGGGAGCTGAGCGTATTGCCAGTGGGCAAAGCCATGGCCACACACACATTTTTAACCGTGCCCGCTTGAAGGCATCGCCGTAATGTCCGCCCCCTGCTAGATTGAGCGTTCTCCACTGTCAGGGAAGCACCATGGGACACTCACTGAAAATCTTGGGTCGCGCTTCATCCATCAACGTGCGCAAAGTGCTCTGGACCTGCCAGGAACTGGGCATCGACTATGTGCGCGAAGACTGGGGCATCGGCTTCAAGCCGACCCAATCCGCCGAATTCCTTGCCCTGAACCCCAACGCCCAAGTGCCGGTGCTGATCGACGACCACGGTGTGCTGTGGGAGTCCAACACCATCTGTCGCTACCTGGTGAACCTCTACCAACGCCACGACCTGCTGCCTCTCGAGCCCGCCCCCCGCGCCCGGGTCGAGCAGTGGATGGACTGGCAAGCCACCGAACTCAACCCGTCCTGGGGTTATGCCTTCCAGGCCCTGGTGCGCAACAGCCCCGACCATCAGGACCCGCAGCGCATCAAGGCGGGCGTGCAAGCCTGGCACGACAAGATGGGCCTGCTGGAACAACAATTGGCAAAGACCGGTGCCTACGTGGCTGGCGACGAATTCACCCTGGCTGACATCCTCATCGGCCTCTCGGTTCACCGCTGGCAGATGACGCCGATGGAGCGCCCGTCCTACCCGGCAGTTGCCGCGTATTACCAGCGCCTTGGCCAGCATGCCGGCTTTAAGACCTTCGCCCTCGACGGCCATGACTAAGCCCAAGGACAACAACGTAAAAGAACTCAACGTACTGCGCCGCACCGGGGCCTGCGACAGCAAAACGCTCGCTTCGTACCACCCATCGGATACTGCGGCCTACCTGTCAACATTGACAGTAGACGCTACCCGTTACCGACGTTTGACTGACAGCGAAGTGATTGGGCGCTCCCAATTCCTATAACCTCTCGGAGGCATCCGCTCATGGATAACGATCGGTCACGGGCCCTGAAATCGCAGCCTGCAGATGGCTTGGTAACAGCGAACATCAACGATCCCATTGGAAACTTCACATCCGAAGACATCCAATTTCACGAGTTTCCTGAAGCTAATTTTATAGACGCCAAGAGCAATCAAGGCCAGCGGCTGATGAGCTTTCAATTAGCTAAAGATATCCAGCCTGGCTCATATGATGTTGCCCAAGAAAAAGGCAAGGTTCAGGTCTATTACTACCATGCGCTTGGACCGAACCCATGGACTTACCAGCCCAGCAGCGGGAAATTCCACCTCACGAAGATCGATCTGGAACTTCGGCACCTCGCTGCGACATTCTCTTTCACCTCTCATAAGGTGCCCAAGGGCGAAGAACCACTGAAGGTCACCCAGGGTGAGTTGAATCTTACGGGCGCTTAACCCCATCATCGACTGAGCCCTTGTGCGATTAATCAGCGAATGTCCAGGGGTGCCATATGCCACCAGGCGTTGGAAAACATCGCCCATTGACGGCAACGCTTGGCCGTCGACGGGACAATGTTTGCCGCGATGGCCGCGCCAGCGCCCATAAAACCTTGGGATTAGCACCCGGCACGCTATTTGCTCCAGCTGACGCATCGAACATTTGCATAGGTGACCGATCATGCTGATTAACAACAACACTCAAGCCTTGTCGACCGTCGAAAAGCTCAAGCGCCCCGACATGGACCCCGCCAACGCGGCCGCCAGCACGCTGTACAGCGGTGCCCTGCAAACGGCGCAGCAAAGTGTGAGCGTACCCGCCGCGCAGACCCAACTGGACAAGGCCGCCGACCGCATCGACGAAGCCTTCGCCAAGACCCGCGTGCAGTTGCAGGCCTCAACGGCCGCCACCCCGGCGACCACGGATGTGCCCGCAGCCGGTTCTACCACGAGTGCGGCGCGCGCAGACTTCACCGATTACATGAGCAAAACCCCGGCCGAACGCATTCGCGAACAGTTGCTCAAGGAGCAGGGGTTGACCGAGGCGGAGGTGCAGACAATGCCGCAGGAAAAACAGGATGCAATCGCCAAGCAAGTGGCTGATCGTCTGAAGCAACAGCAAGAGCAGCAGGTAGCCGTGAAAACGGCAGAGCCACAAGCGCAATCGGTGAAAGAGACCTTGGCCGCGATCTAAGCGACCCGGCCAATGGGGCCATTCGGTCGCGCAGTAACGCCGTGTGCCAGGACGTTGATTTCCCGGCACTGGGTGCCATCACGCTAGTTGGGCATCGACAGCTCAGAGCAGGTGTGTCCTGCTCTGTGCGGTAAGGCGGGAACATCTTGCAGATCGTAGGCTTCTACACGTTCAACTCAGTGACCGAACAGCCCTGTCTCGGATTTCTTGGCTTTCTTGTCAGCGCGTTTTTCATCGGCGGTCTTTGCCGGTTTCTTCTTCGCGGCTTTCTTTGAATCCATACCTTTGGCCATGATGCATGCTCCACTTACAGGGGATGTAACAATGGGTATACCACCTATTGCCGCACATTAGGCGCTTATAATCCCCGGCCCTGGATAACGCCTGCCTGAACACCATGCCCGAATTGCACATCGAACCGCTGGCAGAGCCCCTGTGGCCGCTGCTGAACAAGTTTTATCGTCACCACGATTCGCCGATGAAGGCACTCAAGGGCGGACGTCTGTGGGTGGCGCGGGACCGCGAGATCGTCGCCGGCTTATGCCTGACGCCGGTGGTGGGCGGGCAATGGCTGACCGGGGTGTTTGTCGACCCGGCCTATCGCGGTCAGGGGCTGGCGGCGCGCTTGATTCGTCAAGCGGTGGCCGATGCGGAGGGTACGGTCTGGCTGATGTGTCATCCGGACCTGGAAGGCTGGTATCAACGCATGGGTTTCACCCAGGATACCGTGCTGCCGCAGTCCCTCAGCGAACGGTTGGTGCGCTACAAGCGCAACAAGCCGATGATCGCGATGGGCTTGGAACGCGCCTTGTAACCTCCCGTGGGAGCTGAGGTTGACGTTGCGTTGTGTCAGGAGGCTACTCGTCGGCCGTCGGGTCCATGTCGGGGAACATCACCTCGATGAACCCGAACTTGCTGAAATCGGTAATCCGCGACGGGTACAAGCGGCCGATCAGGTGATCGCACTCGTGCTGCACCACCCGCGCATGGAAGCCATCGGCAATGCGGATGATCGGTTCGCCCTTGGGGTCGAAACCTTCGTAGCGGATCTGCTGGTAACGGTCCACCGCGCCGCGCAGGCCGGGCACGGACAGGCAGCCTTCGAAGCCCTCTTCCATGATCGGACTGAGCGGCGTGATCAGTGGATTGATCAAAATCGTCTGCGGTACGGCCGGCGCCTCCGGGTAGCGTTCGCTGCTCTCGAAACCAAAGATCACCAATTGCAGGTCAACACCGATCTGCGGCGCGGCCAGGCCGACACCGCCGACGTGCTCCATGGTCTGGAACATGTCATCGATCAGTTGCCACAGTTCGGGGCTGTCGAACATTTCCGGCGGGACCGGCGGAGCGATACGCAGCAGGCGCTCATCGCCCATTTTCAGGATTTCACGGATCATCAATCAGACTTCATCGGGAGTGGGCTTGGAATGGTCTCGGCCAAGACCGGAGACGTGCTTTTTTTCACCGGCATGGGTGTTTTCATCGAATGTCTTTTCTCCCGGGTCCTTGCCTTCGGCCGACATGTGCTCGATCACGGCATTCATCTCCGCCCCCAGCAACAACACGGCGGCGGAAATATAGAAGTACAGGAGCAGGACAATGATCGCGCCGATGCTGCCATACATGGCGTTGTAGTCGGCGAAGGTTTTGACGTAGTAGCCAAAGCCCAGGGACGCGACGATCCACACCACCACCGCCAGCACCGAGCCAGGGGTGATGAAGCGGAATTTCTGCTGCACGTCAGGCATCACGTAATACATGAGGGCCACGGCGAACATCAGCAGGATCACAATCAGCGGCCAGCGCAAGATGGTCCACAGCGTGACCACGAATTCCTGCATGCCGATCTGCCCTGCCAGCCATTCCATGACCTGCGGGCCGAGCACCATCAGCGCGGCGGCGGCGAGCAACATGCCAGCGATGCCGACGGTGTAGAAAACCGACAGCGGGAAACGCTTCCAGATCGGCCGGCCTTCGATCACGTCGTAGGCGGCGTTCATCGCGCTCATCATCAGGCGCACGCCGGCCGACGCGGTCCACAGGGCAATCACGATACCCACCGAAAGCAGGCCGCCCTTGGACTGCTGCAACTGGTCGATCACCGGGTTGACCTGCTCGAGGGCCTGGGGCGGCAACACCAGTTCCGACTGCAGGCGCAGCCAGGTGAAGAAGTCCGGCAAATGCAGGAAACCGATCAATGCAATGAGAAACAGCAGGAACGGAAACAACGAGAACAGCATCTGGTAGGCCAGTGCCGAGGCGTAGGTGGACATCTCGTCGTTGACGAATTCCTTGACCGTGCGTACCAGCACTTGGTGCAGCTTGAGACCATCGAGTACCGGGAAAATCATAGCGTCTCCTTTCGCCGCAAAAAGTCAGGTTCGTGGGCGACTCAGGGGCCGTTTTCTACATCAAGGTAGCCTATTTGGCGACCTTGAAACAATTTCGAAAGATTAACCACTTCAGGTGACACAAAAACGGCCATCCGTGGATGGCCGTCGGGCTGGGTAATACAAGCGGCGAATCAGGGTCACTTGATCGCTTTCTTCACCGCATCCTTGATATCACCCACGGCTTTCTGCACTTCACCTTTCTTTTCCTGGACCACCCCTTCAGCGCGCAGCTTGTCGTTGCCGGTCACTTTGCCGACACCTTGCTTGATGTTGCCGACTGCTTCGTTGGCGACGCCTTTTACCTTATCCGATGTGCTGCTCATGGTATTTCTCCTGGAACAATCGAGGGGTTTTGGTCATTACCTAGAGATTGACCCAAGGCTGTTCGGCAGAGTTTCAATTATTTTTACGCGGGCATTTCATCGCCGGCAGCAGGTTTGGCTTTATGTTTTGCGGCCAACCCACGAGAATGCCCGGCACATTCAGGCTACAACGCTGAATAACAGATCCCGTAGGAAGGTTATGAAACTCAATAAAGCACAGGCCATCGCCCGCAGAAACCAGGAACTGGGCGGTGCCGTACTCGGCGTCAACAACTGCCACTTCACCGACCTGGACCGCAAACGCAACATCTGGTGGTTCGACCTGCCGGTGGCGCGGATCGCGGTGGGCCAGTACGAGTGGATTCACTTGTTGCTGCACAACGCCGAGACTGACCAGTTGCTGCACCTGAAGGTGCCGACGGTGTTCCTGCGTGAAAAGCTCGAAGGCTTGGTGGTGCGCAATGCGGGCAAGCGCAAGCCAGAGATTACCCTGGAGCTGAGCGCGGACAAGGACTCGTTCCTCAAGGATGTGCGCCCAGCCGGTGCTGGCGTCAGCTTCGCGCCATTCACCCTGTAGGAATGCGGTCAGAATGTGAGAGGGGGCTTGCTCCCGATAGCGGTGGTTCAGTCACTCGATGCAGTGGCTGACACTCTGCCATCGGGAGCAAGCCCCCTCCCACATTTAGGCCTGGTTTACTTTTTCAGGCCCAGTTTCTTCAGTTCTTCATCACGCAATTCGCGACGCAGGATCTTGCCCACGTTGGTGGTCGGCAAGGCATCGCGAAATTCCACGGCCTTGGGCACCTTGTAGCCGGTGACGTTGGCACGCATATGCTCCATCACCTGGTCCTTGGTCAGGGTGGCGCCCGGCTTGACCACGATGAAGATCTTGATGTGTTCCCCGGACTTCTCGTCCGGCACACCAATGGCCGCGCACTGCAGCACGCCCGGCAGGGTCGCCAGCACGTCTTCGAGTTCGTTGGGGTAGACGTTGAAACCGGAGACCAGAATCATGTCTTTTTTACGGTCGACAATCCGCATGTAGCCGTCCGGCTGGATGATCGCGATGTCACCGGTCTTCAACCAACCTTCGCTGTCGAGTATCTCGGCGGTGGCGTCTTCGCGCTGCCAGTAGCCCTTCATGACTTGCGGGCCTTTGACGCACAACTCGCCGACCTCGCCCAGGCCCAGCTCGACGCCGTCATCGGTGATGACTTTGCACAAGGTCGACGGCACCGGAATGCCGATGGTGCCGATCTGGATCTTCTGGATCGGGTTGACCGTCGCCACCGGGCTCGTCTCGGTCATGCCGTAGCCTTCGCAGATGTCGCAGCCGGTCACGGCCTTCCAGCGCTCAGCTGCGGCCAGTTGCAGGGCCATGCCGCCAGACAGGGTGACTTTCAGCGCAGAGAAGTCCAGCTTGCGGAAGCCTTCGTTGTTGCACAGCGCCACGAACAGCGTGTTCAGGCCGACAAAGCCGCTGAACTTCCACTTCGACAGCTCCTTGACCATCGCCGGCAGGTCGCGCGGGTTGCTGATCAGGATGTTGTGGTTGCCGATCAACATCATCGCCATGCAATGAAAGGTGAACGCATAAATGTGGTACAGCGGCAGCGGAGTAATCAGGATCTCGCAGCCTTCATTGAGGTTGGAGCCCATCAGCGCCTTGCACTGCAGCATGTTCGCCACCAGGTTGCGGTGGGTCAGCATCGCGCCCTTGGCCACGCCGGTGGTGCCGCCGGTGTATTGCAGCACCGCCACGTCGCCGCTGGCCGGGCTGACATCGTTGACCGGTTGGCCGTGCCCCTTGGCCAGCACGTCGTTGAACTTGATCGCCTTGGGCAAGTGATAGGCCGGGACCATTTTCTTCACGTACTTGATGACGCTGTTGATCAGCAGGCGCTTGAGCGGCGGCAGCAGGTCGGCGACTTCGGTGACGATCACGTGTTTGACGGCAGTCTTGGGCACGACTTTTTCAGCCAGGTGCGCCATGTTGGCCAGACAGACCAGGGCCTTGGCCCCGGAGTCGTTGAATTGGTGTTCCATTTCCCGCGCGGTGTACAGCGGGTTGGTGTTGACCACGATCAGGCCGGCACGGATGGCACCGAACACGGCGACCGGGTATTGCAGGACGTTGGGCAGTTGCACGGCGATTCGATCGCCAGGCTTCAAATCGGTATGCTGTTGCAGGTACGCGGCGAAAGCGCCGGACAATTCGTACAACTCACCATAGGTGATTGTCTTGCCCAGGTTGCTGAAAGCCGGTTTGTTGGCGAAGCGCTGGCAGGACTGTTTCAGTACCGCCTGAATATTTGGATACTCGTCTGGATTGATGTCTGCAGCAATCCCGGCGGGGTACTTATCCTTCCAAAAGTCTACGTTCATGGAAGCCCACTCCTCAGCGACGCGAATTCATCATCGCATTTGATGCGATTATTATTGGTGTATGTTTTTTAGGTGAGTCTGGCGCGTTTAAGCAGGCCGAGAGGTCACAAAGCGCGCCGAGAGTAGCAGCTTTGCCAAGGGCCGACTAGAGCCAAAAGAGGGCCCTACAGTCATAAACATGACTCATGAATAACTAATAGTCATTTTTAGAGCAAAAATTCTATACGCTTGAAAATGGCTCTAGAACAGGGCTTAACGGGATAAACACAGACAAATGTGGGAGGGGGCTTGCCCCCGATAGCAGTGGATCAGCCAACACATCTGGTGACTGATTCACTGCCATCGGGGCAAGCCCCCTCCCCCATTGTCGACTGCATTTCACATCAGGCGATGTCGCGCAACTCGCGCCGCAGGATCTTGCCCACCGGCGTCATCGGCAACGACTCACGCAACACGATGTGCTTGGGCACCTTGTACCCCGTGAAGTTGGTCTTGCAGTAGTTCTTCAACTCCTCAAGGCTCACACCTTCAGCACGCGCCACCACAAACAGCTTCACCGCCTCCCCCGTGCGCTCGTCCGGTACGCCGATCACCGCGCAGTTGGCCACCGCCGGGTGAGCCATCACTACGTCTTCGATCTCGTTGGGGTAAACGTTGAAACCCGAGACGATGATCAAATCCTTCTTGCGATCCACGATGCGTACAAATCCATCCTCGTCGATCACGGCAATATCGCCGGTCTTGAGCCACCCCTCGGCGTCCAGCGCCTCGGCGGTGGCGGCCGGCTGCTGCCAGTAGCCCTTCATCACCTGCGGGCCCTTGATGCACAGCTCGCCGCGTTCGCCCAGGGGCTGCTCGGCGCCTTCATCATCGATCACCTTCATCGCCGTCCCCGGCACCGGGATGCCTACGGTGCCCAGGCGTGACTGATTGCCATACGGGTTGGTGCTGGCCACCGGCGACGTTTCCGTCAGGCCATACCCTTCGCCGATCGCACAACCGGTGAGTTGCTCCCAACGTTCGGCGGTGGCCTTGATCAGCGCCGTGCCACCGGAGTTGGTGAGTTTAAGGCTGGAGAAGTCCAGGCTCTTGAAGTCGGGATGGTCCATCAACGCCACAAACAACGTGTTGAGCCCGAGCAAGCCGGTGAAGCGCCAGTTTTTCAGCTCCTTGATAAAGCCCGCGATGTCACGCGGGTTGGTGATCAACACGTTGTGGTTGCCGGAAACCATCATGCACATGCAGTTCGCGGTGAACGCATAGATGTGGTACAGCGGCAGCGGCGCGATCATCACCTCCTGGCCTTCCTTGATCAGCGGGTGGCCATCCTCGCCGGTCTGCGACATGCAGGCGCGCACCTGCTGCATGTTCGCCACCAGGTTGCCATGGGTGAGCATTGCGCCCTTGGCCAGGCCGGTGGTGCCGCCGGTGTATTGCAGCACCGCGACGTCATCGAGGCTCACCGGGTGGCGCGTCACGCCCTGCCCTGCGCCCATGCGCAAGGCGCGCTTGAACGACACCGCGCGCGGCAAGTGATAGGCCGGGACCATTTTCTTCACTTTGTCGACGAGGGTGTTGACCAGCCAGCCCTTGGCCGCTGGCATGAAGTCGCCCATCCTGGCTTCGATCAGGTAGTCGATCTCGGTGTCGGTGCAGACGTCCTGCACCCGCGAACCAAACAGGTTGAGGTAGATCAGGCCGCGCACGCCGGCGTCCTTGAACTGATGACGCATCTCGCGCGGGGTGTACAGCGGGTTGGTGTTGACCACGATCAGCCCGGCGCGCAGCGCACCGAACACCGCCACCGGGTAATGCAGCACGTTGGGCATCTGCACCGCGATGCGATCGCCCGGCTTGAGGTCGGTGTGTTGCTGCAGGTAGCCGGCGAACGCCGCACTCTGGCGCTCAAGCTCGGCGTAGGTCAGGGTGACGCCCATGTTGCTGAACGCCGGGCGGTCGGCAAAGGCCTTGCAGGAACGCTCGAAGACTTCAATCACCGACTTGTAGGCGGTCAGATCGATCTCGTTGGGAACGCCCGCCGCGCGTTTGTCATTCCAGAAATCAGGTTGCATTATTCTTGTCCTCTTACCTGAATGTGCCTGGCCGCTTTTCTGCTGCTATAAAAAGCGGAGCTTCGGGGACGTTAGCAGCTATGGCCAAACAGGCAAATACGGGCAATAGCGTCATTGATAGCGTGAATCTTCCTACAAGGGTCTGTACTGATCAGCCGCTTGGCCGAGGATGGGCTATACACTGCAATGACCCCGAGCAAAGGAAGCGCCATGAACCACACCACCTTCTGGCTGACCGCGAATGACCACAGCCGCCTGTACGTCAATCAATGGCTGCCGGACGCGCCGCCGAAGGCGTTGATCATGGTGTCCCACGGCATGGCCGAGCATGGCGGTCGCTATGCGCGCCTGGCCCAAGCGTTATGTGGGGCGGGCTACGGGGTGGTTGCCCTGGACCAGCGCGGCCATGGTCGCACCGCCGACGAGGGCACGCTGGGCCTGTTCGCCGAGCGGGACGGCTGGAACAAGGTGGTGGGCGACCTGGCCAGCCTCAACCAGCACATCGGCCAGCAGTTGCCGGGAGTGCCGATCATTTTGCTGGGCCACAGCATGGGCAGCTATATCGCCCAGGCTTACCTGCTGCACCACAGCGCCAGCCTGCATGGGGCGATTCTCAGCGGTTCGAATTTCCAGCCGGTGGCGCTGTACCGCGCCGCGCGGCTGATCGCCCGTGCCGAACGCCTGCGCCAGGGCTTGCGCGGCCGCAGTGCGCTGATCGAGTTCCTGTCGTTCGGCTCGTTCAACAAAGCGTTCAAGCCCAACCGCACGGCTTTCGACTGGCTCAGCCGTGACCCGGACGAAGTCGACCGCTACCGCCACGACCCGCTTTGCGGGTTCCGCTGCACCAACCAACTGTGGATCGACCTGCTGGGCGGCTTGCAGCAAATCAGCAAAGCGTCCAATCTCGCGCAGATCGATCCGGGCTTGCCGATCCTGGTGATCGGCGGCGAATGTGATCCGGTGAGTGAAGGCAAGCGTCTGAAAAGACTGGCCCATGCCCTGCGTGAGGCCGGCTGCCAGAACCTGCAACTGAATATCTACCCGCAGGCGCGTCACGAACTGTTCAACGAAACCAACCGCGACGAAGTCACCGCGGATGTGCTGACGTGGCTCGACCAGGCCCTGACCTCGCGCAGGCCGACTCGCTGCGAATAATTTTTCGTTTAAAATCAGCCAATTAAATTATCGATTAGCCACAGGATGCACCTTTAGATGACCCAGGTAACCAACACCCCATACGAAGCCCTCGAAGTCGGCCAGACCGCCAGCTACAGCAAGACCGTCGAAGAGCGTGACATCCAACTGTTCGCCGCGATGTCCGGCGACCACAACCCGGTACACCTGGATGCGGAATTTGCCAAGGCGACCATGTTCAAGGAGCGAATCGCCCACGGCATGTTCAGCGGCGCCCTGATCAGCGCGGCGGTTGCCTGTGAGCTGCCTGGGCCGGGCACGATCTATATCGGCCAACAGATGAGCTTCCAGAAACCGGTGAAAATCGGCGATACCCTGACCGTGCGTCTGGAAATCCTCGAAAAACTGCCGAAGTTCCGCGTGCGTATCGCCACCCGCGTATTCAACCAGCGCGATGAGCTGGTGGTGGATGGCGAAGCGGAAATCCTCGCGCCACGCAAGCAACAGGTCGTGACATTGACCGAACTGCCAGCCATCACCATCGGCTGATCAGTCCCCATAAAAAATCCCCGCATCGGCGGGGATTTTTTATTCAGCGACGGCTCACGACTGAGCGCGAGCCTGGTTACGCAAGGCTTTCACCTGATCGTGGTTGCGTTGTACGCCGTGGTACTGGCGCTCAACCAAGTCACGAATGCCCACCAGGTTGTGCTGGGTGATCTTCTCGATCGCTGCTTTGTAAGCCTTGAGGGCGTGGTCTTCACCGCGCTCGGCTTCGTTCAACACAGCCTCTTCGTCTTTGCCGGTGACCATCGACTTCACATCGACCCAGCCACGGTGCAGGGCGCCGGCCACGCTACCGGACTGTTCCGGGTCGCCACCCAGGGCACGCACGGCGGTTTTCAGCTCGGCGGCGGCAGTGGCGCAGTCTGCGGAGCGCTTGGCAAACAGCGCCTTGAGTTCGGGATGCTTGATGTCGTCAGCGCACTCTTTAAAACCTTTTTGACCGTCGATGCTGGTTTCGATCAGGTCGTTCAATACGGAGATGGACTCTTTATTGATATCAGTCATTTTTCAATTCCTTATGTGGGTTGAGAAAGGTTGCATTAATGATTGCAGCGCCCGTGCCAGGTTTTAAAAAACAACTTTTTCTTTAGATTTCAATAAGTTAAAAATAATTGAACGATCTGTACATGCGTTATTTGCATGATCTGTCATTTGGCCTTCATGCAGAATGCCTGTATTTTCCAAGACCTCGATGCAAACGCCTGAGCCGTCATGAACCCCGAAAAACTCGAACTGCTGATCACCCGCGAAATGCCCTTCGGCAAGTACAAGGGACGGATCATCGCCGACCTGCCCGGCCCCTACCTGAACTGGTTCGCCCGCGAAGGTTTCCCCCACGGCGAGCTGGGCGGGTTGCTGGCCTTGATGCAGGAAATCGACCACAACGGCCTGTCCGAACTGCTGGAGCCACTGCGCGCCAAACACGGCAAACCCGCGCCTCGTCACTAGGAACCCGCACCATGCCATGCAATGCAGCCAACGAAGCGCACTGGCGGGCCATCGCCGACCGCTATGCACTGGAGCCAGGCCCGATCAACCTGGAAAACGGCTACTTCGGGCGCATGAGCCGCGTGGTGCAAGCGCAGTACCTCGAGCACGTCGCGTTTATCAACCGCAGTAACGCGGTGCATGTGCGCCAGCGTTTCGAGCAGGGCGAAAACGTCGAGATCCGCCGCCAACTGGCCGAACTGATCGACGCCGACCCCGAATCGGTCGCCTTCACCCGCAACGCCACCGAAGCCTTGCAGTCGCTGATCCGCAACTACAACCGCCTGCAACCGGGCGACCAAGTGCTGATCAGCGACTTGGAATACGACACGGTCAAGGCCGCCATGCGCTGGTTGGCCGGCTACCGAGGGGTGGAAGTGATCGAAATTTCCCACGCCCACCCGTCCAGTTTCGATAGCTTGCTGCAGAGCTATCGCGATGCCTTCGTCCAATACCCTCGCCTGAAACTGATGGCGTTGACCTACGTGACCCATCGCACCGGCCTGGTCATGCCGGTCGAAGCCATTGCCAGAGCGGCTCGCGAACACGCTGTCGACGTGATCCTCGACGGCGCCCATGCCCTTGGCCAGATCGAGTTCAACCTCGCTGAACTGGGTATCGCGTTCGCCGGTTTCAACCTGCACAAATGGATTGGCGCACCGCTGACCCTGGGTTTTCTGTATATAGCCACCGAGCGCCTGGCCGACATCGACCCGGACATGGGTGAGTTCCATTACCCCATCACCGACGTGCGCGCCCGCACGCCCTACAGCACGCCGAACTTCCCGGCGCTGATGACCTTGCCGTTGGTGTTCGAAGAACACCGCGCATTGGGGGGCGCCGCGGCCAAAGGCGCACGGATGAATTACCTGCGGGATCTGTGGGTACGCCAGGTGCGGCCATTACCGGGGATTGAAGTGCTGACCTCGGATGACCCGCGACTGTATTGCGGGATCACGGCGTTCAAGTTCATCGGGCGGGATCAGCCGGTGATGGCGGACCGCCTACTCAGGGACTACAACCTGTTTACCACTACCCGCAGTGGAGCGGCGTTCGGCACCTGTATCCGGGTGACGCCGGGGTTGGCGACATCAACCGCAGACATCCATGCACTGATCAACGCCATCACCGCACTCAGCGCGGACTGAAAAATGTGGGAGGGGGCTTGCTCCCTTCCACATTTGAAGATGTGTGGGTCTCAAGGTTTTGCGCAGGCAAAAAAAAAGCGGTCCGCCGACCAAGCGCACCGCAAAAATGCCGTTAAGCACAGCAACAACGATTCGATGAATCAGCTCAGTCGAGCAGCGCCAGTGCCTCGGCGGTGACTTCCTGGATACGCGCCCAGTCGCCGTTCTTGACCCATTCCGGGTCGAGCATCCAGCTACCGCCCACGCACATCACGTTTTTCAACGCCATGTAGCTCTTGATATTGGCCGGGCCGACGCCGCCGGTCGGGCAGAATTTCACTTCGCCAAACGGGCCGCCCAGGGCTTTGATGGCTGCGACGCCGCCGCTGACTTCGGCCGGGAACAGTTTGAAGCGGCGATAACCCAGGCTATAGCCTTCCATGATTCCGGAGGCATTGCTGATGCCCGGCAGCAATGGGATCGGGCTGTGGACCGAAGCTTCAAGCAGGTCGCGGGTAATGCCGGGGGTGACGATAAATTGCGAGCCGGCAACCTCCGCGGCTTCGAGCATATGCCGATCGAGCACGGTACCGGCGCCGGTACACAACTCCGGGCGTTGCTCGCGCAGGACCTGAATGGCCTTGAGGCCGAACTCGGAACGCAGGGTCACTTCCAATGCGGTCAAACCACCGGCTGCCAGGGCGTCGGCCAGTGGCAGGATGTCTTGTTCACGGGCGATGGTGATCACCGGCAGGATCCGCGCCTTGGCGCAGAGGCTGTCGATCAGGGCAACTTTATCCGCCATGGACACGGTCGATTGAGAGCTTTTCATAGCGGCTGATCCTTGGCTCATGGGCACCAGTAAATCTCTAATGTAGGTTGCAAAAATGCGCGAATCGGCATGGCAGCAACGTCGTTGCTGGCCAGCGCGGCGCTCAACGTGGTCAATTTCGAACTGCCGGAAATCGACAGTACGGTGTAGTTCGCCGTAGCCAGCAGCGCGCGACTCATGGTCAGGCGCTGGCGTGGTACGGTCGGCGCGAGCATCGGCCAGCAACGGCGGGTACCGTCGGCCTGCAGGGCTTCGCTCAGGTTCGGACTGTTGGGGAACAACGACGCGGTGTGGCCGTCGTCGCCCATGCCCAGTACCAGCACATCAATGGCTGGCAGTTCGGCCAGCAGGCGATCGGCCTGCTCGGCGGCGTCTTCAAGATTGGCGGCGGCGCTGTACAGGCTGAGGAACTTGGCCTTGGCTGCCGGGCCTTGCAACAGGTACTTCTTCAACAGGCCGGCATTGCTGTCGACGTGCTCCACCGGCACCCAGCGCTCATCGGCCAGGCTGACGGTGACCTTGGACCAGTCCAGACCCTGCTTGGCCAGGTTCTGGAAAAACGCCACGGGGCTGCGGCCGCCGGACACCACCAGGGTCGCTTCGCCACGGGCACTGATGGCGGCGCGCAGTTGTTCGGCCACGTCGTTGGCCAGGCCATCGGCCAGCAACGCCGGCGAACGGTACTCATGGGCAGTGACGCCCTGAGGCAGTTTCAATTCAGATATCGCCATACCACGACCTCCCATCCCGCGTGATCAGTGCAATCGAGCTCATCGGCCCCCAGGAACCCGCCGCATACGGCTTGGGCGCATCACCGGATTTTTTCCACCCGGCGATCAACTGGTCACACCACTTCCACGCGGCTTCGATTTCATCTTTGCGAACAAACAGATTCTGATTGCCGCGCATTACTTCCAGCAACAACCGCTCGTAGGCATCGGGAATCCGCGCGCTGCGATAGGTGTCGGAAAAATTCAGTTGCAGCGGACCGCTGCGCAGTTGCATGCCCTTGTCCAGGCCCTGCTCCTTGGTCATCACGCGCAAGGAAATACCCTCGTCCGGTTGCAGGCGGATGATCAGTTTGTTGCTGATCTGCAAGCGCTGCTCGGGGGCGAAGATGTAGTGGGACGGTTCCTTGAAGTGGATGACGATCTGCGACAGCTTTTGCGGCATGCGCTTGCCGGTGCGCAGGTAGAACGGCACCCCGGCCCAGCGCCAGTTGCGGATATCTGCGCGCAGGGCAACGAAGGTTTCGGTATCGCTCTGGGTGTTGGAATTCTCTTCTTCCAGGTAACCCGGCACCGGCTTGCCGGCGCTGTAGCCGGCGATGTACTGGCCGCGTACCACCTGGGTGGTCAGGCCGTCCGGGCTGATCGGCGCCAGGGCCTTGAGCACCTTGACCTTCTCGTCACGGATGCTGTCGGCGGACAGGTCGGCCGGCGGGTCCATGGCAATCAGGCACAGCAGCTGCAGCAGGTGATTCTGGATCATGTCCCGCAGCTGCCCGGCCTTGTCGAAGTAACCCCAGCGGCCTTCGATGCCGACCTGCTCGGCCACGGTGATTTCCACGTGGGAAATGTAGTTCTGGTTCCACTGGGTCTCGAACAGGCTGTTGGCGAAACGCAGGGCGATCAGGTTCTGAACGGTTTCTTTGCCCAGGTAATGGTCGATGCGGTACGTGCGGTTTTCCGGGAAAAACTGTGCGACAGCGTCGTTGACCTTGCGCGAAGATTCCAGGTCCGAGCCGATGGGTTTTTCCAGCACCACGCGGGTATTGTCCGCCAGGCCGACCTTGGACAGGTTTTCGCAGATCGCCCCGTACACCGCCGCAGGCGTGGCGAAGTAGGCGATCAGGCGCTGCCCGGTGCCGGCTTTTTCAGCCAGGACCACGTAGTCGTCGGCGTTCATGAAATCGACGTGAACATACGTCAGGCGCGCCAGGAAACGCTGGGCGATGGCTTCGTCCAGTTCCTTGCCGACGTATTTGCGCAGTTCTGTTTCAATATGCGCCAGGTGCTGTTGCTCGGAACCGGCTTCGCGGGCCAGGGCCAGGATGCGCGTGTCGTCGTGCAAGAGCCCGGCACCATCGAGTTGATAGAGGGCAGGAAATAACTTGCGCAGCGCCAGATCACCCAACGCGCCAAACAGGGCAAAGGTGCAGGGTTCTACCGTTATCGAAGGCATGATGTTTGTTCTTTTATCAAGTTAAGCTACAAATACCTTTTTTCAAGGCATCACTCAAGGAAAAATGTAGTAATAACCACAACATTTTCCCGAAATACGCATTCCGAGTGGTGGTGTTCAGCTACCCTAAGTAGGATAGGCCACCGCAAAGGGCCACTCGTCGATTGGTGACCACCCTTTATTTGCATCGTCGCCCCAAGGAAACACTGTATGGACCGCGTGCGAAATCTTCTGGAACAGATCCGGAACCGCCTCGAAGAATTGAACAAGGCCGAGAAAAAAGTCGCCGAGGTCATCCTGCTCAACCCACAGCAGGCGACCCGCTTCTCGATCGCAGCCCTCGCCCAAGCCGCCTCGGTCAGTGAACCGACGGTCAACCGTTTCTGCCGTTCGTTCGGCGTCAGCGGTTACCCTGAACTCAAATTGCAACTGGCGCAAAGCCTGGCCAGCGGCGCGGCGTATGTCAGCCGTGCGGTGGAGGCCGATGATGACCCCGAGGCCTACACCCAAAAGATCTTCGGCAGCGCCATTGCCTCTCTGGACAGCGCCTGCCAGGCCCTCGACCCGAACCTGATCAGCAAGGCCGTGGACCTGTTGATCCAGGCGCGCCAGATCCACTTCTTCGGCCTCGGCGCGTCGGCCCCGGTGGCCATGGATGCGTTGCACAAGTTTTTCCGCTTCAACCTGTCGGTGACCGCCCATGCCGACGTGCTGATGCAGCGCATGATTGCTTCGGTGGCGCACACCGGCGAGCTGTTCGTGATCATCTCCTACACCGGGCGTACCCGCGAGCTGGTGGAAGTGGCGCGTATTGCCCGGGAAAACGGCGCATCGGTGCTGGGTGTGACCGCCGAGAACTCGCCGCTGGCCAAGGTCAGCACCGTGAGCCTGAACATTCCGCTGCCGGAAGACACCGACATCTATATGCCGATGACCTCGCGGATCATCCAACTGACGGTGCTGGATGTACTGGCAACCGGCATGACCTTGCGCCGTGGCGTGGACTTCCAGCCGCACCTGCGCAAGATCAAAGAGAGCTTGAATGACAGCCGGTATCCGGTTGGCGATGAGTTCAACTGAAGCAGACAATGCCTCCAGCAGTCCCGACCTCTTCGCGAGCCAGCCCGCTCCCACATTTTGACGAGTCCTACTTTGGAATACGCTTCAAATGTGGGAACGGGCTTGCTCGCGAAGACGGTATCAGCAACAGCGCTAAACCCCAGCCCTGGCCTGCAAACTCAGATGCGCCCGCTCCCCCGGCGCCAGGCTGGCCCCGGCCATCGCCGACTCGACGCATACAAACCCCGACGCCTCGTTGAAGCTCACCCCCAGCAACGGCCGGCTGCCTGGGTGCCACACCACGGTGTCGGCGCTGTCGCCGGTGTCGATGCACAATTCGCGCTGCCAGGCGTGGTCCTTGAGGTGTAGCTCGCCCTCATGCTGGAACACGCGCTGACACCCGCCTTCCACGCGCAACTCGCCTTCCTGCTGGCAAGCCTGGCGATTGAGCTGGTCATAACCTAGCGCCCCGTCGAGCCCAGACAGCGCTATCTCACCGACATTGCCAATCCGCCAGTAAGCGTGCAACGCATGGCTCAGTTGGCACGGCAGCTCATCCTGATGCTCGGTACACAAGCGCAACTCCAGGGTTTCGCCCAGGTGCGCGTGCAAGTCCACCTGCCAGTCGCACAACTGCAACTGCCAGTGCAGGCGCACGCCGTCGTCGTCGGTGTTGCTGTCGAGCAGTTTCCAATCGATCAGCCGCGCCCAGCCATGGGACGGCCACGCATTTTCGCTGGGATGCCGGCCATACCACGGCCAGCACACCGGCACGCCGCCGCGAATGGCACCGACTTGTGGCCACTTGGCTGCGCACCACAACCAGGGTTTCTGCCCACGGGGCTGAAAATGCAGCAATTGCGCGCCCTGGCGGCTGAATACCGCCTGGCACAACGGATGGTCGATCACCAACACATCGCGCGTCTGGAAGCGCTCCCAGGCGAACACCGGACGCTCGCGCAGGGATTTGAAAAAGCGTTGCAGCGGATGCTCATGCATGTGCCACGGTCCTGAATATCTTCACAGTGCAATCCAAAAAAAAGCGGATAGCCATGGCTACCCGCAAATGCGCACAGAGAGAAGGAGCTTATCGCAACAGCGTTAGAACACCGACTGAATTTTCAGACCGGCCACCAGCGCATTGTCGACTTTATCCACGCCGCCCGGGTGGACGACGTATTGCAGGTTGGGACGCACGGTCAGCCAGTTGGTGACGTGGAAACCGTAGTTGATTTCGTAGTTGTACTCGGTGCTGCGCAGCGGCGCGTACAGTGGGTTGTCGTAGTCGCTCACGCCATTGGCGACGTTGAGCAGTTCGGCGTTTTTCTTCACGTCGTCGTTAACGTGCAGACGAGCGGCACCAATCCCCACATCGTCTTTTGGACGCGCATCGAAAGGCCCTTTGTACACCAACATGATCGACTGGTAGTTATCGACGGTGTTGGTGTCCTTGTCGTGGAACGTGGCGTTGGCCGCGATGTTCAGACCACGGGACGCGTCGCCGTTATGGGTAGTGAGTTGCTGTTGCGCAACGAACCAATAGCCTTTTTTGCTGCTGTGGGTACGGTAGGCCGCGCCGGTGGTGGCAGCATCGTTGCCGTTGACGTCTTCACGGACGTCGCTGGCATCGGCGGCGCTCTTGTAGTAACCCACACGGTATTCGCCCGGCAGGTTATTGACCTTCGGCGACCAGACCAATTCCACCGGGATCACGGTGCCCTTGGTGCCACTGCCGCTGAGTTTGAAGCCGTTGCCGTGCTCCAACTGCGACGGGTTCTGGTTGTACGCACCGATCTGCGCATACAGCTCAGGCGTGATGTGGTACTTCACGCGGATCGCGGCCTGGGCGACCGGCCAGTTGTACCAGGTGCTGACGTAGTTACCGACCTGAGAGCCGCAGAACGACAGGTTCTGGAAGTCGCACGGGAAGGTGTTGAAGTCTTCGCCTTCACCGAAGTAACCGAGCTTCACGTCCAGCTTGTTGTCGAACATCTGGTGCTGAATCCAGAACTGGGTCAGACGCACCATGTGGCCACGGCCGTACACTTCTTGAGACGAGCTCAAGGTGCCGGCACGCGGATCACCGATACGGTCGTTGGAGATGTTCTGGCCGTTACGGTTGGTCAGCTGGATCTTGGCCTGGGTGTTATCCCAGCCCCACAACTTTTGCAGATCCAGTGCCACGCCCAGACCGAACTGGTCAGCGTAACGCGCCGTTTTGTCGTTGTTGTAGCCACCGCTCAGGTTGCCACCGACTTCGCCGACGTAGTCAGCCTTGATATCGATACCTTGCTCGATCAGCTTGGTCCGCTCGCCGCCCCAATCGCCGGTCATCCATTTGGAATCGGCGCTGAACGCGTCGTCCGCCATCGCATTGGCGGACAGGACCAGGGCTGCCACTGCTGACAATTGGCAGATCAGCCGGGTGTTGTTGTGTTGCTTTTTCATCCCTACATCCTCGTCTTTATTGTTATTAAACTGTTTTTATCTAACGCGGGTTACATTTTTTTAATAAAAACAACAACTTACCTAATTCAGCGCCCCTTGAACTGGGCCACGTTGTCGGCACGATCCTGTGCCGGCAGCGACGCAGCGGTGCCCAGGCGCTCGCCGGTCTTGGCGTCGAACAGCAACACTTTGGCCGGATCGAATTGCAGGGTCAGGGTCTCGCCCACCTGCGGTGCCACATCGGGCGCCAGGCGGCAGCAGACCTTGGTGTCATTGAGCTGCACGAACACCAGGGTGTCCGGGCCGGTCGGCTCGGTGACCTGGACTTCGGCACGAATACTCGACGAACCGTTGCCCTCCCCCGTCGCCAGCACGATTTGCTCCGGGCGCAGGCCGAGGATCACGTCACGGTCTTCCAGGCCGGCGTTGCTCATGCTCAGCGGCAGCTCGCAACGCGCCTGGCCGCTGTCGAGCAGCGCTACCAGGCCGCCGTCCTTGCGCTGCAGGCGCAGGGGAATGAAGTTCATCGGCGGCGAACCGATAAAGCTCGCCACGAACAGGTTGGCCGGATCGTTGTAGATCTCTTTCGGCGTGCCGAACTGCTGGATGATGCCGTCCTTCATCACCGCCACTTTGTCGCCCAGGGTCATCGCCTCGATCTGGTCGTGGGTGACGTAGACGGTGGTGGTTTTCAGACGCTGGTGCATCAGCTTCATTTCGGTACGCATCTCGACGCGCAGCTTGGCGTCGAGGTTGGACAGCGGTTCGTCGAACAGGTAGATCTTCGGCCGACGCGCCAGGGCCCGGCCCATGGCCACGCGCTGTTGCTGGCCGCCGGAGAGTTGGCCCGGCTTGCGGTTGAGCAGGTGTTCGATCTGCAGCAGCTTGGCCACCCGCGCCACTTCGGCGTCGATATCGGCCTGGGGCATCTTGCGAATCTTCAGGCCGAACTCGATGTTTTCACGCACGCTCATGGTCGGGTACAGCGCGTAGGACTGGAACACCATGGCGATGTCGCGATCCTTGGGGCTCATGCCGCTGACGTCCTGGTCGCCGATCATGATCGCGCCGCCGGTGATGGTCTCAAGGCCCGCGATGCAGTTCATCAGCGTGGACTTGCCGCACCCCGACGGGCCGACCAGGATCAGGAACTCGCCTTCCTTGATCGACAGTTCGATGTTCTTCAAGGTGTCGGGCAGGCCGGCGCCATAGGTCTTGTTTACATTGCGAAGTTCAAGCGTAGCCATGATTACCCCTTGACCGCGCCGGCCGTGAGGCCGCGCACGAAATACTTGCCTGCGATCACATAGACCAGCAGGGTCGGCAGCCCGGCGATCATCGCCGCCGCCATATCCACGTTATATTCCTTGGCCCCGGTGCTGGTGTTGACCAGGTTGTTCAGCGCCACCGTGATGGGCTGCGAGTCGCCGCTGGAGAACACCACGCCGAACAGGAAGTCGTTCCAGATCTGAGTGAACTGCCAGATCAGGCAGACCATGATGATCGGGGTCGACATCGGCAGGATGATCAGACGGAAGATGGTGAAGAAACCTGCACCGTCCAGGCGCGCCGCCTTGATCAACGCATCCGGAATGCTCACGTAGTAGTTACGGAAAAACAGCGTAGTGAACGCCAGGCCGTAGACCACATGGATAAACACCAGGCCGGTGGTGGTGCTGGCCAGGCCCATCTTGCCGAGGGTGAACGACGCGGGCAGCAGCACGGTCTGGAACGGCAGGAAGCAGCCGAACAGCAACAGGCCGAAGAACAACTGCGAACCACGGAAGCGCCAGAACGACAGCACATAGCCGTTCAACGCACCGATGGCGGTGGAAATCAGCACGGCCGGCACAGTGATCTTGATCGAGTTCCAGAAGTAGCCATCCACCGTGGCCCAGGCCTTGACCCAGCCGATGCCGGTGACCACGGTCGGCCAGCTCAACAGGTTGCCGGTGCTGATGTCTTCCGGGGTCTTGAAGCTGGTGAGCAACATCACCACCAGCGGCACCAGGTACAGCAGCACCGCTAAGATCAGCACCGCGTAGATCGCGATGCGGCTCAGGCTGATGGCAGGTTTTGCGGCAAGACTAGTCATTACGCTTGGTCCTCAGCTCGGAGTACAGGTACGGCACGATGATCGCGAGGATCGCACCGAGCATCAGGATTGCACTGGCCGAACCCATGCCCATCTGGCCGCGACTGAAGGTGAACGAGTACATGAACATCGCCGGCAGGTCGGACGAGTAGCCCGGTCCGCCTGCGGTCATCGCCGCCACCAGGTCGAAACTCTTGATCGCGATGTGCGCCAGGATCATCACCGCACTGAAGAACACCGGACGCAGGCTCGGCAGCACCACGCTCCAGTAGATGCGCGGCAGGCTTGCACCGTCGATCTGCGCGGCACGGATGATCGATTGATCGACGCCACGCAGGCCGGCCAGGAACATCGCCATGATGAAACCGGAGGCTTGCCACACGGCAGCGATCACCAGGCAGTAGACCACGCGGTCCGGGTCGATCAGCCAGTCGAGACGGAAGCCTTCCCAGCCCCAGTCCCGCAGAAGTTTGTCCAGGCCCATGCCCGGGTTGAGCAGCCATTTCCAGGCCGTACCGGTGACGATCATCGAGAGCGCCATCGGGTACAGGTAAATGGTGCGGATAAAGCCTTCACGACGGATTTTCTGGTCGAGGAAAATCGCCAGCGTCACACCGATCACCAAGGTGATGCCGATGAACATCCCGCCGAACAGCGCCAGGTTCTTGCTCGCGACCCACCAGCGATCGTTGTCGAACAACCGCTCGTACTGCGCAAGGCCCGCCCATTTGTAGCTCGGCAGGAACGTCGACGTGGTGAACGACAGCACAAACGTCCACAGGATGTAACCGTAGAAGCCCACCAACACGATGAACATGCTTGGCGCCAGCACCAGTTTGGGTAGCCAGCGCTGCAGGGCATCGAACGGCGAGGCTTTGCTGAACACAGCAACAGAACTCATGGGAAAATCCAATACAGAGGAAAAGGACTACAGGAACGTACCGGATGGGGCCAGGGCTCCCCCATCCGGTCAACCGTTACTTGGCCGACTTGATCGCAGCGCCGAGTTTCTTGGCGGTGTCGGCCGGATCGGCTTTCGGGTCGTTGATGTAGTTGGTCACGACGTCAAAGAACGCACCTTGCACGGCCAGCGTGGTGGCCATGTTGTGCGCCATGCTTGGCTGCAGGCCGCCGCTCTTGGCGTCAGCCAGGAAGTCTTTGGCCGCGGTCTGAGCGCAGGAGTCGAAACCGTAGGATTCCATTTTGTTCAGCATGTCGTTGCGCACAGGGATCGAACCCTTGTTGATGCTGAACACTTTCTGGAAGTTTTCACCCAGCACGACTCTGGCGATGTCCTGCTGACCGGCTGCAGTGCCTTTGTCTTTCTGCTTGAACACCGCCAGGGAGTCGATGTTGTAGGTAAAGGCTTTTTCGGTGCCCGGGAAGGCTACGCACTCGTAGTCTTTGCCGGCGACTTTCTTCGCGGCAGTCCACTCGGACTTGGCCCAGTCACCCATGATCTGCATGCCGGCCTTGCCGTTGATGACTTTGCCGGCTTCGAGGTTCCAGTCCTGGCCTTTGCCGTCGACGTCCATGTAGGTCGCGACTTTCTTCAGCTCGGTCAGCGCCTTGACCATTTGCGGGCCAGTCAGCGCGCCGTTGTCCAGGTCAACCAGGGCTTTCTTGTAGCCATCGGCGCCCATCACCGACAGAACGACCGCTTCGAACACGGTGCTGTCCTGCCAAGGCTGGCCACCATGGGCGAGCGCGATGAAGCCAGCGGCCTTGAGCTTGTCGCCAGCGGCGTAGAATTCTTCGAGGGTGGTCGGGTTCTTGGTGATACCGGCTTTCTTGAAGACTTCCGGGTTGATCCACAGCCAGTTCACGCGGTGGATATTCACCGGAACGGCAACGTAGTCACCGTCGTACTTCACGGTGTCGGAGACTTTCTTGTCGAGCAGGGAGTCCCATTTTTCTTCTTTGGCCACGTCTTTGAGGACGTCGGTGTCGAGCAAGCCGGTGGATGCCCATTCCTGGATGTCCGGGCCTTTGATCTGGGCTACGCCGGGTGGGTTGCCGGCGACCGCGCGGCTTTTCAGCACGGTCATGGCCGTGGCGCCACCGCCACCTGCGACAGCACCGTCTTTCCAGGTGAAGCCGTCTTTTTCAACTTGGGCCTTCAGGACATCTACAGCCGCTTTTTCACCGCCCGAGGTCCACCAATGCACAACTTCAACCGTCCCTTTCGAGTCGGCGGCAAATGCACTGAGGGGAAACAACGAGGCAATGGAAATAGCGACGGCGAGGCGATTAATCGCGTTCATCTGAGTACCTTTTCTTGTTGTTATGCATGCAAGTCTGGAGCTTGCGCTGCACGGAGTTTAAACAGGGAATTTTTAAGCGCAGGTAACAAAGGGATGCACAAATGTCACCACTTGGTGACATAGCACCCGGAACCCAACGCACTGGCCATGCTCGGCGCCAACGGCAGCGCCGGCAGCAGGACCGCTTGCCAGGCATGGTACAGGTCCGGTTTGCCGCCCCAGATCTTGCTGCTGGGCTGGTTGTGCGGGCTGAGTTCGTGGTGCCAGCTGCCGTGGGTACGGTCGATGAAATGGCTGTCGCAAAACTCCCAGAAGCGCCGGTACCAGGTTTCGTAATGCGGCTCGAAGGTGCGTTTGAGCAAGGCCTGCGCGGCGGCGCTGGCTTCGGCGTGGGTCCAGTGCAGGCGTTCGCGCACTACCGGGCGCTGGTTCCAGTCCAGGGTGTAGACGATGCCGGGGGCGCCATCCACGGCCCAGGCGCTGTCGCAGGCGCTGGCGAACAGGCCTTTGGCGTCGGTCACCAGCCAGTCCGGCGTGGCCAGCCCGGCCCGCAGGCGCGCAGCCTCCAGGTGCAATAGCAACCGCGCCCACTCGAAGCCGTGGCCGGGGGTCACGCCATAGGGGCGGAAGCCGTCGGCGGGGTTGTCTTCGTTGTAACCGCGCAAGGGTGTCCACTGGGCGTCGAAGTGCTCGATCACCATGAACTGGTTGCCGGCGGCGTGGGTGTGGATCACGCGCTCGACGATGCGCAGCGCGCGGTCCAGCCAGCGTGTGTCGGCGGTGACGTCGGCCAGGGCGAGGAACGCTTCCGTCGCGTGCATGTTGCTGTTGGCGCCGCGATAGGCTTCGACGCCGCTCCAGTCCTGGGCAAAGGATTCGAGCATGACGCCCTCTTCCTCGCTCCAGAAAAACTGCTCGATGATCTGGATCGCGTCGTTCAACAGGGCTTGTGCGCCGGGTGCGCCCGCGACCACCGCAGAACTGGCGGCCAAGGCGACAAAGGCGTGCAGGTAGGCAGCTTTGGTGCGGTTGCCATCCACCGCACGGGGCGTGGCGAACCAGCCACCGTGCGCGTTATCGCGCAGCGCGCCGCTGAGGGCGGCCACCCCATGCTCGACCAGCCCGGCATAACCGGGCAACCCCATCGCGTGAGCCATGGCGAAGCTATGGGTCATGCGCGCGGTGTTCATGGTCTCGGCAACGGCATCGGCCGGCAACTGGCCTTTATCGTCCAGGTTGCCGAACCCGTCGGGCAAGCGCGAAGCCTTGGCGAATGACAGCAGGCGCTGGCCTTCGCTGGCGAGCCAGGCGTGGTGGGCAGGTGCGTTCAGCCAACTGCTGGCAGGCAGTGGTTGGGTGGTCATGGGGAGCCCTTATTATTGTTTGTGGGATGACCGGAGTCTAAACAAGGGCGAGGTGAGCACATGTAACGAAGGACCAGGGAAATGTCACCAGATGGTGACATTTCCCCCAAGCCCTTTACTGACCGATCGGCGTGACTGCGGCCGGCGCATTGAGGCGCTGGTTCAGGTTCTGCACCTGGCTCTGCAAGGTGGTGATATTGCGGGTGGTCTGGATGCGGAACACATCGAACTCTTTATTGGTCGGCGCATCGCTATTGCCCGGCTGGTTGTCCTGCGCGCTCTTTAGCACCACCAGGTCTTGTTCAAGGCGGGCGATGGCTGCACTCGGGTTGCCCTGTTTCTTCAGGGCCGCCACGTCGGCGACCAGTTCCCTGATCTCGGCATCGCGCTTGGCGGCCTCACCTTGTGCCGCCTTGAGGCTGGCCACGGCGTCGGTCAACGCCTGCACCTGGCCTTGCAGCTTGGCGTTGGCGTTCGACAGGTCGGTGGTGCTGGCGG
The DNA here is from genome assembly GCF_001439695.1 of Pseudomonas veronii. Lineage (GTDB taxonomy): Bacteria > Pseudomonadota > Gammaproteobacteria > Pseudomonadales > Pseudomonadaceae > Aquipseudomonas > Aquipseudomonas veronii. Next base: position 62,580 of record NZ_JYLL01000007.1, read on the forward strand.
TCATCTGGGCCAGGCGCTTGTCCAGTTCGGTGGCCTGGCCGGCCACGCCGACTTGCTGCTTGCCCTGCTCCAGCAACTGGGTTTCCAGCTGCTTGATCTGCAGTTTCAGCGCTTCGCTGCCGTTGTTCACGCTGGCCTCATTGGCCACGAACTTGCCGGAAATATCCTGCAGGCGCCCCGCCGCTTCTTCGCTGATGCGTGCAAAACTTTCCTGGGTGGCAACCAGTTGCTGGCCCATCAGGGAGATCTGCTGGAAGCTCCACCAGGCCAGGCCGGCAAAGGCGATCAGCAGCGCGCCGACCAAGGCCCACAGCGGCCCGGTACTGGCACTCTTGACCTTGACCACAGGGGTATTGCGCGAACGCACGGAGGTGGCGGCGGTCGGCACGAAATCATCATCGTCCAAGGAGTCGGCCCGCAGGCTGGGAACATTGTCGAAATCGTCGTTGGCATCGTTACGCATGAATCAACCCTGAATCGGTGAGATAGCTATCTGAAAAGCCGAGCGGCGGCAGTATAAACCGCTGTCCTACCGCACTGATCGACCTGGAACCCTGAATTCGGTTCCCGATGTGTTGCTGCTTGTGAGCTTACTTCAGCCCCGGTTCCTGGGCCTTCCACCAGCTGCAGAACTCGTCGAGCGCGGTCCACAGGCTGACCTTGGGGTCATAGTCGAGATAATGCCTTGCGCGGCTGATGTCGAGGGTGAAATCTTTGTTCATCACCTGCATGCCCAGGCGCGACAACGCCGGCTCCGGGCGCCCGGGCCACAGCGCGCAGAATGCCTCGTTCAACGCGGCGATACTGTAGGACAAACCGTAGGACCGATACCGCGTCACCTGGGGCAAGTCCATCTGGCGCATCACGTAGTTCACCACATCCCACACCGGCACCGGGGTGCCGTTGCTGATGTTGTAGGCTTTGCCCAGCGCCGAGCCGGTGGCGAGCAGACTGCTGAGCAGCGCTTCGTTGAGGTTGTGGACGCTGGTGAAGTCGACCTTGTTCAGGCCGTCGCCGACGATGGCCAGGCGGTTCTTGCGCTGCATTTTCAACAGACGCGGGAAGATGCTCATGTCGCCGGCGCCGGTGACAAAACGCGGGCGCAGGGCCAGGACTTCGAGGCCGAATTCCTGGGCACCGAACACCTTTTGCTCGGCCAGGTACTTGGTGGCGGCATAAGGATGCTTGAAGCGCTTGGGCACTTGGTCTTCGGTCAGCCCCAGGTGGTCGCGGCCGTCGAAATAGATCGATGGCGACGACAAGTGAACCAGGCGCCCGACCCGTTGCTTGAGGCAGGCTTCGACAACGTTCTCGGTCACCAGCACATTGCCCTGATGGAAATCCTGATAGCGCCCCCACAGCCCGACAGCGCCGGCGCAATGCACCACGGCTTCGACATCGCGGCACAGTTCACGCACCAGGTCGGCATCATTCAAATCACCCTGGATAAACTCGGCACCGCGCCGTACCAGGTGTTCCACACCTTCGGCGCGCCGCCCGTTGACCCGCACGTCCAGGCCCTGCTCCAGGGCGAAACGCGCAAAGCGCCCGCCGATGAAGCCGCTTGCGCCGGTGACCAGAATCTTCATGTATTACTCCGTGTTCTTTCGTTTTTCATCGCTGTTGCCTTGACGCCCGCCATCAGTCCAACGGCACCAACCATTGACCACAGGCCTGGGCCAGATGGTCGGTCAACAAACCCAGCAGTTGCCCGCCACTGCGCCAATGATGCCAGTACAGCGGCACATCGATGGGCTTATCTGGCAATAACTCGACCAATACGCCCCTTTGCAGCTGGTCGCCGACCTGCAGTTCAGGCACCAGGCCCCAACCGAGCCCGGCTTCCGCCAAGCGGATAAACCCTTCGGACGACGGGCACAAATGGTGCTCGAAACCGCCGTCCACCCCGAGCGCGGCCAGGTAGCGGTGTTGCAGGAAATCGTCCGGGCCGAATACCAAGGCCGGCGTGCGCGCCAGTTGATCGGCGCGCACACCGTTGGGGAAGTGCCGTGCGATAAACGCCGGACTCGCCAGCGCCCGATAGCGCATGGCGCCCAGCAACAGGCTGCGCGCCCCGGCCACCGGGCGTTCACTGGCGCAGATACAGGCCGCCACTTCACCGGCGCGCATGCGCTTGAGGCCGACGGTCTGGTCTTCCACCACCAGGTCCAGCAGCAAATGCTGCTCGGCGCAAAAGTCGCTGACGGCCTCGGCCCACCAGGTGGCGAGGCTGTCGGCATTCAACGCGATGCGCAGGCGTTCGGGCATGCCTTCTTCATCCAGCGCCGGCACCTGGCTTTGCAAGTCGCGCTCCAGCAGCCGTACCTGTTGCACATGGTTGAGCAGGCGCCGGCCGATATCGGTCGGCGTCGGCGGTGTGGCCCGCACCAGCACCGGCTGGCCGATCCGTGCCTCCAGCAGCTTGATACGCTGGGAGATCGCCGATTGCGACAACCCCAGCACCTGGGCACCGCGCTCGAAGCCGGCTTGTTCCACCACCGCCGCCAGGGCGGAGAGCAATTTATAGTCGAACATCAGTTTCTCTAATGAGCGATCAGCAATATTGGTTTTTCTTATACAGCCATGCCAGGGAAGATAGCCAGCATCGTTTCGGCTTGAGCAAGGATCTTCAACTATGTGGCAAAGCTATATGAACGGCCTGCTGGTCGCGTTGGGGCTGATCATGGCCATCGGCAGCCAGAACGCCTTTGTGCTCGCGCAAAGCCTGCGTCGTGAACACCACCTGCCGGTGGCGGCCCTGTGTGTGGTCTGCGATGCGCTGCTGGTGGCCGCCGGGGTATTCGGCCTGGCGACGATACTGGCGCAAAGCCCGATCCTGCTGGGGATTGCCCGCTGGGGCGGTGCCGCGTTCCTGCTGTGGTACGGCGCCTGCGCGCTGCGGCGGGCCTGTTCGAAACAGAGCCTCGACCAAGGCGACGCCCTCAAGGTGCGCTCATTGCGCGCCGTGTTGCTCAGCGCGTTGGCGGTGACGTTGCTCAACCCCCACGTTTACTTGGACACCGTGCTGCTGATTGGCTCGCTGGGCGCCCAACAGACCGAACCCGGCGCCTATGTGGCCGGCGCGGCCAGCGCTTCGTTCCTGTGGTTCGCCACGCTGGCGCTCGGCGCCGCCTGGTTGGCCCCGTGGCTGGCACGTCCGACGACGTGGCGCCTGCTCGACCTTCTGGTGGCGGGGATGATGTTCAGCGTGGCCTATCAATTGATCAGCGCATGATGAATATTCCAAAACGCTCTGGAACCTCTATCCCACACAGTTGTTGCGTGGTTTTGCCACACCCCGGGTGCTATGATCCGGACCCTGCGCCGCAAAGAGTACAAACTCCCCGGCGCTTGTTTGGCCGCCCGTGATCGGCCTTGCGCTCACCGCAACTGACCTGATTAGGAGAATCATCATGGCTTTCGAATTGCCGCCGCTGCCCTACGCACACGATGCCCTGCAGCCGCACATTTCCAAGGAAACCTTGGAATACCACCACGACAAGCACCACAACACCTATGTCGTGAACCTGAACAACCTGGTGCCTGGCACCGAGTTCGAAGGCAAGACCCTGGAAGAAATCGTCAAGTCTTCTTCGGGCGGCATCTTCAACAACGCCGCTCAGGTCTGGAACCACACCTTCTACTGGAACTGCCTGGCGCCAAACGCCGGCGGTCAACCGACCGGCGCACTGGCTGAAGCCATCAACGCTGCGTTCGGTTCGTTCGACAAGTTCAAAGAAGAATTCACCAAGACGTCCGTCGGCACCTTCGGTTCCGGTTGGGGCTGGCTGGTGAAAAAGGCTGACGGTTCCCTGGCTCTGGCCAGCACCATCGGCGCCGGCAACCCGCTGACCAGCGGCGACACCCCGCTGCTGACCTGCGACGTCTGGGAACACGCTTACTACATCGACTACCGCAACGCCCGTCCAAAGTATGTGGAAGCGTTCTGGAACCTGGTCAACTGGAAGTTCGTGGCTGAGCAGTTCGAAGGCAAGGCCTTCACTGCCTAAGCACCCCTTGCAGTAAAAAGAGCCCGGCGATTGCCGGGCTTTTTTTTGTGCGTTCGACGGCGGCGCCAGCCGGGCATGACGGAACCAACTGCGCGGAAATTGCCACCCAGGCAGTGAGAGGAATGTCCCTTTCATTCAATGTCGGAGAATTAACTTATGATCGCAGGCGCAGCAGGATTAGGAGCAGCAGCCTCCGCAGCCGCAGCACTCGCCCCCGTGCTAATGCCGTTGGCTGAACAAGCCGCCGGTATGGCCATGAATGTCGCAAAAGACCTTCTGAAAAACGCAACGAGTGCTGCCGGCAGCGCAACGAATCAACAGCAGCAAATCAAATTCTGATTGGGAAAGCGTGAACGGTGGCGGAGCAAAATCAGTCCGCCATCACTTGAATTCCCCCCTCGCCTGACGACCCCGCCTGCAACAGACCGGCCCACCATGGCGTCATGGAGCATCGCGCCGCAATGTTCCTTTGACTGCCATCACCAGATTGCCAATACTCATGGCATATTGAAGGCCACCCGCATGAGACAAGGAATGCCCCTTTGAAGCTGGAACTCAAAAACAGCTTGTCGGTGAAGTTGCTACGGGTTGTGCTGCTGTCGGCATTGATCGTGGGCGTGGCGCTGAGCGTGGCGCAGATCGTTTTCGATGCCTACAAGACGCGCCAGGCCGTGGCCGATGATGCCCAGCGCATCCTCGACATGTTTCGCGACCCCTCGACCCAGGCCGTCTACAGCCTGGACCGCGAGATGGGCATGCAGGTGATCGAAGGTCTGTTTCAGGACGACGCGGTCCGCATGGCCTCCATCGGCCATCCCAACGAAACCATGCTCGCGGAAAAAAACCGCGCCTTGCAGCAATCCTCCAGCCGCTGGTTGACCGACCTGATTCTCGGCCAGGAGCGCACGTTCACCACCGCCCTGGTCGGCAAAGGCCCCTATAGCGAGTATTACGGCGACCTGAGCATCACGCTCGACACGGCCACCTACGGCAAGGGTTTCATTGTCAGCTCGGTGATCATTTTTATTTCCGGGGTGCTGCGCGCACTGGCCATGGGCCTGGTGCTGTACCTGGTGTATCACTGGCTGCTGACCAAGCCGCTGTCGCGGATTATCGAACACCTGACCTCGATCAACCCCGACCGCCCCAGCGAACACAAGATCCCCCAGCTCAAGGGCCACGAACGCAATGAACTGGGGCTGTGGATCAATACGGCCAACCAGTTGCTCGAATCCATCGAACGCAACACCCACCTGCGCCATGAAGCGGAATCCAGCCTGCTGCGCATGGCCCAGTACGACTTTCTCACCGGCCTGCCGAACCGCCAGAAACTGCAGGAGCAACTGGACAAGATCCTGATCGACGCCGGCCGTCGGCAGCGCCGCGTCGCCGTGTTGTGCGTGGGCCTGGATGACTTCAAAAGCGTCAACGAGCAGTTCACCTACCAGGCCGGCGACAAGCTGCTGCTGGCCCTGGCCGATCGCCTGCGCGCCCACAGCGGCCGCCTCGGCGCCCTCGCCCGCCTCGGCGGCGACCAGTTCGCCCTGGTGCAGGCCGATATCGATCAGCCCTACGAAGCCGCCGAGCTGGCGCAAAGCATCCTCGATGACCTGGAAGCGGAGTTTGCCCTCGACAGCGAGCAGATTCGCCTACGCGCCACCATCGGCATCACCTTGTTCCCGGAAGACGGCGACAGCACCGAGAAACTGCTGCAAAAAGCCGAACAGACCATGACCCTGGCCAAGAGCCGCTCGCGCAACCGCTATCAGTTCTATATCGCCAGTGTCGACAGTGAAATGCGCCGACGCCGCGAACTGGAGAAAGACCTGCGCGACGCCTTGAGCCGCAATCAGTTTTACCTGGTGTACCAACCGCAGATCAGCTACCGCGACCACCGCGTGGTCGGCGTCGAAGCGTTGATCCGTTGGCAGCACCCGGAACACGGCCTGGTGCCGCCAGACTTGTTCATCCCCCTGGCGGAACAGAACGGCACGATTATCGCGATCGGTGAATGGGTGCTCGACCAGGCCTGTCGACAATTGCGCGAATGGCACGACCAAGGCTTCACCGAGCTGCGCATGGCGGTCAACCTGTCCACCGTGCAACTGCACCACACCGAATTGCCACGGGTGGTGAATAACCTGATGCAGATCTATCGCTTGCCGCCGCGCAGCCTGGAACTGGAAGTGACCGAGACCGGCCTGATGGAAGACATCAGCACCGCCGCGCAACACCTGCTGAGCCTGCGCCGCTCCGGCGCGCTGATCGCCATCGATGACTTCGGCACCGGCTATTCATCCTTGAGCTATCTGAAAAGCCTGCCGCTGGACAAGATCAAGATCGACAAGAGCTTCGTGCAGGACCTGCTCGACGATGACGACGACGCCACCATCGTGCGCGCGATTATCCAATTGGGTAAAAGCCTGGGCATGCAGGTGATCGCCGAAGGCGTGGAAACCGCGGAACAGGAGGCTTACATCATCTCCGAGGGCTGCCATGAAGGTCAGGGCTACCACTACAGCAAACCGTTGCCGGCACGGGAGTTGGCGGCGTATTTGAAGCAGGCCGAGCGCAATAACGCAGCCATTCTCTGACACGACCAAACGATAGTTGAGATTTCCCTCGTATAACCCTTTACAGAAAATGCAAATCTTTCGCATTATGTTGCAGTTTTGCGCGGCCCCCGCGCGCCCTATCAACGACCGATGCAGGATGTTCGCCATGATTCGTATGCCCCTGGCCACCGCCAGTCTGTTGGCCATTGCCATTTCGCTCGCCGGTTGCGGCGAAGGTAAAGACAAGGCCGCCGCGCCCCAGGCGCCGACCCCGGCCGCCAGCACTGCCGCTCCGGCGGCTGCCACCTCTGCCGGCCAGGTCGACGAAACCGCCGCCAAGGCCGTGGTCGCGCATTACGCTGACATGGTGTTCGCGGTGTACAGCGATGCCGAATCCACCGCAAAAACCCTGCAAACCGCGATCGACACCTTCCTCGCCAACCCGAACGACGAGACCCTCAAAGCCGCCCGTACCGCCTGGGTCGCCGCGCGCGTGCCGTACCTGCAGAGCGAAGTGTTCCGCTTCGGCAACACCATCATCGACGACTGGGAAGGCCAAGTGAACGCCTGGCCCCTGGACGAAGGCCTGATCGACTACACCGACAAATCCTACGAGCACGCGCTGGGCAACCCTGGCGCCACGGCCAACATCATCGCCAACACCGAGATCCAGGTCGGCGAAGACAAGGTCGACGTCAAGGACATCACCCCGGAAAAACTCGCCAGCCTCAATGAGCTGGGCGGTTCCGAAGCCAACGTCGCCACCGGCTACCACGCCATCGAATTCCTGCTGTGGGGCCAGGACCTGAACGGCACCGGCCCGGGCGCCGGCAACCGTCCTGCGTCGGACTACATGACCGGCGACGGTGCAACCGGTGGCCACAACGAGCGCCGCCGCACGTACCTGCGCGCCGTGACGCAGTTGCTGGTCAGCGACCTGGAAGAAATGGTCGGCAACTGGAAACCCAACGTCGAAGACAACTACCGCGCCACGCTTGAGGCCGAACCGGCCACCGACGGCCTGCGCAAAATGCTGTTCGGCATGGGCAGCCTGTCGCTCGGCGAACTGGCCGGTGAGCGCATGAAGGTGTCCCTGGAAGCCAACTCGCCGGAAGACGAGCAGGACTGTTTCAGCGACAACACCCACAACTCGCACTTCTACGACGCCAAGGGCATCCGCAACGTCTACCTGGGCGAGTACACCCGCACTGACGGCAGCAAAATGACCGGCGCCAGCCTGTCATCCCTGGTGGCCAAGGCCGACCCTGCCGCCGACGCCGCGTTGAAAGCGGACCTGGCGGCGACCGAAGCGAAGATCCAGGTCATGGTTGACCACGCCAACAAGGGTGAGCACTACGACCAGTTGATCGCTGCGGGTAACGACGCGGGCAACCAGATCGTGCGGGACGCCATCGCCGCACTGGTCAAGCAGACCGGCTCGATCGAAGCGGCTGCCGGCAAGCTGGGGATCAGCGACCTGAACCCGGATAGCGCTGATCACGAGTTCTGATCACTGCCGACGCCTAAGTGCCATAAAGAATGCCCCGACTCGCTCGGGGCATTTTTTTTACGCCCGCAGTCGAAGGCATTACACCCGAATGATAAAAATCTGCGGCGACGCGATGGGCGTCGTCAGTTGGATGCCGCCGATCAGCGGCACCAGGTTATGACTGGCCTCAGCCTGGGCGACCAGGGTTCGCGTCGGCTCATCCATCAAGCTGCGGTAGGGCGCAACCTGCGCGTCGGCGGCAATCCGCTCACCGACCACACGCCGCGTTCTCAACCAATACAGCCTGACATCCCCCGCACGCCGGAACAGCAGCTCGCCGGCAACGTCATAGCCGCCAAGCACGCCGTAGCGACAGCGGCTCACCACCTCGCTCATCAAGCTCCGCAACCAGCCGGCCGAGCCGGGCGGGAGCGCGTTGAACAGCGGCACCGCGACGGGCTCCGGACGAAAGTCCAGGCGGCGGTAATGCCCGGGCGCGGTCGGTAACAGCCAACTGCCGTCGCTGAGCGTGTGGATGGGCGGCAGCAACGAAAACGGATCGGCCAACCGCCCCTGCGCCGTGGGCAGCCAGAACTGCCAGTCCCGCAGGGTGCGTATCAGCGAGCGCAGGCCCAGTTGGGTCAAGCCCCCCGGGTTGGCCCGATTGAACAGGATCTGGGCGAGTTCGACTTGGCTGCGGGTGGTCAACAGCGCAAACGCCTCGCGCACATAGGCGGTGACCAGTTTTTTCAAGGCCACGCCACTGGCGACGACCCACAGCCCGTCACCGGTGGCAAACTTCACCTGTCGGGGCTGATTGTAAATGCCGGAGAGCAGCAGGTTTTCCAGATCCAGGAAATGCATGGCCGGCCGCCTCGGGTCACGAATCAATACGTCGTTGGGCGCGCTGGGGTCGCGGGGCAAAATCGCGAAATAGCGCTGGTCCATCTTGATGTATTCCTGCCCCAGCCACTGCGGATCACCGGCAACCCGCCGATAGATGCCCCGCGTCGCATCCACCACCTCGAGTTCGGCCACGTCGAGGGTTCTGCCCCACTCGATGAATTGTTCGTTTGCAGGACGCACCGCCGTGGCCTCGGGCGCCGCGACACGGGTACTGGCGCGTGGTGGCGTCGGTAGGCTCGGTGGCAGCTCGGCGGGCGGCGGATGGCGGGTCGCCACCACCGGCAGGTCTGGCAGATCAATCCCGTCCAGACGCCACTGAAACCGCAGAAGCGGTACGTTCAGATAAGTCTCGAAGGCCGCCGTGGAGAGCCTCAGACGCAGGTTTTCGACCAGGGCCAGCCGATATTCGATTTCGCGCCCCGCCGGGAAGTTGAACGACTCAAACACGCGTCTGGCCTGCACCTCATCCAGCCGAGGGTAAAGGTCCCTGAGGGCACGCTCCGGCGCGTTGCCGCCCTTGAGTCCGGCTAGCGGATGGGAACCTATTTCCCACTGCCCCGACGCATTCCGCCGAATCGGCGCGTAGTGATATTGCGTCAGCTTGCGTGCGTCCCTGAGCCGCCAGGCGGCTTTGTCGCCGTCATCGAGGATCGAGTACCAACGCCCACCGTCATTGAGGAAGTAGTGCTGGGCACCCGCGGCGTTCGAGGGCGCGTGATACACGCCCTGGCCTTCCCATCCGGCCAACGGCGCCACACCCTCGGGCTTTTTCCCCAGCGCCATCTCCGCCGGCAACGCCCTTGGCCGGGAGCCCGCCACCGGTGCGCGGGCGCCGACCGCGCCGTCCACCAGCGCACCGACCAGCTCGCCCAGCGAGCGCACGAAAGACTGTGCGGCACCGGCGCGGTCGCCCAGGTCCAGCGCCTCGACGGCGTTGAACACCGAAAACAGGCTGCGCGCCAAACCGATCGGCAACATGATCCTGACCGGCAGCACCATGGACAGCACGTCGAAGGCCACGGTGGCGACGTTCAGGCCGGTTTCGATGTCGACTTGCCGGGTGCTCTTCGCTTGCGCGGCGGCGTCGTTGATCACGCAGTTCGCTTCAGCCTCATAAGCCTCCTCGAAGAAGTCGTCGGCAATCCGGCTCAGGCTCACCATCGACACGTCGCCGCGGCCCCTGAGCACGGCGCGGACGTGAGGCTCGAAGGCCCGTTCCACGCGCCCCAGCAGGTAGGCGCGCCAGCTGCTGTTGATGATGAAGTCGCTCATCAGGCGGTCTTTGGCGTACTCGTGGAACACGCGACCGTCGGGCGCCTGCGGGGTGTACACAACGATCGAGCCGACCCCGGCGGCGGCCGTGCCGAACAGCAGTACCCCGCGCACGCGCTGACCGCGCAGTTTCAAGTGCTGCACGAGAATCCGATGCCCGTCGACGCGCTCGCGCCGATCACTGTCGACGGGGGCATCGAGCACCGCCCGCACCCAATTGAAGCCACGGTCCAGGCGGTCCGGGAGGAAGTCGCCGTGGATCTTGGCCTCGATGGCGTCGAGACGCAGTTGCCGCCGCATGACTTGGCCATAGGTGTGTTTTTGCGCGAGCGCAGCGGGCGAGGTGATAAGGCGGTCCTTCAGAAAGGTGTCGTAACCTTGTCCGACATTGACCGCGCGCACCAGATCCTTGACCTGTTGCAGGGTCAGCCCGTCATAGGGCCGGGGCCGCCTCCAGATCTTCGGGGAGCAGTGCTTCATCAGGCTTTTTGCGCGTGTTTTCACTGAGCCTGGAAAAGTGCGTGAAGTTGAAATCCAGCCCGCCGAGATTCTCCAGGGCCAGCTCGGTCAGCGTGCGGCTTCGCTGCCGGAACAACGCTGTACCGGGCTCGCGCGGCGCCGGAGCAGGCGCGCCCGGAACCACGACAGTCGCCGGCACGAACGGTTCTTTGGTGTGTACGCGGACAGTGTCGGGGTCGATGTCCAGTGCATAGTCAGCCTTGAGGCGAATGCGCAGCTGTTGGTTGGCGTATGCCAGCAGCGTCGGTTTATCACTGAATTGCGCCAGCGACGGCAAGCCCTCGGCGTCCGGCAGGCGCGACAGCAGCTCGTAATAATCGGCCATCGCGGCGCGCCACGCCTGTTTATCGGCGGGGGATGCGTCGTGCAGAAAGGTCCGGAGCTGCGCCTGCCCGCGCTTGATTTCGCGGCCCCACAACACCCCGCCGGCACTGAAGAGGCGAGCGGGGTCCGTGACCCGGTCCAGCACCTGCGGCAGCTCGGCCACTTCGATGGGGTCGACCGGTGACGGGTAGCGCGACAGGGTTGAGGTGAAGTTGTCGAGCATCAACCGGCATTGCGCCTCGACACTCTCAACGAACGGCGACTCGAGCTGTTCATGGTAGACCACCTGCCCCGTGGCCTTGAGCTGACGATGCAGGGCCAAGCCTTGCGCCTGGTCCGCCACCGCCAGGCCAGCGAGCACCGCGGCGAATTCGACGGGGTGGTTCAAACGCCGATGCAGCTCCCGATCCAGGCTGGCCAGGGAGTCAAACGCTTCAAGCCCGGAGTCCGGCAGAAACAGCAGCAGCGTGCCGACGTTCATGCTTGGGTCCACGGGGCGCACCCGGGCCGGCTCGACCGCCTCCTGCGCCCTCACCACGGCTTGTTCTGGGTCTCTGGAGGTCAGCACAAAGGCGCCGCGCAAGGTCAGGTCCGCAGCGCCGGGAGCTCCCTTGAGGGCAACCGCGTAGACACACGGCCGGTCAGCGCGCAGCGCCTGTCGTGCCTGGGCGTGCGGGTGACGCAGTACCAGGGCGAACAGGTCCTGGTCGGCGGGGCTGAGCAGGCGGTCGGCAGCCAGTAGCGCCACTTCGGTTTTCAGCAGTTCGATACGGGTTTGCACCAACCATTGTTTCTGCGTGCGCGCATCGGTCAGGCTGCGCGCGCGCGTCCAGAAGGCTTGCACGAAAGCGCTGTAAGAAGCGCTCAGCCCGGCGGCCAGGCGGTCGAGGAATTTATCCAGCCCGGCGGGGGTGATACCGCTCAAGGGCAGCAGCGCTTCGCCCGTCGCCGGCAGCCGATGCAGGGTCGCCATGCGCCCCGCATAACTCGCTGGCTGGTCAGCGGTGATACGTTGCACCACCGCATCGAACAGCGTGGGCAGCAACTCGGCCTCGGTGGGCGGTTGCGCCTCTGACGTCGCTGGCGGGATGGGCGTCTCCGGCAGTCGGATGAAGGCGTGGCGCACATCGAGGCTGGGCGTCAAGGTCGGGAATGCTTGCTCGAACGCATGCTGCACAAATGAATGGAACGTCGGTGGCGACTGAAACTGCTCGGCGATCTGGCGGTCGAGCGCCATTAACTGTTCGCGCAACGCGACCTGTTGCGGTGCGTCCTTGACAGTTGGCGGTGCAGATAACAATAAATCAGACGGCATGGTGGCCTCTCGAATAGGAAACATACCAGCCCATCGTGCCTAAGCCCCCTCTGAACCATGCGCTACATAGCTACGCGCCGCCGATCGGCGGCCAAGGTTTACATGCCCTGCACCCCAGGTAGAATGGCGCCCTTCCCCTGTCACCCGAGCAGACTTCATGGCGTTGCCGACCCTTCGCATCATTGGCTTCATCATCGGCATCTTCCTGATCACCCTCGCGATCGCCATGGTCGTTCCGATGGCCATCCTGGTGATCTTCGAACGCACCAGCGACCTGCCGTCGTTCCTGTGGGCCAGCCTGATTACCTTTATCGCCGGCCTGGCCCTGGTGATTCCCGGTCGCCCGGAACATATCCACCTGCGTCCCCGGGACATGTACCTGCTGACGGTGAGCAGTTGGGTGGTGGTGTGCATCTTCGCCGCGCTGCCGTTTTTCCTGACGCAGAACATCAGCTACACCGACTCGTTTTTTGAAAGCATGTCCGGCATCACCGCCACCGGTTCCACGGTGTTGAGCGGGCTGGACACCATGTCGCCCGGCATTTTGATGTGGCGTTCGCTGCTGCACTGGCTCGGCGGGATCGGCTTTATCGGCATGGCGGTGGCGATCCTGCCGCTGCTGCGCATTGGTGGCATGCGCCTGTTCCAGACCGAGTCCTCGGACCGCTCGGAAAAGGTCATGCCGCGTTCGCACATGGTGGCGCGGCTGATCGTGGCGGCGTATGTGGGCATCACCATCCTCGGCAGCCTGGCGTTCTGGTGGGCCGGGATGGGCTTGTTCGATGCGATCAACCATGCGATGTCGGCGATTTCCACCGGCGGGTTTTCCACCTCCGATGAGTCCCTGGCGCACTGGAAACAACCGGCGGTGCATTGGGTGGCGGTGGTGGTGATGATCCTCGGCAGCCTGCCGTTCACCCTGTACGTCGCCACGTTGCGCGGCAACCGTCGGGCGTTGATCAAGGATCAGCAGGTGCAGGGTTTGCTCGCCTTGCTGTTGGTGACCTGGCTGGTGCTCGGCACCTGGTACTGGTGGACCACCAACCTGCACTGGCTGGATGCGCTGCGCCATGTGGCCCTGAACGTGACGTCGGTGGTGACGACGACCGGTTTTGCACTGGGGGACTACAGCCTGTGGGGCAATTTCTCACTGATGCTGTTTTTCTACCTGGGTTTTATCGGCGGTTGCTCGGGGTCAACGGCGGGCGGGATCAAGATCTTCCGCTTCCAGGTCGCCTATATCCTGCTCAAGGCCAACTTGAACCAGTTGATTCACCCGCGCGCGGTGATCAAGCAGAAGTACAACGGCCACCGCCTCGACGAAGAGATCGTGCGTTCGATCCTGACCTTCTCGTTTTTCTTCGCCATCACCATTTGCATGATCGCCCTGGCCTTGTCGCTGCTCGGCCTGGACTGGATGACCGCGCTGACCGGCGCCGCCAGCACGGTATCCGGGGTCGGCCCGGGCCTGGGCGAAACCATCGGCCCGGCCGGCAACTTCGCCAGCCTGCCGGACGCGGCCAAGTGGATCCTGGCGCTGGGCATGCTGCTCGGCCGGCTGGAAATCATTACAGTCTTTGTTCTGTGCATCCCGGCGTTCTGGCGTCACTGACCGTCGACGCATCCAGCAAGCGCGCGCGGTACTCGCCGGGCGTGGCGTCGAACCAGCGGCGGAAGGCGCGGAAGAAGTTGCTCGGGTCGGCAAAGCCCAGCAGATAGGCGATCTCCAGCAGGGTCATGCTCGGCTGCGCCAGGTATTGCTCGGCGAGTTCGCGGCGGGTGTCGTCCAGCAGGGTCTGGAAACTGGTGCCCTCTTCCTGCAGACGTCGCTGCAACGTGCGTTGGGACAGGTGCAGGGTCTGGGCCACCACTTCGCGCTTGGGTTCGCCCTGGGGCAACAGGCGGCACAGCACCTGCCGCGCCTTGTGGGTCACACGGCTTTCGGAGAAGCGCGCCAGGTATTCACCGGCAAACCGGTCGTGCAGCAGCGCCATTGCCTCATTGGCGGTGGGCAGCGGCGCTTCCATGTCGGCGCGCTCGAAAATCAGCGCGTCATAGGCTGCGTTGAATTCCAGGGGCGCATGGAACGCCTGTTTGTAGGGCGCGAGGTCGGCGGGTTGTTCACCTTGCAGCAGCACCTTGCGCGGTTGCAGGGTACGCCCGGTCAACCAACCGCACAGCGCCAGCGCACAGGCCAGCGAGGCTTCGGCGCTTTGCCGGGTGGGCGGCAGGTGATCGCCATGTACTGTCAGAATCAGCGCATAGCCTTCGGGTAATAATCGGAAACTCAGGTCAGCGCTTTCGGCGATGATCCGCTGGTAGCGCACCAGGCGCATAAAGCCTTCCGCCAATGTGTTGCTGGACATCAGCGCGTAACCGGTCACGTGAAACGACGCCGGGCGCACCACTTTGCCCATGTTCAGGCCAATCGCGGGGTTGCCCGACAATTCCACGGCACGCTGCCACAGCCGCGTCATGGAGTCTTGCGGAAAGCGCGCATCGGGGTCGTTGAGGGCGGCATAGTCCAGGCCCAATTGTTTGAACAACACCTGGCAATCCAGGCCGTCCATTTCCAGTGCCTTGACTATCCCCATCGCCCAGCTTGCAGAAGTTGTTCGTTCGCTCATGGCGTCTTCTTAATAAAGCAGGCTGAAACCGCAGCCAGGAAGGCAAGGATACTAAAGTGGCATCTAATGTCACTGGCTGTTACCACTGATCACTCTAGACTCAAATAAGCTCCCCGCCGAACAACTGTTCGACGGTATAACAATCAGAGGGCCGACCGCCGTGGGAAATACCAAGCAATTCAATAGCTTCGCCGAGTTTTACCCGTATTACCTGAAAGAACACGGCAACAGCACCTGCCGGCGCCTGCACTTTATCGGCACCACGCTGGTGATTGGGCTTCTGGCGTATGTGCTGGGCAAAGGCGCCCTCGGCCTGCTGATTGCGGTGCCCATCGCCGGCTACGGCTTCGCCTGGGTGGGCCACTTCTTCTTCGAAAAGAACCGCCCGGCGACCTTCCAGCATCCGTTCTACAGCCTGCTCGGGGATTTCGTGATGTACCGCGACATGATCCTGGGCAAAGTGCCGTTCTAGTGGTGCGACGTCTGGTCACTTGTGCTTTAACGATGACGCTTTGTCCATCCGTCGATATAAAAGTCTTTTTGTCATTTACAGTGCTGTATCCTGCCAAGGCTTTTTGAGAGCGCGGAATCACCTGCGATTGAAAAAACAGACTTTGCGAGGAGCGACGACGATGCACGAGATACCTAATCTCCCCTTCCCAAGCCTGCACCCAACAGAGCAGCCAACACCGCAGCAGGCCGGCGACAAGCAGCCTGAGGCCAAAGAAGCAAAACCAGTCGACCGCGAAAGCCAGGACTGACGCCGTACCAGACCGTGTGGAAAGCGCACCTTTGAGCGCTTTCCACACTGCCTGAAATTCCCGAGATACCCGCCATGACCGACAACCACTCCGATAGCCCCAACGCCGCCATACTCGACACTGCCCTGCAGATGGTCGACGTATGGAACCGCCTCAACGCGGACAAACAGGCCCTGCTGCTCAAGCGCTTCGGCACCCAGGAAAACGCCTTGGCCGCCCTGGTCACCACGCAATTGCTCGCTCCTGCCCGGTCCTGACGCGGTTTAGACCGACGTATTGGCTTTTTACTGCCCTGCGCGGGCCAAAGCATCGGTATCATTAGCAGCCTATCTTTACCTGCTGCGACAGTGGACCCTTCCCATGCCAGATACCCAGCGCCCCATGGCGGTCACGCTGCAAGTTGTTTCCATCGTGTTGTTCACCTTTATCGGCTACCTGAATATCGGCATTCCCCTGGCCGTGTTGCCGGGCTATGTCCACAGTGAGCTGGGCTTTGGCGCGGTGATCGCCGGGCTGGTGATCAGTGTGCAATACCTCGCCACCCTGCTGAGCCGGCCGTATGCCGGGCGCATCATCGATAACCTGGGCAGCAAGCGCGCCGTGCTGATCGGCCTGGCGGGCTGCGGCCTGAGCGGCGTGTTCATGTTGCTCGCGGCGTGGTTTTCCAGCCTGCCGGCGCTGAGCCTGGGTAGCCTGCTCATCGGCCGCCTGGTGCTGGGCAGTGCCGAAAGCCTGGTAGGTTCGGGCGCCATCGGCTGGGGCATTGGCCGGGTGGGGGCGGCGAACACGGCGAAGGTCATCTCGTGGAACGGCATCGCCAGCTATGGCGCCCTGGCGGTCGGCGCGCCGTTGGGGGTGCTGCTGGTGCGTCACCTCGGCTTGTGGAGCATGGGCGTGAGTATCCTGCTGCTGGCGGCGGTGGGTCTGCTGCTGGCGTGGCGCAAAGAGCCGGCACCGATTGTCGCCGGGGTGCGCCTGCCTTTCATGAATGTGCTGGGCCGGGTATTGCCTCACGGTTGCGCACTGGCGCTGGGCTCCATCGGCTTTGGCACCATCGCCACCTTCATCACCTTGTATTACACCACCCAGCATTGGGATAACGCGGTGTGGGCACTGAGCCTGTTCGGCGCCAGTTTTATCGGCGCGCGCCTGTTGTTCGGCAATTTGATCAACCGCATCGGCGGCTTTCGCGTGGCGATCGCCTGCCTGTCGGTGGAGGTGCTGGGCTTGCTGCTGCTGTGGCTGGCGCCGGATGCGCCGTGGGCACTGGCGGGCGCGGCGTTGAGCGGCTTCGGTTTTTCTTTGGTGTTTCCGGCGCTGGGAGTGGAGGCGGTCAATCTGGTGCCTGCGTCCAGCCGGGGTTCGGCGGTGGGCGCGTACTCGCTGTTCATCGACCTGTCGCTGGGGATCACCGGCCCGCTGGCCGGGGCCGTGGCGGCCGGCTTTGGCTTTGCGTCGATCTTCCTGTTCGCCGCCCTCGCCGCCCTGGTCGGGTTGCTGCTGAGTGTCTACCTGTACCGGCAAGCCCCCAAGGCCCGCGAGGCGCGCGACGCCTAGAAGTCGACCTTGCCGCGCCCGGCCTTGATGCTGCCGCGCTTGGTCTTGGATTCGAGGCGGCGTTTCTTCGAGCCCAGGGTCGGTTTGGTCGGGCGGCGTTTCTTCTCCACCTTGGTGGCGCTGAGGATCAACTCCACCAGGCGCTCCAGTGCATCGGCGCGGTTCTGTTCCTGGGTGCGGTATTGCTGGGCCTTGAGCACCAGCACGCCGTCGCTGGTAATCCGACTGTCGCGCAGTGCCAGCAAGCGCTCCTTATAGAATTCCGGCAACGACGAGGCCGGAATATCAAAGCGCAGATGCACCGCGCTCGACACCTTGTTGACGTTCTGCCCGCCGGCGCCCTGGGCGCGAATGGCGGTCAGCTCGATCTCGGCGTCGGGCAAGTGGACGTTGTTGGAAATCACCAGCATGAGCAACGGGTTCCTCTAAGGGGAGCCCAAGGATACGCGAATGCGCCCCGCCCATCCCTTCAAACGACAAACCCGGCACGCGGCCGGGTTTGCTCAACAGCATCGAAGGGTTACTCCAGCGCGGCCATCGCCAGACGCTGATCCGCGCGGCGCTTGTTCTTGATCCAGTAACACAGCCCCATGAACGCCACCCACACCGGGATCGCATACACCGAGACCTGAATCCCCGGACTCATCAACATGATCACCAGGATAAACACCACGAACGCCAGGCACAGGTAATTGCCATACGGATACCACAGCGCCTTGAACAACGGTACCTGGCCGGTGCGGTTCATGTGCTGGCGGAACTTGAAATGGGAGAAGCTGATCATCGCCCAGTTGATCACCAGCGTGGCCACCACCAGCGACATCAGCAGTTCCAGCGCGTGTTGCGGGACCAGGTAATTCATCAGCACCGCCACCAGGGTGATCGCCGCCGAGGCGAGGATCGAGCGCACCGGCACGCCGCGCTTGTCGATCTTCGCCAACACCCGCGGCGCGTCGCCCTGCTCGGCCATGCCCAGCAGCATGCGGCTGTTGCAGTAGGTGCCGCTGTTGTACACCGACAGCGCGGCGGTCAGCACCACAAAGTTGAGGATATGCGCGGCAGTGTTGCTGCCGAGCATCGAGAACACCTGCACGAACGGGCTGCCGCTATAAGCATCGCCGGACGCATTGAGGGTCGCCAGCAGGCTGTCCCACGGCGTCAGCGACAACAGCACCACCAGGGCGCCGATGTAGAAGATCAGAATGCGGTAGATCACCTGATTGATCGCCTTGGGGATCACGGTGCGTGGCTGGTCGGCTTCGGCCGCGGTAAAGCCGAGCATTTCCAGGCCGCCGAACGAGAACATGATGAGCGCCATGGCCATCACCAACCCACCGACACCGTGGGGGAAGAAGCCGCCGTGTTCCCACAGGTTACTCACCGAGGCTTGCGGGCCGCCGCTGCCGCTGACCAGCAGGTAGCTGCCCAGGGCGATCATGCCGACGATGGCCACCACCTTGATGATGGCGAACCAGAACTCAGCCTCGCCGAAGACTTTGACGTTGGCCAGGTTGATCAGGTTGATCAACACGAAAAACGCCGCCGCCGACACCCAGGTCGGAATCTCCGGCCACCAGTAATGCACGTATTTGCCGACAGCCGTCAGCTCCGACATGCCCACCAGGATGTACAGAATCCAGCAGTTCCAGCCCGACAGGAAGCCGGCGAAACCGCCCCAGTATTTGTGGGCAAAGTGGCTGAAGGAACCGGCTACCGGCTCTTCGACGATCATTTCGCCGAGTTGGCGCATGATCATGAAGGCAATGAAGCCGCAGATGGCATAGCCCAGGATCATCGACGGGCCGGCGGATTTGAGCACCCCGGCCGAGCCCAGGAACAGGCCGGTGCCGATGGCACCACCGAGGGCGATCAACTGGATATGACGGTTTTTCAGGCCACGTTTCAGTTCGCCTGAAGAGGAATCGGGTCCACTCATGAAAAGGCTCTCACGCAAGGTTTGATGATGTTGAATGCAGGTTGCTGCCTTGATGTGCGACTCAAGCAGCGCCGCTCAAACCCCAGCGCAGGCACCAGGAATACAGCGTCGTTCTATCGGTCATGCGTCACCTGTTTGTTTTTATCTGTGACGAAATCGAACCCGTCTGGCTCGTGGCCAGGCGGAGTGATCAGGGTGGATTAACCCTGAGGTCTTGGCCTTTTGCGCGGTTACGCAAGGGGGTCACAGTAAAACGCGGCGCATTGTACACCGCTCGACCGCTTGCGGACGGCCCTGGCGAGCATCCGCGACAATCTGTCAGGTATTCCTTACAGCGCGGTGCCGGCCCGGTACCGCAGGCCTTTTGCGTAAATCAATCGTTACAACGCGGAAAATCGGCGTTACACCCAGCCAGTATCTGTCAGTTCACAAAAAATTGGCGGTAGGACATATCCGAACACTCGCCTGCCCCAGTGCGCTGTTTTGCATGGGGAAAAAATGGCGCGCCAAAAACAGAACAAAAAATCCAAATGAGACCGTGTCAATAAAATTTTTGCATTCCGAAACACTCTCACCTAGGTTCTTTCACTTGCCCTGCGAAGCCCGCGGGTAAGCCGTTCTCAAACAACGTCCTCTAGGAGATACACCATGCAAGCACTGGAAAACGACCTGGAAACCGAACTGCAACTTGACGATTGGTTTGAAGCGCCGACCCATGAGGCCGCCGTTGAAATGATGCAAGCCGATGCCGTGGTGCCTTTTGGCACCGCGATGTGGCCGTTCTAACCCCCGGCAGGCATCCGGCAGGCGCAGTGCGCTGCGCCTGCCCCCTTACCCAAGGCACACAAGGACACCCGTCATGGACAAGGCCCGCGCCGTCGAACACTTTCTCTACTACCTCGCCCACCATCCGGCCCTCAGCGGCTTGAGCCGGCCGACTGTGCTGCTGGGCCATACCGAACGCTACGAGGCGATTGCCCAGGCGATCAGCCTCGGCAGCGCCGCCCGCTTCAACTTCCAGGTGCAGCGCCTGGACCTGGCCGCCAGCGACACCCTGGCCGAAGCCATCGAAACCTGCGACCTGTACCTGTTTTTCTACGACGCCTCGACCCTGCCCAACCCCCGCGCCGAAGGCCCGGACTTTATCCGCGCGTTGCATGGCGTAATGGCCGAGCACTGGAAAAAATCCCTGCTGTTCAAGGACTACGGCGACTACTTCTACGACACCTTCAGCGTCGAGCCGCAACGCATCGCCGACCTCAACGCCACGCTGATCCGGCGCATGTCCCAGGCCTCGGTGCTGAGCTTCAGCGATCGGCACGGCTCACGCCTGCGAGCACCGCTGAGCAGCATCAAGAAGTGGACCAATATCAACGGCATCGGCAACCACGACCTGGCCCCCGGCGAGATCGCCACCCACAGCGAAGCCATCAACGGCCAGGTGCGGTTTGTCGGCACCTTCCTCAGCACCATCCCCTTCGCACGCAAATATGGCGTGCTGCAATCACCGCTGGAGCTGTGGATCGAAAACTCGACCATCTGCAGTGTGGCCAGCGACGTTCCGGGGCTGGCGGACGATTTCAACAAGTACCTGAACGCCAACCCATCGAACCGCCGCGTGGAGGAACTGGGGATCGGTACCAATGAAGGGGTCAAGGATCTGTATGCGCGCAACGCCGGGTTCGAGGAGCGTCACTGCGGCCTGCACCTTGGGTTGGGTGGCGGGCAGAAAGGCAGTCATCACCTGGATTTGATCTTCGCCAGCGGGGTGTTGGCGCTGGATGACAAGCCGGTGTTCGATGGCACCTTTGCGTTCTGATCAGATCCAACTGTGGGAGGGGCTTGCTCCCTCCCACAGTTGATGGCATTGCAAATGCAGATCCAAAAAAAACGCCAACCCGAGGGTTGGCGTTTTTATGCAGCGCTTACATCACTGCGGTTTCTTGCGACCAAAACCCGGGCGCTGACCGGAACCGGCCGGCGCGCCACGGCGCTTGCCCGACGGCTCGTCCGCCACCAGTTTCAGGCTTGGGCGCTTGTTCGGCGCGGGCTTGGCTGGGCGCTTGGTGCTGGCGTTGTCGGCCGGGCGACCTGCGGGCGCACCGCGACCGGCTTCACCGCGATTACCGCGACCACCGCTTGGCGCTTCGCCACGGCCGGCAGGACGCGGCGTGCGTGGCGCACGTTCGCCTTCCTGACGCGATGGCGCGGTTGGACGACGTTCGCCTTCAATGTGCGGCTCACGGGAAATCCGCCCGCCGGTAGCCGGTGCATCCAGCGCCGGGCGCAGGGTGCGGGCAACGCGTTCGGTGCGAGCCACCGGGCGCGACGATTTACGCTGCATGCGTTCGAGCTTGTCTTTGCTCTTGGCGTTCATCTGCGGCATCGCGACCGGCGTCAGGCCGACTTCGGCGCTGAGGATGTCGACTTCGTACTGGCTCATTTCGCGCCAGCGGCCCATCGGCAGGTCGGAGTTGAGAAACACCGGACCGAAGCGCACGCGCTTCAGGCGGCTGACCACCAGGCCCTGGGATTCCCACAGGCGACGCACTTCACGGTTACGACCTTCCATCACCACGCAGTGGTACCAGTGGTTGAAACCTTCGCCGCCGGGTGCTTGCTTGATGTCGGTGAACTTGGCCGGGCCGTCTTCGAGGACGACGCCCGCTTTCAAGCGTTCGATCATCTCGTCATCGACTTCACCACGCACACGCACGGCGTATTCGCGGTCCATCTCGTAGGACGGGTGCATCAAGCGGTTGGCCAGCTCACCGTCGGTGGTGAACATCAGCAAGCCGGTGGTGTTGATGTCGAGACGGCCGATGTTGATCCAACGGCCTTCTTTGGGCTTTGGCATCTTGTCGAACACGGTCGGACGGCCTTCCGGGTCGTCACGGGTGCAGATCTCGCCATCGGGCTTGTTGTACATGATCACGCGGCGCACCGATTCGGCGGCCTCTTCACGCTTGATGACCTTGCCATCAATGGTGATTGCATCGTGCAGGTCGACGCGCTGGCCGAGGGTGGCCTCGACGCCGTTGACCTTGATGCGCTTCTGGGTGATCCAGGCTTCGACGTCGCGGCGCGAGCCCACGCCGATACGCGCCAGCACCTTTTGCAGTTTTTCGCCTGCTGGGCCGATTTCCTGGCTGTCGTTCTGGTCTTTGTCGTTCATCTTAAGCACCTCCCGGTGGGTCGATTCAGGCGTGGCCTGAAGAGTGTTGAAAGCGGGGCTTTGGCCGAATACATCGGCAAAGGGTCGCGAATCATACGCGCATGGCGCGCGTTGCGCATCAGAGGCTAGTCGATAAGTGCCGAGTCGGTGGTTTTTCCGCCGACCGGTGGTGCCCACCGGCTGTAGGAGCGAGCTTGCTCGCGAATATCGTCAACGATAACGCGGGGAATCTGGTTGTCTGCGGTGCTCTTGGGTTTTTCGCGAGCAAGCTCGCTCCTACAAGGTGGGCGTCAGTCGTCGAGCTGGCGGCGCTCGGCCTCGATGGCTTCGGCCAGGGCACGGGCTTCGTCCTCTTCGTCGCTCAGCGGCGGCTGTTCGAGGGCGGCGACGGCAGCCAGGAGTTTTTCGCGGGCTTGGGCGACGCCGAGAATGTCTTCCTCAGGTTCCGCTTCGGGCTCTGGCTCGACTTCAACATTCACCTGACTTTCGGGCTCGGCCGCGCCATCACGCAGCAAGTCATCGAAGTCGGTCTTGATCCCCTGCTCCATGTCGTCCAGTTCCAGCAACAAGGTATGGAAACTGGTTTCGTCCTTCGGTTCTTCCGGCTCGGCCGTGGCATCGGCCAGTTCCTGCAGGCTCGCCGGGACCGGGGCGTCGTCGAAGTCGAGTTCCGGCTCGGTTTCCATCTCGCGCAATTCGGCCAAGGGCGGCAGGTCGTCGAGGTTTTTCAGGTTGAAGTGGTCGAGGAACACCTTGGTGGTGGCGAACATCGCCGGTTTGCCGGGCACGTCGCGGTAACCGACGATGCGAATCCACTCGCGCTCCAGCAACGTCTTGACGATATGGCTGTTGACCGCCACACCGCGCACGTCCTCGATTTCACCGCGAGTGATCGGCTGGCGATAGGCGATCAGCGCCATGGTTTCCAGCATCGCCCGGGAATAACGTTGCGGGCGTTCTTCCCACAAGCGGCCGACCCATGGGGAAAACTTCTCACGTATCTGCAGGCGATAACCCGACGCCACTTCGCGCAGTTCAAAGGCGCGGCCGTCGCAGGACTTGCGCAGGATCTCCAGGGCTTTCTTGAAGACCGGCGGTTCAGGACGTTCGGCCTCTTCAAAGAGTTCGAACAGGCGCTCCAGGGATTGCGGCTTACCCGAGGCCAGAAGAAAGGCCTCCAGCAGCGGGGCCAGTTCGCGGGGTTCAGTCAGATTCATCGATTCAGCTCGTTATTCGGCTCGCGCCCGCACGTGGATAGCCGCAAAAGGCTCATTCTGGACCAGCTCGACCAAGGATTCCTTGACCAGCTCAAGGATCGCCATAAAGGTCACCACCACCCCCAGGCGCCCCTCTTCGGCGGTGAACAGCTCGACAAACGGCACAAAACCGCCGCCTTTGAGGCGTTCGAGCACATCGCTCATGCGCTCGCGGGTCGACAACGCCTCGCGGCTGACCTGGTGGTGTTCAAACATGTCGCCACGGCGCAGTACCTCGGCCATCGACATCAGCAACTCTTCCAGGCTCACGTCCGGCAACAGCTTGCGCGCCCGGGCTTCCGGCGCATCGAGCTTGGGCACCACCACATCGCGGCCCACGCGGCTGAGGCCGTCGATGCCTTCGGCGGCGGCCTTGAAGCGTTCGTACTCCTGCAGGCGTCGGATCAGTTCGGCGCGCGGGTCGTCCTCTTCGGCCTCGATCGTCTCCGAGCGCGGCAACAGCATGCGCGACTTGATCTCGGCGAGCATCGCGGCCATCACCAGGTACTCGGCGGCCAGTTCCAGGCGCACCGACTGCATCAGCTCGACATAGCCCATGTACTGGCGGGTGATTTCCGCCACCGGGATGTCGAGGATGTTGATGTTCTGCTTGCGAATCAGGTACAGCAGCAAGTCCAGCGGGCCTTCGAAGGCCTCGAGGAACACTTCCAGGGCATCCGGCGGGATGTACAGGTCCAGCGGCATTTCCATGACCGCCTGGCCATACACCATGGCAAACGGCAGTTCCTGCTGGGCGCCGGCCTGGCTGTCGACGGTTTCCACGGCCGACATTCAGGCCTCGGCCATAAACGGCGCGGGGTCGCCGCAGCCGACGCGGATCACTTCAGGGTCGCCGTCGGCCAGGTTGATCACGGTGGATGCCTTGCCGCCGCCGAAACCACCGTCGATGATCAGGTCGACGTGTTTTTCCAGCAGTTGGCGCATTTCGTAGGGGTCTTCCAGCGGTTCAGTGGCGCCGGGCATGATCAGCGACACGCTCATCAGCGGCTCGCCCAACTCGGCCAGCAGCGCCAGGGCAATCGGGTGTTCCGGCACGCGCAGGCCGATGGTGCGCTTCTTCGGATGCAGCAGCAGGCGCGGCACTTCGCGGGTGGCGTTGAGAATAAAGGTGTACGGCCCCGGCGTGTGGGCCTTGAGCAGGCGGAAGGTGCCGGTGTCGACCTTGGCGAACAGGCCCAGTTGGGACAGGTCGCTGCAGATCAGCGCGAAGTTGTGCTTGTCGTCCAACTGACGCAGGCGTCTGACACGCTCGACCGCGTTTTTGTCGCCGATCTGACAACCGATGGCGTAGGACGAATCCGTTGGATAGATCACCACGCCACCGGCGCGAATGATCTCCACAGCCTGCTTGATCAGGCGTGGCTGAGGGTTTTCCGGATGAATCTGGAAGAATTGACTCACGTGCTCTACCTGTTCAGACGGTGGCAATAATGGGGTCATGCTTGAATCGCCCCCACAAAAGCGGCAAGTCTTCCGGGACCGGGCGATATTCGCCGATCTCGGACCAGCCGCCTGGGCCATGAAAGTCACTGCCGGCGCTGACCAGCAGACCAAATTCGCGGGCAAGAATCGCCAGGCTGCCAACCTGTTCGGCGGGTTGATGCCCGTTGACCACTTCAATTGCGTGGCCGCCCGCACCAATATAGTCGCCAATCAGCTTGCGACGCTTGCTGCGGGTGAAATCGTAATGCCAGGGATGTGCCAGGCTGACCCAGGCCCCGGAGGCCCGCAGGGTCTCGACGGTGTCGTCCAAGGTCGGCCAGTGCTGCTTGACGTCGCCCAGCTTGCCGGCGCCCAGCCATTTGCGAAAGGCTTCGGCGCGGTCCCGGACAAACCCTTCGCGCACCATCCAATCGGCGAAATGCGGCCGGGCCGGTGCGTTGCCGCTGTCGCCCAGCTCCTGCTGGATGGCCCGGGCGCCGTCGAGGGCGTTGGACATGCCTTTGAGGCCGAGCTTGCGGCTTATTTCTTCGGAGCGCAGCCAGCGGCCATCGCGCAATTGGGCGATGGCCTCCACCAGCGGCGGGGCTTTCTGGTCGAAACCGTAGCCAAGCACATGAATGGTGGCGCCACCCCAGGTGCAGGACAATTCCACGCCGTTGACCAGTTGCATGCCCAGGGCCTGGGCGGCTTCGCGGGCTTCGTCGAGGCCTTCGAGGGTATCGTGGTCGGTCAACGACAGGACTCGCACGCCTTTTTCAAACGCACGCGCAACCAGCACCGCGGGCGCCAGGGCGCCATCGGAGGCCGTGCTGTGGCAGTGCAAATCAACATTCACGGAAGTGTGTAACCTCAAGTCAGGTGGCGCTTTCGCTACCAAGGATGTTTGTTATTATGCCGCCACATCCAGCTTCTGGCTCTTACTGTGAAACAATTCATCGACTTCATCCCGCTGTTGCTGTTTTTCATCGTTTACAAACTCGACCCCAGGGTCATCGATCTCGCCGGCCATGAACTGACCTTCGGAGGCATCTACAGCGCCACCGCCGTGCTGATCATCAGCTCCATCGTGGTCTACGGCGCCATCTTCATCTCCCAGCGCAAACTCGAAAAAAGCCAATGGCTGACCCTGGTCGCCTGCCTGGTCTTCGGCAGCCTGACCCTGGCCTTCCACAGCGAAACCTTCCTTAAATGGAAAGCCCCGGTGGTGAACTGGCTGTTCGCCCTGGCGTTTATCGGCAGCCACTTCGTTGGCGACCGCCTGTTGATCAAGCGGATCATGGGCCACGCCCTGACCCTGCCGGAGCCGGTATGGACGCGCCTGAACATGGCCTGGATCGTGTTTTTCCTGTTCTGCGGCGCCGCCAACCTGTTCGTGGCCTTCACCTTCCAGGACTACTGGGTCGACTTCAAGGTGTTCGGCAGCCTGGGCATGACCGTATTGTTCCTGGTCGGCCAAGGCATCTACCTGTCGCGCCACCTGCATGACACCGACCCCACTTCGCCGAAAACCGAGGACTGACATGCTCTACGCCATCATTGCCACCGACGTTGCCAACTCGCTGGAAAAACGCCTCTCCGCGCGCCCGGCCCACGTCGAGCGCCTGAAAGTACTGCAGGCCGAAGGCCGCATCGTGTTGGCCGGCCCGCTCCCGGCGATCGACAGCAACGACCCGGGCGACGCTGGTTTCACCGGTAGCCTGATCGTTGCCGAGTTCGCGTCCCTGGCCGATGCCCAGGCCTGGGCCAAGGCCGATCCGTATGTAGCGGCCGGCGTCTACGCGGACGTGGTGATCAAACCGTTCAAGCAAGTCCTGCCTTGACCCCGGTCGCGCCGAACCAATTCGGTTCGGCGCACTCCTAATTGCTCATTATTCTGGGTAACCTGCCGACAACGTTCTGAATATTCGTGTGGAATCAGGAGTTCCGATGCGCTTACGTCAGTTGTGTCTGTTGGCAGTGTTAATGATCGGGGCTACGGCCCACGCTGAAGAAACCTCAAGCACCGGCAGTTCTACGCCCCTGTCCTTGAGCGCCGGCAGCCAGATCACCGAATTGCAGCAACGCTTGAAAGAAAGCGAACGGCTGCGTGAAGAACTGAGCAAGCAACTGCAAACCACGGATGCTGCGCGTGACAGTGCCCAGTTGAGTCGCTTGCGCCAAGAGAACCAACGCCTGGCCCAGCAACTCAAAGAGGTACAGGGCGGCGGCTTGACCCGATGGCTGACCGAGCAGCAGCAGTGGTTTGTCACCGGCGCGGCCGTCGCGCTGATCGCCTTGCTGTGCGGGATCTTCGCCAGCGGTGGGCACCGTCGCCGTCGACAATGGCTAAATTGAGTGAGTCATGAGCGAGCTGTTACTGATAGATGATGACCAGGAGCTCTGTGAGCTGCTGACCAGTTGGTTGGGCCAGGAAGGCTTCCAGGTGCGCGCCTGCCACGACGGCTTGAGCGCCCGCAAAGCCTTGGCCGACAGCGCCCCGGCGGCCGTGGTGCTCGACGTGATGTTGCCCGACGGCAGCGGCCTGGAGTTGCTCAAGCAATTGCGCAACGACCATCCGGAGTTGCCGGTGCTGATGCTGTCGGCCCGGGGCGAGCCGCTGGACCGCATCCTCGGCCTGGAACTGGGCGCCGACGATTACCTGGCCAAGCCCTGTGACCCGCGGGAACTGACTGCCCGCCTGCGCGCGGTGCTGCGCCGCAGCCACCCGGCTGCCGTGTCGACCCAGCTGGAACTGGGCGACCTGTGCTTCAGCCCGGTGCGCGGCGTGGTCAGCATCGACAATCAGGAATTCACCCTCACCGTCTCCGAAAGCCGCCTGCTCGAAGCCTTGCTGCGCCAGCCCGGCGAACCGCTGGATAAACAGGAACTGGCGCAGATCGCCCTCGGTCGCAAGCTGACCCTCTATGATCGCAGCCTCGACATGCACGTCAGCAACCTGCGCAAGAAGATCGGCCCGCACCCGGATGGCCGGCCACGGATCGTGGCGCTGCGCAGCCGCGGCTACTACTACAGCCTCTGAACCCCGCGCCACACTGATCCCACCGTTGATCTGCTCGTTCCCAAGGGTTTTGTCAGCCGCCGCCAAAACCCTCTTTACCCAAGCTTTACCCACACCTGACCGCCGCTGACCTTGATCTCCGTAATCTACTCACATCCGGACTCACCGGAATAGAGACAGGAGAATCACCATGCGCAAGACCCTAATCGCTCTGATGTTCGCCGCTGCCCTGCCCACCGTTGCCATGGCGGCAATGCCCGAAGGCCCAGGCCCGATGGGCGGCCCAGAAGGCCACATGATGATGGGTGGCCCGGGCCACGGCGGTGAACACGGTCCGCGTGGCAAAGGTGGCCCGCTCAGCCAGCTGGACTTGAGCAAGGAACAGCGCGAGCAAATTGGCAAGCTGATGGGTGACCAATGGCAGGCTCGCAAAGACCTGGTCAAAAAGTACCTGGACAAACTCCCGGCTGCTGAGCAGAAAGCCATGCAAGATGAAATCGCCGCCGGCAAGCAGAAAACCCAGGCCGATATCCGTGCCGTACTCAAGCCTGACCAGCAGAAGAAATTCGACGAGATCGTCAAGAAACAGGAACAACGCCGCGCCGAATGGAAGGAATTCCAGGCCTGGAAAGCGCAGCAGCCGCAAAAAGCGCAATAATGCGTTAGCTTCACTGCCCCAGCCCAGCGGTTCGCGCCGCTGGGCTTTTCCTGTTTGAGGGTTTCCTGTGCGTTCATTGTTCTGGCGCATCCTGGCCAGTTTCTGGCTGGCTATCGCCTTGGTTGCCGGGCTGTCGATCCTGCTTGGGCATATGCTCAACCAGGACGCCTGGATTCTCAGCCGCCACCCCGGCCTCAATAACCTGGCCGAAGAGTGGACCCAACTCTACGAAGCCCAGGGCGAGGACGCCGCCCAAGACTTGCTGCAACAGCGCAAGCGTCAGTATCACATTGACGTGCAAGTACTCAACGAAAGCGGCGAGCCCGTGGTCCGCGGCACCTTTCCGCGCCGCGCCGCCGCCTTCGAAGCCCGGCAGAACGACAGCAAGGACGGCCACCTGCCCTGGCGGCGCCTGACCGCCGAGTACACCAGCGAAAAGACCGGCGACACCTACCTGCTGATCTATCGCATCCCCCACCCGGAGCTGGACGCCTGGCACCGCAGCAGCCTGATGTGGCCGTTGAGCGCATTGGCGATTGCCCTGGTGGTGCTGACCCTGTTCAGCCTGCTGGTGACGCTGTCCATCACCCGCCCCTTAAGCCGCCTGCGTGGCGCGGTACACGACCTCGGCCAGGCCACCTACCAGCAGAACAGCCTGGCGCAACTGGCCAACCGCCGCGATGAGTTCGGCGTACTCGCCACCGACTTCAACCGCATGGGCGCACGCTTGCAGAGCCTGATCGGCAGCCAGCGCCAGCTGCTGCGAGACGTGTCCCACGAACTGCGCTCGCCCCTGGCCCGCCTGCGTATCGCCCTGGCCCTGGCCGAGCGGGCCGGCCCCGAGGAACGGGAAAGACTCTGGCCGCGCCTGACCCGCGAGTGCGACCGCCTGGAAGCACTGATCAGCGAAATCCTGGTGCTGGCCCGGGTCGATGCCGACAACGCCAGTGCCGAAGACGTCGACCTCATCCCGCTGCTCAAGACCCTGCAAAAGGACGCCCAACTCAGCGCGCCAGACCAAGTGGTGCAACTGAGCGCCGATCCCGACCTGCGCCTCAAAGGCTGGCCGACCATGATCGAACGCGCCGTGGATAACCTGTTGCGCAATGCCCAGCGCTTCAACCCGCCCGGCCAACCGATCGAGTTGCAGGCGCGCCGCCTGGGCGAACGCATTCTGATCAGCGTGCGCGACCACGGCCCCGGCGTCGAAGCCGAGCACCTGAGCCAACTGGGCGAGCCGTTCTACCGCGCCCCCGGCCAAACGGCGCAGGGCCACGGCCTGGGCCTGGCGATTGCACGGCGCGCAGCGGAACGGCATGGCGGCAACCTGATCCTGGCCAATCATCCCGACGGCGGTTTCAGCGCCAGCATCGACCTGCCATTGACGCCGGGGGTTGTCACACCGGTGTGATGATCTTCTATAGTGGCCCTTCTCTTATGGAGGGCCTTCGATGACTGACCTGCTGACTCCCATCCAAGCCGCACTCGATCTACCGCGCACCCCGCTGACCTCGACCGGGGCCGGCGCCTTGCCGTCGATCTTCGCCGTGAGCGACCTGGCCTGCGCCAGCATCGGCGCCGCCGGCCAGGCGGTTGCCCAACTCATCCTGCAACAGACCGGGCGCTTGCCCAGCGTGAGCGTGGACCGACGCCTCGCGTCTTTCTGGTTCTCTTCTTCGATCCGCCCCACAGGCTGGCAAGTACCGCCACTGTGGGACCCGGTAGCCGGCGACTATGCCAGCGCCGACGGCTGGATTCGCTTGCACACCAACGCGCCGCATCACCGTGCGGCTGCCGAGCGGGTGCTGGGCCACGTCGCTGACCGTGCCGGGATGGCGAGCAAGGTCGTCGCGTGGAACGCTGCCGAGCTGGAGCAGGCGATTGTCGATGCCGGCGGTTGTGCCGCGCAGATGCGGTCGTGGCAGGCCTGGCAGCAACATCCCCAAGGCTTGGCGGTGAATGCCGAGCACCTGGTTCAGCGCCAAACTTTTGAACCCGCCGCCAACAGGCCCTGGCGCGGCTCGGCGGCCCGCCCGCTGGCCGGCCTCAAAGTGCTGGACCTGACCCGCGTGCTGGCCGGCCCCGTGGCCAGTCGTTTTCTCGCCGGGCTGGGCGCGGACGTGCTGCGCATCGACTCGCCGACCTGGAACGAGCCGGGCGTGGTGCCGGAAATGACCCTGGGCAAACGCTGTGCGCGCCTGGACCTGAAAACCGCCGCAGACCGCCAGGTTTTCGAAGGGTTGCTCAAAGACACCGATATCCTGTTCCACGGTTACCGCGCCGATGCCCTCGAGCAATTGGGCTACACCGCCCACGCATTGCAACAGCTCGCCCCCGGCCTGATCGACGTGAGCCTCAACGCCTATGGCTGGAGCGGCCCGTGGCGCAATCGCCGGGGCTTCGACAGCCTGGTGCAGATGAGCTGCGGCATCGCCGACGCGGGCATGGCCTGGAAACACACGGATAAACCTGTGCCGCTGCCGTTGCAGGCGCTGGATCACGCCACCGGCTACTTGATGGCGGCCAGCGCGATCCAGGCCCTGCGCGAGCGCTTGGCGTCCGGCCGTGGCGGCTCGGCGCGGTTGTCGTTGGCGCGCACGGCAAAATGCTTGATGGAGGCCGGGCCGGTTCCGGAGCAACCGGCATTGCGGGCCGAAGCCCTCGAAGACCAGGGGCTGGTGGTGGAGCAAACCGCCTGGGGACCGGCGCACCGATTGCTCGCGCCGCTGACCATCAGCGGCACACCGTTGCAGTGGGATTTGCCGGCAGGGGAATTGGGGTCGCACCGGCCTCGCTGGTGACCTGAGACCGCCATCGCGGGCGTGCCCGCGATGAGGCCCACACGATCAAGCCACCCTGCTCATAACGACAACACTCCGCTATACAGCCCATACGCCGCCAACCCCGCGCCCGCAATCACACAGGCGAAAATGCCTTTTTCCACATGGGTAAACAACGGCAGGCCCTGCTCGCGCTTGGCCAGGGCAAACAGCACCACGCCCGGCGCATACAGCAACGCCGACAGCAGCAAGTACTTCAGGCCCCCGGCGTACAGCAGCCACACCGCGTAGCCCAATGCAATCAAGCCCACCAGCAGATCTTTCAGACGCTGGCGCTGGGCGCCTTCGTAGGTTTCCCCGCGCCCGCTCAACAACACCGCGTAGGCCGCCGACCACAGGTAAGGCACCAGGATCATGGATGAAGCCAGGTAAATCAGGGTGGTGTAGGTGCTTTCGGAAAACAGCGTGATCACCAGGAATATCTGGATCATCACATTGGTCAGCCACAGCGCATTGACCGGCACCTGATTGGCGTTTTCCTTTTTCAGGAAGGCCGGCATGGTCTTGTCATGGGCCGTGGCGTAGAGAATTTCCGCGCAGAGCAGCGCCCACGACAACAACGCGCCCAGCAGCGATACCGCCAAACCGATGCTGATCAGCAGCGCGCCCCAGGGACCGACGATGTGCTCCAGCACGCCGGCCAGGGACGGGTTCTGCAATTGCGCCAGTTCCGCCTGGCTCATGATCCCCAGGGACAGCAGGTTCACCAGCACCAGCAACGCCAGCACACCGAGAAACCCGATCACCGTGGCCCGGCCCACGTCCGAGCGTTTCTGCGCCCGCGCCGAGTACACGCTGGCGCCCTCGATGCCGATGAACACGAACACCGTGACCAGCATCATGTTGCGCACCTGATTCATCACACTGCCGAAATGCGGCTTGCCCAGGCCCCATATGTCGGCGGTGAAGACATCGGCCTTGAACGCCACGCCGGCGATGACCACGAACATCAGCAGCGGCACGAGCTTGGCCACGGTGGTGATCTGGTTGATGAACGCCGCCTCCTTGATCCCGCGCATCACCAGAAAATGCACGGCCCACAGCAACACCGAGGCGCAGCCGATGGCCACAGGCGTATTGCCCTCACCGAATACCGGAAAAAAATAGCCGAGGGTGCTGAACAGCAACACGAAGTAACCGACGTTGCCCATCCACGCACTGATCCAGTAACCCCAGGCGGACGAGAAGCCCATGTAGTCGCCGAAACCGGCCTTGGCGTAGGCATACACCCCGGAATCCAGCTCGGGTTTGCGGTTGGCCAGGGTCTGGAACACAAATGCCAGGGTCAGCATGCCCACGGCGGTGATCGCCCAGCCGATCAATACCGCGCCGACTTCCGCGCGCGCGGCCATGTTTTGTGGCAGGGAAAAAATCCCGCCGCCGATCATGGAGCCCACCACCAGGGCGATCAAGGCGCTGAGTCGAAGCTTTTCAGACGATTGCGACATGAATTCTCCAGAATTAAAAGAACCACCGTGTACTCAACTAATTTACGCAGGCGCGTTAGCGTTTATCAGATATCGCGAATAAAACGCAGGCTCTAATAACCCAAAGGCATGTCAAAAAACAGAGTTTAGTCAAATTTATAAATTAAATAAGTATTGAACTTTAAGGATTTGAGTGTCTTGCCAAGCCGGCCCGGAAAAAGTTTGCACATTCACCAAAAGGGGCTAGCTTGAAACGTCCCTGCAATCAGGAAACCTTAATAATAAAAAAGCGCATAGAGGCTCTACGACGAGCGTCTTGGCGGCACTATCGCGCGCACGGCATTTTCACTCTAAGTCATTAATTCACAATGGAATGTGCCAATGATGTGATCTGAGTCAGCTGTTTGATTAGCGCACGGAATTATTCTGTGGTCTCTCTTCTCCTGCATTGGAGTCATACAATGTCTGAATCTGCCGGAAAACTTCGACTTGGCGCACTGGTTGCACTTGTCGTGGGTTCAATGATTGGCGGCGGGATCTTCTCTCTGCCGCAAAACATGGCGGCCAGCGCCGATGTCGGCGCCGTCCTGATTGGCTGGGTGATTACGGCTGTAGGCATGTTGACCCTGGCGTTTGTGTTCCAGACCCTGGCCAACCGCAAACCCGATCTCGACGGCGGCGTATATGCCTACGCCAAGGCCGGCTTCGGCGACTACATGGGCTTCTCGTCCGCCTGGGGTTACTGGATCAGCGCCTGGCTGGGCAACGTCGGCTACTTCGTGCTCTTGTTCAGCACCCTCGGCTACTTCTTCCCGATCTTTGGCGAGGGCAACACCCCGGCCGCGGTGATTGGCGCTTCGGTGCTGCTGTGGGCCGTGCATTTCCTGGTATTGCGCGGGATCAAGGAAGCGGCGTTCATCAACCTGGTGACCACCGTCGCCAAGGTCGTGCCGCTGGTGCTGTTCGTGCTGATCGCTGTATTCGCGTTCAAGCTGGACATCTTCACCGCTGACATCTGGGGCCTGAAAAACCCGGACCTGGGCAGCGTGATGAACCAAGTGCGCAACATGATGCTGGTCACCGTGTGGGTGTTCATCGGCATCGAAGGCGCAAGCATCTTCTCGGCGCGGGCCGAAAAACGCAGCGACGTGGGCAAGGCCACTGTGATCGGCTTTATCACCGTGCTGCTGTTCCTGATGCTGGTCAACGTGCTGTCCCTGGGCATCATGACCCAACCGGAACTGGCCAAGCTGCAGAACCCGTCGATGGCGGCCGTGCTGGAGCACGTCGTAGGCCACTGGGGCGCCGTGTTGATCAGCGTCGGCCTGGTCATCTCGCTGCTCGGCGCGCTGCTGTCGTGGGTGTTGCTGTGTGCGGAGATCATGTTCGCCGCCGCCAAGGACCACACCATGCCGGAGTTCCTGCGCCGCGAGAACGCCAACCACGTGCCGGCCAATGCCCTGTGGCTGACCAACGCACTGGTCCAGGTGTTCCTGGTGATTACCCTGTTTTCCGCCAGCACGTACCTGTCGCTGATCTACCTCGCCACCTCGATGATCCTGGTGCCTTACCTGTGGTCGGCAGCTTATGCGCTGCTGCTGGCGGTACGTGGCGAGACCTACGAAAACGCCCCGGCCGAGCGCAGAAAGGACCTGATCATCGGCGCGATCGCGCTGATCTACGCGGTCTGGCTGCTCTACGCCGGCGGTACCAAATACCTGCTGCTCTCCGCCCTGCTCTATGCCCCTGGCGCGATCCTGTTCGCCAAGGCCAAGCATGAACTGGGCAAACCGATTTTCACCAACGTCGAGAAGCTGATTTTCGCTGCGGTGGTCGTTGGCGCCCTGGTGGCTGCCTATGGCCTCTACGCCGGCTTCCTGACTATGTAATTGTTGCTCACTGGAGGATCTGTAATGACCACGGAAAAAGTGAAGTACGGCGTACATTCCGAAGCCGGCAAACTGCGTAAAGTCATGGTGTGCTCCCCAGGTTTGGCCCACCAGCGGCTGACCCCCAACAACTGCGACGAACTGCTGTTCGATGATGTGCTGTGGGTGGCCCAGGCCAAGCGCGACCATTTCGACTTTGTCACCAAGATGCGCGAACGGGACATCGATGTGCTGGAAATGCACAACCTGTTGACCGATATCGTCGCCATCCCCGAAGCCCTGGACTGGATTCTGGAACGCAAGATCACCGCCAACCAGGTCGGCCTCGGCCTGATCAATGAAGTCGGCTCGTGGCTGCGCAGCCTGGAGCCGCGCAAAATCGCCGAGTTCCTGATCGGTGGCGTGTCGGCCGATGACCTGCCGGACAGCTTCGGTGGCAAGACCATCGAGATGTTCCGCGATTTCCTCGGCCACTCCAGCTTCATCCTGCCGCCGCTGCCGAACACCCAGTTCACCCGCGACACCACCTGCTGGATCTTTGGCGGCGTGACGCTGAACCCGATGTACTGGCCGGCGCGACGCCAGGAAACCCTGCTGGCCAGCGCCATCTACAAATTCCACCCCGAGTTCACCAACGCCGACTTCCAGATCTGGTACGGCGACCCGGACCAGGACCATGGCAACGCCACCCTCGAAGGCGGCGACGTCATGCCGCTCGGCAACGGCGTGGTGTTGATCGGCATGGGCGAGCGTTCGTCGCGCCAGGCCATCGGCCAACTGGCGCTGAACCTGTTCAAGCACAAAGCCGTCGAGCGCGTCATCGTCGCCGGCCTGCCGAAATCCCGCGCGGCGATGCACTTGGATACCGTGTTCAGCTTCTGCGACCGCGACCTGGTCACCATCTTCCCCGAAGTGGTCAGCCAGATCGTCGCCTTCAGCCTGCGCCCGGACGACAGCAAGCCCGGTGGCATCGATGTGCGCCGTGAAGACGCAAGCTTCCTCGACGTGGTCGCCACCGCCCTCAAGCTCAAAACCCTGCGCGTGGTCGAAACCGGCGGCAACAGCTTCGCCGCCGAGCGCGAGCAGTGGGACGACGGCAACAACGTCGTGGCCCTGGAGCCTGGCGTGGTGATCGGCTACGACCGCAACACCTACACCAACACCCTGCTGCGCAAGTCCGGCGTGGAAGTCATCACCATCAGTGCCGGTGAACTCGGTCGTGGCCGTGGCGGCGGCCACTGCATGACCTGTCCGATCATCCGCGACCCTATCGACTATTAATTTCCAGGCCTTGGCCGCCGCCCACAAGGCGTCGGCCAAGGGGATAACCTGAACACAAGGAGATCCACCATGGCTTTCAACATGCGCAACCGCAGCCTGCTGTCGCTGATGCACCACACCAATCGCGAGCTGCACTACCTGCTGGACCTGTCCCGCGACCTCAAACGCGCCAAATACACCGGCACCGAGCGCGCGCACCTCAAGGGCAAGAACATCGCGCTGATCTTCGAAAAAACCTCGACCCGCACCCGCTGCGCCTTCGAAGTCGCGGCCCACGACCAGGGTGCCCACGTCACCTACATCGACCCGGTGTCGTCGCAGATCGGCCACAAAGAAAGCATGAAAGACACCGCCCGCGTCCTCGGTCGGATGTTCGATGCCATTGAATACCGTGGCTTCGAGCAGGAAATCGTCGAAGAACTGGCCAAGTTCGCCGGTGTGCCGGTGTTCAACGGCCTGACCGCCGAATTCCACCCGACCCAAATGATCGCCGACACCCTGACCATGCGCGAACACAGCGACAAGCCGCTGCATGACATCAGCTACGCCTACCTGGGCGACGCACGCTACAACATGGGCAACTCGCTGCTGATGATCGGCGCCAAGCTGGGCATGGACGTGCGTATCGGCGCGCCGAAAGCCCTGTGGCCCCACGAAGACTTCATCAAACAGTGCCAGGCCTTTGCCGAAGAAAGCGGCGCGCGCATCACCATCACCGAAGACCCTCTTGAAGCGGTGAAGGGCGTGGACTTCATCCACACCGATATTTGGGTGTCCATGGGTGAGCCGGTGGAAGCGTGGGACGAGCGTATCGAGCAACTGCTGCCGTACCAGGTCAACGCCAAGATGATGAAAGCCTCGGGCAACCCCCGGGTGAAGTTCATGCACTGCCTGCCGGCGTTCCATAACAGCGAAACCAAGGTCGGCAAGGACATCGCCACGCGTTATCCGAACCTGGCCAATGGCGTGGAAGTGACCGAAGAGGTGTTTGAATCCCCGGCCAACATTGCCTTTGAACAGGCGGAAAACCGCATGCATACCATCAAGGCGATCCTGGTGTCGGCGTTGGCGGATATCTGATTTCGACACAACGTCTACTGTAGGAACACGGTCAAAATGTGGGAGGGGCGGTGCGACGATTCGACTTGCCCCCGATAGCGGTGTATCAGTCGACACAAGTATTGAATGTTAGCCCGCCATCGGGAGCACGCTCCCTCCCACACTTAGTCCTGTGTTCACACGCTGAACTCTAGAAGGATTGCATTATGCGTATCGTCGTTGCACTGGGCGGTAACGCCCTGCTCCGCCGTGGTGAACCCATGACAGCGGACAACCAACGCGCCAATATCCGAATCGCTACCGAACAGATTGCCAAGATCCATTCCGGCAACGAGCTGGTGATCGCCCACGGCAATGGCCCGCAAGTCGGCCTGCTGTCGTTGCAGGCAGCGGCCTACACCAGCGTCTCGCCGTACCCGCTGGACGTGCTCGGTGCCGAAACCGAAGGCATGATCGGTTACATCATCGAACAGGAACTGGGCAACCTGCTGGACTTCGAAGTCCCGTTTGCCACCCTGCTCACCCAGGTTGAAGTGGACGCCAACGACCCGGCCTTCAAAAAACCCAGCAAACCGATCGGCCCGGTGTACTCCCAGGCCGAAGCCGAGAAACTCGCCGCGGAGAAAGGCTGGACCATTGCCCCGGATGGCGATAAATACCGCCGCGTGGTGGCCAGCCCGCGGCCGAAACGCATCTTTGAAATTCGCCCGATCCAATGGCTGCTGGAGAAAGGCAGCATCGTGATCTGCGCCGGCGGTGGCGGTATCCCGACGATGTATGGCGAAGACGGCAAACTGCGCGGCATTGAAGCGGTCATCGACAAAGACCTGTGCTCATCGCTGCTGGCTTCGCAACTGGAAGCCGATTTGCTGGTGATCGCCACCGACGTCAACGCGGCGTTCATCGACTACGGCAAACCCACCCAGAAGGCTATCAGCCAGGCCCACCCGGACGACATGGAAAAACTCGGTTTCGCCGCCGGCTCCATGGGGCCCAAAGTCCAAGCGGCCTGCGAGTTCGCCCGCCAGACTGGCAAAACCGCGGTGATCGGTTCACTCTCGGACATCGAAGCCATCGTCCAGGGCACCGCCGGCACCCGTGTCAGCACAGCGACCCCTGGCATCCGTTATCTGTGAAGTTGAGGAGAAATGCCTATGGCTACCTTTGAACCCGGGCACTTGCACATCGAACGTCACGCGCTGAACAAAGACGACTACAGCTACAACCTGTGCATCGACTATGAAATCAGCCAGCATCCCAAGGAAGGCCAGGGGATGCTGTTCACGCTGCATGGGTCGGTGCAGGGCAAGGACCTCAAGGAAGAATTCTTCCTGCCCAAGGACCAGGCCTTCGACTTTGCCCGGCACGCGATGAATATCGCGCAGAAGTACGGGATGCCGAAGATCGCGACACTCAATGGCGAGATGCACAAGCAGTACGACTCGATGTTCGAAGATGTGCGGCATCAGTTGAATGTGAAGCCCGGCGACCCCGTCAAACCCGAACACCTCGCATAACTCGGTCCAAATGTGGGAGGGGCAAGTCGAATCGTCGCACCGCCCCTCCCCCATTTTTGATCTCCCCCCCTGTCTGGCATACTTGCCGCCTCTCGCTCCCCAGAATTGTCAGCCGCCCCATGCGTATCCACGTCAGCTTCATCGACCGCGTCGGCATTACCCAGGAAGTCCTGGCCTTGCTCGGTGGGCGCAATCTCAACCTGGACGCGGTCGAGATGGTGCCGCCCAACGTCTACATCGACGCGCCGACCCTGAGCGCCGAAGTCCTCGAAGAGCTGCGGGACGCGCTGTTCAGCGTCAACGGCGTGCAGGCAGTGACCGTGGTGGACATCCTCCCCGGCCAACGCCGCCACCTGCAACTCGACGCCCTGCTGGCGGCCATGACCGACCCGGTGCTCGCCCTGGACAGCGCGGGCAAGATCCTGCTGGCCAACCCGGCGTTGATTGCCTTGTACGGTCGCGAACCGGCCGGCGAAAGCATCAGCGAACTGTTCAACGATCCGGCCTTGCTCGACACCTTGCTGGAGCAAGGCTTTCGCTTGCCTCTGCGCGAGATCAGCGTCAACGGCCAGACCCTGCTGCTGGAGGCGACGCCGATCACCGATGCCGGTGCCCTGCTCAGCCTCTACCAGCCCAACCGCATCGGCGAACAATTATCGGCGCTGCACCACGACCATGCCGAAGGTTTCGATGCGCTGCTCGGCGAGTCGCCGGCGATCCGCACCCTCAAGGCGCGCGCGCAGCGTGTCGCGGTACTCGATGCGCCGCTGTTGATCCAGGGCGAGACAGGCACCGGCAAAGAGCTGGTGGCGCGGGCTTGCCACGCCATCAGCGCACGCTGCAGTGCGCCGTTCCTGGCGCTGAACTGCGCGGCGCTGCCGGAAAACCTCGCCGAAAGCGAACTGTTCGGCTACGCCCCCGGCGCCTTTACCGGGGCCCAGCGCGGCGGTAAGCCGGGGCTGATGGAACTGGCCAACCAGGGCACGGTGTTCCTCGATGAGATCGGCGAAATGTCGCCGTACCTGCAGGCCAAGCTGCTGCGCTTTCTCAACGACGGCAGCTTTCGCCGGGTAGGCGGCGACCGCGAAGTGAAGGTGAACGTGCGTATCCTCAGCGCCACCCACCGCGACCTGGAGAAGATGGTCGCCGAGGGCACCTTTCGCGAAGACCTGTTCTATCGCCTCAACGTCCTCAATGTCGAAGTGCCGCCCCTGCGCGAGCGCGGCCAGGACATCTTGCTGCTGGCGCGCTACTTCATGCAGCAGGCCTGCGCGCAGATCCAGCGCCCGGTCTGCCGCCTGGCCCCCGGCACTTACCCGGCCTTGCTCGGCAACCGCTGGCCGGGCAACGTGCGGCAGTTGCAGAACGTGATCTTCCGCGCCGCCGCCATCTGCGAAAGCAGCCTGGTGGACATCGGCGACCTGGACATCGCCGGCACCTCGGTCGCACGTCAGAGCGACAGCGAAATCACCAGCCTGGAACAGGCCGTGGAAGACTTCGAACGCAGCCTGCTGGAGAAGCTCTACGCCAGCTACCCCTCGACCCGCCAGTTGGCAAGCCGCCTGCAAACCTCCCACACCGCTATCGCCCATCGCCTGCGCAAATACGGCATCCCCAACAAACCCTGAGCAGCGCGCTGTCCACTGTAGGAGCGAGCTTGCTCGCGAAAAACCCGAGCGCACCGCGTTCATCCAGGCTTCCCACATCATCGTTGACGATCTTCGCGAGCAAGCTCGCGCCTACAGGGCTCGCATTCCAAATTGGGTCTGAGAACGACATCAACTGTACTGAAAGCGCTACAGCGTAACGATATCGCTACAACCCTGCTTTTTGCGCGCCATGCAAGGCTTTGATCCACATAGGCTTTTTTTCCAGCGCCGAACTGTAGCGAAATCGCTACAGCCTCAGCCGGCAACGCATTCGTCATTTTTATCAAGTCATTGATTTATAAACACTTAATGACATTGGCCGCGATATTGCTAAGCAACTCCCCATTATTCCAATCCCGTCCACCAGACGAATCTGGCCCCGAGGAGTTTCCATGAGCGAGTTGCGTTTCACTGAAGATCACGAATGGCTGCGCGCCGAAGCTGACGGCAGCGTCACCGTGGGTATCACCGCATTCGCGCAAAATGCGCTGGGTGATGTGGTTTTCGTGCAACTGCCAGAGTTGCAGGCTTACGAAAAAGGCGCCGAGGCGTCCACCGTCGAGTCAGTCAAAGCCGCCAGCGGCGTGTACATGCCCCTGGACGGTGAAGTGCTCGAAGTGAACGCCGAGCTGGAGGGCCGCCCGGAACTGGTCAACGAAGACCCGATGGGCGAAGGCTGGTTCTTCCGCTTTAAACCCGCCGATGCCGACGCAGTGACTACGCTGTTGGATCAGGATGCGTATGACCGCCTGATCAAAGCCACCGCCGAAGCCTGAGGAGCGCGCCATGACGATCAACTTGAGCACCGCCAACGAATTCATCGCCCGCCACATCGGCCCGCGCCAGGAAGATGAGCAGCAGATGCTCGCCAGCCTGGGCTTCGACTCCCTGGAAGCCCTGAGCGCCAGTGTGATCCCGGAAAGCATCAAGGGCACTAGCGTGCTCGGCCTGGAAGATGGCTTGAGCGAAGCCGAGGCCCTGGCCAGGATCAAAGCCATCGCCAGCCAGAACCAACTGTTCAAGACCTACATCGGCCAGGGCTACTACAACTGCCACACGCCGTCGCCGATCCTGCGCAACCTCCTCGAAAACCCGGCCTGGTACACCGCCTACACCCCGTACCAACCGGAAATTTCCCAGGGCCGCCTGGAAGCGCTGCTGAATTTCCAGACCCTGATCAGCGACCTCACCGGCCTGCCGATCGCCAACGCCTCGCTGCTCGACGAAGCCACCGCTGCCGCCGAAGCCATGACCTTCTGCAAGCGCCTGAGCAAGAACAAGGCCAGTAATGCCTTCTTCGCCTCGATCCACAGCCACCCGCAAACCCTCGACGTGCTGCGCACCCGTGCCGAGCCGCTGGGCATCGACGTGGTGGTGGGCGATGAACGCGAACTGAGCGATGTCAGCCCGTTCTTCGGCGCCCTGCTGCAATACCCGGCCAGCAACGGCGACGTGTTCGACTATCGCGAGCTGACCGAACGCTTCCACGCCGCCAACGCCCTGGTGGCCGTGGCCGCCGACCTGCTGGCCCTGACCGTGCTGACCCCGCCGGGTGAGTTCGGCGCCGACGTGGCCATCGGCAGCGCGCAACGCTTCGGCGTCCCGCTGGGCTTCGGCGGCCCGCACGCGGCGTACTTCTCCACCAGGGATGCGTTCAAGCGCGACATGCCGGGCCGCCTGGTCGGTGTTTCGGTCGACCGCTTCGGCAAGCCGGCCTTGCGCCTGGCCATGCAGACCCGCGAGCAACATATCCGCCGCGAGAAAGCCACCAGCAACATCTGCACCGCCCAGGTCCTGCTCGCCAACATCGCCAGCATGTACGCCGTGTACCACGGCCCCAAAGGCCTGACCCAGATCGCCCAGCGCATTCACCAGTTGACCGCGATCCTGGCCAACGGCCTGCGCGCCCTGGGCCTGAAAGTCGAGCAAGAACACTTCTTCGACACGCTGACCCTCAACACCGGCGCCCGCACCGCCGCCCTGCACGACCAGGCCCGCGCCCAGCGCATCAACCTGCGTGTGGTCGACGCCGAACGTCTGGGCCTGTCGGTCGACGAAACCACCACCCAGGCCGATATCGAAACCTTGTGGGCACTGTTTGCCGACGGTAAAGCTCTGCCGGACTTCGCCGCCAAGGTCGAAGGCAGCCTGCCGGCCGCGCTGCTGCGTCAGTCGCCGATCCTGACCCATCCGGTGTTCAACCGTTATCACTCGGAAACCGAGCTGATGCGCTACCTGCGCAAGCTGGCCGACAAGGACCTGGCGCTGGACCGCACCATGATCCCGCTGGGCTCCTGCACCATGAAGCTCAACGCCGCCAGCGAAATGATCCCGGTGACCTGGGCCGAATTCGGTGCCCTGCACCCATTCGCCCCGGCCGAACAAAGCGCCGGCTACCTGCAATTGACCTCCGACCTGGAAGCCATGCTCTGCGCGGCCACCGGCTACGACGCCATCTCGCTGCAACCGAACGCCGGTTCCCAGGGCGAATACGCGGGCCTGTTGGCGATTCGCGCCTATCACCAGAGCCGTGGCGATCAGCACCGCGATATCTGCCTGATCCCGTCGTCGGCCCACGGCACCAACCCCGCCACCGCCCACATGGCCGGCATGCGCGTGGTGGTGACCGCTTGCGACGCGCGCGGCAACGTCGACATCGAAGACCTGCGCGCCAAAGCCATCGAGCACCGCGACCACCTCGCCGCGCTGATGATCACCTACCCGTCGACCCACGGCGTGTTCGAAGAAGGTATCCGCGAAATCTGCGGGATCATTCACGACAACGGCGGCCAGGTGTACATCGACGGCGCCAACATGAACGCCATGGTCGGCCTGTGCGCGCCGGGCAAGTTCGGCGGCGACGTCTCGCACCTGAACCTGCACAAGACCTTCTGCATCCCCCACGGCGGCGGCGGCCCGGGCGTTGGCCCGATCGGCGTCAAATCCCACCTGGCCCCATTCCTGCCCGGCCACGCGGCCATGGCACGCAAGGAAGGCGCGGTGTGCGCGGCGCCGTTCGGCAGCGCGAGCATCCTGCCGATCACCTGGATGTACATCAGCATGATGGGCGGCGCGGGCCTCAAGCGCGCTTCGCAGCTGGCGATCCTGAACGCCAACTACATTTCCCGTCGCCTGGAAGAGCACTACCCAGTGCTCTACACCGGCAGCAACGGCCTGGTGGCGCATGAATGCATCCTGGACTTGCGCCCGTTGAAAGACAGCAGCGGCATCAGCGTGGATGACGTGGCCAAGCGCCTGATCGACTTCGGCTTCCACGCGCCGACCATGTCGTTCCCGGTGGCCGGCACCTTGATGATCGAGCCGACCGAAAGCGAATCCAGGGAAGAACTGGACCGCTTCTGCGACGCGATGATCGCCATCCGCGAAGAAATCCGCACGGTGGAAAACGGCACCTTGGACAAGGACGACAACCCGCTGAAAAACGCCCCGCACACCGCGGCGGAACTGGTGGGCGAATGGAGCCACCCTTACAGCCGTGAACAAGCGGTGTACCCGCTGGCGTCGTTGATCGACGGCAAGTACTG
Organism: Pseudomonas veronii; assembly: GCF_001439695.1. GTDB lineage: Bacteria > Pseudomonadota > Gammaproteobacteria > Pseudomonadales > Pseudomonadaceae > Aquipseudomonas > Aquipseudomonas veronii. The sequence goes on from NZ_JYLL01000007.1 coordinate 106,609, forward strand.
GCCGCCGGTCGGCCGGGTCGACAACGTGTTCGGCGATCGCAACCTCGTGTGCGCCTGCCCTTCGATCGAGAGCTACGCATAACCTGGTCAAGAATGTGGGAGGGGGCTTGCTCCCGATGGCAGAGTGTCAGTTGATAGATCTGGTGACTGACACCCCCTCATCGGGGGCAAGTCGAATCGTCGCACCGCCCCTCCCGCACTTGACCGCGTATGACCTCAAGAATAATAAGAACCTGGAGAACAACTCATGTCGTTAAGCGTGTTCGACCTGTTCAAGATTGGCATCGGCCCCTCCAGCTCCCACACCGTCGGCCCGATGCGCGCCGCCGCGCGCTTTGTCGAGGGCTTGCGCCGTGACGACCTGCTGAGCGCCACCACCTGCGTCAAGGTGGAACTCTACGGCTCACTCGGCGCCACCGGCAAAGGCCACGGCAGCGACAAGGCCGTGTTGCTCGGCCTGGAAGGCGAACACCCGGACACCGTGAACACAGAAACCGTCGCCACGCGCCTGGCACAGATGCGCAGCGCCGGCCGTTTGAACCTGCTCGGCGAACACAGCATTGCGTTCAACGAGAAAGAACACCTGGCGATGATTCGCAAACCCCTCGCCTATCACCCCAACGGCATGATCTTCCGTGCCTTCGACGCCGCCGGCATCCAGATCCGCAGCCGCGAGTACTACTCGGTGGGCGGTGGCTTTGTGGTAGATGAAGACGCTGCCGGCGCCGACCGGATCGTCGAAGACGCCACGCCGCTGACCTTCCCGTTCAAGAGCGCCAAGGACTTGCTCGGTCATTGCGCCACCTACGGGCTGTCCATCAGCCAGGTGATGCTGACCAATGAAAGTGCCTGGCGCCCCGAAGCCGAAACCCGCAACGGCCTGCTGAAGATCTGGCAGGTGATGCAGGACTGTGTGGACGCTGGCTGTCGCAATGAAGGGATCTTGCCGGGAGGCTTGAAGGTCAAGCGTCGTGCCGCCGCCCTGCATCGCCAGCTGTGCAAGAACCCGGAGTCGGCCCTGCGCGACCCGTTGTCGGTACTCGATTGGGTCAACCTGTACGCGCTGGCGGTCAACGAAGAAAACGCCAACGGCGGGCGTGTGGTCACCGCGCCCACCAACGGTGCGGCCGGGATTGTGCCGGCGGTGCTGCATTACTACATGCGCTTTATCCCCGGCGCGAGTGAAGACGGCGTAGTGCGCTTTCTGCTCACCGCCGCCGCGATCGGGATTCTGTACAAGGAAAACGCGTCGATCTCCGGTGCCGAGGTTGGCTGCCAGGGTGAAGTCGGCGTGGCCTGCTCGATGGCCGCCGGTGCGCTGTGCGAAGTGTTGGGCGGCAGCGTGTCCCAGGTCGAAAACGCCGCCGAGATCGGCATGGAACACAACCTCGGCCTGACGTGCGACCCGATCGGCGGCCTGGTGCAAGTGCCCTGCATCGAGCGCAATGCCATGGGCTCGGTCAAAGCCATCAACGCAGTGCGTATGGCCTTGCGCGGCGATGGGCAGCATTTTGTGTCCCTCGACAAGGTCATCCGCACCATGCGCCAGACCGGCGCCGACATGAAAAGCAAATACAAGGAAACCGCCCGTGGCGGTTTGGCGGTCAACATTATCGAGTGCTGACGCTTAGAAGCGCGTCCGCACGTTTTTCAGGAGCTGAATATGTCCACCGAAACCCTGTTGAAAACCCCGTTGCACGCGCTGCACATCGAACTCGGCGCGCGCATGGTGCCCTTCGCCGGCTACGACATGCCGGTGCAATACCCATTGGGCGTGATGAAAGAACACCTGCACACCCGTGATCAGGCCGGGCTGTTCGACGTGTCTCACATGGGCCAGATCCGCCTGACCGGCGCCAATGCCGCCAAGGCCCTGGAAACCCTGGTGCCGGTGGATATCATCGACCTGCCCGTAGGCATGCAGCGCTATGCCATGTTCACCAACGAACAAGGCGGTATTCTCGACGACCTGATGGTGGCCAACCTGGGGAACGACGAGCTGTTCCTGGTGGTCAACGCGGCCTGCAAGGACCAGGACCTGGCGCACCTGCGCGCCAGGATTGGCGACCAGTGCAGCATCGAGCCGCTGTTCGAAGAACGCGCCCTGCTCGCCCTGCAAGGCCCGGCAGCGGTAAAAGTGCTGGCACGCCTGGCCCCTGAAGTGACCAAGATGACCTTCATGCAATTCACGTCCCTGCGCCTGCTGGGCGTGGACTGCTACGTCAGCCGCTCCGGCTACACCGGTGAAGACGGCTTTGAAATCTCGGTGCCCGCCGCCCACGCCGAAAGCCTGGCCCGCAGCCTGCTGGCCGAGACCGAAGTCCAGGCCATCGGCCTGGGCGCCCGCGACTCGCTACGCCTGGAAGCCGGCCTGTGCCTGTATGGCCACGACATGAACACCGACACCACCCCGATCGAAGCCAGCCTGCTCTGGGCGATCTCCAAGGCCCGTCGCGCCGACGGCGCTCGTGCCGGTGGCTTTCCCGGCGCCGACCGGATCTTTACCCAGCAGCAAGCCGGTGTGAGCCGCAAACGTGTCGGCCTGCTGACTCAGGAGCGCACACCCGTGCGTGAAGGTGCGGAAATCGTCGACGAACACGGCACCGTGGTCGGCAGCGTCTGCAGCGGCGGCTTTGGCCCGAGCCTCGGCGGCCCGTTGGCGATGGCCTACCTGGACAGCGCGTTCACTGCGTTGGATACCGAAGTTTCTGCACTGGTGCGTGGGAAAAAGGTGCCACTTCGTGTAAGTAAAATGCCATTTGTGCCGCAACGGTACTACCGTGGCTGATTGATTGTTTCTATAAGTAACGCGGTTGCGTTAACGCGCACTAATCTGTAACGCAACCGCCATAAAACAGTGCATTGACGATAGTCATTGTTATAGGGGTCAACCTATAACAAGTGACCATTTCTATCGAATAAGTCGTCCGCCCATTGTTCCCCCAAGTGCCACAAAGCCGAGCAAAAGCTGGGCTTTGCGCAGGGCTTGTTTTTTCTCCATTAGTTGACGTAGAGTTTGCTCACTGTGTTTGCATGGGTCGCTTGGAACCTGGACCTGGGCAGTAGCCAAAGTTTGCTACAACCCGTTCGACGTCTCTTACTTTCCTGCAACCCAGCCCAGTACTCTTTCATGCGAAAGGGGCTGTCATTCATTTTTAGCGTCAAGGAAATAAGAAAATGTCGGATAAACGTCAGAGCGGTACCGTCAAGTGGTTTAACGACGAGAAAGGGTTTGGTTTTATCACTCCAGAAAGCGGTCCGGATCTGTTCGTGCATTTCCGCGCTATTCAGGGCAACGGCTTCAAGAGCCTGAAAGAAGGCCAGAAAGTGTCTTTCGTCGCCGTGCAAGGCCAGAAAGGCATGCAGGCTGACGAAGTGATCGCCGAAGGCTGATCCCTCCTGCGACAAAAAGCCCCTGATGGTGACATCAGGGGCTTTTTTATGGGCGCGGTAAGGGCATTGCGCCGTAAAATGCTTTTTTTCTTCAGAGAGCCGGCCATGTCCAAACCCCTGCTGAGCCCCCAAGGCGACTTCCCCGCCGTTGGCCTGGGCCGTCGTCTGGCAGCGATGTTCTATGACTTCCTCCTCTGCACGGCGCTACTGATTGTCACGGCCTTTCTCTACAAGCTGGTGTGGATCGCATTCGTGGGCGAAGCCAAAATGCGTACTCTCACCGAATCCGGCGCGCTGGACGGCGACCCGCTGCTGTCGACGATTCTGTTCTTCGTGCTGTTTGGCTTCTTCGCCAAGTTCTGGACCCATTCCGGGCAGACCCTGGGCATGCAGGTGTGGGGCGTGCGCGTACAGAACGCCGACGGCTCGCGGATCAGCCTGTGGCAGGCGCTGTTGCGCTTTGTGGTGTCGATTGCATCGTGGTTGTGCGTGGGGCTGGGGTTTATCTGGTCACTGTTCGACAAGCAGAAACGCAGCTGGCACGACATTTATTCTGACACGCAGTTGGTGCAGGTTCCGAAGCGGAAAAAATAACGCCCTGCTGGTGCGGATCAACATGTGGGAGGGGGCTTGCTCCCGATAGCGGTAAATCAGTCGATGTATCTGGTGACTGACACTACGCTATCGGGGGCAAGCCCCCTCCCACATGTTCGACCGGGTCAGGCGTTGCCGGCCAGCTTCAGGCGCGCAGCCTGGGTGAAGTCCAACATGCGCTTGAGCGGGCGCACCGCCTGCGGGATCACCGAAGGCTCGACGAAGATCTCGTTGCTGCCCTCACGCAGGCACTGCAGCGTGCGCTCCAGCGTATTCATCGCCATCCACGGGCAGTGCGCGCAACTGCGGCACGCCGCGCCGTTGCCGGCGGTAGGCGCTTCGACGAAGACCTTGTCCGGGCACAGCTGCTGCATCTTGTAGAAAATGCCGCGGTCGGTGGCGACAATGAACGTTTTGTTCGGTAAACGCTGAGCGGCGGCAATCAGTTGGCTGGTGGAACCCACTGCATCCGCCAGTTCGATCACCGAGGTCGGGGATTCCGGGTGGACCAGGATCGCCGCGTCCGGGTACAGCGCCTTCATGTCTTCCAGCTGCTTGGACTTGAACTCTTCGTGGACGATGCACGCACCGTCCCACAGCAGCATGTCGGCACCGGTCTGGCGCTGAATGTAAGTACCCAGGTGCTTGTCCGGCCCCCAGATAATGGTCTCGCCGTTGTCCATCAGGCTTTCGACGATTTCCAGCGCGCAACTGGAAGTCACCACCCAGTCCGCCCGCGCCTTGACCGCCGCCGAGGTGTTGGCATACACCACCACCGTGCGCTCGGGGTGTTGATCGCAGAACGCGGAAAACTCCTCCACCGGACAGCCCAGGTCGAGGGAGCACGTAGCTTCCAGGGTCGGCATCAGGATGCGTTTTTCGGGGGTGAGGATTTTGGCAGTCTCGCCCATGAAACGCACACCGGCGACCAGTACGGTCTTGGCCGGGTGAGCAGCGCCGAAGCGTGCCATTTCAAGGGAGTCGGAGACACAGCCGCCGGTTTCTTCGGCCAGGGCCTGAATCACCGGGTCGCAATAGAAGTGGGCGACCAGCACCGCGTCCTGAGCTTTGAGCTCGGCGGCGATGGCGGTACGCAGGCTAGCCTCTTCCTCGGCACTGAGGGCCTTGGGCTGCTTGGCGTCGAGGTGGGCTTGAACCAGAAGGCGTTCGGAAATTTGCGTCATGTTCGCAAGACCTGCAGGCGCCGTTGCGCGAAAGTCGAGTGTACCACCGGCTCTGGAGCCCTTCAGGCGCCGCCGGACGAAGTGATGATGTCATCAAGCACGGGTTAAGGTGAAGCTGCGCAAGGCTACAGAATATCGAATGGATTCAAAAGCCTAATCTGGCATGGCGCGACGCATCTGTCGGGCAAAAAAAACGCGAAGGCGCATCACTGGGGCTTCGCGCGTTGACCCTCAGCGCATCAGCACATCCGGATCATCCTGCAACAGGACTGAGTCATGCATCTTCGCCAATGCATCCTTCAACGTCGACTGCTCCAGCGCATCCTTGGATTTTTTGCTTTCCCTGCCCGCGTGTTCGAGCAGCGCCAGGTAGTCACGCTTGGATGAGCCTTCCTTCGGCACCACGGTGTCTTCTACCAGGTTGGCCATCACATACTTCTGCGTGTGGGTATTCTGGGAAGCCGACTGTGTGACGGAAGCACGGGTCAGTTGGCTGTCTTTATAGGCAAAGCTCGCGGTGCTGCTGGCCCTGTCCTGTACGTGCACATACAGGTAATTCTGCGATTCGCGACTGCCATCAAACACCGGCGGTTTCCCACCATCAAGGCCTTTGTGGAAGCTCGCCGAAAGCACCGATTGCTGGTTCTGGGTGACGCTGCGATCCGCGCTGCTGCGACCATTAACCTGGGTTTTTTGCGACACATTGTAAGAAAAGCTGTCGACCTCTGAAGGGCGCATCGGGTTGGAGCTGTCTACGGCCTGCTTGATGGAAGCCTTGAAGTCCGCCAGACCGGTCAGCAAGCCTTTATCGCTCCCGGCCCGGTCGGCCGTGGTGTTGAGCACCGACTGTGAAATGTCCGCGCCGCCGCCTTTGGCGAACTGCGCCACCAATGCTGCCCCCAAGCCGCTGTAGCGACTGGCCGTGGAGGTCGAGTTAAAGCGGGTGTTGATGATCTTGCTGACTGCGTCCTGGCTGCTATTTTCCCAGGCCCGCACACTTTCCCGACCCGGCATCTGCCCGTCTCGGGAGTAGATATCAACGACATCGGCAGCCGGATTACCGAGGCTGACCACCGACGCAGGTCGCACCGGCAAGACATCGACAGTGTTCGCCGAAATGGCGAGCGGTGTGGCTACAGCGCGAACAATGAGGGGATTGCTAGCGATGATCGGAGTTAGCGTAGTCATGACAGTCCATGTCTTGAAAGCTTAGCCTCCAATCTAGCCAAGATACGCCGCGTATTGACAACATTAAAGCCGAAATAAGTGGCAAAGAGCCACATCAAAAAAACCGCCTCTTTGCCGCATCGCGCAGACTCAGGAGCTGTAAGTCAACGCCACACATACCGCGCGATCGCTCGTAGGAATATGTACAAAACGTGCCGGCATTATCCAATGCCTTCCCACAGCAAAAGCAGTGCAGTGCGTAAGGAAGTCGCTGGTGGGGGGAGGTATCTTAATGACATGATGAAGGCCATTTAACCCGCTCGGCCAAACTCAAATGAATAGCACCGTCGGGATGGGCTCTGAGGTCAGCGAACTGGCCACCTCCGGCCTGAGCCAAAACGAAGCGTTCACCGAGCGCGTACTGGCCAGCATCAACGATTGCATCCAAGTACTCGATCTCGATGCCCGCCTCACGTTCATGAGCGAAGGCGGCCAAAAAATCATGGAGGTCAGTGACTTCAACACCATCCGTGGCTGCTCCTGGCCCGATTTCTGGCAGGATCAAGGCAACCTAGACGCCAAGGCCGCCGTACAGGCCGCCAGAAACGGCGAGAGCGCCAGCTTTATCGGCCCGGCCCAGACCCTGGCCGGTAACCTGAAGTGGTGGCATGTACAGGTGAGCCCGATCCTGGGCAGTAACGGCCGGCCGGAACAGATCCTCTGCGTATCCCGCGACATCACGGCCCTGCGTGAAGCCGAAGAAGCACTGCGCAAGCTCAACGAGTCCCTGGAACAACGGGTGGTGGAACGCACCCGCGACCGCGACCGCATCTGGCGCCTGTCCCCGGACCTGATGCTGGTGGCCCAACTCGACGGCGTGATCTCCGCCGTCAACCCAGCCTGGACTCGCATGCTCGGCCACGCCGAACACGACTTGGTGGGCAGCCAGTTGCTGGCCCTGGTTCACCCGGACGACTTGGCCGACTCCGCATCGGCAGTCAGCCGCCTGGGAGACGGCAAGAACTTCCCCAACTTCAAGAACCGTTACCGCCACCAGGATGGCAGCTATCGCATGATCGCCTGGACCGCCGTACCCGACAGCGATTACATCCATGCGGTGGGCAGGGATATCCAGGCCGAAGAAGAAGCCAAGGACGCCCTGCGCCTGTCGGAAGATGCCTTGCGCCAATCCCAGAAACTGGAAACCATTGGCCAACTCACCGGCGGCGTCGCACACGACTTCAATAACCTGCTGACGGTAATCAAATCCTGCGCCGACCTGCTCAAGACCCCATCCCTGAGTGAAGTGCGGCGCATCAAATACATCGATGCCATCGCCAGCACCGTCGACCGCGCCGCCCGCCTGACCGCGCAACTGCTGACCTTCGCCCGACGCCAGGCCCTGCGCCCGGAAGTATTCAATGTCGGCGACAGCGTGTTGCGGGTGGGCGAGATGATGGACAGCCTGACTGGCTCGCGGATCAAGGTCACCATCGAAGTGCCGGATGAGCCCTGCTTTATAAACGCCGATGAAAGCCAGTTCGATACCGCACTGGTGAACATGGTGGTTAATGCGCGGGATGCCATGGCCGGCAATGGCCACTTGACCATCCAGGTCACGACAGCCGCCTGGCTGCCGTCGGTGCGCGCCCACCCGGGGCGGGTCGCCGACTACGTGACCATCGCATTGAGCGACACCGGATCAGGCATTGCGCCGGAAAAACTCGACGCCATCTTCGAACCCTTCTACACCACCAAAGGCATCGGCCAAGGCACCGGGCTGGGCTTGTCGCAAGTGTTCGGCTTTGCCAAACAGTCAGGCGGGGAGATTCTGGTGCAGAGCGAACGCGGCAAAGGCAGCCAGTTTATGTTGTACCTGCCCAAGGTCGAGGCCAGCACGATCCCGACCGCCCAGGACAACCATCGCGTACCGATCATCTCGAACTTGTGCGTGCTGATGGTCGAGGACAATGCTGACGTTGGCCTCTACACCTCGCAGACCCTGGAACAGATGGGCTTTCACGTGTTATGGGTGCCGGACGCCAAGAGCGCACTGGAAGCCCTGGCCCCCAACCCGGAAAGTTTCCAGGTGGTGTTCTCCGACATCTCCATGCCCGGCATGAGCGGCCTGGAACTGCTCGACGCGATCGAGGCGCTCTATCCATGGCTGCCGGTGGTGCTCACCACCGGCTACAACGACGAATACGCGCGCATTGCCCAAGAAGAAGCCAAGCGTTTTGTACTGCTGCAGAAACCCTATGCCACCGAGACGCTGGCCTTGCTCCTGCAAAAGGTCGTCAAGGGCCGTCTGGGCGGCTTGATGGGGGTGGAGTAGGTCGACGCGACCCCAGCTCAGTCGTGAATAGTCGGCATACGCATGGCGCCACACCAAGATCAGTGCATCGCCGCCCTGGTGCCGCGGGTAGCCGCCGGAGCATACAAGCTGCTCACCCACGTCAAGCGCCCGGAGTCTGAAGATACCCAATGGCTCCAGCCTTGCACCCGACCGGGCATCGGGCTCGGTCATGGACTGATATGGCCTGGAACCTGGCGGGAACAGGAAGCCTTCCGGCGTCTGCAACAGGCAACCTAACTAAAGGACCTTTAAAGGTAAGGGGCAGCTGACCCAGTTTGCCAAACTGAGCCCGGCGCAAAAATCGATGATGCTTTCAGCACGAAAAGAGAGCGGCAAACTCACCGAGGGCGGGGTCCTCTCCAAAGCATGGAAATGCTGTTTCGAGCAGTGCCACCAAGTCAATACCTCGCGCAGACCATGACAGCGCCAGAAGAGAAAAAAAACAACACTTCGACATCATGCAGGCAACAGGCTGCAGCGAACTCGACGCAGCCATTGAGGTCGCCACGACACTGGATCGATATTGCAGCATCGAACTGCACATCATCATATTCCCCGAACAAACTACGACCTAGGAGCGCCAGGTATCAAAACACTGAATACCTTGATCCAGAGCCTGATTGAAAGCCTGACCCAATGGCTTCAACAACCTGGGAAAGATGCCATTCAGACTCTTGAAGTTTATGCCCCCGTACTGATCTAGCCGTTGCAACGGGTCTTGGTACACGCGGTGGATCGCTGTGGCATCCAGTATCAACTTGGTGTAGTGCTCAGCGATTGCCTTAGACAATATCCACAGTCTGCGGGTGCAGAAAATACAATATTGGAAGTCTTGCGCAAATACTCACTACGATCTCTGATAGTCCGCCGAGGCGGCGGCGTGACCCGATCTCATAAACGCTGAGTAATTTCGGAAGATCTTTTGGCAGGCACATTCATGGCCGGCTTTCCGTTAATCCAGGACTAGGTGCAAGCTTCACCACACACTGTATCCGAACGATGCTCAGTTACTTCAGACCATCTCCATGCCACCTTATATCAAAAACAGCTAACCACAATATAACCCATGACAATACACATTAAAAAACTGTCAGACCTGACAGTTACCAGCAGAAAAAATACAGCTATAAATTCTCATGCAGATACATTCACACAATTACTTCTATCTAACGGTATTAAGGAGAGAAACATGGAAACCTGGCAAGACTATGTAGAGCATCTGACGAGTTTTGGCAAAGTAACCCAAGCAGCAATAGTCGGGCTTGACGGAACAATATGGGCCCAGTCACCCGAATTAAATATTTCCAGCGACGAAATCTCGCAAATCCTGGCAGGATTTAAAGATGACAGTATTTTATTAGCGGCTGGAATACATATTAACGGAGTAAAATATATGTACCGACGACCATACGAAAACCAAATACAATTTAAGTACCAGGAGACGGGCGTTCATATCGCAAAAACTACGACATGTATAATTATTGGCACCTATATCGCCGGCATGGAGCCTATACATACACAAGTGGAAATTTCAAGAACTCAAGAGCTTCTGCTAGAAGCCGGATATTGATTTAATACACATTAAATCGCAAGAAAATAGTATGCCTATTATTTCATTAACCCCAAGGCCAGATATGATGTGAACCACTTTTAAAATTTACATCATCTTTGGCCTTTTTAAGCAACCCCTTCAAGCAGTCCACCCGCCCTCCTATACCTAAACTCATTTCAAGTACGATGCCACGACCGACAGCCGCCCCTCCCAACCTTAGTAAAATCCAGCGCTGTTTCCCCCACTGGCAAGCGCCTTCCAAGCGATCTTGCTCAGCCCCCGCAAGGTGTCACAAACGCCTGGAGCTTGCTATCGAGAAGAGGCCCTCTGTCGTTGACGGCGAGCCGGACGTGGCTAAAACGGTTGGGCTGATCAACCGAGCATGGAGCCTGTCACCAACCTGTCTGGAGTACAAGGTCGTAGGCGTCTGCTACTGGCTGCTCTGCACGCCTTTCGGTTGCAAGGTCAAAACCTGCATACAAACTGCTCACCCACGTCGTGCGCCTAGGGTCCGAAAGATACTCAATGGCTCCGGCCTTGCACCCGACCGGGCATTGGGCTCGGTCATGGACTGATATGGTCTGGAACCTGGTGGGAAGACCTAAGATTACCGCTGCCATCCATTGATGAAAGCGCCGAGTCATCGATGATGCTCACGCTGATGATTGGTCTGGTCGGCATGAAGTGCAACAACTGCGCTGAAGAGCGTTACCTGCCAAAGTACTTGACCATTCGATCACGGCCGATGATTCGTGTGTAGGAAGATCAGCACCTAAGGAGACTTACGAGCATTGAGGAGGATTCCCTATTCAATGCAAGCCAGCATCAAATCGCGGGCAAAAAAAAACCCGGAAATCCTCACTTGCGTGGGCCTTCCGGATTTTCTAAACCGCCAAAAATGGTGGGTCGTGTGGGATTCGAACCTACGACCAATTGGTTAAAAGCCAACTGCTCTACCAACTGAGCTAACGACCCGCTGTGTTGTGGCGCGTATAATACTGATTTCTAAGGATTATTCAACACCTTATTTTAAATAAATCAAAAATAACGCGTTGGGTCCGTAATTCCGGCCATTTTGAAGCCTTCTGCACGCAGTCGGCAGCTGTCGCATTTCCCACAAGCACGGCCGTCATCGTCTGCCTGATAGCAGGAAACAGTCAGCGAATAATCGACGCCAAGCCCTACGCCAGCCTTCACGATATCGGCCTTGCTGAGGTTTTGCAGCGGCGCCAGGATACGGAAGCCCTGCCCCTCTACCCCGGCCTTGGTCGCCAGGTTGGCCATGCGTTCGAACGACTCGATGAACTCTGGGCGGCAATCCGGGTAGCCGGAATAATCCACTGCGTTGACGCCGATAAAGATATCGCGGGCATTCAGCACTTCCGCCCAGCCAAGGGCCAGGGACAGGAACACGGTGTTGCGCGCCGGGACGTAGGTGATCGGGATGCCTTCGCTGGGTGCTTCCGGCACGTCGATGCTGCTGTCGGTGAGCGCCGAGCCGCCGATGCCGTTGAGATTCAGGCCAATGACCTTGTGCTCGGCCACACCCATGTCGCGGGCGACGCGGGCAGCGGCGTTCAGCTCGGCGCGATGGCGCTGGCCGTAGTCGAAGCTCATGGTGTAGCAGGTGTAGCCTTCAGCCTGCGCCATGGCCACCACCGTGGCGGAGTCGAGGCCGCCGGACAGCAGGATTACCGCACGTTTTTGATCAATCGGTTGTTCAGTCATTTCAGCGTCCTGGCTCGTCGTTCCAAAGGTATTTATGCAGTTGCAGTTGCAGACGGACCGGTAGGTTATCAGCCACCACCCAGTCGGCCAGGTCGCGTGCGTTCAGGTCGTGATGGCTTGGAGAGAACAGCACCTCGCCCGCGCGGCGGTCCAGGCCGTACTGGATCAGCTTGGAGCTCGCCCAGTCGTAATCGTCGCGGGAACAGATCACGAACTTGACCTGGTCGTTGGCCGTCAGCAGGTCCAGGTTCTCGTAGAGGTTGCGATGTGCCTCTTTGGAGCCGGGGGTCTTGAGATCGACCACTCGGCTTACACGCGGGTCCACCGCGGAAATATCCAGGGCGCCGCTGGTTTCCAGGGACACCTCGTAACCGGCGTCACACAGCTGCTTGAGCAAAGGGATGGCGTTGGGTTGCGCCAACGGCTCACCGCCGGTCACGCAGACGTAGCGCGGCCGGTAACCGGCAACCTGTTCAAGGATGTCTTCAAGGGTTCGCACGGTGCCGCCACTGAAGGCGTAGGCGCTGTCACAGTACTGGCAACGCAGGGGGCAACCGGTCAGGCGCACAAATACTGTGGGCAGGCCGGCCGTTCGCGTTTCACCCTGTAACGAGTAAAAAACTTCGGTGATGCGTAATGTGTCTTGCATAGTCGCCACGGGCGTAACAGCTAAACAGGCTGTCCGCCTCCGTCAGGCACTTCAAGGAATTCCGCCAACGCGTAAACCCCAGGAAGCGTGTTTCATAAAAGGGCGTGGATTCTAACGAAAAAACCCGCGCCAGGCGCGGGTTTCTTCTAAACGGACAGCATCGCTTACAAGCGCTGCAGGTCGCGTTGAGCCAACTGGGCAGCGGAAGTCCCCGGATACTGGGCAACGACCTGCTGCAGAATGCCTTTGACCTTGTCGGTGTGACCCAGGCGGCGTTCTACGTCAGCGAGTTTGTACAGCGAATCCGGCACCTTGGCGTGCTTGGGGTACAGCTGGCTGACCTTGGCAAATGCCTGGCCCGCCCCCTGCAGATCACCCTTTGCCAGGTTTACCTCACCCAGCCAGTACTGGGCGTTGCCCGCGTACTGACTGTTTGGGTAACGACCGAGGAATGCGGTGAAGGCCTTGCTGGCCTTGTCGAAATCCTTGGCCTTGATCAGGTCGAAGGCTGCATCGTAATACAGTTTTTCCTTCGCCGGATCACCCGGTTCGCTGCTGGCGGCAGGGGCTGCGGCGGCGGCCCCTGCTGCACCACCACCGGCGGCGGCACTTGGCGCGCCACCGGCAGAAGAATTATCAGGAGTAGCGGCAGGTGTAACGCCGGCTCCTATGCGTCGATCAAGATCCTGGTATCGCTCCAGGCCTTCTTGCTTCAGCTGGTTCACTTGATTCTGCAGAACTTCAATGGCGCCTTGTTGCTGCGACAATTGATCCTGCATGCGTTGCAACTGGTTGAACAGTTCGCCCTGTGCCGAGGGAGCGGACGTAGCCGCCCCCCCAGCATAGGCGCCGTTCGTGCCATAACCTGCTGGCGGATAACTGCTCCCGCTATTGTTATAGCCTGAGTTGCTATCTTCCACAGGAACCGCAGCCCACACCGCAAGCGGCGCGAGGCTGAGAGCCAATACAGTTAGAGCACGACGGCACGTTCGCATGACGAATTACTTACGCAGTTCGACGCGACGGTTTTGAGCCCAGGACTGCTCGTCGTGGCCAGTAGCAACTGGACGCTCTTTACCGTAGGAAACCAGTTCCAGTTGGCCTGGAGCAACACCTTGCAGTACCAGATAGCGCTGAACGGCTTTCGCACGACGCTCGCCCAGTGCCATGTTGTACTCGCGAGTACCACGTTCGTCGGTGTTACCTTCCAGAACAACGCGAGCGCCGTTAGCTTTCAGGTCCTTCGCGTGAACGTCCAGAGCGCGCATGGCTTCTGGTTTCAGGTCCGAACTGTCGTATTCGAAGTAGAAAGTGGTGATTGCGCGCAGAGCAGCTTCTTCGCTCAGGGAGCCGTCAACTGCACCAGTGTTGGCGCCATAACCAGCGTTTGGATCAACAGCTGCGCCTTCACCGGCATTGTCGCCGCCTTTAGACGAGCAACCAACGGCTACGGACAGAGCCAGAGCCAGAGCAGCAAACTTACCAAACTTCAGCATTTCCATCGTGAAACTCCTAATGAACCCCAGTGTGTTAAGCAAATCATGTAGCGCCGCGTCAGTTCAGGTAAGGGGACCAGGATGGTTCTCTGACTTCGCCTTGTGCGGTAGGAAGCGGGAGCCTTACGCGTCCATTAATGGACACGAGCATCAAGACTCCCCGGCCCTGCTGGCGGGTGGCGTAGATTACCATGGTGCCGTTGGGCGCAACAGTGGCTGACTCATCTAGGTTGGTATCTGTAAGGATTTTTACGGTTCCGCGCTGCAAATCCTGGGCCGCAACCCGGAAATTAGTGAAACCATCCTGACGGTGAATCATCACCAACGTCTTTTCATCAGCCGAAAGCTTAGGGTTGGCGTTGTAGTTACCAATAAAGGTCACGCGTTCCGCGCCACCGCCACCCACGCTCGTTTTATAAATTTGAGGCTTGCCGCCACGGTCGGAGGTGAAATAGATGGTCGAACCATCTTTACCCCAGAACGGTTCGGTGTTGATACCAGGACCGCTGGTCACGCGGCTGATCTGGCGCGAAGCCATGTTCATCACGTAGATATCCGGGTTGCCGTCCTTGGACAGCACGAAAGCCAGGCGCGAACCATCCGGCGACCAGGCTGGCGCACCGTTGAGGCCTTCGAAGTTGGTGATCTGCTCACGACGGCCAGTATCGATGTGCTGGACGAAGATGCGCGGACGCTTCTGCTCGAAGGACACGTAGGCAATGCGCTTGCCGTCCGGCGCGAAGCGCGGCGACAGGATTGGTTCACGCGATTGCAGCAAGGTCACAGCGCGCGCGCCGTCATAGTCGGAACGCTGCAGCGTGTAGCGCGTGTTGTCTACGGAGAAACGCTCGGCCGTTACATACAGCAGACGTGTCGAGAAAGCCCCCTTGATACCGGTGAGCTTTTCAAACGACTGGTCCGAGATGTAGTGGGCCATGTCGCGCAGTTGTTCGGCGGTGCCCGATACGCTGCCGGTCAAGACCTGCTGCTCGGTCGCCACGTTGAACAAGGCGTACTGGATCTGCAGGCGACCGCCGGCCGGCACGATGCTGCCGACCATCAGGTACTGGGCACCCACGGCTTTCCAGTCGCGGAAGATGACTTCGCTGGCCTGGGTCGGCTGGCTGATCATGTTGCCTTTGGGAATCGGCGCGTAGTAACCGGAGTTGCGCAGGTCGTCGCTGACGATCTGGGCCATGTCGTCCGGCAACACGCTGCCGCCCTGCCAGCCGAACGGTACAACGGCGATCGGGGTGGCCCGATCGCTACCGCTGGTGACCAGGATGTTCTTTTCATCCGCCGCCGCTATCCCTGCCATACAGCAAATAACGACAAGCATTCCTCGAAGAAGGTTTCTCACAAGGCTAAATCCTCAGGTGTGAATGTCATCTTGAATGAACGATAGGGAGCGAAGTCGCTTGGTTTCATTCCCTGCATCTCGGTCAACCGGCCAATATTCTTGACCGCCGCGACCGCCGAACTGTCGAACGAACCGTCACCACTGGACTTGGCCACGCTGACCGAAGTCACCGTACCGTCCGGCAACATGCCGATCTGCAGCACTACTGTCATGCCTTTGCGTGCCGAAGGCGGACGTGTCCAGCCTTCTGCTGCCCGCGCCCGAATCAGGTCGTCGAAACTGCCCGCGACTTCATCGCCACGTTCATCGGCCAAGGCTTGCTGACGCTGCGGCGTGTCGGAGAGCAAATCTGCCAAGGCCTGGGCCTTTTTCTCTTCGGCGGATTTACGCGCTGCTTCCTGGGCCTTTTTCTTGGTGGCATCGGCGGCAGCTTTCTTCTTCGCGTCGTCGGCGATTTTCTTCTTCGCCTCGTCTGCTTCAGCTTTTTTCTTGGCGTCTTCGGCGGCTTTCTTCTTCGCGTCTTCGACTATCTTTTTCTTGGCGTCTTCAGCGGCCTTTTTCTTGGCCTCTTCTTCGGCAGCTTTCTTGGCTTCTTCTTCAGATTTCTTCTTGGCTATATCAGCCAATTGTTTCTCTTCGGCTTTTTTAGCTTCGGCAGCTTTCTCGGCTTTCTTGGCTTCATCAGCCTTTTTCGCCTCGTCAGCCTTCTTCGCTTCGTCAGCCTTCTTCGCTTCGTCAGCCTTTTTCGATTCCTCGGCCTTTTGAGCCGCCTCTTCTTTCTTTTGTTCCGCAGCAGCCTTCACTGCTTCCTGCTCGACCTTCTTCTGTTCCATCTGCTCGACTTCAGTCTGGCGCGCAGCCGACTTCTGGGCCTCACCCGCAATCTTCTGATTGGTCTGGGTAGTGGCCTGACTTTTCGATTTCAGCTGATACAGGGTCGCCTGCACGATCGGCTTGGCTGGCGGCAGGTCCGGGGTCATGGCAAAGCTGACGAACAGCATGCCAAACACCAGGACGTGCAGGGCAATTGCCCAGACGCTAGGCCAGAAGTAGCTTTCCGAGGCGGACGGCTCTCGCTGTTGGTGCATCAGGGCGCCTCGGTAATCAAGCCAACGTTACCGACGCCGGCCTTCTGCAGCCCGCCCATGGCGCCCATGACGGAACCGTAGTCGACCGACTTGTCGCCGCGGATGAACACCTGGGTGTGCTTGCCGCCTTCGTTGCCGGAGCGAATGATCTTGGTCACCGCATCGGTCATCGCCGGCAAGGTCAGGGCCTTGTCCTGTTGTTTCTGCGTATCGACTTCACTGCCAAGGTTCCAGTAGTAGGTCTTGTCAGCCTTGATCGAAATCGTCAGCACCTGGGTGTTGTTGTCCTGGGGCAAGGCTTCGCTGGAAACCTTGGGCAGATCAACCTTCACACCCTGGTTGAGCATCGGCGCGGTCACCATGAAGATCACCAGCAGCACCAGCATCACGTCGATGTAAGGCACTACGTTCATCTCGGCGACCGGCTTGCGCTTGGTTCGTGCTCGAGTGATTAAAGCCATCGGGGAGTACCTGCTTATTCTTCGCTGGTGTGCACTTTACGGTGCAGGATCGCCTGGAATTCGTCGGCGAAGGTGTAGTAACGGCTGATCAGGGTCTCACCGCGCGCGGCGAAGCGGTTGTAGGCGATAACCGCCGGGATCGCAGCGAACAGGCCGATCGCGGTGGCGACCAGGGCTTCGGCGATACCCGGGGCCACGGTGGCCAGGGTCGCTTGCTGGGCCTGGGCCAGGCCGCGGAAGGAGTTCATGATCCCCCACACGGTACCGAACAGACCGATGTACGGGCTGACGGAACCCACGGTGGCGAGGAACGGCAGGCTCTGCTCCAGCTTCTCTTCTTCGCGGGAGATGGCCACGCGCATGGCACGGGCCACGCCTTCCATGACCGCTTCCGGATCGACGCCCGGCTGCTGGCGCAGGCGCGAGAACTCCTTGAAGCCGGCACGGAAGATCTGCTCGACGCCCGAATCCGGGTCAGGGTTGCTACCGGCCTGGCGATACAGTTTGGACAGGTCGATACCCGACCAGAAGCGCTCTTCGAAGCTCTCCAGGGCACGTCGACCGGCACGCAGCAGGTTGCTGCGCTGAAAAATCATGACCCAGGATGTAACCGATGCGGCTAACAGGATCAGCATCACCAGTTGAACCACAACACTGGCATTACTGACCAGGCTCCACATGGAGGAATGGTCGACGACGGTAGGTTCCACGCTAAATCTCCTGCTTTGATTGTTTACCCGCGCCGCTCACGGCGGCAAAGGCCGCACGTAGAGTTTCGGGAATGGCCCGAGGTTTCAAACTATTGGGGCGCACACACGCCACCAGGAACTGCCCCTCACAGAGCAGCGTTGCATCCGCAGCCCGCCTGACCTGCTGTTTAAAGCGCAGGCTGACACGGTTCAATTCGATTACTTCAGCGCTGACCAGCAGCTCATCGTCCAATCGCGCCGGCGCGTAATAACGCGCCTCGCTGGAATGCACGACAAACAACAGGTCCTCCCCTGCCAGCTGGGATTGGGCAAAGCCCAGCTCCCGTAGCCGCTCGGTTCGAGCCCGCTCCATGAACTTGAGGTAATTGACGTAATACACGATGCCGCCAGCATCGGTGTCCTCGTAATAAACGCGACAGCGATGTGCGAACGACTGATCCCCGTTTTGCGCGCGCATACTCTAGTGCTTACTCCTCAGGTTGCCAATCCGGCTGGGCAACTGTTTTTTCATTCTATGAAACATTTCTAACGACTGAATGACGACGCCAGCCACTAGGACAGCACAAACCTTGAATAAATCGACCCGAGTGACCTTTTTAATCGTCCACTGCATCGAGGAATTCGTCTAGCACGGGCATCTCGCCCAATCGTGACGGAATGTTTAGCCCAAAGTGCAAATAGGCATGGCGGGTAACCACCCGGCCCCTTGGTGTACGCATGATGTAGCCCTGCTGGATCAGGTACGGCTCCAGCACGTCCTCAATGGTATGGCGCTCTTCACTGATGGCCGCTGCCAGGCTGTCCACGCCCACCGGGCCACCGTCGAATTTCTCGATCATGGTCAACAGTAGCCGTCGATCCTGGTGATCGAAGCCGTGCTCATCCACGTCCAGCAGGTTCAACGCCAGGTCGGCCACGACCTTGGTGATATGGCCCTTGGCTCGCACTTCGGCAAAATCGCGCACGCGCCGCAGCAAGCGGTTGGCGATCCGTGGCGTGCCCCGCGCCCGCCGGGCGATTTCAAACGCGCCTTCGGGGTCCAGGGGCAAGCCGAGAATGCCGGCCGAACGGCTGACGATGGTCGCCAGGTCTGCGGTGCTATAGAACTCTAGACGTTGGACGATGCCGAAACGGTCTCGCAACGGGTTAGTCAGCATGCCCGCGCGCGTGGTCGCGCCCACCAGGGTGAACGGCGGCAGGTCGAGCTTGATCGAGCGGGCCGCGGGGCCTTCACCGATCATGATGTCGAGCTGGAAGTCTTCCATCGCCGGGTACAGCACTTCCTCGACGATGGGCGACAGGCGGTGGATTTCGTCGATGAACAGCACGTCGTGCGGTTCGAGGTTGGTCAGCAGCGCCGCGAGGTCGCCCGGACGCTCCAGCACCGGGCCGGAGGTGGACTTGATCGACACCCCCATTTCCTGGGCGATGATGTTGGCCAGGGTGGTTTTACCCAACCCCGGCGGGCCGAAGATCAAGGTGTGGTCCAAGGATTCACTGCGCCCACGCGCAGCCTGGATGAACAACTCCATCTGCTCGCGCACGGTGGGCTGGCCGATGTAGTCGGCCAGGCTCAGGGGGCGGATGGCGCGGTCCTGGACTTCTTCACGGTCACGGGGGCCGGTGGCCGCGATCAGACGATCAGCTTCAATCACTTAAATCATTCCCTTCAGGGCTCGGCGGATCATGTCTTCGCTGCTCAGGTTCTTGTCCTTGATGGCCGACACCGCTTTACTGGCTTCCTGCGGCTTGTAGCCCAGGGAAATCAGCGCGCTGACCGCATCGCTTTCGGCACTGGCCACCTGGGCCGCCGGCTGGTTCGGCTGGTTCGGCACCAGGGCGAACATGCTCGGCACGACTTCCCAGGCTTTGAAACGGTCCTTGAGCTCCACCAGCAGGCGTTCGGCGGTTTTCTTGCCGACCCCCGGCACCTTGGTCAGCGCCGAGGTGTCCTGGGCCGACACCGCGCGTACCAGTTCATCCACTTCCAGGCTCGACATCAGCGCCAGGGCCAGTTTCGGCCCTACGCCATTGAGGCGAATCAATTCGCGGAAGAAGTCCCGGTCACGCTTGCCAATGAAGCCATAGAGCAGTTGCGCATCTTCGCGCACCACAAGGTGAGTATGCAGGGTCAATGGCTCGCCAACCGACGGAAGGCGATACAGGGTGGTCATGGGCACTTCCAGCTCATACCCCAGCCCGTTGACATCCAGAATCAGGTGCGGCGGCTGTTTCTCAGCCAGGGTGCCGCGCAAGCGTCCAATCACGGTTCAGATCCTTAAAGCTTGGGGGTCAGATCGAGGCCTGACCGCAAATAACGATTGCGCCGATGCTATCAGAGACGCAGCCGCCCGCCACGACTACGTGCCGCCCCCAGGCCGTGAGGCAGCAGGCTGGAACGGGTATGCGCGTGGCAAATGGCGATGGCCAGGGCGTCGGAGGCGTCGATCTGCGGCTTGGAGGTGAGTTTGAGCATGTGCATGACCATCATCTGCACCTGCTCTTTATTGGCCGCGCCGGTGCCGACCACGGCCTGCTTGACCTGGGTGGCGGTGTACTCGGCGATTTCCATGGCCTCCTCGGCACCGGCGACGATGGCGGCGCCACGGGCCTGGCCGAGCTTGAGAGCCGAGTCGGCGTTTTTGGCCATGAACACCTTTTCGATCCCCATGGTCACCGGCTTGTAGGTCTGGATCACTTCACGCACGCCGCGATAGACGATCTGCAGGCGCTCGGCCAACTCGCCCGCACCGGTGCGGATGCAGCCCGAGGCGACATACACGCAGCCGCGCGGGGTGTGTTGCACCACACCAAAACCGGTGATGCGCGAACCGGGGTCGATACCTAGAATTAAAGTCATAACGCCTGCAGGTCGGGTAAACACAATTTTTGATACAGGTAAAATCCAATGTGGGAGGGGGCTTGCTCCCGATTACGGTGGTTCAGTCGATTCATAAATGACTGACACACCGTAATCGGGAGCAAGCCCCCTCTCACATTTAGATCCACATCGTCCGTCAGCCTAGCTGCTCGGCGACCGACTCTGGAATGTCAGCATTCGAGTAGACGTTCTGCACGTCATCCAGGTCCTCGAGCATATCCAGCATCTTCAGCACTTTCTGCGCGCCGTCCAGGTCCAGTTCGGCGCTGGTGGTCGGCAGCATCACGATTTCTGCGTCGGTGCCTTTGAAACCAGCGGTTTCCAACGCGTTACGCACCGCATAGAACCCGGCGAACGAGGTGAACACATCGATCGAGCCGTCTTCATTGGTCACCACGTCGTCGGCATCCGCTTCCATCGCGGCTTCCATCAACGCGTCTTCATCCACGCCCGGCGCGAAGGAAATCTGGCCCTTGCGCTCGAACAGGTAGGCCACCGAGCCGTCCGTGCCGAGGTTGCCACCGCACTTGCTGAACGCATGACGCACCGCCGCGGCAGTACGGTTGCGGTTATCGGTCATGCACTCGACCATCACCGCCACGCCGCCCGGGCCGTAGCCTTCGTAGGTCAGCTCGACCATGTCGTCGGTATCGGCCGCACCGGCGCCACGGGCCACGGCGCGGTCGATGATGTCGCGACTCATGTTGGCGCCGAGGGCCTTGTCCAGCGCCAGGCGCAGACGCGGGTTGGAGCCTGGGTCACCGCCGCCCTGGCGGGCGGCGACGGTCAGTTCGCGAATCCACTTGGTGAAGATCTTGCCTTTCTTGGCATCCTGACGCTCTTTGCGGTGCTTGATGTTCGCCCACTTGGAATGGCCAGCCATAACACAACTCCGAAATTCTCTAGAAACCTTATCAACCCCGCCCCAGGCGGGATACAACCCTTGTAACGCAAAGGCGCATCCGAAGATGCGCCTTTTTGACTGCGTAAAACCTTATCGCGCTTTCACGCAGCGGCCTTACTCAGCCTTTGGCGCCTCGCGCAGGCGGATATGCAGCTCGCGCAGTGCCTTGGCATCCACAACACCTGGCGCCTGGGTCATGACGTCCGCAGCGCTCTGGGTTTTCGGGAAGGCGATCACTTCACGGATCGACTGGGCGCCGGTCATCAGCATCACCAGACGGTCCAGGCCAAAGGCCAGGCCGCCGTGGGGCGGTGCGCCGTACTTCAGGGCGTCGAGCAGGAAGCCGAATTTCTCTTCCTGTTCGGCTTCGTTGATGCCCAGCAGACGGAATACCGCTTGCTGCATTTCCTTGCGGTGGATACGGATCGAACCGCCACCCAGCTCAGTGCCGTTCAAGACCATGTCGTAGGCCCGGGACAGAGCGCCCGCCGGGTTGGCTTCGAGCTCTTCCGGCGAGCACTTCGGCGCGGTGAACGGGTGGTGCAAGGCGCTGAAGCTGCCGTCGTCGTTCTCTTCGAACATCGGGAAGTCGACGACCCACATCGGTGCCCACTTGCAGGTCAGCAGGTTCAGGTCGTGGCCCAGCTTGATCCGCAGCGCGCCCAGGGCTTCGCTGACGATCTTGGCCTTGTCGGCGCCGAAGAACACGATGTCACCGTCGACTGCGCCCACGCGATCGAGGATCACATTGAGGTTGGCTTCCGGGATGTTTTTCACGATCGGCGACTGCAGGCCGTCAACGCCCTTGGCACGCTCGTTGACCTTGATGTACGCCAGGCCCTTGGCACCGTAGATGCCGACGAACTTGGTGTAGTCGTCGATCTGCTTGCGCGGCATGCTCGCACCGCCAGGCACGCGCAGGGCGGCGATGCGGCATTTCGGGTCGTTGGCCGGGCCGCTGAACACCTTGAAGTCGACGTCCTTGAGTTGGTCGGCCACGTCCACCAGTTCCAGCGGGATACGCAGGTCAGGCTTGTCGGAACCGTAGCGGCGCATGGCTTCTTCGAAGGTCATGTGCGGGAATTCGCCGAATTCCAGGTCCAGCACTTCCTTGAACAGGTTGCGGATCATTTGTTCGGTGATACCCATGATCTCTTTTTCATCGAGGAAGCTGGTCTCGATGTCGATCTGGGTGAATTCAGGCTGGCGATCGGCGCGCAGGTCTTCGTCACGGAAGCACTTGGCGATCTGGTAGTAACGGTCGAAGCCGGCCACCATCAGCAGTTGCTTGAACAGCTGCGGCGATTGCGGCAGGGCGAAGAAACTGCCGGCGTGGGTACGGCTCGGCACCAGATAGTCACGCGCGCCTTCCGGGGTGGCACGGGTGAGGATCGGCGTTTCAACGTCGAGGAAGCCGTTTTCATCGAGGAAGCGACGGATGCTGGTGGTCATGCGCGAGCGCAGACGCAGCTTCTCGGCCATTTCCGGGCGACGCAGGTCCAGGAAGCGATAACGCAGGCGGGTTTCTTCGCCAACATCGGAATATTCGTTCAGTGGGAACGGCGGGGTTTCCGACTCGTTCAGCACTTCCAGCTCGTAGCCCAGCACTTCGATCGCGCCGGACGCCATGTTCGGGTTCACCGCACCGGCCGGACGCAGGCGCACCTTGCCGGTGATCTTCACTACGTATTCGCTGCGCACGCGGTCGGCGGCGGCGAAGCTCTCGGCGCGGTCCGGGTCGAACACCACCTGGGCCAGACCATCACGATCACGGATATCGAGGAAGATCACCCCGCCGTGGTCGCGGCGACGGTGAACCCATCCGCAAAGGGTGATTTCCTGACCTTCCAGGGTCTCGTTCAGTTGGCCGCAATAATGGCTGCGCATCATGGTAGTGGTTTCACTTCTCGTAATTCGAAATTCGGTGGCAGGCTTGGCCTCAGTCACCGTACATAAGTCAGGGGACGGATAATGCAGGAGCCTGCGCGTAGAGTTCAACTCAGTCTGCTTTGTCGCCGCCCGCCAGATTCTTCTTCGAGCCGGTCTTGAAGTCGGTCTCGTACCAGCCGCTGCCGCTCAGGCGGAAGCCCGGCATGGACAACATCTTTTTAAGCTCAGGCGCCTTGCAAGCTGGGCAATCGACCAGCGGCGCGTCGCTGATCTTCTGGATGGCTTCCAACTGATGACCACAGGAAGCGCATTGATAGTCGTACATGGGCATGGAGATGTCTCGGCGATCAGATCGTTACTGTGCCGCGCCGGCCTCCGGATAGAGGCCACTGCGCAGAAAGCGCCTGCAGCGGCAAAGCGCGGGATTATATCTGGTAAATCGAGGCAGCGCAGCCGGCTTTCTGCCCGAGGCCCGGCCCGCCTGAACGCCGGGCCAGCCCCGGAACCCCCGGATTACTCGGGATTGGACAGGCAAGCGCGGCCTTTCAATACGTGAACCACGCAGACCACCCTGACCAGCCCGCTGAAGTTCTTCACGCCGCCATAGCGCAAATGCACTTCCCGATCGACATAAGACAACAGCGCACTGACTGAACAGGCATTGAGCCTGGCTATTTCCGTGAGGATATTCCAGTAGATCTGTTCCAGCCGCAGGCAAGTGGAAAACCCATTGAGCCTTACCGATCGGGACAACGGCCGCGCCAGCCCCATATCGAACCCTTTGACAAAGGGGTCGACGTTTATCTTATGAAAACCACAGGTCTCCATCACTCTACTACCCACTCCACGCGACATACACCTGACACTCCATTGCCAAACAGCAGTCCATGGGCTTCTCCCATTGGACAGTGGGCCTATCAAACAGCAGGACGACGGGGGGTAGCCAGAAGACGGGGAGTTGATAGTCGTAGGACAACGCCAGGAAGCACGGAGAAACAAGCGAGCGGCGCCAGGGCCGCCGCCCGAGGTCGGTGTTTACTTGTTTTCGAGTAGGGAACGCAGCATCCACGCAGTTTTTTCGTGAACTTGCATACGCTGGGTCAACAGGTCGGCCGTCGGTTCATCGCTGACCTTATCGAGCAGCGGAAAAATACCGCGCGCGGTACGCGTAACCGCCTCCTGGCCCGCCACCAGTTGCTTGATCATCTCTTCAGCGCTGGGCACGCCCTCTTCTTCCTTGATCGAAGAAAGACGCGCATAGATCGAATAGGCACCCGGCGCCGGGAAGCCCAGGGCACGAATGCGCTCGGCAATCAGGTCCACCGCCAGCGCCAGCTCGTTGTACTGCTCTTCGAACATCAAGTGCAGCGTGCGGAACATGGGGCCCGTGACGTTCCAGTGGAAATTGTGGGTCTTCAGGTACAGTACATAGGTATCGGAAAGCAGACGCGAAAGCCCGTCGACGATGGATTTGCGATCTTCTTCACTGATACCGATATCGATTGCCATGTTTATCCCCTTCAATTGAACAGCATTCATTGATCAGGTGCCGGATCACTCTAGCAAGAGTACCCACTGTGTGCAGCCCGACGCACCGAGGCGACGTGCGGCAAATCGCCCTGCGCGGCCTCGCTGGCCCGCGACGGTAAAGGCTTTAGGCGCGACAGAAAATTTCCCCGACAGCAGGCAAAACGCCTGCAACTGTCTAGGACAAGCGTTTGACGCAGAAATGCCCTGCCCCTTGCAACGCCCGGAAATGCTTGATTTGAGTAGGCACAGCCTTTGCTGTTAAATAGGCAGCGTGTCGCTGCCGTTATTTTCTTCGGCCAGCGCATAGGCTGATACCCGCGCACGTGCCCAACGCCTCCCATTGTTCAGAAGCGAACCGTGCCAGTCAGCTCTTCCTTGTGATCCGTCTTAACGTGAGTTAATCAAAATGTTGAAAATCGTCCACCTGCTAACGGGCGTTGCAGCTTTGCTGCTGTCCTTTATCCCGAGCCTGCAGCCTGAAAGCCTGCCCTACCTGCAACAACATGACGCTCTGTACCTGGCCTTGTTCGGCCTTCTTAACCTGACGCTGGCGCCAGTGATCCCTTACTGGAACAAAGGCACGCGTCATCAACTGCAAAACCTGGTCAGCGCGCTGCTGGTGCTGACTGTTGTCGTACAAACCCTCACCCTCCTGGCACCCATGCCTGAAGTCGGCGGCCACCCGGCCATCCTGCTCAGCCTGGTGATTGCGCTGGTCGCCATCGTTCTTCACCTGGCCATCAGCTTCTACCGTTCGTCCCCTGCGGCCGCGTCGCAAAACTACGACATGACCAATCGGGATACCGGGACCGTCAAGTGGTTCAACACGTCCAAGGGCTTCGGCTTTATTTCCCGCGATTCGGGCGACGATATCTTCGTCCACTTCCGGGCCATCCGTGGCGAAGGCCATCGCGTCCTGGTCGAAGGCCAGCGTGTGGAATTCTCCGTCATGAACCGCGACAAAGGCCTGCAAGCCGAAGATGTGATCGCCGCGTTGCCGCGTCGCTGATTCCAAGCCAGGCAAAAAAAACCGCGATCCGGCACAAGCTGGATCGCGGTTTTTTATTGCGCGGCTATTAATAGTGAGGCGGCGGCGCTTCTTCTTCGGACGACTCGAACTGGCCGCCCATTTCTTCCTGGCGCTTGAGCAGCGCGGTCATCTGCAGCTGCAGGCGTTCGACCGCCCGCTGCTGGGTGACCAGGATGTCGTTGAGGGTTTCGATGGTGTCGTCCTGAAAGGCCAGGCGGCTTTCCAGGTCGGTCACGCGGTCTTGCAGATCCATGGTTCAGTCCTGGCTAAAGATGAAGTCGGCAGGTGACAGCTCGCGCAACCGCGCACGGATCGCTGCCACCTGTTCTTCAGTATACGGCCGGGCCGGATGCTTGCCCCAGACCGGCGCAGGCCAGGCCATGTCATCGCGCTTGCGCACGATCACATGCACATGCAACTGGCTGACAACGTTCCCCAGCGCGCCGATGTTCATCTTGTCGGCGCCGAAACCTTCACTCAGCAATTGCGCAAGGGTTGTCGTTTCATTCCACAGTTTTTGTTGATCTATGACAGACAATTGAAAAACTTCGCTGATACCGTTTATGCGCGGTACCAGAATAAACCAAGGGTAATTCGAGTCATTGGACAGCAGCAGGCGGCACAACGGGAAGTCCCCGATGGTCAGTGTGTCTTGTTGCAGGCGTTGATCTAAGGCGAACACCGCGGGCACTCCGTTCGGCAGGTCAGATTCTGGCGCCCAGCATACCTTCGAACGCCGGCGGCTTCACTTCGAATACAGACGCCAACGCGCATCCCGATAAAAAACCTGCCCCTTTTCGAGGCAGGCGAATAATTGAGCTACGCTGAATCGGGACTCATCGGAGTGCACCAAAATGACCCACTTGTGCTTCAAAGAGATCCGCCAAGTACCCACCCATGAGGGTGAACCGGTAACGTTTCGCGCAGGTACAGGATTCATGCACCACCGAATCAATGGAATGCATGGCCGTCAAGGACAAACTGAACGGCTTGAGAGGCCCGTGTTTATGCGGTTTTTACACCGCAGTGAGGCTTTTCACGAAAAAATGACATTCAGTTACCGGTTTGGGCGCGCTTGTTGCATTCACACCCACATCGTCGGCAACGGCACCCTTCGGGAAGCGGGTGTTTCGCGATAAGAACACTAGCGAGTCAATGCGTATCAAGGATGCATTCAAACTTAGAAAAGGGTTGGAAAACAGCATTGAAGTTGTCAGTTCGGTAACATTCGGACTGTGAATTTGCGACATGGACCTAGCAATTCACGACAGCCTCGTAAAGAAGCTGAAAGGAAAGATGGGTAAGTATCGTCATTAGAGTCAGCGTGATATAACTTTACGCGGACACAAAAAAAGAAAGAGCCGCCCAGATAAAAATACAGGTGGGACGGCAGTACTCTTCCTAAAACCAAAGGAGCAAATCACGATGCGCGTGATGAAGTGGAGCATGATCGCCCTGGCTGTTTCAGCAGGCACCTCGCAGTTCGCAATGGCGTCTGCCCAAGACGATGCCAAGGGCTTCGTTGAAGACAGCACTTTCAGTATCAATACCCGTGCGCTGTATTTCAGCCGCGACAAACGCAACAATGACTCCGGCCAAAGCCGCAGCGAAGAAACCGGTCTTGGTTTCAACGGTCTGTACCAATCGGGCTTCACCCAAGGCACCATCGGTGTCGGCGTCGACGCCATCGGCCTGCTGGGCCTCAAGCTCGATAGCGGCAAGGGCCGTGCTGGCACTGGTCTGTTCCCAACAGGTTCGGATGGTCGTTCGCAAGACGATTATTCTAAAGGCGGCGCGGCGGTCAAATTCCGTCTCTCCAATACCGTGTTGAAGATCGGCGATCAGTACACGACCGCACCGGTATTCGCTTCCGACGATAGCCGCTTGCTGCCTGAGTTGCCGCAAGGTGTCTCGATCACCAGCAACGAGATCAAAGACCTGAAGCTCGAAGCCGGTCACTTCACCTCGAGCGTTGCACAAGCTCAAACCTACAAAGACAGTATTACCGACTTTCCTGGCAACCACGTAGGCCTCAAGGAAGCTAACTTCGTCGGTGGTGTCTACGCGTGGACCCCAGAGTTCACTACCAGCCTCTACTACTCGAAAGTAGAAGACTACTGGAAGAAACTTTACGCCAACGTGAACTGGACCCATGCGCTGAGCGCTGATCAGTCCCTGGCCGTAGACTTCAACATCTACAGCACCAAAAGCGACGGTGCCGGTCTGCAACGCGCAGAAAAAGACGACACCACCAAACTGGATAACCGTGCCTACAGCCTGCAAGGCGCTTACACCTACCAGGCTCACACCTTTACCCTCGCTTACCAGAAAGTTAGCGGTGACGGTGACTACGGTTACGGCATAGATGGCGGCGGCACGGTTTTCCTGGCCAACTCCATCGCCCGTTCCGACTTCAACGCTGAAGACGAGAAATCCTGGCAAGCTCGCTACGACCTGAACATGGCCACCTTCGGCGTGCCAGGCCTGAGCTTCATGACTCGTTACGTCAACGGTAGCGGCGCCAACACTGGCACCACGTCGAACGGCAAAGAGTGGGAACGCGACATCGAAGCCAAGTACGTGATCCAGAGCGGCCCAGCGAAAGACCTGAGCCTTGCGTGTACGCCAAGCGACTTATCGCTCGTCTGACGGCGTGTACTACGGTTCGTCGTCGATCGACGAACTGCGTCTGATCGCGCAATACCCGCTGAACATCTTGTAATTGCCAGTTCGATTACAACGATGACTTAAGGCTTCGGCCTTAAATTAAAAGCCGCTCCCCTGCATGCAAGGGAGCGGCTTTTTTATTGCAGTATTATTTCATCAGCAAAATAACTAGCAAGCTAACTAACGAGATTGACGCGCCCGCACTAAACCTGACCTTTCAGCCAAGTTGAGTGCCAGTGTTTCCCATTACTTCGCCGCTGTTTCCTGCATCACCCGAATAACCCGCTGCGGAAATGGAATATCGATCCCCGCCGCTTTCAAGCGATCACGCGCCAGTTCATTGAACATGAACATCACGTCCCAATAATCCGCCGTCTTGGTCCAGCACCGCAAAGACACTGTGATCGAACTGTCGCCCAAGGTCGAAACCACGGCCACTGCCGCCGGGTCAGCCAATACACGCGGGTCTTTTGCCAGTTCCAGCAACACTTCGCGGGCTTTCTGCAGGTCGGCCTCGTAGTCCACCCCCACATCAAACACCACCTTGCGGGTAGGCTGACGGTTGGTGTTGGTGATGATGCCGTTGGAGAGGATGCCGTTCGGCACGATCACGGTCTTGTTGTCGCCGGTGCGCAGCACGGTGTGGAAGATCTGGATGCTGTCGACGGTACCGGACGTACCTTGGGCTTCGATCCAGTCGCCGATGCGGAACGGGCGGAACAACAGAATCAGCACGCCGCCGGCGAAGTTGGCCAGGCTGCCCTGCAAGGCCAGGCCGATGGCCAGGGTCGCGGCACCGATGGCGGCGACGAACGAGGTGGTTTCCACGCCGATCATCGAGGCCACGCTGACGATCAGCATGACCTTCAGCACGATGTTCGCCAGGCTGGTGATGAAGTGCTGCAGCGCCAGGTCCGCGTTACGGATGGCCAGCAAACGCCCCACTCTGTGGGTCAGGCGGTTGATCAGCCACCAGCCGATGGCCAGGGTAATCACGGCCAGCAATACCCGGCTGCCGTATTCCATGATCATCGGGATCCACGACTGGGAGGTCTTGATCAGGTGATCCACTTCAGCGTTCAAATCCATCTACATTCTCCTGTTTGCCGGATGTACGGCGTTTTTTGTGCCCACTAACGCAATTGAGCCCCGAAGGGCTCAATGGCAGGCGCAGGTTCTGGGGCGTGGGACGTCAAAAACGGCCGCAGGTTCCCCAAAGTGCCATCAGTCGCGGAAGTTATTGAACTGCAGCGGCATCTCGAAGGTCTTGGCGCGCAGGGCAGCGATGGCCTCTTGCAGGTCGTCACGTTTCTTGCCGGTGACGCGCACCTGCTCACCCTGGATGGCGGCCTGGACTTTCAGCTTGGCGTCCTTGATATGCGCCACGATCTTCTTCGCCAGTTCCTTGTCGATGCCTTCCTTGAGGACGGCTTCCTGCTTCATCAGCTTGCCGGACGCGTAGGCGTCCTTGACTTCAAGGCACTGCACGTCGATCTTGCGCTTGACCAGGGCGAGCTTGAGGATCTCGATCATCGCTTCCAGCTGGAAATCGGCTTCAGCGGTCAGGTTGACGGTCAGTTCCTTTTCCTTGAATTCGAAACTGCCCTTGCCTTTCAAGTCATAGCGACGGTCCAGTTCCTTGACGGCGTTCTCGACGGCGTTGGTGACTTCGTGTTTGTCCAGTTCGGATACCACGTCGAACGAAGGCATGTCATTTCTCCAATATAAGGGGCGGGCTCAGTAGAGATGGAGCGCGCCCAAGCTAAAATGCCGGGGCATTATAGCGGTTCTTTCGCCCCATTCGCTGTGAGCGACCCTACGGAGCACAAACTGATGTCGACCACCTGGCATATTCTCGGCGCCGGCAGCCTCGGCACGCTGTGGGCCACCCGCCTGGCCCGCGCCGGCCTGCCGGTGAAGCTGATCCTGCGCGATGCGGCACGCCTGGCCAGCTACCAGGCGGCCGACGGGCTGACCCTGGTGGAGCACGGCGTAGCGCACACTTACCCGGTACTCGGCGAAACGCCTGACTGCCCTGAGCCGATCCATCGCCTGCTGGTGGCGTGCAAAGCCTACGACGCCCAAAGCGCCGTCGCACACCTGCAATCGCGTCTCGCGCCCGGCGTCGAATTGATCCTGCTGCAGAACGGCCTGGGCAGCCAGGACGCCGTCGCCGCGCAATATCCCCAGGCCCGCTGCATTTTTGCCTCCAGCACCGAAGGCGCGTTTCGCGACGGCGATTGGCGCGTGGTGTTTGCCGGCCACGGCTACACCTGGCTGGGGGACGCCAGTCACCCCACGGCCCCGGTGTGGCTGGACGACTTGCGCGCCGCCGGCATCCCTCACGAATGGAGCAGCGACATTCTTACGCGCCTGTGGCGCAAGCTCGCACTCAATTGCGCCATCAACCCGCTGACCGTGCTGTACCAATGCCGCAATGGCGGCCTGCAAGCCCATCAGTGTGAAGTCGCAACCTTGTGCGCCGAACTCACCGAGCTACTGCAATGCTGCGGCCAGCCGGCAGCGGCGCAAGACCTGCAGACGGAAGTGGAACGGGTGATCCAGGCCACGGCGGCCAATTACTCTTCGATGTACCAGGACGTGGCCAGCGCGCGGCGCACCGAAATCAGCTACCTGCTGGGCTACGCCTGCCAGGCCGCCGCTCGGCATCGGCTGACGCTGCCGCATCTGCAACAGGTGTACACGCGCCTCGTCGACCAACTGGTTGCACGCGGATTGCCCCGCGACTGAGGCACGCGCTACCCTGCCCACTCGTCTATTACCTGTGAAACCCCTGATGCCACTGCGCCAGCGTCTTGAAAACCTACCGGTAGGGCAGAAACTGCTGGCCGCCCTGCTGGTGCTGCTGACCACTGTGTTACTGGTGGCCAACCTGACTTTTATCAGCGCCGCTTACTGGATCTCCCAGGAGAGCATGGCGCCCCAGGCGCTGCAGGCGATTGGCCGGCTGGTGTCCAACCCGGCGCTTGCCGCCGAAGCCCTTGAGTCTCCGGCCAAGGCCGACGCCCTGCTCAATGAGCTGACCAGCTATTCGCCGCTGCGCGCAGCCGCGTTGTACGACGCCGAGGGCAACCGCCTGGCGCAGATGCAACACGGCGACCGCCTGCACCTGCCGGGCAACTACCGGGATATCGAAGCCTGGCGCCTCACCGAATTTCGCAGTAACCAAGTCATCACCCTGCCCCGCCCCGGCCAGCCTTCCGGGCATTTGTTGCTGGTGGCCAGCAGTGAGCTACCGGTGGCGTTCTATACCGGCACACTGACGGCGAGCCTGGGCATCCTGATTTTCAGCGTACTGCTGTGGCTGGTCATCGCCCGGCAGATCAAACGCCTGATCACCCGGCCGATCCATGAGCTGGAAGAGCTGTCGCGCCAGGTCACCCGCGAAGAGAACTACGCCCTGCGCGCCGGCCGTGGCAACCATGACGAGATCGGCAGCCTGGCCGAAGCCTTCAACACCATGCTGTCGCGCATTGAGGCCCGCGAGCAGCAGCTCAAGCGCGCGCGCGATGAGTCCCAGGCGGCTTACGACCAGGCACAGGGCCTGGCCGAAGAAACCCGCCATACCAACCGCAAGCTGGAGCTGGAAGTCCAGGTGCGCAGCAAGATCGAGAAAAAACTCACCGGCTTCCAGAACTATCTCAACAGCATCATCGACTCGATGCCCTCGGCGCTGATCGCCCTGGATGAACAGCTCTATGTCACCCAGTGGAACCAGGAAGCCACCGCACTTTCCGGCACGCGCCTGGATGAAGCGCTGAACCAGCCGATCTACCTCGCTTTCCAACCGCTCAAACCCTATCTGCCGCAGATCAAGGCCACGGTCGAGCAACACACGGTGGAGCGCATCGAGCGTGTCACCTGGGTCAAGGACGATGAATCCAAGCATTACGCCCTGACGTTCTATCCGCTGATGGGCGGCGCCGGGCGCGGTGTGGTGATCCGGATCGATGACATCACCCAGCGCCTGTCCCTGGAAGAAATGATGGTGCAGTCGGAAAAGATGCTCTCCGTCGGCGGCCTTGCTGCGGGTATGGCGCATGAAATCAACAACCCGCTGGGGGCGATCCTGCATAACGTGCAGAACATCCGCCGCCGGCTGTCCCCCGACCTGCCCAAGAACCTGGAACACGCCGAACAAGTGGGCATCGAACTGCAGACGGTCAACCGTTACCTGCAAAGCCGCGAAGTCCCACAATTGCTCGACGGTATCCAGCAGGCCGGCGCGCGGGCGGCGAAAATCGTCACCCACATGCTCAGTTTCAGCCGGCGCAGCAATCGGCAGATGGCACCGTGTGATTTGCCGGCGCTGATCGACCAGGCGGTGGAAATCGCCGGCAACGACTTTGACCTGGCGATCGGCTTCGACTTCAAGGGCCAGGCGATCATCCGCCAGTTCGACCCGCAGCTCGGCCCGGTGCCCGGCACCGCCAACGAGTTGGAACAGGTGCTGCTCAACCTGCTGAAAAACGCGGCGCAGGCCATTCACCAGCGCGAAGACGACCGCGAGCCGGGGCGCATCATCCTGCGCACCCGCCTCAACCCGCCCTGGGCGGAGATCCAGGTCGAAGACAACGGCATCGGCATGAGCGAGAACGTGCGCAAACGCACCTTCGAGCCATTCTTCACCACCAAGGAAATCGGCCAGGGCACCGGGCTGGGGTTGTCGGTGTCGTACTTCATCATCACCAATAACCACAAAGGGCAGATGGAAGTGCATTCCACCCTGGGCCAAGGCACCTGCTTCACGTTGCGCCTGCCCCTGGCCGGCAGCCAATTGTCCCCCGCTGAACTTACCCAACTGGAGCACTGATCATGGGCTTTCGCCTGTCGAAGATTTACACCCGTACCGGCGACCAGGGTGAAACCGGGCTCGGCGACGGTCGCCGCGTGCCCAAGGACCACCCGCGGGTGGAAGCCATCGGCGAAGTCGACACGTTGAACAGTCAGTTGGGCTTGCTGCTGGCCGGCCTTGAAGAGCAAAGCGGCAAGCATCCGCACCTGAAGGACGTGATCGAAGTGCTGACGCCTTGCCAGCATCGTCTGTTCGACCTCGGCGGCGAGCTGGCGATGCCGGTGTACAAAGCGCTGAACGCCGCGGAGGTGAATCGGCTGGAGGCAGCGATTGATCGCTGGAACGAAGAGGTCGGGGCGCTGGAGAACTTCATCTTGCCCGGTGGCTCAGCGCTGATCGCCCAGGCCCACGTGTGCCGCAGCGCAGCACGCAGTGCCGAGCGCCGCTGTCAGCACCTGAATGCGGTTGAACCGTTGGAGGGGGTGGCTTTGGCGTATATCAACCGGCTGTCGGATTTGCTGTTTGTGGCGGCGCGGGTAATTGCCAAGCGCCAGGGTGTGGCGGAGATTTTGTGGCAGGCGGCGGCCAAACCCCACTGATTATCAGGTGTCTGGTCTGGCGCCATCGCGGGCAAGCCCACTCCCACATTGGAAGGTGTTCACAAATCCAAATGTGGGAGTGGGCTTGCCCGCGATGAGGCCAACAAACGCTAGATCAATCTTGCGGCCAGAACGCCCGAATCCCTGCCACACCTTGAGCGCCGGCATCCCATGCCTGCTCGCGCTCAGCAGGCCCAACGCCACCCAACAGATACACCGGCTTGCTGAACCCGCGGATCAGCTCTGCCGCCTGTTCCCAACCCAACGGTTGGGCATCGGGATGGGTCTGGGTCGGCTGCACCGGCGACAGCGTGACAAAATCCACGTCCATCAATTCCGCCAGCGCCAGTTCCTCGGCGTTATGGCAAGACGCCGCCAACCAGCGATCCTTCGGCAGCGGTCGGCCCTTGCTTGCGTATTTGCGCAGTTGCGCCGAGGTCATGTGCCAACCGGCCGCAGGAAAATCCCCCAGCCATTCGAACGGGCCCTTGAGCATCAGTTGCGCCTTGCCGGCACACAGGCCCACGGCGTCTACCGCCAGGTCACGGTACTTGGGGTCGTAACCGTTAGGGGCGCGCAGTTGCACCAGCTTGATGCCGCCCGCGATGGCTTTCTGGATACCGCGCAACAGCGGCGCGGTTTCCAGCTCGCCCGGTGTGATCAGGTAGTCGCCGGGCAACCGTGCGGCGGCAACGATCGGCGCATTGGCCGCTGGGAACTCATAGTTGAGCAGGTCACGCGCCGCGACCCATTCAAGGGGTTGACCTTCGGCGCCGTGTGGCTCGCCGGTAAAGGCCGAGACTTCCCAGACATCCAGCAACACCTGCTTATCCGGGTAATCATGCTGCACCTTGATCAACGGTCGCGCCGTGGTGACCTGGATGCCCAGCTCTTCCTGCAACTCGCGGGACAGCGCCGTGGCGACCGACTCGTCGGCCTCCACCTTGCCGCCGGGAAACTCCCAGAGGCCGCCCTGATGCTGGGTATCGGCACGGCGCGCCAGCAGGATTCTGCCGTCGACGCCGCGGATCACCGCTGCTGCTACATGCACTCGTTTCACCGCGTTTATCCTCCGGGCTTCAGGTACGGTATTCCGCGTTGATCTTCACGTACTCGTGGGACAGGTCCGTGGTCCAGATGGTTTCGCTGCACTCGCCGCGACCCAGCTCGATGCGGATGGTGATTTCTTCCTGCTGCATCACCGCCGAACCCTGGGCTTCGGTGTAGCTCTCGGCGCGGGCGCCACGGCTGGCGATGCACACGTCACCGAGGAACACGTCGATCTTGCTCACGTCCAGGTCCGGCACGCCGGCACGGCCGACGGCGGCGAGGATACGGCCCCAGTTCGGGTCGGAGGCGAACAACGCGGTCTTGATCAGCGGCGAGTGCGCCACGGTGTAACCGACATCCAGGCATTCCTGGTGGTTGCCGCCGCCGTTGACTTCAACCGTGACGAACTTGGTGGCGCCCTCGCCGTCACGCACGATGGCCTGGGCCACATCCATGCACACTTCGAACACCGCTTGCTTCAACGCGGCGAACAGCGGGCCGCTGGTGGAGGTGATTTCGGGCAGGTTGGCCTGGCCGGTAGCGATCAGCATGCAGCAATCGTTGGTGGAGGTGTCGCCGTCAATGGTGATGCGGTTGAACGACTTGTTGGCGCCGTCCAGCATCAAGCGCTGCAGCACGTCGCGGGAGACTTTGGCGTCGGTGGCGATGTAGCCAAGCATGGTGGCCATGTTCGGGCGGATCATGCCCGCGCCCTTGCTGATGCCAGTGACGGTGATGGTCACGCCGTCATGCACAAACTGACGGCTCGCGCCCTTGGGCAAGGTGTCGGTGGTCATGATGCCAGTGGCGGCGGCCGCCCAGTTATCCACAGACAGGTCATCCAGCGCGGCTTGCAGGGCGCCTTCGATTTTTTCCACCGGCAGCGGCTCACCGATCACTCCAGTGGAGTACGGCAGCACCTGGCTGGCGTCGACGCCGGCCAGTTGTGCCAGTTTGGCGCAGGTCCGCGCGGCGGCGACCAGGCCAGGCTCGCCGGTGCCGGCGTTGGCATTGCCGGTGTTGGTCAGCAGGTAACGAATCGGACCGGCCACGCGCTGCTTGGCCAGGATCACCGGCGCGGCGCAGAAGGCGTTGAGGGTGAACACACCGGCGACGGTCGAGCCTTCAGCACAGCGCATCACCACGACATCCTTGCGCCCCGGGCGTTTGATGCCGGCCGAAGCGATACCGAGTTCAAAACCGGCAACCGGGTGCAATGTGGGCAAAGGACCAAGACCAACAGCCATGAATGCGCTCCTTAAAAATAGATGATGTCTGTGCCGTCGCGTTCGACGGTGGGAATTAATGGCAAAACGCCGCGACGGCTGATGCCGGTCGCGGCGCGGGGTGTTGCAGCGTCAGGCGAAAATCTTAGTTGATTTCGCCGTGGCAGTGTTTGAACTTCTTGCCCGAACCGCACCAGCACAACTCGTTACGGCCCAGCTTCTGCTCGTTGCGCACCGGCGTCTGAGCCAGGGCCACATCGACCTCTTCGCCCAAGACCTCAGGCGCCTCAAGACCTGGCGCTTCCTCATGCTGAAACTGCATGCGCGCCGCCAGTGCCTCGGCTTCCTCACGCAGGCGCGCTTCTTCCTCGACCGGGTCTTCGCGACGCACCTGAACGTGGGACAGCACGCGAATCGAATCGCGCTTGATCGAATCCAGCAGTTCGGAGAACAGCGTGAACGACTCGCGCTTGTACTCCTGCTTCGGGTTCTTCTGGGCGTAGCCACGCAAGTGGATACCGTGACGCAGGTGATCCATGGTCGACAGGTGGTCTTTCCACAGGTCGTCCAGCACGCGCAGTACGATTTGTTTCTCGAAAGTGCGCAGCGCTTCGGCACTCGCCTGCTCTTCTTTCTCGTTGTACGCGGCCAGCAGCTCGGTCATCAGCTTCTCGCGCAGGGTTTCTTCGTACAGGTGATCGTCTTCGTCCAGCCACTGCTGAACCGGCAAGTCGACACCGAAGTCGCTCTTCAACGCGGCTTCCAGGCCAGCAACATCCCACTGCTCTGGCAGGGACTGTGGCGGAATGTGTGCGCTGACGGTGGCGTTGAGCACGTCCTGACGGAAATCGGCGATGGTCTCGCCAATGTTGTCGGCGGCCAGCAACGTGTTACGCATGTGATAGATCACTTTACGCTGTTCGTTGTTGACGTCATCGAACTCGAGCAGTTGCTTACGAATGTCGAAGTTGCGGCCTTCGACCTTGCGCTGGGCCTTCTCGATGGCGTTGGTCACCATGCGGTGCTCGATCGCTTCACCGGACTGCATGCCCAGGGCTTTCATGAAGTTCTTCACCCGATCCGAGGCGAAGATACGCATCAGGCTGTCTTCCAGGGACAGGTAGAAACGGCTGGAACCGGCGTCACCCTGACGACCGGCACGACCACGCAGCTGGTTGTCGATACGGCGCGATTCGTGACGCTCGGACGCGATCACCTGCAGGCCGCCGGACTCCAGCACCGCCTGGTGGCGTTTCTGCCAGTCGGCTTTGATCTGGGCGATCTGCTCGGGAGTCGGGTTGTCCAGGGAAGCCACTTCCACTTCCCAGTTGCCGCCCAACAGGATGTCGGTACCACGACCGGCCATGTTGGTGGCGATGGTCAGTGCGCCGGGGCGACCGGCCTGGGCGATGATCTCGGCTTCTTTTTCGTGGAACTTGGCGTTGAGGACCTTGTGCTCGATGCCTTCCTTGTTGAGCAGGTTGGACACGTGCTCAGACGTTTCGATCGTCGCGGTACCCACCAGGATCGGACGCCCCTGGGCCATGCCGTCCTTGATGTCGTTGATGATCGCCGCGTATTTCTCTTCGGCGGTCAGGAACACCAGGTCGTTGAAGTCTTTACGCGCCAGCGGTTTGTTCGGCGGGATGACCACAACCGACAGACCGTAGATCTGGTGGAATTCGAACGCTTCGGTGTCGGCCGTACCGGTCATGCCGGACAGTTTGTTGTACAGACGGAAGTAGTTCTGGAAGGTGGTGGAAGCCAACGTCTGGCTTTCGGCCTGGATGTTGAGCACTTCCTTGGCCTCGATGGCCTGGTGCAGGCCCTCGGACAGACGACGACCCGGCATGGTACGCCCGGTGTGTTCGTCAACCAGGACGACCTGGCCGTCCTGGACGATGTATTCGACGTTGCGATGGAACAGCTTGTGCGCGCGCAGGCCGGCATACACGTGGGTCAGCAGGCCCAGGTTATGGGCCGAGTACAGGCTTTCGCCCTCGGCCAGCAGGCCGATCTGGG
Source organism: Pseudomonas veronii (assembly GCF_001439695.1). Classification (GTDB taxonomy): domain Bacteria; phylum Pseudomonadota; class Gammaproteobacteria; order Pseudomonadales; family Pseudomonadaceae; genus Aquipseudomonas; species Aquipseudomonas veronii. Next base: position 144,962 of record NZ_JYLL01000007.1, read on the forward strand.
TCAGCATGTCTTCGACGAACTGGTGACCGGCTTCGTTGAGTTCGACCTGACGGGTCTTCTCGTCGATGGTGAAGTGACCTTCTTTGGTCACCACGCCTTCCACTTCCTCGATGTGCTGCTCCAGGCGCGGGATCAACTTGTTGATCTCGGTGTACAGGCGCGAGCTGTCTTCGGCCTGGCCGGAGATGATCAGCGGGGTACGGGCTTCGTCGATGAGGATGGAGTCGACTTCGTCGATCACGGCAAAGTTGAGTTCGCGCTGGAATTTTTCTTCCATGCTGAACGCCATGTTGTCGCGCAGGTAGTCGAAACCGAATTCGTTGTTGGTGCCGTAGGTGATGTCGGCAGCATAGGCCGCACGCTTCTCTTCCGGCGGCTGGAACGGCGTCACGACGCCGACGGTCAGGCCGAGGAATTCATACAGCGGGCGCATCCAGTTGGCGTCACGGCGGGCCAGGTAGTCGTTCACCGTCACAACGTGCACGCCCTTGCCGGACAGCGCGTTGAGGTAAACACCCAGGGTCGCTACCAGGGTCTTGCCTTCACCGGTACGCATTTCGGCAATCATGCCTTCATGCAAGGTCATGCCGCCGATCAGCTGGACGTCGAAGTGGCGCATGCCCATGACACGCTTACCGGCTTCACGGGCGACCGCGAAGGCTTCGGGAAGCAACTTGTCGAGGGTTTCACCTTTGGCTATGCGGGCCTTGAACTCTTCGGTCTTGGCGCGCAATTGCTCGTCCGAAAGGGCAACCATCTGCTCTTCGAAGGCATTGACCAGCTGCACCGTCTTGAGCATGCGTTTGACTTCGCGCTCATTCTTGCTTCCAAAAAGTTTCTTTAACAAAGGCGCAAACATATCGGCAGGTTCTTCCACACATAGGGATGGAGGGCGCACCGTGAGTGGCCCGAGCGGCCCTCACGGGCGCATGCGAACGCGCATTCTACCCGGAATCGTGGGTGAGGAAAGTGGCGTTGTTCCCCAATGCAGGCATGAGCCCGTGAGAGGGCCCATTTAAAATAAGGGCTTTTACCGGAACTTCAACCCATGGAGTGCATTGATTTCGCAGATAAAGCCCCGCCAATGCATTGCCTGGGGGTCCACAGGCGCTTTCTGCTAAGATGGCGGCTCTGTTACTTAAGGTGTCTGATCATGGCGTTTCGCCCTCTTACAGCCCGCGCGCCCAGCGTGTTGCTTCGCGAAGCCAAGCCGTTGAAAGCCATCTTCAGCCATGCGCAACGCCTGGGCCACCTGCAACGCCTGGTTGAAAGCCAATTGCAACCGGCAGCGCGGGAACATTGCCATGTCGCCTCGTGGCGCGAGGGCAACCTGCTGCTTATTGTCACAGACGGCCATTGGGCGACACGCTTGCGCTATCAGCAAAAACGCTTGCAGCGACAATTGATGGCGTTTGATGAGTTTGCCAGCCTGACGCGTATCCAATTCAAGGTGCAACCGCCGACCGTTCCGCAAGGCGCGGCGGGGCACACCATGGATTTATCGGCGAATGCGGCCGAAACCATTCAGGCAACGGCCGACGGCATCAGCGATCCGGGTTTACGCGCGGCGCTGGAACGCCTCGCCGCGCACGCCAAGCCCAAAGCCTGATCGGCTATCTACGCTTGCTGCCGCCCAGCAACGACCCCAGCAAGCCCCGCACCAATTGGCGCCCCACCTGATTGGCGGCCTGTTGCATGGCTGACTTGAGCGCCTTGCCGGCCGCAGTCCCGAGGAATGCCCCGGCCCTGTCGGTAAAGCTCGGTTCTTCGCTCACCGGCTTGGCTTCTTCGGCTTCGGCCGGGCCCAACGCCTTGCGCGCCATCAGCACTTCATAGGCCGATTCGCGGTCAATCGGCTTGTCATAGCGGCCCTGCAACGGCGAACTGGCAATCAGGGCGGCGCGTTCGGCGTCGCTGAGCGGGCCGATCCGCGATTGCGGTGGCGCGACCAGCACGCGCTGGACGACTTCCGGCGTGCCCTTTTCCTGCAAAGTGCCCACCAGTGCTTCACCGGTGCCCAGCTCTGTCAGGACCGACAACGCATCAAATGTCGGATTGGGCCGAAAACCGTCCGCCACCGCGCGCAGTGATTTCTGCTCTTTGGTGGTGAATGCGCGCAGGCCATGCTGGATACGCAAGCCAAGTTGCGCCAACACGCTGTCAGGCAAGTCCCCGGGCGATTGCGTGACGAAATACACACCCACGCCTTTCGAGCGAATCAACCGCACCACCTGTTCGAGGCGGTCCTGCAAGGCCTTGGGCGTATCGGCAAACAATAAGTGCGCTTCGTCGAAAAACAGCGCCAGCAGCGGCTTATCGGCATCGCCGCGTTCGGGCAACTGCTCGAACAGTTCAGCCAGCAGCCATAAAAGGAAGGTTGCGTACACCTTGGGGGCTTCGTGGACCAGGCGGCTGGCGTCGAGCAGGTGGATACGCCCGCGACCATCGCTGGCGGGTTGCAAAATATCCTCGAGCTGCAGCGCCGGCTCGCCGAACAACGCTTCCGCGCCCTGCTGCTCCAGCACCGCCAGGCGCCGCAACAGCGCCTGGCTGGAGCCGGTGGTCATCAGCGCCGCATCTTCACCCAGCAGTTCCGGGTGGTAGCGCAAGTGATTGAGCAGCGCCTTGAGGTCCTTCAAATCCAGCAGTAACAGGCCTTCGCGGTCCGCCACCTTGAAGGCGGCATATAACGCTGACTGCTGGCTGTCGGTGAGCTCCAGCAGGCTGCCGAGCAGCAACGGTCCCATTTCACTGATGGTGGTACGCAATGGATGACCGGACTGACCGTGAATATCCCACAGCGTGACCGGATACGCCTTGGCCGTGTAATTCAGGAAAGGCATGCCGGCGATGCGCTCGGCCACCTTGCCCTGGGGGTTGGCCGCAGCGCCGAGACCACAAAGGTCGCCCTTGATATCCGCGGCGAATACCGCCACGCCCGCATCGCTGAACGCTTCTGCCAGGCGTTGCAGGGTGACGGTCTTGCCAGTGCCCGTGGCACCGGCAACCAACCCGTGACGATTGGCCAGGCGCATGGCCTGGGCGATGGGCTGGCCATCAAGGCCGGCGCCGATAAGGAGTTGCGTGGAGTCAGGCATTTCGTCACCTATGGTTAATCTTTCGTGCCGCAAGGTCGATACACATCAATGTAAGACCCACAAAGTCTAAAAACAGGTCAGACAGCTCCTACAGGGACCTCACAGGGCTATCGCCAGAAATATCACACCTTTTTTGACGCTACCATTCTGCGCATCCCATAAGGACGCGTTTTGGATATTAAGACCTTAGCGGACCCTTCAGGCCATGAATAAAAACCTGCGCTTCAGCCACAAAATCCTGCTTGCTGCCTCCCTTATCGTCATCGCCGCCTTCGCGCTGTTTACGCTTTATAACGACTACCTGCAACGCAACGCAATTCGCGAAGATCTCAACAATTACCTGCATGAAATGGGTGATGTCACTGCCAGCAACATTCAAACCTGGCTCACCGGGCGCATTGTCCTGGTGGAAAACGCGGCACAAAATATTGCGATCAATCCCGACCCCAAGGTGGTCGCCAGCCTGCTGGAACAGAAAGCCCTGACCTCCTCGTTCATGGCAACCTACGTGGGCGACAGCCAGGGCGCGTTCACTATCCGCCCCGACACCAAGATGCCGGACGGTTTCGACCCACGCGTTCGTCCTTGGTACAAAGGCGCCCAGAGCAGCAATGGTTCGACCCTGACCGAACCCTATATCGATGCCGCGACGGGGCAATTGATCATTTCCATCGCGACCCCCAGCGCCCAGGGCAGCCAGAGCATCGGCGTGGTCGGCGGCGACCTGAGCCTGCAAACCCTGGTGGACAACATCGGCGCGCTGAACTTCGGCGGCATGGGCTATGCGTTCCTGGTTAGCGCCGACGGCAAGGTGCTGGTCCACCCGGACAAAAACCTGGTGATGAAAACCCTGGCCGACGTCTACCCGAAACACACGCCGAAGATCAGCAGCGACTTCAGTGAAGTCGAGGCCAACGGCAAGGACAACATCGTGACCTTTACACCGATCAAGGGCCTGCCGTCGGTGAACTGGTACCTCGGTATTTCCGTGGATAAAGCCACCTCCTTCGCCATGCTCAGCGAATTCCGCACCTCGGCGATCATCGCCACGATCATTGCCGTGGTAATCATCATCGCCTTGCTCGGCATGCTGATCCGAGTGCTGATGCAACCGCTGCACGTGATGACTCGCGCCATGCAGGACATCGCCGATGGCGAGGGCGACCTGACCCGTCGCCTGAGCATCCAGAATCACGACGAATTCGGCATCCTGGGTAATGCGTTCAACCGCTTCGTGGAGCGGATTCATACGTCGATCCGCGAAGTGTCCTCGGCCACCGGGCAGGTCAATGAAGTCGCCCTGCGGGTGGTCAGCGCGTCCAACTCGTCGATGATCAACTCCGACGAGCAGGCCAACCGCACCAACAGCGTCGCCGCGGCCATCAACCAATTGGGGGCCGCCGCCCAGGAAATCGCGCGTAACGCCGCACAAGCCTCGAACCAGGCCAGCGATGCGCGGCACTTGGCCGAAGACGGTCAGCAGGTGGTTGAACGCAATATCAAGGCAATGACCCAGTTGTCCGCGATGATCAGCGCTTCCAGCAGCAACATCGAAGCACTTAACAGCAAAACGGTGAATATCGGGCAAATCCTCGAAGTGATCACCAGCATCTCTCAGCAAACCAACCTGCTGGCGCTCAACGCCGCCATCGAGGCGGCGCGCGCCGGGGAAGCCGGACGTGGGTTTGCGGTGGTGGCCGACGAAGTGCGTAACCTGGCGCACCGCACCCAGGAATCGGCACAACAGGTGCAAACGATGATCGAGGAGCTGCAAGTCGGCGCCCGGGATTCGGTCAGTACCATGAGCGAAAGCCAGCGCCACAGCCTCGACAGCGTGGAAATCGCCAACCTGGCCGGCGAACGCCTGAACAGCGTGACCCAGCGCATCGGCGAGATCGATGGGATGAACCAGTCAGTCGCCACCGCCACCGAGGAGCAGACCTCGGTGGTCGAGTCGATCAACATGGACATCACCGAGATCAACACACTCAATCAGGAAGGCGTGGAAAACCTGCAATCGACCCTGCGCGCCTGCGCCGACCTGGAACAGCAGGCGGCACGGCTGAAGCATCTGGTGGGCAGTTTCCGTATCTGACCGACACCACAGAACCTTGTGGGAGCACAGGTCCGCCTTGCGCCCACATTGACCTTTATCAACTTGAGCGCGCGCGCCCCCAATTCCGATCGAACATCTATCATTACCTCAGGTCCACGTAAGGAGAGCTACGGATCGGAGGAATGTTCATCGTGCATATCGCGGACATCACCATGTTCTACGCCCCCGCCAGCGGTGGCGTACGCACTTATCTCGACGCCAAGCACCGGCGTCTGACGCTCAAGCCCGGCATTCGCCACAGCCTGTTGGTCCCCGGCGCGCACTTGAGCGAACGGGATGGGATATTCAAGGTGCCGGCCCCCGCCCTCCCCTTCGGCAAGGGCTACCGCTTCCCCCTTCGGCTCGCGCCTTGGCGAAATGTCCTGCACGATTTACAGCCCGATCTGATCGAAGTCGGCGACCCCTACCTGACCGCCTGGGCGGCGCTGGATGCACGACGCCAACTAGATGTGCCCGTCATTGGTTTTTATCACTCGGATCTGCCGCTGCTGGTGAGTAACCGCATGGGGTCGTGGTTTACCCCGAACGCTGAAGCCTACGTCAGCAAACTCTATGGGAATTTCGACCGGGTACTGGCGCCCAGCCAAGTGATGGCTGACAAGCTCATCGGGCTTGGGGTGAATAATGTCTTCGTGCAGCCGCTGGGGGTCGACCTGCAGACGTTCTGCCCGGACGTCCGCGACCCGGGCTTGCGCGCCGAACTGGGGATCGCCGCGGATACCCGGCTGCTGATCTTCGCCGGGCGCGGTTCCAAGGAAAAAAACCTGCCGCTGCTGCTCAACTGCATGAAACGCCTGGGGGACAACTACCACTTGCTGTTGGTGGGCTCCGGCATGCCGGCCAGCGTGCCGGACAACGTCACCGTGATCGATGGGTTCCGCCCCGCCCAGCATGTCGCCCGGCTGATGGCCAGCGCCGACGCGCTGCTGCATGGCGGCGATCAGGAAACCTTCGGCCTGGTAATACTGGAGGCCATGGCCTGCGGCATACCGGTGGTCGCCGTGGCGGCCGGCGCATTTACCGAGATCATTGACGAGCGCTGCGGCCTACTGTGTACGCCCAATAATCCACGGGCCATGGCCGATGCGGTGCGCGAGCTGTTCGGTGCCGACAGCCGTCGCCTGGGCGCGCAGGCACGGCGTCATGTCGAACAGCATTACGCCTGGGAGACGGTCGTCGACAGCCTGTTGACGCACTATTATGCGGTGCTGGGCAGCCACAAGCCGATGCTTGCCCATGGATGAGCGTTCGGTGCTGCTGGTGCTGCACGATGTAGCGCCGCAGACCTGGGCCGACTACCGCCCATTCGTCGCAGTCGTCGACGCGTTGGGCGGCGTGCCCATCACCTGGCTGGTGGTGCCGGAGTTTCATCATCATGACGCCCTGACCGCCCATGGCGACTTTCGCCGTCTGCTGGACAGCCGCGTGGCCAAGGGCGATGAGCTGACCTTGCACGGCTACTATCATTGCGACGATCAACCGGCTCCGCGCACCCCCAAAGCCTGGTTCATGCGGCGCCTGTATACCCATGAGGGTGAGTTCTACCAACTGCGCCAGGATCAGGCGCTGCAGCGTATCAGCGATGGCATCGAGGTATTCCGTCGCTACGACTGGCCGCTGCAAGGCTTTGTCGCTCCCGCCTGGCTGATGAGCCGCGGCACCCGCCAGGCACTGCGCCAATTGCCGCTGACCTACACCAGCGACCCGCAGCATCTGTACCGGCTACCCGACTTCACGCCGGTCAACGCCCCGGGGCTGGTGTGGAGTGCGCGCAGCGCCTGGCGCCGAGGTCTGTCCAAGTGTCTCAGCGACCGACGGGAACAGCGCTGGCAGGCGGCCCCGGTGATTCGCCTGGGACTGCACCCGGTGGACATGCGCCACGAATTTTCCCGCCGCTACTGGCTTGAAACCCTACAACGCCTGCTCAACGCCGGACGCACACCACTGACCAAGGCCGCTTGGCTGGCCACCCAGCCATGAGCCGGGTGATCTGGCTGCTGCTGGGCCTGCTACTGGCGCTGGCGATCCCCGTGTGGCTGGGAGGTGGCGAAACCGTTACGCGCCTGAAGCAATTCCCGCTGCCCCAACTGTCGCTGATGTTCGGCATGATTATCCTGTGCTGGCTGATCAACAGCGTGCGTATCCGCTTATTACTGGGCGAGCAACGCGGCCAACTGGGGCGACTCAACAGCCTGGGCGTGGTGATATCGACCGAATTCGCCATGTGCGCCACGCCCGGAGGCAGCGGCGGGCCACTGACACTGATGGTCCTGCTGGCGCGCAACGGCATACGTCCGGCCCATGGCAGCGCGGTGTTCGCCATGGATCAGTTGAGCGACCTGCTGTTTTTTTTCTGCGCACTGGTGGGGATCGCGTTGTACGCAGTGTTCCACAGCCTCAGCCCACGCCTGGAGTGGCTGTTGGGGCTCAGTGCGGCATCGATGGTGGGCGCAGTGTTCAGCGCTGTGCTGCTGGTGCGCTTTCATCGCCGCCTGATACGGCTGAGCGGCACCTTGCTCCAGCGATGCAAGGTAAGCGCCGCGACTCGCCGGCGCTGGGCGCGCAAAGTATTGCGCTTCCTGGCGGCATTTACCCAAACGCTGAAATTGCCGTGGCGCACCCTGTCCGCCGTGTTTGCCTTGACCAGCCTGCATTGGATACTGCGCTACAGCGTGCTTTACCTTGCGGTGCAAGGGTTGGGAGGCGATGTGCAGTGGGCCTGGAGTTTCCTGATCCAGATGCTGTCGCTGACGGCGGGCCAGTTCAGCCTTATGCCCGGCGGGGCCGGTGCGGCGGAGTTGACGTCAGCGGCCTTGCTGGCGCCCTGGCTGGGCAAATCCAGCGCAGCGGCGGCGATTCTGATCTGGCGGGCGGTGACCTACTATTTCTATCTGCTGGCCGGTGGGCCGGTGTTTCTGCTGATGCTCGGCAGGCCGCTGCTCAAGCGTCTGTTTCAGGGGACGCCGGCCGTTTCTGCAACTCGTCCCACAATTGGGCTGCCCCAGGAAAGTCAGTACCATCCTCGGCCTCCAGCTCATCCGGGTCATAGCGACTCAGACACCCCTCGCCCAACGTAGCTGGCGCCCTGGACGTAGCTTTATCGAGTGGATCGGTCATGGGCTTGTCCTGCTGGGCAGATCAATGAAAAAAGGCCTGGGACGATTTAACGCCCAGGCCCTTCATTCTTCAATCAAAACGCGTTGATCAGAACACGACTGTTTTGTTGCCGTGTACCAGCACGCGGTCTTCCAAGTGATAGCGCAGACCACGGGCCAGGACCATTTTCTCGACGTCACGGCCGAAGCGCACCATGTCATCAATACTGTCGCTGTGGCTGACACGCACCACGTCCTGCTCGATGATCGGGCCGGCGTCCAGTTCTTCGGTGACGTAATGGCACGTTGCGCCAATCAACTTCACGCCACGCAGGGAAGCCTGGTGGTACGGTTTGGCACCGACAAACGACGGCAGGAAGCTGTGGTGAATGTTGATCACCTTGCCGGCGTATTCGCGGCACAGTTCCGGCGGCAGGATCTGCATGTAGCGCGCCAGCACCACGACGTCGGTTTCATGCTGCTTGACCAGGCGGGACACCTCGGCGAACGCCGGTTCCTTGTCCTGCGGGTTGACCGGCACATGGTAGTACGGGATGCCATGCCACTCGACCATGCTACGCAGGTCGTCGTGGTTGGAGATCACGCAGGCGATCTCACAGTCCAGCTCGTCGCTGTGCCAGCGGTGCAGCAAGTCCGCCAGGCAGTGCGATTCACGGCTGGCCATCAACACCACACGTTTTTTCTGCTCGGTATCGCTGATGTGCCAGATCATCGAAAACTCTTCGGCGATCGGCGCAAACGCCTCGCGAAACGCCTCAAGGCCAAAGGGCAGCGTATCGGCACGGATTTCGTGGCGCATGAAGAACCAACCGCTGAGATTGTCCGAGTGATGGCTCGCCTCGGTGATCCAGCCGTTGTGGGAGGCCAGAAAGTTACTGACTTTGGCAACGATGCCAACCCGGTCCGGGCAAGCGATCACCAGCCGAAAAGTGTGCATTAGGGGGAAACTCCAGAACTTCGCAAAGGCGGTCATTCTAGCGATTACGCAGAAAAACTGCAGTATCCGTTGACGCTTATTCTGCCCTCGCCTTGACCACACCCCTTAATAACGTAGGGTTTTACCACCGCTATATGCATGTGCATCGGCACGCTCAGGCAGTTAGCGGAAATTAAGCAGGTAGTCTTTGCCCATACCCGCTACTAATTAACTCGTTTGCATAGATTTGCCACAAACATTCAAAGTAATTCACATAAATGTTCCCTTAAATGTTTACTTGGGGAAATAGCCTGACTATTATTGGGCCACTATCCCTGTCAATCAGCGCTCTACATAAGGTAGTCCACATGTCCCTGATCAACGAATACCGTGCCACCGAAGAAGCTATCAAAGAGCTGCAAGCCCGTTTGAAGAATCTGTCCCAAGACGACAAACTGCAAACCGAGCTGGAATTCGAAGGCAAACTGCGTACCCTGATGGGTGAATACTCCAAATCCCTGCGTGACATCATCGCGCTGCTGGATCCAGAGTCTAAAGTTAAAGCACCGCGCGGCGCAGTGAAAACTACCGGCACCAAGCGTGCCCGCAAGGTCAAGCAATACAAAAACCCGCACAACGGCGAAGTGATTGAAACCAAAGGTGGCAACCACAAGACGCTGAAAGAGTGGAAAGCCAAGTGGGGCGGTGATGTGGTTGAAGGCTGGGCTACCCTGCTGGGCTAAGCCTCGCCAGGCTCTTGCCTGATACGCGACAGACGAAAAACGCCAGCTTGCTGGCGTTTTTTTATTGTCTGAATAATCTGCAATTGCCTGATTACAGATTGAACCGAACGGCTAAAGAGTCAGCATACTCCTGCCATTGATCCAGCACCTGACGCTGAAACGGCGTGGCACTAACAGCCAATTCAATACGAGCACGTTTAAATGCCTCCAAGGTATTGGGTGCACCCCATTCGCCATCTGACAAGCGTTGCTGACAGAAAAGTTTCCAGCGTTGTTGCTCCTCGCTGTTCAAGGTTGCAGGAAAGTTGCGCGCACGGTAGCGAAATAATAATTCCGGCAAACGCTGATCATCAAAGGGCCACTGCTGCCGCGCCAATTGCGCCGGCTCTGCCGCGCGGACTTGTTCGCACAAACGACGATCGCGGTCGCCGATAAAACCATCATAGAGCTGCTGCTCCGGGTCCGAACTCGGTGCAAAATCTTCCTCGGCATAAATCTCCGCCAACTTGTCGCGCCAAACTTCCTGTGCGTCAGTTAGCCGCAGCGCCCGCGCCTGATAAGCGTCCATATCCAATTGCAGTCGCTCACGGTCTTGCGCCCGCAGCACATTCAATGGCGCCACCACCGGGCAGCGGTTGATATGCAACAACTTGAGCGGTACCGGTAACTCGCCCGCGGCCAGATCATCACGACGGGCGTAGAGGCGCTGACGCAAGGTATTGGCGTCGAGGTCCAGCAGCCCTTGCGGATCAAGGCCCAGGTCACAGACGATCAACGCGTTGCGATTGCGCGGGTGCCAGGCCAGCGGCAGTACAACGCCGAGGAAATGGCGCTCGGCCGAAAAACGCCCGGAGATATGCACCATCGGTTGCAGCAGCCGCACCTGGTCCATCACCCGTTGCTTGCTGCGCAATTGGAATAGCCAGTCGTACAACCTGGGCTGTTTTTCACGGACCAATCGGGCCAGGGCAATGGTCGCGCGCACGTCGGACAACGCATCGTGAGCCTGGCCATGGGCGATCCCGTTGGCCTCGGTCAAACGCTCCAGCTTGAGGGTGACACGCCCATCCTGCTCGGGCCAGACGATTCCCTCCGGGCGCAGCGCGTAGGCGGTACGCATCACATCGATCAAGTCCCAGCGGCTGTTACCGCCCTGCCATTCACGCGCGTAAGGGTCGAAGAAATTGCGATAGAGGCTGTAACGGGTCATTTCATCGTCAAACCGCAGGGTGTTGTAACCCACCCCACAGGTACCGGGGGCCGCCAGTTCGGCATGCACCCGCGTCATGAAATCGGCTTCGGCCAAGCCCTTTTCCGCCAGCATGCGCGGGGTGATGCCGGTGATCGCACAGGCTGCCGGATGGGGCAGGATATCGTCGCTGGGTTGGCAATACAGGTTGACCGGCGGGCCAACCTCGTTGAGGTCGACATCGGTGCGAATACCGGCGACCTGGAGGGGACGATCGCTGCGCGGGTTGATGCCGGTGGTTTCATAGTCGTACCAGAAAAGAGTGGTCACGGGCTATTCCTGTGCTGAAGATCGACAAAGTCTAGGCGCTGGAAGGTGCCTGAGGCCAGCGCCAGATCAACTGTATAAACATCCAGCAAAACCTTGAGTGGTTGCTTCCATCGCCGACACTGCTAGCATCCGTGTCTTCCAACCGCTCTGCGCTGCCAAGGATCGCGATGCCATCAGCTCCATTGGATACCCGTTACCAGATCGAGACCCCGGAGGGCATCGACCTGCCCTTGCGCCCGGCTGGCCTGCTGCCACGTGCACGGGCCTTCGCCTTCGACCTGGGCGTGCGCGGGTTGCTCATGGGCATCCTGCTGGTTCCGTTGGCCCTGCTCGGCAACATCGGCATAGGGCTGGGCTCATTGCTGCTGTTCCTGGTCAGTTGGTGGTACATGGTGCTGTTTGAAGTACTCAACCAGGGCTGCTCGCCGGGCAAGCAGGTCATGGGGATGCGCGTGGTACAGGATGACGGCACGCCCATCGGCTGGTCGGCCTCACTCATCCGCAACCTGCTGCGCTTTGTCGATATGCTGCCGTTCGGCTACTTCCTCGGCGCCATCAGTTGCCTGCAGCACCCTAACTTCAAACGGCTCGGTGATCTGGCGGCCGGCACGCTGGTGGTCTACCGCGAACTGCCATTGGCACGCCCCAAGGTGCCGCAGGCCCCTGCCCTGCGCCTGCCATTTGCCCTGGACCTGAGCGAACAGCGCGCCATCCTCAATTTCGCCGAGCGCCAGGGCGAACTGTCCGCCGAGCGAGTACAGGAACTGGCCTCGATCCTCGCCACGCCCCTGCAGGTGTCCCCGGCTCGCGCTGTCGAGCAGCTCAACGGCGTGGCCCGTGGCTTGCTGGGGCCGACATGAAACAGAGCCTGTTCGAAAGCCGTCATCAGCCCCAATGGCAAGCGTTCGCCGAACAACTGACGCAGTTGGAACAAGGCAAGGCCAAGGCCGCTGAGCTGGCTGATTTCCCTCATCAGTATCGACGCCTGTGCCAGCACCTGGCCATGGCCCAGGAGCGCGGCTACAGCAGTTACCTGGTGGACCCGCTGCAACAACTGGCCCTGCGCGGCCACCAACAGCTGTATCGCCACCGCAGCCAATTGGGTGCGAACGTATTGGCTTTCCTGCTGGCCGGTTTCCCCCGGCTGGTGCGTGAACAGTGGCGCTTCGTGTTGATCGCCAGCCTGCTGTTCTTCGGCAGCCTGGTGGGTATTGCGCTGCTGGTGTACCTGTTTCCCGAACTGATCTACAGCGTCGTCAGCCCCCAGCAGGTGGCCGAGATGCATAGCATGTACGACCCGGACGCCAGTCGCCTGGGCCGCGTCGCCGAACGTGCATCCAGTGAAGACTGGATGATGTTCGGCTACTACGTGATGCACAACATCGGCATCGCCTTCCAGACCTTTGCCGCGGGCTTGCTGTTCGGCCTGGGCAGCGTGTTCTTTCTGATATTCAACGGCCTGATCATCGGTGCGATCTCCGGGCACCTCACTGAAATCGGCTACGGCCAGACCTTCTGGTCGTTTGTCATCGGCCACGGTGCCTTCGAACTCAGCGCAATTGCCCTGGCTGGCGCGGCAGGCTTGCAGTTGGGCTGGGCGTTGATCGCTCCGGGGCACCTGACACGCGGTGAATCCCTGCGGCTGGCGGCACGTAAAAGCGTGCAGATGCTCTGCGGCGTCATGCTGTTCCTGCTGATCGCAGCATTTATCGAAGCCTACTGGTCTTCCACCACCGCGATCGCGCCTTGGGTCAAATACCTGGTGGGCGCGGGGCTCTGGCTACTGGTGGCCGCCTACCTGACCCTTGCCGGACGGACTCGCCATGCGCCTGAGTGATGCCAGCGTAGTGATTCGCCCGCGAACATCATGGGAAGCCATGGACCTGGGCGTGTTAATGGCCCAGGAACACCGACTGCTGCTGATGGCCAGTTGGGCGCTGGTGAGCCTGCCGATATTCATCGCGCTTAGCGTTCTGTTGTGGCAATACCCGTCCACGGCCTTGTTTGTGTTCTGGTGGTTGAAGCCGGCCTTCGACCGGCTGCCCCTGTATATCCTGTCCAAGGCCCTGTTTGGCGAGACGCCCAGCCTGAAACAGGCCGTGCGTCACTGGCCGCGCCTGCTCAAGGGCCAACTCCTGGCCAGCCTGACCTGGCGGCGACTGAGCCTGAGCCGCAGCTTTTTGATGCCGGTCAGCCAACTCGAGGGCCTGGATGGTCAGGCACGCCAAAAACGCCTGGGCGTGCTGCAACAACACAACGCCGGCGCGGCGCGCTGGTTGACCACGCTCGGTGTACACCTGGAAATCGGCCTGTGGTTCGGCTGCATGGCGCTGTTCTATCTGTTCATCCCCCAGCAGGTTGAACTGGATTGGGACTGGCAACGGCTGGCCCTGGCAACCGGCCCGGAGGGGTTGTGGCTGGAACACCTGAGCAACGCCTTCTACGCGCTGGTCCTGGTGTTCTGGGAACCGATCTACGTCGCCTGTGGCTTCAGCCTCTACCTCAACCGTCGCACCGTGCTGGAAGCGTGGGACCTTGAGCTGGTTTTTCGCCGCCTGCGCCAGCGCCTGAGCAGCGCGGCCCCGTTGCTACTGCTGGTGATCGGGCTGATGCTGCTGCCGCTGGGCCGACCCGCGATGGCCGATGACTCGCCCCCCACCCGGCAAGTCACCCCCCAATCCGCCAGCCAATCGATCAAGGCGCTGCTGGACAAGCCTCCGTTCAAAAATCCGGAAACCGTCACGCGCTATCGCTTTGCTGACGAAAAACCCAACACCAAGCCCCAGGCACGCGGTGACGGCAAACTACCGGCCTGGCTGCAAGCACTGCTGGACAACTTCAACAGCGACGCCTTCAAGCACCTCGCCCAAGGCCTGGAGGTGCTGCTGTGGAGTCTGTTGGCGGGCGGCGTGGCGTTGCTCGCCTGGCGTTATCGCGAGTGGCTGCGCACCTTTGTCAGCCGGCGCGGGCCACGCCAACCCAAGCTCGCCAAACCGACACCCACCCAACTGTTCGGCCTGGAGCTGGGCGCCGAAACCCTGCCCGATGACATTGCCAGCGCCGCCGAGCGACTATGGCCCAACCACCCCAGGGAAGCACTGGGCCTGTTGTATCGCGGGCTGCTCAGCCGGTTACTGCACGACTTCAACCTGCCACTGAAAACCGCCGACACCGAAGGCCAGGTCCTGGAACGCGTTCAACGCTTGCAACAACCACAATTGCTGGCATTCAGCGACGAATTGACCCGGCACTGGCAAAACCTCGCCTACGGGCACCGCCTTCCGCCCGCGGTGGTACAGCAGCAGTTGTGCAACGATTGGCGCACCCTGTTCAGCTCGGGAGTCGCCCGATGAAGCGGCCATTGCTGTGGGTGGGGTTGCTGCTTGCTTGCCTGCTGGGGGCGGGCGGCCTGTATGTGTGGCACAAGGCAATGCCTTATGACGAAGTGGTGGATCGCGGCCCTTCACCCGAAGCATTGGGCAATCCCTACCTGGCGGCCGAACACTTTCTGCGCCAGCAAGGCCTGGCGGTGGAGCGTGCCAGCGGCCTTGAACGGCTCTCCGATCTGCCCCCCAGAGGCCGCAGCCTGTTGCTGCTGGGCGAACGCGACAACATGACCCCGCGCCAGGTGGATCAACTGCTGGACTGGGCAAAGTCCGGTGGCCACCTGCTGGTGGTGGCCGAAGCGCTGTGGGATGAAGAAAC
This sequence comes from Pseudomonas veronii, assembly GCF_001439695.1. Lineage (GTDB taxonomy): Bacteria > Pseudomonadota > Gammaproteobacteria > Pseudomonadales > Pseudomonadaceae > Aquipseudomonas > Aquipseudomonas veronii. Next base: position 160,175 of record NZ_JYLL01000007.1, read on the forward strand.
CGCTAAAAGCGGCGACCTGCTGCTCGACCGCCTGCATATCCAGCAGACCTTGAGCGACGAATCCGAGCAACCCGCTCCGGCACGCAAACAGAAAAAACCGGACCTGACCAAACTCTATGTCGACAATGAAACCGCCCCGGCGTATTTCAGCTTCGATACCGACTTCAATCTCACCGACCCCAAGCACCTGGCCCAGTTCTCCGCCAACAGCGCCAGGTCCAGCCACCTGATGCAACTCAATCTCGGCCAAGGCCGTGTGACAGTCGTCACCGACAGCGACTTATGGAAAACCCCGGGAATCGGCCAACACGATAACGCCTGGCTGCTGTGGTACCTCAACCAGGGCACCGACGTGAGCCTGCTGTTCAACAGCGACGTGGACGACCTGTTCACCTTGTTGATGCGCTATTTCCCCCAGGCGCTGGTGGCGCTCGCCGCGCTGATCGCCCTGGCGCTCTGGCAGGCCGGCATGCGCCAAGGCCCGATCCACGCGCCAGCGCCCAGAGCACGCCGACAACTGCAGGAACACTTGCAGGCCAGCGCCGACTTCCTGCTGCGCCGCAGCGGCCAGGGCGCCCTGTTGCACGCCTTGCAGCGCGATATCCTGCGCGCCGCAAGGCGGCGCCACCCTGGCTTTGAACACCTAAACACCGCAGACCAGTGGCAGGTGCTTGAACACCTGACGCGCCAACCCTCTCACGTGATCAGCCAGGCCCTTGGCCCACTTGCGGCAAAACGGCTTTCCAGCGCCGATTTCAGCCGCCAGGTGGCTTGCCTGCAAACTCTCAGGAATGCACTATGAGCGAATTTCCAACGGCCACTGCCCTGACCACCGAAACCCTGCAACACGCCAGCCGCCAAGCCCAGGCGTTGCGCGTTGAGCTGCGCAAGGCGGTGATTGGCCAGGACCAGGTGATCGACGACGTCCTCACCGCCTTGATCGCCGGCGGCCACGTGCTGCTTGAAGGCGTACCCGGCCTGGGCAAGACCTTGTTGGTTCGGGCCCTGGCCCGTTGCTTCGGCGGCGACTTCGCGCGCATCCAGTTCACGCCGGACCTGATGCCCAGCGATGTCACCGGGCACGCCGTGTACGACCTGCACACCGAGCAGTTCAAGCTGCGCAAGGGGCCGTTGTTTACCCACCTGTTGCTGGCCGACGAGATCAACCGCGCGCCGGCCAAGACCCAGGCCGCCTTGCTCGAGGCCATGCAGGAGCGCCAAGTGACCCTTGAGGGCGAAGCGCTGCCCATCGGCCAACCGTTCATGGTGCTGGCCACCCAGAACCCCATCGAGCAGGAAGGCACCTACCCGCTGCCCGAGGCCGAACTGGACCGTTTCATGCTCAAGGTGCGGATGGACTACCCCGACTCCCAACAAGAGCTGGAGATGGTGCGCGAAGTCACGCGCTCATCCCGGGCCGACATGCTCGACGTACAACCCCTGCGCACCGTGCTGCAAGCCGAGGACGTGTTGCAACTGCAACAGATCGCCAGCGAACTGGCGCTGGACGAGCAAGTGCTCGACTACGCCGTGCGCCTGGCACGGGCCACCCGCAGTTGGCCGGGGCTGACCATCGGTGCCGGCCCACGCGCATCCATTGCCCTGGTGCGCGGCGCCCGTGCCCGCGCCTTGCTGCGCGGGGGCGAGTTCGTCACCCCGGACGACATCAAGGGCTGCGCCCTGGCGGTGCTGCGTCATCGCGTTCGCATCGCCCCCGAGCTGGATATCGACGGACTGGAAGTGGACCAGGTCCTCCAGCAACTGCTGGACCAGATTTCGGCACCTCGGCAATGACCCATCCATGAAGCCGACCCGTCTGCTGTTGATCTGGCTCGGCGTGCTGCTGGGCCTGAATATATTGCTGGGCGCCGCACAGGCGTTGCAGCTCCCGGTGCCCGACAGCCTGCATTCGGTGGCCTGGGGTCTGCTGCTGGCGCTGTTGTTGCTGGCGCTATTGGACGCGATGCGCCTGCGCCGTCGTCCGTCCGCGCGAGTACAACGGCAGATGCCCGGCAGCCTGGCATTGGGACGCTGGGGCGAAGTACGCCTGACGCTTGAACACGATTACCCACAACCGCTGACGGTGCAGGTGTTCGATCACGTCCCCGACGGCCTGAGCCTGGAACACATGCCGCAGTCGATCGAACTGCGCCCCGGCGAACGCAGCGAACTGGGCTATCGGCTGCGCCCCCTGCGGCGTGGGCACTTCAGTTTCAGTCGCTGCGAGCTGCACCTGCCCAGCCCCTTGGGGTTGTGGTCCGCACGGCGCTTTATTGAGGTCAGCGATGCCACCCGGGTCTATCCGGATTTCGCCCGCCTGTATGGCGCGCAGCTCTTGGGTGTGGATAACTGGCTGAGCCAGTTGGGCGTGCGTCAACGCCAGCGCCGGGGGTTGGGGCTGGAGTTTCATCAACTGCGCGAGTTTCGCGAGGGCGACAGCCTGCGGCAGATCGACTGGAAAGCCACCGCACGCCAACGCACGCCGATCGCCCGGGAATACCAGGACGAACGCGACCAGCAGATCGTGTTCATGCTCGATTGTGGTCGGCGCATGCGCAGCCAGGACGCAGAGCTGTCCCACTTCGATCACGCGCTCAATGCCTGCCTGCTGCTCAGTTATGTTGCCTTGCGCCAGGGCGATGCCGTCGGCCTATGCACCTTTGCCTGCGACCAGCCGCGCTACCTGGCGCCCGTCAAGGGCACCGGGCAGTTGAATCTGTTGCTCAACACCGTCTACGACCTCGACACCACGCGACGCGCGGCCGACTACGAAGCCGCGGCCAACCAGTTGCTGGCTCGGCAGAAACGCCGGGCGCTGGTGATCGTGGTGAGTAACCTGCGGGATGAGGACGATGAGGCACTGCTGACCGCGGTCAAACGCATCAGCCGGCAACACCGGGTACTGGTCGCCAGCCTGCGCGAAGAAGTACTCGACCAACTGCGCCTTTCGCCGGTGCAAACCCTGCCCGAAGCGCTGGCCTACAGCGGCACCGTCGACTACCTCAATCAACGCGACGAACTGCATGACCGCCTGAACGCCCATGGGTTGTCGGTACTGGATACGCGCCCCTCGGAGTTGGGCGCCGCTCTGGTGACACGTTACCTGGGCTGGAAAAAAGCCGGCGTTCTGTGAAAACAGCGCACACCCCGGCTTGGGTCGCTACACCCAAGCCGGGGCGACTGCGCGCTATGTCTAAGCGGACGCCTGTAAGGGGTCAAAGCTGAAATACTGCAGCAAGGCATTGATCAGTTGGCCGTATTCGACAGGCGCCTCAGCCACGCTGAAACCCGAGTCGTAATGCTGGGGATTGATGTCCTCGTGACTCCATAAACAGGTCGCGGTGAAATCAACTGCCTGGAAATCACCGTCGACCGTGGGAATCTTCAAGCGCAGCTCGAACGCCACGTCGACCATCATCGGCAATTGACTGATCAACATCAGTCCTTCTGCGGATACGTTACCCAAGTAACCAATGGGCTTATCCGTAAGCCGGTTGAACACTTGCAGGAAACAAGACAATTGATGCCGCTCAATTCGTCGGTCGGTAAACATGATGATATCGCCATCCATTGGCCATAACTCTGGCCACGCCAGTGATTCGGAACGGGCCAAACACCCCCGCTCTCCCTGGAGATCGGTGCGACAACAGCTAGCGCTTTGCCACTCTACAGCCTGCCAATCCCAAGTGTTCCATCCGTTTGGACACAAACTTGTACAAACGGACATTCAAAGAATAGCCTAAGACTGGCAACGGGCCAGCTACGCAACGACAAATAGCATCACAACGACGCCGGACGTGGCTGCGCAACGCTCGCGCCGGAGTAGTGCCCCAGTTGTTGCAGGGTGTCGAGACGCGCACGGGCCCGGTAGGCGTACTCGCTGGACGGGTACTGGTTGATGATGAACTGATAGGTTTGCACCGCGTCGACGAACAACTTCTGTCGCTCCAGGCACTGCCCGCGCAACATCGAGACCTCCGGCTGCACATAGCGCCGGGTGCGACTTTCCCGGTCGACCTGGGACAATTCCAGGGTCACGCGCTCGCAGTCACCAACCCCATACGCACGGTAGGCGTTGTTCAAATGGTGGTCCATCGACCAGCGGGTACAGCCGACAACACTGACGGCCAGGGCAGCAATGAGCAAAATTCGCATGAGGGTTCTCCTGTCTTGTGCAGTGTATCGACCCCTCGTCAAAAATCTTCAAGGTTGTTCAGCTATTCAACCGGAGCGAAAAGCGAATCGCCGATAAGTAGTGCAAACGAACAATGACTACAACCAAAGAGCATAGTAGCCTTCCTCAGCGCTTGAACTCAGGAGTCTGTGCATGTCCGTCCGTCGTACCAAAATCGTCGCCACCCTTGGCCCGGCCAGTAACTCGCCGGAAGTCCTCGAACAGCTGATTCTGGCTGGTTTGGACGTTGCCCGTCTGAACTTCTCCCACGGCACCCCGGACGAGCACAAGGCTCGCGCCAAGCTGGTGCGTGACCTGGCCGCCAAACACGGTCGCTTCGTCGCATTGCTGGGTGACCTGCAAGGCCCGAAAATCCGCATCGCCAGATTCACCGACAAACGGATCGAGCTGAAGATCGGTGACACGTTCACCTTCTCCACCAGCCACCCGCTGACCGACGGCAACCAGCACGTCGTGGGTATCGACTACCCGGACCTGGTCAAGGATTGCGGCGTCGGCGACGAACTGCTGCTGGACGACGGTCGCGTGGTCATGCGAGTCGACACCGCCAGCGTTACCGAACTGAACTGCACCGTGCTCATCGGCGGCCCGCTGTCGGATCACAAAGGTATCAACCGTCGCGGTGGCGGCCTGACGGCGCCGGCCCTGACTGAAAAAGACAAGGCCGACATCAAGCTCGCCGCCGAAATGGAAGTGGACTACCTCGCGGTGTCCTTCCCACGCGACGCTGCCGACATGGAATACGCGCGCAAACTGCGCGACGAAGCCGGTGGTACTGCCTGGCTGGTGGCGAAGATCGAACGCGCCGAAGCCGTGGCCGATGACGAAACCCTCGACGGCCTGATCAAGGCGTCCGACGCGGTGATGGTTGCCCGTGGCGACCTGGGCGTGGAAATCGGTGATGCCGAGCTGATCGGTATCCAGAAAAAAATCATCCTGCACGCACGCCGCCACAATAAAGCGGTGATCGTGGCGACCCAGATGATGGAGTCGATGATCCAGAACCCGATGCCGACCCGCGCCGAAGTGTCCGACGTGGCCAACGCCGTGCTCGACTACACCGACGCCGTGATGCTCTCGGCTGAAAGTGCCGCTGGCCCGTACCCGCTGGAAGCCGTCCAGGCCATGGCGCGTATCTGCATCGGTGCCGAAAAGCACCCGACCAGCAAGACCTCCAGCCACCGCATCGGCAAAGTGTTCGAAAGCTGCGACCAGAGCATCGCCCTGGCCGCCATGTACACCGCCAACCACTTCCCTGGCGTCAAAGCGATCATCGCCCTGACCGAAAGTGGCTACACGCCGTTGATCATGTCGCGTATCCGTTCCTCGGTACCGATCTACGCGTTCTCCCCGCACCGCGAAACCCAGGCCCGCGCGGCGTTGTTCCGTGGTGTCTACACCGTACCGTTCGACCCGGCGTCGTTGCCGCCTGAGCAAGTCAGCCAGGCTGCCATCGACGAACTGCTCAAGCGTGGCGTGGTGGAGAAAGGCGACTGGGTCATCCTGACCAAGGGCGACAGCTACCACACCATCGGCGGCACCAACGGCATGAAGATCCTGCACGTTGGCGACCCAATGGTCTGAGTAATCTGCTGAAAAAACAAAGCCCCGCCCTGTGAATGGCGGGGCTTTTTGCTTTGCGGCTCACAGTGATGGGCTTGCCTGTGGAAACGTCATCAGCACCCGCTGATCGACCTGGACAGGAACACATCAGCCAACAGTTGATTGCGCGGCAGCCCTGCCAGGAACAGGCGCTTGGAGAACGCCTCGACGCTGGCCGGATGCCCGCAGAGCAAGGCCAGTGTTTGCCGGGAAACCAGCCGCAGTTGCGCCAAGGCCGGGGTCAACTGCGCCGCCGTCCACAGCTCCACCGTCAGGTTCGGATGGCGCTCGGCCAGCGCTGCCAGGGGCTCGGCCAAGTAGTGACCGCTGGCATCGTGGGCCAGGTGAATCACGCGGATCGCGCCTTGGTGGTCCTGGCGCAACGCCTCACGCAACACGCCCCACAACGGGCCCAGGCCGGTGCCGGACGCCAACAGCCACAGCGGCCGGGTTTGCCAGTCGGGGTCGTACTGCAAAGCGCCGCCGCGCAGTTCGCCCAGGCGCAGATGGTCACCGACGCGCAACTGTCGAGCGGCATCGCTGAACGCGCCGGGCTGACGGCAGTCGAGATGAAACTCCAGGAACGGATCTTCCTCGGGCAGGCTGGCCAAGGAATACGGGCGCGCCACCGGCCCCGCCCACAACACCAGATGCTGCCCGGCCCGGTAGCGCAGGCCGCGCTCCGGTTGCAGGCGCAGGCGCAGCACATGCGTGCTCAACCACTCCACGCCGACCACCGCGGCCGGCACGCCGTCACGGCTCGGGTCAAACGCTTCGACGTGCAGGTCCGCCACCACCCGGCACTGGCAGGCCAGGCGCCAGCCGCTCTCGCGTTGCGCCGGGCTGAGGGCGTCGGGCTGCTGATCTTCGACCTCGCCCCGGCAATGCACCAGGCACGCATGGCAACTGCCGGCGCGGCAACTGTAGGGCACGGCAACGCCGGCCTGGTTCAGGGCATCCAACAGGTTGCTGCCGGTGGAGACCGACCAGTGGCGTTCGCCGACGTACAGTTCAGGCATACAAGGTCTCGGATCAAAAAAGCCTACACAGGGAATCACGCCCGGCAGAGTTTGACCATAGTCGGGTGTATCGGCCACCGTGCCGGGTTATACTGCCGCGCCTTTTTAGCGTCGCGCCAGCATCACTCGGCGTGCCTTGGAAAGGTGGTTTCAGCCGACCGATACACCCCACTGAAGCCACCTTTATTGAATGTTCCCTTATAGAGGAGCGCGACTCATGACCGTGATCAAGCAAGACGACCTGATTCAGAGCGTTGCCGACGCCCTGCAATTCATTTCCTACTACCACCCCGTTGACTTCATCCAGGCAATGCACGAAGCCTACCTGCGCGAAGAATCGCCGGCAGCCCGTGACTCCATCGCCCAGATCCTGATCAACTCGCGCATGTGTGCCACCGGCCACCGCCCGATCTGCCAGGACACCGGTATCGTCACCGTGTTCGTGCGCGTAGGCATGGACGTGCGCTGGGACGGCGCCACCATGGGCCTGGACGACATGATCAACGAAGGCGTGCGTCGCGCCTACAACCTGCCGGAAAACGTCCTGCGTGCTTCGATCCTCGCCGACCCGGCGGGCGCGCGTAAAAACACCAAGGACAACACCCCGGCGGTGATCCACTACTCCATCGTCCCGGGTAACACCGTGGAAGTGGACGTGGCCGCCAAGGGCGGTGGTTCCGAGAACAAGTCGAAAATGGCCATGCTCAACCCGTCCGACTCGATCGTCGACTGGGTGCTCAAGACCGTTCCGACCATGGGCGCCGGCTGGTGCCCACCGGGCATGCTCGGCATCGGCATCGGCGGCACCGCCGAGAAAGCCGCCGTGATGGCCAAGGAAGTGTTGATGGAATCCATCGACATCCACGAGCTGAAAAAGCGTGGCCCTTCCAACCGTATCGAAGAGATGCGCCTGGAGCTGTTCGAGAAGGTCAACCAACTGGGCATCGGCGCCCAGGGCCTGGGTGGCCTGACCACCGTGCTCGACGTGAAGATCATGGATTACCCGACCCACGCCGCCTCCCTGCCGGTGTGCATGATCCCCAACTGCGCCGCCACCCGTCACGCGCACTTCGTGCTCGACGGTTCGGGCCCGGCATCGCTGGAAGCGCCACCGCTGGACGCCTACCCGGAAATCGTCTGGGAAGCCGGCCCGTCGGCCCGTCGCGTCAACCTCGACACCCTGACCCCGGAAGACGTGCAGAGCTGGAAGCCGGGCGAAACCGTGTTGCTCAACGGCAAGATGCTGACCGGTCGCGACGCGGCGCACAAGCGCATGGTCGAGATGCTGAACAGGGGCGAAACCCTGCCGGTGGACCTCAAGGGTCGCTTCATCTACTACGTCGGCCCGGTTGATCCGGTGCGCGACGAAGTGGTTGGCCCTGCCGGCCCGACCACCGCGACGCGGATGGACAAGTTCACCCGTCAGATCCTCGAACAAACCGGCCTGCTGGGCATGATCGGCAAATCCGAGCGCGGCCCGACCGCCATCGAAGCGATCAAGGACTACAAGGCCGTGTACCTGATGGCCGTAGGCGGTGCTGCTTACCTGGTGGCGCAAGCCATCAAGAAGTCGCGCGTGGTGGCTTTCGCCGAACTGGGCATGGAAGCGATCTACGAGTTCGAAGTGAAAGACATGCCGGTCACCGTTGCGGTGGACAGCAAAGGCGAATCCGTCCACATCACCGGTCCTGCCATCTGGCAGAAAAAGATCAGTGAAAGCCTGGCGGTAGAAGTGCAGTAAGCGCTTCTTCGCACCGATAAAGGCGACTGCGGCTACACAGCCCAGTCGCCTTTTTTATCGCGCATGCTATGGTGCTCCCCCCTAATTGCAGCTGTTCATCTCCGTATGATCGCGATCCCTCGCCCCCTGCGCCTGACCTTCTACTCCCTGTTGATCATCGCCGGTGCGGTGCTGGCCGCTGCCTTGGCCACCCGCCACGCTGAACGCCAGGCCCTGGTGGACGATGCCGCCCGTGCCAATCAGCAATTAGCGCTGTACGCCAACTCGCTGCACACCCTGATCGAACGCTACCGCGCCCTGCCCGCCGTGCTGGCACTGGATTCGGAAATGATCAGCGCGTTGAAAGGCCCGCTGGATGCCGCGACCCAGGACCTGCTCAACCGTAAACTGGAACGTATCAACAACGCCGCGCAGTCCTCCACATTGGAACTGATGGACCGCACCGGCCTGGCCGTGGCCGCGAGCAACTGGAAGCTGCCGAGCAGTTACGTCGGGCACAATTATGCGTTCCGGCCTTATTTCAGGCAGACCCTGAGCCAGGGCACCGGGCGCTTTTATGCGGTCGGGGTGACCACCGGCGTGCCGGGGTATTTCCTATCCAGCGCGGTGCTCGATGAACACGAGCAGTTCCTCGGCGCGATGGTGGTCAAACTGGAGTTCCCCGAACTCGAGCGCGAATGGGCCCAGGGCAACGACCTACTGCTGGTCAGCGATGCACGCGGCATTGTGTTTATCGCCAACCAGCCGGGCTGGCGTTATCGCAACCTGCGCCCGCTGTCGGCCAGCGACCTCGCCGAACTCACGGCCACCCGCCAGTACGACAAGAAACAGCTGCAATCGCTGGAGACCCAGACCCTGCAACGTTTCGACGAAAACAGCCACCTGATGCGCGTCAACGGCCCCGACGGCAACGCCCGGTACATCTGGGAATCCCTGCCGCTGAAGGGCGAAGGCTGGACCTTGCACCTGCTGCGCAAACCCCAGTTCGCCTTCGAAGACCAACGCAACGCCGGCCTCGCCGCCGCCGGTTCATGGCTGGCGCTGGTGTTCCTGGTGCTGTTCCTGACCCAGCGCTGGCGCCTGGCCCGCATGCGCCAGCGCAGCCGCGAAGAGCTCGAACAGCTTGTCGAGGAGCGCACCCAGGCCCTGCGCACGGCCCAGGATGGTTTGGTGCAATCGGCCAAGCTGGCGGCGCTGGGGCAGATGTCTGCCGCACTCGCCCATGAAATCAACCAGCCGCTGACCGCACAGCGCATGCAATTGGCGACCCTGCGCCTGCTGCTCGACCATGGCCGCGTGGAAGATGCCTACAAGGCGCTCACACCACTGGACGACATGCTCACCCGCATGGCCGCGCTGACCGGCCACCTCAAGACCTTCGCCCGCAAAAGCCCCAGCGGCCTGCGCGAGCGCCTGGACCTTGCCAGTGTGGTCGACCAGGCCCTGCAACTGCTCGACGCACGCCTGCGCGATGAAGGCATCGGCACCGTGCTGGACCTGACCCGCCCCGCCTGGGTCCGTGGCGACGCGATCCGCCTGGAACAGGTACTGATCAACCTGTTGCGCAATGCCCTCGACGCCATGGCCAACAAGCCGCGCAAACGCCTGGAAATCCGCCTGCACGCCGATGAGCAACTGTGGCAACTGACCGTCAGCGACAGCGGCGGCGGCATCGCCGAAGAACACCTGAACAGCGTGTTCGACCCGTTCTTCACCACCAAGCCCGTGGGTGATGGACTCGGCTTGGGGCTGGCGGTGTCCTACGCTATCGTGCATGAACTGGGTGGACGCCTGTGCGTCGCTAACCGTGGCGACGGCGCGGTGTTTACCCTGACCCTGCCTATCGCGCTGGAGACGCCGGAGCTATGTTGAATGCGGTGATTGTGGTCGATGACGAAGCCAGCATTCGCACAGCCGTTGAGCAATGGTTGAGCCTGTCGGGATTTGACGTGCAATTGTTCAGTCGCGCCGAGGCCTGCCTGGCGCAACTGCCCAAGGACTTTCCCGGGGTGGTGTTGAGCGACGTGCGTATGCCCGGCCTCAGCGGCCTGGAACTGCTGGCCGAAGTGCGGCGGCGCGACGCCGACTTACCGGTGATCCTGCTGACCGGCCATGGCGATGTGCCGATGGCCGTCGAGGCCATGCGCGACGGGGCCTACGACTTCCTGGAAAAACCCTTCAGCCCCGAAGCCCTGCTCAACAGCCTGCGTCGCGCCCTCGATAAACGTGGGCTGATCCTGGAAAACCGCCGCCTGCATCAACAAGCCGATCATCGGACGCAACTGGAAAACAGCCTGCTGGGCGTGTCCCGCAGCATGCAGAACCTGCGCCGCCAGGTGCTCGACCTGGCGACGCTACCGGTCAATGTGCTGATCCGCGGCGAGACCGGCAGCGGCAAGGAACTGGTCGCCCGCTGCCTGCACGACTTCGGCCCGCGGGCGAAGAAAGCCTTTGTCGCGCTCAATTGCGCGGCAATCCCCGAGCAGCTGTTTGAAGCCGAGCTGTTCGGCCACGAGAGCGGCGCGTTTACGGGGGCTCAGGGTAAGCGTATTGGCAAGCTGGAATACGCCCACGGCGGCACGCTGTTTCTGGATGAAATCGAAAGCATGCCCCTGGCCCAGCAAGTCAAATTGCTGCGGGTGTTGCAGGAGCAGAAGTTAGAGCGCCTGGGCTCCAATCAGAGCATCCACGTCGATCTGCGCATCATCGCTGCGACCAAACCGGACCTGTTGGAAGAAGCCCGCGCCGGACGTTTTCGCGAAGACCTGGCCTATCGGCTGAACGTCGCACAACTGCGCCTGCCGCCCCTGCGCGAGCGCCGTGAAGATATACCGCTGCTGTTCGATCACTTTGCGCAAAGCGCCGCCGAACGCCTGGGCCGCAGCGTTGAACCGCTGAGTGGCGCGCAACTGGGGCGCCTGCTCAGCCATGACTGGCCGGGCAACGTGCGCGAACTGGCCAACGTCGCCGAACGCCAGGTGCTGGGGCTGGGCGAACCGGAGCCCGAAGGCATCGAGGCCGGGCAATCATTGGCGGCGCAACAAGAAGCCTTCGAGGCCCACTGCCTGAAAGCCGCACTGACCCGACACAAAGGCGATATCAAGGCGGTACTGGCCGAGCTGCAACTGCCCCGGCGCACCTTCAACGAGAAAATGCAGCGGCATGGGTTGGTGCGCGAGATGTTTCTCTAGGGCGTTCTTTGTGGTGTTTTCAAAGACGCCATCGCAGGCACGTCATAAGCGGATTTCCGCTCACCCACCCCAGAACCATCGGCGGCTTTCCGCTCAAAAAAAGCTGCAAACCCTTCTAGATCGGGCCTTCCCCCACCTGGCACAGCTCCTGCTATAGCCCCAGTCAGGCTGTGCTCAGGCACGCTCCATAAAAACAACTATCTGAAGGTTCCTTCAATGGATAACTCCAATACTTTGCCTCTGGGGTCGGCGGCTGCGCCGGCGAAAGAACGCACCACCACCAGCCGCATCAAATCGATCTTCAGCGGATCGGTCGGCAACATGGTCGAGTGGTACGACTGGTACGTCTACGCGGCGTTCTCGCTGTACTTCGCCAAAGCCTTCTTCCCGAAAGGCGACACCACCGCCCAACTGCTCAACACCGCTGCGATCTTCGCCGTGGGCTTCCTGATGCGCCCGATCGGCGGCTGGCTGATGGGCCTGTATGCCGACCGTGCCGGTCGCAAGGCCGCGTTGATGGCCTCGGTGCTGCTGATGTGCTTCGGCTCGCTGATCATCGCCCTGAGCCCGGGTTATGAAACCATCGGCGTCGGCGCACCGATCCTGCTGGTGTTCGCCCGTCTGCTGCAAGGCTTGTCGGTGGGTGGCGAATACGGCACCTCGGCCACTTACCTGAGTGAAATGGCGACCAAGGAGCGTCGCGGTTTCTTCTCCAGCTTCCAGTACGTGACCCTGATCTCCGGCCAGCTCATAGCCCTGGCGGTGCTGATCGTGCTGCAACAAGTGCTCACCACCGAGCAACTATACGATTGGGGCTGGCGTATCCCGTTCGCCATCGGCGCCCTGTGTGCAGTGGTCGCGCTGTACCTGCGTCGCGGCATGGAAGAAACCGAGTCGTTCACCAAGAAGGAAAAAGCCAAGGAAAGCGCAATGCGTACCTTGATGCGCCACCCCAAGGAACTGATGACCGTGGTCGGCCTGACCATGGGCGGCACCTTGGCCTTCTACACCTACACCACCTACATGCAGAAGTACCTGGTGAACACCGTCGGCATGAGCATTTCCGACTCCACCACCATCTCGGCGGCGACGCTGTTTCTGTTCATGTGCCTGCAACCCCTGGTCGGCGCGCTGTCGGACAAAGTCGGCCGCCGTCCGATCCTGATCGCCTTCGGCATCCTCGGCACGCTGTTCACCGTGCCGATCCTGACCACCTTGCACACCATCCAGACCTGGTGGGGCGCGTTCTTCCTGATCATGGCGGCGCTGATCATCGTCAGCGGCTACACCTCGATCAACGCGGTGGTGAAGGCTGAGCTGTTCCCCACCGAAATCCGCGCGCTGGGCGTGGGCCTGCCGTATGCGCTGACCGTATCGATCTTCGGCGGCACCGCTGAATACATCGCGCTGTGGTTCAAGAGCATCGGCATGGAAACCGGCTACTACTGGTACGTGACCGCATGTATCGCGGTGTCGTTGGTGGTCTACGTGACCATGAAAGACACCCGCAAGCACTCGCGGATCACCACGAACTAACCGCTGAACGCAGTCACGAATGTGGGAGGGGGCTTGCTCCCGATCGCGGTGTATCAGTCAACTTGTCTCAAGCTGACCCACCGCCATCGGGAGCAAGCCCCCTCTCACATGTGGAATCAGGACAACTCTGCCACTTCGCGCCGCACATAGCGCCGCTGCGCATACGACGCCCCGATAATCATCACCACCAGCACCGCCGCCAACACCGCCGACGAACCGATGGTGCCGAAGTCCAGCCCGCCCTTGGCATGGGGCTTGGTCAGGAAGTCGCCCAGGGTCGCACCAAACGGCCGGGTCAACACGAACGCCACCCAGAACAGCAACACCGACGAGATCCGTGTGAAGTACTTGAGCGCCACCACCACTGCGATGGTCGAGCCGATCAACAACGCGCCACCAGCGAAGCCGAGCCCGGAATCGTCGGCAAGGAAGTCGCCGAGGGCGGTGCCCAAGGTGTTGGAGAACAGGATCGCCATCCAGTAGAACAACTCGCCGCGAAAGGTCTGCACCTTGTTCACGTTCAGCGAATCACCGCTGAGGTGCCATAACGCGAAGATGATCATCAGGATCACGATCAGGATCATCGACCCCGTGGCGTAGCCCAGGCCGAGGCTGCGGTCCATGAAGTCGGACATGGTGGTGCCGGCGGTGCTGGTGGACAGGATCACGATCCAGTACAGCACCGGGTTGTAGGCTTTCGACCAGAGTTGCGTCACCAGGGTGACCAGGAACACGCTGATCAGGATCATCGAGCTGATGGCGTAACCGACGTTAAGGGTCATCGACAGCAAATCCCCGGCGGTTTCGCCCAGGGTGGTTGCGCAGATTTTCATGACCCAGAACGCCAGGGTGATCTGAGGAAGTTTGTTCATGCAGTGGAAGGCTCCGAAGCTCAATCTATCAATGGGCCGACTTATAGGGGGTGTCGACCGCGCGCGCAGACTGAACGGGACGCTGTGAAAAATAGGTGGGCGCTGAATGAAAATTCCATAGGGTCGATGGAAATTCGCCGCCATGGCTTGCACTATGACGGCCTCCCAGAGAAGCGCAGCAGGAACCCCAGCCATGTCTGACGACAGCTACTACTACGAACCCGCCAAGGGCCACGGCCTGCCCCATGACCCGTTCAACGCCATCGTCGGCCCGCGACCGATCGGTTGGATTTCGTCCCACGACAGTGAGGGCCACCTGAACCTGGCGCCCTACAGTTTCTTCAATGCGTTCAACTACATTCCGCCGATCATCGGGTTTTCCAGTGTCGGGCGCAAAGACAGCCTGAACAACATCGAACAGACCGGCGAGTTTGTGTGGAACCTGGCCACCCGTCCGTTGGCCGAGCAGATGAACCAGAGCTGTGCCGCCGTGCCGCCGCAGGTGAATGAGTTCGAGTTGTCCGGCCTGACGCCGGTGGCCTCGAAGATCGTCGGCGTGCCGCGGGTGGGCGAGAGCCCGGTGGCGTTCGAGTGCAAAGTCACGCAGATCATTCAGCTGCAGCGCGCCGACCATGTGCTGGTACCCAGCTGGCTGGTGCTGGGCGAGGTGGTCGCGGTGCATATTGCCAAGTGGCTGCTCAAGGATGGGATCTACGACACCGCCGCCGCCGAGCCGATCCTGCGTGGCGGCGGCCCGGCGGATTACTTCCAACTGGGCCCCGAGGCGCTGTTCAAAATGTATCGCCCAGGCGTCACCCAAGCCTGACTGCAATGCAATGCAATAAAAATGTGGGAGGGGGCTTGCCCCCGATAGCGGTGTTTCAGCTACAGATAGGCTGACTGACACACCTCCATCGGGGGCAAGCCCCCTCCCACATTAGATCAGCGGCGTGCGTTAGTTTGTGGCAGTCGCCCAGGTCAACTGACCTTCTGCGTCGACGTCGGTCAACAACTCAAGGTGCAGCGTCGCCGCATCATCGGCATCGGATGCCGTCTTGAACTTCTGTCCATCCAGGATCTTGTGAAACTGCGGTGCGCCCATGCCATCGAGTGCCTTGACGGCGACGGCGGCGCTGTAGCCTCCTTCGCCCGGTACTACGGCGGAAACGGCTTCGTGGTGGGCAAATTGTTTACGTGCCATGTTGCAGGTCCTGGCCAATGGAAAGTCGGCCATTCTAAACCCTAACCGGCGAGTTGCAGGTACTCGCCGTAAGCACTGGCGGCGGATGCATCGGTGAAGGTCTGGAAGTCCATGCTGCGCACGACTGCGTCGTTCAACAGCTCGGTGAAGATCATCAGGGCTGGCGAGTTGAAGTAGGCACTCATCGCCTGCTCGCTGCTCCAGAGGCCCGAGACCAGCCAGACATCGGGGTCGACCTGGGAATGCTGCAACGAAAATTGCAGGCAACCCTGAGCCTGACGGCCCGGTTCGATCAAACTGCTCAAACGAGCACCGAGTTCGGTGCTGCAGCCGCTACGGGCGCGGATAAAGGCCATATGGCTCGCGGGAATGGGGGTGGACATGTTCGACTCTCCCGTTGAGAAGTGATGCTCGGCAAACACTGTGAGGGTGTGTTGCCACAGGATCAAAGATAACGGCGCGGGTCGAGGCGCGGTTAGTCGATTCCTGCCGGCTTATTGCACAATCCTGCGAAAAGCGTAGACAGGACGATTGCCCGCCGGTTTTATTCCACCGGCAAACGCCTTGTTTCAGGGACGTGACAACCGCCGCGCTTGCCTGATTCACGCAGCTTCGCAGGATCAGGCAAGGATCGAGCAGAATCGACATAACACGGTTTGCACCGCCACCGCTAAGCTGAGCCCATCAAAGAAGCCTGCAGAGGACGCCCTATGTCGTCGCCCGAACCTAAGCCCGTGCCCCTCGATGCCGAGATGGAAAAACAGCGCGCCGAACTGGCCAGCATCGTGCGTCGGCATACCTGGGAAGACGGCTCCTACGGTACGGCGATCACGTCACTGTTCCTGAACCGCCACAACACCCCGCGCGACTTCAGCCCGGTGCTGGTGGAGCCCGCCTTGTGCATCCTGGCCAATGGCCGCAAGGAAGTGCGCCTGGCCGATGAAATCTTCGCCTATGACCCGCTCAATTACCTGGTGTTTTCGGTGTCGATGCCCGTGGCCGGGCGGATCATCGATGCCACCGCGCAAGACCCGAACCTGTCGATCCGCATCAACATCGACCCGGCGCAGCTCACCGCCCTGATCGCAGAAGCCGGACCGATGGGCGTGCCATCGCGCCCGACTGCGCGTGGGATGTACGTCGACCGCCTCGACAACCAACTGCTCGACGCCGTACTGCGCTTGACGCGCTTGCTCGATTCGCCCAAAGACATCGCCATGCTGGCGCCGTTGATCAACCGTGAAATTCTCTACCGCTTGTTACGTGGGCCGCAGGGCTATCGGCTGTATGAAATTGCCGTAGCCAACAGTCAGAGTCATCGGGTCAGCCAGGCGATCAAATGGCTCAATGGCAACTACGAACAACCGCTGCGCATCGATGACCTGGCCAGGGAAGTGAACCTGAGCGTCTCGACCTTGCACCACCGCTTCAAGGCCATCACCGCGATGAGCCCGCTGCAATACCAGAAGCAGTTGCGCTTGCAGGAGGCGCGGCGGCTGATGCTTGCCGAAGGGCTGGAAGCCTCCGCGGCGGGGTATCGGGTGGGGTATGAAAGCCCGTCGCAGTTCAGCCGCGAATACAGCCGGCTGTTTGGTGCGCCGCCACTGCGGGATTTGGCCAGGTTGCGTCAGAGCGTGTGATTCAGCGCCCCTCCCACATTTGATCGGCGGCGCTGCTTAGTCGAGGGTGCGGGGCAGTTGCAAGGTGACCCGCAAACCACCCTCGCGCAAATTCTGCAAACTCACTTCGCCGCCATGGCTGTGCGCTATGTTGCGCGCGATGCCCAGGCCCAGGCCGTAGCCCTGCTGCTGGCCAGCGAGGCGGAAGTGCGGTTCGAAGACTTGCTCCAGGCGCTGTTCCGGCACGCCGGGGCCTTCGTCGTCGACGTGCAGGATGAACTCCGCGCCATCGTCCTCGATATGCAAATGGGCGTTCTGCCCGTATTTCAATGCGTTGTCGATCAGGTTGCCGATGCAGCGCTTGAGCGCCAGCGGCTTGCCCGGGTACGGCGCCAACGCGCGCCCATGCTGGGTCACGCGGCCGTTGCCGTTGGGCGCCAGGTACGGTTCCACCAGACAGTCGAGCACATGGTTGAGGTCCACCGGCTCGATGTTTTCGTGGATGTCGGTGTCTTTCACGCATTGCAGCGCACCTTTGACCAGCAACTCCAACTCGTCCAGGTCGCGGCCGAATTTGGTTTGCAGGTTTTCATCTTCAAGCAATTCAACCCGCAGGCGCAGGCGTGTGATCGGTGTGCGCAAGTCGTGGGAAATTGCACTGAACAACTGGCTGCGCTCGGTGAGGTAACGGCTGATGCGCTCGCGCATGGCATTGAAGGCGCGCCCCACTTCGACCACTTCACTGCCGCCGCCTTCGGCCACCGGCTCCACGTCGGCGCCCAGCGACATGTCCCGCGCCGCCCGCGCCAGGCGCTTGAGCGGCCGGCTCTGCCAGTGGACCAACAGGCCGATGAACAGCAGCAAAAAGCCGCTGGTCAGCACGATAAACCACACTTGCTGCGACGGCAGACCTTGTTCTTCGAGGCTGGTGTACGGCTCGGGCAACAGCGAGGCGATGTACAGCCATTCGCCGGGGGCGAGTTGGATCTGGGTGACCAGCACGGGCGGGTTCACCGGTTCCAGGGTCAGCGCGTAATGCGCCCAGGAGCGTGGCAGCTCATCGAGTTTCAACCCGGCATTGAAGATGCGCAGGTCTTCGGCGCTGACGAATTCCACCGAGATATGCACATCGGCGCCCAAGGTCTGGCGCAACACTTCATCGACCGCCTTGAGCACCGCTTGCTTGCGCGGGGTCTGCGGCAAGATCGCCATGTCCAGCGGGCGGTCGTTGAGCGTCACCACAAACCGTGTGCCGCCCATGCTGCGCAATTGGTCGAGGACCAACGGGCGATAAGCCACCGGCAACGAACGGAAATAGCTCACGCTGGCCGTCATCGAATGCGCCAGGCTGCGGGCGCTGGTGACCAGGCCTTCGAGCTGGGTGGCGCGCAATTGCGAGACCCAGATCACGCTGGACAGCGCCTGGGCGAACAGCACCGCGAGCAGCGTCAGCAGGAGCATGCGCCCGAGCAGCGAGCGCGGCACCGGGAAGCGGCGGCGACGTTCGCTCAGGTGTTCAGTGGACACTGCCGGCAACCACGCTGGCTGCCAGTTGATAACCGCTGCCGCGCACGGTGCGGATCAGCCTCGGCGGTTTTTCCGTGTCGCGCAGACGTTGGCGCAGGCGGCTGACGGCCATGTCGACGATCCGGTCGAGCGGCATCAGGTCGCGGCCACGGGTGGCGTTGCCGATGGTGTCGCGGTCGAGGATCTGTTGCGGGTGGTCGAGAAACAGCTTGAGCAGGGCAAAGTCGGCCCCGGAGAGGATCACCTCTTCACCGTCGACGTGAAACAGTCGGTGGCTGATCGTGTCCAGGCGCCATTCATCGAACGCCAACACGTCGCCATTGCCGCCGCGCTCCTGGCCGAACTGGCAGCGGCGCAACAGTGCCTTGATCCGCGCCTGCAACTCGCGGGGGCTGAAAGGCTTGCCGATGTAGTCGTCGGCGCCCAGCTCCAGGCCGATCACACGGTCGGCTTCGTCGGAACTGGCGGTGAGCATGATGATCGGCACCTGCGCCTGGCGCGGGTGCTGGCGAATCCAGCGACACAGGCTGAAGCCGTCTTCGTCCGGCAACATCACATCGAGGATGACCAGGTCGCACGGCGCCTCGTCCATCGCCTGACGGAACCCCGCACCGTCCGGCACGCCACGCACCTGGAAACCGGCGCGACTGAGGTAGGTTTGCAGCAATTCGCGGATTTCCTGGTCGTCGTCGACGAGGAGAATCGATTTACTGATTACGCTCACGGGGTCCTCCTTGTTGTTATGGCCATGTTGTAGGAGCGAGCTTGCTCGCGAAAATCCTGAGGCTGCCGCGTATCACCTGATGCGCTTCGTTATCGTCAACGTTCTTCGCGAGCAAGCTCGCTCCTACATGGCGAATGCCTGTTCAAGCGCCACACCCGCCCCGGTCAACCCGGAATACGGCGCCGTCACCAGCCATACCGGAATGCCCTTGAAATAGTCGCTCATGCAGCCTTTGTCACTGAAGCTCTTGGCAAAATCGCTGTGGATAAAGAAGTCGGCAAACCGCGGGATCACCCCGCCGACGATATACACACCGCCCCGTGCGCCGGTGGTCAGGACGTTGTTACCGGCTACGCGGCCCAGCCAGATACTGAACTGGTTCAACACTTCCATCGCCACCGGGTCGCCGGCCAGGCCTGCCGCCGTGATCGCTTCCGGCGTATCCAGCACCGGCGAGTGACCATCCACCGCACAGATCGCCCGATACACCCGTGGCAAACCTGCACCACTCAAGGCGCTTTCGGCGCTGACATGGCCGATCTCATTGTAAATGTGCTGCCACAGCTGGGCTTCCCGCGGGCTGCTCAGGGGCAGGTCGACATGGCCGCCCTCCCCCGGCAACGCGGCCCAACGGCCGCCGCCCAGGTCGAGCAAGGTGCCGACGCCCAGGCCGGTGCCCGGACCGATCACCACCGCCGGGCGCAACGGTTCCGGCGTGCCAGGGCAGACCACGCAGAATTCGTCGGGCCTCAAGCGGGTCATGCCCAGGGCCATGGCCGAGAAGTCATTGACCAGCAGCAGTTCATCCACCTGCAAGGTGTTGCAAAACGCAGTCTTACTCAGGCGCCAGTGGTTGTTGGTGAATTTAAATTCATCACCGCTCACCGGCCCGGCCACCGACAGGCACACCGCGCCGACGTCGCCGATCGCCAGGCCTTCTTCCTTGAGGTAGACCTTGATCGCGTCCTCAGGGCTTTTATGATCCGCGGTGGCCTGCACCCGGATCGAATGCAGTGCCTGATCCCGCCACAACGCAAACCGGGCGTTGGTACCGCCAATATCACCGACCAGCGCAAGCTTCACTTAAGCGTCTCCAAGGCACAGGTAAAGGCGCTGGCGCCTTGCTCTGCGGAGCTTGCGGCCAAGCGCATAAATGCAAACAGCTCGCGACCGGCCCCCACGTTATTGCCCAACAGGCCCGTGGCAGGTGTGCGCGCTGCAAATTCTTCGGCGTCCACCTTAAGCTCCAAGGTGCCTTTGACGCCATCCACACGAATGATATCGCCATCGCGCACCCGTGCCAGCGGCCCGCCGCTCTGGGCTTCGGGGTTGACATGGATCGCGGCGGGGATCTTACCCGACGCGCCGGACATGCGCCCGTCCGTTACCAGCGCCACTTTGAAGCCACGGTCCTGCAACACGCCGAGGAACGGCGTCATCTTGTGCAATTCGGGCATGCCGTTGGAGCGCGGCCCCTGGAAGCGCATCACCGCGACAAAGTCTTTTTCCAACTGACCGGCCTTGAACGCATCGGCCAGATCTTGCTGGTCCTGGAACACCACCGCTGGGGCTTCGACGACCTGGTGCTCGGGGGCCACGGCGGAGACTTTCATCACGCCACGGCCGAGGTTGCCTTGCATCACGCGCAAGCCACCTTCGGGCGAGAACGCGCGGGCCACCGGGCGCAGGATGGCTTCGTCGAGGCTTTCGATCGGGCCGTCGCGCCAGATCAGTTCGCCGTCGACCAGGAACGGTTCCTGGATGTAGCGGCTCAGGCCTTTGCCGGCCACGGTGTTGACGTCTTCGTGAAGCAGGCCGGCTTCGAGCAGTTCGCGGATCAGGAACGACATGCCGCCCGCCGCCTGGAAGTGGTTGATGTCGGCTTTGCCGTTTGGATAGACGTGGGACAGGGTCGGCACCACCTCGGAGAGGTCGGCCATGTCCTGCCAGGTCAGGATGATCCCCGCCGACATGGCGATGGCCGGCATGTGCAGGGTGTGGTTGGTGGAACCACCGGTAGCGTTGAGCGCAACGATGGCATTGACGATGGATTTTTCGTCGACGATCTCGCCGATCGGCGTGAAGTTGCCGTTGGCCTTGGTCAGGCGCGTGACCTGATGCGCGGCTTCGCGGGTCAGCGCGTCACGCAGCGGCGTGTACGGGTTGACGAACGAGGCGCCGGGCAAATGCAGGCCCATCACTTCCATCAGCAACTGGTTGGTATTGGCGGTGCCATAGAAGGTGCAGGTGCCGGGGCTGTGGTAGGACTTCATCTCCGACTCCAGCAGCTCTTCGCGGCTGGCCTTGCCTTCGGCGTAGCGCTGGCGCACGTCGGCCTTCTGCTTGTTGGAGATGCCCGACGGCATTGGCCCGCCAGGAACGAAGATCATCGGCAGATGGCCGTAGCGCAGGGCGCCCATCATCAGGCCGGGGACGATCTTGTCGCAGATGCCCAACATCAGCGCGGCGTCGAACATGTTGTGGGACAGCGCTACCGCCGTGGACATGGCGATGACTTCACGGCTGAGCAGGCTCAGCTCCATGCCCGGCTCGCCTTGGGTCACGCCGTCGCACATGGCGGGCGTGCCGCCGGCGAACTGGCCGACCGAGCCGACTTCGCGCAGGGCTTTTTTGATCTGGTCCGGGAAATGTTCATACGGCTGGTGCGCCGAGAGCATGTCGTTATATGACGAAACAATTGCCACGTTGGCGGCATTCATCATACGCAGACTATTTTTATCTTCGGTGCCGCAACCGGCCACGCCGTGGGCAAAGTTGGCGCATTGCAGCTTGCCGCGCATCGGGCCGTCGCTGGCGGCGCCGCGAATGAGCGCAAGGTAAGCCTCACGGGTTGCACGACTGCGGGCGATAAGCCGATCGGTGACCTCAAGAACGCGGGGATGCATGTGTAGAACTCCAGGCTAACGGATGTGGCGACCTGAGTGTCTATGCTGATCAAACGCCCGCGGCACATGGGATGGCAGAGAGTCGTTTGGATCATCGGACCAGTTGATTCAGGTCACTCGTTGTAGATTGAACAAAATATTGCCACTAAAAAGGCTTGTTTTCTATTTTTATGCGAATAATCTTGTAATTCTTACAACAAATCGACGACAGGCACTCTTCAATGACTCTTCGAATCGCAATCAATGGTTTTGGCCGTATCGGCCGCAATGTCCTGCGCGCACTGTATACCCAAGGCTATCGCCAGGATTTGCAGATCGTCGCGATCAATGACTTGGGCGACAGCTCGATCAATGCCCACCTGCTCAAATACGACACCGTCCACGGTACTTTCGATGCAGAAGTCGCACACGATCAGGAAAGCCTGACCGTCAATGGTGACCGGATCGCCGTCAGTGCCATTCGCAACCCGGCCGAGCTGCCCTGGGCTGCGCACAATATCGACGTGGTGTTCGAATGCACCGGCCTGTTCACCGACCGGGCCAAGGCTGCTGCCCATATTAGCGCCGGCGCGCGCAAGGTGATCATCTCTGCCCCGGCCAAAGGCGCGGATGCCACCGTGGTCTACGGGGTAAATCATGACATTTTGCGTCAATCCCACCAGATCATCTCCAATGCTTCCTGCACCACCAACTGCCTGGCACCCGTGGCCCAGGTGCTGCACCGCGAGCTGGGCATCGAGAGCGGCCTGATGACCACCATCCATGCCTACACCAACGACCAGAACCTGACCGACGTCTACCACACCGACCCCTACCGCGCGCGCTCGGCCACCCAGAACATGATCCCGAGCAAGACCGGCGCCGCCGAAGCGGTCGGCCTGGTGCTGCCGGAACTGGCGGGCAAGCTGACCGGCATGGCCGTGCGGGTGCCGGTGATCAACGTATCGCTGGTGGACCTGACCGTGCAGTTGAAGAAAGACGCTACCGCCGAGGAAGTCAACGCGCTGCTCAAGGAAGCCAGCCAGCACTCGAAGATCCTCGGCTACAACACCCTGCCGCTGGTTTCCAGTGACTTCAACCACAACCCGCTGTCGTCGATCTTCGACGCCAACCACACCAAGTCCAGCGGCAAACTGCTGAAAGTGCTGGCCTGGTACGACAACGAGTGGGGCTTCTCCAACCGCATGCTGGACAACTGCCTGGCGCTCTGCAACGCCGAATAATCTTTTGTGGGAGGGGCGGCTCGACGGTTCGACTTGCTCCCGATGGCGGTGTATCAGTCATGCATGTGTTGACTGACATTCCGTAATCGGGAGCAAGCCGCTCCCACATTTGATCGGTAGAGGCCCAGAGAAACAGCCACTTGCCATTTGTGCTGATGATACGCATTATCATTAACTACAAATCGGTCCGGTATCGCTGTGAGCCAATCTCGCTTCAACCAAGTCTTTCTCACCCAACGGGTGATTCTGCTACGCACCTTGCAGCGGATGGTGAACAACCACAGCACCGCCGAGGACCTGTTGCAGGAAACCTACCTGCGCGTGACCCGGGCCCTGGGCGAGCGGCCGATCGATCACCTCGAACCCTTCGTCTACCAGACCGCGCGCAACCTCGCGCTGGATCACTTGCGTTCACGCAGGATACAGGCGCGCACACTGCAGGAAGATGTCCCGCTGGACGTCCTGCAAAGCGTCGCCGCCCCCATCAGCACGCCCGAAGACGCGACCCAGGCCGAGCAACTGCTTGAGCACCTGAGCATCAGCCTCGGCCAATTGAGTGCCCGCCAGCAACGGATTTTCATCCTCAGCCGCCTGCACGGTTGCAGTTACCAGGAGATTGCCGATCAATTGGAAGTGTCCTTGAGCACGGTGCAAAAGGAACTGAAATTGATCATGGCCATCTGTGTAGGTGTGGCCGAACGGCTGGATCAGCCTTAAGCTTCACCCGACAGAAATGTCGACCCAGGCTGTAGGAAAGATAAATAGAACGTGGCGAAGACCCGAGGCACACCGTGACCGACCCGAATAAACTGCGCCCCCACGCGCTGGCTCATGAGGTGTTGCAAGACCCGGCGATGGACCAGGCCCTCGACTGGCTGATCGCCTTGCAGTGCCCGCAACCCGGGCAGCAGGCCGCGTTCGAAGCCTGGCTGGCCGGCGATCCGGCACGCGTCCGTGCCTTCGGCAAAGCCCAGGCCGCCTGGGGCGGGGCGCCCGTCCACAGCGCCGCCGTCGCGCTGGCCGCACCGCGCAAACCCGGGGCCTGGCGCCGTATCAAACCGCATTGGAAACCACTGGCCACCGCCGCCGTGTTGATGCTCGGGCTGTTCAGCTTCAGCAACCTGCCGGTACGTCTGCAAGCCGACCACCTCACCGTGGTGGGTGAGCGCCAGCGCCTGCAATTGGATGAGGGCTCGAACGTCCTGTTGAACACCGATTCGGCATTCTCCAGCACCACCCGGGATCACCAGCGCATCGCCCGCCTCTACCAAGGCGAAGCGTTTTTCGAGGTAACGCCCAACCGCGGCCTGCCCCTGGAAGTCGACGCCGGCCCGGTGCGCGCCAGCGTGCGCGACACCGCATTCGCCGTGCGCTACCTCAACGGCGAAGCGCAGGTGCAGGTGCAGCGCGGCGACGTCGACCTGAGCAACACCTTCGACGATGCCCGCGTGCGCCTGAGCGCTGGGCAAAGCATCCGCATCGGTCCCAAGGGCTTCGGTCAACCCGCCAGGCTCGACGCCAACAAGGACCTGGCCTGGGTCCAGGGCCGGCTGATCTTCGAAAACCGCCCGATGAGCGAAGTGCTCGCCGAATTGCGCCGCTACTACCCCGGCTGGATCGTCAACACCAACGACCAACTCGCCAGCGTCGCCGTCACCGGCAACTACCGCCTCGACCAACCGTTGGACGTAGTGCGTTCCCTGGCCCACATCACCTCGGCCAAGCTCTCTGAATACCCGGCCTTGGTGATCCTGAACTAAATGAGAATTATTTTTACTCGATAGACCTCGGCTGTACGTCTCGTCTTAGCCAATGCAACTGATTCCTATTTGAACCAGTGCGCAACTATAAGACTCGTACTTCCGGAGCGCTCTCGATGTCCTCTCGTTTCAATCGCCGGTCTTCTTCACCCGTGCTGTCCTTGCTGACCGCCGCCCTCCTGCTGGCCGGTACCCCGCTGACGGTCGCCGCCGCCGAACCGACCGCCCGCAGCCACGGCAACTACAGCTTCAGCATCGAACAGCAGCCACTGGTTTCGGCACTCAATGCCTTCACCGCCGTGACCGGCTGGCAAGTCGGCCTGTCGGCGGAGCTGGGCCAGGGCGTGTCGTCCCCTGGCGTGCGTGGTGCGCTGTCGCCGGAAAAAGCCCTGGAGCGCTTGTTGGTGGGGACCAACCTGGGCTACCGCAAACTCGGCAACAGCAACATCGTCCTGGAAAAGCACGCTGCCGGCGGTGTCCTCAACCTGCAACAGGTGACCATCAGCGCCACCCGTAACGAGCAGGACGTCAACAGCGTACCGAACACCGTCAGCGTGCATGATCGCCAAACGCTGGACCGCCAGAACGTCAACACGATCCGCGAACTGGTGCGTTACGAGCCCGGCGTCTCGGTCGGTGGCGCCGGCACCCGTGCCGGCAATGCGGGCTACAACATTCGCGGTATCGACGGCGACCGCATCCTCACCCAGGTCGATGGCGTGGAAGTGCCGGACAACTTCTTCAACGGCCCCTACGCCAAGACCCGTCGCAACTACGTCGACCCGGAAATCGTCAAGCGCGTGGAAATCCTGCGCGGCCCGGCGTCGGCCCTGTATGGCAGCAGCGCCATCGGCGGCGCGGTGAGCTATTTCACCCTCGACCCGGACGACATCATCAAACCCGGCCAGGACGTCGGCGCCCGCCTCAAGACCGGCTACAGCTCCGCCGACGAGAGCTGGCTGACCTCCGCCACCGTCGCCGGCCGCGTACAGGACGTCGACGGTTTGCTGCACCTGAGCCAGCGCAACGGCCATGAAACCGAAGCCTACGACGGCAACAATGCCACCGGCCTGGCCCGCACCGGCGCCAACCCCGAGGAGGCGCGCACCACCAACGTGTTGGCCAAACTGGGCTGGAACTATGGCGATGACAACCGTCTGGGCCTGACTTACGAGAAGTACAAGGACGATCGCGACGTCAACCTGAAGAATGCCGTGGGTGGCCCGTTCGTCGGTGGTCAAGGTTTCAATCTCTACCGTGATCGCCGAGGCAACGACACCATCACCCGCGAACGTTTCGGCCTGGAAAACACCTTCGCCCTCGACTCGCCCGTGACCGATCGCATCAAGACCAGTCTCAATTACCAGATCGCCAAGACCGACCAGAGCACCGCAGAAATCTACCAGGCCGGCCGTCGGGTATTGCGCACCCGCGACACGCTTTATGAAGAAAAACAGTGGGTATTCGATGCCCAGCTGGACAAGGCATTCAGCCTCGGCGAAACCGATCACCAAGTGACCTACGGCACCACGCTCAAGCAGCAGAAAGTCACCGGCTCCCGCGAGGGCGCGGCCACTTGCCTTGCCGTCGGCGCCGGTTGC
Source organism: Pseudomonas veronii (assembly GCF_001439695.1). Taxonomy (GTDB): domain Bacteria; phylum Pseudomonadota; class Gammaproteobacteria; order Pseudomonadales; family Pseudomonadaceae; genus Aquipseudomonas; species Aquipseudomonas veronii. The sequence continues at coordinate 186,892 of NZ_JYLL01000007.1, forward strand.
ACAGCCATTGGCGCGCCCAGCCCAACGGCCAGCGACAGCGTGAAGAAGGCCAGCGACTTCCCCGACCCGACCATCAACACCTATTCGTTGTTTGCCCAGGACCAGATTGCCTGGGACAAATGGACCTTCCTGCCCAGCCTGCGTTATGACTACACCCAGCTCAAACCCAAGCTGACTCAAGCGTTCCTCAGTACCGTCAACCCGACCGGCCAATACCCGGTGAGCGACAAGGAAAAAACCTGGCACCGTGTCACCCCCAAGTTTGGCCTGACGTATGCCCTGACCGATCACTACACCCTGTTTGGCCAATACGCCGAAGGCTTCCGCACCCCCTCGGCCAAGGCGCTGTACGGACGCTTTGAAAACCTGAACCTGGGCTACACCGTCGAGCCCAACCCCGACCTCAAGCCGGAAACCAGCAAAGGCATCGAAACCGGGATTCGCGGCAAGTTCGCCGCAGGCTCCTTCGACATCGCGGTGTTTTACAACAAGTACCGCGACTTTATCGACGAAGACAACGCGGTCGTCGGCGGCACCGTCGAACAGTTCCAGGCCGTCAATATCAAGCGCGCAACCATCAAGGGCGCGGAAGCCAAGGGCCGCTTGAACCTCGACGCCTTCGGGGCGCCTCAGGGCCTGTATACCCAGGGGTCGATTGCCTACGCCTACGGGCGCAACGACGACAGCGGCGAGCCGCTGAACAGCGTCAACCCACTCAAAGGCGTATTCGGTCTGGGTTACGAACAGGACAACTACGGTGGCCTGCTGAGCTGGACCCTGGTGAAGAAACAAGACCGTGTCGACAGCAAGACCTTCTTCGCGCCCGACGGCGACAGCGCCAACGGCCCGTTCAAGACCCCAGGCTTCGGCATCCTCGACCTGACCGGCTTCTATAAAGTCACCCACGACGTGACCCTCAACGCCGGCCTCTACAACCTGACCGACAAGAAGTACTGGAACTGGGATGACGTGCGCAGCTACGACAGCGTCGGCGAAGCCGGTGTCACCGGCCCGGCCAACCTCGACCGCCTGACCCAGCCCGGTCGCAACTTTGCGATCAATGTGATCTGGGACATCTGATCAATCCGCCTCGCCTCGCCGGAATCAATCACCGGCGAGGTGAGGATTTTTTACTGTGCCGCGTCTTCTTGTTCGTCTAGTTACTAACCGCCCAGCCATGCCTCAGGGCAACACGGCGCTCCCTTCACAAGGACTTTGTCATGACCGCTTCGCCTTCCGCAGAACGCCCAAGCCTGCGCTCCCAGCGCCTGAACCAGATCACCAGCGAACCGCACACCCGGCTCGATGCGCTGGTCAAGGCGCACGCGCCGTTTGAAACCCAGCCCAACTTCGCGCGCTTCGTGGTGGCGCAGTACCTGTTCCAATCGGAACTGGTGGCGCTGTACAACGATGCCGCGCTGATCAAGATCGTCCCCGACCTGGCCGAGCGCTGCCGCGCCGACGCCGCCAGACTGGACCTGGCCGACCTGGACACTGACGTGCCGGCCGCCGTCCCCGGCGCCGTGCAGAACCCGAGCCAAGCCGAAGCCCTGGGGTGGTTGTTCGTCTCCGAAGGCTCCAAGCTGGGCGCGGCGTTCCTGATCAAGCGCGCCGTGGCCCTGGGCCTGAGCGAAACCTTCGGCGCCCGCCACCTCGGCGAGCCGGCCGGCGGCCGCGCCGACGGCTGGAAGCGCTTCACCCGCACCCTCGACGGCCTGGAATTCAGCGCCGAAGAAGAAGCCGATGTGGAAAAAGGTGCGCTCAATGCGTTTATGCGCTTCACGGTGTTGCTCGAACAGGCATACGCTACCGCCCCTGAGCTGGCCTGATATTCGATTGAAATGCGTATTCGGTGGGAGGGGCGGTGCGACGATTCGACTTGCTCCCGATAGGGATGGGTCAGCCATGAAAGTGGTGGCTGACACGCCCCCCCACACTTGGATCTCATGCCAAGCTGAATAATTGTTTTCCCCGACTTGCACACACCCATGACCGGCAAATCCCCATCCACCTCGAGAATCGCCCGGCTCCTCTTCGGCCTGCTGGCCTACGTCAGCCTGGGTATCGGGTTGGTGGCGATTGTCGTGCCGGGTTTGCCCACCACCGAATTCATCCTGCTGGCTGCCTGGGCCGCCACCAAAAGCTCGCCGCGCCTCAGCGCCTGGCTGGAAAACCACCGCCTGTTCGGGCCGATCCTGTTCAACTGGCGCAACGGCAAGATCATTGCGCGCCGCGCCAAAATCAGCGCCACCGTCAGCATGCTGCTCTGTGCCCTACTGATGCTGCTGACGCTCGATCACGGCTGGCCGATATACCTGACCATCGCCGGAATGAGCCTGGGCAACCTGTGGATATGGTCCCGCCCGGAACGGCTCGCACGCCCCGTATAACGCGGGATGTAGGCGTTTTCCTACCGTTCATCGCCTCCCTCTCATGAAACCCCTGGCTACGCCGATGCTCCGGATAAGGCGCCGAATGGACTTGGCCCGGCTCGCATACCAACAAGCCCATCCGTGAGTGAACCTATGTTCGATACCCTCTCCATCCGCTTGAAAATCGTGCTGCTGTCCGGCCTCTGCCTGCTGGGAGTGATTGCGCTGGTGGTCGGCATGAATATTTACAATACCGCGCAGAACAATGCGCTGGTCAGCGACTCAAGCTCACGGATGCTCACCGCCAGTGTGCAACAACTGCTGCAAGCCAAGGCTGCCGAACAGGCGGTACAACTGCAGCGAACCTTCGGCGACAGCCTGGTGGCGCTGACCGCCCTCGCCGACCAGGTCAAAGACCTGCGCACCCTGGCCGCCAAGCGCTCCCTCGAACCCGGCGCGCTGCGTGAAGAACTCAACCAGAGCCTGAAAACCGCGTTTGAACGCAACAGCAAGGTGCTGGGGATATGGATGTCGTTCGAGCCCAATGCGCTGGATGGCAAGGACAGTGAGTTTGTCGACGACAAGGCGCGTGTCTCCAACGATAAAGGCCGTTTCTCCAGCTACTGGAGCCGCGCCGGCGGCGAAGGCTTGAACACCATCATGGTCGAAGAGGACCTGAACAAAACCACCCTCAACCTCAACGGCACCCCCTACAACATCTGGTACACCTGCCCACGGGACACCCGTCGCGCTTGCCTGCTGGACCCGTATGAAGACACGGTGGGCGGCAAGCTTGTACTGATGACCACCATCGCCCTGCCGTTGCTGGTGGACGGCAAACTCATCGGCGTCCTGGGCGTCGACATTGCCCTCAATGCCTTGCAAGCCAGCACCGATGCCGCGCAGAAAGACCTGTTCAACGGTATGGCGCAGTTGGAGATTCTCTCCAGCACCGGTTTGATCGCCGCCTACAGTGGCGAACCGGCCAAGGTCGGCAAGAACCTGATCGACACCCTGGGCGCCGAAGGCAAAGAGATCGTGCAACTGCTGGGCAGCGACAACCGCACGATTCTCGAACAGGACAACACCATCCGCGCGGTGTACCCGGTCAAACCGCTTGCCGACGCCAAGTCCTGGGGCATAGTGATCAAGCTGCCCAAGGCGGTACTGCTGGCCGATAACGTCAAGCTGCAAGCCGTACTCGACAAGGCCCAGGCCAGCGGCACGCTCAAGGCCTTGCTGGTCGCGGCCGTCGCCGCATTGCTCGGCCTGCTGCTGGTCTGGCTGACCGCCACCGGCGTGACCCGGCCGATCAACAGCGTGGCCGCCATGCTCAAGGACATCGCCAGCGGCGACGGCGACCTCACCCAGCGCCTGGCCTACTCCAAGAAAGACGAGCTGGGCGAACTGGTGACCTGGTTCAACCGTTTCCTCGACAAGCTGCAACCGACCATCGCGCAGATCAAGCAAAGCATCAGCGAAGCCCGTGGCACGGCGGACCAGTCTTCGGCCATTGCACGCCAGACCAGCGAAGGCATGCAGGTGCAGTTCCGCGAGATCGACCAGGTGGCCACGGCGTCCAATGAAATGAGCGCCACCGCCCATGACGTCGCCAACAGCGCCTCCAACGCCGCCAGCGCGGCGCGCGGGGCCGATCAGTCGGCGCGCGAAGGCATGTCGATCATCGAGCAGAGCACCCGCGATATCACCACCCTCGCCGACGAAGTCAGCAAGGCCGTAAGCGAAGTCGAAGCACTGGCCGTCAACAGCGAGCAGATCGGTTCAGTGCTGGAAGTGATTCGCAGCATTGCCGAGCAGACCAACCTGCTGGCGCTCAACGCCGCCATCGAAGCGGCACGCGCCGGGGAAAGCGGGCGCGGGTTTGCGGTAGTGGCCGACGAAGTACGCAACCTGGCCAAGCGCACCCAGGATTCGGTGGAGGAAATCCGCCAGGTGATCGAACGCATCCAGAGCGGCACCCGTGGCGTGGTGGCGACCATGCATTCGAGCCAACAGCAGGCCCAGAGCAATGCCGGACAGATCCATCAGGCCGTGCAGGCGTTGGGCAAGATCAGCGACGCGGTGACGGTGATCAGCGACATGAACCTGCAGATTGCCAGCGCCGCCGAACAACAGAGCGCAGTGGCCGAAGAGGTCAACCGCAATGTGTCGGCGATCCGCACCGTGACCGAAACCCTCACCGGCCAGGCCACCGAGTCGGCGGCAATCAGCAGCCAACTCAATGCACTGGCGACTCAACAGATGAAGTTGATGGACCAGTTCAGGGTGTAAATAACACTGTAGGAGCGAGCTTGCTCGCGAAGAACGTCAACGATCACGCGTGAATCCTGGATGAACGCGGTGTCCTTGAGTTTTTCGCTGTAGGAGCGAGCTTGCTCGCGAAGAACGTCAACGATCACGCGTGCATCCTGGATGAACGCGGTGTCCTTGAGTTTTTCGCGAGCAAGCTCGCTCCTACAGGCCGGTCCAGGCCGTGACAAACGCCGCTACATCCTCGATCACGCGTGCATCCCGAATGAACGCGGTGTCCTTGAGTTTTTCGCTGTAGGAGCGAGCTTGCTCGCGAAGAACGTCAACGATCATGCGTGAATCCTGGATGAACGCGGTGTCCTTGAGTTTTTCGCGAGCAAGCTCGCTCCTACAGGCCGGTCCAGGCCGTGACAAACGCCGCCACATCCTCGATCACGCGTGCATCCTGAATGAACGCGGTGTCCTTGAGTTTTTCGCTGTAGGAGCGAGCTTGCTCGCGAAGAACGTCAACGATCATGCGTGCATCCTGGATGAACGCGGTGTCCTTGAGTTTTTCGCGAGCAAGCTCGCTCCTACAGGCCGGTCCAGGCCGTGACAAACGCCGCTACATCCTCTTTCGGCGCGGTACGCGGCGGGTTCTGCGGGGTGCCCAGGTAGAGGAAGCCAATGACTTCCTCGCCCTCTTTCAGTCCCAGCCCCTTGGCCACATGGGCCGAGTAGGACAAGTCCCCGGTGCGCCACACCGCGCCAATCCCCTGGGCGTAGGCCGCCAGCAGGATGCCATGGGCGGCACAAGCCGCCGCCAGCAGTTGCTCGGATTTCGGCACCTTGAAGTGTTCCTGCAGGCGGGCAATCACCACTACGACCAGCGGCGCGCGCAACGGGCCGTTCTGGGCCTTGTCGAGGACGGCCTGCGGCGCGTCGGGGTCTTGCAGGCGGGCGGCTTCGACCAGCAACGTGCCCATCTGCTCACGGGCCGCTCCTTCCACGGTGAGGAACCGCCAAGGACGCAACTGGCCGTGGTCGGGCGCACGCATGGCCGCGGCGAACAGCACATCACGCTGCTCCTGGGTCGGTGCCGGTTCCAGCAGGCGCGGCACGGAAACACGGTTGAGCAAAGCGTCGAGAGCCTGCATTGGCCACCTCCAGAAAAAAATGTGCGGTCATTCTAGCGGGAATGGACCGGGATGCCATCAAACGATAATTGCTCTTATTCAAACCGCCCCGCCCTGTTAGACTTTGCGACCTTATTTTCCGCCTTTGCTCAGGAAACTCGATGCTCCGTTCGCTTCTTCGCCTGTCTGCAGGACTGATGGCCATGAGCCTGGTTGCCTGCGACGACGCCCCCCGGTTTACCCAGGCTGAGCCGGGGGAAGCGCGGGCCGGCGGGGCAACGACGGTGAACAAACACGGCCAGAACGCCTTTTCCCTGCCCTCGGCCAATCTGTCGCCAACCCGCCGCCTGGATTTCAGCGTCGGCAACAGTTTCTTTCGCAGCCCCTGGGTGATCGCGCCTTCCACCACCACCGCGCGCGACGGCCTGGGGCCGCTGTTCAACACCAATGCCTGCCAGAACTGCCATATCAAGGACGGCCGTGGCCACCCGCCGCTGGCCGACGCGCAGAACGCCGTGTCGATGCTGGTGCGCCTGTCGATCCCGGATGCGCCGCCGTATGCCAAGCTCATCGAGCAACTCGGCGTAGTGCCCGAGCCGGTCTACGGTGGGCAGTTGCAGGACATGGCCGTACCCGGCGTGACGCCGGAGGGCAAGGTGCGGGTCGACTACACGCCGGTCAACGTCACGTTCACGGACGGCAGCGTCGTCGAACTGCGCAAGCCCAACCTGCAGATCACCCAACTCGGTTACGGCCCGATGCACCCGGACACACGCTTCTCCGCACGCATCGCCCCGCCGATGATCGGCCTGGGCCTGCTCGAAGCGATTGCCGACGCGGATATCTTGCGCAACACCGACCCGAAGACCGCCGACAAAGACGCCATCGTCGGCCGCGCGAACTGGGTCTGGGATGACGCCCGGCAAAAAACCGTGCTCGGACGTTTCGGCTGGAAAGCCGGGCAACCCAACCTCAATCAACAGAACGTTCACGCGTTTTCGGGGGATATGGGCCTCACCACGTCGCTGAGACCCGTCGATGACTGCACCGACGCCCAGGTCGCCTGCAAACAGGCGCCCAACGGCAATGGCCCCGATGGCGAGCCGGAAGTCAGCGATAACATCCTGCGCCTGGTGCTGTTCTATACCCGCAACCTGGCGGTGCCCGTGCGCCGCGACGTCGACGCACCACAGGTGCTGGCCGGGAAGAACCTGTTCTACCAGGCCGGTTGCCAGGGGTGTCACACGCCGTCGTTCACCACGGCGACCAATGCTGCCGAACCTGAACTGGCCAACCAGGTGATTCGCCCCTTCAGCGACCTGCTGTTGCATGACATGGGCGACGGCCTGGCCGACCACCGCACCGAATTCAAGGCCAGTGGCCGCGACTGGCGCACGCCGCCGTTGTGGGGCATCGGCCTGACGCAAACCGTCAGTGGCCACACCCAGTTCTTGCATGACGGCCGCGCCCGCAACCTGCTGGAAGCCGTGCTCTGGCACGGCGGTGAAGCACAAGCGGCGCAGCAGCATGTGTTGTCCTTCAATGCCGAGCAGCGCGCTGCACTGCTGGCGTTCCTGAACTCTTTATAAGCTTCGCCCCACTTACAGAAGGGAGCTCGACATGTTCCGTCCCAAGTTGTTGTTCACCAGCCTGGCCGCCCTCGCGCTCGGTGCCTGCTCGCCGCAAGACCCGCAAGCGGTGACCTCGGCCGCCATCGCCAAGCAAGTGATCTTGCCGACCTACAGCCGCTGGGTGGAAGCCGACCGTCAACTGGCCGTCAGCGCCCTGGCGTACTGCCAGGGCAAGGAAAGCCTGGACACCGCTCGCGCCGACTTCCTTCACGCCCAAAAAGCCTGGGCCGAACTGCAACCGCTGCTGATCGGCCCGCTGGCCGAGGGTAACCGTTCGTGGCAGGTGCAGTTCTGGCCGGACAAGAAAAACCTGGTGGGTCGTCAGGTCGAGCAACTGGTCGCCGCCCAGCCGCAGATCGATGCGGCCGCCCTGGCCAAATCCAGCGTGGTGGTGCAGGGCCTGTCGGCCTATGAATACATCCTCTACGACGCCAAGACCGATATCGCCGACGCCGCGCAGAAAGCCCGCTACTGCCCGCTGCTGACGGCCATCGGCGAGCGCCAGAAAGCCCTGGCCGAAGAGATCCTGGCCAGTTGGAACAGCACCGACGGCATGCTCGCGCAGATGAGCAAGTTTCCCAACCAGCGCTACGCTGATTCCCACGAGGCCATTGCCGACCTGCTGCGCGTACAAGTGACCGCACTGGACACCCTGAAGAAAAAACTCGGCACGCCGATGGGTCGCCAGACCAAGGGCATCCCGCAGCCGTTCCAGGCCGACGCATGGCGCAGCCAGTCGTCCCTGCGAAGCCTGGAAGCCAGCCTTGCCGCGGCCCAGACCGTGTGGGTCGGCGTCGACAACAAAGGCCTGCGTGGCTTGTTGCCGGCCGATCAAAAGGCCCTGGCCGAGAAGATCGACGCCGCCTATGCCGCGTCCCTGAAACTGTTCGCCAGCAATCAGCGCACCCTCAACGAATTGCTCGCCGATGACGCCGGACGCCAGCAGCTCAACGATCTCTACGACAGCCTCAACGTCGTCCACCGCCTGCACGAAGGCGAGCTGGCCAAGGCGCTGGGCATCCAACTGGGCTTCAACGCCAACGACGGTGACTGATGATGCTCAGGCGACAGGCTTTGGCCATTGGCAGCGCGTTGCTCGGCGCACTCACGCTGGGCGGCTGGACGTTGTTCAAGCAGAAAGACAAGGGCCCGCTGCTGCTGTCGGCGCGGGATGATGCAGACGGCAAACACTATGCTGTCGGTTATCGCCTGGACGGCCAGCGGGTGTTCGCCACCCAGGTCGGCCAGCGCTGCCACGACATCATCAACCACCCGACGCTGCCGATCGCGCTGTTTGTCGCCCGTCGCCCGGGCACCGAGAGTTACCTGATCGACCTGCGTGATGGCGCGCTGCTGCAAACCATCACCGCGAATGCAAACCGCCACTTCTATGGCCACGCGGTAATCCATAAAAGTGGCGACTGGCTGTACGCCACCGAAAACGACACCTCCGATCCGGGCCGTGGCCTGCTCGGGGTGTACCGGTTCGAAGGCGAACGGCTGGTGCACAGCGGCGAGATTTCCACCCATGGCATCGGCCCGCACCAGGTGGCGTGGATGCCCGACGGCGAAACCCTGGTGGTGGCCAACGGCGGCATCCGCACCGAAGCCGAAAGCCGCGTGGAAATGAACCTCAACGCCATGGAACCGAGCCTGGTGCTGATGCAACGCGACGGCAGCCTGATCAGCAAGGAAACCCTCGGCCAGCAGATGAACAGCGTGCGCCATATGGGCATCGCCAGCGATGGCACAATCCTTACCGGGCAGCAGTTCATGGGGCCGTCCCAGGAGCGCTCCGAGTTGCTCGCGATCAAGCGGCCGGGGCAGCCATTCATGGCGTTTGCGGTGGCCGACGAGCAGTTACAGGCGATGGCGCACTACACCGCCAGCGTCGCGGTACACAGCGAATTGCGCCTGGTCGCGTTGACCGCACCGCGCGGCAACCGCTTGTTTATCTGGCACATGGACAGTGGCGAGCTGCGCCTGGATGGGCCGTTGCCGGACTGTGCGGGCGTGGGTGCGGTGGCGGATGGGTTTGTCGTGACCTCCGGCCAGGGGCGCTGCCGGTTCTATGACTGCCGCCAGGCACAGCTGAGCGCAACACCGTTGGAATTGCCGGCCGGGCTTTGGGATAACCATCTGCATCTGGTCTGACGGCCAGGCTCGGCCAACGCTGCGCCCGACGGCCAAATCGCCGACGAAAAAAAAGGGCCTCGTTTCACAAGGCCCTTTTTGGGTGGTTTCGATCGTTTCAACTTTGTGGCCCCATCCCTCGAGACATCCCGAACATGAACAGCAGCAGGTCATGATCGGGCTTGACCGTCGCACTCGCCTTGGCGATGCGCGGCAGCAGGCATTGCCCGCTGCCTTGCACCGCACTGAGGACCTGTGTCCGAGGCTGTTCCCATGCAGCCAGGGCCAGGGCAGCAATGCCCAACGCCCCGACCAGAAACAGACCTCGAGCTATTTCTAGCTTCATTTGGTTAAACCCTTGATAGCGCTGCCAAACGCCGTCTCGTAAAAGTAGCTGAGTTTTGCCCAGTCGCCATCGCTCCACGACGAATGGCGGCGCAGTTGCAGCATGTCATGGGAGGCGGCTCGATAAGCGGTCAGGCGCTGGCGGCATTTCTCGAAGTCCAGCAGCGCGACTTCCACGTTGGCCGAGTCGGGCTCACCCGTGACGCGCACAAAGATATGCTTGATGTACAAGCAACCGTGTTGCCAGCGACCTTTGTGCATGCGCGCCAATGTCGCCGCCACCTCTTTGAGTACACGCTCGTGTACCGCTTCGCCGTACTGTTCACGGCCACCGGCGGCGTACCATTTTTCGATTTCGTCGAAACCGTCCAGCGAAGCCGTCACCAACAATGCTTTCCATTGGTGTTGCGGATCACGACGCGCCTCGCAGAACACCATCTCCGGTACCCGTACATTCAGCGCGCGCAGGCCTTTGAGAGCATCCCGTTCGCGCAACACCGTCGGGCGCCCAAACGGATGCAGCAAACTGCGGTAGATATGCCCGGTCTGACGTTTGCTGTAGAGCAAACGCCCGGTGGGACCCATCACACGCTGCACGCCACTTTCACCGCCACGCCGACGATTAGGCTCTTCGACCCACTCGCCCTGCTGGCGCCAGAAATACTCAAATCGCTCTTCGGGAGCTACATGACTGCCTGCTACGCACTCAACTGCCATCCTGTTACCTCTTGCGCAATACGTATACCCGCCACATGGCGTAGAACGGAATAAAGTCCAGGGACTCCTGAACTCGGAAACCGGCCTGCTCAAACTCTGCCTCGACAGTAGCAGCCGGTAACACGAACCGGTTTTGGTAACCTTCCTGCTCACCTTTCCTACGACGTTTTACTTCAGCACGCTTGCGTTTCCAGGCCTTGAAGTTGCCATCCACCCACAGCGAGATGATCACGCTGTCGCGGGTAACACGATGAAACTCCTGCAATATCGCCAAGCGGTGCTCAGGCTCACCAATGTGGTGCATCAGGCGCATGCAGAAGATGCTGTCGACCGCGTTATCAGGCAAATCGATATCAAAGGCGGATGTCTGCAAAGGGCGTACCCGTTTGACCACATCCGCTGGCTGGGCGACCATCGCGACCTTCAACATCGACTCCGAATTATCGGCGCCGATGATCACCCGGTTGGGTTTTTCCGCCAGCAACGGCCAGAAACGCCCCGCCCCGCAAGGCAAGTCCAAGACCAGGCCAGGTTCACCGGCCATGGCCAGCGCACCGCGCGCCAACTGCTCGTCACGTTTGTGGGACAGCCGGCGAGCTAAATTATCCTGATGTTTGAGCAAATAATTCTGTGCATGCTCTTCGTCGTACTTATCGGAAAATTCGAGCTTGATCGGGGTAGGCATCTTACGTCTCCGTTTACTGATGCCTACGACCTTAGGTTGCAAACTGTGATCAATAGGTCAACTCGTTGTGAAAAACTTGTCCTGTCCAGACTCATACATTTCAAGACTTTACCGACACGATTGATGGCACAGGGCCATCTTCGACGAATTACACTGATCGTTGCCAGCATAGCGGTAGCACGGCAAGTCAGGGTTTGACTTGGTTCAACTGGACATGAAAGCGGCAACCATTGGGTTCCATGGTGCTCAGGCTGACGCTCCAGCCTTGGTTCTCGCAGATCCGCTGCACCAGCGACAGCCCCAGGCCAAGGCCCTCACCGCGTTTTTCGCTGCCGCGCACGAAGGGCTCGAACATGGCTTCGCGCTTGTCTTCAGGAATGCCGACGCCGGAGTCTTCCACCACAAAACCACTCGGTTCCAGGGTGAGCCGGATAAAGCCCTGCTCGGTGTAATGCAGTGCATTACGCAGCAGATTGCCCATCACCGCATGCAGGAAGGTGGTGTTATAGCGCGTATCCAGGGGGTTGCCCGGCTGGTAGATCAGTTGCAGGCCTTTTTGCTCGATCGGCTCACGCCAGAGGCCGAGCAAATCATCCGCCACCTGGGTGAGGGTTACCCGGGGGGACATGGTGGCGTCGTTGTGTTGGGCGCGTGCCAGCATCAGGAAGGTCTGCACCAGTTCACGCATTTCTTCGCAGGCCCTGGCGATGCGCAGCACCTGGTTGCGCCCACGCTCGTCGATGGCCGGGTTTTCCAGCAGCAGCTCGCAGGAACTGGCCAATACCATCAACGGCGTGCGCAATTCGTGGCTCACATCACTGGTAAACAACTGCTCGCGGGACAGCGCCTGGCGCAGACGGCCCAATGTGGCGTCGAAGGCCACAGCCAGCTCGCCCACTTCATCGGCGGCGTAATCCGGTGCCAGGGGCGGCGCCAGGCCGAGCAACTGGTCACGATGACGCACCTGGCGCGCCAGGCGCACCACCGGTGCCATCACCTTGCGGGCCAGCACCCAGCCGAGGAAGACCGCCAGCGCCAGGCTGAGCACGAAGCCCACCAGCACCACCGCGAACAGCACGCGCTCACGCTCTTCGAAATCGCTCTGATCTTGCAGCAGCACGTAACGCCGACCATCGACCACTTCGACCATGGCGTGGTACGACAACGCCTCGCGGAACACTTCATGAAAACCCGGTTCCAGGTGCCGCAGGTCCTTGGGCAGCTCGAAATCCCCGCGCCCGCCGCTGAAATAGAACAGCTGGTCCGGCTCGGGTCGGTGGCTCCAGTCCTCGACGCTGTCCATCAGCAGCAGGCGCTGCAAGTCGCCGCCCAACCCTGCCGAAATCAGCTTCTCTTCCACCAGATGCACCGTCGCGATGATCCCCATCGCGAAGGCGCCCGCCACCAATGCGCTCATCAAGGCAAAGGCGATGATGATCCGCTGGGCAAGGCTTTGCTTAAACTCCATCACGACCCTCGGCCAGGCGGTAACCCACACCGTGTACCGTTTGCAGCAATGGCTTGGCGAAAGGTTTATCGATCACTTGGCGCAACTGGTGGACGTGACTGCGCAGGCTGTCACTGTCGGGGCAATCATCCCCCCATAGGGCTTCTTCGAGAATTTCCCGACGCAGCACATGGGGACTTTTCTGCATCAACACCGCCAGCAGCTTCAGGCCCACCGGGTTGAGCTTGAGCAGGCGCCCTTCGCGGGTGACTTCCAGGGTATCGAGGTCGTAATGCAGGTCGGCCACCTGCAGGGCACGGCGCCCGCCGCCGTGGGCGCGGCGCAGCACGGCTTCGATGCGCGCGGCCAGTTCCGACAGGGCGAACGGTTTGAGCAAGTAGTCATCCGCTCCGGACTTGAAGCCCTGCAGGCGGTCATCCAACTGATCGCGGGCGGTGAGCATGATCACCGGCGTATCGCGGCGCGCATCTTCGCGCAGGCGCTTGCACAAGGTGTAGCCATCGATGCCAGGCAGCATGATGTCGAGCACGATCAGGTCGTAGTGCTCGGTGGCAGCCAGGTGCAGGCCCGACAAGCCGTCCTGCGCGCAGTCCACGGTATAACCTTTGAGCCCCAGATAATCGGCCAGATTGGCCAGAATATCGCGGTTGTCTTCAACCAATAAAATTCGCATGGGCAGTGTCTCCGTACTTTCGTGCCAGCCGTGTGTTGGCCCGCGCAGCTTAAGGCCAAGTAGGGCTCAGGGATAGAGCTGAGCGCTAGGCAGATAAACGATTTCAACCGACTAAAGAGTTGAACGAGTTTTTCACTATAGCTTCACAAACTCACTACAGTAGCGGGGTGAACATCGCGCGCATCGATATAAGGAAGCTGTACATGGGTTTTTTCAAAACAGCGCCTATGCGCTATTTGCTATTGGTAACCGGTGCCTGGCTGGTTATTTTCCTGCTCACACGTAGCGTATTGCTCATTACTCACCTGAGTGAAGTCGGCGGCAATCTGTTGCCGGTGTTTGGTGTGGGCCTGCTCTATGACCTGGCCTTTCTAGCCTATGCCGCCCTTCCTCTGGGGCTGTACCTGTTGCTGTGCCCGCCCGCGCTGTGGCGTCGCCGCGGCCATCGCTGGTTCCTGCAGGCGGTGCTCACCGTCAGCCTGTTCGCGATGCTGTTCACCTCGGTGGCCGAATGGTTGTTCTGGGATGAGTTCGGCGTGCGCTTCAACTTTATCGCTGTCGACTACCTGGTGTACTCCGACGAAGTACTGAACAACCTGCTGGAATCCTATCCCATCGGCAAGTTGCTCAGTTTGCTGGCGATGCTGGCTGTCGTGCTGAGCCTGGCCCTGCGCAAGCCATTCAATGCGGCAATGAACGCCCCGCTGCCGCCCATGCGCGGCCGTCTGTTGAATGCCTTGGCGCTGTTGGTCGTCGCGGGCCTGAGCCTGCAACTGATCAGCCAGGACAGCCCACGCGCCCAAGGTGGCAATGCCTACAAGAACGAACTGGCGAGCAATGGCCCGTATCAGTTTTTCGCCGCGTTCCGTAACAACGAGCTGGATTACTCACAGTTCTACAAGAGCCTGCCAACCGAAATCGTAGCCAAGCAGTTGCGCGCCGAACTCAGCGAGCCCAATGCGCGCTTCATCGGCCAGGACCCACTGGATATCCGCCGTGCCATCACCCACCCGGGCACGCTGCGCAAACCCAACATCGTGCTGGTGACCATCGAAAGTTTCAGCGCCAAATACATGGGCAGCAATGGCGACGGGCGCAACCTCACGCCGAATCTCGACGCCTTGCGTCAACAAAGCCTGTACTTCAACAACTTCTACGCCACCGGCACCCGCACCGACCGTGGCCTGGAGGCGATCACCCTGGCCATCCCACCGACGCCGGGACGCTCCATCGTCAAGCGCATTGGTCGGGAGAGCGGCTTCGCCAGCCTGGGGCAACAACTCACGGCCATCGGTTACGACAGCGTGTTTGTGTATGGCGGGCGCGGTTATTTCGACAACATGAACGCGTTTTTCAGCGGCAACGGTTATCGCGTCGTAGACCAGAGCAGCGTGCCCGAGTCGGAAATTTCGTTCAAGAATGCGTGGGGCATGGCGGACGAGGATCTGTACAAACAGACCCTGAAGCTGGCCGATGCCGACTACGCCAAGCAGCAGCCGTTCCTGCTGCAACTGATGACCACCTCCAACCATCGCCCCTACACCTACCCGGACGGGCGCATCGATATCAAATCCGGCAATGGCCGCGACGGCGCGGTGAAGTATACCGACCATGCCATCGGCCAGTTCCTGGAAGCGGCGCGTCAGAAGCCATGGTTCGATAACACGATCTTCGTCTTCGTCGCCGACCACACCGCCGGCAGTGCAGGCAAGGAAGACCTGCCCATCACCAACTATCAGATTCCACTGTTCATCTATGCGCCGAAGCTGATCGACGCACGGGAATCGGCGCAACTGGCCAGCCAGATCGACCTGGCGCCGACCCTGCTGGGCCTGATCAACCTGAGCTATGAATCGACCTTCTTTGGCCGCGACCTGTTGCAGGACAACCCATTGCCCCCTCGGGTCGTGGTCGGCAACTACCAGCACCTGGGGCTGTTCGACGGCAAAGACCTGGCGATTCTCAGCCCACGCCAGGGCCTGCGTCGCCACGACGAGGCGCTGGGTGAAAGCCAGGAGTTGCGGGTCGGCAGCGATGACCCGCTGATCCTGCGGGCGATCACCTATTACCAGGCCGCCAGTTATGGTTTCAAACAACAACTGCTGAGCTGGAAAGCGCCCAAGGAAGAGGCCCCGGCATTAAGCACGCGCTAACCAAAACGTCCCGTACAGCCGAGTACGGGACTTTTTTATCAGGGTTTACCATGCAATCCCCTCCTGTTGTTCCGGTTTCCAAACCTCTCAATTTCTGGCTGTGCCTGGGCATCCCCGCCGGTGCTGCGCTGCTGATGCTATTGCTGCAGCTGACATCGCTGGACATGGACCTCGCCAAGCAGTTCTACAGCGCTGCGGATGGCGGCTTCATCGGGCGTTACAGCTTCTTCCTCGAAGACATCCTGCATGACCGCGCCAAACAGTTGGTCATCCTGTTCTCGGTGCTGGCCATTCTGGGGTTTGCCGGTACCTTTATCCTCCAGCGCCTCAAGCCGTACCGCCGCGAACTGGGCTGCCTGGTGTTGTCCCTGGGGCTGGCCACGGCGTTCGTCTCGCCATTGAAAACCGTCACCGCCGTGCAATGCCCGTGGAGCCTCAAGGAGTTCGGTGGCCAGGAAACCTACAGCGAACTGCTGAGCCCTCGCCCGCCCACCGATAAACCTGGGCGCTGCTGGCCCGGCGGGCATGCGGCAACCGGGTTCGCCCTGTTCGCCTGGTTCTTTGCGCTACGGGATCGCCGGCCGCGGATGGCACGCAAGGCGTTCATCTTTGCCGTGGCGCTGGGCAGCGTGTTTTCCGTGAGCCGCATGGCACAGGGCGCGCACTTCTTTTCCCACAACGTGTGGACGGCGATTTTCTGTTGGCTGATCTGCCTGGGGCTGTACTGCCTGATGCTCTATCGACCATCGAAGGTCAGGGTGTCAGAAGTGCGTGCATTGAATACGTAGACCGGCCAACCACTTCAGTTACCTCCCTCCCTTATTACGCACCCGCATAAAAAAACCCCGCCTGCATCGCTGCAGGCGGGGTTTTTCAGTCGCCGGGTAAGGCTGGCTTACATCATGCCGCCCATGCCACCCATGCCGCCCATGTCTGGCATACCGCCGCCAGCCGAGCCTTCTTTCTTCGGTGCTTCAGCAACAGCTGCTTCGGTGGTCAGGATCAGACCGCCGATGGAGGAAGCTGCTTGCAGCGCCGAACGAGTCACCTTGGTAGGGTCCAGGATGCCCATTTCGATCATGTCGCCGTATTCGCTGGTTGCCGCGTTGTAACCGAAGTTACCTTTACCGTTCTTCACAGCGTTAACCACAACGCTTGGCTCGTCGCCGCTGTTGGCAGCGATCTGACGCAGCGGTGCTTCAACGGCGCGACGCAGTACAGCGATACCCACGTCCTGATCGGCGTTGTCGCCTTTCAGGTCCAGGATGGCTTCCAGGGCGCGGATCAGCGCAACACCACCGCCAGGTACCACGCCTTCTTCAACGGCTGCGCGGGTTGCGTGCAGGGCGTCTTCAACGCGGGCTTTCTTCTCTTTCATTTCAACTTCGGAGCCAGCGCCAACCTTGATCACTGCAACGCCGCCGGACAGCTTGGCCAGACGCTCTTGCAGTTTTTCACGGTCGTAGTCCGAGGAAGTTTCGGCAACCTGGGCACGGATCTGAGTGATGCGCGCCTGGATGTCGGCGTCTACGCCAGCACCGTCGACGATGATGGTGTTTTCCTTGGAAATGGTCACGCGCTTGGCGCTGCCCAGGTTTTCCAGGGTGGCGCTTTCCAGGCTCAGGCCGATCTCTTCGGAGATAACGGTACCGCCGGTCAGAACGGCGATGTCCTGCAGCATGGCCTTGCGACGGTCGCCGAAGCCTGGAGCCTTGACGGCTGCAACCTTGACGATGCCACGCATGTTGTTCACAACCAGAGTCGCCAGGGCTTCGCCTTCAACGTCTTCGGAAACGATCAGCAGTGGGCGGCCGGCCTTGGCAACGGCTTCCAGCACCGGCAGCATTTCGCGGATGTTGGAGATTTTTTTGTCGACCAGCAGGATCAGCGGGCTTTCCAGCTCGGCAACCATGGTTTCTGGCTTGTTGACGAAGTACGGGGACAGGTAGCCACGGTCGAACTGCATGCCTTCTACAACCGACAGTTCGTTTTCCAGGCCAGTGCCTTCTTCAACGGTGATCACGCCTTCTTTACCGACTTTTTCCATGGCTTCGGCAATGATGTCGCCGATGGAGTTGTCGGAGTTGGCGGAGATGGTACCCACCTGAGCGATAGCCTTGGTGTCAGCGCATGGCTTGGACAGGTTTTTCAGCTCTTTGACGATGGCGATGGTCGCCTTGTCGATGCCGCGCTTGAGGTCCATCGGGTTCATGCCGGCAGCGACGGCTTTCAGGCCTTCGTTGACGATCGACTGAGCCAGAACGGTAGCGGTGGTGGTGCCGTCGCCTGCGTCATCGTTGGCACGGGAGGCAACGTCTTTGACCAGCTGCGCGCCCATGTTCTCGAAACGGTCTTCCAGTTCGATTTCTTTGGCGACGGAAACGCCGTCCTTGGTGATGGTCGGAGCGCCGAAGCTCTTCTCGATGATCACGTTACGGCCTTTAGGGCCCAGGGTCGCTTTTACTGCGTCAGCCAGGACGTTGACACCGGTGAGCATTTTCTTGCGGGCGGAATCGCCGAATTTAACTTCTTTAGCAGCCATTATCGATATTCCTTAAATACTTTGTAGTAACGGGAAAATGAGCGGGGAAATCAGCCTTCCAGAACGGCGAGAATCTCGTTCTCAGCCATGACCAGCAGGTCTTCGCCGTCGACTTTCACAGTGTTGCTGCCGGAGTAAGGACCGAATACAACCTTGTCACCGACTTTAACGGCCAGCGCACGTACTTCACCGTTTTCCAGAGTCTTGCCTGGGCCTGCAGCGACGATCACACCGTGGTTGGCTTTTTCAGCAGCCGAACCTGGCAGAACGATACCGCCAGCGGTTTTCTTTTCTTCTTCGCTGCGACGGATAACGACGCGGTCGTGCAGAGGACGAAGCTTGCTCATTGTCGATCTCTCCTAATTGTGTTTTTCATCGGCCGGTGTCAGTACCGGCAGGTTAAATCCGGCGGGGCCGGTCGCGGTTCGCTGGGCGAAACGCGGAAGTCTGTCTGGTGTCGCCACCAGAAACCTTGCGGTGACCGTTACATAAGGGCGCATCAGCTTATTACAAGGGGCCGGCGATGAATTTTTTTGCGTCTGCCGGCCCTTAAAAACAACACAGCCCCCGAAGGGGCCGCGCCAGTGAAGCGGTTATTTGCTGTCGCGATGCTCGAACTCACCTTCGATCACATCACCTTCTCGCCCCAACGGCTGGCGCGGAGCCGGGCCGCCACGGGGTTGCAGGTCGTCGGCGAACGCCCGTTGGCGAATCGCAGCCTCTTCGGCGCGCTGGCGCATCTTGCCCGCCAGCAGCTTGCGGGTGAACGGCAGCAACATGACCAGGCCGAGCACATCGCTGATGAAGCCTGGCAGGATCAACAGGCCACCGGCCAGGGCCATCATCAGCCCTTCGAGCATGGTTTGTGCCGGCAATTCGCCGCGATTCAGGCTTTCACGGGCACGCAGCGCCGTGGCCAGACCGGCGACGCGCAGCACCAGAACGCCGAGCATCGAGCCGAGAATGATCAGCAGCAGTGCCGGGAAAAACCCGATCGCACCACTGACTTTTACGAATACGAACAGCTCCAACACCGGGAACAGCAGAAAGAGCAATAAAAAAGGGCGCATCAAATGGTTTCCTCAACGCAAGATTGCCTTGCCAGTCCACCTTAGATGACGTCGCCATTTCGTGAATTCAAGCTTCAGCGGCGCTTTTTTTCGGCCAGACCTCAGCATGAGCCAAGGAAACCAGGGCCTCGCGCACTTGTGTCGGCGTGTTGCAAGACTCGGCGAACGGCAACCAGTGCAGCGCATGCCCTATGCGCAGGTGCATGCCTTCGCTGTCGATCCCGGCCAGTTGCGCCGGCTCGTGGGTGGGCAAACCGGCCAACCCGACGTAATGGGCGATGGCCTTGGAGTGGTCGGCGTTCATGTGCTCGACCATGCTGCGCTCGGCCGGGCCGGCGAACGGGTTGGCCAGGGTCAACCGGTCAAGCCAGTGAATCGCGCCAAAGCCGCCGATATAGCGGTGACGTACCGGCTTGAGTACCCAAAAGTCGAAGTCGTGGGCCTGGTGATAATTGGCCGATTCGGGGAAGTAGCGGTAATAGCGTTCGGCGGCCGCTTCAATCGCGGCGGCGTCGTGCAATTGCTCGGCTTCGGCCAGGTAGGTCAGGCGCCCCACTGCCTGCACGTCATCCGCTTCACGCTCGCCGACCAGCAGCGAACACTTGGGGTCTTTCTGCAGGTTATGGGTGTGCTGGGCGATCCGGCTGATCAGGATCAACGGCCGGCCTTGCTCGTCCAGGCAATACGGCACGACCGAACCGAAGGGAAAGCCGGGCATGGCTTTGGACAATGTGGAGAGGGCCCCACGGTATTCCTTGAGCAACAGCTCTCGGGCGTTCTTGGCAACGTGCGCGCTCAACGTATGACTCCTCGGGAATTCAGTCGCCCATAGCGTATGGGAATGGATCTCAAGCCAAGGTAATCAATATCCGCGCAGGTTGCCAGCGGGCACGAAGCGGATTACCAGGCCACGCCAAACCCTGCGGTGTAGCGGGTCTTGCTCAAGCTGCTTTCCGAGTCGCCGCTGATCACGTCACGCTCGGCCTTGAGATTGAGCGACGCCCACTCGGTGACCTTGTAGCGCAGGCCCATTTCCGCATCGAGGGCATACTCGGCCGGCCCGCCGATAGGCTTGCCCAACTCGCCGGAGGTGAAGAATTCAACTGTCTTGCCGATCAGGTAGCGGTTGTAGTCCCACTTCATGGCCAGGGAATAGAAGTTGTCCTTGCCGCCATCGGAATATTCGTAATCGGTGCGGTTGACCAACGAACCCAGGGAGAACGCGCCGAGCTCATCGTCCCAGAATTGGTAGCCCGGGCCGGTGCCGACAGTGCGTTGGCGGGACAGGTCTTCGACCCTGTCGCGCTTGTAGGTCAAGCGGCCCTGCCAGAACCAGTGCTCGGTGATGAAGCGGTCGAGGTCGTATTCCAGGGACCAGTTGTCGGTGGTGGTGACGTCGTCCTGGAACTCGCGGTTGTACTCGCCCTGCCCGGTGTGGCGCCATTGGCCGTGGCGGGCGGAGGTTTTGAAGTCGATGTCGTAGTCGTTGGTGTCTTTCTCGGCGCGCCTGTAGTCCAGCGCCATGTCGACATTGCCTTTCCACACCAGGTCTTCGATCACCGGCTTGGGCTTGATGATCTGCTGGATGCTGGCCAGTTCCACGGTCTTGGGCGCCTCGCCATTGGCCAGCACCACTTTGCCATCAGCCGCAGCCTGCAAGGATTTGGCTTTCTCACCGGTGTAGGCATCCTGCTTGACCAACAACTCCTGATCGCTCTCCAGGGTTTTCACCTGTTTCCAATCCACCGGGATAGCCCCCGCATAGTCGGTCTGGATCAGCAGCTTGCCACCGTCGAAGAGCTTGATCTTGCCGGACAGGCGGTCACCGTTCTTTAACCAGACGGTGTCGGCGAGCAAGGGGGTGGAGGCGCTGAAAACAGCAAGGCACAGCAGGGTTCTGGACAACATAAGCAGATAAGGGGCTCAGGATTGGCGAAATAGGGGCGTTATCGTGTTAGATAGCTAGGACTGACTCAATGAATTGTGTTGAGTTCAGTTCTCATCTGCATATTTACAGACGTTTCTTACAAGAAACCGACGATCTGAACGGATATATCCACCGTGAAGCAACCCGCCGAAGCCCCGCAAAGCCCTGCCGAGATGCGCCGCACCGCGCTGTACCTGACGCTGGCGCAAATCCCCGAAGGTTGCGTGGTGAGTTACGGCGAACTGGCCCACCTCGCCGGGCTGGGGCGCGCGGCGCGTTGGGTCGGGCGCACCCTGAGCCAACTGCCCGACGATACCCGCTTGCCCTGGCACCGCGTGCTGGCTGCCGGCGGTCGGATAAGCCTGCCGGCGGGCAGCGCCTCAGGCGACGAACAACGTGCGCGTTTACGCAACGAAGGTGTCGCTATCCTGAACAATCGCGTGGATATTCAGCGTCATGGCTGGCGCCCGGTAGAGCACAGCGGTTAGAGTGCGCGCTTTGTTTCCGTGAATCTGAGGCAGACTCCAGCCCATGCCCCGTAAAACCTGGCGCGCCGCGCTCGCCGCCTATGCCAGCCCCTCGACGTTAGTGCTGTTGTTGCTTGGCTTTGCCGCCGGCTTGCCTTACATGTTGGTGTTCTCGACGCTTTCGGTATGGTTGCGTGAGGCCGG
Organism: Pseudomonas veronii; assembly: GCF_001439695.1. GTDB lineage: Bacteria > Pseudomonadota > Gammaproteobacteria > Pseudomonadales > Pseudomonadaceae > Aquipseudomonas > Aquipseudomonas veronii. Next base: position 208,665 of record NZ_JYLL01000007.1, read on the forward strand.
TGTGGCCCGCGAGACCATCGGCTATGCGAGCCTGATCGGTTTGGCGTATGCCTTCAAATGGGTGTGGTCGCCATTGCTCGACCAATGGCGCCTGCCGCTGCTGGGCAAACTCGGACGTCGTCGCTCCTGGCTGGTACTGGCCCAATCGCTGGTGATCCTCGGATTGATCGGCATGGGCTTCTGCGACCCGCAGAAACACTTGTCCTGGCTGATCGCTATTGCGGTGATCGTCGCCTTCGCTTCGGCTACCCAGGATATTGCAGTCGATGCCTATCGCCTGGAAATCGCCGATGACAGCCGCCAGGCTGCCCTGGCCGCCAGCTATATGTCCGGTTACCGCATCGCCGCCCTGCTCGCCACGGCCGGCGCGCTGTTTTTTGCCGAAGGTTTCGGCTCTACCGGTTTCAACTATAAACACTCGGCGTGGACCGGCACCTATGTGCTGTTCGGCGTGCTGATGATTCCGGCGCTGCTGACCACCCTGTTCATGCGCGAGCCCAATGTGCCACTGCGCACCCAGTTGCAGGCCGGACGCTACAGTTTCGTGCATCAGTTGGTGTCGGTGTTTGTGCTGATCGTGCTGTTGGTGTCGGTGCCGGCGACGTTCACCCAGTTGTACAACACCGATTTCGCCAGCGTGCTGTTCCACGGTGTCAGCCTGTGGGAACTGTTAATGGAAGACCGCGCCTTCCTGCGCGCCATCCTCTACATCACCCTGACAACATTGTGCCTGTCGGCCATGGGCCGCCGAGGCCTGGCGCCGGTGCTGACGCCGGTCAACGACTTCATCCTGCGCTATCGCTGGCAGGCGCTGCTGCTGCTTGGGCTGATCGCCACCTATCGCATGTCCGATACCGTGATGGGCGTGATGGCCAACGTGTTCTATATCGACCAGGGCTTTACCAAGGACCAGATTGCCGGGGTCAGCAAGATCTTCGGCCTGATCATGACCCTGGTCGGCGCCGGCATGGGAGGCCTGTTGATTGTGCGCTTCGGCATCCTTCCGATCCTGCTCATCGGCGGCATCGCCTCGGCCGGCACCAACCTGCTGTTCGTGATGCTCGCCGACATGGGCCCGGACCTGCAGATGCTGATCTTCACCATCTCCCTGGACAACTTCAGCTCAGGCCTTGCCACCTCGGCGTTTGTCGCCTACCTGTCGAGCCTGACCAACCTCAAGTTCTCCGCCACCCAATACGCGCTGCTGAGTTCAATCATGCTGTTGCTGCCGCGCCTGATCGGCGGGTATTCGGGGGTGATGGTGGAGAAGTTCGGTTATCACAACTTCTTCCTGATCACCTGCGTGCTGGGTGTGCCGACCTTGCTGCTGATTGCGCTGCATTGGTTCCAGGAAAGCCGACGGATTCGCTTGAATCCGCCGGCAGAAGACTGACAGAGCCTCCCCTTGTAGCTGTAGCGAGCTTGCTCGCGAAGAAGTCACAGACACCGCGTTTATCCCGGTTTCCCGCGTCATCGTTGACGATCTTCGCGAGCAAGCTCGCTCCTACAAACAGCTCTGCGTCCTGATGCCTGTACGGCGGCAGTTTGCGCCCGTACAATCCCAAGTCACTTCAAGTCCAAGCAACCGACAACGGCCTACCATGCGTACCAGTCAATATTTGCTCGCCACACTGAAAGAAACGCCTTCCGACGCGGTTGTGATCAGCCATCAGCTGATGCTGCGCGCCGGTATGATCCGCAAGCTGGCTTCTGGCCTGTACACCTGGCTGCCCATGGGCCTGAAGGTGATGCGCAAGGTCGAAGCCATCGTTCGCGAAGAAATGAACGCTGCCGGTTCTCTGGAAGTGTTGATGCCGAGCACCCAACCGGCCGAGCTGTGGCAGGAATCCGGACGCTGGGAAGAGTACGGCCCTGAATTGCTGCGCTTCAAGGACCGTCATGGCCGCGACTTCTGCGCTGGCCCGACCCATGAAGAAGTGATCACCGACCTGATGCGCAACGAGTTGAGCAGCTATAAACAGCTGCCCCTCAACCTGTATCAGATCCAGACCAAGTTCCGTGATGAGATCCGCCCACGCTTCGGCCTGATGCGCGGCCGCGAGTTCATCATGAAGGACGCGTATTCGTTCCACGCCGACCAGGCGTCCTTGCAGGTCACCTATGACCGCATGCACACCGCCTACTGCAACGTGTTCACGCGCCTGGGCCTGAAATTCCGCCCGGTTGAAGCGGACAACGGCTCCATCGGCGGCGCCGGCTCCCACGAGTTCCACGTACTGGCCGAGTCCGGCGAAGACGATATCGTGTTCAGCAACGGTTCCGACTACGCGGCGAACATCGAGAAAGCCGAAGCCGTGCCACGGGAAACCGCCCGTCCAGCCCCGGCTGAAGAACTGCGCCTGGTGGACACCCCGGACACCAAGACCATCGCGGCCCTGGTGGAAAAATTCAATCTGCCGATTGAAAAGACCATCAAGACCCTGATCGTTCACGCCGAGGAAGCCGGCAAGCTGATCGCCCTGGTGATCCGTGGCGACCACGAGCTCAACGAAATCAAGGCCGCCCAGCAACCGGGCGTGGCCAGCCCGCTGGTCATGGCCTCCGATGCCGAACTGCGCGACGCCATTGGCGCCGGTGCCGGCTCCTTGGGCCCACTGAACCTGCCGCTGCCGATCATCATCGACCGCTCGGTCGAGCTGATGAGCGACTTCGGTATCGGCGCGAACATCGACGACAAGCACTACTTCGGCGTGAACTGGGAACGCGACTTGCCGGTGCCGACCGTGGCCGACCTGCGTAACGTGGTCGCCGGCGACCCGAGCCCGGATGGCAAGGGCACCCTGGAAATCAAGCGCGGCATTGAAGTCGGGCACATCTTCCAGCTGGGCAACAAGTACAGCAAGGCGATGAAGTGCGAAGTGCTGGGCGAAAACGGCAAGCCGATCACCCTCGAAATGGGTTGCTACGGCATTGGCGTATCGCGCGTGGTTGCCGCTGCCATCGAGCAGAACAACGACGAGAAAGGCATTATCTGGAGTGACGCCCTGGCGCCGTTCCAGGTGGCCCTGGTGCCGCTGCGCTATGAAACCGAGCAAGTCCGTGAAGCCACCGACAAACTGTATGCCGAACTGACGGCCGCCGGTTTCGAAGTGTTGCTGGACGACCGCGACAAGAAAACCAGCCCGGGCATCAAGTTCGCCGACATGGAGCTGATTGGCATCCCGCACCGGATCGTGGTCAGTGACCGTGGCCTGGCCGATGGCAATCTGGAATACAAGAGCCGGACCGAAGCCGAAGCCCAACCGTTGCCGGTGGCTGACGTGCTGTCTTTCCTTCAGGCGCGTATTCGTCGCTGAAAACCAGATCAAGAGAAGTCATGTTCAAGCGAAACACCAGAGCCCTGGGGGGCGCCGCCTTGTGCGGCGCCCTGCTGGTCAGCGGCTGCGCCAACCAGATGTCGCAACGCAGTGAGCACGAGGAGCGGGTCGAGCGTAAGTTGCTCGACCACAGCCTGCAGATCGATGTAGGCGAACCCAAAGTGCTGGAGCTGCCGCAACGTCGGGTTCGCATTCACGAGCAGAAGACCTTCGAGGTCACCGAATTCGAAGTCACCCGTCGTTACGACCGCTACACCCCCTACCAACCCTGGCGCAAACTCTATGAGATGCCGCTGGGCGCGGTCGCTTTGGTGGCCGGCGCGGGCGCCAACGTGGCGAATATCTTCGCCCTCGGCAACCTGCCGACCAGCATGACCCACGATTGGCTGAGCTACGGCATCGACGGCATCAACCCGTTCATGAACGTGCAATCCCACGGGCGTGCGCAACAGAACCTGGCGGGTATCGATGAAGTCCAGCGCGACAAGCGCGTGGAGTATTCGAGCCTGCCCTGGAGCGAACGCCCGGTGCAGGTCACCGCCGGCAGGCAAGTGTATGAAATGACCACCGACCGCAACGGCGTACTGCGCCTGAACCTGTTGGACAGCCCGTTTGCCGAGCAGGATCTGAACCGCATCAGCACCTTGAAGATCAGCGTGGAAGATGGCCAGGACGACGTACATTCGGACTCGACCCTGGCGGTGAGCCACACACTGCGCGGCAAGTTGCTCGAAGCCCACGGCCTGATCTACGACGACCTGGAAGACGACGAAGTCAGCCAGTGGGTCCACCGGGTCAAGCGCCTGTCGGAGCTGGGCCTGGAGGAAGAAGCCAGCGAACTGGAGCAGAGCCTGATCGAACTGACCCACAATGATCCGGAGTTGCAGCAGGAATTCCTGCAAGCGCTGACCAAGGACGCGGGGCGACTCGTCGCGGATCCTGGCGCACGCTGAGCCCTCGAAAACGCTGTAGATCTAAATGTGGGAGGGGGCTTGCCCCCTCCCACATTTGGTTTCCGGGTTCTACCAGGAGAGTTCGAGTTGTTCATTGCCACTGCTCAGGTCGAGCAACCGCACCCCAATCCCCAGCAACCGCACCGGCTTGCCACCGCGATTGAACGCCTGGGTCATCAGCTGTTGATAACTCTCCAGGTCCCGCCCTGCCCCCGCCTGCTCCAGGGTCGTCTGGGTAAAGTCATGAAACTTCACCTTCACGAACGGCTTCCCCGCGCGGTAACTGCTGTCGATGCGCGCGATGCGTCCAGCCAGGGTTTCCATCAGTTCAGGCAGTTTCGCCAGGCAACTTGAAAGATCTGGCAGGTCCACATCGTAGGTATTTTCCACACTGATCGATTGCCGACGACTGTCGTTCTGCACCTCGCGCTCATCTATCCCACGCGCCAGGCTCCACAGTCGCTCGCCAAAACTGCCGAATTCGCGCACCAGCGCCAGCTTGTTCCATTCGCGCAACTGCAGGCAGTCTTCGATCCCCAGGCGCGCCAGCTTGTCGGCGGTCACCTTGCCCACGCCATGCAGCTTTTTCACCGGCAATATCGACACAAAGTCTTCGACCTGGTCCGGGGTGATCACAAACAGGCCGTTGGGTTTCTTCCAATCACTGGCGATCTTGGCCAGAAACTTGTTGGGCGCCACACCGGCGGACACGGTGATATGCAATTGATTCGAGACCCGGCGGCGGATGTCCTGGGCAATACGCGTGGCGCTGCCGCCAAAATGCGGGCTGTCGGAGACGTCCAGGTAAGCCTCATCCAGGGAAAGCGGCTCGATCAGGTCGGTATAGTCGCGAAAGATGCCGTGGATTTCCTTCGACGCTTCCTTATAGGCATCCATGCGCGGCTTGACGATGGTCAGGTCGGGGCAGAGCTTCAAGGCATGGCGTGATGACATCGCCGAACGCACCCCATAGGCCCGCGCTTCGTAGTTGCAGGTTGCGATCACCCCGCGCCGATCCGCCGAGCCGCCGACGGCCAGCGGTTTTTGCGCCAGGCTCGGGTCATCGCGCATCTCGATGGCGGCGTAGAAGCAATCACAGTCGACGTGGATGATTTTGCGCTGCGTCATATATAAGAAGGGGAGCAATCCAACGGATGGGCAGTATCGCACTCACCCCTGTATATAGCACCAGTAGTTTGAATCTTCCGCTTGAGCGGTAGGAAAATTCTCAGATGAATTTATTTTCTCAATCGAATTTAACCTGCCAATAGAGCTGAAACCCTCGGCCAGACTGGCCCCGAAGGCTCAACCTGGCTGTGATGGAGAGCTAACCGATTGAAGCACAAGCGCTTTTCTTCGATTCATAGGTTGACACCCCTGCGTTGCGCTGTAGAATGCCGACACACAGACGCGGGATGGAGCAGTCTGGTAGCTCGTCGGGCTCATAACCCGAAGGTCGTCGGTTCAAATCCGGCTCCCGCAACCAGTTTTAAGTACACGTCAAACACCGCCACGACCTCACCGTCGCGGCGGTGTTTTCGTTTGTGCTGATTTTAATGACTGAGACTGAGGGCGATGGTCGCGCCCGGTTTCGGCTCGATTGCTTGATAAAAATCAACGTTATGTACAGCCCTTGGTTGGTAACGTTTACCCGGATGGGCAAGCATCGGAATTCACCTGCCGCCACGGATGAAATAACGCGCTCGCGTTTGCGTCTCGCGGCCTGACAGGTGCTGGTGTACGCCTCAATCGATCTTCACGCCTCCCCACTCAAGGATCGGATCATGACGGCCATCCCGAGTAACGATGCAAAGTGGTCTTGGCGGCGTGTCACAAGGATTGTTCTGATCCTTGTCATCGTCTTGGCAGCCGGCGCCGGTGGCGCCTGGTACTGGTGGCAAAGCCAGCAAGGCAAGTTGCCCGAGGGCATTGTCTCCGGGAACGGCCGCATCGAATCCGACCAAATCGACATCGCCGCGAAGCTGGCCGGACGCGTGCGCGAGGTGCTGGCCCGGGAAGGCGACCTCGTCGCCGAAGGCCAGGTGCTCGCCCGCCTCGATACCACGGAGTTGCAAGCGCAACGTGCCAAATATGCCGCCGACGTGGCTTCCGAGGAGGCCTCGATGCTCGAGGCAAAGGCGACTGTCGTGCAACGGCAAGCAGAACTGACCCTCAAGGAAGCAAAGCTGCGCCGCGCCCTCAAGCTGATCGTCACCGGGGCGATCAGTGAGGACAACCGCGATGAGGCGCAGGGCGAACGCGATTCTGCGCGCGCCGTTCTCGACGCCGCGCAGCGGACCGTGACCGCGCGCGAGCGTTCGGTGGTGGCCGCACAAGCCCTGGTTAATCAGACCGACGCCCAGATCGCCGACACCATTCTTGTGGCGCCCGTGCAGGGGCGTGTTCTGTATCGTCTCGTCAACCCCGGGGAAGTCGTTTCGGCGGGCGGAAAGGTGCTGACGATCATCGACCTGTCCGAAATCTACATGGAGATTTATCTCCCCTCCGAACAGGCCATGCGCGTAACGATCGGGTCGGCCGCGCGAATTGTGTTCGACGGTGCCGACTTCGCCGTGCCGGCCAAAGTGAGTTTCGTGTCGCCGGACGCGCAGTTCACGCCCAAGCAGGTCGAGACGCGCAGCGAACGCGACAAGCTTATGTTCCGGGTCAAGCTGCGCATCCCGCCGAGCCTCATCGCGCGCCACCTCAACCAAGTGAAAACGGGCACCCGCGGCATCGGTTATGTGCGCCTCGATCCGAACCCGCCCAATTGGCCGGACACCCTGCAAAAGCGCATTCAGGCTGATCCTGTCGACGCCGAGGATTGATAATGGAGACTCGCGCAGCGCTGATTGCCGAGGTTTCCAACGCGAGCCATGTCTATGGCAAGGTTCTAGCGCTCGACAATGTCTCGCTCGCACTGCCGAGCGGCCAGATGACGGGCATCATCGGCCCTGACGCCGCCGGCAAGTCCACGCTGCTCGGCCTGATCGCCGGTGCGCGGAAGATGCAGACCGGATCGGTCGAGGTCCTCGGCGGCAGCATGAGCAATGCCCGGCACCGCCGCTCCGTCTGCACACGCATTGCCTATATGCCGCAAGGGCTCGGCAAAAACCTCTATCAGGAGATCAGCGTCCGCGAGAACCTGGCCTTCTTCGCCACCCTCTTCGGCCTGTCCGCATCGGAACGTGACGCACGCACCCGGCGCCTGGCGGCGGCGATAGGCTTACTCGCGTTTCTCGAGCGGCCGGCCGGAAAGCTGTCGGGCGGCATGAAGCAAAAGCTCGGCCTGTGCTGCGCGCTCATTCACGACCCCGACCTGCTCATTCTCGATGAGCCGACGACCGGCGTCGATCCGTTGTCGCGTCGACAGTTCTGGGACCTGATCAGCGAACTGCGGCGCGAGCGACCGACGATGAGTGTCGTCATCTCCACCGCCTATATGGACGAGGCCGGCCAATGCGATTGGCTCATCGCAATGGATCACGCCCGCGTGCTTGCCTGCGGCACCGCGGATGAGCTGCGCGAGAAGACCGGCCAACAAGACATCGAAGCGGTGTTTGCCGCCCTGCAGCCGGGGCACAAATCGACGGCGCAGCGCTTCGTCATTCCGCCGCGCCAACCAGGCAGCGAGGCGCCGGTCATTGTCGCGAGGAATCTGACACGTCGTTTCGGCAGTTTCACCGCGGTCGATAACGTCAGCTTCGCCATCGAGCGCGGAGAAATCTTCGGCTTCCTCGGCTCGAACGGCAGCGGCAAGACCACCACCATGAAGATGCTGACCGGACTCCTGGCGCCAAGCGAGGGAGAGGCCGAGGTCTGCGGCAAACCTGTCGATGCCAACGACCTGTCGGTCCGCCAGCGCGTCGGCTTCATGTCGCAATCGTTCTCGCTCTATGGCGAACTCACCGTGCGGCAAAACCTGCGTCTTCATGCACGCCTTTTTCATCTGGCCGCGGACCACGCTAACGCGCGTATCGCCCAGCTCATGGTCGATGTCGGCCTTGTCGACTATGCCGACACCGAAGCGAACTCGCTGCCGCTCGGCGTGCGACAGCGCCTTTCGCTGGCCGTGGGGATCGTTCACGACCCCGAGTTGCTGATCCTTGACGAGCCGACCTCGGGCGTCGATCCGCTGGCACGCGATGAATTCTGGCGTTTGCTCGGCGATCTCTCGCGAACCCGCAATGTCACGATCTTCGTCTCCACGCATTTCATGAGCGAAGCCATGCGCTGCGACCGCATCTCATTGATGCACGCAGGTCGCGTCCTCGTCTGCGACACGCCGCAAAACGTCATTACCGCCAAGGGCAGCGCGAATCTCGAAGAGGCGTTCATCGCCTATATCGAGGATGCCGAGCCCGCTGCGCCCGCGCCCTCCGTGGCGGATGCCGAGGCGCAGACCCAGCGCGATGCAGCGGCGTTGTCGCCCAGCCGCTCGACCTTCATGCCGCTGCGCCGCCTCCTGGCCTTTACCAAGTGCGAGACGTTGTCGCTTATGCGCGATCCGGTGCGGCTCGCCTTCGCCTTCCTCGGCTCCTTCATCATGCTGTTGATCTTCGGCTTCGGCGTCTCCAGCGATGTGACCAACCTCACCTATGCGGCGTTCGACCACGACGACACGCCGGAGAGCAGAGCCTATCTCGCCAACTACTCGAGCTCCCGATATTTCACCGAAAAGACGCCGATCCACAGTGTCGACGAAATGCAAAGGCGCCTGAAGTCGAACGACATCACGCTGGCCATCGAAATCCCACCTGGCTTCGGGCGCCTGGTAAAGCGCGACTCGGATTGGCAGGTATCGGCCTGGATCGACGGCGCCAACACCTCGCGTGCCGCCACCATCGAGGGTTACGTCGAGTCGGCGCACAACCTCTTCGCCGAAGAGAGAAAGCGCCAGTCCAGCGACGTAGCGAGCAAGAAACCGACGACCAGCATCGTGATCCGCAACCGTTACAACCCGACGGCCGAGAGCATTTATGCAATCGGGCCGGCCGTGCCGGCGATGTTGCTCATGATGTTTCTCGCCATTCTCACAGCCGTCAGCGTTGCCCGTGAAAAGGAGATCGGCACGATCACGAACTTCTACGCCACGCCCACGACGCGCCTGGAGTTCCTGATCGGCAAACAACTGCCCTACATTGGCGTCGGCATGATCAATTTCTTCATCATGACCGTGACCGTGCGGTTCCTCTTCGATGTTCCGCTCAAGGGCGACGGCCTCACGCTGACCCTGGGCGCGCTGTTCTATGTGGCGGCGGCCACCGGCTACGGGCTGTTCATCTCGACGTTCACCTCAAGCCAGGTCGCAGCGGTGTTCGCCGGAGCGGTGCTGTCGATGCTGCCGACCATGCAGTTCTCCGGCATGATGCAGCCCGTCTCGACGCTGGAGGGCGGCGCGCGCCTCATGGGGTACCTCTGGCCGACGAGCTATTACATGCACATGAGTGTCGGTGCGTTTACCAAGGGGCTTGGCTTCACCGACATGGTGACCGACCTGCTCGCGCTGAGCCTGTTTTGCCCGGCCTTCTTATTGCTGTCCGCGCTGCTCCTGCGCAAACAGGAGAAATAAGATGCAGAGTCTCTCCAACATTTTCTGGCTCGGCGTCAAAGATCTGCGCACCCTCTCGAAGGACCTGATGATGATCCTCTTCATCATCTATTCCTTCGGCCTCAGCATTTATATGCAGTCGACCGGAGCCGGCGAGACCGTCAACAATGCCTCCGTGGCGATCGTCGACGAGGACCACTCCAGCCTGTCGCGATCGATTGCCGGACTGTTCTATCCGCCGTACTTCCAGGCAGCCAAGATGATCAGTGCCGCCGACATCGATCGCGGCATGGACAACGGCCTTTACACCCTCGTCATCGTGATTCCTCCGCACTTTGAAGCGGATGTGCGAAAGGGCCGCGATATCGAAGTCCAGGTCAACGCAGACGCCACCGCGGTCCAGCAGGCGTCCCTGGGGTCGGGTTATATCCAGAACATGGTGACCGACGAAGTCACGCGCTACCGACAGGAGGCGCAGCAAACCACCGGGCTGCCCTCCGATCTCGTCGTGCGCCGCGCCTTCAATGCCAACGGCACACAATCCTGGTTCCGCGCGATCGTCGGCCTTGCCGATCAGTTGTCGATGCTGATCATTATCCTGACCGGCGCGGCGCTCTTGCGCGAGCGCGAGCACGGCACGATCGAGCACTTGTTGGTGATGCCGTTGACGGCCTTCGAGATAGCGCTCGCCAAAGTGTGGTCGAGCGGGCTGGTGATCTTCATCGGTTTCATCTGTTCCCTGTTGTTCGTGGTCGAGGGCCTTCTCGACGTTCCGATTGCTGGCTCGCGCGGTGTGCTGCTGCTCGGCACCCTCATCTATATCTTCGCCACGGCAGCGATCGGCATCTTTCTTGGCACCCTCGCCCGCACCATGGCGCAATTTGCCCTGCTGATGATGATGGCCGTCATGCCGATGATGATGCTGTCGGGCGGCATGTCGCCCATCGAGAGCCAGCCGCAATGGGTCCAGTACGTGACGTGGTTTTTCCCGTCGCGGCACTATGTGAGCTTCATGCAGGCGATCGTGTATCGAGGCGCGGGCCTCGATATCGTGTGGAAAGAGTTCGTGACGGTCCTGGTGATGGGCGTGACATTTATCGCGATGAGTTTGCTGCTGTTCCGCCAGTCTGTTGCGACCTTGCGCTAAGGCTTTTTTGCGCCTGCCCGCGTCAGGCGTGGACGATTGTCCGACAAAAAACCTTGCCCGAGCGCGCACTTAGCGCATTTCGTTGAGATTCAACGGCCAATTTGCACTTATTTGACCCAACGGACCATTAACGGTTGACACTCCGCCGCTGGGCTGTAGAATGCCGGCCACAGACGCGGGATGGAGCAGTCTGGTAGCTCGTCGGGCTCATAACCCGAAGGTCGTCGGTTCAAATCCGGCTCCCGCAACCAAACATCAAAAAAGGCTACTCGAAAGAGTGGCCTTTTTTGTATCTGACAAAAAAGTTCTTCTGAAACAATGACATGGCATCTTTCATGAAACCCTAGACGTTTCGTGGAGTCCATTTCATCGCACGCTATGCTTGATCCTTCTACGACCAATGGCCGCAGTCGCCGCATCCGGTGATCCGCGTTAATATTTGTAATTATTTTGTCCATAGGGATTGGTAACTTGGCTGGATACCCCCATCCTGTCGCGCACAATCCACGAGGTGATTGATGCGCGCCAACTCGTCTGAACCACAAGACCCTGTCACAGCGACACAACCGATCACTCCCACCCGTTTGCGCTGGCTGGATCTGTTAAGCAAGTATCGGCAACCCATCGGGCTGGCCGTGACGCTGTTGCTGTTCGCAATCGCCCTGATCGCCTGCCGACACCTGCTGCTGGAACTGGATCTCTACGCCCTCCACGACTCGATCCTGGAAGTACCCAAACCGGCGTTGCTGGGCGCGTTCGTCGCCGCCATCGCCGGCTTCGTCATTCTATTGGGCTATGAGTTCTCCGGCGCACGCTATGCCGGGGTGAAACTGCCCCGCAAGACCCTCGCCCTCGGCGGCTTTACCGCCTTTGCCATCGGCAACGCCATTGGCCTGTCGATGCTCTCGGGCGGTTCGGTGCGTTACCGTTTATATGCGCGCCATGGCATCGGGGCTTCGGAAGTCGCCCGCATGACTGTGTTCGCCAGCCTCTCCCTGGGCTGCGCCCTGCCGCCGCTGGCGGCCTTGGCCACCTTGAGCAACTTGCCCGCCGCGTCCACTGCCCTGCATGTGTCGCAAGGCTTGCTGGGGGCGATTGCCGGCGTCGTGTTGCTGTTGTCGGCCGCGCTGTGCATCGGGATTTATCGCCGTCGCCTGCCGGAACAGCCCTACGCGGACAACCTGCTGGTCAAGGTCGGCCGCCGCACCCTGCGCCTGCCCGGTCGACGCCTGACGTTCCTGCAACTGATCATCACCGCGCTGGACGTCGCCGCTGCCGCCACCGTCCTTTATATGCTGCTGCCGGAAGCGCCACCGTTCGGCCCGTTCCTGCTGGTGTACCTGCTGGCGCTGGCCGCTGGCGTACTCAGCCATGTGCCGGGTGGCGTCGGGGTGTTCGAGGCGATCCTGCTCGCGGCCTTTGCCGACAAGCTCGGCGCCGCGCCATTGGCCGCCGCCCTGCTGCTGTACCGCATGATCTATGTGGTGCTGCCGCTGCTGATCGCCTGTGTGTTCCTGCTGGTCAACGAGGCCCAGCGCCTGTTCCAGACCCAGCAGAGCCTGCGCGTGGCGTCGGGCTTCGCCGCGCCGGTGCTGGCCGTACTGGTTTTTTTGTCCGGCGTGGTCCTGCTGTTTTCCGGCGCCACGCCGGAGATCGACTCACGCCTGGAAAACATCGGCTTCCTGATTCCCCACCGCCTGATTGACGCCTCGCACTTTGGCGCGAGCCTGATCGGCGTGTTGTGTCTGTTGCTGGCCCAAGGCCTGCGTCGACGCTTGTCGGCGGCCTGGATGTTGACCATGGTGCTGCTGCTGACCGGCGCCCTGCTCTCACTGCTCAAGGGCTTCGACTGGGAAGAAGCCAGCCTGATGACCATGACCGCCGTGCTGCTGGCGATCTTCCGCCGCTCCTTCTACCGCGCCAGCCGACTGACCGAATTGCCGTTCTCGCCGCTGTATCTGGTAGCCAGCGTGTGCGTGCTGGGGGCTTCGATCTGGCTGCTGCTGTTTGCCTATCAAGACGTCCCGTATAGCCACCAACTGTGGTGGCAGTTCACCCTCGACGCCAACGCCCCGCGCGGCCTGCGCTCGCTGTTGGGGGCCGCGGTGCTGCTGGTGATCGTGTCGCTGACCTGGCTGCTGCGTACCGCGCGCCCGGTGATCCACCTGCCGACAGCCGAAGAACTGGAACGCGCCACCAAGATCCTGATGGCCTCATCGCAACCCGACGGCGGCCTGGCGCTGACCGGCGACAAGGCGCTGCTGTTCCACCCCAACGACGAAGCCTTCCTGATGTACGCCCGTCGCGGGCGCAGCCTGGTAGCCCTGTACGACCCGATCGGCCCGACCCAACCCCGCGCCGAGATGATCTGGCAGTTCCGCGACCTGTGCGACATCCACCATGCGCGCCCGGTGTTCTACCAGGTACGCGCGGAAAACCTGCCGTACTACATGGACATCGGCCTGACCGCGATCAAGCTGGGCGAAGAAGCCCGCGTCGACCTGAAACGCTTTGACCTGGAAGCCAAGGGCAAAGAGATGAAGGATTTGCGCTACACCTGGAACCGTGGCACCCGGGATGGCTTGTCCCTGGAGATCCACGAACCGGGCACGGCGCCGATGGACGAACTCAAGGTTATTTCCGACGCCTGGCTGACCGGCAAGAACGTGCGGGAGAAGGGGTTTTCCCTGGGACGCTTCAGCGACGACTACCTCAAGCACTTTCGCATCGCGATCATTCGCTTCGAAGGGCACCCGGTGGCCTTCGCCAACCTGCTCGAGACCTACAGCCACGACCTGGCCAGCCTCGACCTGATGCGCGCCCACCCCGATGCGCCCAAGCTGACCATGGAATTCATGATGGTCGGCCTGATTCAACACTATAAGAGCCACGGTTATGCTCGCTTCAGCCTCGGCATGGTGCCATTGTCTGGCCTGCAACCGCGTCGTGGCGCGCCGCTGACCCAACGCCTGGGCTCGATGGTGTTCCGCCGTGGCGAGCAACTGTATAACTTCCAAGGTTTGCGCCGCTTCAAAGACAAGTTCCAGCCTGACTGGGAACCCCGTTACATGGCCGTGCCCGCAGGACTTGATCCGCTGGTGGCACTGGCCGATACCGCCGCCCTGATCGCAGGCGGCTTGACTGGATTGGTGAAACGCTGATGATTCGACGCTCCTGGCGGTATGTATTAGCCTTTGTGGTGCTGCTCGCCGTGGTCCTGGGTGGCGGCTATTGGTACTGGAACCGCCCTGCCCCACAGCCGACCCTGGAGCAACTGCCCCAGGCCGATGGCTCGGTGATGACCCGCGTCACCCCGGCCGGCACCCCCAAAGCCCGCGTGGCCGTGGCGGTGATGGCTGACGAGACCCTGACCGACAGCCAACTGATTGCCCTCAGCCAGGGCGGCAAGGCGCAGATCGTGCAGGTGATCCTGCCCAAGGATGACTGCACACTGCAGCAACAGGCACTGCAAGGCGCCCTGAGCCAGCTCAAGGGCCCTGCGACGCTGGTCAGCGGCATCGGCCCTGGCGCAGCCCTCGCCTGGCGCTGGCTGGCCACACAGAACGACGACAAGGCCAATGCCATCTCCGTCGGCTTCGCCCTGGTGCAGGAGGGCTGCAAAGACCCGCTGCCGAAAACCGCCGCCCACGGCAACTGGCTGGTGGCGTGGAACGACAACCCTGACGATGAAAGCGCCAGTTTCGTGCGCGACACCCCCCGCGCCACCACCAGCATCAGCGACTACGACATTCACTACCCACAAGTGCTGAATAACGAACTGCGCAAGCAACTGGTCGGTTCGGACAATGGCGGCCTGGCGATTCCAGTCGTGGAAGTCCCGGCAGGCCAGGCCAAGGACACCGTGACCCTGTTCCTCTCCGGTGACGGCGGCTGGCGTGACCTCGACCGCGACGTGGCCGGTGAAATGGCCAAGATCGGCTACCCGGTCGTGGGCATCGACACCCTGCGCTACTACTGGCAGCACAAGACTCCGGAACAAAGCGCCAAGGACCTCAGCGAGCTGATGCAGCACTATCGGCAGAAATGGGGCACCAAGCGCTTCGTACTGACCGGCTATTCGTTCGGCGCCGACGTGTTGCCGGCCATCTACAACCGCATGCCGGAAAGCGAGCAGCAGCGCGTCGACGCAATCATCCTGCTGGCGTTCGCACGCACCGGCAGCTTTGAAATCGAAGTGGAAGGTTGGCTGGGCAACGCCGGCAAAGAAGCCGCGACCGGCCCGGAAATGGCCAAGCTGCCAGCGGCCAAGGTGGTGTGCATCTACGGTGCCGAAGAGGTCGACGAAAGCGGCTGCACCGACAAGACCGCCGTCGGCGAAGCGATCAAGCTGCCGGGCGGGCACCACTTCGATGAGAACTACCCGGCGCTGGCCAAGCGTTTGGTGGATATCATCGTCAAGCACCAGGCCAAGGCCGAGTAATTCCGCGCTGTACGCAAAACCCAATGTGGGAGGGGGCTTGCCCCCGATAGCGATAGGTCAGTCATACCGCTATCGGGGGCAAGCCCCCTCCCACATTGGGGTTGGAACTAGCGCGGCTCGATATGCGCAATCATCAACTGCACGGTTTCCTGCCCACGGAACTCGTTCACATCCAGCTTGTAGGCCAACTCCACCCAACGCACGGTCGGGTTCGGCCAGACCTCACGGTCAACCCCAAACGCAATGCCATCGAGCTTCACGGAGCCGCATTCGCTCTTGAGCACCACTTTCAGGTGCCGCTCCCCCACCACACGCTGCTCGACCAACTGAAACACCCCGTGAAACAACGGCTCGGGGAAGTGCTGCCCCCAGGGGCCGGCATGCCGCAGCGCGCGCGCCAGCTCCAGGTGAAACTCTTCCACCGCCAGGGTGCCGTCGGACAATAGCCGGCCGGTCAAGTCTTCTTCGCGCAGTTGCCGACGCACTTCGGCATCGAAGGCCTGGGCAAACAACGGGAAATTCGCCTCGGGCAATGTCAGGCCGGCCGCCATGGCGTGACCGCCGTATTTGCTGATCAGGTTGGGATGCTGGCTCGCCACCACCGCCAGCGCATCGCGGATGTGAAAGCCCTGCACCGAGCGGCCTGAGCCCTTGAGCAGGCCATCACCGGCGTCGGCAAAGGCGATGGTCGGACGGAAATAGCGCTCTTTCATGCGCGACGCCAGAATCCCGATCACACCTTGGTGCCACTCCGGGTCGAACAGGCACAAGCCATACGGCATCGACTCCAGCGGCAAGTCCTTGAGCTGGGCCAGGGCCTCGCGCTGCATGCCTTGTTCGATGGATTTGCGGTCCTGGTTCATGCCGTCCAGTTGCGCGGCCATTTCCCGTGCAGCGGCGAAATCCGTGGTGAGCAGGCATTCGATGCCCAGGCTCATATCGTCCAGGCGCCCGGCGGCATTGAGCCGTGGCCCGAGGATAAACCCGAGGTCGGTGGACGTGAGGCGAGCGTGGTCACGCTTGGCCACTTCGAGGATCGCCTTGATCCCCGGCCGCGCGCGACCGGCACGGATACGCTCCAAGCCCTGGTGGACCAGGATGCGGTTATTGGCGTCCAGCGGCACCACGTCGGCAACGCTGCCCAGGGCGACCAGGTCAAGCAACTCGCCAATGTTCGGCTGCTGCGTGTTCTCGTACCAGCCCAGGCTGCGCAAACGGGCACGCAGGGCCATCAAGACATAAAAGATCACCCCGACCCCGGCCAACGCCTTGCTCGGAAACTCACAGCCGGGCTGGTTCGGGTTGACGATGGCATCCGCCGCCGGCAACTCATCCCCCGGCAAGTGGTGGTCGGTGACCAGCACCTTGAGCCCCGCCGCCTTCGCTGCCGCCACGCCTTCGACGCTGGAGATGCCGTTATCCACGGTGATCAGCAACTGCGGCTCGCGCTGCAGCGCTACGGCGACGATTTCTGGCGTCAGGCCGTAGCCGTATTCGAAACGGTTGGGCACCAGGTAATCGACATGGGCCGCACCGAGCAAGCGCAGGCCCAGGGTGCCCACCGTACTGGCAGTGGCGCCATCGGCGTCGAAGTCGCCGACGATCAGGATGCGCTGGCGTTGCTCCAAGGCTGTCACCAGCAGGTCTACCGCGGCGTCGATGCCCTTGAGCTGCTGATAAGGGATCAACCGCGCCAGGCTCTTGTCCAGCTCAGCTTCCGAGCGCACCCCGCGCGCAGCGTAGAGGCGGGTCAACAGCGGTGGCAATTCACCGAGAAACGGCAGGACAGCAGGCAACGGGCGGGGATCGATACGCATGGGACGCTGGGAAATTCTCTGTAGGGGAAATATTAGCGGCAAGCTACAAGCGCTAGCTCAACCGCGCTCGCCGATCAGCCATTGCAGTTGCACTTCATGCTGGCCACGATCATCGGTGACGAAGATCGTGCCTTCGCTGATCATCACGTCCCACTTGATCACGCGGGGCATGTCCTTGGCCAGGGTCTCGAGGACTTCCTGCGGCACGGCGGCGATGTGGACGTTCTTCAGGGTTTTCGCCACCGGAATCACCTTGCCTTCCCACACGCGCAGGCTGCCGTAAGCCAGCAGACTGGTACGCTCGGCGCGACGCGAGCACCAGGTCAGGCGGTCGGCATCGGGCTGGCCGACTTCGATCCAGTGCAAAACCCGATCATCCAGACTTTTTTCCCACAGGGCTGGCTCGTCTACATCTGACAGTCCACGGCCAAACGACAGCTGCTCGCTGTACCAAAGGGCGTAGGCCAGCAGACGCACGGTCATGCGCTCTTCGGTTTCCGAAGGGTGGCGGGCAATGGTCTGTTTGACGCTCTCGTACACCGAGCGATCGAGGTCGGTGAGGTTGAGTTCGAACTTGTAGGTCGTGGACGGCTGGGCCATGAACGGGCTTCTAGAGACAGGGAAAGGCGGGCAGTCTAACCGATGGTAGGGCTATTCAACGAATCCTGCGCTGCATCATCCTTATCCCTGCGCGACTCGCCTATGTTAAAAGGCATTACACCACTGTGCTGCGTATGAAAGGTTCCTCATGTCGTTTAACGCCAAACCGCTTGCCGGCCTGAAAGTCATCGAACTCGGCACCCTGATCGCCGGCCCGTTCGCTTCACGCATCTGCGCCGAATTCGGCGCCGAAGTGATCAAGGTCGAATCCCCGGACGGCGGCGACCCGCTGCGCAAATGGCGCAAGCTGTACGAAGGCACCTCGCTGTGGTGGTTCGTACAGGCACGCAACAAAAAATCACTGACGCTGAACCTCAAGCACCCCGACGGCCTGGCCATCCTCAAGCAGTTGCTGGCGGACGCCGACATCCTGATCGAGAACTTCCGCCCCGGCGTCCTGGAAAAGCTCGGCCTGAGCTGGGACACCCTGCACGCGCTGAACCCCAAGCTGGTGATGGTGCGCCTCTCGGGCTTTGGCCAGACCGGCCCGATGAAAGACCAGCCGGGGTTTGGCGCGGTCGGCGAATCGATGGGCGGGCTGCGTTACATCACCGGCTTTGAAGACCGCCCGCCGGTACGCACCGGGATTTCCATCGGCGACTCCATTGCCGCTCTGTGGGCGGTGATCGGCGCGCTGATGGCGTTGCGTCACCGCGAGGTCAACGGCGGGCTGGGCCAAGTGGTGGATGTAGCACTGTATGAGGCCATCTTCGCCATGATGGAAAGCATGATCCCGGAGTTCGATGTGTTCGGGTTCATCCGCGAACGCACCGGCAACATCATGCCCGGCATCACTCCGTCCTCGATCCACACCAGCGCGGACGGCAAGCATGTGCAGATCGGCGCCAACGGCGATGCGATCTTCAAGCGCTTCATGTCCGCCATCGGCCGTGAGGATCTGGCCAACGACCCGCAATTGGCCAGTAATGACGGGCGTGACGAGCGCCGCGACGAGCTGTATGGCGTGATTGATCGCTGGGTCAATTCGCTGCCGCTGGAACAGGTGGTCGAGCAGCTCAACAAGGCCGAGGTGCCGGCCAGCCGCATCTATAGCGCCGAAGACATGCTCGGGGACCCGCAATTCCTGGCGCGGGAAATGTTCCTCAAGGCGCAACTGCCCGACGGCAAGGACTTCAAGATGCCAGGCATCGTGCCCAAGCTCTCCGACACCCCTGGCAGTTGCGAGTGGGTGGGGCCGCAACTGGGCGAACACAACAGCGTGGTACTCGGTGAGCTGGGCTATGACGCGGCGGCCATCATCCGCTTGCGTGAACAAGGGGCGATCTGATGGCGCGTTCAAGATAATGACTCGCCGCTGGCTATTGCACCTGTGCGCGCCCTTGTTGGGGCTATTGCCGCTACCGACCCAGGCGGCGCAGACCTTGATCTGGCTGGTTCGCGACCTGCCGCCGCTGACGATCTTCGAAGGCCCGCAAAAAGGCCAGGGCGCCATCGACGAATTGTTGCCGATGCTGATGGAGCACCTGCCGGAGTATCAGCACCAGGTCCAGCACGTCAACCGTGCGCGGGGCATGCAGATGCTCCAGGCGCCCTCCCTCACCTGCGACCCTACCCTGCTGTGGACGCCGGAGCGGACCCAATGGATTGTGTATTCCGGCCAGGCGTTTCCCGTGGTGAGCAATGGCGTGGTCGTCCGCCAGCAAAACCGTGAAGTCCTGGCGCCCTTTATCGTGCAAGGCAAGGTCGACCTGGACGCGATGCTACGGGACAAGAGCACACGCCTGGGCATCATCGCCGAGCGCAGCTACGGGCCATTCATCGACGGCATGTTGCAGCAAGGCGACACGCACAATCGAGTGATGCACTACGGCACCGACGCCTTGGGCAGCCTGCTGCAAATGCAGCGCCTGGGACGCCTGGAAGGCGTACTGGGTTACTGGACCGAAATTCGCTATCACGCATTGCAGCAAGGTATCGATCCCGAAGGGCTGGCGTTCTATCCGATTGCCGGCACCGCGCCCTATCAGCACATCCATATCGGTTGTTCGGATACGCCCGAGGGGCGCGAGGTCATGGCGCGTATCAACCAGTTGCTGGGCGACCTGCCGCAGGCGCAGTTGCTGCGTTCCTACGCGTCATGGCTCGACCCGGCCCTGCGCGAGCAATACCTGCTGGACCATTCGCGATTCTATGAAGAAGTGCCCACCCCGTGATAAATCGCGGGCAAAAAGAAACCCCGAAGAGTGGGGAGACACTTCGGGGTTAAACGTGGCCTACAAAGACCAGTACAGCAAGTCACAAACACCGGAGCACAATGTCTGCTCTTGCTGTTACTAAATCTGACCGGCCACGCCGTAGGAAGTTTCCGCAGATAAACAATTCTTCATGCGAGGGCGCTGCTGCGGGTCTGGGCCGCATTGCGCAAGGCAGCGATGACCGAGGGCTCCAGGCGCCCTTCGGCGATTTTCAGATCGCGCAGCAAGCAATCCACGACATCCACCAGGACGCGCTTGTCGGTCAGTTGCGCCCGGTCGACTTCACGCTCGACCACGATGGCACCAGCAGGGTTCTTTACGGTTACCAGGCACTCGCCCTGCACACCAGCGGTGGTCAGCGTAACCTGATAAGGGCTCAGCGCTTCTTCGAGCAATAGGCTGATACTTTCCATTTCGATCACCACTCAATAGTTCGGGAACAATCGTTTCAATGGGGGTTGCCTCTCTCCTAAGTGACTGTTTGTAACGTAGGAAAGTTCGCTTTTTCGTGTTTATGGAGCCGTCAGGGAGTGACTTGATCCAGCATGCGCTTGCAACATGACAACGAAAAAACGGCCGCACATAACTGCTTACGCAATGGGCGGCCGTTTCGGGGTTCGCCCTGCAGCGCGGCGGAGGGTGAACCCTATATTCGGTTAAGCGCTGATCACGCTGTCACGCAGCTAGAAGTGCATGTCAAAGGCCCTTATTGCTAAGGATGAACATGATGGTGGAACACAACGAACAACAAGCGTCGATGGAGAAGATGCATGCTGACGTATCTCGCATCTATGCCGAGATTTCACGCATGCATGCCGAGCGAGGCAAGCTCAACGCAGAGTCCTTGAAGATAACCTGTGAGACTTTCTGGTACCCCGTGGGTATCGCCACGGGTTTCTACGCCGCTGTCGGCACCGTGATTGTCGTGGCGCAGAAACTACTCTCATAACGCTCAGCAACCCGGGCCTGCCTGAAACGAAAAACGCCGCTGACCCACGGAAGGGAAAGCGGCGTTTTTGTCTGCGCCAGGGCGCCGGCAGTTTGCCTTACAGCGGCTTACCGCGATTGCCATGCTGGCTGACAAACCCCTGCATCGCCTTCAGGTCATTCGGCAGCACGGTGCAACGCTCTTCACGCTCGAACAGGTCGGACAGATGCTCCGGCAACTCCAGCGCCTTGCCAACGCCGGCCTTCTCCACCGCTTCCGGGAATTTGACCGGGTGCGCGGTGCCGAGGATCACCATCGGGATATCCAGGCTGCGACGGCATTCGCGTGCAGCCCTCACGCCGATCGCGGTGTGCGGGTCGAGCAGTTCGCCGGTCTGGGCATAGACTTCTGCGATGGTTTCGCAGGTCTGTGCATCGTCCACGGCCAGGGAGTCGAACAGCTTGCGGGTTTCGGTCCAGCGCTCTTCATCGACACTGAAACCGCCACCGCTTTTGAAGGTGTCCATCAAGCCGGCAATCGCCGCACCGTTGCGGCCGTGCATGTCGAACAGCAGGCGTTCGAAGTTCGACGACACCATGATGTCCATCGACGGCGACAAGGTGGCGTGCAGGGTTTCCTTGACGTACTGGTTGCCGCTCATGAAGCGGTGCAGGATGTCGTTGCGGTTGGTGGCGACGATCAACTGATTGATCGGCAGGCCCATGTTGCGCGCCAGGTAGCCGGCGAAGATGTCGCCGAAGTTGCCGGTCGGCACCGAGAACGACACCGAACGCGCCGGCCCGCCCAGCTGCAGCGCAGCGTAGAAGTAGTAGACGATCTGGGCCATGATCCGCGCCCAGTTGATCGAGTTCACCGCAACCAGGCGCGTGCCCTTGAGGAAGCTCTGGTCAGCGAAGCTGTTCTTGACCATTTCCTGGCAGTCGTCGAAGTTGCCTTCGATAGCGATGTTGTGGATGTTTTCACCGAAGATGGTGGTCATCTGCCGACGCTGTACTTCCGACACGCGCTTATGCGGGTGCAGGATGAAGATGTCGACGTTTTCGCAGTGCTTGCAGCCTTCGATGGCCGCCGAGCCGGTATCACCGGAAGTGGCGCCGATGATCACCACGCGCTCGCCGCGCTTCTCCAGCACGTAATCGAGCAGGCGCCCCAACAGTTGCAGAGCGAAGTCCTTGAACGCCAGGGTCGGGCCATGGAACAGCTCCAAAACCCACTCATTGCCATTCAGTTGGCGCAGAGGCGCGATGGCGTTGTGGGAAAACACGCCGTAGGTCTCTTCCAGGATCTTTTTGAAATCCGCATCCGGAATGCTGCCGGTGACGAACGGGCGCATCACCCGGAACGCCAGTTCGTGATACGGCAGGCCGGCCCAGGAAGCGATTTCTTCCTGGGTGAAGCGTGGCAGGTTTTCCGGCACGTACAGGCCGCCGTCGGTGGCAAGGCCTGCCAACAGGACGTCTTCGAAATTCAGGGCCGGTGCCTGGCCGCGGGTGCTGATGTAACGCATGACTGGCTCCTCTAAAACATTCTCGAACAGGGGCCGCCGATCACACGGGGCCCCTGGAACAAATCGGTTAGTTCAGGTGTTCGACGCGAATCCGTACCACCGGGCCCACTACGCCTTGCAAGGCTTCCAGGGCTTTGATGGCATCGTTGATGTGCTGCTCGAGCACGCGGTGAGTCAGCAGGATCATCGGCACCTGGCCGTTCTGCTCCTCGACTTCCTTCTGCATGATCGACTCGATGTTGATGCCACGTTCCGACAGGATGCTGGCAACCTGGGCCAGTACACCCGGATGATCCTTGGCCTGGATGCGCAGGTAGTAGGCGCTTTCGCACGCCTCGATCGGCAGGATCGGGTGGGCCGACAGCGAATCCGGCTGGAAGGCCAGGTGCGGCACGCGGTTTTCCGGGTCGCTGGTCATGGCGCGAACCACGTCCACCAGGTCGGCGATCACCGACGAAGCGGTCGGTTCCATACCGGCGCCGGCACCGTAGAACAGGGTCGAACCGGCGGCGTCACCGTTGACCATCACGGCGTTCATCACGCCATTGACGTTGGCGATCAGGCGGTCGGCCGGGATCAGCGTTGGGTGTACGCGCAACTCGATACCGGCCGCGGTGCAGCGCGCCACGCCCAGGTGCTTGATGCGATAGCCCAGGGCTTCGGCGTAATTCACGTCGGCGGTGGTCAGCTGGGTGATGCCTTCGGTGTAGGCCTTGTCGAACTGCAGCGGGATGCCAAAGGCAATGGACGCAAGGATGGTCAGTTTGTGCGCCGCGTCGATGCCTTCAACGTCGAAGGTCGGGTCGGCTTCGGCGTAACCCAGAGCCTGGGCTTCGGCCAGCACGTCTTCGAAGGTGCGGCCCTTCTCGCGCATTTCGGTGAGGATGAAGTTACCGGTGCCATTGATGATGCCGGCCACCCAGTTGATGCGGTTGGCGGACAGGCCTTCACGGATCGCCTTGATCACCGGGATACCACCGGCCACCGCGGCTTCGAACGCGACGATCACGCCCTTCTCACGCGCCTTGGCGAAGATCTCGTTGCCGTGGACGGCGATCAGCGCCTTGTTGGCGGTGACCACGTGCTTGCCGTTTTCGATCGCCTTGAGCACCAGCTCGCGGGCAATGGTATAGCCGCCCACCAGCTCGATGACGATATCGATTTCTGGGTTGGTCGCCACGGCGAAGACATCGTTGGTAATCGCAATACCGGTCGTTTCGAACTGAGGCTTTGGCGAACGCGTGGCAATTTGCGCCACTTCAATCCCGCGCCCTGCACGGCGGGAAATTTCTTCAGCATTACGCTGAAGTACGTTGAAGGTGCCGCCACCGACGGTCCCTAACCCACAGATGCCTACTTTGACCGGTTTCACTGAAGAACTCCCCATGAAACGGCCGACGCGAGGTCGGCCGTGGAAAACAGCCGCACAACCGCGGCTTTCAATTAATGGCCCATCGACTTATCAAAGGGCCATGATCGTCAAAGGTTCGACGATGCTGGTTTATTTGGCACTCAGCGCCAGTTTGGCAACTTGCGGTGCCGGCTGATAGCCCGGAATCACCTGGCCGTCAGCCAAAACGATGGCCGGTGTACCGTTCACACCAATGGACTGGCCCAGGGCGAACTGCTTGGAAACCGGATTGGCGCACTTGGCCGCTTTGATTTCCTTGCCGTCGACCATCTTGTCCATCGCCGCTTTCTTGTCGGCCGAGCACCAGACCGCCTGCAACTGCTCGTCGCCCGGCGAACCGAGGCCCTGACGCGGGAACGCGACATAGCGCACTTCCACACCGAGCTTGTTCAGCGCCGGCACTTCGGCGTGCAGCTTGTGGCAGTACGGGCAGGTGGTGTCGGTGAACACGGTGATGTGCGTCTTGGTCTCGCCGATGGCCGGGTAGACCACGGTTTCTGCAACCGGAATGCCGTTGATCAGCTTGGACACGCCCAGGCGCTCGGCTTTCTCGGTCAGGTTGACCGGCTTACCGTCCTTCAACTGGAACAGGTAGCCCTGGACAATGTACTGGCCGTCGGCACTGGCATACAACACGCGGCTGCCCTTGAGCTTGACTTCGTACAGACCGGCCATCGGGCTGGCACTGATGCTTTCGATCGGTGTGTCGAGTTGCAGGTTGGCCAGGCTCTTGCGAATAGTCTGCTCGGCAGCGTCATCGGCGACGGCAAAGGTGGAAACCAACGCAATGGCTGCGGCGGCAATAATCTGGGTCAAGCGCATGGGAACTCCTGAAGGCAGATGCAGGGACGGGCGTGTCGAACACCGATCTGGAAACACGGCACTGTAATCACAAGTCACGCCGTCCCCTTTGCTAACCGGCAAAGCCTACCACAGTTGGGCCGCAGGGCAGCCCGTGGCGGGATAATTTGGCGGTTTTCAGCCTCGCGGATGGTGCTTGGCGTGCATATCCTGCAAGCGCGCCCGTGCCACATGGGTGTAGATCTGGGTTGTGGATAAGTCGCTGTGGCCAAGGAGCATTTGCACCACGCGCAAATCCGCGCCGTGGTTGAGCAAATGCGTGGCAAATGCATGGCGCAGGGTATGCGGCGACAGGCTCTTGCCGATCCCCGCCACCTTGGCCTGGTGCTTGATGCGATGCCAGAAAGTCTGGCGGGTCATCTGCTCACCGCGCTGGCTGGGGAACAGCACATCGCTGGGGCGCCCACCGAGCAGTTCGCCGCGCGCATCGCGCATGTAGCGCTCGACCCACACAATCGCTTCTTCGCCCATCGGCACCAGCCGCTCCTTGCTGCCCTTGCCCATCACCCGCAGCACGCCCTGGCGCAGGTTGACTTGCTCGAGGGTCAGGCTGATCAGCTCGGTCACCCGCAGGCCGCAGGCGTACAGCACTTCGAGCATGGCACGATCGCGCTGGCCGATGGCTTCGCTCAAGTCCGGGGCGGCGAGCAAGGCGTCGACATCGGCTTCCGACAAGGACTTGGGCAATGGCCGACCCAATTGCGGCATGTCGACCTGTAACGTCGGGTCGAGGGCAATGAGCTTTTCCCGCAGCAGGTAGCGATAAAAGCCACGCACACCGGAAAGGAAGCGTGCCGTGGAGCGCGGCTTGTAGTTCTGCTCCAGGCGCCAGGCCAGGTGATCGAGGATCAACTCACGGCCGGCATTGATCAGCTCGAGGTTTTTTTCCTGCAGCCAGCCGTTGAACAGCGCCAGATCGCTGCGGTAGGCCTGGCGGGTGTTGTCCGACAGGCCTTTTTCCAGCCAGAGGGCGTCGAGGAAGCGGTCAATCAGAGGGTGGTCGATGGCGGGCATGGGGGCTCAGGCAGATGACGGAGGTGTCTGGTAGATCCTATCGCAGGCAAGTCGGCTCCCACATTGGATTTGTGTCGTGCATCGATTTTATGACCACTAATGATCAAGTGTGCAAGCTGGCCCGCCTGCGATAGGCGCGCCGCCGACCCGCCCCCGTCAATAAATCCCAGGCACAAAAAAAGCAGCCCGCAGGCTGCTTTTTTTCTGCATCGGGAAGCTGGACTTAAGCCAGTTTTTCCTTGATGCGAGCTGCTTTACCGGACAGGTCACGCAGGTAGTACAGCTTGGCTTTACGCACGTCACCGCGACGCTTAACGGCCATGCTGTCGATTTGCGGGCTGTAGGTCTGGAAAGTACGCTCTACGCCAACACCGTTGGAGATTTTACGAACAGTGAAAGCACTGTTCACACCACGGTTACGCTTGGCGATTACCACGCCTTCGAACGCTTGCAGACGCGAACGGTCGCCTTCCTTCACTTTCACCTGAACGACAATGGTGTCGCCCGGGGCAAAGGTAGGGATCTCTTTGGTCATCTGCTCTGCTTCGAGTGCAAGGATGATTTTGTTAGTCATGCTGTGCTCCTAAGGTAAGTCAATGGACCTACCATCGATACGTTGTTAACTATCGTCCCGCGCGAGGATGTATTCCTCGAGCAGCTTCTTCTCTTCTCCAGAAAGCGAGCGGCTTTCCAGAAGATCGGCGCGTCGTTCATAGGTCCGACCAAGGGACTGCTGTAAACGCCAACGCCGGATGTGTGCGTGATTGCCACTTAGCAATACGTCGGGAACACGCTGATCCGCATACACCTCCGGTCGGGTGTAGTGCGGGCAATCCAGCAAACCATCCGTGAAGGAATCTTCCTCCGCGGAGTCCGCATGCCCTAAAGCTCCAGGCAGCAGTCGTGTAACCGCATCTATCAGGACCATCGCCGGCAGCTCACCGCCAGACAGGACATAGTCCCCAATCGACCACTCTTCATCGACATGAGCTTCAATGAAACGCTCGTCAATGCCTTCATAGCGACCGGCAATCAGGATCAGTGCTTCCTCATTCGCCAGTTCGCGTACCGCCGCCTGTTTCAGCTGACGGCCTTGAGGGGACAGGTAAATTACCTTCGCCTTCTCCCCGGCGGCAGCCTTGGCCTGAACCAACGCGTCTTCCAGGGGCTTGATCTTCATCACCATGCCCGGGCCACCGCCAAATGGGCGATCGTCCACAGTGTGATGTCGATCCGTCGTGTAGTCTCGCGGGTTCCAACAGGTGAGCTGCAAGAGCCCCTGTTTCACCGCCCGACTGGTGATGCCGTACTCGCTGATGGCGGAGAACATCTCGGGAAACAAACTGATCACTTCAATGCGCAAATTAGCCACGCTTAGAAGTCCGCGTCCCATTCCACCTTCATCTCGCCCGCGGCCAGGTCGACGGCCAACA
The DNA here is from genome assembly GCF_001439695.1 of Pseudomonas veronii. Taxonomy (GTDB): domain Bacteria; phylum Pseudomonadota; class Gammaproteobacteria; order Pseudomonadales; family Pseudomonadaceae; genus Aquipseudomonas; species Aquipseudomonas veronii. The sequence continues at coordinate 235,963 of NZ_JYLL01000007.1, forward strand.
CGCATTGCTCGGTATAGGGCAACAGGCGTTCGCGATCATCCAGGCTGCCAGCGCAAGGCTTGACCACCATTACATCATTGGCGCCGGTTTCCAGAAGATGATCGATTTTCCCGAGCAATTGCCCGAGTTGATCAATAACCTTCAGACCTTCCAGCTGGTACCAGTAGTACTCGCCGTCGGTCAATTCAGGGAACAGGTTGCGCGGCACGCAGATCTCATAACCGGCCAGAAGACGAGCTTCTTCACGATCATCAAGACCCTTGAGCTTTGCGACCAAGAACTTATCGTTCCCGCGTCCACTGACCAGCTCGACCTGTTTCACATTCCCCTCGCGCTTGAGCGTCCAGGTTTTGTACTGCAACAGGTTTTCAGTCGGATCAGTAAAGGAATACACCTTCACTTCGCCGCGAACGCCATGAACAGAGTAAATCTTGCCGATAACGATCAAATCATCAGCAACAGCTGGCGTCGCGTTCATATTGCTCAGGCTGCGGCCTTAGCCGAGTCCTTCAACAACTTGGCAACACGCTCGGAAGGCTGTGCACCAACGCTCAGCCAGTAGGCTACGCGCTCTTGGTTCACGGACAGACGAACTTCTTGACCACGAGCAACAGGGTTGAAGAAACCAACCTGTTCCTTGTGCGAACCGTCACGCGGGTTGCGGCTGTCGGTTACGGTCAAGTGGTAAAACGGGCGCTTTTTGGAGCCGCCAAGGGCAAGACGGATTGTTAGCATGTGAACATCGTTCCTGTAGTCGGTGCTGCAAATCTAAATGCACAGCGGGCATAGGTGCCCGAAAGGCCGCATATTCTAAGGAATATCCGGACTTTTGCAAATGTCTTTTTCTGGCGCCTATCAGCGTGCCATTCAGATCTGCTATAGAGCCGTCGGTTAAAACGGCAAGTCAGCTCCCGCCAGACGGCGGGTTTGCTGGAGATCCCACATCCCTGTGGGTCGGAGCAGGAGCATGCTCCCGCTCGAATACTTTACATTTTCGGCATGCCGCCGCCGGGCAACATACCGCCCATGCCGCGCATCATCTTGGCCATTCCGCCCTTGGCGGAGAATTTCTTCATCATCTTCTGCATCTGCTTGTGCTGCTTGATCAAGCGACCGATGTCCTGCACCTGGGTGCCGGAGCCCATGGCGATCCGACGCTTGCGCGAACCGCTGATCAGCTCAGGGTCGCGGCGCTCGGCCGGGGTCATGGAGTTGATGATGGCTTCCATCTGCTTGAACTGCTTCTCTGCCGCGCCCTGGGCATTGCCCATTTGCGCCAGGTTCACACCGCCGATGTTCGGCAGCTTGTCCATCAGGCCGCCGAGGCCGCCCATGTTCTTCATTTGCTGCAACTGATCGCGGAAGTCTTCGAGGTCGAAGCCCTTGCCCTTCTTCAGTTTCTTGGCCAGTTTATCGGCCTTGTCCTTGTCGAGCGTCGCTTCGGCCTGCTCGATCAGGCTGAGCACGTCGCCCATGCCGAGGATACGCGAAGCGATACGTTCAGGGTGGAACGGTTCGAGCGCGTCGCTCTTCTCGCCCATACCGATGAATTTGATCGGCTTGCCGGTGATGGCGCGCACCGACAGCGCGGCACCGCCACGGGCGTCGCCGTCGACCTTGGTCAGGATCACGCCGGTCAGCGGCAGTGCGTCACCAAAGGCCTTGGCGGTGTTGGCCGCATCCTGGCCGGTCATGGCGTCGACCACGAACAGCGTCTCGACCGGGTTGATCGCGGCATGCAGCGCCTTGATCTCGCCCATCATCTCTTCGTCGATGTGCAGGCGACCGGCGGTATCGACGATGACCACGTCGATGAACTTCAGCCTGGCTTCTTTGATCGCCGCGTTGGCGATGTCGACCGGCTTCTGGCTCAGGTCGGACGGGAAGAAGGTCACGCCCACTTCGCCCGCGAGCATTTCCAGCTGCTTGATGGCCGCCGGACGGTACACGTCGGCCGACACCACCATCACGGTTTTTTTCTTGCGCTCTTTAAGGAAGCGCGCCAGCTTGCCGGCGGTGGTGGTCTTACCCGCACCTTGCAGACCGGCCATCAGCACGACGGCCGGCGGCACGGCGCTGAGGTTCAGGTCTTCGTTGGCCGCGCCCATCAGGCTCTCGAGCTCGGCCTGGACGATCTTCACAAAAGCCTGGCCCGGCGTCAGGCTGCGGGACACTTCGGTGCCGACCGCGCGCTCCTTGACCGAGTTGACGAAGTCCTTGACCACAGGCAAGGCCACGTCGGCTTCCAGCAACGCCATGCGTACTTCACGCAGGGTGTCTTTGATATTGTCCTCGGTCAGCTTGGCCTTGCCGGTTACATGGCGCAGCGTCTGCGAGAGACGGTCAGTCAAGTTTTCAAACATGCGCGATCCTTTCAGGCCCTATGGTAGACCGAGGTAATGGCGGCCCAGGCTGTGATAAATCGCTATTAAAAACAGCGCTCGGCGAGCCTGCGGCGTGGGCAGGTCGCGGATTATAGCGAAGACTGCGCCCATGCACACCCGCTGTCTGGCCCTGAAGTCTTTCGTGGAACGCAGGTGTATGCCAAACTCAGCGCCTTTCGGGCTTGCCTAACAGGATTTATGCTCCCTTTGTCACCCAGTTTGCTACCCAGTCTCGCCGCCGCCTTTTTATATGCCGCTGCGACCCTCTACCAGGGCACTCGCCTGGCGCAAGGCGCCAAGGCCGACACTCGCCTGCTGGCAGGCCTTGGCGTGCTCGCCCTGCTGGCCCATGCCGCGAGCCTGTTCACCCACTTGATGACGCCGGTCGGCCTGGGCCTGGATTTTTTCAGCGCCGCCAGCCTGATCGCCGCCGCAGTGATCGCCCTCACGCTGATCGCCTGCGCACGCATCCCGGTGGAAAACCTGCTGGTGCTGCTATTCCCCCTGGGCATGCTGACGGTGCTGCTGGCGCAATTCGCCCCCACCGGCACGGTGCAGGTGATCGACGAAGAGCCGGGCATCCTTGCGCATATCCTGCTGTCGATCCTGGCCTACGGCATGTTCACCATCGCGGTGTTCCAGGCGTTGCTCCTGCTCGTGCAGGACCATCAGCTCAAGCACAAGCATCCGTCGGGCCTGATCAAGAACTTCCCGCCGCTGCAAACCATGGAAAGCCTGCTGTTCAGCTTCCTGTGGGCCGGCTGGACGCTGCTGTCGCTGTCGCTGATCTCTGGCTGGCTGTTCGTCGAGAACCTGTTCGCCCAGCACCTGGTGCATAAAACCCTGCTGGCGTGCCTGGCGTGGGTGGTGTTCAGTGTGCTGCTGTGGGGCCGCAACCGCCTTGGCTGGCGCGGGCACAAGGCGATCCGCTGGACCCTGGCCGGTTTCTGCCTGCTGATGCTGGCCTATTTCGGCAGCAAGCTGGTTCGCGAATACATCCTGCATATCTGACGGGCAGCGATCATGGACAACTTGCCCTTAGGGCCGATGCTCGCGGTAATCGCCTTGCTGATTTTGTGGGCGGCGCTGTTTACCGCCATCGAAGCCGCACAACAACACCTGTTGGCCCTGCGCCCCGGTACCCGCCAGGGCGACAAAGCCGCCGCCCGTCTGCACTTCCCGCGCCACAGCATGATCCTCTGCAACACCCTGTGCCGTGCTGGCGTGGTGATCCTTTGCACCCTGCTGGCGATCTACGCCTGGGCGCAAAACGGCGCGTGGCTGGGCTGGCTGGTCTCCTGCTCGATCCTGCTGGTGCTGGCCGATTACCTGCCGCGCGCCCTGGCCACCCGCCATCCGCAAGCGGTGCTGGGCTTCGGCAATGCCCTGCTGGGCGTGCCGCTGAAAATTATCTACCCCCTCGCCTGGCTGCTCAATGGCATCAGCCTGCTGTTGCTGCGCCCCTTTGCCCGCCCGCCGGGCATGGTGAAAAAAAGCGACGACCCGCAGCCCGACCATGATGACGAACCCGAGCCAGAGGGAGATGAACGTCGCACGCCCGGCATGCCCGGTATCCACGCGCTGGACAACATCACCGTCAACGACATCCTGGTGCCGCGCAGCGAAGTGGACGGCATCAACCTGGACGACTCGCTCGACGCGATCCTTGAGCAACTGCGCAACTCCCAGCGCACCCGCCTGCCGGTGTTCCACAGCGACATCAACCAGGTCGAAGCCGTGCTCAACACCCGGCTGATCCAGCACCTGCTACCGGATGCCAGCCTGACCAAGGAGACCTTGCTCGAGGCCTGCTACGAACCCTACTTCGTCCCGGAAAGCACGCCCCTGCAACTGCAACTGCTGAACTTCCACAAGCAACAGCGGCGCCTGGGCATGGTGGTGGACGAGTATGGCGAAGTGCTGGGCATCGTCACCCTGGAAGACATTCTCGAAGAAATCGTCGGCGAATTCGAAAGCGAACAGAGTGCCGATAACCCGCATATCGAAGCGCAACCGGACGGCCGCTACATCGTCGACGGCACCGCCTCGATCCGCGAATTGAACAAGAGCCTGGCCTGGCACCTGCCCAGCGACGGGCCCAAGACCCTCAACGGCCTGGTGACCGAAGCGCTGGAAACCATTCCCGATTGCGCGGTGTGCCTGAAGATCGGCCGCTACCGCCTGGAAATCCTCGAGACCGAAGACAACCGCGTGAGCAAGGTGCTGATCTGGCACACCAGCCGCGTGCCGGTTGCCACGTAGCCTCGCTGACGGAACACACTGATCCACTGTGTGCAGACGATCAGATTTTCCCCCTTGTTGGATGCGCAACCCCCTTCCTATAATCGGGTCGGCTTACCCAAGCCGCGCCCGACCGCGTGCTATCCGCACGGACCGCGTCCAGGCACTGCCTTGCCCTGTACGACCGGTGTCCGCTCTCATCCCGAGCCGCTCCGCCCACAACCCTGATCCATGGGTGTTCGACCAATAATAATCCGCGTCCAAACGCGCACTGCCCCTCAGGGATACCGCCATGAGCACCACCTATAACGAGGCTGCAAGCGCCGCCCCGACCAACTCGACCGCCCGCGTCGCCACCGCCAGCATCGTCGGCACGGCCATCGAGTTCTACGACTTCTATATCTATGCCACTGCGGCCGCGCTAGTGATCGGCCCGGTGTTCTTCCCGCAAACCTCCGGCACGGCGCAGATGCTCGCGTCGTTCCTGACCTTCGGCATCGCGTTCATCGCCCGCCCGCTGGGTTCGGCGCTGTTCGGCCACTTTGGCGACCGTATCGGCCGCAAATCGACGCTGGTGGCTTCGTTGCTGCTGATGGGGGTGTGTACCACGCTGATCGGCTTGCTGCCGGGGTATGACAGCATCGGCGCCTGGGCACCGATTCTGTTGTGCGTGCTGCGTTTCGGCCAAGGCCTGGGGCTGGGCGGGGAATGGGGCGGTGCGGCGTTGCTCGCCACCGAGAACGCGCCGAAGGGCAAACGCGCGTGGTTCGGCATGTTCCCGCAACTCGGTCCTTCGATTGGCTTCCTGGCGGCCAACGGCCTGTTCCTGATCCTGGCCATGAACCTGAACGACGAGCAGTTCCGCAGTTGGGGCTGGCGCATCCCGTTCATCCTCAGCGCGGCGCTGGTGATGGTCGGCCTGTATGCGCGGCTGAAGCTGCATGAAACCCCGGTATTCGCCAGTGCGGTAGCGAAGGAAGCGCCGGTAAAAGTGCCGTTGGTGGAACTGTTCAGCCAGCATTGGCTGCCGGTGCTGCTGGGTGCCGCGTCGATGGTGGTGTGTTATGCGCTGTTCTATATCACCACGGCGTTTTCCCTGAGCTACGGCGTTTCGACCCTGGGCTACAGCCGCGAGACATTCCTCGGCTTGCTGTGTTTTGCCGTGCTGTTCATGGGCCTGGCGACGCCGCTGGCAGCCTTGGCCAGCGATCGATTCGGGCGCAAGCCGGTGCTGATTGTCGGTGCGCTGCTGGCGATTCTGTCGGGGTTCACCATGGAGCCGTTGCTGACCCACGGTTCGACCTGGGCCGTGGCGCTGTTCCTGGCCCTGGAGCTGTTCCTGATGGGTGTGACCTTCGCCCCAATGGGCGCGTTGCTACCGGAACTGTTCCCGACCCGCGTGCGTTATACCGGCGCTTCGGCGGCGTATAACCTGGGTGGGATCGTCGGTGCGTCGGCGGCACCGTTCTTCGCGACCAAGCTGGTGGCGATGGGCGGGCTGAGTTATGTCGGCGGGTATGTGTCGGCGGCAGCGTTGCTGAGCTTGATTGCGGTGCTGTGCTTGAAAGAGACGCGGGATAACGATTTGAACAAGGTTGCCTGATAGATCGCTATCGGGGGCAAGTCGAATCGTCGCACCGCCCCTCCCACATTTTGACCGCATTCCTACAGATTAAACGCGGTTAAGTGTGGGAGGGGGCTTGCCCCCGATAGGCACGACGCGGTTTAGAGCTCTACAACAACCGCCTGAGCCGCACGGGTCGCCTTGGCGCGAGCCGCTTCAATCGACTCATCCCGCGCCAACGCCACGCCCATGCGGCGCTGGCCGTTCACTTCCGGCTTACCGAACAGACGCAACGCCGTGTCCGGCTCGCTCAGGGCCGCGCCGAGGTTGGCAAAAGCGGTCTGGGTCGATTGCCCTTCCACCAGGATCACCGCCGACGCCGAAGGCCCGAACTGACGGATCAATGGGATCGGCAGGCCCAGGATGGCGCGCGCGTGCAGGGCGAACTGCGACAAGTCCTGGGAAATCAAGGTGACCAGGCCGGTGTCATGCGGGCGTGGCGACACTTCGCTGAACCACACCTGATCGCCCTTGATGAACAACTCCACGCCAAACAGGCCGCGGCCGCCCAGGGATTCCGTGACGGCCTTGGCCACGCGCTCGGATTCCGCCAGGGCAATCGGGCTCATGGCCTGAGGCTGCCAGGATTCCTGGTAATCGCCTTTCTCCTGACGGTGGCCGACCGGCGCACAGAAGGTCGTGCCGCCGATGTGGCGCACGGTCAGCAGGGTGATTTCGTAGTCGAAGTCGATAAAGCCTTCGATGATCACCCGACCCTTGCCGGCACGCCCGCCTTCCTGAGCGTAATCCCAGGCTTTCTGCACGTCGTCGGCACTGCGCAGCAGGCTCTGGCCCTTGCCCGACGAACTCATCACCGGCTTGACCACACACGGGAAGCCCAGGTCTTGCACGGCCTTGCTGTAGTCTTCGAAGGTATCGGCGAAGTGGTACGGCGAGGTCGGCAGGTCCAGCTCTTCGGCGGCCAGGCGCCGGATGCCTTCGCGGTTCATGGTCAGCGACGCGGCGCGCGCGGTCGGGATCACGGTAAAGCCTTCGGCCTCCAGCTCCACCAGGGTGGCGGTGGCGATGGCTTCGATTTCCGGCACGATGAAGTGCGGTTTTTCCGCCTCGATCACCGCACGCAGGGCCGCGCCGTCGAGCATGTTGATCACATGGCTGCGATGAGCCACCTGCATCGCCGGCGCGTTGGCGTAGCGATCCACGGCAATCACTTCAACGCCCAGGCGTTGCAGTTCGATTACCACTTCCTTGCCCAGCTCACCGCAGCCACACAGCAAAACGCGGGTCGCGGTTGGCGACAATGGAGTTCCGATTCGGGTCATCTCAGGTCCTCAGGGGAGCGGATCATGGGGAGAAAGGCCGGCATTTTACATGAACTGCACAGATTGGCTTCAGTTGGCGACGGCACGTTTGCGGATACGCCAGGCCATGATCAGCCAGACCGCCGTGACCCCGGCGAATTTCGACGCCAGCGCGGTGCCCACCACGGCAGGCGTAAGCGCACCGATCAAGCCGAAAAAGATAAAGGTATCGAGGGGAATGCTCAGCGCCGAACTTATCCACAGGCGATCGTGGAGCGGGCGCTTGGTGATGCTGAACACCAGCCAGTCAATGCACTCGGACACCGCGAACGCAGTGGCGCTGGCCAGCGCGATGGACGGGTCGGAGGTGATATACGACAGCGCCAGCGCCGCCAGCATGGCAAGGATCGCGCCGTGGCCGAAGCGGGTTTGCACCATGTCGCGCAGGATAAACACCAGGCCGCCCCAGGCGGACCAGATCACATCCAGGTGCGGCGCGGTGGAGAAGGCGAAGTTGATCAGCACGACGCTGCTGATGTAGGCGATCAGGAAGAGCATGGGGGGATGGACCTGTGGGTAATGCCGCACAGGGTACACAATTACAGGGATGTCGTCTGGGATGGCGCCATCGGGGGCAAGCCCCCTCCCACATTCGACCGCGTTTAATCTGTAGGAACGCGGTCAAAATGTGGGAGGGGGCTTGCCCCCGATAGCGATGATTCAGCCAGCGGATTTATCGGACGCCATAAACACCAACCCACCCGCCAGCGCCCGCTCATGACACAACCCCAACACCACCCGACGCTCGGCGTTGTCCATGCGGCTCCAACGCGTGATTTCTTCCACGGTACGCTGGCAACCGGTGCAAATGTCGTCGTCATCCAGTGCGCAAATGCTCACGCACGGCGAGGCGACGGGGCGCTCTGGCGGCTTCATTCTTCCTGCTCGACCAGATCCCGCGCATAACGCTGGGCGTTATGCACATAGTGCGCAGCGCTGGCCTCGAGCATCTTCTTCTGCGCGTCAGTCAATTCGCGCACGACTTTGCCCGGCGAGCCCATGACCAGCGAGCCATCGGGAATCTCCTTGCCTTCGCCGATCAGCGAATTGGCGCCGATGATGCAGTGCTTGCCGATCTTCGCGCCGTTGAGGATCACCGCATTGATGCCGATCAGGCTGTAGTCGCCGACGGTGCAGCCATGCAGCATGGCGTTATGGCCGATGGTCACGCCGGTGCCCAGGGTCAGCGGGTAACCCATGTCGGTGTGCATCACGCTGCCGTCCTGCACATTGCTGTTCTTGCCGATCAGGATCAGTTCGTTGTCGCCACGCAACACCGCGTTGAACCAGACATTGGCGCCCTCCTCCAGCTTGACCTTGCCCACCAGCGTGGCATTCGGCGCCACCCAGCTGTGTGGGTGCGTCTCGACGCGGGCGTCGCCCAGGCGGTATTTCATGATATGTCCTCACGACTGGCCATTTAAACGATGGCTTATAGATGGATGAAGCTCTTGGGCGGCTGGTGCAGGCTGATGTTGGCATCGTCATAGAGCAAATTGATCAGCTCGACGATCATGATTGCCGTCAGCCCCCAGATCTTGTATTCGCCGAACCGATAGCTCGGCACGTACCAACTGCGGCCCTGGTAATCGATGCGGTGCGTATGTTCGCGCGGGTCCTGGCGGAAAAACTCCAGGGGCACGCTGAAGACGGCGGCGATTTCGGCGTCGTTGGCCAGGTAGTCGACGTAGTCCGGGATGACGCCAACGTAGGGCGTGACCCGAATGCCATGTAGGGAAATCAGCGGGCTCAACGGGCCGATCACCTCGACCAGGCCGGGCGGCAGGCCGATTTCTTCTTCGGCTTCGCGCAGGGCGGTGAAGATCAGGTCCGGGTCTTCGGGGTCGCGACGCCCGCCGGGAAAGGCCACTTCGCCACCATGGGTCGACAGGCCGCTGGCGCGCAGGGTCAGGATCAGCTCAGGTTCGTCACTGCGGGTAATCGGCACCAGCACGGCGGCCTCGGGGAAACGCCCGTCGGTCTCAAGCCGTTGCGGTGTGTGATTGCTTACCCGGCGAAGTAGCTCGTCCAGCATGAGTCATCTCGGTCTGTTGGCTACTTTGCATCATGCACCAAAGCGCGCGGGCGCCCAACCCCAAAACCGAAGGGCTGTCGCGAAACGACAACTTGCAGGGCCCTGCCGCCCACGCCAAGATAGGCAGACTTTCCAGGAACCCCAGCATGAATTTCTGCAGCCAGTGCGGTAAACCGGTCACCCAACGCATTCCCGAAGGCGACGCACGCCTGCGTTTTGTATGCGATCACTGTCATACCATTCACTACCAGAACCCCAATATCGTCGCCGGCACCGTGCCGGTGTGGGGCGATCAAGTGTTGTTGTGTCGCCGCGCCATCGAGCCCCGCCTGGGTTACTGGACCCTGCCCGCCGGTTTCATGGAGAACGGCGAGACCGTGGAACAGGCCGCCATGCGCGAGACCATGGAAGAAGCCTGCGCCCATGTACGCAACCTGAGCCTCTACACCCTGATCGACGTACCGCATATCAGCCAGGTGCACGTGTTCTACCGCGCCGAGCTGATTGACCTGAACTTCGCCGCTGGCCCCGAAAGCCTGGAAGTGCGACTGTTCGACGAGGCCGATATCCCTTGGTCCGAGCTGGCTTTCCGCACAGTCGGGCGTACCTTAGAATACTTCTTCGCCGACCGTCGCCTACGGTCGTTCCCGGTGCGCAACGAAGCTGTGCCGCCGCTGTCCCAGCCCGCCCAATAACAAACCGGCAGATCGTCGTCCAAGGGAAATCGTTTTAATGCGTTGGTTGCTTGCTTTGCTCTGCCTGTCGTTCGCCACGTTGTCCTCAGCCACCACCCTGGAAACCCTGGGCGGCAAAACGGTCGAGAAAATTCTGGTCCTCAAGTCCGCCCATCAGTTGCAACTGATCAACGACGGCAAACCCCTCAAGACCTACCGTATCTCCCTGGGCAAAAACCCCAAGGGCACCAAGCTGATCGAGGGCGACCGTCGCACGCCGGAAGGCTTGTATTGGATCGACTGGCGCAAAACCAGCGACCGCTACAACCTGTCCATGCACATCTCCTACCCCAATATCAGCGATTCGGCCCGTGCCCGCCGCCAAGGCGTGAACCCCGGCAGCATGATCATGATCCACGGCACGCCCGACACCGCGGAGTACCCGGAGCAGTGGTTTCACACCCTGGACTGGACCGACGGCTGCATCGGCATGCGTAACGTCGACATGCGCGAAGTCTGGAACCTGGTCAAGGACGGCACCCTGGTCGAGATCCGCCCGTAACCTTCGCCCCTCGGTCAATTAACTAAAAAAAGTTTCCTGCCCTCGACAGCGCCTGCCGGTGAATACCAATTCACCCCGCAGGCTGCGCAGCTCTGCGCGCCTTAAAGACCTCTCTAATACCACTTGATACCAGACACCGTTAATGCGCCCTGAAACCAGGAGCCGAAGCGTTTTGGCAGCATTGACATGGTATTTAAGTGGTATTAGTTTCCGGCCAATACCGGGCGACAACACACTAATAACCGCATCGGAAACCTGACAGATGAACCCCATCCTGACGCTGCGTCCCGACGACAAGCAATCCACGCCGCTGTACCTGCAACTGGCCCGCAACCTGGAAGCGGCGATCCACGCCGGCCAATGGAAATCCGAACAGGCCCTGCCGTCGGAACGCGCCCTCAGCGAGCAGTTGAGCATCTCGCGCGTCACCGCCCGCAAGGCGCTGGAAGTCTTGTTTGCCCAAGGCCTGATCCGTCGCAGCCAAGGCTCCGGCACCTTTATCACGCCACGCCTGGAACAACCGCTGTCGCGCCTGTCGGGCTTCAGCGAGATGCTGCGACTCAAGGGGTTTGTGCCCAGCTCCCAGTGGCTGGAACGCGACATCAGCGCGCCGACCCACGAAGAGCTGATCCGCCTGGGCCTGTCGCCGACCGACAAAGTGGCGCGGCTCAAGCGCCTGCGCAAGGCGGACGACACGGTGATGGCCATCGAAATGACCACCATGCCCGCCGCGGTGCTGCCGCACCCGCAAGCCATCGGCCAGTCCCTCTACGAGTACCTCGAAGGCATCGGCAAACCCATCGTGCGCGCCCTGCAGCATATCCAGGCGATCAACGCCTCGGACGAGTTCGCCGCGCTGGTCGGCATCGCCCCCGGCACCGCCATGCTGTTGATGACCCGTGTCGGCTACACCGCCGACAACACCCCGATCGAAATCACCGACACCTACTGCCGCAACGACTACTACGACTTTGTCGCCGAGCTGCGTCGATAGGCCTTTGCCGCGCACCGCGGCCTTAGAGAACTGCCCATGTCCGAAGACAATATCCTCACACCCCATGGCTGGATTCGCGGCCGCCTGGTGCATGAACACGGCAAGGTGATCGCCATTGAAGGCGCACCTTGCGACCCGGCCGACAACGACCTGCCCTACCTGCTGCCGGGTTTTATCGACCTGCACGTCCACGGCGGTGGCGGCAAAGACATCATGGAAGGTGCCGACGCCTTCGAAACCATCACCCGCACCCACGTGCGCTTTGGCACCACGTCGCTGCTGGCCACCACCATGACCGCGCCGGTGGATGAAATCTCCAGCGTGCTCGGCCAGCTCGGCAGCTTCTGCGCGCAACGCCCGAGCGGCAGCGCCCGGGTCCTCGGCGTACACCTGGAAGGGCCCTACATCAATCCGGGCAAACTCGGCGCGCAACCCAACTTCGCCCACACCGCATTGATGGAAGAAGTGGAAGCCTACCTGCGCCTGGCGCCGATCCGGGTGATCACCATCGCCCCGGAAATCGCCGGGCATGACCGCCTGATCCGCGCCCTCAGTACACGCGGCGTGCGTATGCAGATCGGCCACACCCTGGGCAGCTATGAGGAAGGCGTCGCCGCCCTCGCCGCCGGCGCCACCAGCTTCACGCATTTGTATAACGCCATGAGCCCGCTGCATCACCGTGAGCCCGGCATCGTCGGCGCGGCGCTGGCCCACGCGCAGTACGCGGAATTGATCCCGGATTTGCTCCACGTACACCCCGGCGCCATGCGCGTGGCCCTGCGCGCGATCCCATGCCTGTACTGCGTCACCGATTCCACCGCCGCCGCCGGCATGCCCGACGGCGAATACAAGCTGGGCAGCCACACCGTGACCAAATGCCTGGGCGGCGTGCGCCTGGCCGACGGCACCCTGGCTGGCAGCACCCTGACCATGGATCAGGCGCTGCGCAACCTGGTGAAGATCGGCCTGCCCATCAGCGAAGCCTCACAACGCCTGTCGCAATTTCCGGCGGACTACCTGGGCCTGGAACAACGCGGCCGCCTGCAACCCGGCAGCTTTGCCGACTGCGTGCGCCTGGACCGCTCCCTGCACCTCACCGACGTCATGGTCGAAGGAGAAACCATTGTCTTCAAAAATGCTTGAAGAGGCCCTCGCCTCCAGCGACGCGGTCGCGGCGCAGTTGCAACGCCTGGCCCCGCGCCTGCAAGACATCGCCGAGCGCCTGCGCCGTCAGCCGCCGCACGTGGCGATGACTGTCGCTCGCGGCAGTTCCGACCACGCCGCGAGCTACTTCGCCTACCTGGCCATGCAGCACGTGGGCATTCCGGTGGCGTCGTTGCCGATGTCGGTGGTGACCCTGCTGCACGCGCCGTTGAAGGTCAGCGGCCAGGTCGCATTCGCCTTCTCTCAGTCGGGCCAGAGCCCGGACCTGGTCGACAGCCTGCGCCTGCTGCGCCAACGCGGCGCCTTGAGCATCTCGCTGGTGAATGCCGAAGACTCGCCCCTGGAAGCCGCCTGCGAATTCCACGTGCCGCTGTGCGCCGGGCCGGAACTCAGCGTGGCCGCGACCAAGAGCTTTATCGCGACCCTCAGCGCCAGCGCGCTGTTGATCGGCCACTGGAACCAGGAAACCGACCTGCTGCACGCCTGCCGTGCGTTGCCCGATGGCCTGCGCGAGGCGGCCAAACAGGATTGGACGAACGCCATCGACGCCCTGCGCGACTGCCAGCAGTTGATGGTCATCGGCCGAGGCGCCGGTTTTGCCATCGCCCAGGAAGCCGCGCTCAAGCTCAAGGAAACCTCGGCGATCCAGGCCGAAGCTTTCAGCAGCGCCGAGGTGCGTCACGGGCCGATGGCCTTGATCGACGACAACTACCCGCTGCTGATATTCGCCCCACGCGGTGCCGAGCAAGCCGGCCTGTTGAGCCTGGCCGCCGATATGCGCCAACGCGGCGCCCGCGTGTTGCTGGCCGCGCCGGACGATATCGCCGAACGCGACCTGCCGCTGAGCCGCGCCGAACACCCGAGCCTGGACCCGATCCTGGCCATCCAGAGTTTCTATGTCATGGCCGCCGGCCTGGCGCTCGCCCGTGGCATGAACCCGGACCAGCCGCGCCACCTGAGCAAAGTGACCCGCACCCACTGAGTGGCGTGCTGCGATTTCCTGATGAGTACCGTGCCCATGTCCAACAACAATAATGCATTGACCCTCGGCGCCCCCCTCAGCGGGCCGGTGCTGGCCCTGGGCAACGTCCCCGACGAAGTATTCGCCAGCGGCGCCATGGGTGACGGCCTGGCCATCGATCCGCTGAACGATAGCCTGTACGCACCGTGCGACGGCGAGATCATCCATGTCGCGCGCACCGGGCATGCGCTGACGCTTCGCGCGCAGAACGGCGCCGAGCTGTTGATGCATGTGGGCATCGACACCGTAGAGTTGAACGGCGAAGGGTTCGCCCTGCTGGTGAAGAACGGTGCGCAGGTGAGCAAGGGCCAGGCGCTGATACAGTTCGATCTGGACCGGATTGCGCGCCAGTGCAAAAGCCTGGTCAGCCTGATCATTCTCACCAACAGCGAGCGCTTCGAACTGACACCGCTGCCGCTGCGCTCAGTCAAACACGGTGAACCGCTGGCGCGCGTGGCGCTGCGTTCCGGCGCCGCGCTGCAAACCGCTGTGGATAACTCCGTCGCGCAAGCCAGCGCCAACGTGCGGATCACCCATCGCGGCGGCTTGCATGCGCGTCCGGCGGCATTGATCCGCAAGACCGCACAAGCGTTCAGCAGCCAGACGCAGTTGCATTTCGCCGGCAAGTCGGCGGCGTGCGACAGCTTGATCGGCCTGATGGGGCTGGGCATCGGTGAGGGCGATGAGGTGCGTGTCACCTGTCGCGGCAAGGATTGTGCGGCGGCGTTACAGGCGCTGGTCGCCGCGCTGTCTGTCGCCATCGGCGAAGAACCTCACACGCCGATGGCGGCCGCTCCACGCCGCGCGAACACCGAGGTCGGTGTGTTGCAAGGTGTCTGTGCGGCACCGGGCCTGGTGTGCGGGCCGCTGTTCCGCCTGAGCACGATCGAGTTGCCGGCCGATACCGGCAACCACTGCGCCGACGAACAGTTGCAACGGCTGGACGCGGCCCTTGAGCAAGTGCGCGGCGAAATCCGCACCACCCTGGACCTCGCCCGCCAACGCCGAAATGCCGAAGAAGAAGACATCTTCGCCGCCCACCTCGCCTTGCTGGAAGACCCCGCCCTGCTGGACACCGCCACCCGCACCATCGAGCACGGCAGCGCCGCGACCCACGCCTGGCGCGATGCGATCCAGGCGCAATGCGCGGTGTTGCTGGGCCTGGGCAAGCCGTTGCTGGCCGAGCGTTCCAACGACCTGCGCGACCTGCAACAACGGGTGCTGCGCGTGCTGCTCGGCGAAGCGTGGCACGTCGAGTTGCCTGCCGGGGCGATTGTCAGCGCCCACGAGTTGACCCCGTCGGACCTGCTCCAACTGAGCGCGCAACACGCCGCCGGCCTTTGCATGGCCGAGGGCGGCGCCACCTCCCATGTCGCGATCCTGGCCCGCGGGAAAGGCTTGCCGTGCGTGGTGGCATTGGGCGCCGAAGTGCTCGATGTGCCCCAAGGCCAACGCGTGGTGCTCGACGCGGCCAACGGTCGCCTGGAGCTGGCGCCCAGCGCGACGCGCCACGCCGAAGTCGAGCGGATTCGCGAAACACAGAACCTGCGTCGCCAGGAACAACAGACCCAGGCCCGACTGCCAGCGAACACCCGCGATGGCATGACCATCGAAGTCGCCGCCAATGTCGCCTCCAGCGCCGAGGCCCAGGTGGCGTTTGAAAACGGCGCCGATGGCATCGGCCTGCTGCGCACCGAGTTCCTCTTCGTCGACCGCCGCACCGCGCCGGATGAACAGGAACAACGCCAGGCCTATCAAGCCGTGCTGGATGCGATGGGCGACAAGTCGGTGATCATCCGCACCATCGACGTGGGCGGCGACAAACAGCTCGACTACCTGCCGCTGCCGGTCGAGGCCAACCCGGTGCTGGGCCTGCGCGGCATTCGCCTGGCCCAGGTGCGCCCCGACGTGCTCGACCAGCAACTGCGCGCACTGCTGCAAGTCAGCCCGCTGGCGCGCTGCCGCATCCTGCTGCCGATGGTCAGCGAAGTCGACGAACTGCTGCAGATCCGCCAACGCCTGGATGAACTGTGCGCCGAGCTGCAACTGACCCAACGCCCAGAACTGGGGGTGATGATCGAAGTGCCCGCCGCCGCGCTGATGGCCGAACAACTGGCCAGGCATGCCGACTTCCTGTCCATCGGCACCAATGACCTGTCCCAGTACACCCTGGCCATGGACCGCGACCACGCCGGCCTCGCCGCGCGGGTCGATGCGCTGCACCCGGCGCTGCTGCGGCTGATCGCCCAGACCTGCACGGGCGCGGCCAAACACGGGCGTTGGGTCGGCGTGTGCGGCGCCTTGGCATCCGACCCGCTGGCGACGCCGGTGCTGGTCGGGCTGGGGGTCAGCGAGCTGTCGGTCAGCCCGCCGCAGATCGGCGAAATCAAGGACCGCGTCCGCCATCTGGACGCGGCGCAATGCCGGCAACTGAGCCTGGGCCTGCTCGACCTGAGCAGCGCCAAGGCGGTACGCCAAGCCTGTCAACACCACTGGCCGCTGAGCTGACAACAACAAGAAAAGGGAGACACGCCATGTACCAACACCTTATCGAAGGCCTGCAACGCCTGGGCCGTGCGCTGATGCTGCCGATCGCGATCCTGCCGATCGCCGGCCTGCTGCTGCGCCTGGGCGACACCGACCTGCTCAACATCGCGGTGATGCACGACGCCGGGCAGGCGATCTTCGCCAACCTTGCGCTGATCTTCGCCATCGGCATCGCCGTGGGCTTTGCCCGCGACAATAACGGCACGGCCGGTTTGGCCGGGGCCATCGGCTACCTGGTGATGATCTCGACGCTCAAGGTGATGGACTCGACCATCAACATGGGCATGCTCGCCGGGATCGCCAGCGGCCTGATGGCGGGCGGGCTGTATAACCGCTTCAAGGACATCAAGCTGCCGGAGTACCTGGCGTTCTTCGGCGGGCGGCGATTCGTGCCGATTGTCACCGGGTTCAGCGCGGTCGGCCTGGGCGTGATCTTTGGCCTGATCTGGCCGCCGATCCAGCACGGCATCAACAGCTTCGGCGTGTTGCTGATGGAAAGCGGCAGCCTGGGGGCCTTCGTGTTTGGCGTGTTCAACCGCCTGCTGATCGTCACCGGCCTGCACCATATCCTCAACAACATGGCGTGGTTCGTGTTCGGCAGCTTTACCGACCCGGTGACCGGCGCGGTGGTGACCGGCGACCTGACCCGCTACTTCGCTGGCGACCCGAAAGGTGGCCAGTTCATGACCGGCATGTTCCCGGTGATGCTGTTCGGCCTGCCCGCCGCGTGCCTGGCGATGTACCGCAATGCCCTGCCGGAACGACGCAAAGTGATGGGCGGGATTTTCCTGTCGATGGCGCTGACCTCGTTCCTGACCGGCGTGACCGAGCCGATCGAATTCGCCTTCATGTTCCTCGCGCCGTTCCTGTACCTGCTGCATGCGCTGCTGACCGGGCTGTCGATGGCGGTCACCAACCTGCTGGATATCCACCTCGGGTTTACTTTCTCCGGCGGCTTTATCGACATGGTGCTGGGCTGGGGCAAGTCCACCAACGGTTGGCTGGTCGTACCGGTCGGCCTGGCTTATGCGGCGATTTACTACAGCGTGTTCAGCTACTGCATCCGCCGCTTCAACCTGAAGACACCGGGCCGCGAAGATATCCCGGTAGCGCAGGCCGAAGCGATGAGCGATAACCAGCGCGCCACGGCTTACATCCACGCGCTGGGAGGGGCGGACAACCTGCTCAGCGTCGGGGCTTGCACCACGCGCCTGCGCCTGGACATGGTCGACCGCAACAAAGCGGTGGATGCACAGTTGAAAGCCCTCGGCGCGATGGCCGTGGTGCGGCCGGGCAACGGCGGCAGTTTGCAGGTGGTGGTCGGGCCGATGGCCGACAGCATTGCCGATGAGATTCGCCTGGCGATGCCAGCGTTTGTGGCGGGCGCGCCGGTGGATAAACCGGTCGCGGTCAATGTGCAGGAAGCCGAGCAATGGTTGAGTGCATTGGGCGGCCGGGGGAATGTGCGCCAGCTGGAAGCGGTGGCGATGACCCGGTTGCGGGTGGAGCTGGGGGATGATTCGGTGGTGTCCGAGGCTCAACTGACGGCGCTTGGTTGCCAAGGCATCAGCCAACTTGATAGCGGTGTTTGGCACCTGCTGATTGGTGACAAGGCCTCGGGTTTGGGTGAGGTATTGGAGCGACTGGTCAGCGGCCATGAGGTCGGCGCCAGGGTTTAAGAGAGGTAGTGGTTGTTCTGGCCTCATCGCGGGCAAGCCCCCTCCCACATTTGCCCGAGTTCCAACGCTGGAATGCGGGTAAATGTGGGAGCGGGCTTGCCCGCGATGAGGCCCTTACAGCCAACAAAAAACCCACTGACCAAACTGGCCCAGCGGGTTTCTCGTTCATGCAATCAACGAATCAGAAATCCGCCAACCGCCACACCTCATACGCCGGTGTCTCATAGGGATGGCTCT
The DNA here is from genome assembly GCF_001439695.1 of Pseudomonas veronii. Taxonomy (GTDB): domain Bacteria; phylum Pseudomonadota; class Gammaproteobacteria; order Pseudomonadales; family Pseudomonadaceae; genus Aquipseudomonas; species Aquipseudomonas veronii. The sequence goes on from NZ_JYLL01000007.1 coordinate 254,447, forward strand.
GCTTCAACGCAGCCACAACAGCCACGATCAGCTCATCCGCCACCACCAGCTCAACCTTCCACTCTTCAACCACTTCAACCTGGCCAACTTGCCCGAGAAACGGCTGGCTGCCGTCCAACGCGCGGAATTGGCCCTGGCCCAGCACTTGCCAGGCGCAGCTGTCGTAGTCGCCGATGCGCCCGCCGCCAGCTGCGAAGACGGCAGCTTTCACCGCCTCCACATGGCTGCCGGGCACGAAGAAGCTGAGCTTGTACACCGCTTTAGTTCACCCACACGCGCGCGTTGCGGAACATCCGCATCCACGCGCCGTCTTCGTTCCACTCTTCCGGGCGCCACGAGTTCTGCACGGCGCGGAATACACGCTCCGGGTGCGGCATCATGATGGTGACGCGACCGTCGCGGCTGGTAAGGCCGGTGATCCCGCGCGGCGAACCGTTCGGGTTGGCCGGGTAGCTTTCGGTGACCTTGCCGTGGTTGTCGACGAAACGCATGGCGACGCAACCGGATACATCGGCTTCGAGCAAGGCTTCTTCGCTGGCGAACTCGGCATGGCCTTCACCGTGGGCGATGGCGATTGGCATACGCGAACCGGCCATGCCTTGCAGGAAGATCGAGTTGGACTCCTGCACCTGCACCATGGCGACACGAGCTTCGAACTGCTCGGAACGGTTACGCACGAAGTGCGGCCAGAACTCGCTGCCCGGGATCAGTTCGTGGAGGTTGGACATCATCTGGCAACCGTTGCACACACCCAGGGTGAAGCTGTCGTTGCGTTCGAAGAAGCCCTGGAACGCGTCGCGGGCACGGCTGTTGAACAGGGCCGACTTGGCCCAGCCTTCACCGGCACCCAGCACGTCGCCGTAGGAGAAACCGCCGCAGGCCACCAGGCCTTTGAACTCGTTGAGGTCGACGCGACCGGCGAGGATGTCGCTCATGTGTACGTCGATCGCATTGAAGCCGGCGCGGTCGAACGCGGCCGCCATTTCCACCTGGCCGTTGACGCCCTGCTCGCGCAGTACGGCAACCTGTGGGCGAATGCCTTTCTTGATGTACGGCGCGGCGATGTCCTGGTTGACGTCGAAGCTGAGCTTGGTGCTCAGGCCCGGGTTGTCTTCTTCCAGGATCACGTCGAATTCCTGCTCGGCGCAGTCGGCGTTATCGCGCAGGCGCTGGATCTGGTAGCTGGTCTCGGCCCACTGGCGTTGCAGCAGACGGCGCTGGCCTTCGAACACGGTATCGCCGTTGAAGACGATGTCGATCTGACCGTTGTTGATCGGCTGGCCGATCACGGCCACGCAATCGCCCAGGCCGGCGGCGCTGAACTGTGCCAATACGTTTGGCGTCGCGTCCTGGCGCACCTGGATCACCGCACCCAGCTCTTCGTTGAACAGGATGCCGTTGAGTTCAGAGGCGTCCTCGGCAACGCTGTCGAGCACCAGGTTCAAGCCGCAGTGACCGGCGAAGGCCATCTCGACCACGCTGGTCAACAGACCACCGTCGGAACGGTCGTGGTAGGCCAGCAGGTGGCCGTCGGCGTTGAGGCCCTGGATCACGGCGAAGAAGGCTTTCAGGTCTTCGGCGTCATCGACGTCCGGCGCGTGTTTGCCGAGCTTGCCATGGGTTTGCGCGAGGATCGAGGCGCCCATGCGGTTCTGGCCACGGCCCAGGTCGATCAGGATCAGATCGGTGGTGCCCTTGTCCATGCGCAGTTGCGGGGTCAGGGTCTGGCGGATGTCGGTGACCGGCGCGAAACCGGTGACGATCAACGACAGTGGCGAGGTGACGCTCTTGTCCACGCCTTCGTCGTTCCAGCGGGTGGCCATGGACATGGAGTCCTTGCCCACCGGAATGGTGATCCCCAGTTCAGGGCACAGCTCCATGCCGACAGCCTTGACGGTGTCGTACAGGCGCGCGTCTTCGCCGGGGTGACCGGCAGCGGACATCCAGTTGGCCGACAACTTGATGTCGGACAGCTTGCCGATACGGGACGCGGCGATGTTGGTGAGGGTTTCACCAATGGCCATGCGGCCCGACGCCGGAGCGTCCAACAGGGCCAGCGGCGTGCGTTCGCCCATGGCCATGGCTTCACCGGTGTAGACGTCGAAGCTGGTGGCGGTGACGGCAACGTCGGCCACCGGCACTTGCCATGGGCCGACCATTTGGTCACGGGCAACCAGGCCGGTGATGGTGCGGTCGCCGATGGTGATCAGGAAACTTTTGCTCGCGACCGCTGGGTGGTGCAGCACGCGTTCGATGCTGTCGGCCAATTCCAGTGTGCTTGGGTCGAAGTCATCGCCCAGCTCGGTTTCACGTACCGCCGAGCGGTGCATGCGCGGGGCTTTGCCCAGCAGCACTTCGAGCGGCATGTCCACCGGGCTGTTGCCGAAGTGGCTGTCGGTGACCGTCAGTTGCGGCTCGGCAGTGGCTTCGCCGACCACGGCAAACGGGCAACGCTCGCGTTCGCAGATGGCCTGGAAGCGCGCGAAGTCTTCAGGACCGACGGCCAGGACGTAGCGTTCCTGGGACTCGTTGCTCCAGATTTCGTGCGGGGCCATGCCCGGCTCGTCGTTTGGAATGTTGCGCAGTTCGAAACGGCCGCCACGCTCGCCATCGTTGACCAGTTCCGGGAAGGCGTTGGACAAACCGCCGGCGCCGACGTCGTGGATGAAGCTGATCGGGTTCTTGTCACCCAACTGCCAGCAACGGTCGATGACTTCCTGGCAGCGGCGCTCCATCTCTGGGTTTTCGCGCTGTACCGAAGCGAAGTCCAGGTCTGCCGAGCTGGTGCCGGTGGCCATGGAGGAAGCCGCGCCGCCGCCCAGGCCGATCAGCATCGCCGGGCCGCCGAGCACGATCAGCTTGGAGCCGACCAGGATCTCGCCTTTCTTGACGTGTTCTTCACGGATGTTGCCCATGCCGCCGGCCAACATGATCGGCTTGTGGTAACCGCGCACTTCGTCGCCACGCGGGGTGGTGATGGACTGTTCGAAGGTACGGAAATAACCGGTCAGCGCCGGACGGCCGAATTCGTTGTTGAACGCGGCGCCGCCCAGCGGGCCTTCGATCATGATGTCCAGCGCGGTGACGATGCGCTCCGGCTTGCCGTAGGGCACTTCCCACGGCTGTTCGAAGCCCGGGATCTGCAGGTTGGACACGGTAAAACCGGTCAGCCCGGCCTTGGGCTTGGCGCCACGGCCGGTGGCACCTTCGTCGCGGATCTCGCCGCCGGAACCGGTGGCTGCGCCCGGGAACGGGGCAATTGCGGTCGGGTGGTTGTGGGTCTCGACTTTCATCAGGATGTGTACCGGTTCCCGCACCGCGCCGTACTGGCGGGTTTCAGGGTCCGGGAAGAAACGACCGGCGACGCTGCCGACGATGACCGAAGCGTTGTCCTTATAAGCCGACAGAACGCCTTCGCTGTGCATCACGTAGGTGTTCTTGATCATGCCGAACAGGCTTTTTTCCTGGCTTTCGCCGTCGATGTCCCAACTGGCGTTGAAGATCTTGTGACGGCAGTGCTCGGAGTTGGCCTGGGCGAACATCATCAGTTCGATGTCGTGCGGGTTGCGCTTCAAGCCGTTGAAGGCGTTGACCAGATAATCGATCTCGTCTTCGGCCAGGGCCAGGCCCAGCTCGGTGTTGGCCTTCGCGAGGGCGGCGCGGCCACCGCCGAGCACGTCAATCGCGGTCAGCGGCTTGGGCTCGGCGTGGCTGAACAGAGCACCGGCCTGTTCCAGCTGGCTGACGATGATCTGGGTCATGCGGTCGTGCAGGCTGCCGGCGATCAGCTCGGCTTCGGCCTCGCTGAACTGGCCCGCGACATAGAAGGCAATACCGCGTTCCAGGCGCTGGATTTTTTCCAGGCCGCAGTTGCGGGCGATATCGCTGGCCTTGCTCGACCAGGGCGAGATGGTGCCGAACCGCGGCAGAACCAGGAACAAGCGGCCAGTCGGCTCTTGAACGGGAACGCTTGGGCCGTACTTCAGAAGGCGTGCCAGCACTTGCTGTTCGTCGGCGGTCAAGACGCCGGTCACGTCGGCGAAATGAGCAAATTCAGCATACAGGCCTGTAACAGCTGGAACCTTCTGGCTCAGTTGCTCAAGGAGTTTGCTGTGGCGAAAGGCAGAAAGGGCAGGAGCGCCGCGCAGGATCAACATCTTCGGGACAGCCTCGGGAAGGGGTGTGCTTTGAGGCCGTGCATTCTAACGTAAACCGTCGTCAACGGCACCCGAAACACTAACGCTGGCCGCTGCCGAACGTCAGTTGGCTGGGTTTGCACGGTGTCGGGGCGTTATCCGGGGCGGCGGGCACAGTTATTTTAACCGTCACAATCGCTCTCCAAGCCACGTTTCTGCGGGCTGCAGCACAGTTTCAAGGCGGCTAGCAGACAAGTCCCCCGCTGTCGAGATATGGCGCCGTGGGCCGTTTGCGTATACTGCGCAGATGTTCTCCCCAACTGCTTTGCGCCCGCGATGCGCCAAATGGCTCATCGCCACCGGACTCTTCCTGATGCTCAGCGCCTGTGTTGATAAACCCAGCACGCTCGAGCGAATCAAGGAGGATGGCGTATTGCGGGTGATTACCCGGAACAGCCCGGCCACGTATTTCCAGGACCGCAACGGTGAAACCGGTTTCGAATACGAACTGGTCAAGCGCTTTGCCGACGACCTGGGGGTGAAGCTGGAAATCGAGACCGCCGACAACCTCGACGACCTGTTCGGCCAGTTGGGCAAACCTAACGGCCCGGTCCTCGCCGCCGCCGGCTTGGTCAGCAGCGAGCGACGCAAGCAGCAGGTGCGCTTTTCCCACCCTTACCTGGAAGTCACCCCGCAGATCATCTACCGCAACGGCCAGTCGCGCCCCACCAACGCGGCAGACCTGGCGGGCAAGAAGATCATCGTGCTCAAGGGCAGCACCCACGCCGAACAACTGGCCGAGCTTAAAAAGCAGAACCCTGCGATCGAATACGAAGAATCCGACGCCGTTGAAGTGGTCGACCTGCTGCGCATGGTCGACGAGGGCCAGATCGACCTGACCCTGGTGGACTCCAACGAAGTGGCGATGAACCAGGTGTACTTTCCCAACGTGCGCGTGGCGTTCGACCTCGGCGATGCCAGCAACCAAAGCTGGGCCGTGGCCGCCGGCGAAGACAACAGCCTGCTCAACGAGGTCAACAGCTACCTGGACAAGGTCGGCAAGAACGGCACCTTGCAGCGCCTGAAAGATCGCTATTACGGGCACGTCGATGTACTCGGCTACATGGGCGCCTACACCTTCGCCCAGCACTTGCAGCAGCGCCTGCCCAAGTACGAGAAACACTTCAAGACCTTCGCCAAGGAAGAAAAGGTCGACTGGCGCCTGTTGGCCGCCATCGGCTATCAGGAATCACTCTGGCAACCGGCGGTCACCTCCAAGACCGGCGTGCGCGGCCTGATGATGCTGACCCAGAACACCGCCCAGGCGATGGGCGTGTCCAACCGCCTGGACGCCAAGCAAAGCATCATGGGCGGCGCCAAGTACCTGGCGAAGATCAAGGACGAGCTGGACGACGATATCGCCGAGCCGGACCGCACCTGGTTTGCCCTGGCCGCCTACAACGTGGGCACCGGGCATCTGGACGACGCACGCAAGCTGGCGCAGAAGGACGGCCTGAACCCGAACAAGTGGCTGGACGTGAAGAAAATGCTGCCGCGCCTGTCGCAGAAGCAGTGGTACAGCAAGACCCGCTACGGCTATGCACGGGGCGGCGAGCCGGTACACTTCGTGGCGAACATCCGGCGCTACTACGACATCCTCACCTGGGTGACCCAGCCACAGCTGGAAGGCAACCAGGTAGTCGAAGGCAACCTGCATGTGCCAGGGGTCAACAAGACCAAGCCGCCGGAAGAGAACCCGCAGCTGTAAACCCGAAGCCCCCAAACACCACCGCCCAATGTGGGAGGGGGCTTGCCCCCGATAGCGGTGTGACAGTCAGCTTGTTTATAACTGACCCACCGCCATCGGGGGCAAGCCCCCTCCCACATTTGAATCGCTACTGGCCTTGGAGGCCGGTGAGCAGATGTACCGCGCCACCCGCCAGCACCATCACTCCCGACACTCCCGCTGCCTTTAACGCCGCCGCATCCACCCGCGCCGCATCCCGCAGTTGCACACGCACCCGCGTCAGCGCCACGCGTTGTTGCGACTGGAGGTTATCCGCGCCACCGAGGGCATTCAGCACATCGGCGGACAACAGGTTCTCCGCCGCCGGCACAGGCGCCGCGACGGTTTCGGCGATCAAGTCCGGGGTCAGGGCTTTCCAGAATGCCCGCTGCAATTTCTCGAACATGTTCAGTGCTCCACGACAGGTGAGGTTTCAACGGTGGCCGCGTGGTACAGGCGCAAGGCCTCACGCACCTGCGCGGCTTCTTCAAGGCCGAGCACCTGATGGGCGATGATCTGGCAATCCGCCAGGTCCAGCTCGCGCACGGTGGCCTTGATGGTCGGGATCAGCGGTACGCTGACCGACAGCTCGTCCACCCCCAGCCCGATCAACACCGGCACCGCCGACGCTTCAGACGCCAGCGCCCCGCACACGCCAACCCACTTGCCGTGGGCATGGGCGGCCTTGACGGTGGTGGCGATCAGACGCAGCACCGCAGGGTGAAAGCTGTCGGCCTGGCTGGCCAGGCGCGGGTGATCGCGGTCCATCGCCAGGGTGTATTGGGTCAGGTCGTTGGTGCCGATGGAGAAAAAGTCCACATGGGGCGCGAACACGTCCGCCATCAAGGCCGCGGACGGCACTTCGATCATGATGCCCAGCTTCGGCAGCTCGGCGAGCCCCAGCGCCAACGCTTCCTCTTCAAGCATCGTGCGCGCCAGGCGCAGCTCCGAGAGCAGGCTGACCATCGGCAGCATGATGTGCAGCCGCGTCAACCCGGCACTCGCGAGGATCGCGCGGAACTGTTCGCGCAACAACTCGGGGCGCTCCAGGCACAAACGAATACCGCGCAAGCCCAGGAACGGGTTGGTCTCGGCATCCATCGGCACATAGGCCAACGGCTTATCGCCGCCGACATCCAACGTGCGTACCACCAGGTTGCGCTCCGGGCCCAGGGCGCGAGCGATGGCGTTGTAGGTGCCGGCTTGCTCCTCGGGGCTCGGTGCGCGATGGCGGTCCAGGTACAGAAACTCTGACCGCAGCAGCCCCACGCCTTCGCCGCCCAGGCTCAGGGATTGCTCGACCTCCTGAAGCGACGCGACGTTGGCCGTGACTTCGACGTGATGACCATCGCGGGTGATGGCCGCCAGGCGTGCCTGCGCGACGTCGCGTTGGCGCCGCACTATTTGCTCCCGGTGGGTGGCCTGCAATTGCTCGATCTCGGCCAGGTCCGGGTCCAGGTGCAACTCGCCCTTGTCGGCGTCCAGCAACACCTGCCGACCGTCGGCCAACGCCAGTACCTGCGGCGGCACCCCGCAAATCGCCGGCAGCCCCAGCGCCCGGGCGAGGATCGCGACGTGGCTGGTCGCCCCGCCGCCGACGGTGACGAACCCGAGCACCTTGTGCGTGTCGAGGCTGGCGGTCTGCGACGGCGTCAGTTGCTCGGCGATCAGGATCGCGCGCTCGGGCAGTTCCCAGGCGCGGTCGTGAATGCCGAGGATCAGTTTCAGCACGCGCTGGCCGACGTCTGCCAGGTCCGCCGCACGTTCGGCGAGCAGGGCATTGCCCAGGCCCTGGAACAGTTGGGCGGTGGCGAGCGTGGCGCTGTTCCAGGCAAAGGCGGCGCTTTTGCCGACGGCCAGCAGGTCGTGGGCTTGCTCCAGCAGGGTCGGGTCTTCGAGCAGTTCCTGATGGGCGCGGAAGATCTGCGCCTGGGCACTGCCGACCGCCTTGGCCTGCAAGCTCTGCAAGGCCTCGGTAGCGGCGTGCAGGCCACGGTCCAACGCCGCGCGTTCGAGTGCTTCGCCGCCGCCCGTTTCGGGAATGCTCAGCGCCGGCGCTGCCACCTGGACCACCTGGCCAAACGCCGAGCCCGGCGACGCACACACGCCCCGCAGCAGGCTCGTGGACGCCAGCGACACACGCGGTTCGACGTCCTCGACCGGCGCCGCGACGCTCTCGCCGCACCCCTCGGCCAACAGCGCCACCAACGCCTTGATCGCCGCGGCGGCATCCTCTCCCGCCGCGCTCACCTGCAAGGTGTCGCCCTGCACGGTTTGCAGTGCCATGATCGCCACCAGCGACTTGGCGTTGGCGCTCTGGGTTTGCTTGTGCAGGTAGATACTGGCGTCAAACCCCTTCGCTGCCTGGGCAAACACCGCCGCCGGGCGCGCGTGCAAACCGTTGGCATTGGGCAACGTCAACGGTTTGGAGAACAGTGCGTCGCCCTCCTCTTCGTCCTCGGTTTCAGCCGCCTCGCCTGGCGACAGGCGCACCAGCGGCTGGCCCAGTGTGACCGGGCCGCTGTCCGACGCCAGCAGCGCAAACGGCTCGCCGCTGACCACCAGCATCAAGGTCAACAGGCTCCGGGCATTGAGCGCTACGTAGTCGGCGTCGAACTCGATCAACGGCTGCCCGGCCTCCACCCGCTGGCCTTCCCCGACCAAACGGCTGAACCCCTTGCCCGCCAGGTTCACGGTGTCCAGGCCGATATGCAGCAGCACCTGGACGCCATTGTCAGCCGTGATGCTCACCGCATGGCCAGTGTCCTGGATATTGCTGATCACCCCGGCCAACGGTGCACAGAGGGTCTGCGAGGTCGGGTCGATGCACAGGCCGTCGCCGATCAGGCGGCTGGAGAACACCGGGTCGGGGACCTTGTCCAGTGCCAGCAGCACGCCCGACAAGGGCGCAAGCAATTCCAGGGGTTGAGTTGCGGTCATGACTTCACCTGCTGTTTTGTTCTGTAAAAATCATTGGGTGGATACAAATCCCGAGGTGACAAAGATCAAATGTGGGAAGGGCTTGTCCCCTCCCACATTTAAGCCTGTCTACATCCGAAGATTCACTTCCACCAGTACTCGACTTGCACACCGACATTCGAGCCATGCCGCGCGGTGCCGTAGGCGCCGGTGTCAGACAACGCCGACCCAGCCGCCAGCTCATTCGCCGCGCGTTTGGCCGCTGCGTTCCAGCTCGCATAGGTGTAGTACAGACGCACTTCCGGGCGCGCCCAGAAATCCGGGCCTTTGGGCGACCAGGTCGGGGCAAAGGTGAATTTGCTCAGTTTGCGCGTACCGCCGGTGGCGTCGACCTGATCATGACCAAGCTCGGTGACCAGTTTGAACTGCTCACTGATGGCATAGGCCGGGCGCACACCGATGGACATCCAGGTCTGATCCTGGCTGCCGGGGCGAATGTCTTTCTGGTACACGGCCTCGATCTGCCCACCGAAACGCGGGGTCACCTGCCAGTCGAAAAACTCCACGGCGCGGTAGCTTTTGCTGCTGTTATCCAGGGCCGTATTGCCGGTGTAGCCAAGGCCGGTGCCGGGACCTTCGCCATACTGCAGGGCGAACTTGTTCTTGCCGCCGAGGAAAGGTTTTTGCACATGTTGCGCGGTCAGCGCCCAACCGCTGTTGGCATCACGCCCACCGGCTTTTTCGATGTAGCTCAAGCCCAGTTCCAGCTCGCCGCCGGGGTTGGTCTTGAAGCCGGCCACGTTGAAGTCGTGACGCGTGGCGTATTCCTTCTGGTACAGGTTGTCCTTGCGCGAAAGCGCGTAGCTGTATTTCAGGTCGCCAATCAGCACATCCTCGATGCCGCCGCCCGTGGCGCTCTGGTTCCAGTAGTAGAAATCGGAGATATGGATGTCGTTACGCTTGTAGTAACGCCGCCCCGCCCACAGCGAGCCGCCGTTGAGGCTGGGCAGGTTGGACCACTGTGCATACATCTGCGGCATGCGCGCCGAGCCGTTGTCTTCGCCCTGGAATTTAAGCGCGCGGTCGTACTTGTTGTAGAGCGAAGCCATGGCGTCGACGCTGAGCACGGAGCCGTCGTCGAGGGTCAGCAGGTCCTGGCGCAGTTCCAGTTCGGCGTACTGTTCGCATTCGTTGCCCAACCGGTATTTGGATTGCGCGCCCGGCAGTTGGAAGCATTGCTGCTTGCCACTGCCGGTCGACGTCCCCGCGCCGCTACGCAAGTAACCGGCAAACTCCAGAGCCTGAGCGCCGAACGGCAGGCTCAGACACGATGCAACGAGGCCCAGCTTTATTGTTGTTTTCATGAAGTACTCCGATATTTTTATTATGTTTGTGTGAAGCGCCCGGTGCTCCCACACCGGGAATTGACCTTCTGCTTCGCGTCGCGCGGGGCAGTTGCAACGACGTTCCAGCCGTCAATCCTTGAGGTGCAGCACAAAGGATTCGTAAGGCCGCAACAGCAGCGGGCCCGTGCTGACCTGGCAATCGGGGTAGTTGCTGATCAGCAGGCGTTGTCGGGTAGCGGCGTTGAGGACGTGATCGGGCAGCTGGATTTCGCAGGGTTTGCCGTAGAAGTTGTTCAGCACCAGCAGGCGCTCGCCATGGCCTTCGCGCAGGTAGGCCCAGACCTGGAGGTGGCCCAGCAACAGTTCGCGGTAAACGCCGTCTTGAATCAGCGGTTCCTGGCGACGCAGGGCGATCAGGCTGCGGTAGTGATGCAGCACCGAATCCGGGTCATCCCGTTGGCTGTCGACGTTGATCTGCGCCGCGTTGGCCGGGATGCCGATCCACGGTTCGCCGCTGCTGAAACCGGCATGCTGGCGGGCATTCCACTGCATCGGCGTGCGCCCGTTGTCCCGCGACTTCTGCATGATCGCCGCCATGCTCGACGCCTCGGACTCACCGGCATCGCGCTTGAGGCGGTAGATGTTGAGGGTTTCGACATCGCGGTACTGCTCGATCGTGTCGAAGCCCGGATTGGTCATGCCCAACTCCTCGCCCTGGTACACATACGGCGTGCCCTGCAGGAAGTGCAGCGCCGTGGCGAGCATCTTGGCCGAGACCACACGATGCTCACCGTCATCCCCAAAACGCGAGACCACCCGTGGCTGGTCGTGGTTACACCAGAACAGCGCGTTCCAACCGCCGCCGGCCTGCATGCCCAGTTGCCAGTCGGAAAAGATCTGCTTGAGCTGCAGGAAATCGAAGTCGGCCTTCACCCACTTCTGCAGGTTCGGGTAGTCGACTTTCAGGTGGTGGAAGTTGAAGGTCATCGACAGTTCTTTGGACTCCGGCCGCGAGTAGCGGATGCAGTGTTCCAGGCTGGTGGATGACATCTCGCCGACGTTGATCAGGTCATGGCCTGCGAAGACTTCGCGGTGCATTTCCTGCAGGTACGCGTGTACGTTCGGACCGTCGGTGTAGAAACGCCGACCGTCGCTGGCGTCCTCGGGGAAATCGGCGGGCTTGGAGATCAGGTTGATCACATCCAGGCGGAAACCGCCGACGCCTTTGTCGCGCCAGAAACGCATCAGCTTGAACACCTCGGCGCGCACCTTGGGGTTGTCCCAATTCAGGTCGGCCTGGGTGTGATCGAACAGGTGCAGGAAGTACTGGCCGGTTTGCGCTTCGTATTCCCAGGCCGAGCCGCCGAATTTGGATTCCCAGTTGTTCGGCTGGTCGCGCCAGATGTAAAAGTCGCGGTACGGGTTGTCGAGGCTGCTGCGCGCCTGCTGGAACCACTCGTGCTCGATGGAGGTGTGGTTGACCACGATGTCGAGCATCAACTTGATGCCGCGCTTGGCCGCTTCGCTGATCAGTTGGTCGCAATCGGCCATGGTCCCGTAGCTCGGGTCGATGGCGTAGTAGTCGCTGATGTCGTAGCCGTTGTCGCGCTGCGGCGAGCGCAGGAACGGGGTGATCCACAGGCAGTCGACGCCCAGCCATTGCAGGTAGTCGAGTTTGTCCACGATACCCAGCAGGTCACCGGTGGCGTTACCCGCGTGGCTGTGAAAGCTTTTGGGGTAGATCTGGTAGATCACCGAGTGTTGCCAGTTTTGCATGGTGGGTTCCTTCAGTAAAATTGTGTACCCGCCGCTCGGGCCTCGTCGGGAGCAAGCCCGCTCCCACAGGGGGAACGCATTCAACTGTGGGAGCGGGCTTGCTCGCGAACGCGGTAATTCAGGCAACGCGATACCCAGGCCGCACGATCTTCATGCTCAATGCACAGGTCAGAACAAACGGCACGACCATCGCGATGACCATCCCGATCACAAACATCGGGATGGCATGCGGCACGATCGAGATAAACCCGGGCAAGCCGCCGACCCCGATGGCCGAGGCCTGCACCTTGTTCAGCGACAGGAAAATGCTGCCCAGTGCCGAGCCCAGCAGCGCGGCATAAAACGGGAACTTGAAGCGCAGGTTCACGCCGAACATCGCCGGTTCAGTGATACCGAAATACGCGGAGACAGCGGAAGTCGAGGCCATGCTTTTGTCCCGCGCATTGCGCGCCATGTAGAACACCGCCAGCGCGGCGCTGCCCTGGGCCAGGTTGGACATGACGATCATCGGCCAGATAAACGTGCCGCCCTGGGTGGAGATCAGTTGCAGGTCCACCGCCAGGAACATGTGGTGCATGCCGGTGATCACCAGCGGCGCATACAACAGGCCGAAAATCGCCCCGCCGAGCATCGGCGCCAGGTCAAACAGGGTGACCACGCCCTGGGTGATCAGGATGCCGAGGTGACGGGTCACCGGGCCGATGATCGCCAGCGCGAGCACGCCGGTGACGACGATGGTGGTGATCGGCACGACCAACAGTTGGATGGCATTCGGCACTCGCGCGCGCAGCCATTTCTCGATGACGCTCATCACATACGCCGCCATCAGGATCGGCAGGATCTGCCCCTGGTAGCCGACTTTCTCGATCTTGAACCATCCGAAAATATCGAAGTACGGCAGGCTCTGGCCATCGAGGCCGGCCACCGCCTTGCCGTAGTTCCAGGCGTTGAGCAGGTCCGGGTGGACCAGCATCAGGCCAAGCACGATGCCGAGGATTTCACTGCCGCCAAAACGCTTGGCCGCCGACCAGCCCACCAGCGCCGGCAGGAACACGAACGAGGTGTTGGCCATCAGGTTGATCAGGCTCCACAGGCCATCCAGGTTCGGGTAGGCCTCCAGCAGCGTCTTGCCCTCGATGAACATGCCCTTGGCGCCCATCAGGTTGTTCACGCCCATCAACAGGCCGGCGATGATCAACGCGGGCAGGATCGGCATGAACACATCGGAGAACACCCGCACCAGACGCTGCATGGCGTTGGTCTTGTCGGCGCCCTTCTTCTTGACGTCGGCGATGGTGGCGGCGGCGAGGCCGGTCTGTTCGCGCAGGGCGGCGTAGACCTTTTCCACTTCGCCGGGGCCGATCACCACCTGGAACAGGCCACCGGTAAAGAACGAGCCCTTGACCAGGTCGACTTGGTTCAACGCGCTGCCGTTGACCAGGCTCGGGTCCTTGAGCGCCAGGCGCAGGCGGGTCACGCAATGGGCGGCTTGCTCAAGATTATCGCGGCCTCCGAGGTGCTCGAGAATTTCGCGGGCGATGTTCGAATAGTCGTGGCTCATGCTTGGTTTCCACTTTGATTTTTTTATTTGGGGGGCAGTCATTGGCAGCACGCCGAAGGCAAAAGTACTCGTACAGACGAGTTAAAGCAACAACTCGTCTGTACGAGTTACATATTGTCTATTTTTTCTGGATCAGGCCCCGCCACAGCCCACAGATTTCCATGGGCCCAATGGACAAACCCCAGCCGTGCCACTAAGGTTCCTGCCTTGAACGCAAACGCGGCACAGAGCCATCCCCATGAGCAAATACAACCAGATCTATACCGATCTGCTTGCCAACATCACCACCGAACGCCTGCAACGCGGCACCCGTCTTCCCTCTGAAACCGAACTGATGGATGCCTACCAGGCCAGTCGTGGCACCGTGCGGCGGGCCATCGAGCAGCTGCAGGAGCGTGGGTTTGCGCAGAAAATCCATGGCAAAGGCACGTTTGTGTTATCGCCCAACCCCATCGAGTTCCAACTGGGCGGCATCGTCAGCTTCCACGAAACCCACGCCGACCTGGGCGATGACGTCCACACCGACGTCGTCGAATTCACCCAGTTCCCGCTGGAAGGCTCACTGCTGCAGCATATCGAGGCCGAACCCGGCACCCTGATCACCCGCATCAAACGGGTGCGGCGCATCGGCGGCAAACGGGTGATCCTCGACATCAACCACTTCGTCGCCGACCTGATCCCCGGCCTGGACCGCACCATCGCCGAGCAGTCGATCTACGCCTTCATCGAACAGACGTTGCAGCTGCACATCAGCTACGCCCAACGCACCATCGAAGCCCTGCCCCGCGGCAAAGACGACCAGGCACACCTCGACCTCGAGGGGCAAAGCCATGTGATCGTGGTAAGCAACCAGACGTTTCTGCAGGACGGGCGGCAGTTCGAGTACACCGAGTCGCGGCATACGTTGGATAAGTTCTACTTTTCGGATATTGCGCGGCGCTAAGGCCGAGCGAAGCTCAAACGTAGCCGCGGGCCGCTATCGCGAGTAAGCCCGCTCCCACACTTTTGCTGCGGCGTTTGATTTATCGTGTTTCAGATGCGCAGAACCCCGGCACATGGCCGGGGTTCTGTTATTCAGCATCCACCTGCTAGGGCAGGATCATTCCCACTCAATCGTCGCCGGCGGCTTGCTCGACACGTCATACGTCACGCGCGAGATGCCTTCGATTTCATTGATGATACGGCCGCTGACGGTTTCCAGCAGTTCGTAAGGCAGGTGTGCCCAACGGGCGGTCATGAAGTCGATGGTTTCCACCGCACGCAGGGCCACGACCCAGGCGTAACGACGGCCGTCACCGACCACGCCCACCGATTTCACCGGCTGGAACACCACGAACGCCTGGCTGACTTTGTGATACCAGTCGGCCTTGCGCAGTTCTTCGATGAAGATGTGGTCGGCGCGACGCAGCAGGTCGGCGTACTCCTTCTTCACTTCACCGAGGATCCGCACGCCCAGGCCCGGGCCCGGGAATGGGTGGCGGTAGACCATGTCGTAGGGCAGGCCCAGTTCCAGGCCGAGACGGCGGACTTCGTCCTTGAACAGCTCACGCAACGGTTCGACCAGCTTGAGGTTCATTTCCTCGGGCAGGCCACCCACGTTGTGGTGGGACTTGATCACGTGGGCCTTGCCGCTCTTGGCGCCAGCCGACTCGATCACGTCGGGGTAGATGGTGCCTTGGGCGAGGTACTTGATGTTGTCCAGTTTGTTGGACTGGGCATCGAATACGTCGATGAAGGTGCGGCCGATGATCTTGCGCTTCTTCTCCGGGTCGGACTCGCCGGCCAGGTTGTTCAGGAACTGATCTTCAGCGTTGGCGCGGATCACCTTGACGCCCATGTTCTCGGCGAACATGGCCATCACTTGCTCGCCTTCGTGCAGGCGCAGCAGGCCGTTGTCGACGAATACGCAGGTCAGTTGATCACCGATGGCCTTGTGCAGCAGCGCAGCAACCACGGAGGAGTCAACGCCGCCGGACAGGCCGAGCAGGACGTTGTCGGTGCCGACCTGGGCACGCACGTTGGCGATGGCGTCTTCAGCGATTTTCGACGGGGTCCACAGGGCTTCACACTCGCAGATGTCGAGGATGAAGCGCGACAGGATGCGCCCGCCTTGCTTGGTGTGGGTCACTTCCGGGTGGAACTGCACGCCGTAGTAACCACGCTCGTCGTTGAACATGCCGGCGATCGGGCAGCTCGGGGTGCTGGCCAGGATGTGGAAGTCTTGCGGCATCTTGGTGACTTTGTCACCGTGGCTCATCCACACGTCGAGGCCGAACAGGCCGTCGGCGTCGACGTGGTCTTCGATGCCGTCCAACAGGCGGCTCTTGCCGACCACGTCGACACGGGCATAACCGAATTCACGCAGCTCGGAACCTTCAACCTTGCCGCCCAACTGCTCGGCCATGGTCTGCATGCCGTAGCAGATACCGAACACGGGCACGCCCAGGTCGAATACGGCTTGCGGGCAGCGCGGGCTGTTGGCTTCGTGTACCGACTCGGGGCCGCCGGCGAGGATGACGCCTTTCGGTGCGAATTCGCGGATCGCTGCGTCGTCCATGTCGAACGGATGCAGTTCGCAGTACACGCCGATTTCACGCACGCGACGGGCGATCAGTTGGGTGTACTGGGAACCGAAATCGAGGATCAGGATACGGTGGGCGTGAATGTCGAGGGCCATGAGATCAGTCTCGTCTAATGAATCAGAAACAACTCGGGGCTGAATAAGACAGCCCCGGTTACTTAACTTTATGCTGGAAGCCTCAACCTACGCGGTAGTTTGGCGCTTCCTTGGTGATCTGCACGTCATGGACGTGGGATTCGGCCATACCGGCGCCGGTGATCCGCACGAACTCTGGCTTGGTACGCATTTCGTCGATGTTGGCGCTACCGGTGTAGCCCATCGAGGAACGCAGGCCGCCCATCAGTTGATGGATGATCGCGCTCAGGGTGCCTTTGTACGGCACACGACCTTCGATACCTTCCGGAACGAGTTTCTCGGCGCCTGCCGAAGAGTCCTGGAAGTAACGGTCGGAAGAACCTTGCGCCTGGGACATGGCGCCCAGCGAACCCATGCCGCGGTAAGCCTTGTACGAACGACCCTGGAACAGTTCGATCTCGCCCGGGGCTTCTTCAGTACCGGCGAACATCGAGCCCATCATCACGCAGGAAGCACCGGCGACGATGGCCTTGGACAGGTCACCGGAGAACCGGATACCGCCGTCGGCGATCAACGGAACGCCCGTGCCTTCGAGGGCCTCGGCGACGTTGGCGATGGCGCTGATTTGCGGCACGCCCACACCGGCGACGATACGCGTGGTGCAGATCGAGCCAGGGCCGATACCGACCTTGACCGCATCCGCGCCCGCTTCGGCCAGGGCCTTGGCGGCAGCGCCGGTGGCGATGTTGCCGCCGATCACCTGGACTTCAGGGAAATTCTGTTTGACCCAGCGAACGCGGTCGATCACGCCCTTGGAGTGACCGTGGGCGGTGTCGACCACTACCACGTCCACACCGGCAGCAACCAGGGCCGCTACGCGATCACCAGTGTCTTTACCGGTGCCGACTGCCGCGCCGACGCGCAGACGACCTTGGTCATCCTTGCTGGCCAGCGGGTAAGCCTTGGCTTTTTCGATGTCGTTGACGGTCATCATGCCCTTGAGGGCGAATTTGTCGTCGACGATCAGCACGCGCTCGATGCGGTGCTTGTGCAGCAATTCGCGCACGTCGTTCTTGTTGGCGCCTTCCTTGACCGTGACCAGACGCTCTTTAGGCGTCATCACTTCGCGGACGGTGACTTCAAGACGGTTCTCGAAACGCACGTCACGGGAGGTGACGATGCCGACGAGGTCGCCATTGTGCAGCACCGGAACGCCGGAGATGTTGTGCAGGCGGGTCAGTTCGAACAGGTCGCGCACGGTGGCGTCAGCGTCGATGGTGATCGGATCTTTCACCACACCGGCTTCATAACGCTTGACCTTGCGCACTTCGGCAGCTTGCTGCTCGACGGTCATGTTCTTGTGGATGATGCCGATACCGCCTTCCTGAGCCATGGCGATGGCCAGACGGGCTTCGGTGACGGTATCCATGGCAGCGGAAACCAGGGGAATATTCAGCTCGATGCCACGGGTTAGGCGGGTCTTGAGACTGACTTCGTTAGGAAGCACCTCGGAATAACCGGGCACTAGGAGAATGTCGTCGAATGTCAGAGCTTCTTGGCTGATACGCAGCATCGCGGGGGCTCCCGAGCGGGAAAATGGAAGCGCGCCATTATACTCAGACACCCCTCAGGTCTCAACGTAAAACTCTGACAAACTTGGTAATACTGATAGATGGAGAAAAGATGCTGCTTTTCTGTAGGAGCGAGCTTGCTCGCGAAGAACACCAAGACACCGCGTTCAACCAGACTACCCGGATTATCGTTGACGGTTTTCGCGAGCAAGCTCGCTCCTACAAAGGGTTGAGCTTGCAGCCTACAACTCGACTTTGACCCAACTGATCTTCTGGTCCAACCAATCGGCAAATTCGTCGATAAAGCTCTGCTTGAACCCCGCCTCCGCCCAGTTGTTGAAGATGAATCCGAGGTTGGAAAACCCACATTCCTGCAGGAACAGAAAACCGTTGATGTCATCCTCATGCCCACACAGCGGGCAGGTGAAGTTGTCGGTGTGGCCGGGCATCCACTCTTCCAGGCTGTCGAACAGCGCCTCGCCGATTTCCTTGAGGCATTCCGGGCAGCCGGCTTCTTCGAGAAAACCCTTGGCCGGTGTATAGATGCAACGCTTGTAGATGATTTCCAGGCCATTGACGGGTTCGTTGAACGGCAACGCATCCGGGTGCAGCACCACGGCACGGGCGCCGTCGGCCAGGGCGTAGGCCATGCGGTTGCCGGTGCGCCCGCAGGTGGTCAGCTCTTCCTTGATGATGTTCTTGCGCACCAGCCAGCGCACGATCGCCCGGGCACGGGGTTCGTGGACGGGCAAGGTGGAGATTTTCGGGACAAGGATGCTTTGGGAATTCATGGGAGCCCTGCGGTATGACGTCTGGCGCCGTCGCGGGCAAGCCCGGCTCCCACCTTGCAATGCGATCGACTGTGGGAGCGGGCTTGCTCGCGAAGAAGCCCTGAAGGCAGGCAGCTTAATCCCTGCCCGACACAGGTCAAGTACTCAGGTACCGCCCAATCAAGGCAATGCCACTGGCCAGCACCAGCCACGTGACCAATCGCACAAACGCCTCACGGGACATGCGCAACGTCAGCCGCCGCCCACACCACAACCCCAGGGCCATCGCCGGCAGCAGGCAAACCGCCAGCAGCAACAGCGGCATGTCGGCATACACCCCGGCGATCAGGAACAGGCTCAGGCGCACCACGGTGCTGCAACTGATCAACGCGCTTTGCGTGGCACGCGCGGCGTCCTTGGGCAAACGACTGCTCAAGTAAATCGCATATAGAAAGCCACCACTGCCAAACAACGCACCGAACAAACCGCCGACGGTGCCCATGGGAACCGCCCAGCCCGACGCCAATTGCGCCGGCCGGGCCTTCACCGCCAAGGTGTAAATCGCGTAGGCGCTGATAAACAGCCCCATCAACAACAGCAACAGATCCGAATGCAGGTTGAGCAAAAACACCACGCCCAGGGTGCAACCGATCGCCATGCACGGCAGCAGTCGCAACAGCTCCGGCTTGTTCACATCCCGTCGCGATTGCAGCAGGTTGCCGAAGGCCGCGATGAAATCCAGCAACACCAGCAGCGGGATGATCTTCGACAGCGGCATGAACATAAGCAGGATCGGCCCCGCCACCAGCGCCGTACCGAACCCGGCGATGCCAAACACGATATAGGCCACGGCAACGCCCAGGCCGATCACCAGCCAATCTGTACCGCCAAACGACCACTGACTCATCAGCTCAACCGGGCTCATGGGTAATTCCTTGAAAGAGATGTCCATCACTTTAGCCATCGGTGAGAGTTGCGACTAATATCTTCAAAGCCCTCCACCCATCTCGAAAAGGCATGACGTGTGATTTCCACCCGCCAACTGCGCTACTTCGTCGAAATCGCCGACAGCGGCAGCTTCAGCGCCGCCGCCGAGCGCCTGTTTGTCGCGCAATCGGCCCTGAGCCGGCAGATCAAAGAACTGGAAAACCAACTGCACACGCCATTGTTCGAACGCACCGCGCGCCAGCCTCGGCTGACCGCCGCCGGTGAAGCCTTCTACCCGCGGGCGCGCAACCTGCTGAGTGAACTGCACAAGGCCAGCGAGATGGCGACGCAAGTGGGTAACGGCCAGGTCGGCACCCTGCGCTTGAGCCATTCGAGCACCGTGCCGATGAGCGGCGCGCTGCTGCGCGGCATCAGCACCTGGCTGGAGCGCTGCCCCGGCGTATCGATGGATATCGCAAAACTGTCCTCCGAAGCCCAGCTCGAAGAAATTGCCGACGGTCGCCTGGACGTCGGCCTACTGCGCCTGCCGGTGCTACGCCAGCGCGAAGG
Source organism: Pseudomonas veronii (assembly GCF_001439695.1). Classification (GTDB taxonomy): domain Bacteria; phylum Pseudomonadota; class Gammaproteobacteria; order Pseudomonadales; family Pseudomonadaceae; genus Aquipseudomonas; species Aquipseudomonas veronii. The sequence goes on from NZ_JYLL01000007.1 coordinate 274,465, forward strand.
CGTGCGTGTGGTGCCTTTATACAGTGAGCAGTTACTGCTGGCCGTACCGCCGAACCACGCGCTAGCCCGCTGCCAGGCACCGGTCGAATTGGCCCAACTCAAGGACGAAGCGTTTATCTCGGTCCCCCACCCCCAGCGCGGCGGGCTGAGCTATCTGTCGGCCGAGTTGTGCATGCGTGCCGGATTTTTCCCCAAGGCTGCACGGGTCATGTCGCGCAAGACCACGCAGTTGCAGTTGATCCAGGCCGGCTTCGGTATTGCCTTGTTACCAAAATCGATGCAGGAAATCGCCCCGGCCGCCGTGCATTTTTTACCCCTGGCCGACCCGGACTGCCTGAGTACCGTAGCCCTGGCCTGCCCGCACACACCGAGCGCGTTGGTGGAGCAATTCTGCCAAACCTTGCGCGAATGCCTATAAACTGCCGCCCATGATTAAAGATCCCTCTCCATGATTAAAGATCCGTTCGCCCGCCTGGGCCTGGACCGCGAGGTCCTGACTGTCAGCCAACTCAACGGCCGTGCGCGGGTGTTGCTGGAAGACGTGTTCACCAATATCTGGGTCGAAGGCGAGATCTCCAACCTCGCCCGCCCGGCGTCCGGCCATGTGTACTTCACCCTCAAGGACAGCGGCGCCCAAGTGCGTTGCGCGCTGTTCCGGCAGAACGCCGCGCGGGTGCGCCAGGCCTTGAAGGACGGCCTGGCGGTGAAAGTGCGCGGCAAGGTCTCGCTGTTCGAGGGCCGTGGCGACTATCAACTGATCCTCGACACCGTCGAGCCCGCCGGCGATGGCGCGCTGCGCCTGGCCTTCGATGCGCTGAAGGAAAAACTCAGCGCCGAAGGCCTGTTCAGCGCCGACCGCAAGGTGGCGTTGCCGGCCCATCCGCAGCGCATCGGCATTATCAGCTCGCCGACCGGCGCGGTGATCCGCGACATCATCAGCGTGTTCCGCCGCCGCGCGCCGCAGGTGCAGCTCACCTTGATCCCCACGGCCGTACAAGGTCGCGAAGCGGTGGCGCAGATCGTGCGCGCGCTGAAGCTGGCCGACGCGCGTGGCTTCGACGCATTGATCCTGGCCCGTGGCGGCGGCTCGCTGGAAGACCTCTGGTGCTTCAACGAAGAAGCCGTGGCCCGGGCGGTGGATGCTTGCGTGACGCCGATCGTCAGCGCCATCGGCCATGAGACTGATGTGTCGATCAGCGACTTTGTCGCCGACGTGCGCGCGCCGACGCCGTCGGCCGCCGCAGAACTGCTGGCTCCGGACGCCAGCAACCTGGTGCGCCAGGTCGACAGCCTGCACCGCCGCCTGGTGATGCTGATGCGCAACCGGCTGAGCCACGACCGCCTGCGCCTCGAAGGCATGGCCCGCCGCCTGCGCCACCCCGGCGAACGTCTGCGCCAACAGGCCCAGCGCCTGGACGACCTGGACATGCGTCTGCGCCGCGCCTTCGAACGCAGCCTCAATACCCGCCGCGAACGCTTGATCCGCCTGGAAACCCGCCTCGCCGGCCAACACCCCGGGCGCCAACTGGCCTTGCTGCGCCAACGCCTGGACAGCCTCGCCGAACGCCTGCCCCGCGCCATGCGCGAAGGCCTCAAGGCGCGCCGCCTGCAACTGCAAAGCCAGGTGCAGACGCTGCAAGTGGTCAGCCCGCTGGCGACTCTCGGCCGCGGCTACAGCATCCTGCTCGACGAGCGCGGCCAGGCGATTCGCAATGCCGCGCAGACCCACACCGGCCAGCGCCTGACTGCGCGCCTCGGTGAAGGCCAATTGCAAGTGCGGGTGGAAGACAACCACCTGACACCCGTCACCCTTTCGTTATTGGATTGATCGATGCCACGTTTTTTCAGCCTGTTGATGCTGCTGTGCCTGACCGTCAACGCCCACGCCGACAGCTTCATCATCCGGGCCTTGAACAAGCCGGTGCCCGGCGGTGTGGCCGTCGTCGACCTCGGCCCCGCGGCGGCCGCGCCAAAAGCCACCTACCAGGGCAAGCCGGTCCTGGTGGTCAAGGAACAGGCCAACTGGCTGGCGATTGTCGGCATTCCGTTGACGGTCAAACCGGGCAACGAACGCATCAGCAGCGGCGGGCGCAACCTGCCGTTTATCGTCGGCTACAAGCAGTACCCGGAACAGCGCATCACCCTGAAGAACAAAAGCCAGGTCAACCCCGCCCCGGCGCAACTCAAGCGCATCGAAGCCGAGCTGGCGGTGCAGATCAAGGCTTACCGCAGTTTCAGCCCTAACCTGCCAAGCAACCTGCTGCTGGACAAACCGGTCAACGGGCCGCTGTCGAGCAAGTTCGGCGTGCGTCGCTTCTTCAACGGCGAAGAACGCAATCCGCATTCCGGCCTGGATTTCGCCGTCCCCGCCGGCACACCGATCAAGACCCCGGCGGCGGGCAAGGTGATCCTGACCGGCAACTACTTCTTCAACGGCAACACCGTGTTCGTCGACCACGGCCAGGGCTTTATCAGCATGTTCTGCCATATGTCGAAGATCGATGTCAGCCCGGGCCAGCAACTGGCACGCGGCGCGGTGGTGGGCAAGGTCGGCGCGACGGGTCGCGCGACCGGGCCGCATATGCACTGGAATGTCAGCCTGAACGATGCACGGGTGGATCCCGCGATCTTTATCGGCGCATTTCAACCTTGACCGACTCGATTGCGCAGCCGATAAAGGCTGCGCAATTAAAACCAGCCCCAGACTATTTACCAAGCATAAAATCTCGTTTCCTACGCCCACAGAAGAACTTATCTCAATTTTTCTGGACTACTTGCCATCTTTCACCCCGGCGGTTAGGGTTGAGCTTATGAAAACCTCTCACACACTCATTTTGCTCCGCCAGCACCGCAGCCTGTGCCTTGTCAGCGCACGACTGCCAGGCTGAATCGATCTGCCTCGTCCCTTGTTTTATACCCCATAACAATTTTCCGGCAGGCCGCCCTTTTTCGGCCCCTCCACCAAAGGATTTCCCGATGAGCATGCTCAAAGACCCGTCTTCGAAGTACCGCGCGTTTCCGACCATCGATATTCCGGACCGCACCTGGCCGTCGAAAACCATCACCACCGCGCCGATCTGGTGCAGCTCCGACCTGCGTGATGGCAACCAGTCGCTGATCGAACCGATGGATGCAGTGAAAAAACTGCGCTTCTGGAAGACCCTGGTCGCCGTCGGCGTGAAGGAAATCGAAGCCTCGTTCCCGGCTGCTTCGCAAACCGACTTCGACTTCGTCCGCACCCTGATCGAAGGCAACCACATCCCCGAGGACACCACCATCCAGGTGCTGACCCAGGGCCGTGAAGACTTGATCGAGCGCACCTTCGAATCCCTGCGCGGCGCGAAAAAAGCCATCGTCCACCTGTACAACGCTACCTCGCCGTCCTTCCGTCGCATCGTGTTCAACCAGGACAAGGACGGGATCAAGGCCATCGCGGTCAACGCGGCCAAACTGTTCGTCAAATACGCCGCCCAGCAGCCGGAAACCCAGTGGACGTTCGAATACTCGCCAGAGACCTTCAGCGCCACCGAGCTGGAATTCGCCAAGGAAGTGTGTGACGCAGTGATCGAGGTGTGGAACCCGACGCCCGAGCACAAGATGATCCTCAACCTGCCGGCCACCGTTGAATGCGCCACGCCGAACATCTATGCCGACCAGATCGAGTGGTTCGGTCGTCATGTCAACCGTCGTGACAGCGTGATCATCAGCCTGCACACCCACAACGACCGTGGCACCGGCGTAGCTGCCACCGAATTGGGCCTGATGGCCGGCGCCGACCGTGTCGAAGGCTGCCTGTTCGGCAACGGCGAGCGTACCGGTAACGTCGACCTGGTCAACGTGGCGTTGAACCTCTACACCCAGGGCGTGAACCCTGAGCTGGACTTCTCCGACATCGACGGCGTGCGCAAAGTGGTCGAGGAATGCAACCAGATCCAGGTGCATCCACGTCACCCGTATGTCGGCGACCTGGTACACACCGCATTCTCCGGCTCCCACCAGGACGCAATCCGCAAGGGCTTCGCCCAGCAGAAACCCGACGCCCTGTGGGAAGTGCCGTACTTGCCGATCGACCCGGCCGACATCGGCCGCAGCTACGAGGCGGTGATCCGGGTGAACAGCCAGTCGGGCAAAGGCGGCATCGCCTACCTGCTGGAGCAGGAATACGGCATCAGCTTGCCGCGTCGCATGCAGATCGAGTTCAGCCAAGTGGTTCAGGCCGAAACCGACCGCGTGGGCCTGGAGATGAGCGCTTCGCAGATTCACGCGCTGTTGCAGCGTGAATACCTGCAAGCCAATACGCCCTACGCGCTGGTCAGCCATCGCCTGCAGGAAGAAAACGGTAACAGCACCGTGGAAGTGGAAGTCTCGGGCAAAGGCCAGGGCGAAACCAACCTGCGCTGGCACGGCAAGGGCAACGGCGCGCTCGAAGCCCTGGTCGCCAGCCTGCCGATTGGCGTGGAAATCATGGACTACAACGAACACGCGATCGGTGCCGGCACCAACGCCAAGGCTGCGGCCTACATCGAGCTGCGAGTGAACGGTGAGCGTCCGGTGCATGGCGTGGGCATTGATGAAAACTTCACCACGGCCAGCTTCAAGGCGGTATTCAGCGCCCTGAACCGCTCGTTGAGCCATCTGGAAGCGAAAGCGGCGTAAACACACTGAGCGCTGACATGCAAAAGGCCCCTGGGTGAGAACTCAGGGGCCTTTTTTGTTGGGCTTTGGATGTGTGTGGTCTGTTGGGGCCTCATCGCGGGCAAGCCCACTCCCACATTTTGACCGTGTTCGGCTCGAATGTGGGAGTGGGCTTGCCCGCGATAGCGGTCTGTCAGACAAACTGAAAAGTATCGGCATCCAGGTTCGCCGGAAATTTGCTGCGGTAAGCCGCCAATTCATCCGCTTTGAGGCACACCGTAAACACCCCGTCCGCCTCCCCCGCACTCAACAGGCTCTCACCCTGGAAATCCAGCACCTGGCTATCCCCGGTATAAGCGAAGCCTTTGCCGTCGGTACCCACCCGATTCACCGCCGCCACATAACACAGGTTCTCGATCGCCCGCGCTGGCAGCAACCGGTTCCAATGCTGGCGTCGCGCCCCCGGCCAGTTGGCGGTGTACAGCAGCAGGTCGGTATCCTGGGCGTCACGACTCCACACCGGAAAGCGCAGGTCGTAGCAAATCAATGGGCGAATACGCCAGCCCTTTATCTCGAACAGCACCTGGCGCTCGCCGGGCGTGTAGTGATTGTGCTCGCCGGCCATGCGGAACAGGTGGCGCTTATCGTAATGCAGCACCTCGCCATCCGGCCGCGCCCATAACAGGCGGTTGCGGTGGCTGCCGTCGGCGGCCTGGATGATCACACTGCCGGTGATCACCGCGTTGTACTTCGCCGCCTGGCTCTGGAGCCAGCGATGGGTCGGGCCATTTTCCGGTTCGGCCTGGGTGGCCGAGTCCATGGAGAAACCGGTGGTGAACATCTCCGGCAGGATGATCAGGTCAGCGCCACGAGCCTGTTCCAGCAACAGTTCGAAGTGATCGAGGTTGGCCTGGCGGTTGTGCCAGGCCAGGCTGGTCTGGACCAGGGCGATGTTCAGGTCGGGTAGTGCATTCAGATCACGCATAGTTTCTCAGCTGCTTGTTGCAGCGTCTCCTCGCGTTTGGCAAAGCACAGGCGCACCAGGCGCTGGCCTTGGGGTGGATGCTGGTAGAACACCGAAACCGGGATCGTCGCTACGCCATGCTCGCGGGTCATCCACAACGACATGGCGACGTCATCCAGGTCTGGGCGAATCGCTGAATAATCCACCAGTTGGAAGTAAGTACCGGTGACCCGGGTAAAGCTGAAACGCGACGGCGTCAACAGGTCGCAGAACAGGTCGCGCTTGGCCTGGTAAAAGGCCGGCAGTTCTTCGACGTGTTCCGGGTGTTCGGCCATGAAGTCTGCCAACGCGTACTGCAGCGGGGTCACGCCGCAGAAGTTGACATATTGATGCACCTTGCGCAATTCGACGGTCAGTGCCGGTGGCGCGACCACGTAGCCGGTTTTCCAGCCGGTGACGTGATAGGTCTTGCCGAAGGAACTGACCACGAACGCACGTTGATACAGTTCTTCGTGGGCCAGCACGCTGACATGAGGCACACCGTCAAACACCAGATGTTCGTAGACCTCATCGCTGACCAGGTAAATATCGCGGTCGCGGATCAAGGCCGCCAACAGGTCCAGCTCGGCACGGCTGATCAGTGCGCCGGTGGGGTTATGCGGCGTGTTCAGGATGATCATGCGCGTGCGCGCAGACAACGCCGCCTGGATCTTTTCAAAGTCGAGGCTGAAGTTTTCCAGGTTCAGTTGCACATGCACGCAGCGACCGCCGGCCAACTCGACCGAAGGCTCATAGCTGTCGTAGCACGGGTCGAACACGATGACCTCATCGCCGCTGCGGATCACCGCCTGGATCGCGCAGAAGATCGCCGCCGTGGCTCCGGGCGTGATCGTCACTTCGCTGTCGGGGCTGACCGTGGCGCCATAGCTGCGCGCGATCTTGGCCGCCACTTGCTGGCGCAGGGCTGGCAGGCCGGTCATCGGTGCGTATTGGTTATGGCCGCTGGCGACATGCTTGCCCACGGCATCGAGCAAACCCTGCGGGCCATTGAAGTCAGGGAAGCCCTGGGACAGGTTGAGCGCGCCGGTTTCGGCAGCGAGTTGCGACATGGTGGTGAAAATGGTCGTGCCGACATTTGGCAGCTTGCTGTTGATCATCGGAGGCCCCTGCAGGTGAACCCCAAGTTTTAAGCTGCCAACTGCATCGGGTCAAGGCGCAAACCACCACGCACAAAAAAGGGCCCGTAAAGAGCCCTTTTTGCGAGGTCAGAATCAGCGCTTGTCGCGGCGCTTCTTGTCGGCCTTCTTGTGGTGAGTCATCAAACGACGCTTCTTGTTCACCTGACGGTCAGTCAGTGTGTTCTTGTTGCCTTCGTATGGGTTCTCGCCACCCTTGAACTCGATACGGATCGGCGTACCGACCAGCTTCAAGACACGGCGGTAGGTGTTTTCCAGGTAACGCACGTAGGATTTAGGCACCTTCTCGATCTGGTTACCGTGGATCACGATAATCGGCGGGTTGGCACCACCCAAGTGGGCGTAACGCAGTTTGATCCGGCGGTTGTTGACCATCGGCGGTGCGTGCTCGCCGACCGCGTCTTCGAGGATCTGGGTCAGACGGTTGGTCGGCCAGCGGGTGACCGCGGACTTGAACGAGTTCTGTACGGACGCGTAGAGGTTGCCCACGCCGGTACCGTGCAGTGCCGAGATAAAGTGGATATCGGCGAACTCGACGAAGAACAGACGACGCTGCAGTTCGATCTTGACGAAATCGCGCTCGCTCGGCGTCATGCCGTCCCACTTGTTGATCGCGATCACCAGCGCCCGACCAGCCTCAAGGGCGAAGCCCAGCAGGTTGAGGTCGTGGTCCACCACGCCTTCGCGGGCGTCCATCACGAAGATCACCACGTTGGCGTCTTTGATCGCCTGCAGGGTTTTCACCACGGAGAACTTTTCAACTTCCTCGTGGATCTTGCCGCGCTTGCGCACACCAGCGGTGTCGATCAGCGTGTACTTCTCGTCGTTACGCTCGAACGGGATGTAGATACTGTCGCGAGTAGTGCCGGGCTGGTCATACACGATGACCCGGTCTTCACCGAGCATACGGTTGACCAGGGTCGACTTGCCGACGTTGGGACGGCCGATGATGGCGATCTTGATACCGTCTTTTTCGCTCGGGCCCGGAATGCGCTTGGCTTCCTCACCTTCGGCGACGACCTCTTCTTCGCCCTCTTCTTCCTCGGCGTCATCCTTAGGGAAGTCGCGCAGGGCGATTTCCAACATCTGGGTGATGCCGCGACCGTGGGCACCGGCGATCGGGATCGCGTCGCCCAGGCCCATCGGGCTGAATTCGGCACGGGCCATTTCAGGATCGATGTTGTCGATCTTGTTGGCGACCACGTAGGAACGCTTGTTGCGCTTGCGCAGGTGCTCGCCGATCATCTGGTCGGCAGCGGTGTAGCCCGCGCGGGCGTCCACCAGGAACAACACGACATCGGCTTCTTCAATGGCCAGCAGCGACTGCTCGGCCATCTTTTCGTCCATGCCATGCTCGTCACCGGAGATACCACCGGTGTCGACAATAATGTAGGAGCGCCCTTGCCACTTTGCCTCACCGTATTGGCGATCACGGGTCAGACCGGACAAGTCGCCGACAATGGCGTCGCGAGTCCTGGTCAGGCGGTTGAACAAGGTGGACTTGCCGACGTTAGGTCGGCCCACCAGGGCGATTACGGGAACCATGCGGCTCTCCACTTCGTTATTTCAGAAAATACAAAAGCCGCTGCAAGGCAGCGGCTGGTGCTCGGGGCGGCATTTGAAATGCCGCATACCCTGCCCGACACTGGTTCCTGTAGGAGCGAGCTTGCTCGCGAAAAACCTGAGGACGCCGCGTTTATCCAGAAACCCGCGTGAGCGTTGACGTCCTTCGCGAGCAAGCTCGCTCCTACATTAAGCAATGAAGCAGGGCCGCCTGGGGGTAACCCCAAGCATAGTCAAACCTTTACTTGATGGTCAGGGCTTCCAGCTTGCCGCTGTTGCCAAACACATAAAGCATGTTACCCACGACCAGCGGACGAGCACGCAGGCCGTCGCTGTCGATGCGCTCGCGACCCACAAAGCGACCGTCTACCTGGCTCAGCAGGTGCAGGTAGCCTTCGAAGTCGCCTACCGCTACGTAGCTGGAGAACACTTCCGGTGCCGACAGTTGACGGCGGGCCAGAGAGTCGTTGCTCCACAGCGCAGTGGTGGAACGTTCGTCGACACTTTCAACGGTGCCGGACGACAGGCTTACGTAGACGCTGCCAAACCCTTGGGCGACACCGGCGTAGCTGGAAGCATCACGCTGCCAGTTGACGCGGCCGCTTTGCAGGTCCAGTGCCGCGACACGGCCCTGGTAGGTAGCGACGTAGAGGGTTTCGCCGGACAGCAGCAAGCCACCGTCGATGTCGACGACGCGATCCAGTTCCGAACGACCTTGCGGGATCGCCACACGCGTTTCCCAGATAGGCACGCCGTTCTGGGTATTCAGGGCGACCACTTTACCGGTCGACAGGCCCGCAACGGCCAGATTATTGGTCACAACCGGACCACTGGTACCGCGCAGGGTCAGCACCGCAGGGGTGCTGTCGTACAACCAGCGTTGGGCGCCAGTGCTGGCGTCGAGGCCGATCACACGGTCGTCCTGGGTTTGCACCACGACGATGTCGCCGTTGGTGGCAGGCGGTGCGAGAACTTCACTGGTCACGCGAGCGCGCCATTTCTCTTCACCGGTGCTGGAGTCCAGCGCCACGACTTCGCCCTTGAGCGTGCCGAGCATGACCATGCCGTAACCCACGCCGACGGCGCCGGATACAGGCAGTTCGAGGTCTTTCTTCCACTTCACGTCGCCGTTCATGCGATCCATGGAGATCACCACGCCGGTCACGTCAGCGGCCACAATGTTGTCACCGTCGATTGCCGGTACCAACATGTTGTAGGTTTCGCCCTGACCGTCACCGATGGAGCGGCTCCACTGCTTTTGCAGGACCACTTCTTCCTTGAAGCTGGTCAGCTCGGCCGGAGGCAGTTCTTTTTTACTGTTGCTGCTGCAACCCGCGGCCAGAACGGCCAGAGCCAGCAATGCTGCATGTTTCCAACGGATCACGTCACGCATCCCCTTTGGCCAAGTCGTCGAGCTTGATTTGTAAGCCACCGACCGCCGCTTCATCAGACAGCGCCGCCTTGGCTTTTTTGTACGCAGCATTGGCTTCGTCGGTACGACCCAATTGGACCAACAGGTCACCCTTGAGCTCTTCGCGAGTGGCTACAAATGCCTTGTCAGCGTCACCGTCGAGCAGTTTGAGTGCTTCGTCGGCCTTGTTCTGTGCCGCCAATACCTGAGCCAGGCGCTGACGTGCGATTTCACCCAGGGTCGGGTTGGTCGGCTTGTCGGCGATGGCCTTCAGTTCGGCGACGGCGTCATCCAGCTTGCCGGTGTCGACCGCGACTTTCGCGACGAACAGGCTGCCGTATTGGGCGTAGGTGCTACCGCCAAATTCGCTCTTGAGCTTGCCGGCCAGGTCTGCCACTTGCGCAGGATCGGGCTTGCCGCTCGGCGTCAGCGTGCTTTCCAGCAATTGCTGATAGAGGATCGAGGCGCCTTGGGACTGGTTGGCCTGATACTTGTGCCAGGCTTGCCAGCCGAACACCACCACTAAAGCCAGCAGGCCGCCGGTAACCAGGGGCTTGCCGTTACGCTGCCACCAGTCCTTGAACTCGGCCAGCTGCTCATCATCAGTACTCGACACCCCAACACTCCTTAATCGCTAAATTCGGCTGTTCGACAGCTTCAACCCTGCACGACGCAGGTGGCCAAGTGCGCGGCGAGCGCATCAAAGGCAATGTTCTGTTGCTCGCCCTGGCCACGCAGGGGTTTGAAACCTATCACTTGCTGGGCCAATTCGTCATCGCCGAGGATCAGTGCGTACAGCGCACCGCTCTTGTCGGCCTTCTTGAACTGGCTCTTGAAGCTGCCGGCGCCGGCATTGATCTGCAGGCGCAGGTTCGGCAACTGGTCGCGCACTTTTTCGCTCAGGGCCAGGGCAGCCAGTTCGGCGGCCTCGCCAAAGGCGCACAGGTACACATCCACCTGACGGGAGATTTCTTCCGGAACCTGTTCCAGGGTTTCCAGCAGCAGGATCAGGCGCTCGATACCCATGGCAAAACCCACGCCGGGGGTCGGCTTGCCGCCCATCTGCTCGACCAGGCCATCATAACGGCCACCGGCACACACGGTGCCCTGGGCGCCGAGCTTGTCGGTGACCCACTCGAACACGGTCTTGCTGTAGTAGTCGAGGCCGCGCACCAGTTTCGGGTTGATCACGTAAGGAATCCCGGCGGCTTCCAGGCGCGCCTTGAGCCCCTCGAAGTGGGTGCGGGATTCGTCGTCCAGGTAATCGGCCATCTTCGGCGCATTGACCAGCACGGCCTGCGTGTCGGCGTTCTTGGTATCGAGGACGCGCAACGGGTTGGTTTTCAGACGGCGCTGGCTGTCTTCGTCCAACTTGTCCAGGTGGGCAGACAGGTACTCGACCAGGGCGACGCGATAGCGGCCCCGGGACTCACTGGTGCCCAGGCTGTTGAGTTCAAGCTTGACCGCATCGCGGATGCCCAGCAGGCCCCACAGGCGCCAGGTCAGCACGATCAGTTCGGCGTCGATGTCCGGACCGTCGAGGTTGAACACTTCCAGGCCGATCTGGTGGAACTGGCGATAACGGCCTTTCTGCGGGCGCTCGTGGCGGAACATCGGCCCGATGTACCACAGCTTCTGCGGCTGGCCACCGCCGGTGAGGCCATGCTCGAGCACGGCGCGCACGCACGCGGCGGTGCCTTCCGGACGCAAGGTCAGGGAATCACCGTTGCGGTCTTCGAAGGTGTACATCTCTTTTTCAACGATGTCGGTCACTTCACCGATGGAGCGCTTGAACAGCTCGGTGAACTCGACGATCGGCATACGGATCTGTTTGTAACCGTAGTTATCCAGCAGACGCGCAACGGTGTTCTCGAAGTAGCGCCACAGCGGCGTCTGCTCCGGAAGGATGTCGTTCATGCCACGAATGGCTTGCAGAGACTTGCTCACATCTATTCCTTAAATTCGCTGGATCAGCCGCGCGCGATAACTGCAGCGTCAGCCTCGACCTTTTCGGCCGCTTTCTGGCGGATCAGTCTTTCGAGCTCATCCACCAGATTGTCATTCGTCAGTTTCTGCGACGGCTTGCCGTCGATGTAAATCAGGTTCGGCGTGCCGCCGGTCAAGCCGATATGGGCTTCCTTGGCTTCACCCGGCCCGTTGACCACACAACCGATCACCGCGACATCCAGCGGCACCAGCAGGTCTTCGAGGCGCCCTTCCAGTTCGTTCATGGTTTTCACCACGTCGAAGTTCTGCCGCGAGCAGCTCGGGCAGGCAATGAAGTTGATGCCACGGGAACGCAAATGCAGGGATTTGAGAATGTCGTAACCGACCTTCACTTCCTCTACCGGGTCTGCCGCCAGGGAGATGCGGATAGTATCGCCAATCCCTTCGGCGAGCAGCATACCGAGACCCACCGCAGATTTCACTGTGCCTGAGCGCAAACCGCCCGCTTCAGTGATACCCAGGTGCAGCGGCTGCACGATTTCCTTGGCCAGCAGGCGGTAGGCTTCTACCGCCATGAACACGTCGGAGGCCTTTACGCTGACCTTGAAGTCCTGGAAGTTCAGACGCTCAAGGTGTTCAACGTGGCGCAGCGCCGATTCAACCAGCGCGGCCGGGGTCGGCTCGCCGTATTTTTTTTGCAGGTCTTTTTCCAGGGAACCGGCGTTGACGCCGATGCGGATCGGAATCCCGCGATCACGGGCAGCATCCACCACTGCGCGCACACGGTCTTCGCGACCGATGTTGCCCGGGTTGATGCGCAGGCAATCGACGCCCAGTTCGGCGACGCGCAAAGCGATCCGGTAGTCGAAGTGGATGTCGGCAACCAGCGGCACCTTGACCAGTTGCTTGATGCGGCCGAAGGCTTCGGCGGCATCCATATCCGGTACGGAAACCCGCACGATGTCGACACCGGCGGCTTCCAGACGGTTGATCTGGGCGACGGTGGCAGCGACATCGTTGGTGTCGCTGTTGGTCATGCTCTGTACCGCGATGGGGGCGTCGCCACCCACCGGCACCGAGCCGACCCAGATCTTGCGCGATACGCGACGTTTGATTGGAGATTCGCCGTGCATGACTATTGTCCCAACTTCAGGCGAGCAGTTTCGCCACTGGTGAACGGCGCTACGTCGACAGGCTGGCCGTTGTAGGCCACTTGCGCGCCACGGGCAAAGCCCAGACGCAGCGTCAAAGGAGGCTTGCCGCCCTGGTCGAGCGTATCTCCCTTACGCTTCAGACCGCTAAACAGCACTTTGCCATTGCCATCGCTGAGTTGCGTCCAGCAGTCAGCAACGAAGGTAATTTGTACGTGCCCGTCACCGGCGATCAACACGGGAGTGGTCGGCGGCGAAATCGCGGGGGCTGTCGGGGCGGCGGCAGGCGCTGGCGCCTGCACGGGAGCGACCGGGGCGGTGGCTTGCGCCACAGGCGCCGCCGGAGTGTGCGCCGGTGCAGCCGGTACGACCGGGGCGTGCGCCGGTACGGCTGGAGCCGGCACCGCAGCAGTGGTGGCCGCCGGGGCCGATTCCGCCGCGGGTTGCTCGGCCGTCACTGGCGCTTCGGGCGCAGCCTGGCCTTCGGCGACAGCCTGGTCTTCCGGCTCGTCCAACGGGTGAATCTGCGTGGTGCCGTCGGCGCTTTCGACTTCGACGTGCTCCATGGCGTTGCTGGTCAGGTCCTTGGTGCGCTGGGAGGCCTGGTCCTGCCACCAGACGAAACCGCCACCAATCACGGCGATCAGCAGCAACAGGCTGACGATGCGCAGGATCGTATGGGACACCCGCACCGGCTCTTCGATGCGCCCCAGGCCATGGACGTTGCTGCCCTGGGAGTCGGTGCCGGTGACCTGGTCGAATTGCTGGACCAAGATGGCCTGGTCGATACCCAACAATTTGGCGTAGGCGCGGATATAGCCGCGGGCGAAGGTATGCCCAGGCAGCTTGTCGAACGCGCCGGCTTCCAGGTTGCCCAGGGACGTGGTGGTCAAATTGAGCTTGAGGGCCACTTCCGCCAGCGACCAACCATTGCTTTCGCGGGCCTGACGCAAGGTGTCGCCTGGGTTTACGCGATTAGCTGCTACAACTTCCGGGTGCGCCGCTTTCATCATTGCTCCGACAGGTATTGCTGATATTCCGGCGTACCGGGATAGAGTCGTTCGAGTTGCTGGCCATAACGTGCGGCCGTGTCGCGTTCTTCATGAACCGTCGCCAGGCGCACACCGAGCAATAGACTACGTGCATTTTGCCCGCTGAGCAGGCTAAAACGTTCGTAATAGTCACGTGCCGGCACATAATGCCTGTCTTCGTAAGACAACTCAGCCATTTCGAGCAAAGCGCGAGGCTGGCGACTGTTCAGGTGCAGGGCTTTTTCCAGGTGTTGGCGCGCGATGTCACGCTGGCCGAGACGCTTGGAGGCCACCCCAAGGTTCTCGAACACGCGCGACCGTTCTGGGTAGAGGGTATCGGCGCTGGCTTGCTGGAAATAACGGGAAGCCTGGTCATAGCGTTTCTGCTCGAACAGGAAGCTGCCGTAGTTGTTCAGCAGCCGGGGATCGGCAGGACGGGAAGCCAGGGCCTTGCTGAAATACTGCTCGGCCAACTCAGGCTCGGCCTGGGCCTGGAACACCAGGGCGAGTGCGCCATTGGCCTCGGCATCGTCGCCGTCCAGTTCAAGGGCCTTTTTCAACGGCACCTTGGCCTGCTCGCTCATGCCCTGGCGCAGGTAACCCAAGCCCAGTTGCACATAAGCCACTCGCGCCTCTTCGCGGCCCTTGCCGGTTTGCAAAGGGCTGTCATAGCCCGATGAAACACAACCGGCCGCGAGACCGGTAACAAGCAAAAGCAGCGCAAGGCGCAAGGGCATAGAGATCCTCTCTCAGGTTCGAGTCGCGGCGCTTTGCGGCACATCGTCGGCGGCGCTCAGTTCGCGCACGGCGATATAACGTTCGCTGCGACGGGTGCGATCCAGCACCTGTCCTACCAATTGGCCACAGGCGGCATCGATGTCTTCACCACGGGTGGTACGCACGGTGACGTTGAAGCCGGCCTGGTGCAGTTGATCCTGGAAACGGCGGATGGCGTTGTTGCTCGGCCGCTCGTAGCCAGAATGGGGAAACGGGTTGAACGGAATCAGGTTGATCTTGCACGGGATGTTCTTGAGCAACTCGATCATCTCGATCGCGTGTTCGACCTTGTCGTTGATGTCCTTGAGCAAGGTGTACTCGATGGTCAGCACGCGCTTTTCGCCCAGGGACGACATGTAGCGCTGGCAAGATTCAAGCAGCATCTTAAGCGGATACTTCTTGTTGATCGGCACCAATTGGTTACGCAATGCGTCATTGGGTGCGTGCAGCGACAACGCCAGGGAGACGTCGATGTGCTTGGACAGCTCATCGATCATCGGCACCACGCCGGAGGTCGACAGGGTCACACGGCGCTTGGAGATGCCGTAACCCAGGTCGTCCATCATCAGGTGCATGGCCGCGATCACGTTGTCGAAGTTCAGCAGCGGCTCACCCATGCCCATCATCACCACGTTGGTGATGGCACGGTCGACGGTCGCCGGGACGCTGCCAAAGGATTTGTTGGCAATCCACACCTGGCCGATGACTTCGGCGGCGGTGAGGTTGCTATTGAAGCCTTGCTTGCCGGTGGAGCAGAAACTGCAGTCCAGGGCACAGCCTGCCTGGGACGAAACGCACAAGGTGCCACGTTTGCCCTGGGGAATGTAGACGGTCTCGACGCAGCTGCCGGACGCCACGCGCACCACCCACTTACGGGTGCCGTCGCTGGAGATGTCCTCGCTGACAACTTCGGGACCACGGACCTCGGCAATAGCCTTGAGCTTGTCGCGCAGGGCCTTGCTGACGTTCGTCATGGCGTCGAAATCATCGACGCCAAAGTGGTGAATCCATTTCATTACCTGACCGGCACGGAAACGCTTCTCCCCGATCGAGTCGAAGAATTTTTCCATTTCCTGTTGAGTCAGACCCAGCAGGTTGGTTTTTACAGTCGATGTAGTCATGGATTCACCTTCACTCTTAAGCCAATGCTTAGCGAGTGGTTACTTCAGTAGCTGCGAAGAAGTACGAAATTTCGCGGGCAGCAGCGGCTTCGGAGTCCGAACCGTGTACAGCGTTGGCGTCGATGGAATCAGCGAAATCAGCACGGATGGTGCCGGCAGCTGCTTCTTTAGGGTTGGTAGCGCCCATCAGCTCACGGTTCAGAGCGATAGCGTTTTCGCCTTCCAGAACCTGAACGACAACAGGACCGGAGATCATGAAGGCAACCAGGTCGCCGAAGAAGCCACGAGCGCTGTGCTCAGCGTAGAAGCCTTCAGCTTCAGCCTTGGACAGTTGCTTGAGTTTCGAGGCTACAACCTTCAGGCCGGCTTTTTCGAAACGAGTGGTGATCTCGCCGATGACGTTTTTTGCAACAGCGTCAGGCTTGATGATGGAGAAAGTACGTTGAACAGCCATGGTGTAACTCCAGAAACGGTAATTTGCGAAAAATTAAACCCGCGAATTATACGCGGGTTCTTGGGTATTGCCTAACTGCGTAAAGGAGGCGTCAGTCCTGTTCTTCGTTCCAGGCAGTCTGGATCGCTTCCAGGACCTTTTCACCGCCGCGGTCGCGCTCATCGTCAAACCCTGGCAAAGCCATGACCATGTCGCGCAAAGCGACAAAGTTCAGCGAGTAGGGATCCATATCCGGATTGCCATCGGCCAACAGGATAGCGATCTCTTGCACATCAACCCATTTAAGACTCATGACACTTCCTTGAATCAATGCGGCGCTTCGGCCGCATGGTTGAGTGAATATCTCGGAATTTCGACGGTGATGTCTTCAGTCCCGACCTTGGCCTGACAGCTTAGGCGAGAAGTCGGCTCCAGGCCCCAGGCACGGTCAAGATAGTCTTCTTCCAACTCGTCAGCTTCTTCCAGAGAGTCGAAACCCTCGCGAATGATGCAGTGGCAAGTGGTGCAAGCGCAGACACCGCCGCAGGCACTTTCGATCTCGATGTGGTTTTCATGGGCAACTTCGAGGATGGACTTGCCGGTCTCAGCCTCCACGACCATACCGTCCGGGCAATGCTCGGCGTGTGGCAGAAAAATGACCTGCGGCATCAATTATTCCTCAATTTCATTCAGGTTGCGGCCCGCCAGGGCGGCTTTTACCGTCTGGTTCATGCGGCGGGCAGCGAAGGCATCGGTCACTTGCGACAGGCGCTTGGTCTGCTGCTCGATGGCATAGCCATCGGAGCCTTTCATCAATTCGGCCAGTTCCTGCATCTGCAGGTCAATGACCATGCGCTCTTCGGCATCCAACAGGCGTTCGCCGTCGACATCCAGGGCGCCCTGCACCGCTTCAAGCAGGCGCTGGGCATCGACTTGCTGCTCGCGCAGCACGCGGGCGACCTTGTCGTCACTGGCATACTGGAACGAATCCTTGAGCATCTTGGCGATTTCGCCGTCGGTCAGGCCGTAGGACGGCTTGACTTGGATGCTGGCCTCAACGCCCGAGCCCAATTCACGCGCAGCCACACTGAGCAGGCCATCGGCGTCGACCTGGAAGGTCACGCGAATCTTCGCCGCGCCCGCGACCATCGCCGGGATACCGCGCAATTCAAAGCGCGCCAGGGAGCGGCAGTCGCTGATCAGCTCGCGCTCGCCCTGCAGCACATGAATCATCATGGCCGTCTGGCCGTCTTTGTAGGTGGTGAAGTCCTGGGCGCGGGCGACGGGGATGGTGGTGTTGCGCGGAATCACCTTCTCCATCAGGCCGCCCATGGTTTCCAGGCCCAGGGACAGCGGAATCACGTCGAGCAGCAACAGTTCGCCACCGTCGCGCTTGTTGCCCGCCAGGGTATCGGCCTGGATCGCAGCACCAATGGCCACCACTTGATCCGGGTCGATTTCTGTCAGCGGCTGACGACCGAACGCTTCGGCAACGGCTTCGCGCACGCGCGGCACGCGGGTCGAACCACCGACCATGACCACGGCAGCCACGTCTTCGAGTTCTACGCCGGAGTCACGCACAGCGCGGCGACAGGCTTTGAGGCTGCGGGCGACCATCGGCTCGATCAGCGCATCGAAGGCTTCGCGGGTCAACTGGGCCGACCAATTGCCGTAGGAAACGTCAACAGAGGCCGCGTCAGTCAGGGCTTCTTTGGCGGCGCAGGCGGTTTGCAGCAGATGGCGCTGCTCGCCCGGGTCCAGGTCATCGGACAAACCGGCACTGCTGATGATCCAGCGCGCGATCGCATGGTCGAAGTCATCGCCGCCCAGGGCGGTATCGCCGCCGGTGGCCAACACCTCGAAGACCCCGCCGGTCAGGCGCAGGATCGAAATATCAAAGGTACCGCCGCCCAGGTCGTAAATGGCGACCAGGCCTTCGGCCTGCTGGTCGAGGCCATAGGCCACGGCGGCCGCGGTCGGCTCATTGAGCAGGCGCAGTACGTTCAGGCCGGCGAGTTTCGCCGCGTCCTTGGTCGCCTGGCGCTGGGCGTCGTCGAAATACGCCGGCACGGTGATCACCGCCCCCACCAGTTCGCCGCCCAGGGTGGTCTCTGCGCGCTGGCGCAGCACCTTGAGGATATCGGCCGACACTTCCACCGGGCTTTTCGGGCCCTGGACGGTGTCGATGAACGGCATGTGCGACTCGCCGCCGACAAAGCGGTACGGCAGTTGATCGCCCAATTGCTTGACGTCGGACAACCCACGACCCATCAAGCGCTTGACCGACAGCACGGTGTTCAACGGGTCGGTGGACGCCGCCAGCTTGGCCGACTCACCGACTTCAGTGCGATCGGCGTGATAGCGCACCGCCGACGGCAGGATCACCTGGCCATCAGCATCGGGCAGCGGCTCGGACAGGCCGCTGCGCAAGGCGGCGACCAGGGAATTAGTGGTGCCCAAGTCAATCCCGACCGCCAGGCGACGCTGGTGCGGTTGAGGACTTTGGCCGGGTTCGGCGATCTGCAGTAGGGCCATGGTAATCAGGTCTTATCTGTCTTTCAGGCGTGCAACAGGGGCAGCGCTGGGTTAATCGTCGAGGCGCTCTTCTAACTGGCGCACTTCGTAGGAGAGCTTGTCGAGGAACTGCATGCGCCGCATCAGGCGTTCGGCCTGCTCACGTTGCGCTGCATCGTCCCAACAGGCTGCGAAGCTTTCGTTGAGCTCATCCTGGGCCACCTTCAGACGCCGCTTGAAGACTGCGACACCCGCCAGATCGGCTTCGTCCTGCAAGTCTTCGAGTTCTTCGCGCCACTGCATCTGCTGCATCAGAAAGTCAGGATCATGCACCGTGACTTCCAGCGGCAACTCACCACCGTTCATCGCGAGCAGGTAACGCGCGCGCTTGGGGGGGCTTTTGAGGGTCTGATAGGCTTCGTTGAGGCTGGCCGACTGCTCCAGCGCCAGGCGCTGTTCACGCTCGGAAGCGTCGGCAAAGCGGTCCGGATGCACGCCACGCGCCAATTCACGGTAGCGCGTGGCAAGCTGCTCGAGGTCCAGCCGAAAGCTCGGTTGCAACTCGAATAAAGCGAAATGACAAGGAGTGCCCACAAGTAGCCTCAGATGTTGAAGCTTTCGCCGCAGCCACATTCACCGCGCACGTTGGGGTTGTTGAACTTGAAGCCTTCGTTCAACCCTTCCTTGACGAAATCGAGTTCGGTGCCGTCCAGGTAGGTCAGGCTTTTCGGGTCGATGATCACTTTCTCGCCGTGACTTTCGAACACCTGATCTTCCGCCACTACCTCGTCGACGAACTCCAGCACATAGGCAAGGCCGGAACAGCCCGTGGTGCGAACACCCAGACGAATCCCCTCACCTTTACCGCGCCCATCCAGGGAGCGTCGCACGTGCCGCGCAGCCGCTTCTGTCATGCTGATAGCCATCGTTGACTCCTTACTCGTCGCCAAATGCTTTAGATCAAGCCTTTCTTCTGCTTGTAGTCGCGAACGGCCGCCTTGATGGCGTCTTCTGCGAGTACGGAGCAGTGAATCTTCACTGGCGGCAAGGCCAGTTCTTCGGCCAGCTGAGTGTTCTTGATGGTCTCTGCTTCATCCAGAGTCTTGCCTTTCATCCACTCGGTCGCCAGGGAGCTGGAGGCGATGGCCGAACCGCAGCCGTAAGTCTTGAACTTGGCGTCTTCGATGATGCCTTGTTCGTTGACCTTGATCTGCAGGCGCATCACATCGCCGCACGCCGGAGCGCCGACCATGCCGGTGCCGACATCAGGGTCTTCCGCGTCCATCTTGCCGACGTTGCGCGGGTTTTCGTAGTGGTCGATGACCTTTTCGCTGTAAGCCATGGTACTGAATCCTCACTCATCAGGGCCGCTCTGGAACCCTGTAAAAACGTCTGCGTTTTCCGCCACGTTCCTACAGAGCTGGGGTGGCGGCTTCTATAGTTAGTGTGCCGCCCACTCGATCTTGGAAATGTCGATGCCGTCTTTGTACATGTCCCACAGCGGCGACAAGGTGCGCAGCTTGGTGACGGCCTCGCAGACTTTCTGCGCGGCGTAGTCGACTTCTTCTTCGGTGGTGAAACGGCCAAACGTAAAGCGGATCGAGCTGTGCGCCAGTTCGTCGTTGCGGCCCAGGGCGCGCAGCACGTAGGACGGCTCAAGGGAGGCCGAGGTGCAGGCCGAACCGGACGAAACCGCCAGGTCCTTGAGCGCCATGATCAGCGACTCGCCTTCGACGTAGTTGAAGCTCAAATTCAGGTTGTGCGGTACACGGGCAGTCATGCTGCCGTTGATGTACAGCTCTTCAAGGTTTTCGACCTGCTTGTAGAAGCGATCGCTCAGGCCCTTGATACGCACGTTTTCGGCAGCCATTTCTTCCTTGGCGATACGGAACGCTTCGCCCATGCCGACGATCTGGTGAGTCGCCAGGGTGCCCGAACGCATGCCGCGCTCGTGACCGCCGCCGTGCATGGTGGCTTCGATGCGAACGCGAGGCTTGCGGCTCACGTACAGGGCGCCGATGCCTTTGGGGCCGTAGGTTTTGTGCGCCGAGAACGACATCAGGTCGACTTTCAGCTTCGACAGGTCGATGTCGACCTTGCCGGTGGACTGAGCCGCGTCGACGTGCAGCAACACACCTTTGGAGCGGGTCAGCTCGCCGATGGCCGCGATGTCGTTGATGGTGCCGATTTCGTTGTTCACGTGGATCACGGAAACCAGGATGGTGTCTTCACGCATGGCCGCTTCGATCATCGCCGGCGTCACGATACCGTCGGTGGTCGGCTCGATGTAGGTGACTTCGAACCCTTCACGCTCCAGTTGGCGCATGGTGTCGAGGACCGCCTTGTGCTCGATCTTGGTGGTGATCAGGTGCTTGCCTTTGGTCGCGTAGAAATGCGCGGCGCCCTTGATTGCCAGGTTGTCGGATTCGGTGGCACCGGAGGTCCAGACGATTTCGCGTGGATCTGCACCCACCAGGTCGGCGACTTGGCGACGAGCGTTTTCAACCGCTTCTTCGGCTTTCCAGCCGAATACGTGGGAACGCGACGCCGGGTTGCCGAAGTTTCCGTCAACCAGCAGGCATTCGCTCATCTTTTGCGCGACACGCGGATCAACCGGGGTGGTCGCTGAGTAATCAAGGTAAATCGGCAATTTCATGGACTTTCTCCTAAATCAGGCTGGCTGGCGTGCCGTTAGCTCTTCGGCTGTCACTCGACGGCGGACGCTTCAATCTTGTCCAGACGCGGCGCCTTGGTGTTGCAACGGCGCTGGTCCTGACGCTGGGCTACTTCTTGCACCTCACGGCGAGTCACAAGATCAGCCAAGCTGATACCACTCAAAAACTCATGGATCTGCAGGCTCAAGTCACACCACAAGTGGTGGGTCAGGCAGGTGTCGCCGGCATGGCAATCACCCAAACCCTGGCATTTGGTGGCATCGACGGATTCGTTGACCGCGTCGATCACCTGGGCCACCTGAATGCCCTGCATGTCGCGGGACAGTTGATAGCCGCCACCCGGCCCACGCACACTGGAGACCAGATTGCTGCGGCGCAATTTGGCGAACAGTTGCTCGAGGTAGGACAGGGAAATGCCTTGGCGCTCGGAGATATCGGCCAGGGACACCGGCCCAGTTTGCGCGTGCAAAGCCAAGTCAAGCATGGCGGTCACCGCGTATCGGCCTTTTGTAGTCAGTCTCATGGACAAGTACCAAGGTGTTTCAGAATGGGAGCAAGTATGCTATTCCCGAGTATTTAAGTCAACTATAAGACCTAGTACTTTAGTCAGGATTACCCGTAAAAAGGGCGCGCAAATAATAGCAGGATGGGGTGGGGACGAACAGAAGGAACAGCGGCCAAGCAGGAATTCCAAGACCAATGGAGAACAACCTGTGGGAGGGGGCTTGCTCCCGATGGCGAAGGACCAGTCAATGTATGGGTGACTGCCCCACCGCTATCGGGAGCAAGCCCCTTCCCACAGGGGACTTTTGGTGATCGCGAGGCTTCAGCCAGCCTTGGTGGCGGCTTCGTCTTTGATCTCGGCGAAGTCCTCTTCGCGCAGCTCAGGCAGGTCTTTCGCACAATAGTTACTGCCCAGCTCCTTCAGCGCGCCGCACATGCCGTCCAGCTTGCCATCTACCGCCTGCAGGTGGTCGAGCAACTGGCCGATGGCACGGGCCACCGGGTCGGGCATGTCTTCGCTGACGCCGTAGGCATCGAAGCCGATCTTCTCAGCCATGGCCTTGCGCTTGGCTTCCTGCTCATCGCCGACTTCCGGCTTGACGATGATGCGCCCCGGAATGCCGACCACGGTTGCGCCCGGCGGCACCGCCTTGGTCACCACCGCATTGGAGCCGACCTTGGCCCCTGCCCCCACGGTGAACGGACCCAGCACCTTGGCGCCCGCCCCGACCACTACACCGTTTTCCAGGGTCGGGTGACGCTTGCCCTTGTTCCAGCTGGTGCCGCCCAGGGTTACGCCCTGGTACAGGGTCACGTCGTCACCGATTTCGGCGGTCTCGCCAATCACGATGCCCATGCCATGGTCGATAAAGAAGCGGCGGCCGACCTTGGCGCCCGGGTGAATCTCGATGCCGGTCAACCAGCGCCCAAAGTTGGACACCACCCGCGCCAGCCATTTCCAGCCCATGCCCCACAAGGCACCGGACAGGCGATGAATCCAGATCGCATGCATGCCCGGGTAGCAGGTCAGTACTTCAAAGGCGTTGCGCGCCGCCGGGTCACGGTGGAAAACACTCTGGATATCTTCTCGCAAACGCTCGAACATTTTTAATCCTTCCGCTTAAGAAGCTCGCCACGGGCCGCTTTCTGGGTTTCCGTGAGGATGCCACGCAATATATTCATTTCCGCCCGGCTGACCGAGCTGCGTCCGTACAGACGACGCAGGCGCGCCATCAAGTGCCGCGGTTTTTCCGGATCGAGGAATTCGATGGCCACCAGGGTTTGCTCCAGGTGTTCATAGAACCGCTCCAGCTCGTCCATGGTGGCCAACTCGCCACTCTTGGTCGACGCCACTTCATCCTTCTCAACCTTGCTCGGCTGCCCTTCAGCGGCCAGCCAGGCCATGCGTACTTCGTAACTCAACACCTGCACCGCCGCCCCGAGGTTCAGCGAGCTGAACTCCGGGTCTGATGGAATATGCACGTGATAATGACATCGCTGCAGCTCTTCGTTGGTCAGGCCGGAGTCTTCACGACCGAACACCAGGGCGATTTCAGCGCCGCCGACGGCCTCTTCCACCACTTTGGTCCCGCATTCGCGCGGATCGAGCAAAGGCCAGGGGATGCGCCGGTCGCGGGCGCTGGTGCCGAGCACCAGGTTGCAGCCGACCAATGCGTCTTCCAAAGTGGCGACGACCTGGGCTTTTTCAAGGATGTCATTGGCGCCGGATGCGCGGGCATCGGCCTCGTGGTGCGGGAACACGCGCGGCTCGACCAGCACCAGGCGCGTCAGCCCCATGTTTTTCATGGCTCGCGCCACCCCGCCGATATTGCCGGGATGACTGGTATTGACCAAGACGACACGAATGTTTTGCAGCAAGGGAGGCGCTCTCGGACACGGGAAAGGGGAGCAAATCTTACAGAACAGCCTAAGGTTATGCCACGAAAGCTCACGCCGTCCTTCACCTGAAGAAAGTTTCTGCTAGAATGCTCGGCTTTCTTTAACAACCTTAGGTGACACATCCATGCAGCCCATGCTGAATATCGCGCTGCGCGCCGCCCGCAGCGCCAGTGAATTGATCTTCCGCTCCATCGAGCGCCTGGATACCATCAAGGTCGACGAAAAAGACGCCAAGGATTATGTATCCGAGGTGGATCGCGCCGCCGAACAGAAAATCATCGACGCCCTGCGCAAGGCCTACCCGACCCACGGCATTCTCGGCGAAGAAACCGGCCTGCACAAAGGCAGCGGCGAAGGCGAAGACTACCTGTGGATCATCGACCCACTGGATGGCACCACCAACTTCCTGCGCGGTATCCCGCACTTTGCCGTGAGCATTGCCTGCAAATACCGTGGCCGCCTGGAACACGCCGTTGTGCTGGACCCGGTTCGCCAGGAAGAATTCACCGCCAGCCGTGGCCGTGGCGCCCAGTTGAACGGTCGTCGCCTGCGCGTCAGCGGCCGCACCAGCCTGGACGGCGCCCTGCTGGGCACCGGCTTCCCATTCCGTGACGACCAGATGGACAACCTGGACAACTACCTGGGTATGTTCCGCGCCCTGGTTGGCCAGACCGCCGGCATCCGCCGCGCCGGCGCAGCCAGCCTGGACCTGGCCTACGTCGCCGCCGGTCGTTTCGATGCCTTCTGGGAATCGGGCCTGTCCGAGTGGGACATGGCAGCGGGCGCCCTGCTGATCCAAGAGGCCGGCGGCCTGGTGAGCGACTTCACCGGCGGGCATGACTTCCTGGAGAAAGGCCACGTGGTAGCCGGCAACACCAAATGCTTCAAGGCAGTACTGACGGCGATCCAGCCGCACCTGCCGGCTTCGCTGAAGCGCTAAGCGAGCGAGCACAAAAAAGCACCCTTCGGTGCTTTTTTTATGCCTGGAATTTGGTGTGAGCTTAAATACCAGCAACACCACAAGCCAACTGTGGGAGGGGGGCTTGCCCCCGATAGCGGAGTTTCAGCTACAGATAGGCTGACTGACACACCGCCATCGGGGGCAAGCCCCCTCCCACATTGTGAACTGTGCCAGGCCCGGGGTTATTGCTGGTTCTGGCCGAGGATCAGACGCCCCTCTTTATCCACCGGGATCTGGCCGCCCGGGTCACGGTCCATACGCACCGAACCTTCCTTGCCATCCAAGGTGTAACGCACGTCATAACCGACGACCTTGTCGCTGATGTCGTTGACGGTGTTACAACGGGTTTGCGTGGTGGTGTAGGTATCACGGTTCTGCATACCCTCCTGCACCTTGTTACCGGCATAACCGCCACCGACCGCACCGGCCACGGTGGCCAGCTTCTTACCGTTACCGCCACCGACCTGGTTGCCCAACAGGCCACCGGCCAGCGCACCGACCACCGTACCGACGATCTGGTGTTGATCCTGCACCGGCTTCTGCCGGGTCACGGCGACGTCCTTGCAGACCTCGCGCGGGGTCTTAATCTGGGTTTTCACCGGCTGCACCGCCAGCACTTGCGCATACTCAGGGCCGCTTTTTACCAGGCTGTAGGTGGCAACAGCACCCCCGGCAGTCACACCGACAGCACCCAATACCGCACCAACCAGTAACGACTTGTTCACGTTGAACCTCCTGACCATCACAAACGGACCGAAAGATCCGCGCTATACCCAGCCTTGGAGCAAAAAAAAAGGCGCGAGTTCAATACTCGCGCCTTCTTTGTAACAGCAGATCAACAAACACCCATCAAGGGCGGTCGTCGACCTCCTTGCCAGTCGCGGCCGGAGGGATCAGGTCTTCGCTGTTGAGGTTCAGCCAGATCAGCACCACGTTGGCGATGTAGATCGACGAGTAGGTGCCCGCCAGAACGCCGATAAACAGCGCCAGGGAGAAGCCCCACAGGTTATCGCCACCGAAGATCATCAGTGCTGCGATCGCCAGCAAGGTGGAGATCGACGTCGCCATGGTGCGCAACAGGGTCTGGGTAGTGGAGATATTGATGTTCTCGATCAACGTCGCCTTGCGCAGTACGCGGAAGTTCTCGCGAACCCGGTCGAATACCACGATGGTGTCGTTGAGCGAGTAACCAATGATCGCCAGCACCGCGGCCAGCACAGTCAGGTCGAAGGTGATCTGGAAGTACGCCAGGATGCCCACGGTCACGACCACGTCGTGGATCAGCGAGACAATGGCGCCGACACCGAACTTCCACTGAAAGCGGAACGCCAGGTAGATCATGATGCCGACCAGCGCCATCAGCATGCCGAGGCCGCCCTGGTCGCGCAGCTCTTCACCCACTTGCGGGCCGACGAACTCGACGCGCTTGACTGCCGCCGGGTTATCACCGCCGACCTTCTGCAAGGCCTCGGCAACCTGGTGACCCAGTTGCGGGTCTTCGCCCGGCATACGCACCAGCAGATCGGTGGTCGCACCAAAGCTCTGCACGATAGCTTCGTGATAGCCGGCCTTGACCAGCTCTTCGCGCACCTGAGTCACGTCGGCCGGCTTCTCGTAGGTCAGCTCGATGAGCGTACCGCCGGTGAAGTCCAGACCGTAGTTCAGGCCCTTATGGAACCAGCTGAACAACGCCAGAACGGTAAGGAGCACGGTGACGCCGAACGCAATATTGCGAACGCCCATGAAGTTGATTGTACGTAACATGGCAGCCCCTTAAATCCACAACTTCTTGAAGTCACGCCCGCCAAAGATCAGGTTGACCATTGCGCGGGTCACCATGATGGCCGTGAACATCGAGGTAAAGATACCGAGGGACATGGTCACCGCAAAACCTTTGACCGGGCCGGTGCCCATGGCAAAGAGAATCCCGCCGACCAGCAATGTGGTCAGGTTGGAGTCGAGAATCGCGGTAAATGCCCGGCCGAAGCCTTCGTTGATTGCGCGCTGCACGGTCATGCCGGCGGCGATCTCTTCACGAATCCGCGAGAAGATCAGCACGTTGGCGTCCACCGCCATCCCCATGGTGAGGACGATACCGGCGATGCCTGGCAGGGTCAGCGTAGCGCCCAGCAACGACATCAAGGCCAGCAGCATCACCATGTTGCCCGCCAGGGCCACGGTGGCGATGATGCCGAAGAAGCGGTAGATGGCGATGATGAACAGCGACACGAACAGCATGCCCCACAAGGCCGCATCGATACCCTTGGTGATGTTGTCGGCACCCAGGCTCGGGCCGATGGTGCGTTCTTCAGCGAAGTACATCGGCGCAGCCAGGCCACCGGCACGCAGCAGCAGGGCCAGTTCCGAGGATTCGCCCTGGCCGTTCAGGCCGGTGATGCGGAACTGAGCACCCAGCGGCGACTGGATGGTCGCCAGGCTGATGATCTTCTTCTCTTCCTTGAAGGTCTGCACCGGCACGTCTTTCTCGACGCCGTTGACCATTTGCTTGGTGTAGGTGGTGATCGGGCGTTGCTCGATGAAGATCACCGCCATGCTGCGCCCGACGTTGCTGCGCGTGGCGCGGCTCATCAGTTCGCCACCATGGCCATCCAGGCGGATGTTCACTTCAGGCGTACCGTGCTCGCCGAAACCGGCCTTGGCGTCAGTCACCTGGTCGCCGGTGATGATCAAGCCACGCTCGATCTGCGCCGCAGGGCGGTTGCCTTCACGGAACTCGAAGGTCTCGGAAGTGGCTTTGGAAGCACCCGGCTCGGCGGCCAGACGGAATTCCAGGTTGGCGGTCTTGCCGAGGATACGCTTGGCTTCAGCGGTATCCTGCACGCCCGGCAGCTCAACCACGATGCGGTTGGCGCCCTGGCGCTGAACGATCGGCTCGGCCACACCCAGCTCGTTGACGCGGTTACGCACCGTGGTCAAGTTCTGCTTGATGGAGTATTCGCGGATTTCCGCCAGCTTGGCCGGGGTCATCGCCAGACGCAGTACAGGTTGACCGTTGAGGTCGGCCGGTACGATGTCGAAATCGTTGAAGTTCTTGCGGATCAGCGCACGGGCCTGCTCGCGGGACGCTTCGTCAGAGAAGCCCAGCTGGATGGCACCGTTGAGCTGCGGCAGGCTGCGATAACGCAACTTCTCTTTACGCAGCAGGCTCTTCACGTCGCCTTCGTAGACTTTCAGGCGCGCGTCGAGGGCTTTGTCCATGTCGACTTCCAGCAGGAAGTGCACACCACCGGACAAGTCCAGACCCAGCTTCATCGGGTGCGCGCCAATGCTGCGCAGCCATTTTGGCGTGGTCTGTGCCAGGTTGAGCGCGACAACGTAGTCGTCACCCATGGCCTTGCGCACGACGTCTTTGGCCGGCAATTGGTCTTCTTGCTTGGTCAGGCGCAACAAGCCGCCCTTCGCATCAGCTGCCAACGTTGCCGCTTTGACCTGGATGCCCGCATCGGTGAGCGCTTTGCTCGCGCGTTCCAGGTCAGCCTGATTGACCTTCAGCGAAGTGCTGGCGCCAGAGATCTGGATCGCAGGGTCATCAGGATAGAGATTGGGAGCGGAATAAATAAAACCGATCGCCAGCACCGCCAGGATCAGTAGGTATTTCCACAGAGGGTATTTGTTCAGCATCACGCCGCCCGCTTATAACGCGGGGCGCCTTGCGCGCCCCGTCGATTGGTAAAAGTTGTTACTCAGATCGCTTTGAGCGTGCCTTTAGGCAGCGTGGCGGCGATGGCGCCCTTCTGGAACTTCATTTCGACGGTGTCGGAGACTTCCAGAACCACGAAAGCATCGGAAACCTTGGTGATCTTGCCCGCGATACCGCCGGTGGTCACGACTTCGTCACCTTTCTGCAGGCTGCCGAGCAGGTTTTTCTGCTCTTTGGCGCGCTTGGCCTGTGGACGCCAGATCATCAGGTAGAAGATGACCAGGAAGCCGACCAGGAAAATCCACTCGAAACCACCGCCCATAGGGCCGGCAGCAGCAGGCGCAGCGGCATCAGCCATGGCGTTAGAGATAAAAAAGCTCATTTAGCACTCCAGTTGCAAATAGTGAATCTTAGGGTCGGAAAACTCAGTCCAAGGGCGGCACAGGGAGCCCGCGCTTGGCATAGAAGGCATCGACGAAGGCGGCCAATGTACCCTGTTGAATAGCCTCGCGCAAACCAGCCATCAGGACTTGGTAATGACGCAAATTGTGGATGGTATTCAACATGCTACCCAGCATTTCCCCACACTTGTCCAGATGGTGCAGATAAGCACGGGAGAAGTTCTGGCAGGTATAGCAGTCACAGGTGGGATCCAGCGGCGAATCATCATGGCGATGGAACGCGTTACGGATCTTCAGCACGCCTGTATCGATGAACAGATGCCCATTGCGGGCATTACGGGTTGGCATCACGCAATCGAACATGTCCACACCGCGGCGCACACCCTCTACGAGATCCTCCGGTTTGCCAACGCCCATAAGGTAACGAGGTTTGTCAGCAGGCATCAGGCCTGGCAGGTAATCCAGCACCTTGATCATCTCGTGCTTGGGCTCACCCACCGACAGACCGCCGATGGCCAGGCCGTCGAAGCCGATCTTATCCAGGCCTTCCAGCGAGCGCTTGCGCAGGCTTTCATGCATGCCGCCCTGGACGATACCGAACAGCGCCGCAGTGTTGTCGCCGTGGGCGTTCTTCGAGCGCTGGGCCCAACGCAGCGACAACTCCATGGAAACCCGCGCGACGTCTTCATCGGCCGGGTACGGCGTGCATTCGTCGAAAATCATCACGATGTCGGAGCCCAGGTCGCGCTGGACCTGCATCGACTCTTCCGGGCCCATGAACACTTTGGAACCGTCGACCGGCGAGGCGAAGGTCACGCCCTCCTCCTTGATCTTGCGCATGGCGCCCAGGCTGAACACCTGGAAACCACCCGAGTCAGTGAGGATCGGGCCTTGCCACTTCATGAAGTCATGCAGGTCGCCGTGCTTCTTGATCACTTCCGTGCCCGGGCGCAGCCACAGGTGGAAGGTGTTGCCGAGGATGATCTCGGCGCCGGTGGCGACGATATCGCGCGGCAGCATGCCTTTGACGGTGCCGTAGGTGCCGACCGGCATGAACGCCGGGGTCTCTACCGTACCGCGCGGAAAGGTCAGACGACCGCGACGGGCTTTGCCGTCAGTGGCCAGCAATTCAAACGACATACGACTCATAGTTGTTCCTCTGGGCCGCGTGGCGCCGGATTACGGGTGATAAACATCGCATCACCGTAGCTGAAAAAACGGTATCCATTGTCGATGGCAGCCTGATAAGCAGCCATGGTTTCCGGATAACCGGCAAATGCCGACACCAGCATCAACAGCGTGGATTCCGGCAAATGGAAGTTGGTCACCAGCGCATCGACCACATGAAACGGCCGGCCTGGGTAAATAAAGATATCGGTGTCGCCGCTGAACGGCTTGAGCACGCCATCACGCGCCGCGCTTTCCAGGGAACGCACGCTGGTGGTGCCCACGGCAATCACCCGCCCGCCGCGCGCCTTGCACGCGTAGACCGCGTCCACGACGTCCTGGCTGACTTCCAGCCATTCGCTGTGCATATGGTGGTCTTCGATGTTATCCACACGCACCGGCTGAAACGTGCCGGCCCCCACGTGCAGGGTCACATACGCGCTCTCGACGCCCTTGGCGGCGATCGCATCCAGCAGCGGCTGGTCGAAATGCAGCCCGGCCGTCGGCGCCGCGACGGCACCGAGGCGCTGGGAATACACCGTCTGATAGCGCTCGCGGTCCGCATCTTCGTCGGGGCGGTCTATATAAGGAGGCAACGGCATATGGCCGACGCGCTCCAGCAGCGGCAACACTTCCTCGGCAAACTTGAGCTCGAACAACGCATCATGACGCGCCACCATCTCGGCCTCGCCACCGCCATCGATCAGCAGGGTCGAACCCGGTTTCGGCGACTTGCTGGAGCGCACATGGGCCAGCACGCGATGGCTGTCCAGCACCCGCTCCACCAGAATTTCCAGCTTGCCGCCGGAAGCTTTCTGGCCAAACAGCCGCGCCGGAATCACCCGGGTATTGTTGAACACCATCAAATCGCCTGGGCGCAAATGCTCAAGCAAATCAGTGAATTGACGGTGTGCGAGGGCACCGCTGAGCCCGTCCAGGGTCAGCAGTCGACTGGCGCGACGCTCGGCCAAAGGGTGGCGGGCGATCAGCGAATCAGGGAGCTCAAAAGTAAAGTCAGCAACGCGCATGATGGGGTTCGTCTAGCAGGGCCGGGAAGTCTAGCGGAAATAGTCAAAATTGACCATGAAACGTGATTGACCAACGGTAATCTCATCTCTATACTTCGCCGCCATTGAGCCCTGATGGCGGAATTGGTAGACGCGGCGGATTCAAAATCCGTTTTCGAAAGGAGTGGGAGTTCGAGTCTCCCTCGGGGCACCATCTTAAAAAAAGACCTTGAAATTCAAGGTCTTTTTTTTCGCCTGTCGAAAAGTGGGCAACCAGCAAAATCCCCGACCAGCGCAACATCAACTTGAAACACAGCCCCTTGTGGGAGCTGGCTTGCCTGCGATAGCGTCAGCCGCAACACCCTCAAACCACCAGACTAACTACCCGCCACTTCACCCTCCTCCGTCACCCCATTGGCCAACATCCCATTCGCCAAATCATCCACCACCGCCTTCGCCATCTCCCCCAAATAATGCGCCGCCCAGGCATAACGATCCGCGCCCGTGTCCATGGCGGCATCCAACGCCAGCAGTTTTGAACAGTGGAGAAGTTCGGAGGCATGCTCCAGCGCATCGCGGATGGGCACGCCGGCGTTCACGCGGAATAGTCGGTGAAGGTTGGGCTGCTTGCCACAGGTGGAAAAGGTGATGACGCCGAGGGTTTTGTTGAGGGGTGGGTTGATCATTGGGCACCTCCTGGATGGGCGGAGGTGTGGGTGGTGGGGTTGTGAGGGTATGGCCTGTCAGAAATGCTCATTGCTTAAGCTCCTAATATAGTGAGCCTATTGTTTCTCGGATTCTCAAGTCCGGTCGCTGGGTTGGAAGCGACGGGGAGGAAGTTAGCGCAGGAGCGATTGGGGTTGAAAGTCAGTATCTGTGGCGAAAAATTTCCGTTAGGTCGGTCGGGGGGGACGCCGATCCCCCCAGATGCAGGAAACAACCGGGGTCTGCCCCCGATTACCTCCGGGAAAACGTATTGGTTTAATGGGCATCAGAAATGACAGTGTGCGCCGACGCGATGGCTGATATCTTTCCCGCGCGCCCAATCGCGTCCAATCAACGCCGGTCCCATCAAGGAAGATAAAAACAATGAAAGTATTGCTCATCGCTTCGCTAGGAATGTTGTCGCTGACTCAAACATCACTATCCTTCGCGGATAATGCTAATGGAAAAAATCTCTATCTACAGCGATGCAGCATGTGCCATGGAATGGATCTCAAAGCAACAGGACCGCTGGCTAAAAAAAGTAATCCGCCGACGCCTGATCTAACAACGCTCGCTTTCAAAAAACGATTAAATGATTATCCGGGCGTGATTGTGTCTTCGATAATACTTCGCCCAAATGGCGACTTAATTCCAAGAACCTTGCGTGAGAATGGAGTAAAGCTATCGCCGCACTCATGGAGCGTTAAGGATTTTCGCGATTTAAATCAATACATGGGTGGCGTTATTTCAAAAACCCGATGACCGTCGAAGTGCCTGGTCCTGTGCTGTCTGCGTGGATTGACATGACGCTTTAAGCGCTCTGCCAACAGTTCAAACTCGATACCTTTGCTACAGATTGGCCTACGCTGGAGCTGCACGCTGCCGAGAAAGAAACGAAGAACGCGCTGCGGTTATCGCAGGAACTCAACGGCTCAACAGCCACATGAACGGTGATTTTTAGAATAGCTAACATGACGACCAAGCCTTCGGCGCAAGTATCCCGCGCTGAGTACGCGCGACGGATAAATCGTGTACTCAACTACATCGATGCTCACCTCGATCAGCCGTTAGATGGCGCGCAGTTAGCCGACATCGCCAATTTCTCGCGCTTCCATTTTCATCGAATTTTCGCCGCATGGATGGGCGAAACGCTTGGCAGCTATGCACAGCGTCGACGGCTCGAGAAGGCGGCCTTCCGGCTGTCCTGTGGTAGCCATGAAACAGTACTTGAAACAGCGTTGGCCACCGGCTTCCATTCGGGTGAAGCGTTTGCACGAGCCTTCAAACTCAAGTTCGGCTGCACGCCATCGACCTGGCGCTCCACGACTCTTCAGCGGCTGAAAATGCAGGCGTCCGCGATCGGACAGCAACCAGGCAACCAAGAGAGCAATCCTGATCAGGTCTTCAGCAATATCCATCAGGAAGGCGAGCCCGCGCTCGGTGAATCTGACGTCTCTTATCGGCTAACGGAAACTTGTGCCATGGATGTACGTATCGTTGATTTACCAAAAGCACGCGTCGCGTATCAACGTTTGATCGGACCATATGGGCCCGCCATCGGCGAATTTTGGCGCGGCACCATTGCCCCGTGGATGCACTCAAATGGCCTCAGTGATGAAACGTGTTATGGCATAGGTCATGACGACCCGTCTCTCACTCCAGCCAACAAGTGCCGCTATGACGCGTGCGTCGAAGTACCCGCTCATTTTGTTGCTAGCGGCCAGGTAGATATTCTAACTCTGCCGGGCGGCCGTTATGCCGTAGCGAGTTTCAAAGGGAAAGCTGAGGTTTTAGGTAACGCCTGGATGTGGCTGACGCGTGAATGGATGCCGTCCAGCGGACTACAATGCGACGATAGGCCTTGCTTCGAGATGTTTTCTGCGACCACGGCACTTGACCCCCACACCGGTGAGTTTAGTTGCGACATCTGCATTCCAGTGCGAGCGCTGTAACGCAACTCCCGCGTGCCGCATCGTTTAGGGGCGTGAGCGCATCGCATTCACCAGCCACTATCGTTATGCCATGCAGCTGCATGGCATAACGCAAAATCGAGCAAGCGATAAGAGCCCATATCCCTAACGACGCATTCGTTAAAGTCCCTCCTTGATCTAGCTGCACAGGTGAAAATCAGACGAGTTAATTCTCTTCACTCGAAATGGTTTACGGCCTAAAGCGGGCGATCACCACCAGCAGCTATGGGTCGAGAGCGGGGATTCGGAATAGGCCGCGTCCGGCCAGAAACGGACACTCGCGATGTGTCTAGGAGACCTAGGGGCAGCCCAAAATCGGAAATCTGTGGATGGCCCGTCGACATTTGCAGAGTAACGCAGGAGAGGCGTGCCTGTACTGCGGGGAATGGCCGCTGCGAGTTGCTCGTAACGGCTGAAAAGCCAGAAAGGAGTGAGTGATTTCAGTGTTTTGGATCGACTCGTCACTTTCAAAATCGGCAGTGGTCGAAGTTAACACGAAACGTAAGGCTACTTCAGACCATCCCTAAGGCGTGATAAACCAAAGATCATCATGTAGCATAGACCAATGAGTAGTTCTACAGTCATCCTCACACTACGCGCTTCTGCACCGACTCTAGAAGGTTTATGAATGATAAAAACTATCCCGATGTGGAAAATGATGATGATCACCAAAGGTAAGGCAGCGGGACTTGCAGTACTGGCGTCCTTACCTGCTTTCATCGTTACAGGTGCGTGGATGTTTCTCGAAGGGTTGCAAAATGGGCAAAAGCGCCAGGCTGCAATGGGGCTAATTTGTCTGGTTTTTTTTAGTGTGTGCGCCGTGCTATTTGCACCTTCAAAAAAGTATATTCCCGGCAAAACATTTCAGGGCTACAGAAATAAAAAACTCAGTACAAAGAAGGCCATAAATTACGGCTACGGAATCATTATTTTTATTGTCGTGGCTTTTGTAGCCCTAGCACCAGAAGACGCACTGAGTGCAATATTCTATGGAGTAGGATGTGTCTTTAGTCTTTATGTTTTGTCAAAAAGCTTAAAGTTTCACGCAGATATCGATCATTCAACAAATGAATATTTAGCGACCGCTCTGGGAATTCCTGCAGGGGAAAAAGTTCTAGTCAGCTACCAGAATTTTGATGCTGACGAGTTTGACGTTGGTAGTAATGCTTTTGCCGCAACAGCGACAAAACTAATTGTAGCGTCGTTTGATGGATATGGTTGGGGCAAGCTGTCGCGGGATCTTAATCAGGTCTCGCGCATTGGTATCATCGGTGATGAAAATAAAAATTATTTTGTTAAATTGCAATTCAATGATGGGTGTGATGTGTTGTTGCGCATTGGCCTATATGAAAAGCTAACATCAAATCCCATTCTGGTCATCAGAAGGTTATTGGAAACGATCGATACAAGTCTCCTTTGTGGTAGTGGTGCATCACAGGCTGTACAAAGACGTCGGGTGGTTGCCAACTCTGGAACTCCAACTGCGCTCACAAAAAATGTTGCGCCTGAGGCTACGCTTGCATCCGTGGCACCGATTCGCAATATTGAGGTTGCCTCTGACGTATTAGTCGCTATCCAGAACGTTGAAGAAGTTGTTCCCGGTCGCAGGCTGGAGCTTTAACAATGTCTCATTGTACAAAATTTGAATTTTCTTATGTTAATGAAGAGACCATTGCCAAAGCTTTCGGCAAGATGGGCATTAAGCCAGCGACCGATCTAGTTTCCGTATTTACCAGCGACTTCAGTAAAAAGATATTGGGTAAAATAGGTTATATGGGCAAACAGCAGTTTAGAGCTATTTGTGGCCAAACAGCTGATAAATTCAATTTGTTTGTTTGCAAGATTGAGGAGGGCTCTTACAAGCTTCTCATTGAGCGGGGAATGATTTCGTCCGACGATGAAGCAATAATGGCTGACCTGGCTTTAAGCTTTCAGAAAGCGTACATCAGCGTAGCCATCGATGAAACCATCAGGCGCATAGACGCATCAGGTGTTCCAGCAAGAGTGAAAGAAACTTTTCAAGGGTTCGAGATTGAATTCGGACCTAACTACGAATACGGTATTCATGTCACTTTCACGGGCAATGAGATTACGGAGGAAGTGCATGGCGTGAAAGGCGATATTTGTACAAAGCTTACCGAAGAGCTCGAGTCTCTACTTTCTAGCCCCACTACGGAACTTGTGACTGAGTGGAAGCCGGAGTATACCGTCGTTCATGAAGAACAAACCCTTCAAATTCTCAGCGCGAATTTATAAATGGAAATAAATGTACATCATATGGAGTTGAGCAGCGTTAACGGGCCTGGGTTGCGCTTGACATTATGGGTGCAGGGCTGTGCGCTGAATTGTAAGGGGTGCTTCAATCAGGGAACCCACGCTCGCGAAGCGAGTACGTTGATGTCTATTCATGAGTTGGCACAGAAGATAAATGCACTGGACATCGCTGGAGTTACCCTCTCTGGGGGGGAGCCCCTCGACCAAGCGCCAGCCTTGGAAAAATTAATACATGCCGTCAATGGTGAGAAAAACCGGATACTTTATACAGGCTATACGCCAAAAGAGATATTCCAGAATGATGCCATGATCCGAGTAGTTAAAGCCGTTGATATGACGTTGGCTGGTCGGTATCGGCATAACGCGAAACATCCCTATCAGCACAAGCAGATTATCAAAACCAGCGACAGGGTCGATATTGACTTTTTCCGTACTGGAAGAGTTGTCGAGTTTGTTGTTTCAAGTTCTGGCGTTACCAAAACTGGCCTTCCGATGCATGTATAACTCAGTTCAAGAATAGGGATAATAGGCATGAATCGTACCAAGCAGATAACAGATTACCTCAAGGCGCGTTATGCGATTTTGGTCATTGAAACTTTCGAGGAGGAACGTGCACTCAGTGAAATTTCTGAAATCGCTAAGGCTCTTAGCCATCGGTTGTTCGTTTGGAACTCGACGGTAGGCGTCCAGATAAATGGCGTCGTTTCTGGGGATAAAACCTTTGATTTGAAAATGGCCTTGGACTTTTGCGAAGAAAAGGCGAAGGAGGAAGGCAGCAAAAATATTTTTGTTTTTTGTGATGCTCATAACTACCTTACCTCAAGATCAAATCCGGTCTATCGGCGTCGACTTCGAGATTTAGCCATAAATATCCGCTCACGCGGATATCGAAGCAATTGCATTATCGTGGCCCCCAGCTTTGAAGTTGCCAACGATCTTCAAAAGGAAATCACGTTGATTGATTTTCCTTTGCCATCAAGAGATGAGGTTAAGGACCAGATAAATAATTTTGTTAATTCATGGCAAGGAAATAGTAGCGTTAAAATTGATCTTACTGCCGAAACCAAAGAGAAACTCATTGATGCTGCATTGGGCCTCACGGGATTGGAAATTGACAATAGCTTATCTCGTTCATTGGTATCCAGTCTGAGTGTAAATGAAAATACTGTAAAAGATTTGCTTTCCGAAAAAAAACAAATCATACGAAAAACAGGTATCTTGGAATACATTGACTCAAAGGTGAGTCTTGAAGATGTTGGAGGTCTGGCAACTCTTAAGAAATGGCTCCACTTGCGTAGCCAGTGTTTTGGGCAGATTGCTCAGGAGTTCGGTGTTGGGACTCCGAAGGGTTTGCTCTTAACTGGAGTTCCTGGTTGCGGTAAGTCTTTAACAGCGAAATGCGTATCGTCGTCATGGAATATGCCCTTATTACGTTTGGACATGGGGAAAATTTTCCAAGGGGTGGTTGGCTCTTCAGAGTCCAATATTCGTTCCGCACTACGCACTGCCGAAGCTGTTTCGCCCTGCATCCTATGGATCGATGAAATTGAAAAAGGACTTTCCGGTTCTTCCGGAGGGGCATCTGATGGTGGAACGGCTACACGCGTATTCGGCACACTGTTAACTTGGATGCAGGAAAAGACGGCGCCTGTTTTTGTGTTTGCTACCGCTAACAACATCAACAGCTTACCTCCGGAGTTATTGAGAAAGGGGCGATTCGACGAAATATTTTTCGTTGATTTTCCTTCATCATTAGAAAGAAAAAAGATTCTTGAAATACATCTGAAAAAATTGAAACGTGACCCAGAAAAATTTGATTTGGATCGATTGTCTGCTTTGGGGGGCGAGTCGAATTTTGGTAAAGACGTTGTGCTATCTGGTGCTGAAATCGAAGCTTGGGTTGGAGACTCCCTGATTGAAGCGTTCTCGCGGCGGATGAATGGCTCTGATGATCTAAGCGATCTGAATATGGTTGATTTTGAAACTACTATTTCGCGCTTAGTGCCAATGAGCAAAATGCGTAAGGATGAGTTTATAAAACTTCGTGATTGGGCGAATCAAAATGCAATTAGCGCGTCGGCTATGATTGCTGGTCAGAATGATATGGAAACCCCAATCGGCGGCAGGCAAATTGATTTTTAATCTGAAGTTATTTTTCGGTTGGTGGGGCTTTGTTATACAAATCGAGCTTTATGGGCTGGCTGGTGAAATGACTGCATGAGCAAGCCTGAACCGGCCAAGTATAAAACGAGTAGCTGGTCACTTTCTTCCCGCGAAATAGAATTCCGAACCGTTAGATTTGGATAGCGGACTACAGTGATCACTTTAGAGCGATAAGGCGTGGGCCTTCACGCTGCCAAGCAGCTCGACGCCATCGATGGCGCTTGAGCTCAATCGCGCAGTCGGCAAGGCTGAGGGGGTTGTATTGGGGCTTGAATCGACCAAAGCCATCACAAGCCAGATCGCCGAGCCGTTGTATGTGCCGTATGATGACGCCGCCAGCAATCGGGCAGGTGAGTTGAAGGGATAGGCGTTTCTCGGCACGGCCCGCGTGGATATCGATAGACTGGACGCTTCGATTTTTTAGGATGAAATGCTCATGTTCAAAGCTGCCCTCGCTTCCTTGCTGTTGACCTGCACTTTTTGCGCTCACGCCGGTACGACGGTCGATGTGTCGAAGATTTACGGCAAGATCCAGTTCGTGAACAGCTATCCCGACTACAAGGTGAAAGTGGTGAATCAGTACCCCGACCTTAAGGTAAAGAAGGTGGTTTCCTGGCCGGACTCTGTTGGCAAATGGCAAATCGTCGACAGCTACCCCGACTACAAGATCCAGATCGTCGATTCCTATCCGGACTTCACTATTGAATATGTGGAGAGCTGGCCTGGGGTCAATTGATCGCGGCAAGCCGTTGCAGGTGGCCTGAGACGGCTTGTTGGGCGGGTTGGCCAGGGCAAGGCGTTTCACGATCGAGTAATTTGGCGGTGAGGAGTACGCCCAGTTCGCTCAGTTGATGGATCGCCAGGGCGATGTCGCGGTGTTTGCCGTTCAGGTCTTCGTACAGGTCGAGCAGCAGTTGAACCGCCTGCAGGTTATTCGTCCTGCGATAGATCAGTGATGCCTTCGTACGTCTCATCTCATGAGTGCCATACATGGCTGGATCAAGGCCAACGGCCTTCACCCAGCCTTTGACGATACGAGCGTATTGGCGAGTGGATAGATGGACTGTGTTTGTTCAGTAATCTTGAACTGCGCTGGCCGCTGCGTTTTCTCTATTTCCCAAGCACCAGCATTCGCAAGTGCTTTGCTCAGCGTCGAAATTGTGAGCGTACTATCAGCTTCCAAGCACAGATCAAGACTCATGAATCCTCCCTTTTCCATGGCTGCACACTTGCACCAAAATTTTTGAGTGCGATCTTCTCGACAGTGTATTTGGCTAGCGGTTTGAATGTCTGCTTCTGGCCGATTCTGTTGAAAAAGTCGGATTTTCAGCTCGCCTGAACTCAGACACGACCACCCCTGAAGAACCTACTCACCACATTGAGTGGTTTTTCGGCCCTTCGGTGACCTTTGCTGCTCTGTTATTG
>NZ_JYLL01000079.1 GCF_001439695.1 Pseudomonas veronii
GACCAGTGCCAATTCGCTCATGATAATGGCCTCCAAAATAAAACACCCTAGAAAGCGTAGCCCTCGCAGGGTGTGGGGGTGACCATCTCATTACCGGACACCCATTTAGGCGAGAATGCTCGCCAGAAAGAGGTGTCTGATGACCAAACAACGCCGTACCTTTTCCGCTGAATTCAAACGCGAGGCCGCAGGCCTCGTGCTCGATCAAGGCTACAGCCATATCGAAGCCTGTCGCTCGCTCGGAGTGGTCGAGTCTGCATTGCGTCGCTGGGTCAACCAGCTTCAACAGGAGCGCAACGGTGTAACTCCACAGAGCAAAGCCCTGACGCCCGAGCAGCAGAAAATTCAGGAGCTGGAAGCCCGGATTGCCCGTCTTGAGCGGGAGAAATCCATTTTAAAAAATCTATGGTCACCCCCGTTTTTGCAATGCTGATTAGTGGGCGAAGTGCTTGGCTTGCTTAAATCTATCCGGCGTCTATTGGGTGAGTCACCCGCGCCATGATGAGAGTCGCGCCTGACGATCCTGAAAAGGCTAACGGCTTCTTGCAGAGCCGATTTTTAAAGCAGGTTCTTCGCCAGGCCGGTGGGCCGTTCACGTCATCCATTGTTCAGCTATCGCAAAACCTGAAAGTGGTTCATGGCACTAGAACAACAGCTGGGTCAGATAGCCACGGCATCTGGCCCTGCATTAAATACTCCATGACCCGCTGAGATCGCCCAAGCGATCCGAGCCAGTTTGTTGGCCAAGGCACAGGCCACCACGTTCGAGTGCCGTCGTATCAGCAGCGAGCGAACCCAATCTGCCAACGCACCATGCTGGATTTTCAATTGCTGAAGATAAACTCGAGCACACTGAACCAATAATCGCCTGAGATTTTTGTCACCGCGCTTGCTGATTCCCAGCAAAGTGGCCTTACCCCCGGTGCTGTATTGCCTTGGCACCAAGCCAATAGATGCAGCGAAGTCACGACTACACGCATACTGCTTGCCATCGCCCATTTCCACAGCCAACAGGCTGGCGGTGATCGGGCCGACACATGGAATGCTCAGTAAACGACTGCCAAGATCATCGTCAGCCAGTTGGCGGGCCAGCTCCTTATCCAAATCCTTGATTTGGCCGTCTAGGTAGTTGAAGGTAAGCGTCCAGCCGCCCCACCTTTACTCAGGTTGAGGCGCGAGGGGTAATAGCTCATCGATCCGGCTGTTGGGCCAGCTGGGTAGTTTTTCCAGCGTATCCTTGAGCCAAGCGGCGGGTTCGA
>NZ_JYLL01000080.1 GCF_001439695.1 Pseudomonas veronii
TCTAAAGCCGTTTCATAAGTCAGGTTCTTCGCCAGGCCGGTGTGCCGTTCACGTCATCCATTTTTCAGCTATCGCAAAACCTGAAGGTGCCTCGTGGTACTGCAACAACAGTAGGGTCAGGCCGCCATGGCGTCTGGCCCTGCTTCAAACACTGTATGGTGAGCAGATATTGCCCAGGCAATGCGCGCCAGCTTATTGGCCAGAGCGCACGCCACGACATTGGAGTGTCGTCGCTGAAGCAATGAGCGCACCCAATCAGCCAGTGCCCCTTTTTGACTATCGAGCCTTTGCATATAAACCCTGGCGCACTGTACCAACAGACATCTGAGGCTCTTGTCTCCTCGCTTGCTGATCCCCTTCAAGTTAGACCTGCCACCCGTGCTGTACTGTCTGGGAACCAGCCCTATGGATGCGGCGAAGTCACGACTGCATCCGAATTGCTTGCCGTCTCCCATTTCGACAGCCAGCAGGCTGGCGGTGATCGGGCCGACGCCGGGCATACTCAGCAAACGACTGCCCAGATCATCGTCAGCCAGTTGGCCAGCCATCTCTTTATCCAGCTGCGTGATTTGCTCATCCAGATAGCCGAAGTGTGCGTGCAACTGCTGCAACAATGTGCTGAGCCGTATCGGCAACTCATGCTCGGCCAGAACGCTAGGCAGACGTTTTATGACCGTCCGCCCCAGAGGCAGGCTGATGCCAAACTCCAGCAGGAAGCCATGGAGTTGATTGATTGTTTTGGTGCGGTCACGCACCAGCGACTCACGCATGCGATGCAGTACTGAGAGCGTTTGCTGGGCCTCGGTTTTAGGCGAGACAAATCGCATCGAAGGGCGTGAGGCGGCTTCGCAGATCGCCTCGGCGTCAACGAAATCATTTTTGTTACTTTTAACAAAAGGCCGAACAAACTGCGGGGATATCAGTTTGGTTACATGTCCCATGGTAGCCAGTTCGCGGGCGACGAAATGGGAACCAGCGCAGGCTTCCATCACGACAGTACAAGTGGGGCAGTTGCCGAAAAAACGCATCATCTGCACGCGCGAGAGTTTCTTGCG
Organism: Pseudomonas veronii; assembly: GCF_001439695.1. Lineage (GTDB taxonomy): Bacteria > Pseudomonadota > Gammaproteobacteria > Pseudomonadales > Pseudomonadaceae > Aquipseudomonas > Aquipseudomonas veronii. Next base: position 1,056 of record NZ_JYLL01000080.1, read on the forward strand.
AAACATCTCTCGACCTGATACGTCCTGGCCGTGCAAGTGGAAAGTGTGTTTGCCGAGATCGATACCGACCAGTGCCAATTCGCTCATGATAATGGCCTCCAAAATAAAACACCCTAGAAAGCGTAGCCCTCGCAGGGTGTGGGGGTGACCATCTCATTACCGGACACCCATTTAGGCGAGAATGCTCGCCAGA
>NZ_JYLL01000081.1 GCF_001439695.1 Pseudomonas veronii
GTGTAGTGGTCAACTAATCCCGGACACGACGTTAAGTTTTTCCTCGGCCCGCGCTGGAGCCAACCCATCGTTGAATTGATGAGGCCTAATCCAGTTGTAGCGATGCATCAAAAAGTGGCTGATGTCGCGCTGTGCTTCCTGTGCAGTTCGATAGCCCACGGTCGGTATCCATTCTGTTTTCAAGCTGCGAAATACGCGCTCCATCGGTGCGTTATCCCAGCAGTTTCCTCGTCGACTCATGCTCTGGCGCATGCGGTATCGCCACAACCGCTGACGAAAGAGTCGGCTTGCATATTGCGATCCCTGGTCCGAGTGAAATAGCAGGTCCGAAGGCCTGCCACGTTGCTCGTAAGCCATATCCAGCGCTTTGATCACCAGCTCAGCGTCTGGCTTTTCCGACAGCGCCCAGCCCACGATCCGACGCGTACAAAGATCCAGGACGACAGCCAGGTAATGCCACTTTCCTTGCGCCCAAATGTAGGTGATATCGCCGCACCAGACTTGATTGGGCGCTGGCACGTCGAACTCGCGGTTCAATGTGTTCGGGATATCCAGTCTTTCTACTGTTGCTCGCTTGTAGGCATGGAAGCCGGGTTGTTTGCTGACTAAATCAAGCTCGCGCATCAAGCTACGCACTTTGAATCGACCGAGTTGCTCACCGTCTTCACGCATCAGCGACAGGATGCTGCGACTGCCCGCAGAGCTGCGACTTTGCGAGAACAGCTCACTGACGCGACTACGCAATCGAAGCCGTTCAACATCCGGCGTGCGGCGCCGCAGGCGCTGGGCGTAGTAACACGAGCGAGTGACGTCAAACACCTTGCACAGCCAATCAACCGGCTCATGGGCGCTCAACTGGTCAATCAGCGCGAACGCTCGTGATCTTCCGACATCAAGAGCGCAGTAGCCTTTTTTAGTATTGATTTCTCTCGCTCAAGCCGAGCAATCCGGGCTTCCAGCTCCTGAATTTTTTGCTGTTCCGGAGTCAGTGCCTTGCTCTGCGGGGTAACGCCTTTATGTTCTTTCTGAATCTGGTCAACCCAGCGGCGCAATGCCGATTCACCAATGCCGAGTGAACGGCTGGCTTCGATGTAGCTGTAGTTTTGTTTGAGCACAAGGTCGGCAGCCTCGCGCTTGAATTCAGGAGTAAAGGAGCGGCGTTGTTTGGTCATCTGACACCTCGATCTGGCGAGCATTCTCGCCTAAATGGGTGTCCGGTTTCATTAGACCACTACA
>NZ_JYLL01000082.1 GCF_001439695.1 Pseudomonas veronii
GGTACAGACCGGAGACATCCTTTACGTTTGAAACCGGAGACATCGTTTACATGTATTAATCATGGCCAGGAGGTAACTGGCCATGTCATGGAATCGAGAGTCCCCTATGGACCAAAAAGTCAGATTGATAGGCGACTGGCTGTCCGGCGCCTATTCAAAACATCAACTGGCATTGAGCTACGGCATTAGTCGACCGACCTTGGACAAGTGGCTGCAACGGTACGCCACTGCGGGCTTGGACGGACTCAAGGAGGCTTCACGCCGTCCACTCTCAAGCCCTTTTCAAACGTGCGATGCACATATTGCTGCTCTAATTGAGCTCAAGCATCAACACCATGACTGGGGCCCCAAAAAGCTGGTCAAGGTCCTTTCCAATCGCTATCCGGAATGTCATTGGCCGGCACCCAGCACGGCGGGGGAATGGCTCAAACGAGCGGGACTGGTCCAAGAGCGGCGCAAGCGCAATCGTCCGCCTACCGGCCCCGTCAAACTTCGCCCGGCAGACCTCCCCAATCAAACGTGGGCCGCTGACTTCAAAGGCGACTTTTTAATGACGGATGGCCGACGCTGTTACCCGCTGACACTCACGGATCAGGCCAGCAGATTCATATTGTTGTGTCGTGCTCAGCCCAGTGTGGCCGGGGCCCGCGAGGGTTTTGACTGGGCTTTTCGCGAGTATGGTCTGCCTGACGTCATCAGGACTGACAACGGTTCACCCTTCGCTTCAACCGGCCTCAACAGGCTCTCGAGTCTGGCCGTATGGTGGATACGACTGGGTATCTACCCAGAGCGTATTCAGCCGGGGCGACCCGATCAGAACGGGCGGCATGAGCGTATGCATCGCTCACTCAAGGCCGCGTTACTGAAGACGCCAGAAGCCAATATGGTCCAGCAGCAGTTGGCGTTTGAACGATTTCGACAGGAATTCAATCATGATCGGCCGCACGAGGCGTTGGGTATGAAAGTGCCGAACGATCTGTACGATAAATCGCCAAGGATCTATACAGGCTGGGTACCTCCTGCCGAATATGGAGCGGATATGGAGGTACGCAAAGTCAGAACAGACGGATCAATGAAGTGGAGGGGCAGGATGATCTTTTTGAGTGAGTCACTGGTAGGAGAGTCCGTTGGACTGCGAGAAGTGGACGACAACGTGTGGGACATGTACCTATGTAACTATCCACTGGGTAGGCTAGACAGC
>NZ_JYLL01000083.1 GCF_001439695.1 Pseudomonas veronii
TAGGGAATCTCCGAACAAGCCTTCAGTTATGCGAGAATCCCCGCAACACCTGATCCGAGCCGCCCATGAGCCAGATGAGCTTTTCCGACTTTGAGTACGCCGGCAAGCGCAAGCAAACCCGCCGAGAGCGCTTCCTCGCCGAAATGGATCAGGTGGTGCCCTGGGCAGGCCTGCTGGAGCTGATCGAACCGTTCTACCCCAAGGCCGGCGGCGGTAGAAAACCCTATCCTCTGGAAACCATGCTGCGCATCCATCTGTTGCAGAACTGGTTCTCCCTGAGCGACCCGGCCATGGAAGAAGCGCTCTACGAAATCACGCCCATGCGCCAGTTCGCACGCCTGACGCTGAGCGCGCCAATCCCCGAAGACACCACGATCATGAACTTCCGGCACTTGCTGGAGAAGCATCAGCTCGCACCGGCAATCCTTGCGGTCATCAATGGTTATCTGCAGGAAAAAGGCCTGTCGCTGCGCCAAGGCACCATCGTCGATGCCACCATTATTCATGCCCCCAGCTCGACCAAAAATAAAGAAGGCAAGCGTGATCCCGAGATGCACCAGACCAAGAAAGGCGGTCAGTATTTCTTCGGGATGAAGGCGCACATCGGTGCCGATGTCGAGTCCGGCCTGGTGCATCACGTCCATGGCACCGCTGCCAATGTGGCCGATGTCACGCAGGTGGCTGAACTGTTGCATGGCGAAGAAAACGCCGTGTATGCAGATGCCGGTTACACCGGTGTCGAAAGGCGCGAAGAGCATGAAAATCGGGGGGTGATCTGGCAGATTGCAGCGCGTCGCAGCACCTATTCCAAGCTGAACCAGCGCAGCGTACTGTACAAAGCCAAGCGCAAGATCGAGTTCTGCAAGGCTCAGACACGGGCCAAGGTCGAGCATCCGTTTCGCGTGATCAAGCGGCAGTTTGGTTACGTGAAAGTACGTTTTCGTGGGCTGATGAAAAACACGGCTCAGTTGACCACGCTGTTCGCCCTGGCAAACCTGTGGAGGGTTCGAAAACAGCTCATGGGTATGGGTGAGGTTCGCGTTTAACACGGAGAACCGGTCGAAAAAGCTCTCCGTACATGATTTTTCGGTCACTTTTCGTCCAATGACGCTGTAGGTGCCTGGAAAATTGCAACTTGCCGCGGCTGCACGACAAGTTGATCGGAGCATCC
>NZ_JYLL01000084.1 GCF_001439695.1 Pseudomonas veronii
TGCTCCCGCCCCCGCGTGTCATCCATCCGCAGCTTGTTGTTCGCCGGGGTACGCAGCACGTTGCGTTTGTAGTTACGCAAGGTCACATGATCGACATGCTGGCTATCGTGCAACGCGTGCGCGATGTAGGGCCGGTCTGGGTCGCCTTGTTCAAAGGCGATGGCCACTTCGGTGCCGGGAATCAACGGCAGGTGCAGGCCGTGGGTATCTCCGGCGTAGGGGCGGGCCAGGCGTAGCCATAGGCTTTCTTCGCCGGGTTTCCAGGTGTCGCGGTCGAACAGGAAGTTGACCTTGTAGCGCCCTTCGAGGTCGATGTGGCCGTAGGGGTCGTTGGCCTGTGGGCTGGTGACGCGGGCCGGGACGGTGCCGGCGATTTGGGGTTTGGGCTGCAGTGCGGGGCGAAAGCACACGGTGTCTGAATAGGGTATGGCCTGGAAGGTCGCGACCAAGCTGCTGTCGCGGGCGGCGGTGGTGGTCAGGCCGGTGATCACCGCGCCCGGTGTGAAGGCTTGGGGCGCGCCGCCGGAGATGTGCAGCACCTGCCCCGGCGCCAACGTGGCGCTGCTGGTGATGCCGCAGAGTTGGGTCTGGGCGTTGAGGTAACGCTCGTGGCGCAGGCGTGCGTAGAAGTAGCCGCTTTCACTGAGCAGGTCTTCGTCCTGATCCAGCCGGTCGCCGAGGGTCGTGTAGGGCTCGGCGTAGTGGTAGGCCTCGCCGTAGGTGCCGCTGGCGCCGCGGCTCTGGTCGATCTCGCCGCTCAGGTGGGCGCCGGCGTCGCGGGGGTGGTAGGCGCGGATATGCACCTGTTGTTCGACCACCTGGTGGTTCGATTGCAGGTGCCACACCGCGTCCTGCCCGCTGCTGCCCAACCCGGATTGCGGGCGATACGGCAGCGCGATGTCGAACTGGTAGAGGCGCTGATCGTCGCAGAACTCGACCACATCGATACCCAGGCGTTCGTCGCTGGTGAAGCGGTACCAGATGCCGACGTCGGCGAGCAGACGGTCGATGAAGGCCAGGTCGCTCTCGCCGTATTGCATGACCTGCTCGCGCCTGGGGTAGTCGCGTTTCAGGCTGAACAGAAAGTCCTGGCCTTCAAAGTCGTGGCGGCTGCGCAGGATGCTTTCGACGATCTGCGGCACGGATTGATGCTGGTAGA
>NZ_JYLL01000085.1 GCF_001439695.1 Pseudomonas veronii
GCCGCCATCGAAGCCCGCGCCGTCACCGCCAACGACTCCGCCGCGATCATCCGCGCCAAGGCTGCCCTCGACAAACTCGACATCGCCGAAGGCCTCGCCGAGCTCGAAGGCGCCTCCGCCCGCGTCGCTGTCGACGAAAAGCGCATGATCAACTGCCGCGCCGACCTCAACCAGCTCGTGCCCTTCAAGTACGACTGGGCCTGGCAGAAATACCTCGACGGCTGCGCCAACCACTGGATGCCGCAAGAGGTCAACATGACCGCCGACATCGCGCTGTGGAAAAACCCCGAAGGCCTGACCGACGACGAACGCCGCATCGTCATGCGCAACCTCGGCTTCTTCTCCACCGCCGACTCGCTGGTCGCCAACAACCTGGTCCTGGCCGTGTACCGCCTGATCACCAACCCGGAGTGCCGCCAGTACATCCTGCGCCAGGCCTTCGAAGAGGCGATCCACACCCACGCCTACCAGTACTGCATCGAATCGCTGGCCATGGATGAAGGCGAGATCTTCAACATGTACCACGAGATCCCATCGGTCGCGAAAAAAGCCGCCTGGGGCCTGAAATACACGCGCTCCATCTCCGACCCGAAATTCGAAACCGGTACCGTCGACACCGACAAAGAACTGCTGCGCAACCTGGTCGCCTACTACTGCGTACTGGAAGGCATCTTCTTCTATTGCGGCTTCACCCAGATCCTCTCCATGGGCCGCCGCAACAAAATGACCGGCGTGGCCGAGCAGTTCCAGTACATCCTGCGCGACGAGTCGATGCACCTGAACTTCGGCATCGACGTGATCAACCAGATCAAAATCGAAAACCCACACCTGTGGGACGCCGAGATGAAGGAAGAAGCGACCCAGATGATCCTGCAAGGGACCCAACTGGAGATCGAATACGCGCGCGACACCATGCCACGCGGTGTACTCGGCATGAACGCGGCGATGATGGAGGACTACCTCAAGTTCATCGCTAACCGTCGTCTGTCGCAGATCGGTTTGAAGGAAGAGTATCCAGGGACGACTAACCCGTTCCCATGGATGAGCGAGATCATGGACTTGAAGAAAGAGAAGAATTTCTTTGAGACCCGTGTGATCGAGTACCAGACTGGCGGTGCGTTGAGCTGGGATTGATT
>NZ_JYLL01000086.1 GCF_001439695.1 Pseudomonas veronii
GTGTTCCGCGACCTCGGCTTTTCCGACTTCGAAGACGCCCTGAGCCGGCCGTATCGCGAGTGGGAATACTGCGTGCAGTACCGCGAGACCAGCTTCGATTTCGTCAGCCGCTTGATGGAACAGGAAGGCATCTACTACTTCTTCCGCCATGAACAGGACCGCCACGTGCTGGTACTGGCCGATGCCTACGGCGCCCACGCCACGGTGCCGGGCTACGTGTCGATTCCGTACTACCCCAAGGACGAGCAGCAACGCGAACGCGACCACCTGTACAACTGGCACCTGGCCCAGCAAGTGCAGCCGGGCTCGCTGGAGCTCAACGACTACGACTTCCAGCGCCCCAGCGCGAGCATCGACGTGCGCTCGGCGATGCCGCGCCCGCACGCCGCCGGCGACTACCCGCTGTACGACTACCCCGGCACCTACGTGCAAAGCGCGGACGGCGAACACTACGCGCGCACCCGCATCGAAGCGCTGCAAACCCTGCATGAACAAATCGAATTCAACGGCAACGCCCGCGGCCTCGGTTCCGGCCATCTGTTCAGCCTCACCGGCTTCAGCCGCCAGGACCAGAACCGCGAATACCTGATCGTCGGCTGCCGCTATTACATCGTTCAGGAAAGCCTGGAAAGCGGCGGCGGCTCCAGCTCGGCGCAGTTCGACAGCAGCCTGACCTGCATCGATGCCCAACAAAGCTTCCGCCCGCTGGCCAACACCTATCGCCCCATCGTCAAAGGCCCGCAGACCGCGCTGGTGGTCGGCCCCAAAGGCGAGGAAATCTGGACCGACCAGTACGGCCGCGTGAAGGTGCATTTCTACTGGGACCGCCACGACCAGTCCAACGAAAACAGCTCGTGCTGGATACGCGTATCGCAATCCTGGGCCGGCAAGAACTGGGGCTCGATGCAGATCCCACGGATCGGCCAGGAGGTGATTGTGAGCTTTCTGGAAGGCGACCCGGACCGGCCGATTATTACTGGGCGGGTGTACAACGCGGAGCAGACGGTGCCCTACGATTTGCCGGAGAACGCGACCCAGAGCGGCATGAAAAGTCGTTCGAGCAAGGGCGGCACGCCGGCCAACTTCAATGAAATCCGCATGGAGGACAAGAAGGGGT
>NZ_JYLL01000087.1 GCF_001439695.1 Pseudomonas veronii
TGGCGGCCTGACCCTACTGTTGTTGCAGTACCACGAGGCACCTTCAGGTTTTGCGATAGCTGAAAAATGGATGACGTGAACGGCACACCGGCCTGGCGAAGAACCTGACTTATGAAACGGCTTTAGAAGCCGCTCCGGTTTTCAGGATTGCCAGGCGCGACTCTCATCATGGCGCGGGGCATGCCTCATACAGACGCCGGATAGATTTAAGCAAGCCAACCACTTCGCCCGTTAATCAGCATTGCAAAAATGGGGGTGACCATAGATTTCATTAGACCACTACAGGATGCTTGAGCGTTGCGTGATAACTGTTTACGCAGATGCATGGCTAGGTGCCCCGGAGTCGTGGATCGAAAAACATCATCAGCGGCACCGTGGCAGAAGGCAAATATGGAACCGAGGGAGGTACATGGCACGATCGGCTTGGGTTGAAAAAGGCCATGTCCGTCAGGAAGGCTGCCGAGTCGAACAGATCGATTCGGTACCTGTCAGGCCAGCCGACCAGGATCGCGCCTTGCCATGGCCATCCATGTGACATGGCAAGGCTCCTGGCAATTTTATTCAACGAAAAGCAAAAAACATTCAATACTCAGCTTATATACATCATTGATAATTATCCAGTGCATACAAGAACAAGACAGGTGATTAGCATGAATACGTCATCAAAACCAGATCCTCTCCCTGTTTTTCGTCAGCTCAGGGGGCGGTACATGGCCGACAGCCCTGATCTGGCAATCATTTATTTGCACCGCCTGTTTGGCGAATCCCATCAGCCCGCACTGGAGCCCCATAAACCAGAAATCCATGCTGCAATTTTTAACTGAACCAGGATCGATCAAGGCTTCAATGCGGGTCCGTTGCCGGCAAGTGGATTCAGGTATTCCAGGTGCGGGCTGTTCGTAACGAGGGGAGATGCTGTGATAACAACAAAAAATTTCGACGCCATCGTCGTTGGCGCAGGTTTTGGCGGCCTGTATATGCTGAAAAAACTGCGCGACGAGCAGGGCCTCAAGGTCCGCGTCTTCGACAAGGCTGGTGGTG
>NZ_JYLL01000088.1 GCF_001439695.1 Pseudomonas veronii
TTTTCCGATGAAGCAGATCTCCTTCGCCGATGCTGAGTATGCCGGCAAGCGTAAACAAACCCGACGTGAGCGTTTTCTGATCGAGATGGATCGGGTGGTGCCGTGGAAGGGCTTGATTGCCTTGATCGAACCGCATTACCCGAAGGGTGAAGGCGGCCGGCCGTCATACCCGTTGATGGCCATCTTGCGTGTGCACCTGATGCAGAACTGGTTCGGCTACAGCGATCCGGCGATGGAAGAGTCGCTCTACGAGACCACAATTTTGCGCCAGTTTGCTGGGCTGGGACTGGAGCGCATCCCGGATGAAACCACCATCCTCAATTTTCGTCGGTTGCTGGAGAAGCACGACCTGGCGGTGGGGATTCTGGGCGTTATCAATGACTACCTCGGCAACCGCGGGCTACTGCTGCGTCAAGGCACCATCGTCGATGCCACGATTATCCATGCGCCCAGTTCGACCAAGAATAAGGAAGGTAAGCGCGATCCTGAGATGCACCAAACCAAGAAAGGTAACCAGTACTTTTTTGGCATGAAGGCGCACATTGGTGTGGATGCCGATTCGGGCCTGGTGCACAGCGTGGTGGGTACCGCCGCCAATGTGGCCGACGTGACTCAGGTCGACCCATTACTGCATGGTGAGGAAACCCATGTTGCCGGAGATGCTGGCTACACCGGTGTCCACAAGCGCCCCGAACATGAAAGTCGAAAAGTGATCTGGTCGATTTCCGCCCGGCCCAGTTCGCACAAAAAGCACGGCAAAAAAAGCCTGATTGGCGAATGAAGCGCAAGATCGAATACGCCAAGTCGCAGGTGCGCGCTAAGGTCGAGCATCCGTTCCGTGTGATCAAGCGCCAGTTTGGATACACCAAGGTGCGGTTTCGCGGCTTGGTGAAAAACACAGCCCAGCAGGTCACGCTGTTTGCGCTGTCGAACCTGTGGATGGTGCGCAAACAGT
>NZ_JYLL01000008.1 GCF_001439695.1 Pseudomonas veronii
GCGGCGTCGGCGTTCCTGGCCGAGCAGCTCACCACCCTTATCGTTGCTGTTAGTCATAAACATACCCGTTTGCCTATCCCTTATCGTAAGGGGGAAACGGTGTCCTGTCTTTCATGGGGCTCGTTCACCAGATGCAGGTGTCTACCTGTTGGTAAGCTACTTTCAGGGTATATCGTGTATTGAATGTGTCGTAGTGCTGGAGTGAGGTTTCCTTACCCATTGTTCCTTCAATGATTGATGCGCCTTTGTAAACGCTCATTTTCCAACCATTTGACCTCAAAGATTGTTTGAGCCCCCCGAGTAGACCGCTAGACCCGACGGGCACCGTTACGCTTTTAGCGGATGAATCTATCCGCTCGAAATTGTTTACGTTTTGGCTATTGCAGGCCGTCAGGGACGTCATCATTAAAACTATCGCCAGTAACCTGTTCATTGTTTCCCTCTCGATCATGAGGGCCGAAAGCACCCTGCTGCTAAGGCCTCGACCCAGTAGGACTAGGCTTGGGCATTACCGGAATTTTTCCTAGGCCTTGGGCTTCGGGGCTGGAGACATCAACAGCCCGCAGGTTGCGCACAAATAGGTACCATCCGGACCATCTCTGAGCCCTGGATTGCCCCAGCATCGACAACCACGTCCTAACCTCGATTATCGCAGACTCATGAGTACATCACCCGCCACCAAGATCGACAAAAAATGCACCTGACACAGGAAAACCGCTGCCAATTAAGGCTAGAGCCTCCTGTAAATCAGGCGGGTTGCGGAAGCGATTCAAAAAATTGCGGAAGCGATCTTAAATCGCAGACAATAAAAAACCCCGTAGACGCTAATCTACGGGGTTTCTAAGAGTGGAGGCCGAGGTCGGAATCGAACCGGCGTAGGCGGATTTGCAATCCGCTGCATAACCATTTTGCTACTCGGCCTCAAACGATCAGTACCCTGGTTGCTGGCACTCACCGCATACAAACTTGAGTGGGCTATGTAAAGCGTGCCTCTACTCTAACTCATTGAATACATTGAAGTTTTTAATGCTTCATTGCGTTCGATGGGCGCCATTATGTACTCATTTGCTTTTGCCTGCAACCCCTTGATTTCAAAAAATATTCTGCCCTAGCATCAAGGGGTTGCGTGCGCGCCCTACTCTTTGATGACCTGCGATTGGTACTGCGGATCGGCCTTGATCTGCGCTTCGCTGAAGGGCAGCGGGCGGAGGTTTTTCTCGGAGAACGCGTGTGTCTGGTCCTTTGCGTATTTCGATGCAGGGTTGCTGGACAGGGAGAATGTCAGTAAGCCTTGGGCGCGGGGGCCGTTGGCGTCGAAGGTGACGATTTGCAGGTAGCTGCTGCCGCTGACCACTTCGCGTTTGCCATCGGCGCGGGGCACGGTTTGCATGGCGTTGTAGATGCCAAGCTGTTGCGGGCCGCCGTGGATTGGGGTCTGGCCGGAGACTTGTAGGTCGCCCCAGCGGCTGTTGGCGGTGAGCCCGAGTTGGCCGGCCTCGACGGTCGAGGCCAGCATGGCTTCGCGCAGGGCCTTGGCGACGGGCGCTCGCTCGATGGCCAGGCCGCGTGGGGTGGTGAGGGGTTGGGCCGGGTCGAAGGCGACACGCCAGGCGTCAGGGCTGTGCTGCAGGTGTTGCATCAGGTTGATGAAATGCACCAGGCCCAGGCCGCTGTCGAGGTTGGCGCGCTGGTCCCAGGTTTGCAGGCTGGCGCACAGCGGTTGCAGCGTGGCGGTGTCGGCGCCGAGGTGCTTGGCGCAGAATTCGAGCAAATCGGGCATCACCTGGCTGGCGAGGTAGACCTGGTTGTCCATCACCATGTTTTGCAGGTCGGCAACGCTGATCGGCCGGTTGTCCAACGACTGCAGGCGTTGCACGGCGAAACGTGCGCGGGGGCCGAGGCCAGTGTTGTCCTGGCTGATGACTGGGGAAAAACCGGTGAGGGGCGCCTTGGGGTTGACCATCCAGGCCGAATCGTTGGAATGCTGCACGTAGTCGGTACGTTCCAGTTGCGGCAACTGGTCGGCCGCGAAGATCCCGGCTTGGGCAGCGCGCGGGTCGACGTCCCAGGCGCAGGCGCTGCGGGCACCGTCGAGCACGATCAATTGCAGGCCGGCCCGTGGGTCACTGCATTGCGCGAGTTTGGCCGCGTTGACGTTGGGCACCACCGACAGGTTCATGAACAGGCTCTGCCCCTGGTCATCCGCAGCCAGGGTATTGACCCACGGGATGCCTTGCAGGGTGTGTACCGCGGTTTGCAGCTCCTTGACGCTGCCGGCGCGATTCATCGCGTACCACTGTTGCAGCACGCGGTCGTTGCCCAGGTTGGCATCGCGCAGGCTGAAGGCGTAACGGTTGTCCCAATCAAGCTTGCCAGGCCATTGCACCACCGGGCCGAATTGCGAACGGTAGACGGTATGCGCCTGCTCTTTGAGGCTGCCATCGGCTTGTTTGACTTGCACCGTCAGCGTGGCTTTATCCAGCGGGATGGATTTACCGTCCAGCAGGTAGCGCGTGGCATCCTTGGGATCGAGGGTCAGGCGATACACGGTGAAATGCTTGGACGTGTCGACGGTATGGGTCCAGGCCACATGCTGGTTAAAGCCGATATTCACCAGCGGCAAGCCCGGCAGTGCAGCGCCCATTACATCCAGTTGACCAGGGATGGTCAGGTGCATCTCATAAAAGCGCATGCCGCCGATCCAGGGGAAATGCGGATTGGCCAGCAGCATGCCACGCCCGTTGAATGAGCGGTCACGGCCCACGGCGACGGCGTTGCTGCCTCGGTCCAGAGTGAAACGCTGTTGATGCGCAGCGGCCAGCTCAAAGGCCTTGGCGTCGCCCTGCCGATGGGCGGTGGTGTTGGGCGGCGTCGCGCCGACAAGGGCTTCGGCGAATTGGCCGACGCCGCCTTCCACCAGCAGCCTGCGCGTCAGCTTGATCACATCCTGCGGCGTGATCGGCCGTACCCACGCCGCCTGGCACTGGGCCGGAGCGCCCTGCTCTGTCAGATAACGGTTGTAGCCGGCGACGTACCCTTCGATACGCTGCTGGATCGGTGGGCTCTGCGCCGCCCAGAACGAGGCTACCGCCTCTGGCGTATTCAGCCAGGCAAAGAACACATCGCTGGTAACGTTGTTGCGCTCCTCCAGGGTCGATTGTTCAGGGCCAAAGAACCTGGCGCGCTCTCCGCTCACCGTAACCACCTCGTTGGCCAGCAGGCACAGATTGTCCTGGGCATAGGCGTAACCGATGCCGAAGCCCAGACCGCGCTCATCACTGGCGCGGATATGGGGCACACCGAAACTGGTGCGTCGGATGTCCGCCGCCGCCTGCACCACCGCCTCGTGCGCGGATGCGGCCAGGCTCACGCCCAGCAATAGCGCCGTCACACACACCCTGGACAACCCGTTACAAATAATCACGCAGACCCCACCGTCAGATTAAACCGCCTCACAGGGCAATCACCCCAACGTAAGAACGCAAAAGCCCGCGAATAATTTAGGTACGAATGCGGCCGCGTCATTTTCTCCGCTACGAGGGTGGCCAGTCCAAGTGCCGATGGCCTCCGTTACACATACTGACAACCCGCACCGCCCGCAAGCGGAACACAAGCACCTGCTTTCAACACCCAAACGAGCGCCTTCATACAAAGGCGTTCGTCGGCAAGGACTGCCTCACCGTGTGAAAGAAGGTATTCAGCATGACATCCGTCACCCTAACCTCCGGCTCGTCCCAGCAACCTGTTTACCCGCTGTTGCCCACGGCTTTAGCGACCGACGACATGGCTCCGGTCGAAGACCCGCCTACAGAGCAAGAAGTCGACAGCAATGACAACCGCCAGGCCCTCAAAACCGCATTGGCGCACAGGCGCAACCTGCAAACGCTCGCCCGCCAACTCAAGCAGGCCGCCCAGTCACTGGCACCGCAAGCCAGCGCCGAAGCAGTGCTGCGCGCACTGCAAGAAACCCTGATGGACGTCGATCCAGACTCGGCGCTTCAGCATCAATCGCCGCAGAAAATCAGCCTTGAGCGTTTCATCACACACCACGGCACGTACATTCCGGCCACGCGTGAAGACCTTTTCGACATGGCCGACGCACTGATCAATCATTCGTTGTCGCACCCATTGGGCAACTTGGGCGGCGGGCTCAGTTGGGCATTGCCGCTGAGCGTGGAACACCAGCGCGTGGTGCGCGACGTCGTTGCCGACAACACCGAGAAACTGCCGGGCCTGCCCCTTTTCGACCCTCGGCGCGGAGCATTGGGGTATCTGCTGGAAGGTAATCCGCTATCCGGTACCGAGCTACAGGACCCGGCCAAGGCGTTGGAGAAACTCCTCGATACCCCCAAGGCGCAGGAGCTGGGCCAGGCGATACAGGCCAAGGTCGGCGGCATCGCGACCGATACCAGCGCAAACGACTATGTACTGAGCGCGATCCACTTGGGGCTGGACCCCGAATCCATCGAACAGCCTGGCAGAAATACCGTCGCGGGCTTCAACCTCGCTGCCGACAGTCACTGGGGCATGTCGCCAGCCAGTGTGATCAGCGCACTGGCCAAACACCTGAGCGACAGCGGCAAGACTTCCCTCGCTAGCGCGGATCTCGGCGCCAGGTTGCTGCAGTGCCATTGACCGCCTGCCGTTGGCCGATCGAACACGCCTCAATTATGGAAAAATCAGTTTTTTCAAGGAAAACGACTACCGCACCAGCTTGATTCCTTTCGCCCAAGACAAGCTCTTCCACACCAGCCCAAAGATCCTCGTACACAGCGAATATCAAAACAGCCATCAGACATACGAATTCGATACCACAACCGGCAGCATCTCCAAGGTTGACCAGGGCAGGATCAGCCGGCCCCACCAATACGTGTCGGACGAAGTCAACAAAATCGAAGCGTTTCATCCCAATCGCTCAACCCACAACTACGACGCCGAAGAAAAGGAACCGCAATACCCCACCTTCAACACGTTCCAAAGTCCGCGAACCCACTACATCGCCGACGCACTGATCAAGGCGTTGGGGTTTGATGAGCCTGCCGTCAAGCAATACGCCGCAGGCGAAACCCCGGACGAGGCGCGACGCGAATGGGTGAGTTCAACAACGGACGCATTATTGAACCTGATCCCCCTCCGCTCGGCCATCACCCACTTGCGCAACGGTCACTACAAGGACGGCGCGATTGACCTGGCGCTGGATATATTTGGCTTTGTGACGGCCGGGTTGGGCGCTACCGCAAAGCTCGGCAAGGCAGTGACAAACGCGGGTTCAACCCTGGGTGCCTTGGCGCGCGGCGGCAAAATCCTCGGGGTCACCGCACTCAACGCCTTCAACCCGTTGAGTGGCAGCGTTGACCTGGCGGTGGGTGCGGGCAGACTTGTCACGGATGGCATCAGCGCCAGCGCGCAAGGCATCCGCAAGCTGCGCGGCACGGCCAACGGCCAGTCGCTGGTCATCGCCAGCCAACGTTACGAGGCCGCCGCAACAGGCGTTTTACAGGTGGGTACGCAGCAAGTGGAAGGCTCGGCCATACGCCAACACGGTAAATGGTATGCCTTCGATTCAGACGCCATGCGGCCTTATGGGCCCGCACTCGACGCATTCACCCCTACCCATACGCTGATGCCGCCCTCACCCACTGCCCAACACCCGGGGCGATCGGCTCGCGATCATCGCTTCAACCCGCTGAGCCGACCGTCACGTCCGCCACTCAGTCAACCGCCGGCTGGGCTGCCAGTCGAGCCGGTGCGTAAAATCGACCATTTGCCCGACGCCGAGTACGTGAGCAGCATTCGTGGCCGCCCCATCGAGGGCCATTTCACCCCCAGCAGAAAGCAGGCAACCCATGAGAAATTCGCCCAGGAAATGCGCGATTTTTATACGCACATGGCCGCAAACGGGCTGCCCCCCCGCCCCGAGTTTCCAAACATTCCCGCGCCAAAGAAAACGAGCGATGTGATTGCCGATGCTTTTCGCACGGCGCCTGGCCTGGTATTCGGCGAATCCCACAGCAGCTTGGCGGCTTTCCGAACTTTGTATGACAACGTCGATGTGTTTGTTCAGAACAAGGTAAAAAAGCTATTCGTCGAAGGCCTGGTGTACGACAAAATCATGCGCTGGAAAGACGATGGCATGGGCCGGATCGGGCTCATATACCGCCCTCCCAACCAACGCCCGACCCTGGGCGAACTGTTGAAGAAATTCGAAGACAACGGGATCGAAATCGTACCGCTTGACCATTTTTACCTGACGCGGCACAACGACGAACGCCACCTGTTCGGCGGCCCCATCAAGACACCTGCGCAGGCCAAACGACGACTCGAAGAGTTCAACTACTACGCCACCCGCACCATCGAGCAACACGCAGGCGATGACAAGTGGGTTGCCCTGGTAGGGCGCCATCATCTCAATACCACCCAGAATGTTCTGGGCCTCTCCGAATTGACCGGCGCCACCGGCATCGCCGTGTATGGAAGAGCCGGACGCGTTAACTACGGCGTTCGCTCGGCGGACCCACGCCCCGGCCCCTCGGGCACCCTCACCCCTGCGGATGACTTGACCGGCGACCTGCAGATTTTCGCCGGCGAAGTGTGGCCGGTGTGACGGGAACAGCAGCCAGAAGACGTCTATCCAGAGCGATTGCAATGTGACAAAGCGGATACCGACAAATTTTCTACATCCGGCACTTCATGATTTGCATCGCTCGTTCGTCTTATTAGGTAACAGCGCCATCATTTTCCTGATCAGGCTCTGATAAGGAGTTTTTGCATGTACAACTCGCAACTGCCCACGGACGGACATTCACCGACCGCCGAGGCCGCTCATGGCAGAGGCGCCCAAGCGTTCGGCAGCGCACCTGAACAGCACGGCAATCAGCGCATCCGCCATTTGCTCAAGTGTTTTGGTTTGCGCACCAGCCTGATCCGGCTGAAGGTCATCGACGCCCTCCTCACCGCCGCCGACAACCAGCGCACCCTTGGGGTACGCGGGGTACACAGCCATTTGCTGGAGCTGGGCATCCCGTTGTCGTTTCTCAGCGTGCGCGAGGTACTCAAGCGCCTGTGCAGCGAGGGCGTGATCACCCTCAATGCCGACAAAAGCTACAGCCTCCATGAAGAGGCTGCCAAAGTGCTCGAAGGCCGCGCCTGACCCACGCAGCAGAATCAGAAGTTGGGCTTGACCTTGCGCCGCATCACACCGTTGATCACGACCACGGTGACCGCCACCGCAATGGCGATGTACTGGAACGTTTTTTCGCTGATAACCCCGGTGTTCTGCAAGTAGGACAGGCCAAACATCGTCCCCAGTACGACCAGGGAGATCAGAATCGAGTATTTCAAACGTTGCTTTTGCGTCATGACGGGTTCCTGAACCTTGAGAATGTATCCACTTTGTATCGCCGAACATGCCAAATACATACCCGCTGGAGGGGATGGAATCGGGTCGGCAGGGTCTCATGTTACAGGCGATGAAAAACTTTGGCTTGCCCGTCGCCTGATTCAATCTATGAGTACCCTAGAGGATTTTGAAATGTTCCGTCGAATCACACTGCTGATTCCCTTGTTGATCATCCTGAGCATGAGCGGCTGCATCATTTTCCCACACGGTGGTGGCTGGCA
Source organism: Pseudomonas veronii (assembly GCF_001439695.1). Classification (GTDB taxonomy): domain Bacteria; phylum Pseudomonadota; class Gammaproteobacteria; order Pseudomonadales; family Pseudomonadaceae; genus Aquipseudomonas; species Aquipseudomonas veronii. The sequence continues at coordinate 7,621 of NZ_JYLL01000008.1, forward strand.
TGACCACCGTTACTACGGTGGCGGCCCGGGTTACTACCACCGCTGATCACACGTGCGTCTCGCTCTCCCTGCGCAGAGCGAGACCGCTCAAGCCGTCGCTTATCCACCTGCCTTCAAAGGGCGCGTTTGGCCCGCCGATCACCGCCGGCACGAAACATTTTGCACCAAGCTTCTCGCCATCCTGCGGAACACTTTCAGCCAACCCACCACGGAATGGGCAGCCCTGATGCGCAATCAGATGCTCACCTCATTGAATGTGAAGGCCCCGCCGATGCTATTTCCTCTCGTTTATTTCGCAGCCACTCATACCCACACGCCACAACCTGCCCCTCGCGATAAACCCTCGCCTTACGATCCCCCATCCGATCTGACGCCAGACGACAGTAACCGCAGAAAACACCCGCTGCACACTGACGGCGACGTGACAATCAGTCGACTCATTGACTGGGATACATCGACCCCTGAAAAGCCGGAGATTATGAACAATTGGCTTTTAGTGGAAAGCGGTAACCATTCGGACCGTATCCATGTACGCAGTTGGCCCGGCGACAAGCTGCAAATCCTGATCAACGACAAGCCCTATTTTTTCGACATCAAAGAAAAACAGGGCCCGGAGCAGCACCTCTGGATCGAGACCCAAGGGGGCGATGACACGGTAATAATCGACGATGACGTCAAGCTTCGTGTTGACGTTGAAGGGGGCGATGGCAACGACTACATCCGGGCAGGCGGCGGCCGGAGCAGACTCTATGGCGGGAACGGCAAGGACTTCCTGCAACTGGGCAGTGGTCTCGGCTATGCCGAGGGCAATGACGGCGACGACACCATCCTTGGGGGAAGCGGCCATGCCGTGATGTATGGCAATAAGGGCATGGACCTGCTCATTGCCGGCGACGGTCCCGCCACCAAGCAGAGTTATCTGGACGGTGGCGACAACGAAGATGTACTCGTCTCAGGCAGCGGGCATACGGTTTCACATGGCGGCAATGACGATGATCTTCTTATAGGGCGCGACCGTACCACCTTCTATACAGGGAAAGGCCACGACACCATTTTGAATAATCAGCGCAAAGACCGTATCTACGCCAACGCCAGTGATCATTTCGACCGTACCCAAGGCTCGGCTTTCACCGAGGTCAAACCCAGCAACGCCGGCGAGCAGGCGTTCATCGTGAAAGACGGGCACCTGGAGTTCAAACAACGGGTAACCGACGACCTCGAATTCCTGCGCAGTTCGCCGCTAGGCCAACAGACCCTTGCCAAAATGGATGAACTCGCCGTGCTGAACGGCGGCAAAGTCACCATCGAACGAGGTGACTCGGGCAACACGTCATACATTTTCTGGAGAACTGATCAGGACGAGCTGACACCTGAGGCATACGAAGCTCTCACCCCATCGGAGCAGGGAATCATCCAAAATGGTGTGGCCGGTTTGGGCGCCAATAGTGCCCACATTTTTTATGACCCCCAGTCTACCCGGGAGCGAGCTGACGGTACCTTTACAGGGTTTCCCGTAAACGGCCTCTTTCACGAGATTGGGCATGCCTACAATGGCGCCACCGGCACGTTCCTGGCGGGTGAGAGTACCCAACGTCGGGAATCAGGCAGAACGGACGTCGTCCCGCATTTAGAACACCAAGTCGTTGGCCTGCCCAGCGATGCAGAACCTTTTGACCTCGATAACGACCCCGCCACGCCACCAAGCACCATTAATCCAAAACCCTTCACTGAGAACGGTCTGCTCGAAGAAATGGGTAAACCGCTTAGGAAAAGTTACCGATTTGATCTCAGTGCTCAGGGGGACGGTCTCTAGTACACCCTTCACACGCCAGCCGGTCAGCCATATCAACAACCTCAGCACCCAGAACGCCACGGCTGCCGAGCAGCAAAGCGCTGTGACCGAGTGGATCAACCGCAGCATGGTCCATATCCGACATATGGTCGAAGAGCGGGTGCAAAGCGGCCATGCCACTGAAACCAATACGCAAAGCCTGCTCAACGCCAATGCCTGGGTGATCGCGCTGATGAGCCGCTTCAAGGTGCAGTGATAAATTAATGAGACACTCCCGTGCAATGCATGGGAGTAGGTCTATCCTGACAGCTCCGGGTGCAGAGTTTCACCACACAGGAGGTGTTCCATGCGCGCTGTCGAGCAGTCGGTCCGCCTGGAGCGGATCAGTCAGGAACGCTTTATCCAAGCGCCTATCGAGGCTGTCTACAACTATGTAACCCAGCCCGATCGCTGGCACGAATGGCACCCGACCTCCCTCAGTGCCGACACCGGCACCACCGGTTCACTCTCCGCCGGCACGCGCTTTACCGAGGTGATCGACCTGCTGGGCGTGCGGGTGCCGATGAGTTACCGCGTGCAGATCGCCCGGCCGCCGGAAGAATTCAAGGCGGTATTCACCTCCCTGGCCGTCGACGGCTCGATTCACTACAGCCTGCACGCCTGTCGTGACGGCACGCTGTTCAAGCGCGTGTTGACCTATGAAACCGAACTGCAACTGGCCGGCTTGCACGAGCGCATGGTGGAGCTGTCCACGGTTGCGCTGGACCAGCTCAAGCAACGCTTGGAAAACCCCGCCTTCGTCGAATGAGCCAACATACCGTCGAGCTTCCGCACGGCCGCGATGCGCCTTAGTCTCGACGGCGAGCCTATCGACCCAACGACCGGACAGCCTGCAAACATCTCCGGCAACATCTTGACAAGGCAAAAGCGTAACCTCTATTGTCTGACAACCTGACTACCAAGGTTTTTTCCATGCTTGAGCTCCAGCGCCCTGACTCGCTCGTTGTACGGGTCGTCAGCGCCATCCGCGCCGAAATCGATTCTGGCCAATTGGCGCCCGAGTCGCGTTTGCCCACTGAACAGCAACTGGCTGAACAACTGAACGTCAGCCGCTCGGTGGTGCGCGAAGCCATTGCCCAACTCAAGGCCGATGGTGTGCTGACAGCCAAGCGTGGCCTGGGCTCATTTATCTCGCAAACCCCTGCGGGTACGGTGTTTCGCTTCCCGGAAAAAAACGGTCGTCGTCCGGACCTGGCGCAGATGTTCGAAGTGCGCCTGTGGATCGAAACCCAGGCCGCCTCGATCGCCGCCCAACGCCGTGATGCCGACGACCTGCAGCGCATGCAGAAGGCGCTGCGGGAAATGCACGACCAGCGCGCCGACTTCGAGGCCGCCGCCCTCGCCGATGTCGAGTTTCATCGCGCCATCGCCGAAGCCAGCAAGAATGACTACTTTGTCGCCTTCCACGACTTTCTGCGCAGCCAGTTGGCCAGTGCGCGCAAAACCGCCTGGGAAAACTCGGCGTCGCGTTTTGCCAGTGGCTCGGCCGACGCCACCCAGGAACACCAGGCGCTTTACCAGGCCATCGCCGACGGTGATGCCCAAGCGGCCGCAGCCAATGCCGAAGCGCACCTGCGCGCAGCGGCCAAACGCCTGCAACTTGAGCTGCCTGCCACGAATTGAATGATCCAAGCTTTGTGCAGCGTGCCTCAGGCACGCCATTTTTTTAACAAAAACATTAGTCTGACAACCTGATAAGCAGACTGAAATGTGCAGCCCTTAGGTACTCCAAACCATGATTTACGATTTCTGCATCATCGGCGGTGGCATCGTCGGCCTGGCCACTGCGATGGAGCTGCTCAAACGCCAGCCCAACGCCTCACTGGTGATCCTGGAAAAAGAAGCCTCGCTGGCCAAGCACCAGACCGGGCATAACAGTGGGGTGATTCACGCTGGCATCTACTACGCCCCCGGCAGCCTCAAGGCCGATCTGTGTAAACGCGGCGCCGAGGCCACCAAACGGTTTTGCCGCGAACACGGGATCAAGTTCGAGGTGTGCGGCAAGTTGCTGGTGGCCTCCACGCCCCTGGAAATGCAGCGCATGGAGGCACTTTATGCGCGCTCGCAGTTGAATGAGCTGAAGGTCGAACGCCTGGACGCCGACCAACTGCGCCAGCGCGAGCCCAACATCATCGGTCTGGGCGGCTTGTTTCTCGATGCGACCGGCATTGTCGATTACCGCGAAGTCTGCGAAACCATGGCCCAGGTGATTCGCCGACAAGGCGGTGAGATCTGCCTGGAGCGCACCGTCACCGCCATTTCGGAAGACACCGACAAGGTCACCGTCAACACCCGCGGCGAAGCGTGGCAAGCCAGGCACCTGGTGGTCTGCGCCGGCCTGCAGTCGGATCGGCTGGCGACGATGGCCGGGGTCAAGATCGACCACCAGATCATCCCCTTTCGCGGCGAGTACTTCCGCCTGCCGGCCTCGAAGAACAACCTCGTCAACCACCTGATCTACCCGATTCCGGACCCGGAACTGCCGTTCCTCGGCGTGCACCTGACGCGGATGATCGACGGCAGCATCACGGTCGGCCCCAACGCCGTGCTGGGCCTGGGCCGGGAGAACTACCGCAAGTTCTCGATCAACTGGCGCGACGTGGCGCAGTACGCCAGCTTCCCCGGTTTCTGGAAAACCCTCTGGCAGAACCTGGGTTCGGGCAGCGTCGAGATGAAAAACTCACTGTTCAAGTCCGGCTACCTGGAGCAATGCCGCAAGTACTGCCCGTCGTTGAACCGCGAAGATCTGCTGCCCTACGAAGCAGGCATCCGCGCCCAGGCCGTGATGCGCGACGGCAGCCTGGTCCACGACTTTCTGTTCGCCCAGACGCCCCGCATGCTCCATGTCTGCAACGCGCCCTCACCCGCCGCCACCTCGGCGATTCCCATCGGCGAAATGATCGCCGATCGCATGTTCACACCCGGCTGACACCGCATCCCCGGCCCTTCCCGGGCCATCGCCACAAGCGTCACTTTGACAATAAATATAATGACTCAGAAGGAAGTACAGAATGACGGCAACACCGCATACCGCTGCCCCGGAAACGCCGGCACAAAGCAAAAAACGCCTGCGCAAAGTCGCCGCCGCCACGATCTTCGGATCGATGCTGGAGTGGTACGACTTTTACCTGTACGCCACCATGGCGGCCATCGTGTTCTCGAAGATCTTCTTCGACAACAGTGACCCGAAAACCGCCTCGCTCATGGCCTTTTCCACCTTCGCCATCGGCTTTATCGCCCGACCCTTCGGCGGCATTCTGTTCGGCTACCTGGGCGACAAGTTCGGCCGTAAGCAGGTGCTGGTATTGACCTTCTGCATGATGGGCGTGTGTACCACGCTGATCGGCCTGATCCCCAGCTATGCCTCCATCGGCATCTGGGCGCCGATCATCCTGGTGTTCATCCGGATCATCCAGGGCCTGGGCGCCGGGGCCGAGTTGTCGGGCGCGGCGGTCACTTCCTACGAGCACGCGTCGGAAGGCAAGCGCGGTAGCCAGGGCGCCTGGCCGGCGTTGGGCCTGAACCTGGGCCTGCTGCTGTCGTCATTGACCGTGTACCTGCTGACCATCAATGGCAACGACTTCATGCTGGCAGGCGGCTGGCGTATCCCGTTCATCTGCAGTATCGCGTTGGTGGGCGTCGGCCTGTGGGTGCGCAACAGCATTCCGGAAACCCCGGAGTTCAAGGAGCTGAGCCAGGCACCCAAGGTCGCCAAGCCTTCGCCACTCAAAGCGCTGTTCAAGAACGATCTCAAGGGGTTGGCGGTGGTGTTCTTCGTAGCCATTGGCTACAACGCCCTGAGCTATATCTTCAAGACGTTTTCCCTGGCCTACCTGACTCAATTCAAAGGCGTCGATGTGCACGTCACGTCGCTGTCGGTGACCATTGCCAGCCTGATCGCCATCGTCGCGGTGCCGTGCTTCGGCTGGCTGTGCGACAAATGGAGCAGCAAAAAAGTGCTGGTACTCGGCGGCGTCTGCTCGCTGTTGTTTGCCTACCCGTTCCTGGCCCTGCTCGACACTGGCGACAGCCTGATGATCTACATTGCCATCGGCGTCGGCACCGGCCTGCTCGCTCCCATGATGTTCGCGCCCCAGGGCTCGTTCTTAAGCCGGCAATTCCCGACCCAGACGCGTTCCTCGGGCTTCGGCACCGGCCGCGAAATCGGTACCGCTATCGCCGGCGGCCTGGCACCGCTGGGAGCCTTGTCCCTGGTGGCCGCGTCGCCGACCCACGCCACAGGCGGGGTGGTGATTATCCTCGCGATCGCGGCACTGCTGGTGGTGGTGTTCGCCCTGTGCGACCAGGGCCGTAAACACTCGACCTTCAAGAACTGAGCGAAAAACCTCGGTCGACTTCAGCGCGGGGGCCAGGCCATGGCCTGTGCCCTTGCGCATGACCGACGTCAAGGCCGCTCTTCACGTAACCGGGTAACCTAAAAATGTGAGATGAGTATTCACTCCCCCGAAGAAACCCTAGGAGCACCCGTTGAAAACCCGTCACTGCCTCGTCGTCCTCTTCCTGATCACGACGTTGACGTTACTCATGGATATACCGGTCAAGACGTGGCTGACCTCAGCGACCCTCAGTTTGCTGCTCGGCACTTGCGCGCTGGTGTACATGGCGGCGTCCTGTGTACTGGCCAGTCGCTGGTCGGTGGTGGAGAACGTGTTTGGCGGCCTGGATCGCGTCTATGAAGTACACAAGTGGTTGGGCATCTGGGCGCTGGTGTTCGCCACGTATCACTTTGTGTTCAAAGCTAACCTGGATGTGTGGAACAGCGTGCCCATCCTGGAGCTGCCCAAATACTGGACGCGCCTCGTCCGTCAACTGAGCTACGTGGCGCTGGGCCTGATCGTGCTGTTGGCGTTGAACCGCAACATTCCTTACAACGTCTGGCGCTGGTGGCACAAGTTGTCTGGCCCGCTGTTCCTGATCGTGATCCTGCACGGGCTGAGTTTCAAATCGCCGATCACCCTGACCGCGCCATCGGGCGTCTGGTTGACCTTGTGCTGCAGCCTGGGCGTCATCGGAGCCCTCTATAAATTGGTGCTTTACCCCTGGGTTGGGCGTGCCGGCGAATACCGGGTGACGGCCGTCAACCGCGCCAACGGCGCGTTGCATTTGACACTGGCGCCAATTCACAAAGGGTTTGACTTCAAGGCCGGGCAATTCGCGTTCCTGGCCATGCAGGTCAAAGGGTTGCGCGAGCCGCACCCCTTCACGATCGCCAGCGCTAACCGTGAAAACGGGCAGATTGCGTTCATGATCAGAGGGTTGGGGGATTACACCAACGCCCTGGCAGACTGCGCCAAGGTCGGCATGCGCGCCGATCTGTATGCGCCTTACGGGCGCTTCAAGCGTGCCGTGCAGGCCGAACGGGAAATCTGGATCGGCGCCGGCGTGGGCATTTCGCCGTTTATTTCCTGGCTGCAAGACCCTGCCGCCAAAGACTTCGACAAAGCCACGCTGGTCTATTGCTTCACGCCCGCGCGCGCCTTCCCGCCGGCCGAACAGGTGCAGACCATGGCCCGCTTACGGGGTGCGCAATTCGTCAGTAATGCCGGCGGCCTCGAACGCTTGGCCGACACCCTGCGCCAAGCCGTGGCCGAGACCGACCCCGACAAAGTGCATATCAGCTTCTGCGGCCCCAAAGGCTTGCTGGTCAAGGTTCGCGAGCTGATGAACGCCCACCGGATTCCACCGGCCAACCTGCACAGCGAACGGTTCGAGTTTCGCTGAAACCACAGGACGCAGGTCAACCCAGCACCTGAAGGGGGTTTGGCGGTGGACGTAAACTGGCATGATAGCGCCCATCCCACAATCTTCTCTGACTTGCGAGACGCCCCATGAAAACCCCATTGCGACTGGCCCTGCTTTCAGCCCTGTTGACCACCGGCCTGGCCCAGGCGGCCGAGCTGATCCCCATCGACGTACACCGCGACGCCAACTGCGGCTGCTGCAAACAATGGATCCGCCATCTGGAAAGCCACGGTTTCAAGGTCAATGATCACGTTGAGACCGATATGAGCGCGGTCAAACAACGCCTCGGCGTCGCGCCGCGCCTGGGCTCGTGCCATACCGCCGTGATCGACGGCAAGTTCGTCGAAGGTCACGTACCCGCCGAGCACGTGTTGGCGCTGCGCAAGCGCGATGATCTGCTCGGTATCGCCGCGCCGGGCATGCCCATGGGTTCGCCCGGCATGGAAATGGACGGCCACGGCGACGCCTACCAAGTCATCGGCCTGACCCGCGACGGTAAAGATGTGGTGGTGGCCGACTACCCGGCACACTGATCGATGCTGACGGGTTACCTGGGGCTGTTTTTTGCGGCGTTCGGCGCCGCCACCCTCCTGCCCTTGCAATCGGAAGCCGTGCTGGTGGGCCTGCTGCTCAGCGGGCATTACAGCCTGTGGTGGCTGCTGGGCATTGCGACGCTGGGCAACGTGCTCGGCTCGCTGGTCAATTGGCTGCTGGGGCGCTCGATCGAGCACTTCAAGGCGCGGCGCTGGTTTCCGGTCAACGCCCGGCAACTCGACAAGGCGCGCCGCCACTACGAACGCTGGGGGCATTGGACGTTATTGCTCAGTTGGGTGCCGATCATCGGCGACCCGCTGACCTTGATCGCCGGGGTGATGCGCGAACCGCTGTGGCGCTTTTTGCTGCTGGTGACCCTGGCCAAGGGCGTGCGTTATGGCGTGCTGGCCGCGCTGACCCTGCACTGGGTGTTAATCCCCACTTAATCGCCTGCAAACAGCATCCGAGCTCCCCACTCGGAGCCCCGCCATGCCTCTACTGCGCACCTTTTGCGTTGCCGGCCTGCTCGCCGCCGGCGCAGCGCCCGCATTCGCCACCACCGAAGGCCCCAGCTACGGGCCTGAACTGCAGGGTTTCCAATACCCTTATCCGGTTCAACAGTTCCGCTTTCAGTCCCAGGGCAAATCCCTGCACATGGGCTACATGGACATCCCGGCCAGCGGCACAGCCAACGGTCGCAGCGTGGTGCTGCTGCACGGCAAGAACTTCTGCGGCGCCACATGGGAGGGTTCGATCAAGGCGCTGAGCGACGCCGGTTACCGCGTGATCGCACCCGACCAGATCGGCTTCTGCACCTCGAGCAAGCCCGACAGCTACCAGTACAGCTTCCAGCAACTGGCGATCAATACCCACCAACTGCTGGAAAAACTCGGCATTCAGAAGGTCACCCTGCTCGGCCACTCCACCGGCGGCATGCTCGCCACCCGCTACGCGCTGCTGTACCCAGAGCAAACCGAGCAACTGGCGCTGGTCAACCCGATCGGCCTGGAAGACTGGAAAGCCCTCGGCGTGCCTTATCGCAGCGTCGACCAATGGTACGAACGCGAATTGCAGGTGAGCGCCGACGGCATCCGCAGCTACGAGCGCGACACCTACTACGCCGGCCACTGGAAGCCCGAATACGAGCGCTGGGTACAGATGCTCGCCGGCCTGAACAAAGGCCCCGGCCACACCCAGGTGGCATGGAACTCGGCGCTGATTTACGACATGATCTTCACCCAGCCGGTGTACTACGAGTTCAAGGACCTGCAGGTGCCCACGCTGTTGCTGATCGGCACCAGCGACACCACCGCCATCGGCAAAGACCTCGCGCCGCCGGCGGTGAAGGCAAAGATCGGGCACTACGCAGTGCTGGGCAAACAGGTAGCCAAGTTGATCCCCCGCGCCACCCTGGTGGAATTCCCCGGCCTGGGCCACGCACCGCAGATGGAAGAACCGGCGCAGTTCCACAAGGCCTTGCTGCAGGGGCTCGACCACCTTTAATCCAACGTTATTAAGAGGCGCCCGCGTATGTCGCTACAGATCGCAGTCATTGATGATTGGCAAGACGTCGCCCGTGATGTGGTGGACTGGTCAGCCCTGGCGGCGCTCGGCCAGGTGCATTTTCTGCATGATTACCCGGCGGACACCGCCACGATGGTCGAGCGCCTGAAAGGCTTCGACGTGATCTGCGTGATGCGCGAACGTTCGACCTTCGATAGCCCGTTGCTGCAAGGCCTGCCCAACCTCAAGCTGCTGGTGACCGGTGGCATGCGCAACGCCGCCATCGACCTTGCCGCCGCCAAAGCCCTGGGTATCCAGGTGTGCGGCACCGACAGCTATAAACACGCGGCACCGGAGCTGACGTGGGCGTTGATCATGGCGTCCACGCGCAACCTGCTGGCCGAAGCCAATTCCCTGCGCGCCGGTCACTGGCAGGTGGGTCTGGGCGGCGACCTGCATGGCCAGACCCTGGGAATCCTGGGGCTGGGCAGCATTGGCCAGAAGGTCGCGCAATTTGCCCAGGTGTTCGGGATGCGGGTGATTGCCTGGAGTGAAAACCTTACACCGCAACGCGCGGCGGAATCCGGGGTGACGTGGGTCAGCAAGCGCGACTTGTTCGCACAGGCCGATATTCTCACCATCCACCTGGTCCTCAGCGAGCGTAGCCGTGGGCTGGTGGATGCCGAGGCGCTCGGCTGGATGAAGCCGACGGCACGCCTGGTCAATACGGCACGCGGGCCGATCGTGGACGAACCGGCGCTGCTGGAGGCCTTGAGCAACGGCCGCCTGGCGGGAGCCGCGCTGGATGTGTATGCCGAGGAGCCATTGCCGGTCGATCATCCGTTGCGCCGCTTGCCAAACGTACTGGCCACTCCCCACGTCGGGTATGTCAGCGAGCAGAATTACCGGCAGTTCTATCAGCAGATGATTGCCGATATCCAGGCTTGGGCCGCGGGCACGCCCATTCGCGTGCTCGGCTGACGCACCAATTCAGCGCACGCGCACTGCGGTGACGAGGCGCCTGCTCCCGAAACGCCCCTGAAGCGGGGCGCCAGCCCACCAACCGGACCGCGCGCCCTCGCCACGCGCTATCCACCGATCGCCAGGCGCCCATACCGTTTTCTAACGTCGCATATCGTTACAAGTTTTTTTGTCCTACAAAATTTCCACATAAACCCTACAGTCTTTAGGATTTGTCCTAGACTCAAGCTCGATGGGTCCGTTCAAAAACAAAAGCCCCGCAAAAAATCGAAACTTTCAAACTCTGCCGTAGGTCAGGTTTAGGGTAAGGCGTGCATAAGCGGTTCAGACCGAATGCCCGTCCATCCAATCTATTTCAGCTAACCGTGCAACTGGCACAAGCCTTGCCAGTTTGTATAGCGCTTGTGCGTCTGGCCGCAGGAAGCGGTCTTCGGAGCTAGTGGCAGCGGGCCACCAGCCAACCAACATGTGGGAGAGAACTATGATCAGTGCCGCAGTAGAAACTCAGGGAGAGCGTTTTAGTAAATCGGCAGGGGGGCCAACATCGTTGGTCGATCTGCCCAATGCTGTGCGGCCGGTCGTGAGTCATAACCCCAATCGAAAGAAAGTCTTGTTCGTCACTTCCGAATTTGCCGACCTGGTCAAGACCGGCGGCCTAGGCGATGTTTCCGCCGCCCTGCCCCGCGCCATGGGGCACTTGCACGATGTGCGCGTGCTGATCCCCGGTTACCCGCAGGTGATGGAAAGCGACAACCCGATCCATATCATCGGCGAACTGGGTGGCCACGCCGCGCTGCCGCCATGCAAGATCGGGCGCATGGACCTCAAGGATGGCCTGGTTATCTACGTACTGATCTGCCCCGAACTGTACGAGCGCGAAGGCACGCCCTATGGCGCCAACAACGGCCGCGACTGGCCGGATAACCACATCCGCTTCGCGCGCCTGGGCCTGGCCGCTGCCGACATGGCCGCCAACCTCGCCCAGATCCACTGGTGCCCGGACCTGGTGCATGCCCACGACTGGCCCGCCGGCCTGGCCCCTGCCTATATGCACTGGCGTGGGTCACGCACACCGACCCTGTTCACCATCCACAACCTGGCATACCAGGGCGTGGTCAGCCTGGCCTCCACGCCGGAGCTGGGCATTCCGCCCCATGCGCTGCAACAGGAAGGCATGGAGTTCTACGGCAAGATGTCGTTCCTCAAGGCGGGGATGGCCTACTCCAGCCACATCACCACCGTGAGCGCCACCTACGCCCAGGAAATCACCACCCCGGAATTCGGCTGCGGCCTGGACGGCTTTCTCGCCAGCAAGACCCAGCAAGGCTTGCTCAGCGGCATTCCCAACGGCATCGATGAAAGCTGGGAAGCCTCCACCGACACGCACCTGACCCACAACTTCAATATCGGCGATTGGGAAGGCAAGGCAGTCAACGCCGCCCACGTGCGCAACCTGTTTGGCCTGCATGACTCCACCGGACCGCTGTTCGCCGTGGTCTCGCGGCTGGTCTATCAAAAAGGCCTGGACCTGACCGAAGCGGTCGCCAGCTTTATCGTCGAGAACGGCGGCCAGATCGCGATCATCGGTCGTGGCGAGCCGGAAGAAGAACAGGCCATGCGCGAACTGGCGCTGCGCTTCCCGGGCCAGGTCGGTGTACGCATCGGCTTCAACGAAACCGACGCCCGCCGCATGTTTGCCGGCAGCGACTTCCTGCTGATGCCGTCGCGCTATGAACCGTGCGGCTTGAGCCAGATGTACGCGCAGCGCTTCGGCTCGCTGCCGGTGGCGCGCAACACCGGCGGCCTGGCGGACACCATCGAAGACGGCGTCACCGGGTTCCTGTTCAACGAGTCCACCGTGGACAGCTACCGCGAAGCCCTGAACCGTGCGTTCAAAGTGTTCGCCTACCCAGGCCTGCTCAACGCCATGCGCTGCCGGGCGATGACCCAACCGTTCAACTGGTGCCAGGCGGTCGAACCCTATGCCGAACTGTATGAACAACTGGTGGCCAAGGCGCTGGGGAAATCGACTAAATAATCAAGGGAGGTCTTCATAGATGCCGTTACGGACTCTGGAAACCTGGCCCCACGGCGCAATCATGCTGGACGCGCAACACACGCGTTTCGCCTTGTGGGCGCCAGACGCGTTTTATGTCAGCGTTGAATTGCAAGATGGCCGCTCGGTCGCCATGCTGCCCCAGGCAAATGGCTGGTTCGAAACGGAGATAAAGTGCCCCGCAGGCACGCGCTACCGCTACAACATCGATGGGGAAATGGATGTCCCCGATCCCGCATCCAGGGCCCAGGCCTCGGACGTGCATGGCTGGAGCCTGGTGGTCGACCCGCTCGCCTATGAATGGCGACACCACCCATGGCAGGGCCGCCCCTGGCATGAAGCGGTGATCTACGAACTGCATGTCGGCGCGCTGGGCGGCTTCGCAGCCGTCGAGCAGCACCTGCCACGCCTGGCCGAACTGGGCGTTACCGCGATTGAGTTGATGCCCCTGGCGCAATTCCCCGGCGAGCGCAATTGGGGCTACGACGGCGTGCTGCCCTACGCGCCGCACGCCGCCTACGGCAGCCCCGAACAGCTCAAGCATCTGATCGACAGCGCTCATGAACACGGGCTCGCGGTCTTGCTCGACGTGGTCTACAACCACTTCGGCCCCGATGGCAACTACCTGGGCCAGTACGCCAAAGACTTCTTCCAGCAAGATGTACATACGCCATGGGGCGCCGGCATCGACTTCGAGCGGCGTGAAGTGCGGGACTTCTTTCTGGACAACGCCCTGATGTGGCTGCTCGACTACCGCTTCGACGGCCTGCGCCTGGATGCGGTACACGCCATCGACAACCCCGGTTTCCTGCGGGAACTGGCGCACCGGGTGCGCCAGCAGGTCGACATCGGCCGTCATGTTTGGCTGGTGCTGGAAAACGAACTGAACCAGGCCAGCCTGCTGAAACACGATTTCGATGCGCAATGGAACGACGACTTCCACAACGTATTGCATGTGCTGCTGACCGGCGAAACCGATGCCTACTACAGCGACTTTGCCCAAGCGCCTACCGCCAAACTCGCACGTTGCCTCAGCGACGGCTTTGTCTACCAAGGCCACACCACGCGCCACGGGCATGCACGCGGCGAACCCAGCAGCGGCTTGCCGCCCACCGCCTTCGTCGCGTTCTTGCAGAACCACGACCAGATCGGCAACCGCGCCCTCGGCGAACGCCTGCACCAACTGTGTTCGCCCCAGGCGCTGAAGGCGGCGACCACCTTGCTACTGATGTCGCCGATGATCCCGTTGCTATTCATGGGCGATGAAGTCAACGCCAGCGAGCCGTTTCTGTTTTTCACTGACCACCATGGCGAACTGGCTGAAGCGGTACGCGAAGGACGTCGCAATGAATTCGCCGATTTCGCCGCGTTCCACGACCCCGAGCGGCGCGAGCGGATTCCCGATCCCAACGCGCTGCCGACCTTCGAGCAATCGGCGCCGTCATTCGCCGCCAACGAACACACCGAGTTCTATCGCCACCTGCTGCGCCTGCGCCACCAGCATATCGTGCCGCACCTGCCTGGCAGCGTGGCCCTCGGTGCGCGGGTGCTGGCAGATCGCGCCGTCAGTGCGCGTTGGCGCCTGGGCAACGGCAGCCTGTTACAGATCGACCTGAACCTGAGTGCCACGGCCCTGGATCACCCCGCTGCGCAGCATGTGCTGTTCCAAACGCCGGCGCATGACCACGCGCACCTGGCGCCCTTCAGCGCACGCGTTACCCTATCCCCTGTTGGAGAGCACCCTTGAGCGAAGCGAACCTGGAAATCCTCGCCGGCCGAGCGGGCCTGGCGGTCGATTGGATCGACGCAAACGGCCGCCCGCAACGTGTCAAACCGGACGCCCTGCGCGCCGTCCTCAAAGGCCTGGGCCACCCGGCCGACAGCGATGCCGAGATTGACGCCAGCCTGCGAGACCTGGAGCAAGTGCAACAGGACAAGCACCTGCCGCCCTTGCTCACCGTCGACAGTGGCGAAGGCCTGGACCTGGCGCGCTACTTCGCGCCCGACACCGTCTGCCGGGTCAGCCTCGAGGAGGGCGAAGTCCTCGAATTACGCCTCGACGGCAACGCGGTACTGCCCGGCGTGATCGCCCTCGGCTACCACCAAGTGCATATCGCCGACCAGGCCTTCACCCTGGCCGTGGCCCCTCGTCACTGCTACAGCGTCGCCGATGCCGTCGACAGTCAAACCCCACGTGCCTGGGGCCTGAGCGCCCAGTTGTACGCCCTGCGCCGCCTCGGCGACGGCGGGTTCGGCGACACCCTGGCGCTGGAACACCTGGCCCGCTCGGCCGCCGAACGCGGTGCCGACGCGCTGGCGATCAGCCCGATGCACGCGATGTTCAGCGCCGACCCCGAGCGCTACAGCCCGTACTCGCCGTCGAGCCGCCTGTTTCTCAATAGCCTGTACGCATCACCCGGCTGCATCCTGGGTGAGCGCCAGGTGCGCAATGCCATCGAGGCCTGCGGTCTGGCCGACGAGCTGCACACCCTCGAACAACACACCCTGATCGACTGGCCCACCGCAGCCAAGGCCAAACACCGCCTGTTGCGTGCCCTGTACGACGACTTCCGCCACGGTCAACACCCGCAACACGCCGACTTCCTCAGTTTCCGCCAAGCGGGCGGTGAAGCCCTGGAGAACCACTGCCGTTTCGAAGCGGTCCAGGCCGCGCGCGCCGCCGCTGGCGAAGACCTCGACTGGCGCCATTGGCCAGAGCAATGGCGCAGCCCGCAAAGCCCGGCGCTCCTGCGCTTCGCCGAGGAAAACCGCGACGACATCGGCTTCTACGCCTTCGGCCAATGGCTGATCGCGCGCTGCCTGGAACGCGCCCAACAAGCCGCCCGTGGCAGTGGCATGAGCATCGGCCTGATCGCCGATCTGGCCGTCGGCGCCGACGGTGGCGGCAGCCAGGCCTGGAGCCGCCAGGATGAATTGCTCGCCGGCCTGACCGTCGGCGCGCCGCCGGACATTCTCAACCGCGCCGGCCAGGGCTGGGGCATCTCCGCCTTCGCCCCGGAAGGCCTCAAGCGCCACGGCTTCCGTGCGTTTATCGAGATGCTGCGGGCCAATTTCGCCCATGCCGGCGGCTTGCGTATCGACCATGTGATGGGCCTGCAACGCCTGTGGGTAATGCCCATGGATGCCTCGCCCCAGGACGGCGCCTACCTGTATTACCCGGTGGACGATCTGTTGCGTCTGCTGGCGCTGGAATCGCACCGCCACCAGGCCATCGTCCTCGGCGAAGACCTCGGCACCGTGCCCGACGGCCTGCGCGACAAACTCATCGGCCGCTCGATTCTGGGCATGCGCGTGCTGCTGTTCGAACAGGGTCATGATGGCCAATTCAAGCCGATCCTCGACTGGCCGGACAACGCCCTGGCCACCACCAGCACCCACGACCTGCCAACCCTCAATGGCTGGTGGCACAGCCGCGACATCGACTGGAACGTCCAGCTCGGCCTGATCGATGCGCCCACCACGGAGCAATGGCGCGAGCACCGCCTGCGCGAACGCCAGGCACTGCGCCAGGCCTTGAGCCAGGACCCGCAGAACTTCGTCGATGAAGTGCGCAATGAAACCGACCACATGATCGATGCCAGCGTGCGCTACCTCGGCCACACCCGCGCGCCGCTGGTGCTGCTGCCGCTGGAAGATGCCTTGGGCCTCGAAGAACAAGCCAACCTGCCCGGCACCATCGACACCCACCCCAATTGGCGCCGCCGCCTGCCAGGCGAGGCGGCGAGCCTGCTCGACAATGCGGGTGCCGCACGCCGCCTGGAACTGCTGGCGGTGGCACGCAATCAAGCCCATGAGCGTGACCGATGAAAGCTCTGCCCCTGCGCGCCAGCCAGCGCCTGCAGTTTCATAAAGGGTTCACCCTCGATGACGCGGTGGCTCTGGTGCCGTACTTTGCCCAGCTGGGCATCAGCCATTTGTATGCCTCACCGCTGCTCAGTGCCCGCGCAGGTTCCATGCATGGCTATGACGTGGTCGACCCCACCACCGTCAACCCGGAGCTGGGCGGCGAAGCGGCGTTGCGCCGCCTGGTGGCCGCCCTGCGCCAACACGACATGGGGCTGATCCTCGATATCGTGTCCAACCACATGGCCGTGGGCGGCGCCGACAACCCCTGGTGGCTCGACCTGCTGGAATGGGGCCGGTTGAGTCCCTACTGCGAATTCTTCGACATTCAATGGCACTCGCCCGACCCGCTGCTCAAGGGCCAATTGCTCATGCCGTTCCTCGCCAGCGACTACGGCGAAGCCCTGCAAACCGGCACGTTGACCCTGCACTTCGACGCCGCGCACGGCAGTTTTTCCGTCGAGCACTACGAACACCGCTTCCCGATCTGCCCACAAGATTACGCGACGATTCTGGGCGCCGATGAACTGCTCAAGCCCCTCGCCGACCGCTTCAGCACCCTCGCCTACCAGAGCGATGCCTACGCCGAAGCGGCCTGGCTCAAACAAGCCCTGGCCGAACGCGCCACCGACAACGCCGTGCGGCAGGCCATCGAACAGCGGCTGGGCACCTTCGACGCACGCCAGCCCGACGGGTTCCAGCGCCTGCACGGGCTGTTGGAGCAACAGGCCTATCGCCTGGCCAGTTGGCGCACCGCGGCGGACGATATCAACTGGCGGCGCTTCTTCGATGTCAACGATCTGGGCGGCCTGCGCGTAGAACGCAGTGCCGTGTTCGAAGCCACCCACGGCAAGATCTTCGAGTTGATCAGCCAGGGGCTGGTCGATGGCCTGCGCATCGACCATATCGACGGGCTGGCCGACCCACGCGGGTATTGCCGCAAGCTGCGGCGGCGGGTCGATACGCTGTCGCCCGAGCGTCATCTGCCGATTTTCGTCGAAAAAATCCTCGGCGAAGGCGAAACCCTGCGCGAGGACTGGCAGGTGGACGGCACCACCGGTTACGAATTCATGAACCAGCTGTCGCTGCTGCAACACCGCCCGCAAGGCTTCGCAACGCTGGCCGAGCTGTGGACCCGGCACAGCGAACGGCCGTCGGCCTTTATCGAAGAAGCCTGGCTGGCGCGCCGGCAGATCCTCAACGGCTCCCTCGCCGGCGACTTCGAAAGCGTGGCCCAGGCCTTGCTGCAAGTGGCCCGCGACGACGTGATGAGCCGCGACCTGACCCTCGGCGCGATCCGCCGCGCCCTGCAGGAACTGATCGTGCATTTCCCGGTGTACCGCACCTACATCAGCGCCTGTGGCCGCAGCGAACGCGACGACACGTTTTTCCTGCAAGCCCTGGCGGGCGCGCGCAGCACCTTGAGCGAAGGCGACTGGCCGGTGCTGGACAACCTGGAAAAATGGTTGGGCGGCCAACCGTGGCGCAATCGCCCGCTCGGCCGCGAGCGCAAGCTGCTCAAGCACGCCTGCGTGCGCTTCCAGCAATTGACCTCGCCGGCCGCCGCCAAAGCCGTGGAAGACACCGCGTTCTATCGCTCGGCGGTGTTGCTGTCGCGCAACGACGTGGGCTTCAGTACCGAACAGTTCAGCGCACCGCTGGCCGATTTTCACGCGGCCAATCAGCAGCGCTTGCAGGCGTTCCCCGACAACCTGCTGGCCACTGCCACCCACGACCACAAACGCGGTGAAGACAGCCGCGCCCGCCTCGCCGTGTTGAGCGAATGCGCAGGGTGGTATGCCGAACAGGTGACGCATTGGCGCCGCCTCGCCGCGCCGTTGCGCAACGACGCCAGCAGCCCATCGGCAGGCGATGAGTTGATCCTCTATCAGGTACTGCTCGGCAGTTGGCCGCTGGACCTGCACCTGGACGACCGGCCGGCACTCGAAGCCTATCAACAACGCCTCTGGCAATGGCAACAAAAGGCCCTGCGCGAAGCCAAGTTGCAGAGCAGTTGGAGCGCGCCCAACGAGGCTTACGAACAGGGCGTGGAAACGTTTCTCACGCGCCTGCTGCTCAGCGACGCAGGCCGCGCACTGCGCACCGCCATCGGCGCCGCCGCCCAAGCGATTGCCCCCGCTGGCGCGCTCAATGGGCTGGCGCAATCCTTGCTTCGAGTCACGGTGCCGGGTGTGCCGGACCTGTACCAGGGCAATGAGTTCTGGGACTTCAGCCTGGTCGACCCGGACAACCGCCGCCCGGTGGATTTCAACGCACGGCAGCACGCGCTGGATACCCCACCGGACATCGGCAAGCTGTTGTTCAACTGGCGGGACGGGCGTATCAAACAAGCCTTGATCGCCCAGGTGCTGGCCTTGCGCAAGGCCGATCCTGAACTGTTCCATCGGGGCAGCTACACGCCCCTGGACGTGGTCGGTCGACACGCCGAGCACGTGGTCGCGTTCTGCCGCGAATACCAGGGCAAACGCGCACTGGTGGTGGTGCCGCGCTGGCCCTATCGCCTGCTGGAAAACGGTGTGCATCCCCAGGTCAATGCGCGGGTTTGGGGCGATACCCGAGTGAAATTACCGTTCGCCGCGCCAACCGAAAACTGGAAGGGACTTTTTCATACACGCGCAGTCACACCAGACAAGGAGCTGTTGATCAGCACTGCGCTGGGGGATTTCCCGGTCAACGTCTTTATCGATCCTGATGATCAATCAAGCTGAAATTTTCTGCGAGGAACATTGTGATGAGTACTGAAGACAAACGTGTTCGCGAATTCGCGTATCAGATCTGGGAATCGGAGGGCAAGCCGCAAGGTCAGGATGCGCGCCATTGGGAAATGGCCCGCAAGTTGGCAGAAGCCGAAGCACTGACACCCAGCAAGCCCAAACCCGCCGCAAAACCGAAAACCGCGCCCAAGCCGGCAGCGAAAGCCAAGCCGGCAGCGGCCGCAGGCAAACCGGCCACGCCGGCGGCTAAAAAGCCGGCGGCCACAAAAAAGCCCAAGCCGTAAGCCCTGTGCCGTCATGAACCTCCGGCCGGCAACCCCGGCCGGAGGTCAGCCACTTGCCCGATTATTAGCTGACCCCTCGTCAGCAGGGCTACGTTCGGCCCGAAAAAAGACCCATGCAGGAGCAACACAATGAGCAAAGCCGATAAAAAACAGGCCCCCCCGGCCCACGAACCATCGCGGATTCGCGAAGGTTTGCCCTTCCCCCTGGGGGCGACCTGGGACGGCCTGGGTGTCAACTTTGCCCTGTTCTCGGCCAACGCTACCAAAGTCGAGTTATGCCTGTTCGACGACGCTGGCGTGGTCGAACTGGAACGTATCGAACTCCCCGAATACACCGATGAAATCTTCCACGGCTACTTGCCCGACGCCCACCCCGGGCTGATTTACGGCTACCGTGTGTACGGCGCGTATGACCCGGCCAACGGCCACCGTTTCAACCACCACAAATTGCTGATCGACCCCTACGCCAAACAGCTGGTGGGCGAGCTCAAATGGTCCGAGGCGCTGTTTGGCTACACCATCGGCCACCCCGACGACGACCTCAGTTTCGACGAACGCGACAGTGCGCCCTTCGTGCCCAAGTGCAAGGTCATCGACCCGGCGCACACCTGGGGCGACGACCAACCGGTGCGCGTGCCATGGGACCGCACAATCATTTATGAAACCCACCTGCGCGGCATCAGCATGCGTCACCCCTCGGTCGGCGAGGCCGTGCGCGGCACCTGCGCCGGGCTGATGGAAGACGATCTGCTCAAGCACATCCGCCAGTTGGGTATTTCTTCCGTGGAACTGTTGCCGGTACACGCCTTTGTCAACGACCAGCATTTGCTGGAAAAAGGCATGACCAACTACTGGGGCTACAACAGCATCGCCTTCTTCGCCCCGGACCCGCGCTACCTGGCCAGCGGCAAGATCGCCGAGTTCAAGGAGATGGTCGCGCACCTGCACGAAGCCAAGCTGGAAGTGATTCTCGACGTGGTCTACAACCACACCGCCGAAGGCAACGAGCGCGGCCCGACCCTGTCCATGCGCGGCATCGACAACGCTTCCTACTACCGCCTGATGCCGGACGACAAGCGCTTCTATATCAACGACTCCGGCACCGGCAACACCCTCGACCTGAGCCACCCGTGCGTGCTGCAGATGGTCACCGACTCCCTGCGTTACTGGGCCACCGAGATGCACGTCGACGGTTTCCGCTTCGACCTGGCGACCATCCTCGGCCGTTATCGTGACGGGTTCGACGAGCGCCACAGTTTCCTCGTCGCCTGCCGTCAAGACCCGGTGCTGCGCCAGTTGAAACTCATCGCCGAACCCTGGGACTGCGGCCCCGGCGGCTATCAGGTGGGCAACTTCCCGCCGGGCTGGGTGGAATGGAACGACCGCTTCCGCGACACCGTGCGCGCCTTCTGGAAAGGCGATGACGGCCAGCTGGCGGACTTCGCCGGGCGCATGACCGCATCCGGCGAGATGTTCAACCACCGTGGCCGCCGGCCTTACAGCTCGGTGAACTTCATCACCGCCCACGACGGTTTCACCCTGCATGACCTGGTGTCGTACAACGACAAGCACAACGAAGCCAACGACGAAAACAATCAGGATGGCAGCAACAACAACCTGTCCTGGAACCATGGCGTCGAAGGCCCCACCGACGACCCGGAAATCAACGCCCTGCGCCTGCGCCAGATGCGCAACTTCTTCGCCACCCTGCTGCTCGCCCAAGGTACGCCGATGCTGGTGGCCGGGGATGAGTTCGCGCGCACCCAGCACGGCAACAACAACGCCTACTGCCAGGACAGCGAGATCGGCTGGGTCAACTGGGAGCTGGACGATGACGGCAAGGCGCTGCTCAAGTTCGTCAAGCGCGTGATCAAACTGCGCATGACGTACCCGATCCTGCGCCGTGGCCGCTTCCTGGTGGGCGACTACAACGAAGACATCGGCGTGAAGGACGTCACCTGGCTCGCGCCGGATGGCAACGAGATGAGCACCGAACAGTGGGAAGACAGTCACGGCCGTTGCCTGGGCATGCTGATGGATGGCCGCGCCCAGGAGACCGGGATTCGCCGTCCGGGTGGCGATGCCACGTTGTTGCTGGTGGTCAACGCCCATCACGACTTGGTCAATTTCCGCCTGCCCCCCGTGCCGGAAGGCCAGTTCTGGACCTGCATGCTCGACACCCATGACACGACGATACGCGGGCAGGAACGCTTTGATTTCCACCATGAGTACGCGGTCACCGGGCGCTCGCTGCTGCTGTTTGAACTGCAGCACGACGAAGAGGTGTGACATGGGCCTGCATGGATTCCTTCAAGGCTACCAAGGCTATGCGGACACGCAGGCCCTGGGCGCGGCCTTGAAGGCGCTGCAGGCCGAGGGGCTGGACCGCCTGCCGCTCCCCGGCAGCGGCCAGACCCTCGAACGGTTCAGCCGCTTGGCCCAGGTCGCCGGACACGACCTGCGCTTGTGCAAGTTGTTCGAAGGTCACACCGATGCCTTGGCAATCATTGCCGAGCTGCGCAGCCCCTTGCCGCCGGAGGGCAGCCTCTGGGGCATGTGGGCGGCAGAACCGCCGACGGCCAGGGTGCGGGCGCGGCGCAACGGCCATCGTCTGGTGCTGCAGGGGCGTAAAGCCTGGTGTTCGGGGGCGGCGGTGGTCAGCCATGGATTGTTGACGGCCTGGGACGAGGAGGATCGCCAGCAATTGGTCGCAGTGGAGATGGGCCAGCCCGGCATCTGCGTGACCGATGAGGGGTGGCAGGCGGTAGGCATGGCGGCCACCGGCAGTGTCGATGTCCTGTTCGAGGCGGCCAGCGGGATTGCCATCGGCAGTCCCGGCGACTACCTCGCCCGCCCCGGCTTCTGGCAAGGCGCCGTCGGTATCGCAGCGTGCTGGTATGGCGCGGCGCAACGCCTGGCTGAAGTGCTGCGCGAGCAGTGCAACAGGCGTGCGGAACCGCATGCCCTGGCCCACCTCGGCGCGGTCGACAGCGCCTTGAACAGTGCCGCCTGCGTGCTGCGCGCCAGTGCGCGGCAGATCGACCGCGCCCCGCTGGCCGATGCCAGGCAACTGGCCCAACAGGTACGCGCGTCTCTCGAAGACACGGTTGAACAGGTCATGCGCCACGTCGGTCGCGCCGCCGGTGCGGGGCCTTTTTGCAAAGATCCGCACTTTGCCCAACTGATGGCGGACCTGCCGGTGTATGTACGTCAAAGCCATGCCGAGCGTGACCTGGCCGCCCTCGGTGAACAGGTTGCCGCCGAGCCACCTGGGAGGTGGCAGTTATGAAAGCCAATCCGATCGTGGGCCAGGGCACGTCGCTGCATCAGTGGCAGACCTCGTCCCACATGGCCGAACTGGCGCCGATCAGCGTCGAACAGTTGGTACCCGAAGGGCATCGCGCAGTGATCATCGCACCGCACCCGGACGATGAAGTGCTGGGCTGCGGCGGCCTGTTGCAAGGCTTGGCCGCGCTGGGTCGGGCGATCCAGTTGATCTCCGTCACCGATGGCAGCGCCAGTCACCCCGGTTCGCGGCGCTGGTCGGTGGAGCGCCTCAGCGTGGTGCGCCCGCAGGAGTCGGCCCAGGCCTTGCACCGCCTCGGCTTGCCGCTGCACCGGTTGAAGTGGCTGCGCGCCGGGTTTACCGACAGCCAGGTCGCCGCCCGCGAAGCGCAGTTGGCCGCGTTCATTGAGCGCCACCTCAAACCCAGGGACGTGGTGTTCACCACCTGGCGCGAAGACGGCCACTGCGACCATGAAGCCGTCGGCCGCGCCAGTGCCAGTGCCGCACTGGCGGTCGGCGCGACCCTGTACGAGTTGCCCGTGTGGACCTGGCACTGGGCAACCCCGGAAGACAGCCAGGTACCGTGGCATCGCGCGCGCAAACTCCCGCTGAGTTGCCAAGTCGTCGCGCGCAAGCGCCATGCCATCCACGCGTTCGCCAGCCAATTGGAGGGCGATCCGCAGATCGGCTTGCCGCCGGTGCTGGCACCGTATGTCGTCGAGCGTTTGCTGCAGCCTTTTGAAGTGGTGTTTGTATGAGCGTGGCGACACCGTATTTTGATCGGCTGTTCGCCGACAACGATGACCCTTGGGCCTTCCGTCAACGCTGGTACGAGCAGCGCAAGCGCGCGCTGACCTTGGCGCTGTTGACCCGCCCGCGTTACGCCGCGATTTTTGAGCCCGGCTGCGCCAATGGTGAACTGAGCGTCGAACTGGCGCCGCGTTGTGACCGCCTGGTGTGCTGCGATACCGCGGCCGCAGCAGTGGCCCTGGCCAAGACACGTCTGATGGGATTTCCCCATGCCCAGGTGCAGCAGAGTCGCCTGCCCGCACAGTGGCCTGACGGCCGCTTCGACCTGATCGTCCTGAGCGAGCTGTGTTACTACCTCGACGCCGATGACCTCACCCGCCTGATCGACTGCGCCCTCGCCGCGCTGAGCGACGACGGTCAACTGCTGGCCTGTCACTGGCGCGCGCCGATCGACGGCTGCCCGCAAACCGCCGCCCAAGTGCATGCGCTGCTCGAGCAACGGCTGGCCATGCCGTGTGTTGCGCGGCACCACGACAGTGACTTCCTGCTCGACCTCTGGAGCCGCGACGGTACGTCGGTCGCCACCCATGAGGGCCTGCGTTGAGCGGCCTGAAACGGGCCCGTTAAAAAAAATCGAAGTTACAAGATGTGAAAGCAGCGAATCCTTGTCTATGCTGAGGACGCCTTGCTGGCAATCCAGGATTGAAATGCCGAGCAATCGCTGCAGCGGAGCCTGCGGCGACTAAAAAGAGCGTCGTCCCGTCCACGGGCTACGACCCAGCATCAATTGACAAGGACGTGCCCGCCATGAAACCCGCCTCCCTCAGCGAAAGCCGCCGCGGTCCAGCGCAGATCTGGAACAGTGCCCCGCAGTTGGCGCAAATCCCCGCCATTCATCCTCACTCGCTGGTGCCTGCGGGTGCGCGAGTGGTCATCGTCGCGCCCCACCCCGGCGATGAAGTGTTGGCCTGTGGCGGTTTGCTGCAACGGCTGAGCACCCTCGAACACCCGATGCTGTTGATTTCCATCACCGACGGCAGCGCCAGCCACCCCGGCTCGAATGTC
The DNA here is from genome assembly GCF_001439695.1 of Pseudomonas veronii. GTDB lineage: Bacteria > Pseudomonadota > Gammaproteobacteria > Pseudomonadales > Pseudomonadaceae > Aquipseudomonas > Aquipseudomonas veronii. Next base: position 32,294 of record NZ_JYLL01000008.1, read on the forward strand.
TGGCCGGCGAGGCGCTTGAGCGTGGTGCGGCCCCAGGAAAGCGTCGAAGCGCTGCGCCGGCTGGGCATGCCGCTGCACAGCCTGAAGTGGATTCGCGGCGGCTTTCGCGATGACGCGCTGGCCGCCAGCGAACACCCCATGAGCCAACTCATCGCCCGATATCTGCAGCCCGGCGATGTGGTCTTCAGCACCTGGCGCAACGACGGCAACGCCGACCACGACGCCGTCGGCCGTGCCAGCGCCAAGGCATGCAGCCTGGTCGGGGCACGTCTGTATGAGCTGCCGATCTGGGCCTGGCATTGGACGGCGCGCGAAGGTTCGATGATCCCCTGGCAGCGTGCGCGCAAGGTGCGCCTCGACACCTGGAGCGTGGCGCGCAAGCTGCATGCGGCCCATGCCTATGCCAGCCAACTGGCCGGAGACCCGGAGATCGGGCTCGCGCCGATGCTCGCCCAGGTGTTGCTGGAGCGGATGCGCGAGCCCTATGAGATCGTGTTCGTCTAGAAATCCACTCGTCTATACCTGTTATTTCTGACAGTGGCGGCCCGTTTGATGTGCGACTAAGGTGCAAAAAACCTGCACTGCTTAAGGCGCAGTCGAGAAAGCCATGCCAACCCTTTGCATTGGCCGATGTTTTCAGAATCGGGTAACCGGTACTCCCTGATCCGTATCGTTCGTTGTTGCCATGGTCCGAACGCACCTGCTTGTCCAGGTGCCGGGAGATGTTCCCTTCGAACGAGGACGGGTCATGCGCGCACCAACATCTTCTTTGTTGTACCTGGGCATCAGCTCAATCCTCGCCGTGACGGCGTGGCCACTCCCCTCTTATGGCGCATGCACGATCAACAACAGCGCCGGCGACGATATCTCCACCTGCGACAGTGCCTCGGCACCGGGGTTTACCGACACCGGTGGCAACAACACCCTGAATATCAGCGGCAGCGGCGCCATCAACGGCAATGTCACCTTTGGTGCGGGTAACGACCTGGTGGACGTGAACGGGCCGACGGCGGCGCTCAACGGTGCGCTGAACCAAGGCGACGGCGCGAATATTTTCCGCCTCAACCTGGGCACCGTCACTGGTTCGGTCGCCCAAGGCGCAGGCGCGGATGTGGTGCAGATCACCGGTGGGCAAGCGGGTGCAATAAGCCAAGGCGGCGGCATCGACAGCTTTGCCATGAGCGGCGGCACCATCGCGTCCCTGGCCCAGGGCGATGGCCTGGACATCTTCAACATGAGCGGCGGGGTCATCACCGGGGCGTTTGAAGATGGCGACCGAGCCACGATGAGAGGCGGCACCATTGGCCGGGTCGATATGAAGCTCGATAACAACGTGTTCGACATGCAAGGCGGCACCATCCTGGGCAATCTGGTCACCGGGTTCGGCAATGACCATATTCTCGTCTCGGGCACCAGTTACATCGGCGGCAACATCAGCACCAGCGGCGGCGATGACTTGATTGAAGTCAGCGGCGGCACGGTCAACGGGCAAATCCTCGCCAGTTTCGGCAAGGACCAGTTGATCTGGCACGATGGCGGCAAGGTCAACGGTTTGATCGTCATGGGCGCCGACGACGACACCGCGCTGCTGAAAAACCTCAACGAAACGTCGCTGTCCTCCAACCCCTTGGTGGATGGTGGCCTGGGTAACGACACGCTCACATTCGACAACACCCAGACCGACGTCCCCGCACGCTATACCGGCTGGGAACAGGTGCTGCTGGATAACGGCTCGGACCTCAAGCTGGGCGGTGACTTCGTGCTGGGCGACAGCGCAACCGGCAGCGGCATCATGAGCCTCGACGGTTCGAGCAAATTGACCGTCACCAGCGGTTCGATCGACCCCTTTACCGCCGGCCAATCCGTCACCTTGAACAACGGCGGCCTGATCGACATGACCACCGGCAGTACCAGCGCCACCGACACCCTGACGGTGAACGGGAACTACAACGGCAACGCTGGCCGACTCGCCTTGCAAAGCGTCTTGGGCAGCGACGGCTCACCCAGCGATTTGCTGGTGATCGGCACGGGCCAGATCAGCGGCACCACCGCTATCAGCGTGACCAATCTCGCCGGGCCGGGGGCCGAAACCGTGCAGGACGGCATCCAGGTGGTCCGCGCAATCAACGGCGCCAGCGGCGCCGGCACCCAGTTCACCCTGGCAAACCGGGTTTCCGCAGGCGCCTTCGACTACTACCTATTCAAAGGGGGCGACAACGCGGGCACGGGCGAAAACTACTACCTGCGCTCTTCAGTGCCGGTGGCGCCGCTGCCGGGCCCGGTGACGCCGCTCCCCGAACCGGTGGTGGGCACCCCTGAACTGCCGACCAATCCGGGCCTCACGCCGATCCCGATCTATCGCCCGGAAGTACCGATCTACGCGGTGTTGTTTCCTGCCGCGCAACAAATCGTACAGGCCATGCTGGGCACCTATCACGAACGCATGGGCGATCAGCGCCAACAACAGCAGACCGGTGCGTTTCCTGCCGGTTGGGGGCGTGTGTATGGCAACAGCAGCCGCCAGAGCTTTGCCGGCACGGTGAGCCCGACGCTGGACAGTTCGATCTCCGCCTTCCAGATCGGTACCGACGTGTACGCGAGCGCTACCGCCAACGGCGCGGTGCAGCGAGTCGGCTTCTTCGTCGGCCACAGTCGCTTGAAAGGTGACGTGAAAGGCTTCAACGGCGGCTGGCAAGACAAGGCCGCTGGCAACACCACCTTGCGCGGTGACAGCCTGGGCGTTTACTGGACACTGATCGGCGCCAACCAGGCCTACCTCGATCTGGTGCTGATGGGCACCCGTTTCGATGGCAATAACGAATCGGACCGTGGGGTGAAGATGAAAACCCGCGGGCATAACGTCGCCGCATCCGTCGAGGTCGGCAGGCCGTTCCAGATGACCGCCGATTGGGTGGTTGAACCGCAGGCTCAATTGATCCTGAGCCGAACCAAACTGGACAGTCAGAACGATGGCATCTCCGACGTGGCCTACAACGCCGACACCAACGTCACCACGCGCCTGGGCATACGCCTGCGCGGCGACTATCAGGTCCGTGGCCTGCCGTTGCAGCCCTACGCGCGGGCCAATATCTGGCACAGCGCCGCCGGGCAGAACACCGTCACCTTTAACCGTGTGACAGACATCGACACCGAACAGAAATCCACCACCCTGGGCCTGAGTCTGGGCGCCACGCTGGAGGTGGCCAAGGGCGTCAGCCTGTACAGCGAAGTCGGCTATAACCGCAACCTGGACAGCCAGATGCTCAACGGCCGACAAGGCACCGTGGGCCTGCGAATGGAATTCTGACGGCGATTTTTTTCGCGGTGCCGTCGATTTGAGCGCCAGCCCATTGGCACCCGCGAGCCCACGCAGCGGCGGATGATTTCGCGCTGGGAGGGTGATCTGTCCCCCCGACAGATGTGAAAAATTTGTTAAGTAATTCTCCCCCAAGTCTTTTTTGCGCGGATTCAATCTGCCACACTCGCGCGAATAATTATCAATACGTTTATTATTCGCCATGGATGGCGCTCGGGGGAGGCTCAGATTCATGTCCGTTCAACAACCTGTCGGTACGCGTTTTTCACCCAGCCTATTGGCATTGGCCATCTGCCTCAGCGGCACCCAGACAACGCTGGCGGCCGATACCGAAAAGGCCGCGGCACCGCTTGAACTGGGCGCCACCGAGATCAGCGGCCAGGCACTCGGCGAGACCACCGAAGGCACCCAGTCCTACACCACCGGTGCTATGGCCACAGCCACCAAGTTGCCGCTGACCATGCGCGAAACCCCGCAGGCCGTGACCGTGATCACCCGCCAGCGCATGGACGACCAGGCCATGACCAGCGTCAACGATGTGGTCAAGAACACCCCCGGCCTGTTCCTCAGCCAGTCCAGCGGCCCCGGCCGGCAGACCTACAGCTCGCGCGGCTTCGACATCGACAACATGATGTTCGATGGTCTGCCCAGCGCCTACTCGGGCTACGCCAACAGCGTGCAGCCCAACCTGGCGATGTTCGACCGGGTCGAAGTGATCCGCGGCGCGACCGGCCTGGTCACCGGCGCCGGCAACCCTTCGGCGGCGATCAACTTCGTGCGCAAGCGCCCCACCGCTACGCCGCAGGTGTCGATCACTGGCGCGGCCGGCAGTTGGGATGACTATCGCATGGAGCTCGATGCTTCCAGCGCCTTGAACGACAGCGGCACCCTGCGCGGCCGCGTCGTCGGCTCGTACCGCGACGCCAACAGCTTCCGCGACAACGAAACCAGCGACCACGGCCTGTTCTACGCGATCAGCGAAGCCGACCTCAGCGAAGACACCACTGCCACCCTCGGTTTCTCCCGGCAGGAAGACCAGACCAACTTCTTCTGGGGCGGCCTGCCCATCGGCACCGATGGCCATCACCTGAACCTGCCCCGCTCCACCAACCCCGGCAGCGACTGGGAAAACAAGGAGCTGACGATCAACACTGTATTCGGCGACGTCCAGCACCGCTTCGACAATGGCTGGAAACTCAACGTCGCCGGCTCCGCGTCGCAGCTGGACGGCGTGTTCACCGGCAGTTACCAATCGCGCTACCAGACCGAGCTGGCGCGCACCGCCTACCAGTCGCATCAGGACGACAAACAGTACGCCTTCGACACCTTCGCCAGCGGCCCGGTCGACGCCTTCGGCCGCACCCACGAAGTGGTGGTCGGCACCAGCAAACGCATCTACGACGCCACCTCCAAGGAATACAGCCCTTACGACACCAATTACCCGCTCAACGGCGCCAAACCCGACTTCCAGCGCAACGGCAAAACCCACACCCTCACCACCCAGGACGGCGTCTACCTGACCACGCGCCTCAACCTGGCCGACCCGCTCAAGGTGATCCTCGGCGCACGCTTGGACTGGTACGACTATGACGACCGTCAAAGCCAGGACGGCGACTACAAAGTCACCCGCAACCTGACGCGCTACGCCGGGGTGATCTACGACCTCGACGAGCACCACTCGGTCTACGCCAGCTACACCGACATCTTCAACCCGCAAAGCAGCAAGGACCTCTCGGGCAAGGTGCTGGAACCGATCGTGGGCGAAAACTACGAAGTCGGCATCAAGGGCGAATATTTCAACGGTGCGCTCAACGCCAGCCTGGCGGTGTTCCAGATCGACCAGAAAAACCGCGCCACCACCGCCGCCACCCAGGCTGGTTGCCCGGTGCTCACCTGCTACGCAGCCGCCGGCCTGGTGCGCAGCCAGGGCATCGACCTGGAACTGCAAGGCGCCCTCACCGAAAACTGGCAAGTCGGCGGCGGCTTCACCTACACCCGCGCGCATTTCATCAAGGACAGCGACCCGGCCAATGACAACCAGCGCTTCAGCTCCGATACACCGGAGCGCCTGTTCAAACTCACCACGTCCTACCGCTTCCAGGGCCCGCTGGAAAAACTGCGCATCGGTGGCAACGTCTACTGGCAGAGCCGCATGTACAACGACATCGCCCTCACCAACGGCAGCTATCGCCTGGAGCAAGGCAGCTACGCGGTGGCGGACGTGATGGCCGGTTACCAACTGAACCAGCACCTGGACCTGCAAGTGAACGCCAACAACATCTTCGACCGCACCTACTACTCGGCGATCGGCAACAGCACGATCTGGGGCTCCACCGACACCTACGGCAACCCGCGCAGCTTTGGGGTGACGGCGAAGTACAGTTTCTGACGCTGATGAGGCCGCTCGGGTAGCCGTTCTCGATCTTCAGGCAGGCGCAAAAGACGCACGAACGCGGGTTTCATCCGTGCTCTGCGAACTGCTGAGCTGACCGGCTTCATTGAGCACCTTCAACGCGCCATCGACCTCCACCGTAAAGCCGTATTTCGTGCCGGCCAAATCCGGATAAGTCGCCGCCAGCGTTGACTGGAATGTCTTGAACGTGGCGTTCAGCACGCTTTGCGCGCCTTTGGCGATCTCGATGATCCGAGGAAGCGCTCGTGATGCCGAGCGGCCGACCCACGTATCGATAGCCTCCAGCGACTGCATTGGTTCAGCGTCTGCGCTGGGATGGTAGACAGCCGCCGGGCCGGCGCTGGCCACGGCGTCCTTCGCGAGGTCCGTCAGAGGCTTGGCCACGAGTATCTGGTCGGCAGGCGTAAGGTGGTATTGGCGGGCGGGATATAGGTAGAACTGAGGGTAAGTACCATTTCATCGGTCCATGATTGAGTGGTTCACAGCGGTTATCGACGTCAAGGGGGCAAACTTTAGGACATGGATTGTCTTCCCCCCTCAAGCCCCTTTATCCTCGACCCTCCCCGCCAGAACCCGGAACCGCCATGGACCTCACCACCCTCGTCCTCTTCCTACCCGCCTGCTTCGCCCTGAACATGGCACCCGGTCCCAACAACCTGCTGTCCGTCAGCAACGCCACGCGCTACGGCTACCGCACTGCCTGCCTCGCCGGCATCGGCCGCCTGCTCGCCTTCGCCGGCATGATCGCCCTCGCCTCCGCCGGGTTGGCGGTGGTGCTGCAAACGTCGGAGTTGTTGTTCTACGCGATCAAGATCGTCGGTGCGGCGTATCTGTTCTATCTGGCGTTGCAACTGTGGCGGGCCGATCCGCAGGCGCAGAGCGAATCGGTTACGGCCAAGGTAGGAACATGGGCGTTGGCGCGTCAGGAGTTTCTGGTAGCGGCGGGCAACCCGAAAGCCATCCTGATCTTCACCGCCTTTCTCCCGCAGTTCGTGGTGCCCGGCCAGCCCATCACCCCACAGTTCGCCCTGCTCGGCGCACTGTTCCTGGTGCTGGAATGGATCGCCATCAGCCTCTACGCCTATATGGGCCTGCACATGCGCCGCTGGTTCGCCGAGCCACGGGGCAAGCGGTTGTTCAATCGCTGCTGCGCGGGGTTGTTGTCTGCGGCGGCGACGGTGTTGCTGATGGCGCGGAGGGCTTGAATGGCGTTCTCAAGGCGGCGGGATACGCGCGGTGTTGCCTGTCGGCCTCATGGGTTGCTAACACCGCGTTTTCGGGACGAATAAGCAGCAAGCCACGTTCAGGCCCTACTGAGTAGAGGTCTAGCCCCGCGCCTTTGTACCTAAACATCCGTTTACAACAGCAATAGCCAAATGCCACCATTCGCTCATCTACGATTTGCTACAAGGACGTCGCGTGAGCCACAACTTCAAGTTCTTGACCCTGCCCCACCGCTCCGGCGAGGTCGCCAACATCTTTATCCACGGCTACTCAGCCGGCCACGATATAGAAGACCGGTGCGCGCTGAGCAAATGTATCCCGTCATCCCTCCACGAGTGCATCAACATCTTTGCGTTCTGGCCTTCCGGTCATTGGAGCCAGTTCGATAAGTTATCCAGCAGTAGCGTGGCGGCAATGGCTCGGTTGAACATCTTCGCGGGTACCGCGGCAGCAGTGGCCGATCGCGCCGTCCACTTCAACACCAGCCGCAAGCGCGCCACCGCCATGGGCAAGACACTGCTCTCGCAACTTGAGGGCTACCTGCTCAAACATCACCCCTACGTGTCGAAGGTCAATCTGGTCGGGCACTCGCTCGGCGGGCGGGTCGTCGTGAGTGCGCTACTCGATCTACTCGACAGGCCAACTGATCACGATCTTGAAATTGGCGATGTGTTGTTGATGGCGGCGGCTGCCGAATTGTCGGGAGACGAGGCTCGAGCCATCCGCAAACGCACAAACTGCAGGCTGTACAATGCTTACTCAAAAGATGACGACGTTCTGCGGTTGAATATGGGCGAAAGCAGCGCGGGTCGCCAGCCAATCGGTAACTGCAAAAACGTTCGGATGGAGTCCTTCGGTCATACAGACTATTGGCCGCGTCTGGAGCAAGTACTCAGGGCATCAGGCTTCCATGGCTACAAAAGTGGCCTGCCGGCGTCGAATCAGCCCCAACTGATCATCAAGAATCCCGATCCGGTCGTGACCGACCATTTCATTTATGACCTGCTCGAACTGACCAGCGATCGAATCCGCAATCAAGTCGCCAAGCACCTGCGTAGCAGCAGTTGGACGACCCTTGAGACCGACCATTCACTGTATCTGCTGACCAAGGAATTCCAACTACTGGGCGGCCACTGCTTGGCCAACCTGGCGCGTAGACGCGGTCTCAAGTATCTACAGATCCTGCTCATGCTGACAGAACACTACGACTTGGTAGACGAGTTGCACGATTGTGCTCGGGTGATTGAGATGGAGGGGTTGCTCATCAGCAAATGCTTCCACTCTTCTTTCGGTGAGGGTCATGTACTCGCGTCAAAACACGACATTGCCCAGCATTTGGAGGTCATGTCCGAGAAAGCTTACTTTGAGCAGGTCGATGCGTTGGCGGCAAGCCTGACCGTTACGTCTTACTTCTCGACCCCTAGCGCACCGGCCCCTGTGTATCGCAAGGCGCACTCAACGCTGACCAGTAAGAACAAGGAGTTAACGCTGGCATCTGCAACGCGATTGCCCTCCCTCACTCATCTGGTTTCGACCGAGCGCATCAAGGCGGCGGTTACGAACCTGAAAAGTGCAGTCAAGCCCGGCTACTCGGCCTTGATTCCCGCGGTTGCGATTCTCTTCTATGCGCGCTTGAAGCTGAATAACGAAGGGCTGCTCTAACCCTAGCGTGCTCAATGGCTGTGCCTCGCCCTCGACACCTCAAACTGTTATTTGAGTACCGCGAAGTGCAGATCATTAATCATTGAGGGGATTGGGAATGACTGGCAGGGCATACGCGGTCAGGCAAGGATGCCTTAAAACTAAAGAATGGTGGGCGACAGCCGACAACCTGAGCGTGCGAAGGGGGATTTTAGAAGCCCAACCAAGTATCAGACAAGCAAAGTACGCAGGATCGCGATGGGATTTCAAACTGGAAGATCAGCAACTCACGCGACGGACATGGATGCTCAATCGACGCTTTCCGGATCATTCCGGGGTACGGCCTTTAGTGCAGACCCGACAAACATATTCTAAAAACCAACACAACCCACATAAGGCCGCACATGATTATTGTCGTAATAGCCGGAATTATTTTAGCCGTCGTTATGTTCAAGCTATTGCTTCCACTTTTAGGGGAAATGGTAGGGGTGATAATCGGCGGGCTGCTGCTACTTGGCGCAATTGCTTTGTGCGTAGCTTTTCCACCGATCATTATTCTTTTTTTGATCATCGGGTTCATTATTGCCGGCAATAAAAAAACGAAGGACAAGCAATGAGCGTAACGACAGAGAAAGAACTAGCCGACGCGGTAAACCGTAATGAAGACACCATCGTGATTGAAGGCGATCTTGCAAAAAAAACCATTCGGATAAAGGCTACCGGCACGGTTGCATGGGCTGTGGCCATTGGTTCTATATGCATAGTCTTTTATGGCGTCATAGCCACCGTCGGTACGGGTGGTGTTGCCACACCGGTTGCTGGCTTCGCAGCGGTTGCCGGGTCAGGCGGAGCCCTCAGCGTTCTAGGGGCCGCAGCAACTTCGGCGGCTATATCCATGGCCGTTTCGGTGAGAAGCCTTAGTGTGTTAAAAAAGTTAAGAGGCAACTATAAGATAGTGAGTGAATCGGACAACAAAGTCACGCTTAAGCGCAGCTAAAACAGTGCTTCGCAGTTGGCCCCGGCACTTCACCCAAAACGACCACTTCCGAGCCAATAAGTTTATTGCTCGGCGGTCGAATACAATTCATGTTCGGTACTTCATCAGCTGCTGCGCAACATTCTATTAGCACTCGAATGAGTTTGGATTCGGGTGTTGGTCACTATTTGCTTAATGCAAACAGCATCGCGCGAGTACCCGCAAGGATCAGCTAACGCCAGCACCTACATCCGATGATGTTCCAGCAGGAAGTCCACGAACAACCGCACCCGCGCCGGCATTGCCGAGCCACCCACGAACACCGCATGAATCGGTTCCTCGTCGCCGGGGTTCCAGGTTTCCAGCAGCGGTATCAGATCGCCACGCTGCAGGTCCTCGCTCACGCTGAATTCGCCGATACGCGCAATGCCGGCACCTACTCGCGCGAGTTGGGCCAGCGCTTCGCCACTGCTGCATTCGATGTTGCCGCTGACCTTCAGGGAAAACGCTTTTCCGTCGCGGATGAATGGCCAGTTGGGTTCGGCACGTCGGAAGTTGAAGCGTAGGCAGTTGTGCCGCAGTAGATCCTCCGGTTCCAGGGGGATGCCGTGGCGCTGCAGATACGCGGGCGATGCCACCACTACCTGGCCGGTGGCGCCGATCCTGCGTGCGGTCAGCGGGCTGTCGGGCAGATAACCAAAACGTACCGCCACGTCGGCCTGGCCGCCGAGAATGTCGACCACTTCGTCGCCGAGGGTGAGGTCGACGACGATGTTCGGGTAGCGCGCGCTGAATGCCGCCACCAAGGGCACGATGGCCAGCCGCCCATGACCAAGCGCGGCGCTGACGCGCAATCGCCCCCTTGGGACGCCCTGGTCGGCGATGGCTTCTTCGACCTCGGCCATGTCGGCCAGGATGCGCCGGGCACCGCGCAGGAACGCCTCACCCTCGGCGGTGAAGGTGAGCGATCGGGTGGTGCGCAACAGCAGCCGAGTGCCAAGACGCTGTTCAGTACGGGCGATGATCCGACTGACCGCCGAGGGTGTCAGCCCCAATGTCCGCGCGGCGGCCGACAGGCTGCCTTCCTGCGCCACGCTGACGAACACGCCCATTTCACCCGATCTGCCGTTGAAGTCCATTTGTGCCCCTTACGCAAAGGTGATTGCCAAAAATGCTATCTACCGCCTGAAAAGGCTGAATCGTAGCATTGGCGGCATAGATAAGGAGCCTTCCATGCGTATCAATCCACCACTTGTCGCACTCGCCATGGGTGCCTTTGGCATCGGCGTTACCGAGTTCGCCCCCATGGGCATGTTGCCGGGCATCGCGGCGGATCTCGGTGTTTCCATTCCCGCCGCAGGTCTGTTGGTCAGTGCATACGCCCTGGGCGTACTGCTCGGCGCGCCGCTGATGACCCTGACCACCGGCAGGATTCCACGGCGCTATCTGCTGATCGGACTCATGGCGATTTTCACCCTGGGGAATCTGATGTCAGCCCTGGCGACCGATTACTACAGCCTCATGGTCGCCAGGGTGGTGACCTCACTGAACCACGGTGCGTTCTTTGGCGTCGGCGCCATCGTCGCCGCCAGCGTGGTTGCCCCGCAGAAACGTGCCGGAGCGGTTGCGGCCATGTTCATGGGCCTGACCCTGGCGACCATCGGCGGTGTGCCGCTGGCCGCCTGGTTCGGCGAACTGTTCGGCTGGCGCAGCGCATTCTGGGGGATTACCGGCCTCGGTGTGGTGGCCATGGCTGCGTTATGGTTCGCCCTGCCCAACCTGCCGGCGCCGCAAAGCGGCGGTGTACTGGCCGAAATTCGGGTATTGGGCCGTGGCCCGGTGCTGGGGGCGCTGGCCCTCACTGTCGTCGGCTCGGGGGCAATGTTTACCGTCTTCACCTACATCGCGCCGATCCTCAGCAGCGAGACCCACGCGTCCACCGCCTACATCACCGCCATGCTGGTGCTGTTCGGTGTCGGGTTGACGCTGGGCAACATGTGGGGCGGCAAGGCCGCCGACCGCTCGATAGATCGCACCCTGATCGTTTCGCTGAGCGTGCTTATTCTCGTCTTGCTCGCGTTCACCGTACTGATGCGTTGGCCGCTGCCGGCCGCCGTTGCCATCCTGATATGGGGTATCGCCAGCTTCGCCCTGGTGCCGCCGCTGCAGATGCGCGTCATGGAAGCGGCCAAGGACGCGCCCAATCTGGCCTCGGCGGTGAACATCGGTGCCTTCAACTTAGGCAACGCGATTGGTGCGGCGCTGGGCGGAGCGGTGATCAATGCCGGGCTGGGTTATCCGGCGATTTCCCTGGCCGGGGCAGCAATGGCGGGGCTGGGGCTGCTGATGGTGTTGGCTTTTGCCTGGCGTTCCAGAACACTTGCAACTGCGGCAGTGTGACGTGCGCGCTGTCACAGCCCAACGGTTCAGGATGAAGCGCTTTCGGTACCGCGCCCTTGCGTAATCACTGGCCAGATCATCCCCCGGTGCCTTCCGGCAGCTTGGCAATCACCTTGATCTCGAACTGGTAACCATACAGCCACGTGACACCCACGCCGGTCAGCGTCGGGTGTGGCGCCCGGCCCCAGAACTCCGGCACAACCTTCCAGATCGTCTCGAACGTCGACTCGGGATCGACGATGAAGACGGTGACGTCAATCACATCGTCGAAGGTGCAACCGGCAGCGACCAGGATTGCATTCAGGTTGGTGAACGCGCGTCGGACCTGGGCCTCCAGATCGGGTTCGGGCGAGCCGTCTTCGTGGCTGCCGACTTGCCCCGACACAAATAAAAAACCATTGGACTTGATCGCCGGCGAATAGCGATTGCGCTCGTAAAGCGCCTGGCGTCCAGGTGGAAAAACAACATCACGCTGCGTCATAGGTGCCTCCATCAATGGGTCAAAGCCGACCCGGAACTAACGATGCAGAGACTGTATGGACTTGTACCTGGGCGATAAACACGCAACCTTAGCCAGCACTGTTTGTAAAATCCAAACAATCCAATCGAGAGCGGGGGTTAGCAATGGACCGTTTTGATGCGATGCAGGCGTTTGCTCGCGTGGTGGAAACTGGCAGCTTCACCAAAGCGGCCGAAACACTGCACATGAGCAAGACCACCGTGACACAACTGGTACAGCAGTTGGAGGCACGGTTGCGGGTTAAATTGCTTAACCGCACCACGCGCAAAGTCAACGTCACGGCCGACGGTGCAGTCTATTACGAGCGAGTGTTACGACTGCTGGCCGACATGGACGACGCCGAGACCAGCCTGTCCGGCGCCTCGACGCTGCCCAGGGGGCGATTACGAGTGGATGTGCCAAGCCCGCTGGCCAGCATGATTCTAGTCCCCGCATTGCCCGAGTTTTACCTGCGCTACCCGGACATCCAGATCGACATGGGCGTCAGCGACCGGATCGTGGATATGATCGGTGAGAACATCGATTGCGTGGTGCGCGGCGGCGAGATAAAGGATCAGTCGCTGATGGCCCGGAAGGTTGGCGACCTCCAGCTTGGCGTTTTCGCCGCACCGAGCTACCTGGCCCGCGTCGGTATCCCCGCGCATCCGCGGGAGCTGGAAGATTCGCAACACCGTATCGTCGGCTTCTTGTGGGCGCGCACCGGTAAAGCGCTGCCCTACTCCATGCGCAACCACGCTGAGAGCCTCCAGGTCAAAGGCCGCTATGCGCTGGCAGTCGACGATGGCAACGCCTACCTCGCGGCCGGCCTGGCCGGGCTGGGTGTGCTTTGGCTGCCCAAGTACATGTCCACGACCTACGAAGCACGCGGCGAATTGGTGCCCCTGTTCAAGGGCTGGCGTCTCGATCCGATGCCGATCTACGTGGCATTTCCGCCGAACCGGCATATCAGCATCAAGGTGCGCGTGTTCATCGATTGGGTCGCGCAGCTGATGGCGCAGCATGCGCCTGTCAGCGAGCAACGTGGTTCGTGACGGTGGCGTTGAGGGCGCGCAGACGTTTTGCTCATCTGCGCGTTCTTCGTCCTTGACGATCGGCTTGAGAGAATCGTGGGTGTTGCTGGCCCCAGCATGCTGATTTTGTATGCGGCCTCTGTCGGCGAGGCCGCGGTACTCGGTTCGCAACACCGCATCCGCCCTTCACCCTGATCTAAACTCCACACACCCATTCACCGTGGAGACCGAACATGAACAACAAAAACACCCTGTGCCTCTGGTACAACGGCACCGCCCTGGACGCTGCGACGTTTTATGCCAAGACCTTCCCGGACAGTGCGGTGAAAGCGTTACACCGCGCGCCGGGGGATTATCCCGCAGGTAAACAAGGCGACATTCTGACCGTCGAGTTCACCGTGCTGGGCATCCCGTGTCTCGGCCTGAATGGCGGTCCGGCATTCCCGCACACCGAGGCGTTTTCCTTTCAGGTGGCTACCGATGACCAGGCCGAGACTGATCGGCTGTGGAACGCCATCATCGACAACGGTGGCCAGGCCAGTGCCTGCGGTTGGTGCAAGGACAAGTGGGGCCTGTCGTGGCAGATCACGCCGCGTGTGTTGTCGGCCGCCGTGACCCATGCCGACCCGGCGACGGCCAAGCGAGCCTTCGAGGCGATGATGACCATGACCAAGATCGACATTGCCGCGATTGAGGCCGCAGTGGCTAATCCCTGACCGACAACGATCGTTTCACCGCCCAGGCACTGTTCAAGTGCCTGGGCCGTGCAACCTGCCGGTAACTACGCAGGGCTTGACACATTTACTCACACCCCCTGAAGATGGAGCCCTCATTCAGGGTGTGTCAGCTCATGCTTGCAACGTCTTTCGTTAACCTTTCCGTCATTGGCTTGATCGCCAAGGCGCAAGGTTGCGTTGCGCGCGCCCTCAAATCGAAGAAACAGTCGCTCATGTGACCGGGGCGCGCTGTCCCGTCAGATGAGCTGACAGGACATTGAGCGCGACGGACACCCTGCTCTTGCACAATTCCTTCTGCCCTTCTGACGGTGACTTAATCGGTCAATCATCAGGAGAGAGTGCATGTCAGCGTTTCAAGGTATCTGGGTTCCCGTGGTCACGCCGTTTCAGGACGGCGCCATCGACTTTATCGGCTTGCGCCGGCTGGTTGAGCATCTGCTGGAAAAGCACGTGGCCGGGATCATGGTCTGCACCACCACGGGCGAAGCCGCGGCGTTGAGCCGCCAGGAACAACTGGCGGTGCTGGATGCGGTGTTGCAGTGGGTGCCGGCGCACCGCGTGGTGATGGGCCTGGCGGGATATAACCAGATTGAGCTGTTGCAGTTCCAGGGCGAAATCCTCAAACGCCCGGTGGCCGGGCTGTTGGTGCCGGCGCCCAGCTATATCCGTCCGTCCCAGAGCGGCCTTGAAGCGTTCTTCCGCACGGTGGCCGACGCCTCCGGTGTGCCGATCATTCTCTATGACATTCCCTATCGCACCGGCGCGACCTTCGAACAGGCCACGCTGCTGAACATCGTCGCCCATCCGCGCATCGTCGCGGTCAAGGACTGTGGCGGCAACCTGGGCAATACCCTGGCGCTGCTGGCCAGTGGGGCGGTGGATGTGCTGTGTGGCGAGGACATCCAGATCTTTAACGCGTTGTGCCTTGGCGCCACTGGGGCGATCGCAGCGTCGGCACATGTACACACCGAGCGGTTCGTGGCGCTGTGGCAGCAGGTGCGGGATAACCAGTTGAGCGAGGCGCGGCAGACGTTTTTCCAGTTGCTGCCGTTGATCGATACGTTGTTTATGGAGCCCAACCCGGCACCGGTCAAGGCGGCGCTGGCCTTGCAGGGGCTGATCGGCAGTGAATTGCGCGCACCGATGCAGCGGGCCGGCGATGCCACCGTCAGCCGTCTGCAAGCGTTGCTGTGAAGCCGGTTGATTGAGTGTCCCGCGCCACCTGCAACCGGTGCAACGTGATGTTGCGCACCTGCTGCTTGCTCAGTTCGATATGCCGCTTGAGCAGCTGCTGCGCCTCTTCACCGCGCCGTTGCAGGATAGCGTCGAGTATCTGCGCGTGTTCTTCGTAGGTCGCCGCGATCCGCGATGCCTGGGTAAAGTCGAGCCGGCGGATGATGCGGATTTTTTCCGTAATGGCGTAGTGCATGCGCGCCATTTCGCGGTTGCCGGTGGCTTCCACCAGGGCGCAGTGAAAGCGCTCGTCCAGCGCGGACACCTCCTGGGTGTCCTGCTGGCGTTCGCCCTCCTCCACCTGCCAGATCGCCTGTAACCCTTGCAACAGCGCAGGGCGCGGTTCATCCATCAGGCATAAACGGTTGACCGCCGCCAGTTCCAGAATGATCCGCAGGTCATACAGCTCTTCGAAGTAGGTGAAGTCGAACGGTTTCACCTGCCAGCCACTGCGGAAGTACACCTCCAGGTAACCTTCCTTCTCCAGACGATAGAGCGCCTGACGCACCGGGGTGCGGCTGACGTTCATGCGCTCGGCCACTTCGCCTTCGCTGAAGCGGTCGCCCGGCAGCAGGCGAAAGTCGAAGATATCCGCCTTGAGCTGCGCGTAGATGCGTTCGGCCAGGCTGTCGGGGCGCGCCTTGGGATTTTTCAGGGTTGAGCCCGGCATGCTTAGCCCCGGCTCGCGATAAAGGCGCGCCAGCCGCCGAATTCGGTGATGTCGAGCGCATCGGCCAGGGCCCAGGGTTCGCAGATAAAGCCTTTGACGCTGCGCCCGTCGGTCAGGCTCAGGTTGCCAATGCCCAGCGGTGCGGGGACTTCGGCGACGAACTCGCCAAAGCGGGCGATGGGCATGTCCCACAGCTCGACGATGATCGAGCGGCCGCTGTCCGCCCTGGCCAGCCCAGGCTTGGGCGGCACGGTGCCCGGTAGCGCGTAGAGTCGATAGCTGTCGGCGGTCAGCGTTTGCTCCACCAGCACCGCATTGCGCGTGGTCAGTTGGAAATTCAGCGGCATGCCGCTCAGGTGCGCGCCGACCACCGCCAGGCGCACGCTGCCGGGCGCGGGGGTTGGTGCGGCCGGTGCGGGCAACTCGCGCGCAGTGGCGCCCAGCGGCAGGCCGAGGCCGGCTTGCCAGCGCTTGCCCAAATGGGCCAGGGCCGTGTCATGCCAGGCCGGCGCCAACAAGGTGACGCCGCTGGGCAAGCCATCTGCGCGCAAGCCGGCGGGCAGCGCCAGCGCGCACAGGTCCGCCAGGTTGGTGAAGTTGGTGTAATAGCCGAATTGCGAGTTGTAGCGCACCGGCTCCAGCGCCATCTCGGCCTGGGTGCGAATCGTCGGCGAGGTCGGCACCAGCAATGCGTCGAAGCCCGCCAGCGTGTCGTTGATACGCCGGCTCAGGTCGGCGCGCAGGTATTCGGCTTTGTAGGCGTCGCAGGCGCTGTACTCAAGCCCGTTTTCGACGATGCCGCGCACCACCGGGTTGATCGCGTCCGGCTGCTGTTCAAGCATGCTGTGCAGGGCGACCGTGCGCTCGGCGACCCATGGGCCGAAATACAACTGGTCCGCCAGCGCCTTGAACGGGCTGAAATCCACTGGGGTGATCTGCGCACCCAACGCCTTGAAGCGCTCGACGGCCTGCTCGAATACGGCCTGGTTCTGGGTATCGCCGAAGAACTCCAGGGTCGCCGGAATGGCGAGTTTGATCGCACGCCCCACCGCCACCGGCGCGGTATGGGGGTTGGCGCGGGAATAAGCGTCGCTCGCGTCGTAGCCTTCGGCCACTTGCGCCACGGATTCGGCGTCTTCCACGGTCAAGGCAAACACCGAGATGCAATCCACCGTGCGGCACGCAGGCACCAGGCCGGTATTGGACAGGCGGCCTTTGCTGGGTTTTAACCCGACGATGTTGTTGAACCCCGCCGGCACCCGACCGGAGCCGGCGGTGTCGGTGCCCAGGGAGAACGCCACCAAACCCCGGGCGACCACCGAGGCGGAACCGGAGCTGGAACCGCCGCTGACATACGCCGGATTGAAGCTGTTGACCACCGCGCCATACGGCGAGCGGGTGCCCACCAGGCCGGTGGCGAACTGATCGAGGTTGGTCTTGCCCATCAGGATCGCACCGGCCGCACGCAGCTTGGCGACGACGCTCGCATCCGACGCCGGGGCGTAGGCAAATTCCGGACACGCCGCCGTGGTCTCCCAACCGGCCGCGTCGATGTTGTCCTTGATCGCAAACGGCACGCCATACAACGGCAACTGGGTCATATCGCCCCCGACCGCCGCCAGCCGCTCGCTCAATTGCGCCAACTGCGCCGTCAGTTGTTCAGGCCGCGCACGGGCGATCCAGGCGTTGTCGGCGGCGGCGTATTGCGCGGCCAGGGTCAGCACGATGTCCGGGGTGATCGTCCCGTTGCGATAGGCCTCACGCCATTCGCCGAGGGTCCAGCCGATAACGCTGTGCATAAGGGTCTCCATCTTGTATCCAAGTTTGGATTTGTTTCTAGCAAACCCCAGGCCAGCTGCGCACACCCAACGATTGCGCGGGTTCGCGCCCAGGCGGCGCGGCAAGACTGCCCACCGATGGCGCACCGAGCCTTCGCTCATGCGCCAAAAAAAGACAGCCGGCCGACCGCGCAGTTGCGACCCGTGCAATAGCGGCCTATGTTCCAAGCCACGCTTTGCCGTTTGCTGTCCCCCCACCCTACACCCAGGTGACGACATGCCCACGCTTGCCCGCCCCGCCGTGCTTGAACTGATCGGCAACACTCCGCTGGTGCGGATCAGCCGCTTCGACACCGGCCCCTGCACGCTGTTTCTCAAACTCGAATCGCAAAACCCCGGCGGCTCGATCAAGGATCGCATCGGCCTGGCCATGATCGACGCCGCCGAGCGCGACGGCCGTCTGCGCGTCGGCGGCACGATTGTCGAAGCCACCGCCGGCAACACCGGGCTGGGCCTGGCGCTGGTGGGCCGGGCGAAAGGCTACCGGGTGGTGCTGGTGGTGCCCGACAAGATGTCCACCGAAAAGGTGCTGCACCTTAAGGCCATGGGCGCCGAAGTGCATATCACCCGCTCCGATGTCGGCAAGGGCCACCCCGAGTACTATCAGGACGTCGCTGCGCGCCTGGCCAAGGACATCCCGGGCTCGTTCTTCGCCGACCAGTTCAATAACCCGGCCAACCCGCTCGCCCACGAAACCAGCACCGCGCCGGAGCTCTGGGCGCAGACCGAGCATGACCTCGACGCGATTGTGGTCGGCGTCGGTTCGGCCGGCACGCTCACCGGGCTGACGCGCTTCTTCAAGCGGGTGCAGCCGGCGCTGGAGATGGTGCTGGCCGACCCCGTCGGTTCGGTGATGGCCGAGTACAGCCGCAGCGGCACCCTGGTCACCCCGGGTTCCTGGGCGGTGGAAGGCATCGGCGAAGACTTCGTCCCCTCGATTGCCGACCTGTCCAGCGTGCGCCACGCCTACTCCATCAGCGATGAAGAGAGCTTCGACCACGCCCGCCAGTTGCTCAAGGCCGAAGGCATTCTCGGCGGCTCGTCCACCGGCACCCTGCTCGCCGCAGCCTTGCGCTACTGCCGCGCACAGACCGCGCCCAAGCGCGTGGTCAGCTTCGTCTGCGACACCGGCACGCGCTACCTGTCGAAGGTCTACAACGACCAATGGATGAGCGACGCGGGCTTGCTGCACTACAAGCACTACGGCGACCTGCGCGACCTGATCGCCCGGCGCTTCGAAGACGGCCGCGTGATCAGCGTCAGCCCCGACGACACCCTGCTCACGGCCTTCCAGCGCATGCGCCTGGCCGATGTCTCGCAATTGCCGGTGCTGGTGAATGGCCAGGCACTGGTGGGTGTGATCGACGAATCCGACATCCTGCTGGGCCTGCACCACGACGCCGCGGACTTTTCCATGATCGTCGCCAGCGCCATGACCGAAACCTTGCACACCCTCGACCCCAGCGCCAGCCTCGCCGAGTTGCAGGCGGAGCTGGATCGCGGCCTGGTCGCCATCATCGCCGACGCGTCGGGCTTCCATGGCCTGATCACCCGTGTCGACCTGCTCAATCACCTGCGGAGATCCCTTGCATGAGTCAGCCCGATAAAAGCGCGTTTGCCACCCGTGTGATCCACGCCGGGCAATCCCCCGACCCGACCACCGGCGCGCTGATGCCGCCGATCTACGCCAATTCCACCTACCGGCAAGACAGCCCCGGCGTACACAAGGGCTTCGACTATGGCCGCTCCCACAACCCCACGCGGTTCGCCCTGGAGCGCTGCGTGGCCGACCTGGAAGGCGGCCGCCAGGCGTTTGCCTTTGCCTCGGGGCTGGCGGCGATTTCCACCGTGCTGGAGTTGCTGGATGCCGGCAGCCATGTCGTCTCCGGCAACGACCTGTATGGCGGCACCTTCCGCCTGTTCGACAAGGTGCGCCAACGCAGCGCCGGGCATCGTTTCAGTTATGTCGACTTGAGCGATGTGCAAGCGTTTGAAGCCGCGTTGCAGGACGACACGCGCATGGTCTGGGTCGAGACGCCCAGCAACCCGCTGCTGAGCCTGACCGACCTCAGCGCCATCGCGCGCATCTGCCGCGCCCGCGGCATCCTCTGCGTGGCCGACAACACCTTCGCCAGCCCGTGGATCCAGCGCCCGCTGGAGCTGGGTTGCGACATCGTGGTGCATTCCACCACCAAATACCTCAATGGCCACTCCGACGTGATCGGCGGCATCGCAATTGTCGGTGACAACCCCGAACTGGCCGAGCGCCTGGGCTTCCTGCAGAACTCGGTCGGCGCCATCGCCGGGCCGTTCGACGCCTTCCTGACCCTGCGCGGCGTGAAAACCCTGGCCCTGCGCATGGAGCGCCATTGCAGCAATGCACTGGACCTGGCGAGCTGGCTCGAACACCAACCGCAGGTGGCGCGGGTTCACTACCCGGGCCTGGTCTCGCACCCCCAGCACGCCCTGGCACGTCGGCAGATGCGCGGGTTTGGCGGGATGATTTCGGTGGTATTGAACAGCGACCTGGCCGGCGCCAGGCGTTTCCTGGAACACGTCAAACTCTTCGCCCTGGCCGAAAGCCTCGGCGGCGTGGAAAGCCTGATCGAACACCCGGCGATCATGACCCATGCCAGCATCCCGGCAGCGACGCGGGCGCAATTGGGCATTGGCGATGGGTTGGTGCGGTTGTCGGTGGGGGTTGAAGATGTGGAGGACTTGCGCGCAGACCTCGCGCAAGCCTTGGCCTATATCTAATGTGGGAGGGGGCTTGCCCCCTCCCACACTGGGTACCGCGTCAGGCCAGGGTGACGTTGGCCCGCGCGCTATGCAGTTTTTTATAGCTCTCGATCAAGCGCAGATGCCGGTCCAGCCCTTCCAGCTTCATGCTGGTCGGCGTCAACCCATAAAAGCGCACGCTGCCGTTGACCGAGCCGATCACCGCATCCATCCGCTCGTTACCGAACATCCGCCGGAAGTTGGCCTCGTAGTCCGCCAATTCCAGGTCTTCATCCAGTTCCATCTCCAGCACCGCGTTCACCGCCTGGTAGAACAGGCCGCGCTCGACGGTGTTGTCGTTGTACTGCAGGAACATTTCCACCGCTTCCTTCGCTTCCTCGTACTGTTGCAGGGCGAGGTAGATCAGCAGCTTCAATTCGAGGATGGTCAGTTGGCCCCAGGCGGTGTTGTCGTCGAACTCGATGCCGATCAAGGTGGTGATATCGGTGTAGTCGTCCAGTTCGCTTTCCACCAGGCGTTCGGCCAGGGCCTTGAGCTGCGCGTCATCCAGGCGATGCAGGTTGAGGATGTCGGCGCGGAAAAACAGGGCTTTGTTGGTGTTGTCCCAGATCAGGTCGTCCACCGGATAGATTTCCGAGTAGTTCGGCACCAGGATGCGGCAGGCGGTGGCACCGAGGTGCTCATACACCGCCATGTACGATTCCTTGCCCATGTTCTCGAGAATGCCGAACAGCGTCGCGGCTTCTTCGGCGTTGGAGTTTTCGCCCTGGCCGGAGAAGTCCCACTCGACGAATTCGTAATCCGAGCGGGCACTGAAGAAGCGCCACGAGACCACGCCGCTGGAGTCGATAAAGTGCTCGACGAAGTTGTTCGGCTCGGTCACCGCGTGACCTTCGAACGTCGGCTGCGGCAGATCGTTCAGGCCTTCGAAACTGCGGCCTTGGAGCAATTCAGTCAGGCTGCGTTCCAGTGCCACTTCCAGGCTCGGGTGCGCGCCGAACGAGGCAAACACACCGCCGGTACGCGGGTTCATCAAGGTCACGCACATCACCGGGAACTCGCCGCCCAGCGAGGCATCCTTGACCAGCACCGGGAAGCCCTGGGCTTCCAGCCCCTGGATCCCGGCCAGAATACTCGGGTACTTGGCCAGCACGTCAGCCGGCACATCCGGCAGGGCGAATTCACCTTCGATGATTTCACGCTTGACCGCCCGCTCGAAGATCTCCGACAGGCACTGCACCTGGGCTTCGGCCAGGGTGTTGCCGGCGCTCATGCCGTTGCTCAGGTACAGGTTTTCGATCAGGTTGGACGGAAAATACACCACCTCGCCGTCCGACTGGCGCACAAACGGCAGTGCCACAATCCCGCGGTCTTCATTGCCCGAGTTGGTGTCGAACAGGTGCGAGCCACGCAACTCGCCGTCGCGGTTGTAGATGTTCAGGCAGTAGGCGTCGAGGATTTCCGCTGGCAGTTCATCCTTGCGCCCAGGCTGGAACCAGCGCTCGTCCGGGTAATGCACGAACGGCGCATTGGCCAGTTCTTCGCCCCAGAACTGATCGTTATAGAAGAAGTTGCAGTTGAGGCGCTCGATGAACTCGCCCAACGCCGAGGCCAACGCGCTTTCCTTGGTCGCGCCCTTGCCGTTGGTGAAGCACATCGGCGAATGGGCATCGCGGATATGCAGCGACCACACGTTCGGCACGATATTGCGCCACGAGGCGATCTCGATCTTCATGCCCAGGCCGGCCAGGATGCCCGACATGTTGGCGATGGTCTGCTCCAGCGGCAGGTCCTTGCCCACGATGTAGGTGCCCGCCTCGGAAGTGGAATTAGGCATCAACAGGGCCTGGGCGTCGGCGTCGAGGTTTTCCACCTCTTCGATCACGAACTCAGGGCCGGCCTGTACCACTTTCTTCACCGTGCAACGGTCAATAGAGCGCAAGATGCCTTGGCGATCCTTGTCGGAGATATCTGCCGGCAATTCCACCTGGATCTTGAAAATCTGGTTGTAACGGTTTTCCGGGTCGACAATGTTGTTCTGCGACAACCGGATATTGTCCGTGGGGATATTGCGTGTCTCGCAGTACAACTTCACGAAGTACGCCGCACACAATGCCGACGAAGCCAGGAAGTAATCGAATGGCCCCGGCGCCGACCCGTCGCCTTTATAGCGAATCGGTTGATCGGCGATCACCGTGAAGTCATCGAACTTGGCTTCAAGTCGAAGGTTGTCGAGAAAGTTAACCTTAATTTCCATACGGGATTACCAAAATAGCGAACTTCAAATTGGCCGCCATTATCCGGCATTTGCGTTTGAAGTCTTGTGCTTTCGCGTTTCGGCCGCCAACTGACAGGGCTGAATACCTGATTTCGACCGCTGCAATGTTGCTGTTTGAGATTGTCAGACAAACAGTCTTCAACTTATCTGAACGGGTGCCGATGTCCTACAGGCAATTCTGGGAGTAGTCGAATGCGCAATAACCAACCCGTGACACAGCGCGAGATTTCGCTCGCGCCTTCGCAGAAGCTCATCTCCGCAACCGATGTTAAAGGGATGATCACTTACTGCAACGATGCTTTTGTCGATATCAGCGGTTTTGAACGCGCCGAGTTGATCGGCGCCCCGCAGAATATCGTGCGCCATCCCGACGTCCCGTCAGCCGTTTTTTCCCATATGTGGTGCGCGCTCAAGCAAGGCCTGCCGTGGATGGGTATCGTCAAGAATCGCTCGAAAAACGGCGACCATTATTGGGTCAATGCTTACGTCACACCGATCTTCGAAGGCAGCCGCGTGGTGGGCTTCGAGTCGGTACGGGTCAAGCCGAGCGCCGATGAGATCCGACGTGCCCAGGCGCTTTACCGGCGTTTGAGCCAGGACAAATCGGCGGTTTCGCGCCGGGACAGTTGGCTGTCGACGTTATTCGACAGCGTGCCCTACGTCGCCACCGGGCTTGCCGGTGCCGTGGGCGGGCTGTTCCTCAGTGCGCCGCTGGCCATGGCCGTGGCGGTAGCCGTTGCGGTGCCCGTGAGCATGATCGGCGCGCAGGTGCGTCGGCGTGCAACGTTACGCTTGCTTTCGGGCGTCGAACCGTCGACCTCGGATGCGCTGATTGCGCAGATGTACAGCGATGAACACGGCCCCCAGGGTCGCCTGGAAACCGCGTTCCTCAGCCAGAACGCCCGGCTGAAGACCTGCCTCACCCGCCTGCAGGACAGTGCCGAGCAGCTCAACGCGCTGGCCGGGCAATCCAACCGACTGGCCACGGCCAGCTCGACCGGCCTTGACCGTCAACGCGTCGAAACCGAGCAGGTCTCGGCCGCCGTCAACCAGATGGCCGCAACCACCCAGGAAGTCGCCAGCCACGTGCAGCGCACCGCGGATGCCACCCAGCAAGCCAACGTGCTGACCGGGCGTGGCCGCGAGGTGGCCCGCGATACCCGCGAAGCCATCGAGCGCCTCTCCGCCGTGGTCGGCGAAACCGGTGTCACCGTGGCGCAGTTGGCCCGCGACAGCGACGAAATCGGCACTGTCGTCGACGTGATCAAAGGCATCGCCGACCAGACCAACCTGCTCGCCCTCAACGCCGCGATCGAGGCGGCGCGTGCCGGGGATATGGGCCGCGGCTTTGCCGTAGTCGCCGACGAAGTCCGCCAGTTGGCGCAACGCACGTCGCACTCCACCACCCAGATCCATGACTTGATCACCAAGCTCCAGGCGTCGTCCAGCAACGCTGTACAAAGCATGGAGCACGGCCAGCGCCAGGCGCAGGAAGGCGTGGCCCGGGTGCTTGAGGCCGACCAGGCGCTGGTCGGCATCAGCGAAGCGGTGTCCCACATCACCGAGATGACCACCCAGATCGCCGCCGCCACCGAAGAACAAAGCGCGGTGGCCGAAGAGATCAGCCGCAACATCACCACCATCGCCGAACTGGCCGACCAGACGTCGGTCCAGGCCCATCAATCCGCGGACCTGAGTAAGGAACTGACCCACACCGCGTCCACCCAATACGCACTGGTTGAACGTTTCAACCGCTGACGGCGGATAGGCACGCGCCCATTCTCCACATGCCGCAGGCAGCTGGAGGATGGGCGCCTTCGGCCGACCTCGCCTCAACTCACCCCCAACTCCACCACCCCCGCATTCAACCGCACCGGCCATACCCGCAAGCGCTGCTGCGGTGTCTCCAGGCATTGGCCGTCCGCCAGACGGTAATGCTGTTTGTAGATCGGCGCAGCCACCACTAGATCGCCCTTGATACTGCCGACCAGCCCGCGGCCGATCACGTTCGCGCCGGATTCCGGGTCATGGTTGTCGATGGCGTAGAGGGTCTGGTCCGGCGCGTCCGGCAGGTAGAACAGCGCGACTTGTGCGCCGTCGTACCACACCACCACGCCGGAATTGTTCACCAGGTCGCTTTCGCTGCACACGCTTTTCCAGGTGGCAAGGTTACGCAAAGTGTTGGACTGGCTCATCAGGCAAGCTCCTCGATGACGGGAATCAGGTTGAGTTCGGCGGCCATGATCGGCCGGCGCTGGCCGCGTTCGTGGACAAAATGGATGTCCGGATCCGGGCGTTTGTCGTTGACGAAGGTGCGGAAGCGTTTGAGTTTTTCCGGGTCTTTGAGGGCATTGGCCCATTCGCATTCGTACCGGTCGACCACCAGTTGCATTTGCGCTTCGAGTTCGGCGCCCAGGCCCAGGCTGTCGTCGAGGATCACGTCCTTGAGGAAATCCAGGCCGCCTTCCAGGCTTTCACGCCACACCGAGGTGCGTTGCAATTTGTCGGCCGTGCGGATGTAGAACATCAGGAAGCGGTCGATGTAGCGGATCAGCGTGGCGTCATCCAGGTCGGTCGCGAACAGCTCGGCGTGGCGTGGGCGCATGCCGCCGTTACCGGCGATGTAGAGGTTCCAGCCCTTCTCGGTGGCGATCACACCGACGTCTTTGCTTTGCGCTTCGGCGCATTCGCGGGTGCAGCCGGACACCGCGAACTTGAGCTTGTGCGGCGAACGCAGGCCCTTGTAGCGGTCCTCGATCAGCAGCGCCATTTTCACGCTGTCCTGCACACCGTAGCGGCACCAGGTGCTGCCGACGCACGACTTCACCGTGCGCGTGGATTTGCCGTAGGCGTGCCCGGTTTCAAACCCGGCGTCGATCAGCTCGGCCCAGATGTCCGGCAACTCATGCAATTGCGCGCCAAACAGGTCGATACGCTGGCCGCCGGTGATCTTGGTGTAGAGCTGGTATTTCTGCGCGACCACACCGATGGCGATGAGTTTTTCTGCGGTGATTTCGCCGCCCGGAATACGCGGCACCACCGAATAGGTGCCGTTCTTCTGCATATTGGCCATGAACGTGTCGTTGGTGTCCTGCAACGGCACCAGCGAGGCGTCCATGATCGGTTGGTTCCAGCACGATGCGAGGATCGAGCCCACCGCCGGTTTGCATACATCGCAACCAGTGTGGCCACGGCCGTGCTTGGCCAGCAACTCTTCGAAGGTGATCACCCCTTCCACGCGTACCAGGGCATACAACTCCTGGCGGGTGTAGGCGAAGTGTTCGCACAAGCTCTTGTCGACGCTGACGCCACGGGCGACCAGTTCATGCTCGAACACCTGCTTGAGCAAACCGGCGCAGCCGCCGCAACCGGTGCAGGCCTTGGTCTGCGCCTTGAGCAGGCCGAGGTCGGCGCAACCGCTGTCGATGGCCGCGCAAATCGAACCTTTGGTGACGTTATGGCAGGAACAGACGGTGGCCGACTCCGGCAACGCGCCAGGGCCGAGGCTCGGTGCGCCGGCGGACGACGGCAAGATCAGGCCGGCCGGTTCGGACGGCAACGCAATGCCGTTCTGCATGTACTGCAGCAAGGTGTCGTAGTAGCTGTTGTCGCCGACCAGCACCGCGCCGATCACCTGCTTGCCGCTGGCGTCCACCACCAGGCGCCGGTAGCTGGCGCTGGCCTCGTCGATGAACTGGTAGCTGCGCGCACCGGGGGTGTGTGCATGGGCGTCGCCGATGGAACCCACGTCCACCCCCAGCAGTTTGAGTTTGGTCGACATGTCCGCGCCGACAAAGGGCTCGGCGGTCTGCCCGCACAACAGGGCGGCCACCCCTCGGGCCATCTGGTAACCCGGCGCGACCAGGCCGAACAGGCTGCCGTTCCACGACGCACACTCGCCGATCGCGTAGATGTCCGGGTCGCTGCTCAGGCATTCATCATTGATCACCACCCCGCCGCGCGGGCCGATCTCCAGGCCGGCCTGGCGGGCCAGTGCGTCCTGGGCGCGGATGCCAGCGGAGAACACGATAAGATCAGTTTCCAGAAATTCGTCATTGGCAAAGTTCATGCGATAGCGGTACTGCTCGCCCGCGCTGATCGATTGAGTGGCGCGGGACAAATGCACGCCCACGCCCAGGCGCTCGATCTGCGCCTTGAGCGCCAGCCCGCCGAAGTCATCCAGTTGCACCGGCATCAAGCGCGGCGCGAACTCCACCACATGGGCTTCAAGGCCCAGGCTTTTCAGGGCGTTGGCGGCTTCCAGGCCGAGCAGGCCACCGCCGACCACCACACCACGCCGCGCATTCGCGGCGGCGCCACGGATGGCATCGAGGTCTTCAAGGGTGCGGTAGACCAGCCGCGAATCGCCTTGCGCGCCGTCGATCGGCGGCACAAACGGATAAGAGCCGGTCGCCAGGACCAATTTGTCATACGCCACGCTGCCTGTAGCGGTGATCACCTCACGGCGGGCGCGGTCGATTTCCAGTACCGGCGCCCCCAGGTGCAGGGTCACGCCCGGCGTCTGGTACAGCGAAGCGTGCGACAACGCCAGCGACTCGGCATCACGGCCAGTGAAGTATTCGGACAAATGCACGCGGTCATAGGCACGCATCGGCTCTTCGCTGAACACATGCAGGCGATAGTGCTCCAGGGCGCCGCGCTCGATCAGTTGCGCCACACAATGATGGCCGACCATGCCATTGCCGACGACGATCAGGGTTTTCAGCTGTTTCAGACTGGCGAGAGTGGAATTCATATCAAGCACCCGACAAAGCTCATCACGGTTTAAAAAGCAAAAAAAAACGCCTGAAACCTTGCGGTTCCAGGCGCCTTTGCCTGTTCTGATGCGGGGTCGATCCGGACGTCTTCGCCGGTTCTACCGCTGGTGCCCATGACCTGTATGGCCTGTCGATCGTCGTTGACCGAGGTGGGTTGTACAGTGTGCTTGCAGGCTCTGTGCCAACCAGCCGCCATGCCCGTCGCAAAGGCTGCAAACGGTGCTCAACCCTGCCAGACACCGCTGGTTGTGCCTCCAACTGGTGCGCTCCGGCGTCATAAAAGTGCACTTCTGCGCGTGACGGGCCCGCGCTGGGGGCAACCAGGCCCGTCACAGCGGCGTGTGAAAAACCTGGCGCGTGACTTGCTAGGAATACGCATACCAAGCAGTCAACGCAGACTGCCACTCACGACAAAGGCGCCGTGTAATCCCCGTTTCCAACGGAGGGTTGCAGGGCGTTTTTTTATGGGCGGCAGAAATGATCCGAGGGTTACCGATGGCAAACCAAAGTGTACGCAGCGTGTGTCCTTATTGTGGCGTGGGCTGCGGCATCGTCATGCAGGTCGAGCACAACCGCGTGGTCAAGGTGATCGGCGACAAGGCCCACCCCACCAACGCCGGCCGGCTCTGCACCAAAGGCACCACCTGCGGGCAAGCCATCGCCGAGTCCGGCCGCATGGAAAACGCCTACCTGCGCCAGGCGCGGGAGCATGACCCGGTGCGGATCGGCATGGACAAGGCCATCAGCGAGACCGCCGGCCGCTTGCGCGCCATCCTCGACCGCGATGGCCCGGACGCCCTGGCGTTCTACGTGTCCGGGCAGATGTCGCTGGAAGCCCAGTACCTGATCAACAAATTGGCCAAGGGCTTTGTGCGGACCGCGCATATCGAATCCAACTCACGCCTGTGCATGGCCAGCGCCGGCAGCGGCTACAAACTCTCCCTCGGTGCCGACGGGCCGCCCGGCTCGTATGAAGACTTCGACCGCGCCGACCTGTTCTTCGTGATCGGCGCCAACATGGCCGACTGTCACCCGATCCTGTTCCTGCGCATGATGGACCGGGTCAAGGCCGGCGCCAGACTGATCGTGGTCGACCCGCGGCGCAGCGCCACGGCCGACAAGGCCAACCTGTTCCTGCCGATCAAACCGGGCACCGACCTCGCGCTGCTCAACGGTTTGCTGCACCTGCTGGTGAAAAACGGGCACACCGACCCGGCCTTTATCGCCGCGTTCACCGAAGGCTGGGAGGCCATGCCCGGCTTTCTGGAAGACTACCCGCCGCATCGGGTCGCCGAACTGACCGGCCTGGCCGAAGCCGACATCCGCCAAGCCGCCGACTGGATCGGCCAGGCCGCCGAGTGGATGAGCTGCTGGACCATGGGCCTCAACCAAAGCACCCACGGCACCTGGAACACCAACGCGCTGTGCAACCTGCACCTAGCCACCGGCGCGATCTGCCGCCCCGGCAGCGGGCCGTTCTCCCTGACCGGGCAACCCAACGCCATGGGCGGTCGTGAAATGGGCTACATGGGCCCCGGCCTGCCTGGGCAGCGCTCGGTGCTGGTCGACGCCGACCGCGCATTTATCGAAGCACTGTGGAACCTGCCCGCCGACAGCCTGCCGCGCCAGGCCGGCAGTGGCACCGTGGGCATGTTCGAACAAATGGCGGCCGGGCAGATCAAAGCCTGCTGGATCATCTGCACCAATCCGGTGGCCAGCGCGCCCAATCGCCAGACCGTGATCGAAGCGCTGCAAAGCGCCGAACTGGTGATCACCCAGGATGCGTTCCTCGATACCGAGACCAATCGCTACGCCGACATCCTCTTGCCCGGCGCGCTGTGGGCCGAAGCCGAAGGGGTGATGATCAACTCCGAGCGCAACCTGACCCTGATGCAAAAAGCCGTGGAGCCACCCGGCGAGTCGCTGGCCGACTGGCAGATCATCGCCAGGGTCGCGTGCGAAATGGGCTTCGCCGACGCTTTCACGTATGCGTCCGCCGCCGAGGTGTTCGACGAGATCAAGCGCGCCTGGAACCCCGCCACCGGCTACGACATTCGCGGCGCCAGCTATGCGCGCCTGCGCGAACGACCGCTGCAATGGCCGTGCGCGTCGATTGAGGCCGCAGAGCGCAACCCGATCCGCTACTTGAACAACGGCATCAACCAGCCCCTCAAGACCGACGCCGACGGCCGCCAGCCGACGATCGTTTTCGCCACCGAACACGGCAAAGCCCGGTTTTTCCCGCGCCCGCACCTGTCCCCGGCGGAAATGCCCGATGAAGCGTTCCCGTTCGTGCTCAACACCGGCCGCCTGCAACACCAGTGGCACACCCTGACCAAGACCGGCAAGGTCGCCACGCTGAACAAACTCAACCCCGGCCCTTTCGTGGAAATCCACCCCGACGACGCCGCCAGCCTGGGCATCAAGCACAAAGACCCGGTCGAGGTGCGCTCACGACGCGGCCGCGCCGTGCTGCCTGCGGTGATCAGCGACCGTGTGCGGGCGGGCAACTGTTTTGCGCCGTTTCACTGGAACGATGTGTTCGGCGACAACCTGGCGATCAACGCCGTGACCCATGACGCGGTCGACCCGATTTCGTTGCAGCCCGAGTTCAAGTTCTGTGCGGTCGCCCTGCAACGGGTCGAGCTGATCGAGCACCAGTTCCTCGATGTATCGGCACCGGCCGCCCACCCCGTTTCCCCCTTAACAGAGGAACTCGCCATGTCGCGCCTCGACGCCTTCGCCGACCTGGTCGGCATCCGCAACCTGCCGTCGCCGTCATTGAGCGACAATGAGCGTACCTACCTCGCCGGTTTTCTCAGTGGCCTGCAATCCAGTGCTGCGCGCCAGGCCAGCGGTGTTCCGACACTGCCGGCGAATGCGCCCGTGGCCAGGGACGCGCGGCTGTGGCTGGACGGCCTGTTGGGCGGCTTGTTCAGCCGCACCGAGGCCAGCGCCGTGGCACCGGCGCCCGCTGCCGACACCCCGGCCGTCACCTTGCTGTGGGCCTCGCAAACCGGCAACGCCGAAGCCTTGGCCGAGCGCTTTGCCCAACGCCTGCGCGCCGGCGGCATCGCGGTGGAGCTGAGCGCGATGGCGGACTTCCCCGCGAGCAAACTGGCGCACACGCAGAACCTCGCGCTGATCAGCAGCACCTTCGGCGACGGCGACCCGCCGGACAACGGCGAAGGTTTCTGGCACAGCCTGACCCTCGCCGAAACCCGCCTGGAGTCGCTGCGCTTCGCGGTACTGGCGTTGGGCGATCCCAACTACGACCAGTTCTGCCAGCACGGCAAACAACTCGACCGGCGCCTGCTCGAATTGGGCGCCACGCGCTTGCTGGAGCGCGTCGACTGCGATACCGAATTCGAAGAGCGCGCCGATGCCTGGTTCACACAGTTCCTACACACCCTCAACCCGGCAACGCCCATCGCGCTCGCCACGCCGAGCGGCAAACCCAAACCTCATGCGTCACGGTTGCTGCTCAACCTGCACCTGAACCAGCAAAGCCCGCACAAGGAAACCCGCCAGTTCTCCCTGGACCTGGCGGACTCCGCGCTGACCTACGAAGCCGGCGACGCCCTGGGAGTGATGCCACGCAACTGCCCGGAACTGGTCAGCGAGTTGCTCGAGCTGACGCGCCTGGGTTCCAGCACCTGCGTAAACATCGACAGACTCGGCGACGTGCCGCTGCACCAGGCCCTGACCGAGCACTTTGAAATTGCCCGGCCCAACAGCGAGACCCTGGCCTTCATTGCCGCACGCAGCGCCAAGCCAGGCCTGAAACACCTGCTCGAACCTGAGCGCAAAGCCGAACTGAAAGATTGGCTGTGGGGCCGGCAACTGGCGGACGTGCTGCACGAATACCCCGTCGACTGCTCGGCGGACGAACTGCTCGGCACGCTCAAGCGCCTGCAACCGCGCTTGTATTCGATCGCGTCCAGCGCCAAGGCGTACCCGCGTGAAGTCCACCTCACCGTGGCGGCCGTGCGCTACGGCAAGCGCAAGGGGGTGTCGTCCACCTTCCTCGCCGACCGTGCCGGCAACGGCGAAGTGCCGGTGTTCGTGCAGCCCTCCAAGCACTTCCGGCTTCCCGCCGACGGCGATGTGCCGATCATCATGATCGGCCCCGGCACCGGCGTGGCGCCCTTCCGCGCGTTTTTGCAGGAACGTCGGGCCCTGGGGCATCAGGGCCGCAACTGGCTGTTTTTCGGTGAGCAACATGCGGCGAGCGATTTTTACTACCAGGATGAACTGCAGGGCATGCAGCGCGACGGTTTGCTCAGCCACCTGAGCCTGGCGTTTTCCCGCGACCAGGCGCAGAAGATCTACGTGCAGGATCGCATCCGCGAACACGGCGCCGAGCTGTGGCGCTGGCTGCAGGAAGGCGCGCAGTTGTATATCTGCGGGGATGCCAGCCACATGGCCAAGGATGTCGACCAGGCGCTGCGCCAGGTTGCCCATCGCCACGGCGGGCTGGGCGTCGAGAGCGCCGTCGATTACTGGCGGCGGATGAGTGAGCAGAAGCGTTACTTGCGCGATGTCTACTGAGCCGTGACAGAACGGTCACGCCGCGTCAGTGTCGGCGTGACCGATGACATCAGCGCTGAAATCCCGCTGGCCATTCCATGCTCATGGGCGATGGACCTCAATGACCAAGCCCTCGTCCTCACTCGGCACACAGAAGTGGCGGGTGATCAGTTCGAACTCGGCATCGGTCGCGGCAAAGTCATGCTCACCCTGGGCATTGCGAGCATGCAGGCGGCTGCGGCAGGTGTCGTCATCCAGCTCCAGATAGTGCAGGCGATGTTCCACCTGTGCGGCCTGGGCCAGGCCACGCAACCACTCGCGACTGGCCAGGGTGTTCGCCGGGAAGTCCAGCACCACGTTGACGCCCGACTGCAGCAGATCGATCACCAGCGGCCCCAGGACCCCGCGAATGCGTTGGGCGCAGCGCACGTAATCGGCCACCGCGAGTATTTCACCGGGATAGAGTTGTGCCAGCCACAGGTCTTCGCTGAGCAAGATGGCGGCGTGTTCACTGACGAGCGCCTTGGCAAGCGTCGACTTGCCCGAGGCGATCTTGCCGCACAGCAGGTGCAGGGTGGGCATAAGGAAAGGCTCCGTTTTCGCTGTCGAAGGATGTTTGAAATACGCGTAGAACGCTTACATTGCCACATGGTTGGCGCAAGCGGTTTCGCTCCCGTCAGCCCTCATTCTGCAACTGCGCCTCAAGCCAGGCCAACAGCGCCATCACCTCGGGGTGGTTGCCGCCTCCCTGCTGCCGGTACACCGAGAGCGCCTGCGGTAAATGCACGCTCTCGACACACGGCCTTACCAGCGCCCCGCTTTCAATCAGCCGGCTCGCGGTGCGCCGCCAGCCCATGGCGATCCCATGCCCTTCGACAGCGGCCTGGAGCATCAGCGGGTAGCTGTCGAACGTGGCGCTGCGCGCGTCGCTGGCCAACGTCTGACCGAACACCTGCAACCAGCTGTCCCACTCCATCAAATGGGGCGGCTCGGAGCTGTGGTGCAAAAACGTACAGGGCTGCAGCTCGCTGAGGTGCAGCGGTCGTTCCGCACTCAGGTAGGCCGGGCTGCACACCGGGAACACCTCGTCGGCGGCAGAGAACATCAACGCATGCGGCCCGCTGGCGCGCCGCGTGCTTTGCAGGGCCACATCGAAGTGGTCATTGAATTCGGCGAGTGGCCGGGTGGACGTCACCACTTGGATTTCGATGGCCGGGTATTGCTGGTGGAAGCTCGACAGCCGCGGCATCAGCCAGTAAAACGCTTCGCACAACTGACAGAGCAGGACCACACGGTTGCGCTGGGGCGTCGCACGCAGAGCGGCGGCCTTCTCGCTGATGCTGAGCAGTGCCTGGCTGACCACCTGCGCCAGTTCACGCCCCTCTTGCGTGAGAAACACCGCGCGATTGCGCCGGCAGAACAGCTTCACCCCGACGTTGTCCTCAAGCCCGCGGATCTGCCGGCTGACGGCGGCCTGGGTGATGTGCAGCTCATCGGCGGCCCTGGAGAAACTCTCCAGGCGCGCCGCCGCCTCGAAGGGCAACAAGCTGGCGAGCGGCGGTAAGGTTTTGCCGAACATATTCATAATCTGAAGTTATGCATTCAGGGCCGAGAACTCGTTTGTAGCACAGCATCGGGGTTATGCACCATGCAGGCACGGCCTCATGGATAAGCCTGATGACCGCTGCGCACTCCTCAACATTCGCCGGTGTCGGGCGGCGTGTTCATAACCGTTCGCATCATCCTCACAGGAGATTCATCGATGACCATCGTGCGTGACGCCATTGCATTACCCGACACCTTTGATTTCCACGGCCAGGCCGTGCGCTGGGGGCACATCGGCACGGCGGGACCGGCGCTGGTGATGGTTCACGGCACGCCCTTCTCGTCCCAGGTCTGGCGGCGTATTGCGCCGTTGTTCGCGCAACGGTGTCGCGTGTTCTATTACGACCTGCTCGGCTACGGCCAGTCGGAAAAAGCCCCCGGCCAGGACGTCTCCCTCGGCATGCAAAACACCCTGCTCACGGCGCTGCTCGAGCATTGGCAACTGGACCGCCCGCACGTGCTCGCCCACGATTTCGGCGGTGCCACGGCGCTGCGCGCCCATCTGCTGGATGGCTGCAACTACGCCAGCCTGACCTTGGTCGATCCCGTCGCGATGGCGCCCTGGGGCTCCCCATTGATCCAGCACGTGCGTCTGCACGAATCGGCGTTCAGCGAAGCACCGGCATATATCCACGAGGCAATTGTGCACGCCTACATCCAAGGTGCCGCCTTCAAGCCGCTGCCGGCCGAGGTGCTGCAAACCTATGTCGCACCGTGGACCGGCGAAACAGGCCAGATGGCCTTTTATCGACAGATCGCACAGATGGATCAACGCTACACCGACGCGATCGAACAGCGACTCGCCGAGATCCGCTGCCCGGTGACGCTGCTGTGGGGCGAGGAAGATCAGTGGCTCGCCGTGGCGCAAGGCGACGCACTCGCGAGCCGGCTGGCGGAGCCGACCTGCATTCGCGTCCCGCACGCGGGGCATCTGGTGCAGGAAGACGCACCGGAAGCCATCGTTGCCGCGCTGATGAAGGTGCTGTTCGGCTGAATTAAACATATTGACATGATTGCCTAAGGCAACAATATAATTGCCCAAGGCAACTATTAGAGCGCACATCATGTCCACTCCCCTGCTTGTGCAGCGCGCCGGTATCGTGCGCGGCTTCAACCGTTTCTATACGCACCAGATCGGCGTGCTGCAGGAACACCTGCTGCAAAGCGACTTCTCCCTCACCGAAATCCGGGTGATGTACGAACTGTCCTCGCGTGGCGACCTGACCAGCGCCGACTTGTGTCAGATGCTCAGTCTCGACGCGGGTTATTTGAGCCGGTTGATAAGCGGGCTAGAGAAGAAGGGCTTGATCCAGAAAGTCCGCTCGATCACCGATGCGCGCGCGGTGCAACTGCACCTCAGCGACCTCGGCCGGTCAGTCCTGGCTCCGCTGGAAGAGAAAACCCAGCAAGAAGTCATGGCCTTATTGAGTGCCTTGCCCGAGCCGCAACAACAGCAATTGACCGCAGCCATGCAGCGCATTCAGACGTTGCTGCAAGGCAGCACGCCGAACTACGTGTTGCGCGACCCCCAACCTGGCGATATGGGCCTGGTGGTGCAGCAGCAATCGGCACTGTATGCGCGAGAATACCAATGGAATTGGGAGTTCGAAGCGTTGGTGGCGGAGATTGTCGCCAAGTACCTGCGCGAGTTCGACCCGACCCGTGAGCGCTGCTGGATCGCGGAGAAAGACGGCGCGGTGGTAGGTTCAGTGTTCGTCGTGCGCCATGACGACAGCACCGCTAAGTTGCGCATGCTCTACGTCGACGCGAGTGCGCGGGGCCTGGGCATCGGCCAGCGTCTGGTGGACGAATGCCTGCGCTTTGCCCGACATGCCGGGTACACGCGCATGATGCTGTGGACCATGAGCGCCCTCACCGACGCACGCAGGCTCTACCAGAAAGCCGGTTTTGAGCTGGTTGAAGAAGAGCCCACTCTCAGTTTCGGCAAGCCATTGATCAGCCAGACCTGGGCGCGTGCGTTGTGATGCGGGGCTGGCACGACTCAAGCCCCGCCCGGTTTACAGGTCGGTGATTTCCTTGTGGCGCGGCACGAGCGTCTTCATCACGCTCCAGGCCACCAGGTACGCCAGCGCACAGATCGCGAACATGATCATGTAGCCGGTGTGGATATCGCCGATGGACTTGTAATAATCGAACACCCAGCCGCCGACCTTGGTCATCACCACCCCGCCCAGGCCACCGGCCATGCCGCCGATACCGACCACCGAGGCCACGGTTTTCTGCGGGAACATGTCGGACACGGTAGTGAAGATATTGCACGACCACGCCTGGTGCGCCGACGCTCCCACGCCGATCAGCAACACCGGCACCCAGAAGCTGATGTAGCCCAACGGTTGCGCCAGCAGCACCACCAGCGGGAACAGCGCGATGACCAACATGGCTTTCATGCGGCCGTCGTAGGGCGCATCACCACGCGCCATGAAGTAGCTGGGGAACCAGCCGCCGCCGATGCTGCCGACCATGGTCATGCTGTACAGCACCGCCAGCGGCATGACGATATCGGCGCCTTTCATGCCGTACTGCGCCGACAGATAAGTCGGCAGCCAGAACAGGAAAAACCACCACACGCCGTCAGTCATGAACTTGCCGAAGGCAAAGGCCCAGGTCTGGCGATAGGTCAGCAGTTTGAACCATGAGACTTTTTGCGACGCCGCGCCTGCAGACTGCGCGGTGAACGGCTGGACCGTCTGATCGCTGCGGATGTAGGCCAGCTCCTCGGCCGACAGGCGTTTTTGCTGATCGGGCTTTTCATACAGCGCGGCCCACACCGCGACCCAGATGAAGCCGAGCATGCCGATGATCATGAACGCCGCTTCCCAGCCCCACACCCCGGCGATCAGCGGCACACAGATCGGCGCCAGGATCGCGCCGACGTTGGCGCCCGAGTTGAAAATACCGGTGGCCAGCGAGCGTTCTTTCTTGGGGAAATACTCGGCGGTGGCCTTGATCGCAATCGGGAAGTTGCCCGCCTCGCCGATCGCCAGCACCGCACGGGCCAGCATAAAGCCCGCGATCGACACCGGAATCACCGCCAGGCCAATCGCGCCGCTCACGGCCGCGATCCCCTCGCCCATCGGCACCGCGAACGCATGCATGATGGCGCCGGTGGACCAGATGCCGATTGCCACGACATAGGCCGCCTTGGTGCCGATCTTGTCGACGAACCGCCCGGCGAACAGCATGGAAATCGCATAGACAAACTGGAACACCGCCGCAATGTTCGCGTAATCGGTGTTGCTCCAGCCAAATTGCGTGGACAACTGTGGCGCCAACAGGCTGAGCACCTGGCGGTCGAGGTAGTTGACGGTGGTGGCGAAGAACAGCATCGCGCAGATGGTCCAGCGATAGTTGCCTACCGCTTGGCCCACGCGATGGGCGTTGATGGGCTCGTTCAAGTTCATGGCATCACTTTTTATTTTTGTTAGATAAGACATATGTAACGTCATATGTCGTCGTACAACTGTGACTTTTATAGCGGGCGCCCTCTGCGCTGTCAATCTGAAATATTGCCGTTTATCTGGGTATTCTGCGGATACAGCGCTGACCATGAAAACCATGGTTGTAGGATGACACGCCAAATTGCCAAGTTCGGCGCCTCACTGAGGACATCGTCGAGCACGCCGCATTCCCTGTGTGAGCGGGAGCGCAAAAACACGTTCAGGAAGTGGCTGTCTCGTAAAGGCGAATCTTCCGACATTAATCACCGAGACCAAATCTTTACTCTTCGGGCTTTCGCGCCTAGGAGTAAAAGGAATGGCTTCCAGCGTATTACCGAGCGTTTTCTTCGACCATCGTCGGCACACGCTCACTGTTTGCGATGTTGACGAGTCGCTCGACGTCCTGGCCTTCGAGGGCACAGAAGGCCTGAGCCAACCATTCAACTATGCTGTGGAATTCACCAGCACCGACGGCGACATTGCCGCTGAAAAGATGCTCGGCCAAAACGCCTGCTTCAGTCTGTACGGGGCGCCGCAGCCTCCGCCCTTTCGCGGCCTGAGCGTGCCCTCGAGCGAACCGCTGCGTGTCTTGCACGGCGTGGTTACCGGCTTCAAACGCCTGTCCGGCTCCGTTGATGAAGCCCGCTACGAAATCACTCTGCAACCGCGCCTGGCCCTGCTTGGGCGAGGCCGCCAGTTCCGCATTTATCAACACCAATCTGTCCCGCAGATCGTCGAAAGCATCCTGCGCAGCCGCCACGACTTTGAAGGCCAGGACTTCCTCTTCAAGCTGGTGCGCGAATACCCCAGGCGCGAGCAGGTCATGCAATATGGCGAAAGCGACCTGGCCTTTATCTCGCGCTTATTGGCCGATGTGGGCATCTGGTATCGCTTCACCCACGATGAGCGGTTGAACATCGACGTGGTGGAATTTCACGACGACCAGCGTCATTACACGTTCGATGTCGAGCTGGCCTACCGTCCGCAATCCGGGCTCAGCAGCAGCGGAAAAGACAGCACGTGGGGCCTGCAATCGAGCCACCACGTGGTGGAAAAACGCGTCAACATCCGCACCTACCATCACCACGTGGCCAACGCTCACCTGAATGGCGAGATCGACCAAACGCGTGGCGCCAGCGGTACCTACGGCGAGGCTTATCACTACGCCGAAGCGTACACGGGGATGGGCGACCGATACGCCCATGACGAAGACCTGCAAAGCGAAAGTGGCTACTTCTATGCTCGCCTGCGTCACGAGCGTTACCTCAACGGCCAGACCCGACTCAGCGGCGTCAGCAGTAGCGCCGCCCTGGCGCCCGGCCAGGTCCTGAACATCTCCGGCGGCGCGCCGCAAGCCTTTGCTCCCGGCGCGGTGATCACGCAACTGACCACCCACGCCGCCCGCGATCGCAGTTTTGAAATCAACTTTGAAGCCATTCCCTACTCGGAAACCGTGTGCTTTCGCCCAGCACTGCCGCCAAAACCTCGGATCGCCGGCACCGTCCCGGCCCGCGTCACCAGCCCGCAGGAGCACGACCCCTACGGCCACATCGACATCGAAGGCCGCTACAAGGTCAATTTCCTGTTCGACCGCGACACCTGGAAACCCGGCGAAGAAAGCCTCTGGCTGCGCCTGGCCAGGCCCTACGCCGGCGACACCCACGGCTTGCACCTGCCGTTGATCCCCAGCACCGAAGTGGCGATCGCCTTTGAACAAGGCGACCCCGACCGGCCCTACATCGCCCATGCCCTGCACGACAGCCAGCATCCTGACCATGTGACCTTGCGCAACTACAAACGCAACGTCTTGCGCACCCCCGCCAATAACAAATTGCGCATGGACGACACGCGAGGGCAAGAACACGTGAAGCTCAGTACTGAGCACAGTGGTAAGAGCCAGCTCAACCTGGGGCATTTGGTTGATGCCAAGCGCCAACCGCGAGGCCAGGGCGCGGAGTTGCGGACCGATGGGCATGCCGCCATTCGTGCCGGCAGTGGGATCTTGATCAGTGCCGACGCACAACCCAAGGCTCAGGGACACATGCTGGAAATGAGCGCCGCGCTGGGCCGGTTGCAACAGGCGAGTGACCAGTTGGAAGGATTATCGACCGATGCCCAGGCCGCCAACGCAGATCCAGCGGATGTGCAAGCGCAACTGAAATTGATGCGAGACCAGCTCGATCAACTCAAGGCCTCGGTCGTATTGCTCAGCGCCCCCCAAGGCGTTGCCGTAACCAGCGGCCAGCACCTGCAATTGGCCGCTCAGGACAACCTGATGATCAACGCCGGAGCCGAGGCGGATATCAGTGTGGTCAAGCGCCTGTTCATCGGCGTGGGACAAGGGGTAAGCCTGTTCGTGCGCAAGCTGGGCATCCAATTGATCGCCAACCAGGGCCCGGTAAAAATCCAGGCACAAAACGACGCGCTGCAACTGATGGCCCGCCATGGTTTGGAGATCATCAGCAGCGAAGATGAAATCCGTATCGTCGCGAAGCAGAAAATCACCCTGAATGCCGGCGGCAGCTACATCACCCTCGATGCGAGCAGCATCGAGTCAGGGACCCTGGGCGACTACCTGATCAAATCGGCGTACTTCGAAGCCCTCGGTCCAGCCAGCCAGAAAGCCGCAGATCCGGAGTACCCACAAAGCCTGTTCAAACAAGCGTTGCGGTTCAACGTGCCGCAAACCCCCAATGCCCCTGATCAAGGCTGGGCAGGCATGCCCTACACGCTCTACGCCGATGGTGCAGTGCTCAATCACGGCGTATTGGACAAGTCCGGGCAAGTGTCGATCGACCACGCGGTCGTGACGCAGCAGTACCGAATGGTGTTGGCCAACGGGGTGAGCTACCAGATCCCGGTGCCTACTGACTATCGCAATGCCGAACAAGCACACCTGGCCAATGGCGGCATGCACAACCACCTCTCGCGAGCCGACACCGAGGTGAGCCAACCCACATCGCACACGGATCACCGTGCCCTGTATGCCGCCGTGATCAATGACCAGGAAGGGAAAACTTCATGACTGAACCCGATATCGTCGCCCCCGTCGCCCTGCAACACACACAGCAGGTGACCTGCTCTGCGCCCTGGTACGTGCCGAACACCGAGTACCCTCCTGCGAAAGCCACCTATAAGCCGCTGATCAACGGTGAAGAAGCCTTCGAGGCCGTGCATCTGGCTATCGCCCAAGCCACTAAAACCATCGACATCATCTGCTGGGGGTTTCAACCGTCGATGTACTTTATCCGCGATGGCAGTGCCCCAAGCATTGGCGAACTGCTGATGACCAAAGCCGGGAAAGGGATCGAGGTTCGGGTGCTCGGTTGGGAGATGCCGTTCAATGCTGCGGGCGCAGGGGGCGAGGCCAACCTTCCCGGTAAAGGACCGCTTCGTATCAAGGATCGGGCGATGCAGAGCTCCACCGCTGACCAATATACCGAAGATCGGAAATGGTTTTCCCGATGTGCATTCGCCGATCACTTAGCGCCCGCGATCCGAGTGGCTCGTAATGTGCCGGTGTTTGTCGGCCGCGGTTTCAGCATGTATGAACGGGCTGAAATTGCCTATCAGGCCAAATACAAAAGCCTCGACCCACAGCTCAGCCTCAGCACGTTGGGCGTGCTGGCCAGCACTGCGACCCACCATCAGAAGACCGTCCTGATCGACTATGAACAGACAGACCGCGCCGTTGGTTTTGTCATGGGCCACAACATGCTCGACGAGTACTGGGACACCGACAAGCACTCAGCACTGAACCGCACCGAGGGCAGCAAGCCTGCACCCAATCGCGGGCCGCGTGGCAACACACCACGCCAGGATATTTCCAGCCAGATCAGCGGGCCGATTCTAGAGCACCTGCACCATAACTTCGCCACTGCCTGGCGCAAGGAAACCGGTGAAGACCTGCTCGCATCGCGCAAAGCGATGGCGGTGGCCCCCCAACTGCAATGCGCCCCCGGCGTCACCCGCCAGCTGGCCCAAATCGTGCGTACCCAGGCACAAGACGGCAAGCGCGATATCGAAAAGATCTACCTGAAGGCGGTCAACAACGCGACCCAATTCATCTACATCGAGAACCAGTACTTTCGCTGGCCGCCATTGGCCGAGGCCATCAAAGCGGCGGCCGAAGTCCAAACCGGCGCTGGGCGTGATCCGGGTCTGCATGGAAACTTACACCTGTTTGTAATCACCAACGCCAGCCCAGACGGCGTGGGGCCGGGGAGCTTGAACACCCAGCGCATGCTCGAAAGCCTCGGACGCGGCGATACCATTCCTGAAATCACCAAGTTGCAGCGCATTGAACAGGCCAAAGCCCAAGCCAACGCGCAGACGCCGACCTTGGCTGAACTGCTTGAGCGACAAGCCTTGCTCACGTTGACCAGCCTGACCGACGCACTGGGGGGTGGCGAGATAAGCGATAAGGCCCGTGAAGCCCAACGGGACGCCGCCAGAAACAATGCGTCTCGACAGATAGCTCTCAAAGCCCAGATCGCGGCGATTGAGCAAAGCACGCTTGAACCAGAGTCGCGCCCAGGCCTGAAAATCCACGTGTGCTCACTGGTCGCGCCTGATTCGCCGGCGGGGCAGCAGTGGATGCCGGTGTACATCCATTCCAAGCTGATGATCGTCAATGACGTGTTCACCACCCACGGCTCGGCGAATATCAACACGCGCAGCATGCAGGTGGATAGCGAGCTGAACATTGCGCATGAGTGGATGAGTGTGACGCGGGCGTTGCGGCGACGGTTGTGGGATCTGCATACGGATGGGAGGGGGGCGCAGGATGATCCGAAGGAGGCGTTCGATGCTTGGACGGGCATCATCAAAAAAAACAAAGATCTACAGGCAGATAAGAAAACAGGAGTGCCCTGGGCCCCACTTGTCAAATTTCACTACGGCGAAAAGATCGTGAAGGACCTTGACTGATGTGCAGACTCCTATTGCTGACAAGCCTGCTGCTGGCTGCCTGCGATAACGGCAGCGCCCCTACTCACCCTACTCAGGACCCTGCCGTGAACCCACTGACCGAGATCAAAACCAAGCTGGCCTTTACCTGTGTACACGAGCAAATTCCTTCGCCGTCCGCCGAGGCCGATGAGCTGTTCCAATACGCTCGCTGGCTCCAGAAAAACAACCTGCTCAAGCAGGATAAGGCGGTCGATCTGGAGATCGAACGGCTGTACCGTATTGCGTCCGAGAATGGCCATTACAAAGCCAACATCAACCTGCAAAACGGCACCATGCGCGGCCACTTCACGCTCAGCGGTGCCGAACACCTGCGCCTGAGTCAGCAACTGATCGACGTGAACGTGGCAATGGGATATTACTTTATCGGCGTTTTCCTGAAGAACGGTTCTGCCGGACTGAAGCAGGATACGGCTATGTCATTGCGCTATTTTCGCAAGGCGGCCGATCAGGGCAGTGCCCACGCTCAGTACTCTGTGGGTGACAAGCTGGCACCGAGCGACATGGCCCCAGAGGTCGCCCGCCAGATGCGCCGTTGCGCCGCCGAGCAGGGACATGGTGATGCGGCTTCCGACCTGGGTGTCAATCTTCAAGGACTGGGCCAGTACCAGAGCGCACTTGAGGCATTCCAATTGGGAGTGGCTGCGGGAGATGACACCTCGGCATCTTTTTTGAGTAAAGGCTTCCTTGGTCCTCCTTCTACCGATGGACTGTACTACCTCGGCCAACAGAAAGACCTCGAACGTGCTGACCGCTATAAAAAAATCTGGAGCCTGCTAGCGGACTACTCCTACGCC
Source organism: Pseudomonas veronii (assembly GCF_001439695.1). GTDB lineage: Bacteria > Pseudomonadota > Gammaproteobacteria > Pseudomonadales > Pseudomonadaceae > Aquipseudomonas > Aquipseudomonas veronii. The sequence continues at coordinate 75,425 of NZ_JYLL01000008.1, forward strand.
AACCCCAAAGTCCCCGAAATCAACGATATCCTCCCCTTACCTCCCGCCAAACTCCCCACCTGGGACGGCAAACTGCAATGGCTGGAAGCACGCCTGGCCAACGTCCCACCAGAAAAGCCCAGCGAAGCGCTGATCCAGCAGTTGGCCAAAGCCAAACTCCTTGAACCTGCAACCGGCAGACCCACACCCGACTCCCCCGCGTTCATCAAGGCCAGCTACCCCGAACCGACCTGCACCAGCGGCCAGGCCTGCCCCCAGACTGGCTATTGGCGGGCATTCAGCCTGAGTCGCGATGTTTATGCGCGGCTCAGCGATGGCGTGATCCGCCGTTTCGAGAAGAACGAGATCATGCCCACCCTGCAGGTTGAGAGTCACAAGCCGCGTTTTTTGCTGCCCGACATCATCACAGTCAATGAGGAAAGCATCGAATGGCGGCTGTTGGGGTGAAGCATCTTTCGCGTCGGCGACAAGACAACCGGCGGCGGTACGGCTCTATCGGTCGCGTCGACATTATTAGGGTGGAAAGATCGTGAAGGAACTCGATTGATGCGCCAATTGCTTCTGCTATCAAGCCTGCTGTTGGCCGCCTGTAATAACGGCGATGCCCTTACTGACCTGAACCAGGACCTTCCCATGAACCCGATCGCCGAGGCTAAGGAAAAACTGACCTTTACCTGCGTACACGAGACTATTCCCCAACCGTCGGCCGGAGCCGACGTTCTATTCCAGTACGCCCGCTGGTTGCAGAAAAATAACCAGCTCAAGCAGGACGAGACCGTTGATGCCGAGATCGAGCGCCTGTACCGGATTGCTGCCGAGAATGGCCATTACAAAGCCAACATCAACCTGCAAAACGGCACCATGCGCGGCCACTTCACGCTCAGTGGCGACGAACACCTGCGCCTGAGTCAGCAACTGATCGACGTGAATGTGGCGACGGGGTACTACTTTATCGGCCTCTTTCTGAAAAGCGGCTCGGCTGGGCTGAAGCAGGATACGGCCATGTCATTGCGTTACTTTCGTAAGGCCGCCGATCAGGGCAGCGCGCAAGCCCAATACGAAGTGGGGGACATACTGGCGCCGATTGACATCGCGCCGGACGTTGCTCGGCAAATGCGCCGCTGTGCAGCAGAACAGGGCAATGGTAAGGCCGCTGGCGCTCTGGGCGTAAACCTTCAAAGCAATGATCAGTACCAGGAGGCACTTGAGGCATTTCAATTGGGCGTGATGGCGGGTGATGAAACCTCTGCGGGTTGGTTGGAAGATGGCTTCCGTGGTCCTCCTCCCTCCGATAAATTGGACTACCTCGGCCAGCAGGAGGACCTTGAGCGCGCCGAGCGCTATGAAAAAATCTGGCGAATTCTCGCAAACTACTCCTACGCCAACCCCAAAGTCCCCGAAATCAACGACATCCTCCCCTTACCTCCCGCCAAACTCCCCACCTGGGACGGCAAACTGCAATGGCTGGAAGCACGCCTGGCTAATGTTCCGCCAAAAAAGCCCAGCGAAGCGCTGATCCAGCAGTTGGCCAAAGCCAAACTCCTTGAACCTGCAACCGGCAGACCCACGCCCGACTCCCCCGCGTTCATCAAGGCCAGCTACCCCGAACCGACCTGTTCCAGCGGCCAGGCCTGCCCCCAGACTGGCTATTGGCGGGCATTCAGCCTGAGTCGCGATGTTTACGCGCGGTTCAACGATGGCGTGATCCGCCGTTTCGAGAAGAACGAGATCATGCCCACCCTGCAGGTTGAGAGTCACAAGCCGCGTTTTTTGCTGCCCGACATCATAACGGTCAATGAGGAAAGCATCGAATGGCGGCTGTTGGGGTGAGGCATGCAAGGCATCTTTCGCGTCGGCGACAAGACAACCGGCGGCGGTACGGCTCTATCAGTCGCGTCGACATTATTAGGGTGGAAAGACCGTGAAGGAACTCGATTGATGCGCCGATTGCTTCTGCTATCAAGCCTGCTGTTGGCCGCCTGTAATAACGGCGATGCCCTTACTGACCTGAACCAGGACCTTCCCATGAACCCGATCGCCGAGGCTAAGGAAAAACTGACCTTTACCTGCGTACACGAGACCATTCCCCAACCGTCGGCCGGAACCGACGTTCTATTCCAGTACGCCCGCTGGTTGCAGAAAAATAACCAGCTAAAGCAGGACGAGACCGTTGATGCCGAGATTGAACGACTGTATCGAATTGCCGCTGAGAACGGTCACTACAAGGCCAATATCAACTTGCAGAACGGGACCATGCGTGGAAAGTTCAAGCTCAGAGGGGATGAGCATCTGCGCCTGAGCCAGCAACTGATCGACGCGAATGTGGCGACGGGGTACTACTTTATCGGCCTCTTTCTGAAAAGCGGTTCGGCTGGGCTAAAACAAGACCCGGAAATGGCTCTGCGCTACTTCCGCAAGGCTTCTGATCAGGGGAGTGCCCTGGCCCAAGCCTTTGTAGGCGACAAGCTGGCACCCATTAATATCGCCCCTGACATTGCTCGACAAATGCGGCGCTGTGCCGCTGAGCAGGGGCACGGTGATGCAGCTGGCGCCCTCGGCATCAACCTAAAAAATATGGGGCTCTTCCAGCAGGCACTCGAAGTGTTACAGATGGGGGTGGCTGCCGGCGACGAAAGTTCGGCCTCTCGTTTGGGCAAAGGCTTTCGTGGCCCTCAGCCTGATGACCAGTTGTACTACATTGGTCAACAGGAAGACTTGGAGCGCGCCGAACGCTATGAAAAAATCTGGCGAATTCTCGCAAACTACTCCTATGCCGCCCCCAAAGTCCCCGAAATCAACGACATCCTCCCCCTACCCCCCGCCAAACTCCCCGCCTGGGACGGCAAACTGCAATGGCTGGAAGCACGCCTGGCCAACGTCCCACCAGAAAAGCCCAGCGAAGCACTGATCCAGCAATTGGCCAAAGCCAAACTTCTTGAACCGACAACCGGCAGACCCGCGGCCGTTAAGCCGCGTTTTTTGCCGCCCGACATCATCACAGTCAATGAGCAAAACATCGAATGGCGGCTGTTGGGATGAGGTTCCATGCCTCGAATCAACTAAGGGCACCCGCCCACACTTGAGCCAGGTACCGGGAGAATGGGCGCGCCGCGCCTCAAACGCTCATTTTCTGCGTAAGGCTGCCGATAGCCTGTCATCACCCTGACAAGCGGCGACGCCCTGCGGGAATCAATGCCAAATACCTTCGCCCCGATCATTCGTAACCTTTCCCAACGCACCAGCCTGTCGATGGCGCGCACGTCGTTGTTCCAGTGCGTGGTGCTGCTCGCCTGTGTGTTTGCGGCGGCCAGCTATTCGCTGGTGTACCTCGCCCAGGAACTGAACCGATTCGAAGACAGCGAAAGCGCCTTCTACACGCGCAAGGCGGTGCAGTCCCTGGAAAAATCCCAGCGCCTGACCGTCAAGGATTACGCATTCTGGGGCGATGCCTACAAACACCTGCACGTTTCCGTGGACACGAATTGGGCCTATACCCGCGAAAACGTCGGGCCCACGCTGTTTCATGATTTCGGTTTCCAAGGCGTGTTTGTCGTCAACGACCTGGACCGCACGGTATACGCGTTGGTCGAGGGCAAGCTGCAACCGATTGAGCTGACCGAATGGCTCGACCAGCCCGTCGCGGCGCTACTCGAACAAGCGCGCGCAGGCGCCGCGACGGACACACCGGTCACGACGTTCATTAACGTGCGCGGCAACCCCACGCTGGTGGCGGCAGCGGCGATAACGCCCGGCACTGACCCCAGCGTGATCGCCGATGACCGAAAAGCCTCGGTATTGCTCTTCATCAACATCCTCGACAGCGCCAAGCTGACCGAAATCGGCAACGATTTTGGCGTCGATCACCTGCACATCGCCACACCCGATGAAATCGGCAAGACCTTGTTGTTCGCCCTTGGTGAGAACGGTGCCGCCGGCAGCCTGCACTGGCACCCCGAGCGGCCCGGTATGCGTTTGATGGCTGTCGGTTTGCCGCTGCTGGGCCTGGCGGCGTTGCTGGTGTGCCTGATGACCTGGCTGATTGTGCGCCGCACCACGGCGGACGCCCAGGCCCTCGACAGCAGCCACACCTCGCTGCAAGACAGTCAAAACGCGCTGGCCACCAGCGAAGCACGCTTTCGCGATGTGGTGGAAGCCAGTTCGGACTGGGTCTGGGAAATCGACGGCGAGTGGCGTTTCACCTACCTGTCGGAGCGCTTCGAAAGCGTCACCGGCCTGGACCGCCAGGCCTGGATCGGCGCCACGCTGTACGACCTGCTGGACACCGATGCCGGCGCCCTTTCTCAGTGGCTGACCACGCCCGGGCGGCTCGCGGATATCAGCCTGCAGTGTCGCTACGTCGACGCCCGGGGACGGGAGCGCACCACCCGGCTGTCGGCGCGCGAGATGCCCTGCGGCGGGTTTCGCGGAACGGCCACCGACGTCACCGAAGAAGTCGAGGCGCGCCGCCGCATCGAGTTCCTGTCCCAGCACGACGCCCTCACCGGGCTGCCCAATCGCACGCGCCTGCAAGCGTTTCTGGACGGTAAACTCAAAGCCTTGCCCACCCTCACCCACCCTTTGGTCATGCTCAGCCTGGACCTGGATCGGTTCAAACCGGTCAATGACTTGCTCGGGCATGCCGCCGGCGACCGGGTGCTCAATGAGGTATCGAGCCGCCTCTCTGATTGCGTGCGCCACGGTGACCTGGTCGCTCGGGTCGGCGGCGATGAATTTGTACTGATCCTGATCGATGCCGGCGCCCAGGACGAAGTCGAAGCCCTGTGCCGGCGCTTGATCGAGTCCGTCGAGCGGGTGATCAGGGTCGACGAGCAGGACGTGTTCATCAGCGCGAGTATCGGCATCGCCCTCGCGCCCAATGATGCCAACGGCGTCACCGAGTTGTTGCGCTACGCCGATATTGCCTTGTACGAAGCCAAGGCCGCCGGGCGCAATACCTGGCGTTTTTACTCCGGCGAAATGAACGCGCGGATCATCGAACGGCGCCGCCTGGAAAGCGACCTGCGGTTTGCGATCAAGCACGCAGAGCTGCGTCTGCACTTTCAACCACGCTATCGCATCAGCGACGGGCAAATGGTCGGCGCCGAAGCGCTGGTGCGCTGGCAACACCCGGAGCGTGGCCTGATCGCACCGGACACGTTCATCCCGATTGCCGAGGAATCGGGGTTGATCCTCTCGCTGAGCGACTGGGTGCTGGAAACCGCCTGCGCGTGCGCCGCGCAGTGGCCGGATGAGCTGTTTGTGTCGGTAAACCTGTCACCCACCGAATTCAAGCGCGGCAACCTGGTGGAGCGCGTGCGGTACGCCCTGAATAAGTCCGGCATCGAGCCAACGCGCATGGAGCTGGAAATCACCGAAAGCGTGATGCTTGAAGATGCCGTCGGCGCGCTTGAAGTCATGCACACCCTCAAGCACCTGGGTATCCGCATCGCCATGGACGACTTCGGCACCGGCTATTCCTCCCTGAGCTATTTGCGCGCGTTCCCGTTCGACGGGTTGAAAATCGACCGCAGTTTCTTGAACCGGCTGGAGGACAGCGCCGATGACAAGGCCATTGTGCAGGCGATTGTCGGCCTGGGACGCGCCCTGTCGCTGACAGTCACCGCGGAAGGAATCGAAACCGCCGAACACCTGGCACTGCTCAAGGCAGTGGCCTGTGACGAAGGCCAAGGCTACTTCCTCAGCCGACCGCTGGACATCGACGCCTTCAACGGCCTGCTGGACGTGTGCGCGAGCACCCCGCCGTGTTAGCACTCGACAGGCCTTGCGCTAGCGGAAGAAATGACTCGGCGTCTTGCCAAACTGTTTCTTGAACATACTGGTAAAGGCGCTCGGGCTTTCATAGCCCAGCTCAAATGCCACATCGATGATCTTCTCGCCCACGGCTATGCGCTCCAGCGCCAGCAGCAACCGCGCTTGCTGGCGCCACTGGCCGAAGGTCAGGCCGGTTTCCCGGCGGAACAGGCGCTGGATGGTGGTCTGGTCCAGGCCCAGGCGCTCGCTCCAATCCGCCACGGTCGAGGCATCGCCCGGGTCGTCCTGCAACGCCAGGCAAATCCGGCGGATGCGCGGGTCTGCAGGCTGGGGCAAGGACAACGGCAAGGCCGGCAATAGCGCCAGTTCGTCGAGGATCAGGTGCATGATCCGCGCGTCGCGCGAATCCTCGGCATACGGCGGCTTCAAGCTGACCGATGCCTTGATCAGTTCGCTGAGCAGCGGTGAAATGCTGACGGCCTTGGTTTCGCTCGGCAGGTTCGGAAAACTCGCGGGGCGCACAAACACACTGCGCATTTTCAACGCCCCGACGCAGCGCAGCGAATGCACATGCCCACTGGGCATCCAGAAGCCGCGATTGGGTGGCACCGTCCACTGATTCTGCGCCGAATGCACCACCATCACGCCTTCGGTGGCGTACAGCAGTTGATGCTTCTCGTGGCTATGGTCGGGGATCACCCAGCTCTCCGGATAGTCGGTGGCCGAGCTGATGACGGCCCACTCGCCCTCATCGATATCCCGCAGAAATTTATCCAGTGTTTTGATGGCTTCGCCTCTTTTGCGATGTTTGCTGCCCGAATTTCGCGAGACAGGCGTTTTCGACAAATCTAGCATAAACGCCGAGTTCATCCATGGAGCGGCGGTTTAAATCATCGCTGCCCGTCCCCGTCGTTCACTGCCTTGTATGGAATGCCTGCATGTCGACCTTGACCGCGTCTCCCGCTGCCACCTCCAGCCCGCCCCAAGTCAGCCCCTTGGTCATGCGCGTCCTCGGCGCCTGCGCCCTGGCGCATTTGATCAATGACCTGATCCAGGCCGTGCTGCCCTCGATCTACCCAATGCTCAAGGCCAACTACGGGCTGAGCTTCACCCAGGTCGGTCTGATCACCCTGACCTTCCAACTGACCGCCTCCCTGCTGCAACCGTGGATCGGCTACCACACCGACCGCCACCCCAAACCCTGGCTGTTGCCGGCGGGCATGGTGTGTACCTTGATCGGCATCCTGATGCTGGCGTTTGTCGGCACGTTCCCGGCAATCCTGCTGGCGTCGGCGCTGATCGGCGTCGGCTCGTCGACCTTCCACCCGGAAACGTCGCGGGTGGCCCGCCTGGCTTCCGGCGGGCGCTACGGCCTGGCGCAATCGACCTTCCAGGTCGGCGGCAACGCTGGCAGCGCGTTCGGCCCACTGCTGGCGGCGGCGATCGTCATTCCCTACGGCCAGGGGCATATCGCCTGGTTCGGCCTGTTTGCGGTGTTCGCGATCCTGGTGCTGTATGGCTTGAGCCGCTGGTACCGCAACCACCTCAATTTGTTCAAGCTCAAGCAAGGCAGCAAAGCCACCCACGGCCTGTCGAAAGGCCGCGTGACCTTTGCCTTGGTGGTGCTGGCCTTGCTGGTGTTTTCCAAGTACTTCTACATGTCCAGCCTGACCAGCTATTTCACCTTCTATCTGATCGAGAAATTCAACCTGTCGGTCGCCAGTTCCCAGCTTTACCTGTTCCTGTTCCTCGGCGCGGTGGCCGCGGGCACCTTCTTTGGTGGGCCGATCGGCGACCGGATCGGACGCAAGACCGTCATCTGGTTCTCCATCCTCGGCGCGGCGCCGTTCACCCTGGCCCTGCCCTATGTCGACCTGTTCTGGACCGCGATGCTCAGCGTGGTGATCGGTTTCATCCTGGCGTCGGCGTTCTCCGCCATCGTCGTCTTCGCCCAGGAGTTGGTGCCGGGCAATGTCGGGATGATCGCCGGCGTGTTCTTTGGCCTGATGTTCGGCTTCAGCGGTATCGGCGCGGCATTGCTGGGGTTGCTCGCGGACAGCCATGGCATCGAGTACGTCTACACGCTGTGCTCGTTCCTGCCGTTGCTGGGGGTTCTGACGATTCTGTTGCCGTCGACCAAAGGCGTTTGATCGGTTGAGCCTGCCGGGGCATCCGGCGGCTCGATCGCACGGGGCCGGCGCCTACAGCTAGCGCTTGAGGACGCCGGTGCCCTTCATATCATTTTCAACACGAGCATCGCGCCCAACCCGATCAGACACGCCACGCCCACCCCATAGGCCAGCGTGCGCCAGGGCTGGCACTCCATCAGGTACATGAGCGTGTGTGCCACCCGCGCCAGGGTAAAAACCCCGAACAGCACTCCCGTGGCTACCGAAGCGGTGCCCGCCACGACACACAGCCCGCCGAGGACAAAAAACAGCGGAATGTTCTCCAGGTCATTGGCCCACGCCCTGGCGGCACGGCCGACTTGCGGCAGTTCGTCTGGCTGCGGCGCACGGTTGAAGAAAGCCGCATCTTCGGGATTAGTGAACGCCCGCGCGCGCAGGCGGAAGAAGCCCTGATAGCAGGAAATCGCCAGCATCTTCAGGCACAGCATCAACACGCACAGTGCATAGACACGCAATAGCTCATTCATCCCGCAACCCCGTGATGACGATATAGAGCAGCGGCCCCACCGAAACGAACAGCACCGTCAGCACCCAGTAAGGCAGCACCGACGCCACCGACCGCCCTCGCCGCCGGGCGTCGCGGTACATCCACACACAAGCCAGCAGCGCCATCAGGTACAGGTCGATCACCACTTGCGCGGTGTCCGGCCGCGACAGCAATTGCCGGCCAAACGCCAGCAGCGACTGCTCCGCGGTCAGCATCGTTATCAGCGTATACAGCGAAAACCCGAGCAAACCGGCCAGGGCGATAAAGGGTCTGTGCATGGTCTCTTCCTTGAAGTGATCGAGGCCCACGATAGTGATAAGGTTCAGCCCCTCGCAATGACCTCGGAGGTCATGGTCACGCCATGGACAATCCTGCTACCGCCGGCGAACACTTGCGCCGGCTACGCCGCCAGGCACAGTTGAGCCAGCTCGACCTGGCCCTGATCACCGGAGTCTCGCAGCGTCATCTCAGTTGCCTGGAAACCGGCCGCGCCAAGCCGAGCCCCGGCACCCTGCACAATCTGCTGAGCGCGCTGCAGGTGCCCCTCGACCAGTGCAACCGCGTATTCCTCGCCGCCGGCTTTGCCCCGCGTTATGCCGCCACCCCCCTCGCCTCGCCGGCCATGGCGGCCATTCGCGAAGCGGTCAGCCATGTGCTGCACGCCAACAACCCCGCCCCGGCGATTCTGCTCGGCAGTGAGTGGCAGGTGCTGGCGGCCAACACCAGCACTGCCGTGCTCTTTGGCTTGGTCGGGATCGACCCGGGCGCCGCCGATGGCGTGAACCTGCTGAGCACCCTGCTGCAATCGGGCGGCCTGGGCGATCACCTGATCAACGCCGAAGAGATCCGCACCCTCGCCTGGCAACGGGCAACCCGCGAGGCCTTGACCAACCCATCGTTGGCGGCGCTGCTGACCAGCCTGCCGGTGCCCGCCCACACCGAACTGCCCAGCGACATGCCGCCACTGGTGTTGACCCGCGTGCGCTCGACCCAGGGCGAGCTGAACTTTCTATCGACCTTCACCACCTTCGGCATGCCCCAGGACATTACCCTCACCTCGCTGCGGATCGAGCATCTGATTCCCGCCGACGACTTCACATGGCAGGTCATGCGCAGCGCTTTCGAAGGTTATGCGGCGCTGGTTTTGTGAAATATCTGTCCGTAGACTGCCGCCATACCCCCACTTGAAGGCGGCGAAAAAAACCTGATGCAAGTTACCGAAGTCTCCATTGCCCAATTGCGCGCGGCGCTTGAGTCCGGCCAGACCACGGCCGTCGAACTGGTCCAGGCTTATCTGGCGCGGATCGACGCCTACGACGGCGCGCAGACCGCGACCGCGCTGAATGCCGTGGTGGTGCGCAACCCCGCGGCCCTGGACGAAGCCGAGGCGTCCGATGCGCGCCGGGCCAAGGGCGCAACGCTGGGACCGCTCGACGGCATTCCCTATACCGCCAAGGACAGTTACCTGGTCAAGGGCCTCACGGCGGCGTCCGGCAGTCCGGCGTTCGCCAAACTGGTTGCCCAGCGCGACGCCTTCAGCATCGAACGGCTGCGGGCCGGTGGTGCCATCTGCCTGGGCAAGACCAACATGCCGCCGATGGCCAATGGCGGCATGCAGCGTGGCGTGTATGGCCGCGCGGAAAGCCCGTATAACGCCGCCTACCTGACGGCACCGTTTGCCTCCGGCTCGTCCAACGGCGCCGGCACCGCGACTGCCGCGAGCTTCGCGGCATTCGGTCTGGCGGAAGAAACCTGGTCGAGCGGGCGTGGCCCGGCGTCCAACAACGGCCTGTGTGCCTATACCCCGTCCCGTGGGGTGATTTCGGTGCGCGGCAACTGGCCGCTGACCCCCACCATGGACGTGGTGGTGCCTTATGCGCGCACCATGGCCGACCTGCTGGAAGTACTCGACGTGGTGGTCGCCGAAGACCCCGACACCCGCGGCGACCTCTGGCGCCTGCAACCTTGGGTGCCCATCCCCAGCGTCGCTTCGGTGCGCCCGGCGGCTTACGCTGAACTGGCCGCGACCGCCGCATCCCTCGCCGGCAAACGCTTTGGCGTACCGCGCATGTACATCAACGCCGACCCCGACGCCGGCACCAGCGAGAAACCCGGCATCGGTGGCCCGACCGGGCAAAAGATCAACACCCGCGCCAGCGTCATCGCCCTGTGGCAAGCCGCGCGCCAGGCCCTCGAGGCGGCCGGCGCCGAAGTCATCGAAGTGGACTTCCCCCTGGTGTCCAACTGCGAAGGCGACCGCCCCGGCGCACCGACGGTGTTTACCCGTGGCCTGGTGTCCAAGGAATTCCTCCACGATGAGTTGTGGGAACTGTCCGCATGGGCCTTCGATGACTTCCTGCGCGCCAATAACGACCCGAACCTGAACCGCCTGGCGGATGTCGACGGGCCGAAGATTTTCCCCCATGACCCCGGCACCTTGCCCAACCGTGAAGACGAACTGGCCGCCGGCATGGACGAATACGTGCGGATGGCCCAACGCGGGATCACCCCGTGGAACCAGATCAGCACCCTGCCCGACGGCCTGCGCGGCCTCGAACAGACCCGGCGCATCGACCTCGAAGACTGGATGGATAAGCTCGGCCTCGATGCCGTGATCTTCCCCACCGTCGCCGACGTCGGCCCTGCCGATGCCGATGTGAACGAAGCGTCCGCCGACATCGCCTGGAGCAATGGCGTGTGGGTGGCCAACGGCAACCTTGCCATCCGCCACTTGGGCGTGCCGACCGTTACCGTGCCGATGGGCGTGATGGCGGATATCGGCATGCCGGTCGGGCTGACCTTTGCCGGGCGCGCCTACGATGACTCCAGGTTGCTGCAGCTGGCGTCAGCGTATGAAGCCACCGGCAGCAAACGCCTGATTCCGCCGCGCACGCCGGCGCTCACGCCACGCTGACGCGCGGTCCAACGGTGGGAGCCACCGCTCCCACTTGGTTGCGCTGCTCATTCAGGCAACCAGAGGCACGGCAATCAACAGGATCGCCGTGCCATGGGCGAGCGTCGCGGCCAACACACCATGACGCATGCGCAACAACGCGCAGGCCAGCCCTTCTATCAGGGTAAACAGCAACACCGGCCAGCCCAATTGAGTGACGCTCAGGGCCAGGAACGCATGGCAGGCCGCGAACGCCACGCCGCTGATCAAGGCCGCCCGCAGTGGCGTCAGTTGTTGTTCCAGATACCCCTGCAGATAACCGCGAAACAACACCTCTTCCAACGCATTGGCGCCATAGGCCAATACCACCATGCCTGGCAGCCACACCCAGTAATCGTGGATCGCTTGCGTATCCACGCCCTGGTAAAGCCGCAGCGGTACGCCGATCAGGCAGCCCACCGCCAGGCCCCTCGCCAGTCCGACGGCGCAATTGCCCTTGGACCACAAGACCAGCCGCGACAAGTCCGGCGCTACCCACGCGAGCCCGGCAACCAGCAACAGCGATAGACCGCCCAGCGCCGCCAGCACAAAGGTGTTGGCGGTGAATGCAATCTGCACATCGTCACTGAGCGCCCACATGCGCAACGGCGTCATCGCATCGCGCATCAGCACAAACGCCGCCAACAGAATCAGGATGCGGATCGCCGTCATCGACCTGGGGGTGAGCGCGAACCACGCGCCGAACAGCAGCAGGCCTGGCGTCAAATGGGTGCCGTAGTTAACCAGTGTCGCCATGCCTTGAGTAATCATAAGCCGGCGTTTCGACGCTGCCACTCATCCACCATATCGCCGAGGGTTTTGGCCGTATCGTTGCGAATCCAGGCCATGAATGCGCGGTCGAACTTAAACCCCGGGCCGCAGTGTTCAAGCATGAAACGGCGCACGTTCTGGGTGTTTTTGTAGCGCGGGGTGATCGGGGTGCTGCGGGTGATGGGGTCGCTGTGCCAATTAAAGTCCATGTTTTCTCACAAGGCGGTTTGTTGTTTTCGCCGTAGCATAGCGATGTGCCAGTTAAGCAGGAAGTGCCGGATAGCGTCACCACGCCACCACCTTGCGTACCGCCAGCAAGGCCTCGCGCAGCGCCGTCATGTCCACCGAGCCCAACGCCAGGCGCAGCGCATGCGGTACATGGGCGGATACGGCAAACGGTTCGGCGGTGGACACGGCGATATTTTCGCGCTGCAAGGTCATGGCGATCTGATCGGCGCGGGCCTCTTCCGCCAGGGGCAACCAGAGAAAATACGAGGAAGGATGGCTGATGTACGTCAGCCCCTTCAGCACCTGTGCCGCCAATGCCTGGCGTGCCCGGGCATCCTGGCGTTTCTGTGCTTCCAGTTGAGCCACCGTGCCGTCGTCGAGCCAGGCCACGGCAATCGCGCTCATTACTCCCGGCACATTCCAGGTCGTGGCCATGATGCTGCGTTCCAGGGCCTTCACCCACGCCGCCGGGGCTGACACAAAGCCGACCCGCAGGCCGGTGGCGACGCTTTTCGAAAAGCCGCCGACATACACCGTGCGTTCCGGCGCGAGGGTCGCCAACGGCGGTGGCGCGTGTTCTGCCAGAAATGCGTAGGCCGCGTCCTCGATGATCATCAGGTTGTGCTGACGGGCGATGGCTACCAACTGCTCGCGCTGCTCCAGGCTCATCACCCAACCCAGCGGGTTATGCACGGTCGGCATGCTATACACCGCGCGGACCGGATGCTTGCGACACAGGCTGTGCAGATAATCGAGGTCGGGGCCGCTGGCGGTGAGCGGGATCGCCAGCATTTCCAGGTGCAGGGTCTCGGCCAGCACCTTGAAGCCTGAATAGGTCAGCGCGTCGACGGCAATCACATCCCCCGGTTTGAGCAGCGCCATCAGCGTCACGGCCAACCCATGTTGCGCGCCGCTGACCAGCAGCACCTGGTCGGCCTCGACCGTCAGCCCTCGACTCAGCAGATGGCGCGCCACCGCCGCGCGTTCATGCTGGCGCCCGGCGTGGGGCTGGTAACGCAGTAACGCTTGCAGATCGCCGGACAGCGCCAGTTGACGCAATGCCGTGCGCAGCAGCTCGGCCTGGCCCGGCAATGACGGGTAGTTGAAATTCAGATCCAGCATGCCCGGCGCCACGCTCATCTGCCCACTGCCCTGCCCCGGCGGCAGCGAGATCTCGCGCACGAAGGTGCCGCGACCGGTTTCACCGCTGACCAGGCCCATCGCCGCCAGCTCGCTGTACACGCGGCTCGCGGTGACCAGCGCGAGGCCGTGGCGCGCGGCCAATTGCCGATGGGTGGGCAGACGCTCGCCGGGCGACAGCCTGCCGCTGCGGATGTCCTCGGCGAAGGTGTCGACCAGGTTTTTGTAACGGGCGCGGGGCATGGGCGATGTATCCATGACAATTTTTTGATTGTCTTAATCTTCCTGCCTAGCATGGCCCGCACGCAACCTCTCCTTTTTTCGGGCCCCCTTCATGGAACAGACCTCACCGCTCAATCCCCTGGCCAACAGCACCCAGGGTTGGATCAATGGCTTTATCGGCGTGGTGATTTTCAGCGGTTCGTTGCCGGCGACGCGCCTGGCGGTGATGGAATTCGAACCGGTGTTCCTCACCCTGCTGCGCGCCACCCTGGCCGGCGTGTTGGCGTTGTGCCTGTTGGTTTTTTTCAAGGAAAAACGCCCAACACGCGCGCAATGGCTGCCCCTGGTCATCGTCGCCCTCGGCGTGGTCATCGGCTTCCCCTTGCTGACGGCGCTGGCCCTGCAATACGTGACGTCCGCGCACTCCATCGTGTTTATCGGCCTGTTGCCGCTGGCCACGGCGCTCTTTGGCGTACTGCGCGGCGGTGAGCGGCCACGCCCGGTGTTCTGGTTGTTTTCGATCCTGGGCAGCGCGCTGGTGATGGGGTATGCCGCCGCCCAGGGCCTGAGCGCCGCCCCGGCCGGTGACCTGCTGATGCTGTTGGCGGTGCTGGTGTGCGGCCTGGGTTACGCCGAGGGCGCCAAGCTGTCGCGCAGCCTGGGCGGCTGGCAAGTGATCTGTTGGGCGCTGGTGGTGTCGTTGCCGGTGGCGCTGCCATTGAGCCTGATGCTCGCGCCGCCGACCTTCACTGGCATCAGCCTGCCGGCGTGGCTGAGCCTGGGCTATGTGGCGCTGTTCAGCATGTTGATCGGGTTTGTGTTCTGGTACCGCGGGCTGGCCCAAGGCGGCATCGCCGCGGTCGGCCAGTTGCAGTTGCTGCAACCGTTCTTCGGCCTGGCGCTGGCGGCGGGCCTGCTGCATGAGCAGGTCAGCCTGGGCATGGTGCTGGTGACAGTCGCAGTGATCGGCTGTGTGGCCGGAGCCAAGCGGTTTGCGCGCTAGCGTCTGCGGCGATGGCATTATTCCCATCCGGCGCGCGTCCTGTTAAACAGGACAGTCCCCTCCCAGAACAATAAGGACTTGGCATGCACACCCCGTCACTGCAAGACACCACCGCCCCCGAAGGCATCTGCTACGGCTGCGGCGGCAACAACCCCCATGGCCTGCATATCAAGAGCCGCTGGGATGCCGACGGCATTCACGTGGTCGCCGAGCACCAACCGGAAGCGAAATACAGCGGCTGGCCGGATCTGGTCTACGGCGGCCTGATCGCCATGCTGGTGGACTGCCACTCGAACTGGACCGCCATGGCCTACCACTACCGCGCCGAACAACGCGAACCCGGCAGCCTGCCGCGTATCGACTGCGTGACCGGGCATCTCGGGATCAAATTCATCAAGCCCACGCCCCTGGGTGTCACGCTGACCTTGCGTGCCCGGGTCGAGGGCGATGTGGGGCGTAAAAGCCGCGTGGTCTGCGAGGTATACGCCGGCGATGTGCTCACGGCGATCGGCGATTCGGTGTTCGTGCGCGTCGATACCGGGCAACTGGCCGCCGCCGCCCACGCTCGCAACGCGTGATCCTGGTCTACATTGACTGGCACCGCTAATCGAGGACTGCACCGATGACTCGTCTCACCGCGAAAGACTTCGCCCCCGAACTGCTGGAGCTCTACGACGGCTACGCCCACGGCAAGATCAACCGCCGCGAGTTTCTCGACCGCGCTGCACTGTTCACCTTCGGCGGGCTCACCGCGTCGGCGCTGCTCGCCGCCCTGAGCCCCAACTATGCGCTGGCCGAGCAAGTGAAATTCACCGACCCGGACATCGTCGCGGACTACATCACCTACCCTTCGCCCAAGGGCAACGGCACGGTGCGCGGCTATCTGGTGCGCCCGGCCAAGGCCACCGGCAAAGTCCCCGCCGTGGTCGTGGTGCATGAAAACCGCGGCCTCAACCCGTATATCGAAGACGTCGCCCGCCGCCTGGCCAAGGCCGGCTTTATCGCCCTCGCGCCGGATGGCCTGACATCCGTGGGGGGCTACCCCGGCAACGATGAAAAAGGCGTAGCGCTGCAACAAAAAGTCGACCCGACCAAGCTGATGAACGACTTCTTCGCCGCCATCGAGTGGCTGATGCACCACGACAACAGCACCGGAAAAGTCGGGATTACCGGCTTCTGCTATGGCGGCGGCGTGGTCAATGCAGCAGCCGTGGCCTACCCGGAACTGGGCGCCGCCGTGTCATTTTACGGGCGGCAGCCAGAGGCCAAGGACGTGCCGCGCATCAAGGCACCGATCATGCTGCATTACGGCGAACTGGATACGCGGATCAACGAAGGCTGGCCGGCCTATGAAAAGGCCCTGAAGGCCGCGGGCACTACCTATGAAGCGTATATCTACAAGGGCGCCAACCACGGTTTTCACAACGACTCGACGCCGCGTTATGACGAGGCGGCGGCGAACCTGGCGTGGCAGCGCACGCTGGGGTGGTTCAACAAATACCTGGCCTGACCGCCTCTGAATGTGTAGAGGTTAGCCGCCGACAAATGTTTCATTTTGCTTCTTGATGAAAATCTCAGCCCTGCGCCGCCATCACCGTCAGCCAGGCCTTGAACGCCTGCATCGCCGAGGTTTCGGCGCGTGACTGCAGGCGCGTCAACCAATAGCTGCCGGTGCTGATGCCCACGTTGAAGGGCTGGCGGATCGCATCACTTTCCAGTTGTCGCGAGAACATCAGCGCAGGGGCCAACGCCACACCGACACCCTGCAGCGCTGCTTCCATCATCGCCAACGATGAGTCAAACACGATGCTGCGCGGCACCAGGGTGTCGGCAGGCAGCCCGGCGGCCTGGAACCACAGGTTCCACTCATCGGCGCGATAGGAGCGCAGCACCGTGTGCTTCAACAGCTCGACCGGCGTGTGTAACTGCTCGGCGATTGACGGCACGCAGAGCACCGTCAGCGGCGCTTCGAACAATGGGCAGGCGTCGGTGCCATGCCAGGCCCCGGCGCCGAAACGGATCGCGTAATCCAGGCCTTCGGCGGCGACATCGACACGGTTGTTGTGCGTCGACAGGCGCAGGTCGATAAACGGGTAGCGGTGCTGGAAGTCCGCCAGGCGCGGCAGCAGCCAGCCCACCGCAAAAGTGCCGACCGCGCCGACGCTGAGCACTTCGCGGTAGTGCCCGCCTTCGAACTGGCCCAGGGTGTGGGCAATGCGGTCGAAGGATTCGCGCAGCACCGGCAACAACGTCTCGCCTTCGCGGGTCAGCATCAGGCCACGCGGCAGGCGTTTGAACAGGGTGACGTTCAGTTGCGCCTCCAGGCTCTTGACCTGGTGGCTGACCGCCGCCTGGGTGACACATAACTCAATGGCGGCCCGCGTAAAACTCAGGTGCCGGGCGGAGGCCTCGAATGCGCGCAGGGCATTGAGAGGCAGATGGGAACGCAGCATGCTTGCCCCTAATTTTTCTAATGGCTGGTGCGAAATATCATCGTTTGCCCAGGCCCGGCGAACTGTCTACCTTTGGCACGCCCGCGCAGGCTGTTCATTCAATCGATCATACTCATGGAAGCGATATCATGCCCCAACAAGCGGTATTTGGAGTGCGTCATTTAACGGCGCTGGCAATGTTTCTCGGCGCCGGCCAGTGCCTGGCCGCCACCGACCTGCAGGCCGTGGTAGACGCCAGCGTCAAACCGCTGATGCAGCAACAGGCTATTCCCGGCCTGGCGGTGGCGGTGGTGCAGAACGGCAAGGTGCAATACTTTAACTACGGCATGGCATCGAAAGAAGCGCAGCAACCGGTCAACCAAAACACCTTGTTCGAAATCGGCTCAGTGAGCAAAACCTTCACCGCAACCCTGGGCGGTTACGCCCAGGCCATCGGCAAGCTCACGCTGTCGGACAAGGCCAGCCAATACTGGCCTGCGTTGGCCGGCAGCGCCTTTGACCGCATCAGCCTGCTGCAACTGGCGACCTACACCCCCGGCGGCCTGCCGCTGCAGTTTCCGGATGCCGCCGACAACGCCGACGCCATGCTCGGCTACTTCCAGCGCTGGAAACCCAGCTACGCCCCAGGCGCGCAACGTCTCTATTCCAACCCGAGCATCGGCCTGTTTGGCTACCTCGCGGCGCGAAGCCTGGGCCAGCCGTTCAATGTCGCCATGGAGCACACCCTGCTGCCCAAGCTGGGGTTGAGCAACACCCACCTCAGCGTGCCCACCGCGCAATCCGGCGAGTACGCCCAAGGCTACGACAAGCAGCAGAAACCCGTCCGTGTAAGCCCGGGCGCACTGGACAGCGAAGCCTACGGCATCAAGACCAGCACCCACGACCTGGCGCGCTATGTGATCGCCAACCTGCACCCGCAAACCCTGGAAAAGCCGCTGCAACAAGCCATCGCCAGTACCCACGCTGGTTATTACCGCGTGAACGGCATGACCCAGGGCCTGGGCTGGGAGTACTACCCCTACCCCATCGCCCTGCAAGCGCTGATTGACGGCAACTCGACACCGATGGCCATGGAACCTCACCGCCCCGATTGGCTGGCGACGCCGCAAGCGCAACCGGCCAACGTGCTGTACAACAAAACCGGCTCAACCGCAGGCTTTGGCGCGTATGTGGCGTATGTGCCAAGCAAGGACATGGGCGTGGTGATCCTGGCGAACAAGAACTATCCGAATGCCGAGCGGGTCAAGGTCGCCCATGCGATCCTGAGCGCGCTGGATCACTGAGCAAGGTGGGAGCCAGGCTCCCACATCGTGAGGTCTACATCCCCAGCCAGTGCGGCAGCGCCAGCGAGATGAACGGCAGGTAGGTGACCATGATCAGGAACACCAACAGGATCATCAGCCACGGCATCGCCGCACGAATGGTCTGCCCCAGCGTCAAGCCGGTCACCGCCGAGGTCACGAACAGGTTCAAGCCCACCGGCGGGTGGACCAGGCCGATTTCCATATTCACCACCATCACGATCCCCAAGTGAATCGGATCGATGCCCAGCTTCATCGCGATCGGAAAGAAGATCGGCGCCAGGATCAACACGATCGCCGACGGTTCCATGAAACTGCCGGCGATCAGCAAGACCACGTTGACCATGATCAGGAAGCCAATCGGCGTGAGCCCTTCGGACAGCACCCAGGCGGTGATTTCCTGGGGGATCTGTTCGGTGGTCAACACATGGGCGAAGAGCATCGCATTGGCGATGATAAACATCAGCATGATCGCCAGCCGCCCGGACTCCAGCAGCACCTTGGGACAGTCGCGCAGACTCATGTCCTTGTAGACGAACAGCGCGACAAACGCCGAGTACACCGCTGCCACCGCCGCGGCTTCGGTCGGGGTGAACATCCCGCTGTAGATGCCGCCGAGGATGATCACCAGCAGCAGCAAGCCCCAGAACGCACGGCGCGCGCAGGCCAGCCACTCGCGAAAGCTCGCCCGTGGCTGCGCCGGCAGCTTCTTGATGCGCGCCACGATATAGATCGCGACCATCAGCATCAGGCCCAGCAGCAGCCCCGGGATCACCCCGGCCATGAACAACTTGCCGACCGACGTTTCCGTGGCGGCCGAATACACCACCATCACGATCGACGGCGGAATCAGGATGCCCAGGGTGCCGGCGTTGCAGATGATGCCCGCGCCGAACGCCTTCGGGTAACCGGAGCGCACCATCCCGGCCACCGCAATCGAACCGACGGCCGCCACGGTGGCCGGTGACGAACCGGACAACGCGGCAAACAACATGCACGCCAACACCGCCGCAATCGCCAGGCCGCCACGGATATGTCCGACACACGCATTGGCGAAGTCGATCAGACGCTGCGCCACGCCGCCGGTGGTCATGAACGCACCGGACAGCAGGAAGAACGGAATCGCCAGGAAGGTATAGGCATCCGAGGTTTCGAACAGCTTGATCGCCAGGGAACTCACCGAGTCCTGGCTGAACATCAGGATCGACACCGCGCCGGACAATCCGAGGGAAATCGCGACGGGCACGCCGAGGAACATGAACACAAACAACAGCAGAAACAGACAGAGCACGGCCATCAGTGACGCTCCTCATGGCCGCCGGCCAATTTGCTCGCCTCACCGGCCTCGTCGGCCAGCCCCAACCCGACCTGGCGGTGGGTGAACAGGCGATAGAAAATTTCCAGGTAGCGGATAAACACCAGAGCAAAACCGACCGGCACGATGAGCACGATGTCGCCGACATCGATGCCGAACTGGTCGAGGTCTTCGGCGCCGATGTGTGCTGTCATCACCGCACTCACCCACCTGTAACTGGCGACCATGAACAGCCCGGCGTAGGCCAGGCAGCACAGGCAGGCAAGCATCCCAAGCAAGCGCTGCACCCGGCGTCCGGTCAGCTTGACCAGCGCATCCACCCCAAGGTGGCCGGCGGTACGCACGCCGTAGGAAATGCCGAAGAAAATCAGCCAGCCGAACATGGCCTTGGTCAGCGCCACGCTCCAGGTCATGTCCTGGGCCCAGGTCATGGTGCCGTCGCCCAGGGCGTTGAAAAAATGGCTGCTCCAGGCCCACTGGTCGGCCAGGGCAAAGAACAGCGTGTAGATGTTGTTGAGCATGACGTAGACGAATGTCACCAGGGTCATGGCGGCCAGCAGGAAGGCAATGACGCCTTCCTCCAGGTGCTCCCAGACGCGCCTGAGCGTTTGCATGGCAAAACCTCGCGAAGCGGGAATAGGTTTCAGAGTGGAAACCGGATCAACCTGTGGGAGGGATCTCGGTATGCCCCGGCATTACAGGTTGGACGCATCCGCCGCCTTGATCAGGTCAGCCCCGATCTCGCCTTCGAACATCTGCCAGACCGGGCGCATGGCTTCGCGCCATTGCTGGCGTTGCGCGGGGGTCAGTTCGATGATTTCGCTGGTCTTGGCGTCGACGATTTTCTGTTTGGCCGACTGGTTCAGCGCCTCGGCCTGCTTGTTCACCTCAACGGTGACCTCGGCCATGATCTGCTCCAGGGTGCTGCGCACATCCGCTGGCAGGCCGTTCCAGAACTTCGCGTTGGTGATCACCATGTAGTCGATCAGGCCATGGTTGGACTCGGTGAAGTACTTCTGCACCTCGTTGACCTTCTGGCTTTCATAGTTCGACCAGGTGTTTTCGGTGCCGTTGACCGTACCGGTCTGCAAGCCCTGGTAGACCTCGGCAAAGCTCATCTTGCGCGGGTTGGCGCGGATCGCCTTGAACTGTTCTTCAAGCACGCTGGAGGCTTGCACGCGGAACTTCAGGCCACGGGCGTCCTTGGGTTCGTGCAGGGCTTTGTTGGCCGACAACTGCTTGAGACCGTTGTGCCAATAGGCCAGGCCGAGGATGTTCTTGTTCTGCATCGAGATCAGTAACTGCTTGCCTTGGGCGGCCTGGAAGCGGTCGACGGCGGCCAGGTCGTTGAACAGGAACGGCAGGTCATAGATCTGCACCTGTCTGGTGTATTGCTCGAACTTGGCCAGGGACGGCGCGAGCATCTGCACATCGCCCAACAGCAGCGCTTCCATTTCCTTGCCGTCGCCGAACAGCGACGAGTTAGGGTACACCTCGACCTTGACCACGCCCGGCAGGCGTTCTTCGGCAAGTTTCTTGAACAGCAACGCGCCCTGGCCTTTGGGCGTGTTTTCGGCGACCACATGGGCGAACTTGATCACAATCGGGTCCGCCGCCTGGGCCAGGCCCGCGACGAACAAGGTGGAGGCGCAGAACAGCGCCCGGGAGAGCTTGAGCATGGGAAATCACCTTCTTATTGTTGTGTTGTAGGGCAAGGTGCCTGATATGGCGCGTGTAGTGAATTTCGAATTTTTGATACCTGCGTTCGGCCTAGATGAACGCCAGCCCGAACGAAAATGCAGATCATCTCTCGCCTCTGGCTTTCGCTGCGCCCGTCAGCGCTGGGCGGCGAGCAGCCGTTGTGCGCGCAACAGAACCGGGGCATCCACCATCTGCCCATCGATCTGATACGCGCCTGCCCCGTGGGCTCCGCCCGCCACCACGCGCTTGGCCCAGGCCAGGTCTGCGGCGCTCGGTGCCAAGGCCGCATGGATCACCGCCACCTGCCGGGGATGGATGCACAGCGCGCCGGCAAAACCCATTTCATAGGCATGCCGGATCGAGCGACGCAGGCCTTCAGGGTCGTCGATGGCCGGGTGGACGCCGTCCAGCGGGGCCACCAGGCCGGCGGCGCGGGAATGCACGATCAGCGCCAGGCGCGCCTGGTCCAGGGCAAAGTCAGCCGCTGGCGAAGGGCTGCTCAAATTCAAGTCGAGCGCCAGGTCCAGGCCGCCGAACGACAGGCGCTCCACCTGCCGCGCATGGGCAATCGCGGCCACCGCCAGCAGGCCCTTGGCGCTTTCGATAATCGGCCAGATCCGTTTGCCGGCGGCGGCCACCACCGCGACCTGGGCGGCACTTTCGACTTTCGGCAGCAGCACGCCCGCCACGTTTGCATTGGCGTTGCAGAACGCCACATCGTCAGCGTGTTCGGCGTGCTCCGGCGCGTTGATCCGCACCCACACCCGGGCGTCGGGGTTGGCGCACAAAAACGCGCCAAGGTTCTCCCGCGCCTGCCGCTTGAGCGGCTCTTCTACCGCGTCTTCAAAATCCACAATCACCGCGTCGGCACCGCTGGCCAGCGCTTTGGAAAACCGCTCCGGGCGGCTGCCGGGAACGAACAGGGCTGAACGAACTACAGGCGTTGGCATCACCACACTCCTTGTCAGATAACGCCGCGCGCGCGCAGGTCGTCGATGGTTTCGCCCGAATAACCGAGCTGATCGAGAATGCCCTGGCTGTGCTCGCCTAACGCGGGCACCGCATCCATGCGTGGGCTGAATGCCGTATTGCGCGCTGGCGGCAACAGCGCTGGCAGCGGACCGGCCGGGCTCGCGACTTCGCGCCAGCTGTCACGTGCCTTGAGTTGCGGGTGGTCCCACACGCCGTGCATATCGTTGACACGGGCACTGGCGATCTGCGCATGTTCCAGGCGCTGGATGACGGCCTCGGCGTCGAGCCGGGCGAAGCTGTCGACGATGATCCGGCGCAGCGCCTCGCGGTTGGCCGAGCGCTTGAAGTTGGCGCAGAAGCGCTCGTCCGTGGCCAAGGCCGGGGTGAGCAGCACCTTGTCGCAGAACGCCGCCCATTCGCGCTCGTTCTGCAAGCCGAGCATCACCGTACCGCCGTCGCCGGTGGGAAACGGCCCGTAGGGATAAATCGTCGAATGCGCCGCTCCGGCACGCGGCGGTGGCGGTGCTCCGTCGAAGGCGTAGTACATCGGGTAGCCCATCCACTCCACCAGGCTTTCCAGCATGCTCACGTCGATACGGCTGCCCTCGCCGGTCTTGCCGCGCAACAACAGCGCCGAGAGGATGCCGCTGTAGGCGTACATGCCGGCGGCGATGTCGGCGATGGAGCAACCGGCCTTGGCCATCTGGTCGTCAGCGGGCCCGCCGGTCACCGACAGAAAGCCGCCCTCGCTCTGGATCAACAGGTCATAAGCCTTCTTTTTCGCGTAGGGCCCGCCTTCGCCATAGCCGGAAATATCGCAGACGATCAAGCGCGGGAAGCGCGCATGCAGCGTCTCGAACGACAGGCCCATGCGCGCCGCCGCACCGGGTGCGAGGTTCTGCACCAGTACATCGGCGTCGGCGAGCAAGCTGTCGAGAATGGCGCCCGCCGCGTCTTGCTTGAGGTCCAGGGTCAGGCTTTCCTTGGAGCGGTTGGTCCACACGAAATGCGACGCCAGGCCGCGCACGCGTTCGTCATAGCCACGGGCGAAGTCACCGCTACCGGGGCGTTCGATCTTGATCACACGCGCGCCGAGATCGGCCAATTGGCGTGTGCAAAAGGGTGCGGCAATCGCATGTTCCAGGCTGACAACGGTGATACCGTCCAGCGGTCGTTGATTAGCAGTCATGACGATTCCTCAAAGCCAGTGGGCCATGCACGGGGTGTTGCGCAACTGCCAGACCTTGGCGATCAACGCGTCGGCCTCGGCCGGGGTGCGCGCGCCGCTGAACTGGCTGAGGCGCTGGAATTTATCCGCCAGCTCGGCGCGGCTGAGGCTGTTGCCGGGGTCGCCCTTGGGCTCGTCGATAGCGCCGTGCAGCGTGCGGCCATCCTCGGTGGTGACGGTGACGCGGCCCAGCCAACGCTGCGGATAGGCGTCGTCGACTTCGCGATCGAGGGTCATGCTGACCTTGTCGCGAAAGGCCGAGACGGCGGGATCGCTCAGTGCCAGCGTGTGGAACTCAACCAGCCCGGCCTTGCCATGCACGGCGATCAGGCCCAGCACGGTGCCCATGGAGAACTTGGCCTGGTGGACGGTGGCCGGCGTAGTGACGCGCCCCAGCACATCGATGGCGCCCTGATGCACGCGGGTCTGCACCTTGGCGATCGCGGCGGCATCGAGGCCTTCACGCTGCATCAACTGCAGCAGCGCATCGGCGGCAGGATGGGTGTGGCGACACGAGGCATGGAACTTGAACGAGGTTTCCAGCAGCGCCCAGCGCCGGCCGAGGTCGGCGGACAGCTTGTGCGGTTCGGCATCGCGGGACATCCCGGCCGCCAGGCCCTGGTCGCCTTCGAGGATATTGCGCGCGCCGGTCAGCCCGTCCGCCGTCAGGTACGCGGCGAGCAAGCCATCCGCCGCCGCCTTGGCCGTGTGCAATTGCTTGGAGTCGGCGGCATCGCGCAAAAACTCCCACAGCCCGGCAGCCTGGGTGCCGGCGCTGCCGAGCAGGTTGATGAATTGCTCCTGATCGAACCCCAGCAATTTGCCCACGGCCACCGCCGCCGCCAAGGTGCCGACGGTCGCGGTGGTGTGGAAGATGCGGTAGTGGGAGCGGCCCATGAATTCGCCGATGCGAATCCCGGCTTCATAACCGGCCACCGCGGCCAGCAGCAGTTCACGGCCGGATTTGCCGAGGTCCTGGGCCGCCGCCAGGGCCGCGGGAAAGACCACCGTCGCCGGGTGCAGCACCGAGCTGTTGTGCAGGTCATCCTGCTCCACCAGGTGCGACGAGGCGCCGTTGACCAACGCGGCGAAATACGCGCTGCTGCTGCGGCCATTGACGATCACCTGCGCCGGGCCGCTGCTCGGCCCCATTTTCCGCGCGTAGCGTTCAAATAGCGGGATCGGGTGCGCGCCCTGGCTGGCCAGCGCCGACGCCAGCCAATCGAGAAAAAGGTCTTCGGTGCGCGCCAGCACCGGTTCGGGCAACTGCGCATAGGTCAATTCGGCGAGGAACCGACACAGGGCTTGGGTATGGCTCATGTTCAGGCCCTCAGAAACTGCGTGGCAGCTCGAGCAAGTGCTCGGCCACGTAGGACAGGATCAGGTTGGTGGAGATCGGCGCCACCTGGTACAGGCGGGTCTCGCGGAATTTGCGTTCCACGTCGTACTCGCAGGCAAAACCAAAGCCGCCGTGGGTTTGCAGGCACGCATTGGCCGCCTCCCAGGACGCCTTGGCCGCCAGGTACTTGGCCATGTTCGCGCTGGCCCCGGCAGGCGCGCCACGGTCGTATTCCTCGCAGGCACGCCAGCGCATCAGGTCGGCCGCTTCGATTTCGATATGCGCTTCGGCAATCGGGAACTGCACGCCCTGGTTCTGCCCGATGGGCCGGCCGAACACCACGCGGTCGCGGGCATAGGCGCTGGCCTTTTCGATAAACCAGCGGCCATCGCCGATGCACTCGGCGGCGATCAGGGTGCGCTCGGCATTCAGGCCGTCGAGGATGTACTTGAAGCCCTTGCCCTCTTCGCCGATCAGGCTGTCCAGAGGCAGTTCGAGGTTGTCGAAGAACAGCTCGTTGGTTTCGTGG
The DNA here is from genome assembly GCF_001439695.1 of Pseudomonas veronii. Taxonomy (GTDB): domain Bacteria; phylum Pseudomonadota; class Gammaproteobacteria; order Pseudomonadales; family Pseudomonadaceae; genus Aquipseudomonas; species Aquipseudomonas veronii. The sequence goes on from NZ_JYLL01000008.1 coordinate 101,007, forward strand.
TTGACCATATTGGCGATGGGTTGCACGGTCAGGCCGTTGCCGATCGCCTCGCGCAGGTCCACGAGGAAGATCGACATGCCTTCGGACTTTTTCTTCACGTCGGCCAGCGGCGTGGTGCGCGCCAGCAGGATCATCAGGTCGGAATGCTGCACCCGCGAGATCCAGACTTTCTGGCCGTTGATTACGTACTTGTCGCCGCGCTTGATCGCGGTGGTCTTGATCCTGGTGGTGTCGGTGCCGGTGCTGGGCTCGGTGACGCCCATCGATTGCAGTCGCAATTCGCCGCTGGCCAGTTTGGGCAGGTAGAAGCGTTTTTGCGCGGCGCTGCCGTGGCGCAGCAGGGTGAACATGTTGTACATCTGGCCGTGGACGGTGCCGGAGTTACCGCCGCAACGGTTGACCTCTTCAAGGATCACCGACGCTTCAGCCAGGCCGAGGCCGGAGCCGCCGTACTCTTCCGGGATCATCGCCGACAGCCAGCCGGCGGCGGTCAAGGCCTTGACGAAGGCATCGGGGAACGCTTTTTCTTCGTCGATCCGACGCCAGTACGCCGCATCGAATTCGGCGCACAAGGCGCGCACGCCCGCGCGGATGGCATTGAGTGCTTCATTGTCATTCGGGTTCATTAACGGCTCTCCGCCTGTTGTTCTGGTGTTATTCGAAATGCACACGGGCCTGCTGGGCCAAGCCATCGTGATTACCGGCCCACAGTTCTGCCACGCCGGCTTGGCTGATACGCCCGGCGACTTCAAACGGTTGCGCAGCGATCAGCGGGCGCACGCCGCGATAGTCGAAACGGCGCACCGTGGCGCTGGGATGGGCCCGACAAAAGGCGCGCAGGCTCAACGTGGCAATCAACGGCCCATGCACCACCAGGCCCGAATAGCCTTCCGTGCCGGTGACGTAGGGATAGTCGTAGTGAATGCGGTGGCCGTTGAAAGTCACGGCGCTGTAGCGGAACAGCAGGGTCGGCGTCGGCTCGATCGCTTCGCACCACTCACCCGCCGCCAGCGCCGCGCCGTTGCCCGGCTTGGGTGGGGTCGGTTCGCGGTAGACGATGTCTTGTTCTTCGCGGATCGCCAGGCGGCCGTCCTGGGTGTAGTCATGGCGCACGGTGACAAACAGCAACGCACCGGTGCGGCCGGTCTTTTCTTCGACCTGGGTGATGGTCGACACACGGCTGGCCGCCTCGCCGGCGCGCAGCGGATGCAAGAACTCGAGACGCCCACCGGCCCACATGCGATTGCGGTTATCCGCCGGCGGCAGGAAGCCGCCACGGGCCGGGTGGCCGTCGGTGCCCAGGGCCGATTCCGGCCGCGGGTCTTGGAAGAAACACCATTGCCACAACAGCGGCACCGCCGCGCCGTGTTCGGGCACGGGCTCGCCGAATGTCGCGGCGATGCGTGTGAGCAGGTTGTGGCTCAGGTGGTCGTGGGCAGTTTCGCTTCGGCCGATCCAATCAGTGGCGCTCATCGGGTGCAGGTCCTCGGGCTGTGAATGTGTGCCCCGGATCATGCAAGCGCCCGACCGTTCTGAGAATTTGCATTTCAATAAGCCAGCGTTCGGCTATGCTGAACGCCACGCATTGATGGGCAACGGGCTCGCTTCGGTTGGTTGGCATTTTCATCGCCGGCACACTGTCAGCGCAGGCAAGCCCCGCACCGCCGCTGCACCGAACAGCCCTGTCCACCCCGGAGCCGCCATGCACTTCGATCTCGCCGACCTGCGCCTGTTTATCCATATCGCCGAATCACCCAGCCTGACCCAGGGTGCCAAGCGCGCCTTCCTCTCGCCGGCGGCTGCGAGTGCGCGCATCAAGGCCCTGGAAGGCCAGTTGGAAACACGTCTGTTGTACCGTGACAGCCGCGGTGTGGAGATCACCCCGGCAGGCGAGCGGCTGCTGCACCATGCGCGGCTGATCATGCGCCAGGTGGACTACCTGAAAAGTGAGTTCACCCAATACGGCGTCGACTCTGCCGGACATATCCGCATCTTCGCCAACACCACGGCGGTCACTGAGTTTCTTCCCGAAGTGTTGGCCGGTTTCCTCTCCCAGCGGCCCGGTGTCACTGTCGACCTGCAGGAGCGCCTGTCCCGCGATATCGTGCGCGGCGTGCTCGATGGCACCAGCGACATGGGCATCATCGCCGGTCCCGTGGAAGCCGCGGGCCTGCAGGTGCTGCACTTCAGCACCGATAAACTGGTATTGATGGTGCCCGTGGGCCACCCCTTGGCGGACCAACCCTCGGTGACGCTGGAACAGACCCTCGCCTACCAGCATATCGGCCTGCACGAAGGCAGCACCTTGCTGAGTTTCCTGCGCGAGCACGTCGAGCGGGTCGGCAAGCAGTTGTCGCTGCGCATCCAAATGTCGAGTTTCGAGGCGATCTGCCGGATGGTCGAGGCGGGCGTGGGCATTGGCATCATCCCGGAATCCGCCGCCGTGCGGCACAGCCGGACCATGCAGTTGGTGGCGGTGAAACTGAATGAGCCATGGGCGATTCGCGAGCGCAGTATCCTGGTGCGCGAGCTGGAAGCGCTGCCGGGGACCATTCGTGCCCTGATCGCGACCTTGATGCCGCAAAGCGCCTAGACTCCAGAGTCACCTTGCCAGAGGAGACTGCCCATGCAACTCGAAGGTTCCTGCCATTGCGGCGCTGTGACGTTCAGCCTGACCAGCGCCCACCCCTACCCTTACCAACGCTGCTATTGCTCGATTTGCCGCAAGACCCAGGGCGGCGGCGGTTACGCGATCAACCTCGCGGGCGACAGCAACAGCCTGAAAGTGCGCGGGCGCAAGCTGATCTCGATCTACCACGCCAGGCTCAAGCCCGAAGGCGCCAGCCGCGCCCATGCCAGCAGCGCCGAGCGGCATTTCTGTTCACAATGCGGCAGCGCGCTATGGCTGTTCAGCCCGCAATGGCCGGAGTTGATCCATCCGTTTGCCTCGGCCATCGACACACCGTTGCCGGTGCCGCCGCAGCACACGCACCTGATGCTCGGTTCCAAGGCGCCCTGGGTCGAAGTCAGCGTGCGCAAGGGCGACCTGCAGTTCGATGAATACCCGCAGGAATCGATCGCGCAGTGGCATGAGCGGTTGGGGTTGGTGCGTTAACAGTCTTTGACAGTTTTCCGACAAAGCTTGCAAAGATTGTCGGACAGCCCTTCCCTAGCATTCGAGCATCCAAACAGCCATCTGGGTGCTCTTCATGTTTCGCACATTGCGCGGTATTCCGCTGCTGGGCTGCCTGCTCGGCAGTATCGGTTGCCATGGCCAACCGCCTGCCCCGCCGCCGATCCCCAAGGGCGACTACAACGCGATCATTCGCTATCTACAAACCCGCATTCCGTGGGAGATGGCCCGGGAGCAGGTGCCCGGACTGTCCATCGCCCTGGTCAATGGCCAGGAGTTGATCTGGGCCAGTGGTTTCGGCGTGGCCGACAAGGCCCGGGGCGTACCGGTGACGCCGAATACGGCGTTTCGCGCCGGCGCGATCTCCAAGCTCCTCACCGCCGCCGCTGCGCTGCAGCTGGTGGAACAACAGCAACTGGCGCTTGACGCACCGATCCAGCAAACCTTGCGCGAGTTCTATGTGCGCTCGCGCTTCCATGACGAGCAGGCCGACGCCGACCGCGCCATCACCCTGCGCCGCTTGCTCAGTCATCAGTCGGGCTTGCCCAGCGAACACCTGTGCGGCCTGCGCAACACCTTCGCCATGGGCCAGATGCCAATGCGTATGTCGGGCGTGTGGCTGAGCACCCCGCCGGGTTCGCAGGTAGCCTACTCGAATCTCGGCTATGCGTTGGTGGGCGCGGCTATCGAACGCAGTAGCGGCAAGGCATTCGAGACCCAGTTGCAAAACAGCCTGTTCAAACCGTTGAAGATGAACCAATCGAGTTTTGTCGGCGTCGGCGCACACGTGGCCCACCGCGCGCTCGGCTATCAGGACGGCAGCGCCAGCACCGATGCCCAGGTGCGCGACCTCGCCGCCAGCGGCTTGTGGACCAGCCCCAAGGACCTCAGCCGCTACGTACAGATGCTGTTCTCCCAAGGCCTCTACAACGACACCCGCGTAATGGACCGCGCTTCCATCGAGCAGATGTTTACCCAACAAAATATCGGCAACGTGCTGGACTTCGATTGCCAGATGGGCCTGGGCTGGTTTCTCTCGCCCTGTGGCGACAAGCCGGTCAGCCCCGGCATACGCACGTTCCAGCACAGCGGCGGGGGCGACGATTTTGCCGCGCAGGTGACGGTGCTGCCGGACCAGCAGTTGGCAGTGATCATCATGGCCAACGACAGCAACGCCGAAGACATGGTGGTCGCGCTGAGCACCGACACCCTGCGCCTGATGCTCCAGGCGCAAACCGGCGCGCCGGTATGCGCCGACGACTGCCAGGCGCCCAAGCACGGGGGCAAGTTGCGCCAGGTGCCCGCCGCCATCGACCGTAAGCGCCTGGCCGGGTTCTACGCCACGGCCTGGGGCGTATTCAGGATCAGGGATACCCCTACGCGATTGTCCGGCGAGTTGGCCGGATACACCTTCGAACTGCTGCGCGATGAAGACGGCTGGTTGCGCGCGCAGCAAAAGGTCCTGGGGTTCTGGCTCAAGGATCTCGGCGGGCTGGGCCGCGTGCAACTGGACGTGGTGACGGTGCAAGGCCGGCAGATACTCACCGCGCGCAGTCACGGCCAGCGGGTGGCCGTGGGCGAACGCATCGACCCACCGTCCCTGCCACTGGCCTGGGCCGACACCGTCGGCACCTATCAAGTGCTCAGCACCCACGAACCCGACGCGCCACTCAGCGGCATCAGCGTGCGCCTGGAAGAAGGCTTCCTGGTGATTCGCGGCCAACTGCACGACAAGCCGCTGACCGATTACATCCTGCTGCCCGTGGACAACGCCCATGCCGTGCTTGCCGGCAACGGCTATGGCCTGGGCGACACCGTCAGCCGCCAGGTCAACGGCCTCAGTGCCTCGGGCTACGCCTTCAAACGCACGCACGCGCCCCGTAAACCCTTGATTTTATAACCACGGATGAACCTCCTTATGCGCTCGAAACACCTTTGCCTGTCCATCACCTCAGTGTGCCTGTTGGCAGGCGCCGACACGGTGCTGGCACAGGACTGGGCATACAGCTTGAAAGCCGGCGTAGCCAGCATGCCCCGGTATAGCGGCAGCGATGAACGCAGGACCGAACCGCTGCTCGGCGGCGCCATCGTCAGCCCCTGGGGGATTTTCCTCGACTCCGACAAGGGCCTGGGCTGGCGTTATAAAGACGATGCCCTGAGCTTCAGCGCATACGTCGGCGCGAGCGCCTCACGCATGGACAAAAACGAACGCCTGCGCGCCGGCTCGAAACGGCTCAAGGGCATGGGCGAAATCAAATCACGCACGCAATTGGGCGTGAGTGCCAGCTATAACTTGGGCGGCGTGATTGTCGGCGCCACCTTGGAACATGCACTCAAGGAAGATGATCACAAAGACAGCGGCAAGGCATTTACCCATCTGGAACTGAGCGTTGGCACCAACCTGTATGACGGGCGCTATGGCGTGATCGACGCCAGCCTCAGCAGCCACTTTGGAGACCGTGACTACCTGCAGACCTGGTATGGCGTGACCACCGGCCAGACGGCACAGAGCCGCTTCAAGGCCTACAATGCGGACGGGGGCAATATCAGCAACGGCATGAGCCTGACATGGAGCGTGCCGATCAGTGAGCACACCCAGTTCTCGACCTTGCTGGATGTGCAGTACCTGGCGAATGAAGCGGGCAACAGCCCGATCGTGGAGCGGCGGTTGCAGACATCGGTGATGGGTTCGCTGAAGTACAGCTTCTGATCCGACAACCCGATTGAAACGACGGAAGGAGCCAACCGTGGCGAGGGCGCTTGCTGCGGTTGACTGCACAGCGGTCTCCGGTTTTTTAACCGTTGCCCCCCCAAAAAGCCTTATTCGGTATACGCCCAACTCATCCGAAACGACGCCCCGCCCCACTCCGAATCGAATACCTGGACCTGCCCGCCATGCCATTGGCAAACCCGCTGCACCAGCGCCAGGCCGAGGCCGAAGCCGCCGGTGCGGCGGTCGCGGCTGGCGTCGAGGCGGATGAACGGCTGGAAGATCTTCGCCCGGCCTTCCTCGGGGATGCCGGGGCCGTCATCGCACACCCGCACTTCATAACCACTGCCGAACTTGACCAGCGACACTTCCACGCGGCGCTCGGCGTAACGAATGGCGTTGCGCAGCAGGTTGATCACCGCACGTGCCATGAAGCGCGGTTCAATTTGGATAACGTCGACTTCACAGGTACGCAAGGACAACTGCACGCCTTCCGCCTCGGCCTCCAGGGCCACGCTGCCGATCACACTGTCGAGCCAGCTGTGGGCCTCGATATTTTCCTGCGTGACCTGGGTGGCGCCGCGCTCCAGGCTGGCGTAGGTCAACAACTCAGAGACCATTTCCTCCAACTCGCCAAGATCGGCGTACATGTCGGTGATCAGTGCAAGGCACTGCCGGGGATCGGCCTGTTGTTTGAGCTGGTCGAGTTCGAACGACAAGCGTGCGATGGGCGTGCGCAGTTCGTGGGAGACCGCGTTGGTCAACTCACGCTGGTTGGCGATCAGGCTTTCGATGCGTTCGGCCATCTGGTTGAAGTGCCCGGCCAATTCGCGCACGGTGGAGCGACGCGGCAACAGGATGCGCGAGCCGAGATCGTTATCGCCGAAGCGCTGGGCGGCCAGGCGGATATGTTCCAGGTCGCGCCAATGCGGGCGTACCCAAAAATACAGCACGATAGCCAGGCACAGCCCGAGAAGAACATAGGCCCAGAGGTATATCTTGGGTTCTTGCGGCAGTTTGATTTCCAGCAACTGCGCGCCACCGTCGATAGGAGTGATGAACTCGCTAAAGTCACCACGCACCAACAGCGAGCCGTCGGTCAGGAGTTTTTGTTCACGCTCGGTCAGCGCCAGAGCGTCCTTTTCAATCAGCTTCAGGTGCAGCCCATAATGGCGTTGCAACTCAGCCAAGCGGGCTTGCCGCGCTTCGCCGAGCAGCGGCCGCAGTTGTTCGACCAGACCATAGGCGGGGCCGCGCAGGATCTCGCGGCTATACGTTTCGTTAGCGTCGGGCAGCAACTCGTCGAACGTGTAGTTGACCAGCCAGATCGCTCCCGCCAGGCCCAGGGCCAGAATCACATACAAGCGTAGAAACAGGCGCAGCATCTAGACCTCCCACGCAAACGGATTGAACAGATAGCCCTTGCCCCAGATGGTCTTGATGCACACCGGTTCACGGGGGTTATCGTTGAGCTTGCCGCGCAGTTTGCTGATGTACACGTCGACGCTGCGGTTCAGGCCATCAAAGGCGATGCCGCGCATGCGGTTGAGGATGTCATCGCGCGAGAGGATCTTGCCGGCGCTGCTGGCCAGCAACCACAACAGTTCGAACTCCATGGTGGTGAGGTCGATCTTCTCGCCGCCCAGGCTGACCACCCGGCAACTGCGATCAATGACCAGGCGCCCGAACTCGATGGCGCCGCGCACCGTCGGCTCTGGCGCCTGGCGCCGTTGCAACGCTCGCAGGCGGGCCAGCAGCACCGGCGGTTTGATCGGTTTGATCACATAGTCGTCGGCGCCGGACTCCAGGCCGAGAATGTGGTCCAGGTCGTCTTCCTTGGCGGTGAGGATCACGATCGGCGTGTCGGACACCGCGCGAATCGCGCGACACACATGCAAGCCGCTCTGGCCCGGCAGCATCAGGTCGAGCACGACAATCTTGGGCTTGAAGTCAAGAAAGGCCGCCAAGGCCGCATCGCCGCGATGCACCGCCCGTACCTCAAAACCGTGCTGTGCCAGAAAGTGCGCGATCAGCCCTGCCAGCTTCTCATCGTCCTCAACGAGCAATACCTTGCCCAGCCCCAGGTTTTCCATAAGTTCTCAGTGCACAACGCGGATTGAAGTGCGCGCATTATAGGTGGCAAGTTGCCCGCCAGCAGCGCTTGACCGGCTACGCGCTATGAAGCTTCATGCTTTTAAGAGTTTTTAACAAATAGCCTGCAATTTTTAACGCCGTCACCGAGCGTTGTATGCGCAGCCGTCGCCTCAGGCTGGCACGCCACTGTGAAAGCGGAACTCGACGTCAGGGGACTCGATCAGCTCCTGCTCGGCCGCCCTCACCCGTTCGATCACCTGGGCAATATCCTTGGCCTCGCCATACTGATAAGCCAGTTTCAAGTAACCCTGGTAGTGCCGCGCCTCGCTTTTGAGCAGGCCGAAGTAGAACTTGCCGAGTTCTTCGTCCAGATGTGGCACCAGCGCCTCGAAACGCTCGCAACTGCGCGCCTCGATAAAGGCGCCGACCACCAGGGTGTCCACCAGTTTGACCGGCTCGTGGCTGCGCACCACCTTGCGCAAGCCCGAGGCATAACGCCCGGCGTGCAACTGACGCAGCGCGACCTTGCGCTTCTTCATCAGGCGCATGACCTGTTCGTGATGGACCAGCTCTTCCCGGGCCAGGCGCGACATCATATTGATCAAGTCAACATGGCTATGATACTTAGCGATCAGGCTCAAGGCAGTGCTGGCGGCCTTGAATTCGCAGTTCTTGTGGTCGATCAGCAGGGTTTCCTGATCGGCCAACGCGGCCTGGACCCAGGCGTCAGGGGTGGGGCAACCGAGGAATTCGTGGATTTCGGGCAGGTTCATCGGGCTCACGGGCAAAGGATCACAAAAGGTCGCCGATTATACCGACCGCGCCGCAGACCACCAGCCACTGGCCTTGATGTGCATCAACATGACGTCTGGCGGGCAGCAACTATAGTTGTTCAACGCCCCCTTTCTGGAGAGTCCCGACCATGCAAGCCATCCGCAGCATCCTGGTGGTCCTTGAGCCCGAGCATTCGGAAAGCCTGGCCCTCAAACGCGCCAAACTGATCGCCGGGACTACCGGCGCGCGCCTGCACCTGCTGGTGTGCGACAAGAAACATGAGCATTCGGCGCTGTTGAGCCTGCTCAAGTCCGGCCTGACCGAAGACGGCTACAGCGTCACCACCGAACAGGCGTGGAATACCAGCCTGCATGAAACCATCATCGAGGTGCAGCAGGCCGAAGGCTGTGGCCTGGTGATCAAGCAGCACTACCCCGACAGCCCGCTGAAAAAGGCGCTGCTGACCCCGGCCGACTGGAAGCTGTTGCGCTACTGCCCGGCGCCGGTGCTGCTGGTCAAGACAGCAACGCCATGGAACGACGGCGTCATTCTCGCCGCCATCGATGTAGGCAATACCGACACCGAGCATCGCGCGCTGCACCACATGATCATCGACTACGGCTTCGACATCGCCAGCCTGGCCAAGGCGTCACTGCATGTCATCAGCGCCCATCCATCGCCAATGCTCTCGGCCGGCGACCCGGTGTTTCAGCTCAAGGAAACCATCGAGGCGCGTTATCGCGAGCAGTGCAAGGCATTCCAGGCCACGTTCGATATCGACGACGCCCACCTGCATATCGAAGAAGGCCCGGCGGATGTGCTGATTCCCCATGCCGCCTACACCTTGAAAGCGGCCGTGACGATCATCGGCACCGTGGCGCGCACCGGGCTGACCGGCGCGCTGATCGGCAATACGGCGGAAGTGGTGCTCGATGCGCTGGAAAGCGATGTGCTGGTGCTCAAGCCCCAGGCACTGACGGATCAACTGGAAAAGCTGGCCAACAAAGCCTGATCATCAGGCGCCCAACACATCCTTGAGAAACCCCGGCGCAATATAGCGCTGGTAGTGCGCCTCGGACAGGATGAAAAACTCACGGTCGATGGCATCGCGCAGCTGCGGCAGGTTCCACTCGCGGAACTCCGGCAGCAGCACCATGCCATAGGCCTCCAGGTTGGAAATCACCCGTGCCCCGCGGGCGATCAACTGGTAGGCCCAGCAGTACTCGGACTGGTGCGGCACAAAGCGGATCTTGCGTTGCTCCAGCTGGCTGCGCAGGGTCTTGGGGTCGAAAACCTCCAGCTTGCCGGCCATGACCTGCACCAACAATTGCTCGAGCCGCAGCCACACCGCACGTTTTTCTTCTTCGTTATAGCCGTTCCACTGGATTACTTCGTGGTGGAAACGCTTGCAGCCGCGACACACGAGGTCACCGTAAACCGTGGAGCACAGGCCTACGCAGGGGGTCTTGATGGCTTGGTTGGACATGGGCGGCAACACGCAAATCAGCGAAACAGGGCGCCATGTTAGCCCTTTGTCTAAGGTTGATCACCCAGCAAACTTGGCTTGGCAACTTACGTTTAGATTTTTTTTGCCGTAGAATCATCCGGCCTTATAAGGCGCCAATAATCCGCTGGAAGCTGTTTTCAAAGCGTCACGAGCACAGTCGTTCCTTCAGAACGGTGTTGGCGATGGTCAATGACCCGGCAGGTCAAGCCAGCGCCAACCCTCATCAGCTCCGTTCTGCAGGCGTAAAACTTTGAAAGCAGCTTCTGTGAGGAATGTCGGCAGCGCTGGCTTTGCGGCCCAAAAAGCCCCCGAGCGCATGCGTGCCGTTCATTTCTGGATGAGCGTCCCGTGGGACCACTGATGAGGGTAATAACTGTGCTTGAAGCCTACCGCAAACATATCGAAGAGCGTGCAGCCCTGGGTATTGTTCCCCAGCCGCTTAATGCCGAACAAACCGCAGGCCTGGTCGAGCTGCTGAAAAATCCCCCGGCTGGCGAAGAAGAATTCCTCGTTGACCTGATCACCAACCGCATTCCACCAGGCGTTGACGAAGCTGCCTACGTCAAAGCCGGTTTCCTGTCTGCCCTGGCCAAGGGCGAAGCCACTTCTCCCCTGATCGACAAGAAACGCGCCGTTGAACTGCTTGGCACCATGCAAGGCGGCTACAACATCGTGACCCTGGTCGAGCTGCTCGACAACGCCGAACTGGCGCCTGTTGCCGCCGCTCAACTCAAGCACACCCTGCTGATGTTCGATGCGTTCCACGACGTGGCTGAAAAAGCCAAGGCCGGCAACGCACACGCCAAGGCCGTGATCCAGTCCTGGGCCGACGGCGAGTGGTTCAAGAACCGTCCGACCCTGGCCGACAAGATCAGCCTGCGCGTGTTCAAGGTCTCCGGCGAAACCAACACCGACGACCTGTCGCCTGCGCCGGACGCCTGGTCCCGCCCTGACATCCCGCTGCACGCCCTGGCCATGCTGAAAATGGCTCGCGACGGCATCGTGCCGGACGAGCAAGGCAAGACCGGCCCGATGAAGCAGATCGAAGAAATGCGCGGCCAAGGCTTCCCGATCGCCTACGTCGGTGACGTGGTCGGTACCGGTTCGTCGCGTAAATCGGCAACCAACTCCGTACTGTGGTTCTTCGGCGACGACGTTCCTTACGTGCCGAACAAGCGCGCCGGTGGTTTCTGCTTCGGCAGCAAGATCGCTCCGATCTTCTACAACACCATGGAAGATGCTGGCGCACTGCCGATCGAATTCGACGTCACCAACATGAACATGGGCGACGTGATCGACCTGTACCCGCATGCTGGCAAAGTCTGCAAGCACGGTACCGATGAAGTCCTGACCACCTTCGAAATGAAGACCCCGGTGCTGTTGGACGAAGTCCGTGCCGGCGGCCGTATCCCGCTGATCATCGGCCGTGGCCTGACCGAGAAGGCGCGTGCCGAACTGGGTCTGCCACCGTCCGACCTGTTCAAGAAGCCGGAAGCTCCGGCCGAAAGCACCAAGGGTTTCACCCTGGCACAGAAGATGGTCGGCAAGGCATGCGGCGTGACTGGCGTTCGTCCAGGCACCTACTGCGAGCCTAAGATGACCACCGTGGGTTCCCAGGACACCACCGGTCCTATGACCCGTGACGAACTGAAAGACCTGGCGTGCCTGGGCTTCTCGACCGATCTGGTGATGCAGTCTTTCTGCCACACCGCGGCGTATCCTAAGCCGATCGACGTGACCACCCACCACACCCTGCCTGACTTCATCATGACCCGTGGCGGCGTGTCGCTGCGCCCAGGCGACGGCATCATCCACAGCTGGCTGAACCGCATGCTGCTGCCGGACACCGTCGGTACCGGTGGTGACTCCCACACCCGTTTCCCGATGGGCATTTCGTTCCCGGCCGGTTCCGGCCTGGTAGCGTTCGCCGCAGCCACTGGCGTGATGCCACTGGACATGCCGGAATCGATCCTGGTGCGCTTCAAAGGCAAAATGCAACCTGGCATCACCCTGCGTGACCTGGTTCATGCCATTCCTTACTACGCGATCCAGGCTGGCCTGCTGACCGTAGAGAAGAAAGGCAAGAAGAACGCCTTCTCCGGCCGCATCCTGGAAATCGAAGGCCTGGACAACCTGAGCATCGAACAAGCTTTCGAGCTGTCCGACGCCTCGGCTGAACGTTCGGCTGCCGGTTGCACCATCAAGCTGTCGAAAGAGTCGATCACCGAGTACCTGAACTCCAACATCACCCTGCTGCGCTGGATGATCGGCGAAGGCTACGGCGATGCACGTACCCTGGAACGTCGCGCCCAAGCGATGGAAGCCTGGGTTGCCAACCCGGAGCTGATGGTGGCCGATGCCGACGCGGAATACGCCGAAATCATCGAGATCGACCTGGCCGACATCAAGGAGCCTGTGCTCTGCGCGCCAAACGACCCGGACGACGCCCGTCTGCTGTCCAGCGTTGCTGGCGAGAAGATCGACGAAGTGTTCATCGGTTCGTGCATGACCAACATCGGTCACTTCCGCGCTGCCGGTAAACTGCTGGATCAGGTCAAGGGTCAGCTGCCAACCCGTCTGTGGCTGTCGCCGCCGACCAAGATGGACGCTCACCAACTGACCGAAGAAGGCTACTACGGCATCTACGGCAAGGCTGGCGCGCGCATGGAAATGCCGGGCTGCTCGCTGTGCATGGGTAACCAGGCACGTGTAGAACCGAATTCGACCGTCGTGTCGACTTCGACCCGTAACTTCCCGAACCGTCTGGGCGATGGCGCCAACGTCTACCTGGCTTCGGCCGAGCTGGCGTCGGTGGCTTCGATCCTGGGTCGCCTGCCGACCGTCGAGGAGTACATGGAATACGCCGCGAAGATCAACACCATGGCCAGCGATGTGTATCGCTACCTGAGTTTCGATCAGATCGCCGAGTTCCGTGAAAGCGCTGCAAACGCCAACATCCCGGTGCTGCAAGCCTAAGGGTGTGTTGATGTAAAGGACGCCGCGTATCGCAAGATACGCGGCGTTTTTTATGCTTGGGGATGGCTGTGCAACGCCAGTTGCACCGCACCATCGACGCTCAAGCCGCTGAGCAACACCTCGGGCGCCTTGGCCTCGGGCAGCGCCTGCAAGACTTCATGGGCGTCATGGCGCACCCGCGCCAGCACCAGTTGCTTGCCCTCCCCGCGCACCTGGGCAAAAAAAGCGGCCAGCGCTTCGACGCTGGTGCCGTCGAGGTCGGGGGATTCTTCCAGGCTCAACACCACCGTCTGCGCGGATGACTGACGCATCAGGCGCAGGGCGGCGCCGAGGATGCGCTCGGCATTCGCAAAAAACAGCGCCTCGCTTGGCCGTATGATCAACACGCCGGGAACGGTCAGCGCATCGGCATGGTGTTGACGGTCCACGAAATCATGAGTGTCGCCCAGGCGCCCAAGCACCTGGATATCCGCCGCCGACATCTGGCGCAACATCAACACCACGCTGATCCCGACCGACAACAACAAGCCATCCAGCACGCCGAGCACCAGCACCGCCGCCACCGCACACACCACCAGCAAACGGTCGCGTCGCCAGAGGAAGTAACGCCCCAGGGGCTGCAGGCTCAAACCCCGGCCCAGGGCATAGATGACCACCGCCGCCAACACCGGCTCCGGCGTGAGCGCAACATACGGCAGCACCGTCAACACAATCACCAGGATCACCAGCGCCGCGACGATCCCCGCCAAACGCGAATAGGCGCCAGCCGCCTCATTCGCCGAAGTCGCCGAATACCCGGCGCCCGTCGGCATGCCGTGGAACAACCCAGACACCAGGTTGGCCGCGCCCAGCGCCAGCAAGTCGCGGTTGGACGACACCCGGTCGCCGTGCTTGAGAGCGAACGAACTGATGGACCCGTAGGACTCAGCGTACAAAATCATGACCAACGCAAACGCCAACTCGCCCAGGCGCAGCCAATCGGCAAACGGCAGTACCGGCAAATGCCCCAGCTCCAGGCGCAGGTCGATCAGGCCGATCAGCGCGACGCCGTGGGCCTGCAGGTTCAGGCCCTGGCCGGCAATAACGCCGAGCACGATCACCACCAGCCCGCCGGGCAGGCGCGGAACGCGGGCGCATAACCACAACACCAACAAGGCCACCGCAGCCACCAGCGCGGCGGGCCAGTTCCAGTGCGGCAGCTGCTCCAGCAACTGCGGCAGGAAGCGGATCAGGTTGTTATCGGTCAGGTGGACGCCCACCACACTGGCCAGTTGCTTGAGGATGATGGTCAGCGCCAGGCCGAAGGCAAACCCACGCAACACCGGCTTGGCAATAAACGAAGTGACGCCACCGAGCTTGAACAGCCCGGCCAGCAGAAAAAACACGCCAATGATCAGCACCAGCCCGAAGGCCAGGGACAGCCTCAGCGCCGGGTCATCCCCCGCCAGGCTGGCCGTTGCCGCCGCCAACACCGCTGCCGACGACGAAGTCGCCGAGACGATCGCGAAACGGCTGGTGCCGAACAGGCCGTAGCACACCAGCCCGGCAAACAAGGCAATCACACCGGCCTGGGGCGGGAGCGCGGCAATGCTGGAATAGGCCACCGCCTCCGGCAACAGCAAACCGGCAATCGATAAGCCGGCAATTATGTCCTGGGTTCGCTTCGACGCAACGACAACGGGCGTATCGGTTTCAGTTTTCAATCGGCCCCATCCATCCTGGCTAAAAATGTGTTCCAGCTTAGCGCCCATTGCCGCGCGGCGGTTGCGCCGCGTCAGGTTTTCCGAGCGAAAAAAAGGCCGACTCGCCACGCGTGCGAATCGGCCCTGTTCGGTGCAGCGTGCGGTCAGGAGAGCAGCGAGTAAATCAGCGCAGTAATCGCCACCAGGCCGACCGCCGTGACAAACACGTTGGACGCCTGCCCGCGGTACTTGGCCATCGCCGGCACCTTGCGGATCGCGTACATCGGCATCAGGAACAGGATCGACGCAATGATCGGCCCGCCCAATGTCTCGATCATGCGAAGGATGCTCGGATTGAGCGTGGCGACGATCCAGCACACCACCAACATGAAGGCGGCGGTCATGCGGTCCAGGGTCTTCGGTGCCGGACGCCGGCCGGTTTTCGCGACCAGGCCCTTGAGGCCTTCACTGGCGCCGATGTAATGGCCCAGGAACGACTTGGCAATCGCCACGAACGCAATCAGCGGCGCGGCGAAGGCGATGGTCCGGTTGTCGAAGTGGTTGGCCAGGTACGACAGGATCGACAGGTTCTGTGCTTTCGCTTCAGCCAGTTGCGCCGGCGACAGGGTCAGCACGCAACTGAACACGAAGAACAGCACCATCGCCACCATCAACAGGTGCGCGCGCGACAGGATCTGCGAACTGCGCTCATCGGCATGCGCGCCGTACTGGCGCTTCTGGTCCACCGCAAAGGCCGAGATGATCGGCGAATGGTTGAACGAGAACACCATCACCGGAATCGCCAGCCACAAGGTGTTGAGCAACGCCGAAGGTGCCGGCACCACGTTGGCGGTGCTGAGGATGCCACCGTTCCAGTGCGGGATCAGGTACACCGCCAGGAACAGCAAGGCGACGATGAACGGGTACACCATCAGGCTCATGGCCTTGACGATCGCCTGCTCACCGCAACGCACCACGGCCAGCAGGCCGAGGATCAGCACAAACGCCAGGATCGCCCGTGGCGGCGGCATGATGTGCAACTGGTGCTCCATGAAGCTGCCGACGGTATTGGTCAGCGCCACGCTGTAGATCAGCAGGATCGGGAAAATCGCCAGGAAGTACAGCAAGGTGATCAGCGCGCCGGCCTTGACGCCGAAGTGCTCTTCGACCACGTCGGTGATGTCGGAACCTTCACGGCCGGACAGCACGAAACGCGTCAGGCCACGGTGGGCAAAGAACGTCATCGGGAAGGCCAGCAGCGCCAGGATCACCAGCGGCCAGAAGCCGCCGAGGCCAGCGTTGATAGGTAGAAACAAAGTGCCGGCACCAATCGCCGTGCCAAACAAGCCAAGCATCCAGGTGGTGTCCTGACGACTCCAGCTTGTAAGGATTACAGGTGTCGTGACATAGCGTTCGTCGACGCTATTGGCCTGATCATTCATCCGGTCGGATCTCCGCATTTCCACAGCCGGCACGAGTCAGAAAAACCTGACAGGCAGCGCCCCGGCTATAACAGGGGCGCGATTGTCCGGGATTCTTTTAAATAAGCAAAGGCTTAGCTGAGGAATGGTTAAGCGGTGCAGAGGCTCAAGGACGAGGTTGTCGGCTATTTTTTGCGCATTTGGCACGGAGAGCCCCCTGGGTGGTAGCGTGTCAGACGAGTCCCTTGTGGATGCCCGAAACATCGTCACGCCTTATAAGAAGTTGCCCGCGACGCTTGACAGCCAAACTTATGCCCCAGCATGATCGGCCATGAACCTTTTTCAGCAGCACCTCACCCGCACCACCACCACGACCGCTTCCGGCGGGTCGTGCGGTTGCTGTGGGTGCTTGAACTAGACACCTCACGGATTCAACCCAAGGCCCCGCCAGCAATGGACGGGGCCTTTTTTATTGCGCCGCCATCCGGCACGCGAAAGGAGCAACACCATGGCTGACGCCCTGCTGATCATCGATATGCAAACCGGCCTGTACGCTGGCCCGGAGCACCCCTTCGAACGCGAACGGGTGCTGCAGACCATCAACCAACTGATCAGGCGCGCGCGCCACGCCGGCGCACCGATCTTCGTCGCCCGCCACACAGGCCCGGCGGGCTCCGCGATTGCCGCGGGCAGCCCGTATTGGCAGGTGTGGCATGAGCTGGATGTCGATGAAGCGCGTGACCAGTTCTTCAACAAAACCCGGCCCAGTTGTTTCCTCGGCACCGATCTGGCGCAGCGACTGCGCGCGATGCAGCTCAATGAGCTGGTGATTGTCGGGATGAAAACCCAGTTCTGCATCGATACCACTTGCCGCGTCGCAGTCGAACTGGGGTTCTCGGTGATACTGCCCGAAGACGGCCACACCTGCATGGACACTGCGACGCTGTCGGCGGCGGCGATCATCGAACATCACAATGCCACGTTGGCCGGGGCGTTTGTGCAACGCGTGAGCGCCGCCGCGATCAGTTTCTGACAACGCAAATACCGTAGGGGGCACGCGTCGCCCCCAACACCTGCAAGCTCGGCCCTACGACGATTTTTCTGCCACAGCAAAGCGATTTTGCTGACAAATCCCGCATACTCTTGCTCTCAAAACCTTCAG
This sequence comes from Pseudomonas veronii, assembly GCF_001439695.1. GTDB lineage: Bacteria > Pseudomonadota > Gammaproteobacteria > Pseudomonadales > Pseudomonadaceae > Aquipseudomonas > Aquipseudomonas veronii. Next base: position 118,466 of record NZ_JYLL01000008.1, read on the forward strand.
GAAGAGCCGTCCGATGACAACCACTGTTCTGGTCCTGGTCGAAACCATCAACGAATACCTGCCCATCATCGAAAGCAATGACTTTCATGTGATCCTGGCACCGACGCCCGCCGAACGCGCCCAGGCCATCAAGGCCCACGGCGGGCAGATCAAGGCCGTACTGACGCGTGGCCCGCTGGGCCTGTATGCCGAAGAAATCGCCGCGCTGCCGTTGCTGGAGATCATCTGCGTGATCGGTGCCGGCTATGAGCATGTCGACCTGCAGGCGGCAAGCAACCGCGGGATCGTGGTGACCAACGGTGCCGGGGTGAACGCGCCTTCGGTGGCGGACCACGCCATGGCCTTGCTGCTGTCATTGGTGCGCGGCATTCCGCAAACGGACGCGGCAGTGCGCCACGGCGAGTGGCCCAAGGTGATGCGCCCTTCCCTGGGCGGCAAGCAACTGGGGATTCTCGGCCTCGGCGCGGTGGGCCTGGAGATCGCCAAGCGCGCCGCCCTCGGGTTCGGCATGCAGGTGAGTTACCACAACCGCCAGCCGCGCGATGACGTGGACTACATCTATTGCTCGACCGCCGTGGAGCTGGCACACACCTCGGACTTCCTGATCCTGGCCACGCCCGGCGGCCCAGGCACGCGCCACTTGATCGATCGGCATGCCCTGGATGCATTGGGGCCGAACGGCTACCTGGTGAATATCGGCCGTGGCAGCGTGGTGGTGACCGCCGACCTGGTCGCCGCCCTGGAACAGCGGCGTATCGGCGGCGCGGCACTGGATGTGTTCGACGACGAGCCCAAGGTGCCCGATGCCCTCAAGCGCCTGAGCAATACCGTGCTGACCTCCCATGTGGCCGGGCTGTCGCCGGAAGCCGCCCACGATACGGTGCAGCGGGTGGCCGACAACCTGCTGGAGTACTTCGCCGGCCGGCCGGTGCTGACGCCGGTCGCCTTGCCCCCGCCCGAAAAATGACCGATCAGGCACGCTGATCATCATCCAACACGCGAACCTATTAAGCCGCCCCGACCTTGTGGCCGGGCGGCTGGGCGCATTAGATTAGCCAATAGTCCGAGGCCTTTAGAATAAGCAGAAGGGATAAGCATGGCGCTGAACGACCAATCGACCCAGATCCGCCCAGGCGAAGAACTTGATGCCAGCCTGATCGATCCCTACCTCAAGGCCCATATCCCGGGCCTGAGCGGCACGCTCAAGATCAGCCAGTTCCCCGGCGGCGCGTCCAACCTGACCTACTTGCTGGAATACCCGGGCCAGGAATTCGTGCTGCGCCGCCCGCCGTTCGGGCACAAGGCCAAATCGGCCCATGACATGGGTCGCGAGTTCCGCATTCTCAATCAGCTGAAAGACGGCTTTCCCTACTGCCCCAAGGCCTACGTGCATTGCACCGATGAATCGGTGATCGGCGCCGAGTTCTATGTGATGGAGCGCGTCAACGGCATCATCCTGCGCTCCGACCTGCCGGCCGAACTGGGCCTGGACGCGAGCAAGACCGAAGCGCTGTGCAAAAGCTTTATCGACAAGTTCGTCGAACTGCATCAAGTGGACTACAACGCCTGCGGCCTGGCCGACCTGGGCAAGCCCGAGGGGTACGTGGAACGCCAGATCCGCGGCTGGAGCGACCGCTACGAAAAAGCCCTGACCCCCGACGCACCTCGCTGGGAGGCCGTGCGCGCCTGGCTCAACGACAAGATGCCGGCCGACCATCCCACCTCCAGCATCGTGCATAACGACTACCGCTTCGACAACGTGATCCTCGACCCGCACAACCCGATGCAGATCATCGGCGTGCTGGACTGGGAGCTGACCACCCTCGGCGACCCGCTGATGGACCTGGGCAACACCCTCGCCTACTGGATCGAAGCCGCCGACCCGGCGCCCGTGCAACTGATGCGCCGCCAGCCGAGCAACGCGCCGGGCATGCTCACGCGTCGCCAGTTCGTCGACTATTACGCCGAGCGCGCCGGCCTTGAGATCGACAATTTCGACTTCTACTACACCTACGGCCTGTTCCGCCTGGCCGGCATCGTGCAGCAGATCTACTACCGTTTTTTCCATGGACAGACCCAGGACAAACGCTTTGCGCAGTTCATTCAGATGAACAAGCTGCTGGAGCAGATGAGCCTGAATGTCATCGGCAAATCCGCCCTCTGATCGACCGAGCCAAGACCCACAAGGAACCCCCATGTCCAAGACCAACCTGTTCGACCTCGACGGCAAGATCGCTTTTGTCTCCGGCGCCAGCCGTGGCATCGGTGAGGCCATCGCCAAGTTGCTGGCCCAGCAAGGCGCCCACGTGATCGTGTCCAGCCGTAAGCTGGAAGGCTGCCAGCACGTAGCGGATGCGATCATCGCCGACGGCGGCAAGGCCACTGCGGTTGCCTGCCATATCGGTGAAATGGAGCAGATCAGCCAGGTCTTCGCCGGCATCCGCGAGCAGTTCGGCCGCCTGGACATTCTGGTCAACAACGCCGCGACCAACCCGCAATTCTGCAACGTGCTGGACACCGACCTGGGCGCCTTCCAGAAAACCGTGGATGTGAATATTCGCGGCTACTTCTTCATGTCGGTGGAAGCCGGCAAGCTGATGCGCGAAAACGGCGGCGGCAGCATCATCAACGTGGCCTCGATCAACGGCATCTCGCCGGGCGTGTTCCAGGGCATCTACTCGGTGACCAAGGCCGCGGTGATCAACATGACCAAGGTGTTCGCCAAGGAATGCGCCGAATTCGGCATCCGCTGCAACGCCCTGCTGCCGGGCCTGACCGACACCAAGTTCGCCTCGGCGCTGGTGAAGAACGACGCGATCCTGAAAATGGCCCTGGCGCAGATCCCGCTCAAGCGCGTAGCGGACCCGAGCGAGATGGCCGGCGCGGTGCTGTACCTGGCCAGCGATGCATCCAGCTACACCACCGGGGTGTCGCTGAACGTGGACGGTGGTTTCCTGTCCTGACCACATAAGCAGCACAATCCCCAGGTGGGAGCAGGCCCGCTCCCACTTTTTTTATCGCGTTGTCATACAGCCCCTTTGGAGCAAACGTCGCCAGCGAGTAGTCTTGGACCGACTCAGCCCCTCAGGAAAAACATGGAACTGCACGTGATCATCAACGGCCGCAAGGACCTGGCCGAACAGCTTTACCAGCAACTGCGCGAAGCCATCGACTCCGGCCGCCTGGCCGCCGGGGCGCAATTGCCGCCCAGCCGCCTGCTGGCCGCGCAACTGGGCGTGTCACGCAAGACCGTGTCCGACACCTACGCCACCCTGACCTACGAAGGCCTGCTGGTTGGCAAGATCGGACGCGGCACCTTCGTCAACAGCCGCACTCCGCCGACCGAACGCCTGCAAACCGCCACCGACCTGGCCTGCGCCGCCAACCTGGCGAAGTGGCAGGCACTGCCCTCGCCCATGCATCACCCCACGCGCGACAGTGCCCTGCGCTACGAGTTCCTCGGCGGCGCCACCAGCCGCCACCAATTCCCCCAGGACGAATGGCGACGCTGCACCCAGGACGCCCTGCGCCGTATTGCCCAGAACAGTGGCCTCTACAGCCAGACCGAAGGCCTGCTGGCGTTGCGCAGCGCCATCGCCGGGCACATTGCGTTTTCCCGTGGGGTCAAATGCAGCGCCGACGACATCGTGGTCACCAACGGCGCGCAGCAGGCTCTCGACCTGATCGCCCGCGTCGTGCTGGAGCCGGGCAGCATCGTCGCCATGGAAGACCCCGGCTACACCCCGGCGCGCCAGTTGTTCATGGCGATGGGGGCAAACGTCATCGGGGTGCCCGTCGACGATCAGGGCATTCAGGTCGAGCGGATCCCCGACGGTGCGCGGCTGATCTATGTGACACCGTCCCACCAGTTCCCCCTCGGCATGCCCATGAGCCAGGCACGCCGCGAAGCCCTGCTGGCCCGTGCGTTCGAGCTGGGGGCGATGGTTATCGAAGACGACTACGACAGCGAATTCCGTTACGAAGGCCGTCCCACCGACTCCCTGCAAAACATGGACACCCGAGGCGTGGTGACTTACGTCGGCACCTTCTCCAAAACCCTGCTGCCGGAGTTGCGCCTGGGCTATGCGGTACTGCCGCCAGCCCTATATGGCGCGGTGCTCAAGGCCAAGCAATTGACCGATCAACACAGCTCCACCTTGCCGCAATGGGCGTTGGCCAAGTTCATCAGCGAAGGCTATCTGCTCAAGCATATTCGCCGCTGCCACAGCGTGTATGCCGGGCGCCGCGAGCGCATCCTGCAGCGCCTGGCGGGCGACCTGGCGCCGTGGTTCGAAGCGGTGCCCACCGTGGCCGGCTTTCATATGGCGGCCCTGTGCAAGGTGCCGGTGAATATTGCGTTGTTGATGCAGCTGGCACGCCAGGTCGACGTGGGCCTGTACCCGCTCGACGTGTTTTTTCACGACACGCCGGTACGCCCGGGCCTGATCATCGGTTTCGGCGCGATCGAAACCCTGGACATCGACCCGGCCCTGGACAAGGTGCGCGACATTCTCCAGCAGATTGGCTAGAGGTTTTTCGGCTGGATTGGTCATTGGTCGGCGGGAGCACGCGGCGTAGGGTGAAGACCTCTCGAACGACTCGGAAACTCGCCATGAAACGCTCACTCGCAACCGCCCTGATACTGGCCTCGTTCAGTGCCTTCGCCCATGAACCGGTGTACAACCAGGAGTCGATCAAGGTTCTGCAAGAGCACGCCCTGAGCAACGTGCCCGGCAAGAAAACCATCATGCTGAGCGTCGATTACGCCGCGGGCCAGGCCACCGTGCCCCACAGCCATACCGGCACTGCCGTGGCTTACGTGCTGGAGGGCGCGATTACGTCGCGGGTCAACGATGAACCGGCGATCACCTACACGGCCGGCCAGTCATTCTACGAGCCGGCGGGCTCGCGGCACTTCGAGTCGAGCAATGCCAGCCAGACCCGACCGGCGAAACTGCTGGTGGTGATGGTGCTGGATGACAAGGCTGAGGTGCTCACCCCTCTGGCGCACGAATAGCACCGCTGCGAGACTCAAGGGCGATTGAATCGACGGCGCAGTGCTTCGATCGGCTCGCGGCAGGCGCAACCTTCAAGATGGTCATTGACCATCCCCGTCGCCTGCATCAACGCATACATCGTGGTCGGCCCCACGTAGGTCCACCCGCGTTTCTTCAAGGCCTTCGACAAGCGCACCGAAGCCGGTGACGTCGGGTTGGCGCGCCAATACGCCAGATCCACCCGCGCCGGGCGTTCGTCAGGCGTCGGTTCAAACGACCATAGCCATTTCGCCAACGAACCGGCTTCCTCCACCAACTCGCACGCCCTGCGCGCATTGTTGAGGGTCGAGACGATCTTCGCGCGGTTGCGCACAATGCCAGGGTCAGCCATCAGGCGTTCGATATCCGCTTCGCCGTACTGCGCCACACGGCGGAAATCAAAACCGTCGAACGCCCGCCGAAAATGCTCGCGCTTGCGCAGGATGGTGATCCACGCCATCCCCGCCTGAAACCCCTCCAGGCAAATCTTCTCGTACAACTGAATGTCATCCGCCACCGGCACGCCCCATTCATGGTCGTGGTAGTGCGGATATTCCGGCGCAGCGGTACGCCAACTGCAATGGGTCAGCCCTGCGTCGTTGGTGCTCAGTCCTGGTTTGTCCATCCGTCACCTCGCGTACTCAGCGGCGGATGATAAGCGAAAAAATTTGCGCCCCGTCAACCGCTCAAGCACCGCCCTCGCAGAGCAACTGGTCAGACCGCAACCGGCCAAGCCGCGAAAATCACTTGTGACCTGGAAAAAACCCAGCGTAGACTGGCCACGCACTGGACTTACCGGTATGACCACAACAATTAAGCCCTGGACCCACCAGGGCACCGAATAGAGATCCCTCCCATGTTCAGATGGTGCTCGCGTTCGATTTTCCTGCAAGTCGTGATCGGTCTGATGCTCGGCATCCTCTGCGGCCTGGCCCTTCCCGAATTCTCCTCGCAACTCAAACCCCTGGGTGACGGTTTCATCAAACTGATCAAGATGTTGATTGGCCTGATCGTGTTCTGCGTGGTGGTCAGCGGTATCTCCGGCGCCGGCGACTTGAAAAAGGTCGGGCGCATCGGCCTCAAGTCGGTGATCTATTTCGAAGTGCTGACCACCGTCGCCCTGGTGATCGGCCTGCTCATGGCCTTCAGCACCGGCATCGGCAGCGGTGCGAATATCCACCTGGAGCAATTGTCCTCCGCCGGCTTGCATGAACTGGCCGACAAGGGCCAACACATCAAGGGCACCAGCCAGTTCCTGATGGACCTGATCCCCAACTCGGTGATCGGTGCATTTGCCGACAACAACGTGCTGCAAGTGCTGCTGTTCTCGGTGCTGTTCGGCAGCGCCTTGAACCTGGTGGGTGAAGCGGCGTCGGGCATTTCGCGGCTGATCAACGAGCTGAGTCACGTGATCTTCCGCATCATGGGCATGATCGTGCGCCTGGCGCCGATCGGCGTGTTCGGCGCGATCGCCTTTACCACCAGCACCTACGGCCTGGACTCACTGCAGCACCTGGGCAGCCTGGTAGGCCTGTTCTACCTGACCTGCTTTATGTTTGTCGGGGTGATCCTCGGCCTGGTGATGCGCCTGTCCGGCCTGCGCATGCTGCCGCTGCTCAAGTACCTGCGCGAAGAGCTGCTGATCGTGATGGGCACCGCCTCGTCCGACGCGGTGCTGCCACAGATCATGCGTAAACTGGAACACTTGGGCATCGGCAGTTCCACCGTGGGCCTGGTGATTCCGACAGGCTATTCGTTCAACCTCGACGGTTTCTCGATCTATCTGACCCTGGCCATCGTGTTTATCGCCAACGCTACCGGCACACCGCTGTCGATGACCGACTTGCTGACCATCCTGCTGGTATCGTTGATCACCTCCAAGGGCGCCCATGGCATTCCGGGGTCAGCGCTGGTGATTCTGGCGGCGACACTCACGGCCATCCCGGCGATTCCGGTGGTCGGCCTGGTGCTGGTATTGGCGGTGGATTGGTTCATGGGCATCGGCCGTGCATTGACCAACCTGATCGGCAACTGCGTCGCCACCGTGGCCATTGCGCGCTGGGAAAAAGACATCGATATCCAGCGCGCCAACAAGGTACTCGCCGGCCAGCAGGGTTATGCGTTCCAGGCTAAAAAGCCGGTAGTGCCCGCGCACCAGGAGTTCTGACCCATTGGCATGAGCGACACAGATCACCAGTGGGAAGGAGCTTGCTCTCTCCCACACTCAATCGTCGCCTTTGTGGCAATTGTATTCGCAACATCAAGGAGCAATCGACGTGGTCACCCCCTCAACCGTCGTCAATTCAGTCGTAGAAAAACTCCGCGCCTCCCTGGCGCGGGGCCAGTGGCGGCGCGGTGAAATGCTGCCCGGTCAGCGTGAACTGGCCGAACAGCTGGGCATCAGCCGCCCCAGCCTGCGTGAAGCCGTGATCGTGCTGGAAACCCTCGGCCTGGTGCGCTCGATGCCCGGCAAAGGCGTGGTGGTGCTCGAAACCCACGTCAACGAGGCGCAATCGAGCGACGCCGTGGCCGACGCCAGCCTCGAAGATATCCTGCAACTGCGCTACACCCTCGAACCGTTTATTGTCGGCCTGGTGGCCCAATCCATCAGCAGCAAAGAGGTTGGCCAACTGCGCCTGACCCTGATGGACATGCGCGAAGCCCTCGACGCTGGCGACGCCGAAGCCGGGATGAATGCCTACATTGCCTTCCACGAAGAACTGTTCGCCCTCACCTCCAACCCGATCTTCCAGAACGTGGTGCAACAAACCAGCAACGCTCTCAAGCAGAGCGCACAGGTGCTGCGCAACTCCCCGGAACACCTGGCGGAACGCCTGCAGGAAAACGATGCCGTGGTGCGCGCCATCCGCAACAAGAACAGCGCCCTGGCCAGCGCCGAAATGCGCAAGCACATCCTCCAGGAAGGCCTGCGCATGGGCATTCGCTTGACCATCCCGGACGACCATCTGGGCAGTTGATTTTTGGAGACCGGCCATGACCGCCCACGCCTTGCCACGCGACCTGCCCATCACCGGCCTGCCCGCCATGTGCCTGGTGGCCGGTAAAAAGCCCTCGGTGAATGACATCTACCCACGGCTGTTCGACGCCATTCTCGAACAGCGCATCGCCCCGTCCACCCGGTTGACCGAGGAAAGCCTGGGCCAAACCTTCGGAGTGAGCCGCAGCGTGATTCGCCGGGTGTTGGCCAAGTTGTCGCACCAGCACGTGATCATCCTGCGCCCCAACCAGCGCGCCCAGGTAGCCGCACCGGATGCCCAGCAGACGCGGCAGATTCTGGAAGCGCGGCGGTTGACGGAGGTCGCGGTGGTACAACTGGCCTGCGCCCAGGCCACACCGATGCAGATCCGCCAGTTGCGCGAGCTGATTGCCCGCGAGCGTGATTGTATTGAACGCGACCAGCGTGGGCCGGCGATTCGCTTGTCGGGGGAGTTTCATCTGCAATTGGCGGCGATGGCGGGGAATGCGCCGTTGGCGCAGTTTCTCAACAGCCTGGTGCCGTTGACGTCGCTGATCATTGCCCAGTACGAGGCGCAAGCCAGCAGCTATTGTGCGTGGCAGGAGCATGTGGCGATTGTCGATGCGATCGAGCAACGGGCCTCTGGCATTGCGGTGAACTTGATGACCCGGCACCTGGATCACCTGGAGACCCGACTACTCAAGCACCACTGATCCCAAGTCGATGGTGCTCACAATGAAAAAGGGGGCTTGCCCCCGATAGTGGTGGATCAGTCATACCGGTGTTGACTGATCCATCGCTATCGGGGGCAAGCCCCCTCCCACAGTTGTTTACCGCTCGATCAAACCGATGCCAGCACCGACTGACCGCTCAACGCCAGGTCCAGCAACTCACGGTTGGCCACCGCGTACATGGCGTAGTCCGTGCCGACCGCGGCACGGATTTCCACCATCATTGCGCGCCAGCGATCGGCCATGTCCTGGTGCTGCTCAAGCCACAGGGCCACGCGGGCTTCCATGTCTTGTGGCGCTTCGGCCATTTGCAGTACGGAAATGGTGATCGCCCGTTGCTGCCAGTCCACGTCGTCGCGGAAGGCTTCGCGGGCCTGGGCCTGCCAGTTGTTGGCGACCGGCAGATCGCTGATCTGCTGCAGGTACCATGGCAAGTCCAGGGCGCTGCCGACGGCGAAGTAGGCCTTGGCCACTTCGGCGGCGTCATGCCCGGTCACGTCGGCGGCTTCGATGATCGGCAGCAAGGTGTACAGGTGCGTCGTGCCTGCAACCATGCGTGCCAACAACTCCGGTACACCGGCTTCGGTGTAGGCCTGGTAACGGGTCTGCCAGCCTTCACGGGTCGGGCCTTCGAGCAGTTCGTCGAGTTTGAGACCCAGTGCGGCCAGGTGCGGACCGAAGTGCGCGGTGTCACGCCCGGCATCCTGCTCGTTGCGACGGCTGCGCAGGAACCAGCGCGTGGCACGACGGCCCAGGCGCATCAGCTCGTCCATCAGCTCCAGTTGCACGTCGGCGGAGACCTGGTGGTCCAGGGCTTCGATCTGACGGAACCAGTGCGGGAGATGGAAAATGTCGCGCACGATCACATAGGCGCCCGCCACGTTGGCCGGGCTCATGCCGGTCGACTCTTTGAGCCGCTGCACGAAGGTGATGCCCATGTGGTTGACCAGGTCGTTGGCGATCTGGGTGCTGACGATCTCGCGCTTCAGACGGTGGCGACGCATCGCCTCGCCGAACTTGGCCACCAGGCTCGGTGGGAACGCGGTCTCCATGTCACGGGTCAGGTACTCGTCATCCGGCACCTGCGACTTGAGCAGGGCTTCCTTGAGGTCGATCTTGCTGTACGAGATCAGCACCGACAGCTCCGGACGGGTCAGGCCCTTGCCGGTGGCGGCGCGCTCGGTGAGCTGCTCCTCGGTCGGCAGGTACTCGATGGCGCGGTCCAGCTTGCCACGGCTTTCCAGGTCGCTCATCAGGCGCTTGTACTCGGCTGCTCGCTCGTAGGCACGGCGGGCGGCCAGGGACAGGGCCTGGGTCTGCTTGTAGTTGTTGCCCAACACCAGGCTGCCGACTTCGTCGGTCATGCTCGCCAGCAACTGGTTGCGTTGCTTGTCGGTCATGTCGCCGGCCTGCACCACTTCGTTGAGCAGGATCTTGATGTTCACTTCGTGGTCGGAGCAGTCCACGCCGCCGGCGTTGTCGATGAAGTCGGTGTTCGAACCGCCGCCATTGAGGCCGAATTCCACACGCCCCAGTTGGGTCATGCCGAGGTTACCGCCCTCGCCCACCACCTTGCAGCGCAGCTCGTTGCCGTTGACGCGCAACGCGTCGTTGGCCTTGTCGCCCACATCGGCATGGCTTTCGGTGCTGGCCTTGACGTAAGTGCCGATACCGCCGTTCCACAACAGGTCCACCGGCGCCTTGAGCAAGGCGTTCAGCAGTTCGGTCGGGGTCAGTTTGTCGGCCTGGATGTCGAAGCGTTCTTTCATCTGCGCCGAGATGGCAATGCTCTTCGCGCTGCGCGAGAAGATACCGCCGCCTTCGGACATGATGCTGGTGTCGTAGTCGCTCCACGCCGAACGCGGCAGCTCGAACATGCGCTGACGCTCGACGAAGCTGGTCGCCGGGTTCGGGTTCGGGTCGATGAAGATATGCAGGTGGTTGAAGGCCGCGACCAGTTGCAGCTTGTCGGACATCAACAGGCCGTTACCGAACACGTCGCCGGCCATGTCGCCGACGCCGACCACGGTGATGCTGTCTTCCTGCACGTTGATGCCGCGCTCACGGAAGTGACGCTGCACACCGACCCACGCGCCCTTGGCGGTGATGCCCATTTTCTTGTGGTCGTAACCGGCCGAACCGCCGGAGGCGAATGCATCGCCGAGCCAGAAGCCGTAGTCGATGGCGATACCGTTGGCGATGTCGGAGAAGGTCGCGGTGCCTTTGTCGGCCGCGACCACCAGGTACGGGTCATCGCCGTCATGCCGCACGACGTTGACCGGCGGCACCAGGGCGCCGTCCTTGAGGTTGTCGGTGATGTCCAACAGGCCGGAAATGAAGATGCGGTAGCAGGCGATGCCCTCGGCCGCGATCTCGTCGCGACTACCGCCCAGTGGCAAGCGGCGCGGCAGGAAGCCGCCCTTGGCGCCCACCGGCACGATCACCGAGTTCTTCACTTGCTGGGCTTTTACCAGGCCGAGCACTTCGGTGCGGAAGTCTTCTTCACGGTCGGACCAGCGCAGGCCGCCGCGCGCGACATTACCGAAGCGCAGGTGGACACCCTCGACCCGTGGCGAGTAGACGAAGATTTCAAACTTCGGCACTGGCTTGGGCAGCTCGGGAATGGCCCGCGGGTCGAACTTGAAGCTGAAGTACGCCTTGTTCTGGCCGTTGGCGTCGGTCTGGTAAAAGTTGGTGCGCAGGGTGGCCTTGATCAGGTCCAGGTAGCGACGCAGGATGCGGTCTTCGTTGAGCACCTGAACCTCGTCCAGGGCGCTGAGGATCGCTTGTTCCAGGCGTTGCTGCTTGTCTTCCAGGTCGTCGGCGGTGAGCTTGCGCGCCAGGTAGAAGCGCGTCTTGAACAACCGGGTCAACTCGCGGGCGATGTCGGTGTGGTTGTTCAGGGTGCTGGCGATGTAACCCAGGTCGAAGCCCAGGCGGATCTGTTTCATGTAGCGCGCGTAGGCACGCAGCAGCGCCACGTCGCGCCACGGCAGGCCGGCGGTGAGTACCAGGCGGTTGAACGCATCGTTCTCGGCATCGCCGTGGACGATATGCACGAACGCGTCCTGCAGGGTGTCGTTGAGCTGCTGGATATCCAGGTTCACGCCTTCGGCGGCAATGAACGCGAAATCATGGATCCAGAACTCACGGCCATTGGCATGACGCAGGCGGTACGGGAATTCACCCAGCACGCGCAGGCCGAGGTTTTCCAGGATCGGCAATACGTCGGACAGCGCCAGCGGGGTGTCGGCATGGTAGAGCTTGCAATGCAGCTCACGCTGGCCGGACACCTGGCCCAGCGGCTGATAGAAGCTCATCACCAACGGGTTGGCTTCGGTGAGGCTGAGCAAGTGCTGCATGTCGACCACCGCCGAATGCGCAGCAAAACGCTCGCGGTAGCCGGCCGGGAAACCTTTCGGGAAGTCCGCCAGCACGTTGGTGCCGTGGGCCTCGCCGAAGCTTTCGACCACCAGGCTGGAATAGTCGTCCTGCCAGCTGCGGCAGGCCTGCACCACTTCTTTTTCCAGTTGCAGCGGGTCGATGTCCAGGCGGTTCTTCGGGTCGACCCGCAGAATCAGTTGCACACGGGCCAGCACGGATTCGGAGAAGAACGTCCAGAATTCGCAGTCCGAGGCTTTCAGGCGATCCATCAGCACTTGCTGGATCTTCTGGCGCACTTCGGTGGAATAGATATCGCGCGGCACGTAGGCCAGGCAGTAGCAGAAACGCCCGTAGGGGTCTTTGCGCAGGAACACGCGGATCTTGTTGCGTTCCTGGATCTGCACGATCGACATCACGGTGCTGAACAGCTCGTCGACCGGGGTCTGGAACAGGTCGTCACGCGGCAGTACTTCGACCACCTGCGCCAGTTCCTTGCCCAGGTGCGCCTTGGCCTGGAAGCCCGAGCGGCGTTCGATTTCCGCGACCTTGCGGCGGATATAAGGAATCACCCGCACGCTTTCGCCGTACACCGACGAGGTGTACAGGCCCATGAAGCGGCATTCCTTGATGACCTTGCCGTCGGCGTCGATCTCGCGGATCGACACGTAGTCCGGATAAGCCGGACGATGCACGCGGCTCGGGTGGGCGGCCTTGGCGAACGACAACACGGTCGGCTCGCGCAGGTAGGACACGGCGTAGTCTTCGATGCGCAGGTCGTCGGCGGTAAGGCCGGCGCGCAGCAGCTTGGTCAGACCGAGGAAGGAGCTGGCGTCATATTCGATATGACCACCGTCCGCCTCGTCACGTACCACGAACTCTTCATAGCCGAGGAAGGTGAAGTGGTTGCCCACCAGCCATTCCAGGAAGTTCTTGATCTCGGCTTGTTCTTCGCCGTCGATGCTGAACCGGCTGGCGTCGATACCGACCAGCAGTTCCTGGACCTTGGCTTTCATCGGCTCGAAATCGGCCACGGCCACGCGCACTTCGCCCAGTACCTGCTCCAGCTCTTTGCTCAGCACGTTCAGTTCGGCGGCGTTGGCGCAGCGGTCGATTTCCAGGTACATCAGCGATTCTTGCTGGATGCCTTCGCCCTGGGTGCCCTTGGCCAGAATTTCCAGCAATTCGCCCTTGCTGCCACGGCGCGTGCTGAGCACGGTGGTTTGCAGGGTGTGGATGCTGTAGCCGCGGCGGTTCAGCTCGGTACGCACCGAGTCCACCAGAAATGGCAGGTCATGGTGCAGCACTTCGACCGCGGTGTGGGTCGACTGCCAGCCATGACGTTCGTAATCGGGGTTGTAGACCCGCACCTGGGGTTCGGTGTGGTCGAAGCGCTCAAGCAGGCGCCAGGCAGACAGGGTGCAACCGGCCAGGTCGGAAAGGCGACGTTGGGTCAGTTCGTCCAGGGAAATGATGCCGAAAAATTGTTCAGCGAACAGCGCCACTTGTGGCAGTGCCTGTTCACTGATGTGCTGCGCCAGTGCCGCTTGCAGTTGATGCTGGAAGTCGGCCTTGCTGGCTGCGGTGAAGAACGCCATCTGTGGTACTCCGCTTGGGCTTGTTATTGATGGAAGCGTCGCGTGTTATCCCCTTGCGGGGAGACCGTCAGCCCTGTTCGCAGGTAACGATACAAGCACCATAAACGAATCAGGGTGACAGGTGGGTGAAGCTGGACAAGACGATCAGGTCACATACAACTTCCATTGGACGTACACCTTGCCAGGCGACGGTGTGACGGGCAGGTCAGGCTCCCAGCAGTGAGCACATCCGTTGCGCAGCTTAACGAGTGTAGGAAGACAGCTGCTTGCGGCGCTGCGACATATTCGGTCATCGGCTGGCAATGAAGGGTTGCACAAAGGGCAACCACACACACCGAACGACAAAAAAGCCGGTCACCGGCGCTGATTTCAAGCCAATGATAGCTAACACACGCGAAGCCCGTCGGCACATACCTACGGCACATCAAGCAAGGGACCTCAAACATCAGGGAACTTTTCCTGCGCCAACCGCCAATCAAAAAAAAACACAGGGAGCGTGGTTAACCGACTGTCATCTATGCAGGCCTGTCATGATTACGCCAACAGCCCCCTCGCCCATCATTTCGCAACCCACCTCGTCACCGGATAACATCAATCCGCCGATTTCGTTCGCCGACAGCGGCGTATATTCTGCGCAATGGGATAAATATAACCAGGCGGCCCCCAGGCCACAGCCGATCAGTGACGAAGAGCGGTTCGAAACGTGGAAACTGCAAAACGCTGGCAAATCATCTCAATGGAAACTCGATAATCTCCCGGATTACGCGCCCCCCTCATACGCCAAAGAAATAAGAGCATTTCACGGGCACCCTGATGGAACCCCCTCCTCCGACTACCGAGGTTCCTTCGTTCGAAACCCGGCGCTCGAAAACCACATAATGGAAACTGCGCCCCCGGTTATGGGCCCGAGCCACCTTGTGGCAGCGCACGTCAAGTTTCAGATAAAACAACAATTTGGATTAGACGTTGATCCAGATAAAACCTACTTGACGACCATCGCTTACGACCACACTTCGCACAAGCGCCCCCACAAGGGATATATCGTAAGAAAAATTTCGCTCACCGATGCAGCCATGCGAAACATCCAGGGAGAAGAACTACCGTCAGGCGTGCCGCCGTTTAGATATTCAACCTATAAACAAGGCAAACCCAGCTTCGATATACATGAAGACTCAAGGCACTCCAAAGACCAGCCCAGTATCACCGGCGTCTTCAACGCGCCTGACAGAGGAAGGATTTCAACGCATTACACCGGCATTTATACCGAGCCCTCCAGTTCGTCGCCCAATTCGTACAGCGCTGAAAACCAGGTTTCCCTCTCACCTGACGATTTTATGAAAATGACATGGGACCACGCCTATAAAAAGCCTTACGACACGTACATTGATCAATACTGGGACGCAAACCGGAAAGAGTATCCGACACGTATAAAGTTTAATTTCATACACGCCGCCAATGAGCAATATCACAATCACTCCCTGAGCAAGGAAGACCTACTACTCGCTGAGCGGGCGGCCGGAACGCCACACGGCAAATCATTCGCACAACTCACACCAGATGACCTAAACAAGCCCTACCAGCCAGACCCCGGCCTGGAAACGAAATTCCTGAGTTACAGCGGCGCCCAGTCCTCAGACATATTTTATGTTCGAGACAAGAAAACCCAGAGAACACTTCTCTTCATGCCGGGAAACGCCCCTCAAATCATTTCGTCCGACTCCCCCGAAGCAATGAATAAGTGGCTCGGCGCACACACTGCCGACCCCAACAATGAAAACTCATTTATGAGCCATTTTCTGATGGAGGACGCACCCAGCACCCTGTTTTATGGCGGTATTCAAAAGCGCTTGCGGATCCACCAGGCCCTGGCAAAAGAACAAGGCGCCGATGCCTACTACGAACGGCTCCACGCTTGGGAAGAGGGCGCTATGTTCGACGGAAAGAGAGTGGCCGCCCCCTTCACGGAAACTCAGAAACGCACCGAGTCTGCCACTCGCACGGATGCGTACTACCAATTCGTGCTCAATACAGACCATACAAAAAACACCGTCATCCGAGCGTTGGGGTATCTGAGCCTGGGTACCACGGTACTCGCGCCACTCGGGATCGCATTTCCTCCCGTAGGTTATTTACTGACCGCCTTCTCACTAGGTGCGGGACTGGGGCGGGTGGGTATCGGAATAGATGACACTGCCAACAACAGGCCTGGCGGACCTGAGCGCATACTCGACGGTGCCTGGCGTTCCGTGACGCCCATCGCGTCTAGTGCGCTTGGCAACGCAGCGGCCCCCTTCGGCACCGCGATTAAAAACGTTGTGTTCAAACCATGACGCACGGATGAAATTCACACCGACATAAATATGGCAGCAGTGGCAAAATCCCCCTTTTGCGGCCAATAAACTCATAGGACTGCCATGCAATTGATCACTACCGACCTGATCGCCAACCCATGTGACGAAGAAGAAGACAACATGGCCATGCTCTGCTGCCATAGCGCTAAGGGCGAGATGTTCATACTGGCCCGTTACCCGGATGAAGACGAAGTGGAGCTGACCTGGGACGACGAACCATCGACCCTCGCGGGCCTGAAGGTCACGCTGAGTGACAGCACGTTGCTGATTGAGCTGGCGGCAGGCGATGCCGATGCGCTGGGCGGCAAGGATCACCTGGAGATTCTGCACAGCACCGCCCCTGAGGATTTGGCTGAAGTTGAAGAAACCCTGCAGAACATTCTCAGGGGCACAGGCACTTATATCCGTGCCTGAGGCTACTGCCACACAAAATTCCTACACGTTTTGCGAAAAATACCCCGCGCGCCGTTAGTCGCCGCCCCCCCCGATGCATTAAAGTAAGCCCCCCAGGCCCGGCGTTTTTTCTCGACGCTCGGGCTCATCTCTCCAGGAACCGTCATCGATGGAACATCGTGAAGCGCTGCTTGCGCTGCGAACCTTTCTTTCTACGCAGATTCTCGGCCAGGAAAAACTCATCGAGCGCCTGCTGATTGCCTTGCTTGCCGACGGCCATATGCTGGTGGAAGGCGCGCCGGGCCTGGCCAAGACCAAGGCCATCAAGGAGTTGGCCGAAGGCATCGAAGCGCAGTTCCATCGTATCCAGTTCACCCCCGACCTGTTGCCCGCCGACATCACCGGCACTGAAATCTATCGCCCCGAAACCGGCAGCTTCGTGTTCCAGCAGGGGCCGATCTTCCACAACCTGGTGCTGGCGGACGAAATCAACCGCGCCCCGGCCAAGGTGCAGTCGGCCTTGCTCGAAGCCATGGCCGAGCGCCAGGTCAGTGTGGGCCGCAGTACTTACGAGCTGTCGCCGCTGTTTCTGGTGATGGCCACGCAAAACCCCATCGAGCAGGAAGGCACCTACCCGCTGCCCGAAGCCCAGCTCGACCGTTTCCTGATGCACGTCAAGATCGGTTTCCCGGACGCGGCCGTGGAGCGGCGCATCCTGCAGCAGGCCCGTGGCGAGGCGCTCAACGGTGAAACCAAGCCCGAACGCCGCGTCAGCCAGCAGGCGATCTTTGCCGCGCGCAAGGAAATTCTCGGCCTGTACATGGCCGATGCGGTGGAGGAATACCTGGTGCAACTGGTCATGGCCACACGCACCCCGGCCAAATTCGACCCGGAAATGGCCGAGTGGATCGCCTATGGTGCCAGCCCCCGCGGCTCCATCGCCCTCGACCGCTGCGCCCGTGCCCACGCCTGGCTGGCCGGGCGAGACTTTGTCAGCCCGGAAGACATCCAGGCGGTGCTGTTCGACGTGCTGCGCCATCGCATCATTCTGTCGTTCGAAGCCGAAGCCGCCGGGATCGACCAGGACCGCGTGGTACAACGCATTCTCGACGTCGTAGCCGTCGCTTGAAATCGATGAACGCCAGCGATGGAGTGCGCGTCACGCTCAGCGAATTGATTGAGATGCGCCACCGCGTGCGCGAAGTGCAGCTGTTTTCCACGCCAAGCCAGCGCAGCCCGCTGATCGGCCTGCACCACTCCAAGCTGCGCGGGCGCGGGGTCGACTTCGACCAGGTGCGCGTCTACCAGGCCGGCGACGATGTACGCACCATCGACTGGCGCGTGACCGCGCGCACCCAGGAACCGCACACCAAGCTGTTCCACGAAGAGCGCGAACGCCCGATTTTCATCATGGTGGAGCAAAGCTGCCGCTTGTTTTTCGGTTCGGGGCAGATGTTCAAGTCGGTGCTCGCGGCCCAGGCGGCCAGCCTGATCGGCTGGGCGGCGCTGGGGCATAACGACCGCGTCGGCGGGCTGGTCTTCGGCGACAACGAGCACTACGAAATCAAACCGCGGCGCAGCAAACAGAGCCTGCTGCAACTGCTCAACCGCCTGGTGCGGGTCAACCAGAGCCTGAGCACCGAAAGCGGCCCCGAAACCGACGCCCTGGGCCTGGCCCTGCGCCGTGGCCGTGAAGTGCTGCGCCCCGGCAGCCTGGTGATCGTGATCTGCGACGAGCGCGCACTGACCGAAGGCGCCGAACAACAGCTGAGCCTGTTGTCACGCCATTGCGACCTGCTGCTGTTGCCGATCTCCGACCCGCTCGACCACGCCCTGCCCGCCGCTGGGCTGCTGCGCTTTGCCGAACGCGGTGCGCAACTGGAACTGGACACGCTGAACTTCGATTTGCGCCAGGCCTACAAGGCCCAGGCCGAAGCGCGCAGCGCCCGCTGGGAACTGCTCGCGCAGAAACTGCGGGTATTGCTGATGCCCTTGAGCACCCAGAGCGAAATGGTCGAGCAACTGCGCGAATACCTCAACCCGCAACGCCCGGTTAAAAAGCAATGAGCAGCCTCGACCAACTCCAACCGCTGATCGCCCCACCGGCGATCGGCTTCTGGCCGCCTGCGCTAGGCTGGTGGCTGTTGCTGCTGGTGATCCCGCTGCTGGGCTGGGGCGTGTGGTGGCTGCGCCGCTTCCTGCCCACGCGGCGTCCCGTGTCCCGCGCCGAACAACCGCTCGACCCGCTGCGCATCGCCGCCCTGGCCGAACTGGCGCTGATGCCCAAACCCTACGACGGCGCGCCCGCCGGGGCCTGGCTGCAGCAACTCAACGGCCTGCTCAAGCGCCTGTGCCGCAACGACTACCCCTACAGCCAGAGCCACACCCTCAACGGCCGCAAATGGCTGGCGTTTCTCGATAACCGCTGCCCCGCCGCCGGCCTCACACGCTGGATGGTGCTGGTGGAAGGCGCCTATAAGCCCGAATGCAAACTCGACGACAAAGCCATCGCCGGCCTGACCCAGGCCGTCGACACCTGGATTCGCAAACATGTTTGAGTTCGCCTGGCCGTGGATCTTCGCCCTGCTGCCGCTGCCCTGGTTGATGCGCCTGGTGCTGCCGGCGGCCGACAGCGGCGAGCCCGCGCTGAAAGTCAGCTACCTCAGCGACCTCGAAGGCCTGGCGGGCCGCCGGGCACGCTCGAACCTGCCCGGCTGGCGGCAACAGGCGCCTTTCGTCGTGCTGTGGCTGCTGCTCTTGACCGCCGCCGCCCGCCCGGAATGGCTCGGCGAACCGCTACCGATTGCCGCCAGCGGCCGCGATTTGCTGGTGGCGGTGGACGTGTCCGGCTCCATGGATTTTCCCGATATGCAGTGGGAGGACGATGACGTCAGCCGCCTGACCTTGGTCAAACACCTGCTCGGCGACTTCCTTGAAGGGCGCGAAGGCGATCGCGTCGGCCTGATCCTGTTCGGCAGCCAAGCCTACCTGCAAGCGCCGCTGACCTTCGACCGCCACACGGTACGCACCTGGCTGGATGAAGCGCGCATCGGCATCGCTGGCAAGAACACCGCCATCGGTGACGCCATCGGCCTGGCCTTGAAACGCCTGCGCCAGCGCCCGGCGCAAAGCCGCGTGCTGATCCTGGTGACTGACGGCGCCAACAACGGCGGCCGGATCGACCCACTGACCGCCGCGCGCCTGGCCGCTGAAGAAGGCGTGAAGATCTACCCGATCGGTATCGGCGCCGATCCGGAACAAACCGGTTCCCTTGGCGTGCTGGGCGTCAACCCGAGCCTGGACCTCGACGAACCGGCGCTCAAGGCCATTGCCGAGGCCACCGGCGGCCGCTACTTCCGTGCCCGCGATGGCGCAGAGTTGCAAGCGGTCAAGGAAACCCTCGACCAACTCGAACCGGTCGAACAGCAACCGACCCAGGCGCGCCCGGCCCAGGCGCTGTACAGCGGCCCCCTGGCATTGGCGCTGATCCTCAGCCTGTTGCTGGTGGTGCAGGAGCGCTGGCCGAACAACGCGCTGCAACGGCTGTTCAACAAACTGTCGACCAAGGGGCATTTTCTGCAACAGCACCCAGAATGGCGCCAGCGCCTCAAACGCCTGCGTTTGCGGAGGCGTCGATGATCGACCTGTGGCCGCACTGGTTCCGTCCCTGGTGGCTGTTGCTGCTGCCGCTGCTCGGCTGGTTGCTGTGGCAGCTGTGGCACCGGCAAAAGCGCGCCGGGCGCTGGCAGATGATCCTGCCGCCGGCGTTCCATGCCGTGCTGCTCAGCGGTGGCAATGGCCGTGAAAGCAAATCGCCGTGGGTGCTCCTCGGTATCGCCTGGCTGCTGGCAGTACTGGCCTTGCTCGGCCCCAGTTGGCAACGGGTGGAACAGACCAGCCAGAAGCCTTCCGACCCCTTGGTGGTGCTGCTCGAACTGACCCCGGAAATGCTCGCCACCGACAGTCCGCCCAGCCGCCTGGAGCAGGCACGGCGCAAGCTGTATGACTTACTGCAAGCGCGCAGCGACGCACAAACCGCCATCGTCGTGTATGCCGGCAGCGCCCACACCCTGGTGCCGCTGTCGGACGACCTGGCCACCAGCCGCAACCTGCTCGAAGCGCTACGCCCCTCGTTGATGCCCGAGCCCGGGCACCGCGCCGACCTGGCCGTGGAGAAAGCCCTCGGCCTGCTCAAGCAAGGCGGCCTCGGCCAGGGGCGTCTGCTGCTGATCGGCTCATCGCTGTCCAAGCAGGAACGCCAGGGCATCCGCTTGCTGCTGCAAGGCGGCCAGGCGCCAAGCCTGTCGATCCTCGGCATCGGTAGCCGCGAAGGCACGCCGGTGACCCTGGAGAGCGGCGAATTCCTCAAGGACGACCAAGGCGCCATCCTCGTGCCGCGCCTCGACAGCCCGACGCTCAAAGCCTTCGCCAGCGAAATGGGCGGCCGCTACCGTGCCGCGCGCCTGGACGACAAGGACCTGCGCCAACTGGGCATGCTCGACGCGCCGCAAGCCCTGCGCAACGACGGCCAACTGCTGCACCTCGACACCTGGGCCGACCAGGGTTACTGGCTGCTGCTGCCGCTGTTGCTGCTGGCCGCGTGCGCCGGGCGGCGTGGCTGGTTGTTCTGCTTGCCGTTGCTGCTGCTTGGCGCACCGCAGCCCAGTTATGCCTTCGAACTCCAGGACCTGTGGCTGCGCCCCGACCAGCAAGGCCAGTACCTGCTGAAGAAAAAACGCCCCGCAGAAGCCGCCGAACGCTTCCAAGACCCGCAATGGCAAGGCGTGGCGCTGTACGAAGCGGGTAACTACGCCGAAGCCATCAAGCGTTTTGCCGAGGGCAGTGACGCCTACTCTCACTACAATCGCGGCAATGCACTGGCCAGGTCCGGTGAGCTGGAAGCAGCCATCGATGCCTACGAACAGGCGCTGGAAGCCCAGCCCGATCTGCTGCCGGCCCTGAAAAACAAGGCCCTGGTGGAAAGCCTGATACAACAACAGGCGCAGCCCGAGCCGGCCCCGCCCGCAAAAAACGAAGATGACGAAACCACCCAACCCGGCCAAACTGCGCAACCGGGCGCCAGCGCGCAAAGTGCCACGGGTGGCGAGCAATCGCCGCAAAACCAGGGTGAAGCCGGCACCGCCGATACCCAGGCCGGCGCCACGCCACAAGCGGGCGGCAATGACGTGCCGGGCAGCGAGCTGGAGGACGAGCAAACCACCACCCCGCCGTTGCGCCCCAGCGGCGCCAGCCTGGACGGCGAACATCGCCAGGCCCTGGAACAATGGCTGCAGGAGATCCCGGACAACCCCGGCGAACTGCTGCGGCGCAAATTCTGGTACGAACAGCAACAGCATCAGGACAAGACTCGATGAGCCGCCGCACCACCCTTCTGCTTCTGCTCGCGTTGTCGGCAAGCCACGCCCAGGCGGCGAACCTGGTCGCCAGCGTCGACCGCAGCCGCCTCAATTCCGGGGAAACGGTGGAGCTG
This sequence comes from Pseudomonas veronii, assembly GCF_001439695.1. GTDB lineage: Bacteria > Pseudomonadota > Gammaproteobacteria > Pseudomonadales > Pseudomonadaceae > Aquipseudomonas > Aquipseudomonas veronii. The sequence continues at coordinate 140,424 of NZ_JYLL01000008.1, forward strand.
ACGGTGGAATCCGGCGACGTCACGCAGTTCGGCAAACCCGACCTGTCGCCGCTGGAGGCGCAGTTCGAAGTCAGCGGCACGCGCCAGATCAACCAACTCACCACCCTCGGCGGCGATAACCACGCCACCACGCGCTGGATCATTACCCTGCTGCCCAAGCAAAACGGCACCGTGGTGATCCCGCCGCTGCAAGTGGGCGAATACACGACCCAGCCGATCAGCCTGCAAGTGCTGGAAACCACCAGCCAGGACACCAACGCCGAACTCGCGCCGGTGTTCGTCGAATCCAACCTCGACCAGAACACCGTGTACGTGCAGGCCCAGGCCCTGTTGACGGTACGCGTGTATCACTCGGTGTCGCTGTATGACGACAGCAGCCTCACGCCGCTGCAGATTCCCGATGCGCGCATCGAGCAACTGGGCGAATCACGCACCTACGAGAAGGTCATCAACAGCATTCGCCACGGCGTGATCGAAACCCGCTACGCGATCTACCCGCAGCACAGCGGCAGCCTGACGATTGCCGCCCAGACCTTCAGCGCGACCCTGGTGGAATCGCGCCCGCCGCAGGAGAACACGCTGCAGGGCACCAAGCCGGGCAAGCTGATCCACGTCAGCTCCGCGCCCCTCGAGCTGACGGTCAAACCCAAGCCCGAGCTGTACCCCGCCGAGGCGCCGTGGCTGCCGGCACGCAGCCTGACCCTGAGCGAAAACTGGAACCCCGAGCCGGACCACGTGCAGGTCGGTGATTCCCTGACCCGCAGCCTGACGGTCAAGGCCGAGGGCCTCTCCAGCGCACAACTGCCGGCACTGCCGAGCACCGAGATCAATGGCCTGCGCCGCTATCCGGACCAGCCGGTAGTCGGCAACCAGAACAACGACCGTGGCCTGATCGGCAGCCGAGAAGACCGCGAAGCCCTGGTGCCCACCCGCGCCGGCGCGCTGGACTTGCCAGCGGTGGAAGTGGTGTGGTGGAACACCCATGAGGACCACCTCGAACGCACCCGCCTGCCCGCCCGCACGCTGCAAGTAGCGAATAACCCGAGCCTGGTGGTGGACACACCCGCGACACCGACCGTGATCACCGCCCCCGACGATAGCCGCCTGTGGCTGTGGCAACTGAGCACCCTGCTCCTTGCCTGCACCACGTTGCTGGGTTTCGGCCTGTGGTGGCGCGCACGCCGCCAACCGGCGGTGCAACGCGCCGCACAAACCGGCCCGAGCCCGCGCACCCTGCTCGACGACCTCAAGCGCGCGACCCAGGCCAACGACCCCCAGGCCACGCGCCAGGCCCTCGACGCCTGGGCCCGGCAACAACCGGAAACCCTGGCCGACATGGCGGCGCGCTTCGTGCCGCTGTCCGACGCGCTGGATGGGTTGAACGGCGCGCTGTACAGCGAAAGCGGCCATTATTGGCTGGGTGAAGAACTGTGGCGTGCGGTAAAAGCCATTCCAATGGCCGAACGCGAGCAAGACCCGACGACCGACACCACCAGCTTGCCGCCGTTGTATCCCAAATAGCCCCCCTGATACGTCACGAATCGAGAGTCGGGACGGGGGGTGGGCCGGTCAACACCGAGCAAGCGGACCCACCACCACGCTGATAGCGGTGTATCAGTCAATTATGATGGCGGCTGACACGCCGCCATCGGGGGCAAGCCCCCTCCCACACTGGACCTGCGTCGTCTGATCTACATGGCCCGAACCCTGTCCTTCCGCGCCCTGGATTGCCTGCCCGCCAAGACATAACGCGTCCCCCTGTGGGAGGGGCTTGCCCCCTCCCACACTGGATCTGCGTCGTCTGGTCGACATAGCCCGAACCTGTCCGACCGCGCCCTGGATTGCCTGCCCACCAAGACATAACGCGTCCCCCTGTGGGAGGGGCTTGCCCCCTCCCACACTGGATCTGCGTCGCCTGGTCGACATAGCCCGAACCTGTCCGACCGCGCCCTGGATTGCCTGCCCGCCAAGACATAACGCGTCCCCCTGTGGGAGGGGGCTTGCCCCCGATGGCGATGGGCCAGACAACACTGAGCAAGCGGACCACCACCATCGCAGGCAAACCACCTCCCACACTGGATCTGCGTCGTCTGGAGCAGCGTGTGCGCAATACAGGTAAACTCCCCTCCTTTTCATCTTCTCCACGGAGCTCGCCTTGCGTCTGTTTCACACCTCCGACTGGCACCTTGGGCAAAACCTGCATGGCCAGGAGCGCGACTTCGAACACGCCTGTTTCCTCGAGTGGCTGCTGCGTCAGCTCGGCGCGCACGCGCCGGACGTGCTGTTGATCGCCGGCGATATCTTCGACACGGTCAACCCGCCGCTCAAGGCCCAGGAGCGGCTGTACGATTTCATCATCAGCGCCCACGAACAAACCCCCAACCTCACGATTGTGATGATCGCCGGCAACCACGACTCCGGCTCGCGCATCGAACTGCCCGCGCCGTTGATGCGCCGTTTGCGCACCCATGCCCTGGGCCGGGTGTTGTGGCTCGATGACAGGCAACTGGATACCGAGCGCTTGCTGATCCCGCTGCCCGGCGCCGACGGCAAGATCGCCGCCTGGTGCCTGGCGCTGCCGTTCCTGCGCCCGGCGGAAGTCACCGGGGCGCAACTGGGCGACGATTACCTGCGCGGTATCGGCCAGGTGCATGAGTGGCTGATTGCCGCAGCCAACGCCAAACGCGAGCCCGGCCAGGCGCTGGTTGCCATCAGCCATGCACATATGGCCGGCGGTTCGGTGTCGGAAGACTCCGAGCGCAGCCTGATCATCGGCAACGCCGAAGCGCTGCCCGCCAGCCTGTTCGACGCCAGCGTCAGCTATGTCGCCCTCGGCCATCTGCACAAGCCGCAGCGGGTCAACGGCGAGGAGCGCATTCGCTACAGCGGTTCGCCGATTCCGTTGTCGTTTTCCGAAATCGGCTACCAACACCAGATTCTCGACGTGACGTTCGACGGCGCAACCCTGCTCAGCGTCGAACCGCGCCTGATCCCGCGCGCGGTCAACCTGCAACGCCTGGAAGCCGCGCCACTGGCCGATATCCTCAAGCAGCTCGGCGACTTGCCGGACATCGACCTGCTCGCCGAAACCCAACGCCAGCCGTGGCTGGAAGTGCGCGTGCGCCTCGACGAGCCGCAACCCGACCTGCGCCAGCAAATTGAAACCGCCCTGCAAGGCAAGGCCGTGCGCCTGGTGCGTATCGCTGCCGAGTACGCCGGCAAACGCGGCAGCGACGACACCGACAACCAGCGCTTGATCGAACTCGACCAGCTCACCCCCCAGGAGCTGTTCAGCCGCGCCTGGCAGGACAACTACGGCAGTGAAGTGGATGAACAGACCTTGAAGGACTTCGCGGTGCTGCTCCAGGAAGTGCAACAGGAGGGCGAACAGCCATGAAGATCCTCGCCATCCGCCTGAAAAACCTCGCCTCCCTGGCCGGCCCGTTTGAGATCGACTTTACCGCCGAGCCCCTGGCCAGCGCCGGGTTGTTCGCGATTACCGGGCCGACCGGCGCCGGCAAAAGTACTCTGCTCGACGCGCTGTGCCTGGCGCTGTTCGGTGCCGTGCCACGCCTGGGCGATACCGGCCAGGCCAAGATGCCCGACGCCGACAGCGATATTTCCATCGGCGACCCGCGCACGTTGCTGCGACGCGGCACCGGCGGCGGGTATGCCGAGGTCGACTTTGTCGGCGTCAACGGCCGCCGCTACCGTGCGCGCTGGGAAGCCAACCGCGCCCGCGACAAAGCCAGCGGCAAGTTGCAGAACAGCCGGCAAAGCCTGATCGACCTGGACAGCGACCAGTTGCTGGCGAGCCAGAAAACCGAATACAAGACCCAGCTGGAGTTGGCCCTGGGCCTGAACTTCGAACAGTTCACCCGCGCGGTGCTGCTGGCGCAGAGCGAGTTCAGCGCCTTCCTCAAGGCCAACGACAACGAGCGCAGCGAACTGCTGGAAAAGCTCACCGACACCGCGCTCTACACCCAACTCGGCCGTCGCGCCTTCGACAAGGCCAAGGACGCCAAGGACGCCCACAAACAACTGCAGGACCAGGCCACCGGCGTGGAACCCCTGGCCCCGCAAGCCCGCGCCGAGCTGGACCAACAATTGGCCCACGCGCAGCAACAGCTCAAGACCGAGCAAGCCCAGCTCAAGCAGCTGGAGCTGCAGCACACCTGGCTCAAGGAACTGCGCGAATGGCAGGAGCGCAAGCTCAGTGCCGTCGAACAGTTGCAGCAAGCCCAGCAACACTGGGACAGCCAAGGCCCGCAGCGCGAGGACTTGAGCCGCCTGGAACAGTTGGCGCCGCAGCGCCATCACTTCGCGCGCCAGGCTGAGCTCGACACCTTGCTCACGCCGCTGGCCGCGCACATTCAAGCGCAGATCGAGCAGCAAACCGATCTGCATGGCCGCCAGGAGCAAGCCCTACAACAGCAGGCATCGGCCCAAACAGCGCTGGCCGCGGCCCTGCAAGCTCAGGTCGACGCCGGGCCTTTGCTGCGCCAGGCCTTCGAGGAACAGAACACCCTCGCCCACCTGAACAAGGAACTGGCCAAGCGCAACGAGGACCAGCAACAGCACGAAACGGCCTGCGCCGAAGGTCAGGCCTTGCTCAAGGGCTTGCAGGAAAAGCACACCCACGTCGCCGAGCGCCTGCAACGCCTGGCCGCCGGCCTGGAACGCAGCGCCGCCCTCGCGCCGTTGAGCGAGGCCTGGAACGCCTACAGCGACCGCCTGCAACAACTGATGCTGATCGGCAATCGCCTGAACAAAGGCCAGGCCGAACTGCCGCAGCTTGAACAGCGCGCCACCGCCGCCGCCGAGAAGTTCGCCCAACAACGCGATGCCCTCGACCTGCTGTACCAGGAGGCCGGCGCCGAACCTCACGCCGTCGCCGAGCAGATCCAGTTACTCGCCAGCCTGCTGCAAGACAATCGCAAGCAGCAACGCGCCTTCGAAGACCTGACCCGGCTGTGGGACAACCAGCAACAGCTGGACCAGCAAGCCAGCGTGTTGACGCAAAAACTCGCGGACGCGCAACAACAACGCGATCAGTTGAACCAGACCGGCCTGCACACCAAAGCCGAACTCACGCGCGCCGAACAGACCCTGACGGTGACCAAGCAACTGCTGGAGCGCCAGCGCCTGGCCCGCAGTGCCAGTGTCGAGGAGTTGCGCGGGCAATTGCAGGATGACCAGCCCTGCCCGGTGTGCGGCAGCCAAGCGCATCCGTATCACCAACCCGAAGCGTTGCTGCACAGCCTCGGTCGCCACGACGAAAACGAAGAGGCGATGGCGCAGAAAGCCGTCGACAGCCTCAAGGAAAAACTCACCGAGCTGCGCGGTGAAGTCGGCGGTTTGATCGCCCAGCAAAAGGAATTCCTGCAGCAACAGGAGCAACTGGCAATCCAACAGCAAGCCCTGGCGCCGAGCCTGGACGCACACCCGCTGGCGGCTGCGCTGTTCAATCAGGAGGCGGCCCGGCGCGGCGCCTGGCTGGCCCAGCAGCTCAGTCAACTGACGCAAAACATCACCCAGGACGAGCAACGCCAAGGCGCCTTGCTCAACCTGCAACAAAACGCCGGGCGCCTGCAGCAACAGCTGCAAGCCGCCCAGGACGCCAGCCAGCAGGCGCGCCAGTTACTGATCGACCAGCAACGCGAACTGGCCAACGACCGCGAACGCCTCGACGAAGAACTCCAGGCGTTCGCCAGCCTGTTGCCGACCGAGACACTCGAGGGCCTGCGCAGCGAACCGGCGGCGACCTTCGTGCAGTTGGACCAACAGGTCGGTCAGCGCCTCGAACAGTTGGCCCATCAGCGCGATGAACTGGCCGAGCAACAAGCGCGTCAGCAGGCGATCGAGAAAGAACACACCCATCAGCAACATCGCCAGCAGCAACTCGACGCATTGCGCCAGCAGGTCAGCGAACTGGCCGCCCAGCAACACGCGGCCCAGGAAAAACTCACCCGCCTGCTCGGTGAACACCCACGCGCCGAAGACTGGCAACAGCAACTCGAACAGGCCGTGGCGCAGTCTCGGCAAAGCGAAGCCGACGCCAATCAACAGTTGCAGGACATCCGCAACGCCTTGATCCAACTGGCCGCCGACCTCAAGGCCCAGCAAGACCGCCAGCACACGCTGCACGCCGAACAACACGCGCTCGCGACACGCTTGGGCGAGTGGCGCGCCCTGCACCCCGACCTGGACGACGCCGGGCTCAAGCGCCTGCTGGCCTTGGACGAGGCCCATGCCAGCGCACTGCGCCAGCAACTGCACAACAGCGAAAAAGCCGTCGAGCAAGCCCGGGTTCTGCTGCAAGAGCGCGAACAACGCCTGGCCGAGCACCAGGCGTTGCACAACGGCAACCTCGACGCCGAACAACTGGACGCCCAACTGGCCACGCTCAACCAGCAACTGGCCGAGGGCGAAAAACACTGCGCCGAACTGCGCGCGCGGCAATCCGAAGACCAGCGCCGCCAGGACGCCAACCACGCCCTGGCCGAACAGATCACCAAGGCTTATGAAGAATGGCAACGCTGGGCGCGCCTCAACGCGCTGATCGGCTCGGCCACCGGCGACACCTTCCGCAAGATCGCCCAGGCCTACAACCTCGATTTGCTGGTACACCACGCCAACGTGCAACTGCGCCAACTGGTGCGCCGCTACCGCCTCAAACGCGGCGGCAGCATGCTCGGCCTGCTGGTGAGGGACACGGAAATGGGCGACGAACTGCGCTCAGTGCATTCGTTGTCCGGCGGCGAGACGTTCCTCGTCTCCCTGGCGCTGGCGCTGGGCCTGGCGTCGATGGCCTCGAGTACCTTGAAGATCGAGTCGTTGTTTATCGACGAAGGTTTCGGCAGCCTCGACCCGGAATCCCTGCAATTGGCCATGGACGCGCTGGACGGCCTGCAAGCCCAGGGCCGCAAGGTGGCGGTGATTTCCCACGTACAGGAAATGCACGAGCGCATTCCGGTGCAGATCCAGGTCAAGCGTCAGGGCAATGGTTTGAGCACCGTGGAGGTGAAGTGAGCGAGGCGCTGCTGTACTCGTTTCGCCGTTGCCCCTACGCGATGCGCGCCCGCCTGGCCCTGCGCTATTGCGGCGTGCCGCTGCGGATTGTCGAAGTCAGCCTCAAGGCCAAGCCGGCCGAGATGCTCGCACTGTCGCCCAAAGGCACGGTGCCGGTGTTGAGCGTCGACGGTCGGGTGATCGACGAAAGCCTGGACATCATGCGCTGGGCCTTAGCGCAAAACGATCCGCAAGACTGGTTGCTACAGGGTGATCCCGCGGTGCAGGCGCTGATTGCCGAGAATGACCTGGGCTTCAAACATCACTTGAATCGCTACAAGTATGCCGAGCGCTACCCGGAGCGGCCGATGGAAGCGTATCGGGCCGACGGTGAGGTGTTTTTGCAGAAGCTGGAGGCGTTGCTGGCTGACCGTGCGTATTTGCTCGCCGATCATCCAAGCCTTGCGGATATGGCTGTGGCGCCGTTTGTGCGGCAGTTTGCCCATGTCGATCGGGAGTGGTTTACGCGCACCTCATATCGACGGGTGCAGGCGTGGTTGCAGTGGTTTCTGGACTCGCCGCTGTTTATCGCGGTGATGGCCAAGCCTGAATCTGCCTGAATCGATGTGGGAGCGGGCGCGCCGGCTCCCACAGGGCGCTCAGTACTGGGTTTTGTGATCCAGTGCGGCGTAGAAGTTGGCACTCTGTTGCAGGTATTTCTGGGTGTAGGCGCTGGTGCTGGATTGTTTGCCGATGATGTTCACGCTGGCCGCAGCTGGCAGTGCAACAGTGGCGGAAACAGCGGAGGCGGCGATGATCGAGAAGAGATTGAAGTTCATGTCGGTAACCCTTGTGTTCGTTTGGTTGAGTGGCCGGGGAGGCCTTGGAACTCAACTTACGCCCGAGGGTTGGGCCTTAGAAATGCTTTGAAACAGTAGCTGTTATTAATCGAATTAATAAAGAGGATCAGGCCCCGCCGTGCGGGGCCTGTGGCTTATTGACGCACCAGGAACTTGAGGTCGCTGGGCGCATCGATCGGTAGTTTTTGCACGGTTTTGCCGAGCAGGCCGGTGTGTGGATCGCGTTCGATCACCACGATTTCATTGCTTTTCTGGTTGGCGACCAGCAGGAACTTGCCGCTCGGGTCCAGGCTGAACTCGCGCGGATGGTCGCCGTCCACGGAACGGCGCTGCAGTTCCTTGAGATGCGCGGTCGCCGGATCAATGCTGAACACCAGCAACTGATTGGCGGTGCCGCGATTGCTCACGTACAGGAACTTGCCATCGCTGGAAGCATGCAGCGCCGCGCCGGCCTTGTCGGACACCGGTTGCCCGGCGGCGAAGTCCACCAGCTGGGTTTGGTTGAGCGTGCCGTCGTGGTAATCGAACACCGCGACCTGAGCGCTCATCTCGGTGGTCAGCCAGGCATGCTTGCCGTCCGCGCTGAACAGCAAATGCCGCGGGCCGCTGCCCGGCGGCAAAGGCACCGATGCCGGGTTGGCCGGGGTCAGGGGCTGCTCAGGGTTGGCCTTGGGATCGTAGCGGTAGGCAAACACCTTGTCCGCGCCGAGATCCTGCACAAACACATACTTGCCATCCGGCGCCGGCACCACCGAATGCACATGGTTGGACGCCTGGCGTTGCGGGTTGACCCGGCTCGCCGGGTGCCCGCTCAACTGCACGGGCGCCGCCAGTTTGCCTTGGGCGTCCAGCGGCAGAATCGCCAGGCTGCCGCCCGGGTCTTCAAGCACCGAATAGTTGGCGACGAACAGGTAGCGGCCATCGGCGGCCACGCTGGAATGCGTCGGCTCGCTGCCCAGGCTTTGAACCTGATTGATCAGCGTGAGCTGATGGTTCTGCGGGTCGATGCGGTAGCTGCTGACGCGACCGACCGCGTCCTGTTGGCCGGGGCCGTTTTCATTGACGACAAACAGATGCTGCTGATCCTTGGAGACCGTCAGCCAGGACGGGTTGGCCGTTTTTGCCGCCAATACCGGCTGGCCCTGGAACCGCCCGGTGCGGCTGTCGAATTGCAGGCGATAGATCCCTTCGCTGCTGCCGGCGGTGTAGCTGCCGACCAACAGTTCATAGGTGTCGGCCGGTGCGGCCTGTGCCGACATCGCCCCGACGCTGCCCGCGATCAACAAGGGCCAGAATTTACGCATCAGCATCCGCTTCATCCTCTTCATTATTATTGGCGGTGATTGCGCTCATGCAGACCAGACGGTGCTCGCCCACATCACCGGTCAGCGTCCAGCTTTGCAGAGTCTCATCGAAGACCGCGGCCTGCAGCTGTTCCAGACTGAAACTCCAGCGTTTTTGCGCACGGCCATCCATGGCGATGATCAGCAGCTTTTTTTCATCCAGTGCGAACTCGAAGGCATGCAGCCCGTCGATTTCAAGCATGTCGCTGGTGGCAAGGACGGCCGTCAAAGTAGTAGTCATCACAGTCTTTCATCAGGTTCAAAGGGCTAATGATAGGCCACTTTGCCGCCAGGACCTAAAACCATAACCGGCTACCGCATCGGCGCCACACCGCGGATTACCGTGCAAGGGCACGTCTTTATTCAACGTAAAGGAATACCCATGCCAGACCACAATCTCCCCCTCGCCGCCGACCCGCTGCGGGAAGCGCTTGAAGCCCAGTTTCTCAAGCGTCCGACACTGCGCGCAGTCACCGCGCAGATGCTGGCGCGCAACCTGGCGGAGAAATATCCGCCGTTGACACACCCCCTCGCCGACCTGCGACTGGCCGTACCCCGTGACGGTGGCGGGCGGGCGTTGCTGCCGTTGCTGGAGGTCGCGCTGGACCATCTCGCCGACGGCAGCTTTCCCGATGTGTCGACGCGCCACGGCCTGGATAGCTACTTGAGCGATGCCAGCGGCACGCGGCTCGGTTATCCGGCCAATGGCGCCCACGCCTATGATCTTGACGTCATCGAAGCCGTCATTCGCGAACTGCCGTCGCTGCTGTTTATCGGCTTCCAAGACGCCATGGCCACCTATTGGGGCGAAGACAGCGACGCCCGCGGCAGCCGCTGGAAATGGCTGGCCGACGTGCTGCAAGGCACGCTGCTCGACGCCGCCGCACGCCACGCCCAACCGTTGGGCATCCTCAATACGCTGGCGCGCTACCCAGACCGTGCCACCCGCGCGCGCCGCCCGGCCCCCGACAACGCGATTCATGCCTATACGCTAGAGGCGCACCTGACGCGCGCAGGCAGCCTGCTCACGCTGCAAGCGAGCGACCTGCTGGTGGTGTGCCGCGAGCAGGTGTTGCTGTGCCGTCTGTCCGGCGCAATCGAGGCCTACCCTGACCTGGACGCCTTCGGCCAGGCCTGGGCCGACCACCTGCAACAGCGCTTCAGCGTCGACAGCATCACCTGGCAGCAGTACGAACCCGACGGCAATATTTTCGAGGTCCAGGCCGCGCTGATCCTCAACCAGCAATTGGAGGACCTGGCCGCCCTGCAACTCCCGGCCAACAGCACGGTGCAGGCCTTGGAACAACAGTTTGCCGCCATCACCCAACCGGCGCGGTTTTTCGCCAGCGCCCGCGGCACGGCGCTGGCCACGCTGGCGTCCCTCCAGGCCGCCCTGCCCGACTGGCTGCAACGCGCCAGCGCCGCCGACCGCCTGGCTTACCGCGAATGCCTGCTTGAACAGGCCGGGATCAAGCGCCAGACCCTCGGCGATTCCGACTTCGATGGCCTGGAAACCCTGCATAGCTATGCCGCCGAGCACTTGAACCATCAACTGTGCCTGGATCGCGCTGTCGCCCTGGGCGGCCAGCGTACCTGCAACGACGCGGCACGCGCTGCCGGCTACCGGGCCGACGAGTTGACCCTGACCTTTCATGTCGCGGTGGGCAGCCTTGCAGGTGGTTACCTCGCGCCGGTATCCATGAGCCTGGTGGACCTGGCGCTGAAGAACCTGTCGGGAAGCCCCAGAGGCCGCATGACGCTCAGCCATCGCAGCGGCCGGGCGCTCGAAGCGTGGTTGACGCCCGCCTACGTGCTGCAACTGGTCCAGCGTGTGGACATCGGCAACAACTATCCCGCCTACCTGCGCCGGGAACTGATGGGCGACACCGCCGCCGCGCGCAAACGCCAGCGGCTGTTCAACCAACAGCGGCCCCTGCACCTGAAAACCCAGGCGCTGGAGCACGCGCTCCGCGGCGAAGCCGGCCTGACCGCGCGCGGCGCGCGCTGTGTGCGGGCACTGCTCGCAACCAACCCGCTGGCACGCCGGGTCGATGGCGACGAAATGGTCATCCGCCCCCTGGCCTTTCTACGCACGCCGGCAGCCATAGCGGACGTGGTACAGAACATGTTCATCATCGAACCGCTCGACACCCGGCTGGGGCCGCACCTGCTGTACCGTCCGGCCTATCGCGACGCGCTGCTCGAGTTCAGCAGCCGCGAACACCTGCTGGCGGCCATTGTGCAACCCGGTGCGCTACAGGACAGCGTGCTGACCTGGCTGCCCGACCCGGCCAGGGCGATCTACAGCAACGGCGGGTTCAGCCAGCCGCACATCCTGCGCATCGGCATCGGTTCGGAGTTCGACCGGCTGCCCGAGGTGCCCAAACCCGCAGAATTGGCGCCGGCCGGCGATGCGAGCGGCGACGAAATCCTGCAAGCGCTCAACCACGGCAGCCTGATGGACTATCTGTTCGGCTGCGAAACCCGCCAGTTGCTGGACCAGGCCGAGCGCGAATCGACCTCGAATGCGCAAAGCCGCTGGGCGTTGATCCTCGAAGGCATGCAATTGGGCTTCAACACCTTGTTGATGGCCGTGCGCGGCCCCCTGGCGACGATCGGCTGGCTGATCCAGGCGACGCAAAGCCTGACCCAGGACCTGCTGGCGCTGGAGAGCCCTGACCCTACGGCGAAAGAGCTGGCGTGGGTCGACCTGCTGCTCAATATCGGCATGCTGCTGGTGCATCAAGGCCCCCTCAGCGCGCACAGTGCCAGCCCGCCGCTCGACGAACAGCCCGTCACGCGCGCGCCCTTCCGACGCCCGCCCGGCCTGGCAACCCGCCATGCAGCGGCGGTCGAACGCGGCGTCATCGGCCTGCCCAGCGAACCACCCGGCGGTGGCCGCACGCCGTTGGACTTCGACCATTCGTTGGCCGGCGACACCGCCGCGGCCGCGCTGCTGGAGAAACTGCGCGCCGTCAACGTGCCGTGGCCCGTGCCCGCTCCCGCGCCACTCGACACCGGGCCTCACCAAGGCTTGTACCGCATCAACGGCCTGTGGCATGCCTCGGTGGCCGGGCTGTTATTCAGGGTCAGCATCGTCCCGGGTTTTGCTGACGTGTTCATCGTTCATCCGCAAAAACCCGAACATCCCGGGATTTTGCTGAGAACCGATGGCAACGGCCATTGGTCGCTGGACCGCGGGCTCAAACTGCTGGGTGGCGGGCCCAAGCGCCTGGCCGCCTTGCGCGAAGAAAACCTGCGCAAGAAACAAGAAGTGCTCGCCCGGGTGCAAGTGCTCAGTGAAGACATGCAGCACCTGATGGCGCCATTCCAGGCAGCGAGCACGCAGATATCTCCCGCCCTGGACGCCTTGGTCAAACAACGCAAAACCGCGCAGTTGGTGTGGAACCTGCTGCAAAAAGCCAGCGACCAGCAAAGGCCCGCCCTGGAAACACGGCACCAGCGCGAAACCCTCAAGCATCAGCAATTGCGCACCGAGTTTCAGATTCTGCTGGAGAACCTAGAATTGCTGTTTGCCCAATCACTGGCCCCGCGCCTGGAGATGGTCAAGCTCGGCGTAGAACTGGAAAAAGTCGGCGGTGCCGGCGTGCATGTGCATGACCGCGCGAAAATCCTCAAGACGGTCTGGGACCAACAACTGTTTATCCACGAGATGCTCCTGGGCCGGTTGAACGCCATGCGCTTTTCCGGCGCGGGCGAACCCATGGCGCGAATGGCGCGCCGCATGTTCGTGAATAACTTGCTCGGCGACTCCACGGTCTACGACGAATACGTGCGCAACGCCACCGAGTCAGCAAACATCCGCCAGCACATGGCCGAGGTTTCCGTTGCCATGGAAACCACCCTGGAACAGCTGGAAAACGATTCGCTGGCGGGGCGCACGATACGCCAGGAGTTGCTGGCACAGATCGAATACCCGCAGAATTTTTTCCCCGACAACCTGCGGCTCAACGCCCTCGACTACCTGGCCGTCAGCAGCGTGGAGATGACCGATGTACGCCTGCCACCGCAGGAAGAGCTGTACGTCAAACGCCTGGAGCAAACCGACCTGAGCGCGGCGCTGCTGTCTCACGTCGAAGTGCGCAGCAGCACCGAATACACCCTGGTCGAACAACGGCAGGTGTACGAGAGCGTGCTGAAAAAGTACCGCCGTTATGAAGAGGCGATCCGCGTACTCAAGGCGCTCAACCCGAGCCGCCTGCGCCCGCAGGCCGAACGTCTGCTGGCGGGCCTCGAATACGCCCAGGCGCTGGCGAACAGCGAGCTGGAATCGGTGGTGCGCAAGCAGGAAGCGTTGGAGGTGGTGCTGCCGCTGTCGAAAACCCTGCGCGCCAAGGCGCCGACAAAGCGCGTGTTCAAGACCCGCAAAAAAGAGTATTTGATCGGCGAACTCAAGCCGGCCGATGCGCAGAACGCCGAGGAGCACTTCACCCTCACCGATACGCTGACCGGTGAAGCCGTTGCCTCTTTCAACAAGCACGCGGACGGCTGGGCGACCACCGCCGAACCGCCTTCCCAAGCCCCCACGCATCCCCCGCGAGGCCGCACGCTGGCGACCCTCAAAGGTTTGGCCCAGACGCTGATCGAACAGCGCCGCGACATTGAACGCGTCATTACCGCCGACCGGCAAAAACTCGACTCGCCGCGTACACGCCAACAGGTCAACCCGGGCGACTGGGATGAGCTGCTCAGCGGGCACGCGGACAAGCTCACCGCGCTGGCCGAGGAAATCCAGCGCGACCACCTCGACAAACCCTCGGCCCAGGACCTGATCGATGAGTACCAGGCCCAGGCCCGCGATATGCTGCGGCTGGCGGAACGGGTGTGCAGCGAGGGCTACAAGCGTCAATGGCCGACCCAGGAGAGCCTCGAGTATCTGTGGCAACACCAGCAGATCGATATCAACCTGACCAGCCTGGCCGACCCGCAACGGCCGACCCTCAGTGGCGATTTCTTCACCGAATACGCGGTGTATGACAAAGCGAAAAAACCGCCGACGGTACTGTGGTATGCCCACTTCCATTACGCCAGCGCCGACGCCCCGCCTGCACGCTATACCCGCGCCCATCTGAAACTGGCGGAGCAGCGCAAATACACGCAGAAGGATTTGCTCAAGCAACACGTCCAGAGCAGCTTGCGCAACCCCCAGGAGCCGGGCGCCGAGCCGATCAGGCGGATTGTCTACGTATTGATCACGCCGCCGGTGGATCAGTTGTTCCTGGCGATCGCGCCCATACCGCGCGCAACCCGGTGAGCGCAGTGTGACGTTGCAGGTGGGGGCGCAACCGCCCCCACCGCTGCACTCAGTGGGCGAACAGCGAATTGCCTTTCTGCCCGGCCAACTTCTCCGGTTTGATCAGGAACCGCGCCAGCGCCGGCAGCAGCCACAGCGCGCCGAACATGTTCCACAGCAGCATGAAGGTCAGCATCAGGCCCATGTCGGCCTGGAACTTGATCGCCGAGAAGATCCAGGTACACACGCCGATCGCCAGGCACAACCCGGTGAACAGCACCGCCTTGCCTGTGGACTTGAGCGTCTGGTAGTACGCCTCTTGCAACGGCAGGCCAGCGCGCAGGAAACTTTCCAGACGGCTGTAGATGTAAATGCCGTAGTCCACGCCGATGCCCACGCCAAGGGCCACCACCGGCAAGGTCGCGACCTTGACGCCGATGCCCATGAACGCCATCAGCGCGTTGCCCAGCACCGAGGTCAGCACCAGCGGCAGCACGATGCACAGGGTCGCCGCCCAAGAGCGGAAGGTGATCATGCACATGGTCGCCACGCACAGGTACACCAGGATCAGGATGGTCAGCTCCGACTCCTTGATCACCTCGTTGGTAGCGGCCTCGATCCCGGCGTTACCGGCGGCGAGGATGAACTCCAGGCCGTCCTTGTTGTTTTCCTTGGCGAAGTCCTGCACCGCATGCACGGCGCGGTCGAGGGTTTCGGCCTTGTGGTCGTTGAGGAACACCAGCACCGGCGCCAGGGAGCAGTTGTTGTTGTACAGGCCATCGGCGCGGGCGATGGAGTTGTTCAGCACATCCGGGTTGCGCGACAGGGTTTCCCATTTCAGGTTGCCCTCGTTCATGCCCTTGATCATCTGCTTGGACACGGTCACCAGCGAGATCGCCGACTGCACGCCCTCGGTGTTCTGCATCTTCCACATCAACTGGTCGATGGGCGCCATGGCTTCATAGCGCGAGCAGCCTTCGGCCTTGGTCTTGACCATCACCACCAGCACGTCGGAACTGGTGGAGTAGTTGTTGATGATGAAGTTGTTGTCCTTGTTGTAGCGCGAGTCCGGGCGTAGCTCCGGCGCGCCCTGGTCCAAGTCGCCGATCTTGAGGTGCTGGCTGTACCAGAGGCCGCCGCTGAACGCGACCAGCGCCAGGGCGACGGAAATCGGCGCGACCTTCGGGTTGGCGAAATTCGACAGCAGGCGCCAGAACGGGTGTTCGCGATTCGCGTCTTTCTTGCTCCTGGCCACGGCGCGCTTGCTGATGCCCGCGTAGGAAATCGCCACCGGCAGCAGGATCAGGTTGGTAAACACGATCACCGCCACGCCGATGGACGCGCCGATGGCCAGTTCCCGGATCACCCCGATGTCGATGATCAGCAGGGTAATGAAACCCACCGCATCCGCCAGAATCGCGATCATCCCCGGCAGGAACAGTTGCCGGAAGGTACGCCGTGCGGCAGTCAGCGCATTGTCCGCGTCGCTCGATTGCAGAGCGATACCGTTGATCTTCTGCACGCCGTGGGAAATACCGATGGCGAAGATCAGGAACGGCACCAGCATCGAATACGGATCGAGCCCGAAGCCGAAGAAGTGCATCAAGCCAAGTTGCCAGACCACCGCCACCAGCGTCGTGCTCAACACCGCGACGGTGCTGCGCAGGCAGTTGGTGAACCACAGCAACAGCACCAGCGTGATGACGAAGGCAACGCCGAAGAACAGCACGACCATCACCAGCCCGTCGATCAGGTCGCCGACCTTCTTGGCGAAACCGACGATGTGGATCTTGACGTTGGGGTTCTGCGCTTCGAACTTGGTGCGGATCTTGTCTTCCAGTTCATGGGAGAACTGCCGATAGTCCAGGGCCAGCAACTTGCCCTGGTCCTGCGGGTCCGGGTAGGACTCCAGCAGCGGGATGTCGACGATGCTCGACTTGAAGTCGTTGGACACCAGGCGCCCGACCTGACCGGACTTGAGCACGTTGTTGCGCAGTTGATCGAGGCTCTGCGGCGAGCCGTTGTAGCTCTGCGGGATCACTTCACCGCCGGCAAAGCCTTCCTCGGTGACTTCGGTCCAGCGCACGCTGGGGCTCCACAGCGACTTGAGGCCCGAGCGGTCGACGCCAGAGATGTAGAACACCTCGTCGTTGATCTGCCGCAGGGTCTCCATGTAGTCCTTGGTGAAGATGTCACCGTCCTTGGCCTCTACCGAGATACGCACCGTGTTGCCCAGGTTGGCCAGGTCGTTGCGGTGTTCCATCATCTTTTCGATGAAGGGGTGCTTGAGCGGGATCATCTTTTCGAAGCTGGTGGAGGGGCGAATCAACGTCGCCTGCCAGAACAGGAAAATACTCACCAGCAGGCAGATGACGATCACTGCCGGGCGGTTGTTGAAGATCAGGCGCTCAAGAAAGGTCGCTTTATCGTTGTGATGACTGCTCATTCTTTCCCCGCCTTCTTATTGTTTTGTGGGTTCGGCGCCGGTTGGCGTAGCAACACGAACACCCCCCTGCCCGACCAGAATCAAGTTGCCATTGCCCGCCGCCGTCACCGCTGAGAGTGAAATACGGTCCGGGCGATTGAATACGCTGAAAGTCTGGCCGTCGTCATGGCTGACCACCACGCTGCCGCCGTTACCGACCACCACCAGCGCGCCGTCATCGAGCAAGGTCGCCCCGGACAAGCCGAACTCCAGGGCGCCGCGCGCCGCATTCAGTTCGACCTGCTCCCAGGTGCTGCCGAAATCCGTGGAGCGGTACAGGTTGCCACGCAAGCCGTAGGCCAACAGGGTGTGCGGCTGGGCGGTGCCGATCACGCCGAACAGTGAACCCTCGTAGGGGCCTTCGAGTTTTTCCCAGGTCTGGCCGTCGTCGCTGGAGCGGAACATGCTGCCCTGCTCACCGACGATAAACAGGCCGGCGTCCTTGATCTGGGCGATGGCGTTGAGGTGGAACTGGTCTTCGTTGTCGAGGCGCTCGCTGACGTCTTCCCAGGTTTTGCCGCCATCGGTGGTTTCGATCAGCGCCCCGTAGGCGCCGACGGCCAGGCCGTGGTTGGCGTCGTTGAACCAGACGTCGAGCAACGGCGCTTCGCGCTTGAGGTCCTGGTATTGCTGGACCCAGGTGGCGCCGCCGTCGACGCTGGCGAGGATCTGTGCATCGTGGCCGACGGCCCAGCCGTGTTTGTCATCGACAAAAAACACCGCCGTGAGCAGTTGGCGGGTGGGGACTTTGGCTTGGGTCCAGGTGCTGCCCTGGTCATCGGAATAGAGGATGTGCCCGCGATCACCGACCGCCACCAGGCGCGAGCCCGCGTGGACCACGTCGATCATCAGGCCCTTGGCGGCCTTGGGGGATTCAATTGCAAACACCGGCTGTGCGGCGGTATCGCTGGCTGCCAACAGCGGTGGCGACAACGCGGCACCGGCCAGCAACGAGAGCGCTGTGGCCAGCAACGCAACCCTGCGTGCGGCGCGTGGGCGGCAAACAACCCAACCCATGACAGGCTCACTCATAGACCTTTCTCCCATTTATTATTGTTAGGTCGTCTTACCTTCCCGGGCTCTGAAACCTGCAATCTAGAGCGCCTGGAGGAAGTAGGGGCCATCCTATCGGGCTTTCGAATCGTCTGACAATCGGCGCTACGTTATCTTTTGTTAACTGGCGGCTTTTAACCCTGCGCTGAATATAACCACATCAACTGCAATGATATAGCCGCAGAAATGAATTATTTTTTCCACATATTGAATTATGAGAATTTATATTCCATTAATAGCCTCCCTGAAAACAATAATCCAAAGGACCACGGCTATGCGCAAACTCGGAATCGGCCTGATCGGCACAGGCTTCATGGGCCGCGCCCATGCCCTGGCGTTCAATAACGCCCGCACGGTATTCGAGCTGCCGGTCAGCCTCAGACTGGCCGCCCTGGCCGATGCCGACACCGAACGCGCCCAGCGCTGCGCCGATGCCTGGGGATTTGCCCAGGCCCATGGCGACTGGCAAGCGCTGGTCAACGACCCCACGGTCGATGTGGTAGCGATCACCACACCGAACCATTTGCACTACCCCATGGCCATGGCCGCGCTCGCCGCGGGCAAGGCGGTGTACTGCGAAAAACCGCTGGCGGTCAGCCTGGCGCAGGCCGACGCCATGCGCCACGCCGCGAGTGCGGCGGGCGTGGTGACGCGGGTCGGCTACAACTACCAGCACAACCCGATGATCGGGTGGGCAAAGCAGATCATCGCCAACGGCGAATTGGGCGAAATCATCAGTTTCCAGGGTGAGTTCAGCGAAGACTTCATGGCCGACCCGGCGTCACCCTGGTCGTGGCGCTGTGAGGTGGAACATGCCGGTGGCGCCCTGGCAGACCTGGGCAGCCACTTGCTGTCGATGGCACGCTATCTGGTGGGCGATGTGGTCAGCGTGTGCGCCGATACGCAGACCGTGCATGCACAGCGCCCCGCCGTCAAAGGCGGCGACACACTCAAGTCGATTGCCGTGGACGATCAGGTACACGCCCTGCTGCGTTTCGCCAACGGCGCGCGCGGCACGGTGAGCAGCAGTTGGCTCAAGCACGGTTACAAGAACCACCTGGCGTTTGAAATCAGCGGGACGCAAGGCTCATTGGCCTTCGATCAGGAGCGCTTGAACGAACTGCGCCTGTGCCGCAAGGGCCAGGACGGCTTCCAACGCCTGCTGGCCGGCCCCGCCCTGCCCGGCTACGCGGCGTTCAGCCCGGCCGCCGGCCATCAGTTGGGCTACAACGAATTGAAGACGCTGGAAGTGCACGAGTTGATTCTGGCAGTGACCGGCCAGGGCGCGGACGGCAGCGACTTCGACGCGGCGTGGGCGGTCGAGCGGCTGGCGACGGCGATTCGCGTGGCGGCTCGCGAACAACGCTGGGTCAATGTGAACTCGGTCTGAAATGTGGGAGGGGGCTTGCCCCCGATGGCGGTGGATCAGTCGATAGGCTCGGTGACTTCAACTCCGCTATCGGGGGCAAGCCCCCTCCCACATTTAGATCACCTAGAGATTCAAGTTAACGCAGCGCGCGGCGCAGCACCTTGCCCACCGTGGTCTTGGGCAGCTCGGCGGTTTCCTTGGGCGGCGTGGGCGCTCAAGCGGCTGGCGACGGCGATTCGCGTGGCGGCTCGCGAACAACGCTGGGTCAATGTGAACTCGGTCTGAAATGTGGGAGGGGGCTTGCCCCCGATGGCGGTGGATCAGTCGATAGGCTCGGTGACTTCAACTCCGCTATCGGGGGCAAGCCCCCTCCCACATTTAGATCACCTAGAGATTCAAGTTAACGCAGCGCGCGGCGCAGCACCTTGCCCACCGTGGTCTTGGGCAGCTCGGCGGTTTCCTTGGGCGGCGTGGGCGCTCAAGCGGCTGGCGACGGCGATTCGCGTGGCGGCTCGCGAACAACGCTGGGTCAATGTGAACTCGGTCTGAAATGTGGGAGGGGGCTTGCCCCCGATGGCGGTGGATCAGTCGATAGGCTCGGTGACTTCAACTCCGCTATCGGGGGCAAGCCCCCTCCCACATTTAGATCACCTAGAGATTCAAGTTAACGCAGCGCGCGGCGCAGCACCTTGCCCACTGTGGTCTTGGGCAGCTCGGTGCTGCGAAACTCCACGTACCTGGGCACTTTGTACCCCGTCAGGTATTCCCGGCAATGGGCCAGGATCTGTTCCTGAGTCAGGTTCGGGTCTTTGCGCACCACGATGATCTTCACCCTCTCGCCGGTCACGCCATCTTCCACACCGATTGCCGCCACTTCAGCAACGCCGGGGTGCAGCGCCACCACGTCTTCGATTTCATTGGGGTACACGTTGAAGCCCGAGACCAGGATCAGGTCCTTCTTGCGGTCGACCAGGCGGATATAGCCGCGCGTATCCATCACCCCGATATCGCCGGTCGACAGCCAGCCCTCGGCATCCAGCACCTCGGCGGTTTCCTTGGGCCGCTTCCAGTAGCCCTGCATCACCTGCGGGCCGCGCACTTGCAATTCGCCCTGCTCACCGAGGTCGGCCAATTCGCCGTCTTCGCGCATGAAACGCACCCAGGTCGACGGCAAGGGCACGCCGATGCTGCCGGTGAATTCCATCTCGCGCATGCGGAAAATGTCGATGGGGCTGATGCTCACCACCGGCGAGCATTCGGTCAGCCCGTAGCCTTCGATGATCGGCAGCCCGGTGACTTCCTTCCAGCGCTTGGCCACCGCCGTGTGCGTGGCCATGCCACCGGCGATCACCATGCGCAGGTCGGAAAAGTCCCGCGCACAGAACTCCTGGTTCTCCAGCAAGCCGTTAAACAACGTGTTGACCCCGGCAATCCCGTTGAAGCGCTCCTTGCGCAGGATCATCTGCACGCGCTTCACGTCCCGCGGGTTGGCGATCAGGATGTTGCGCCCGCCCAGGCACATGAACATCAGGCAGTTCACCGTCAGCGAAAAGATGTGATACAGCGGCAACAAGGTGACGTTGGTTTCCTGCTTGTCCTGGTCCAATTGGTTGCCGACCCAGGCCTTGGCTTGCAGCAGGTTGGCGATGATGTTGCGGTGGCTGAGCATCACACCCTTGGCGTCACCCGTGGTGCCGCCGGTGTATTGCAGGAAGGCCAGGTCGTCGAGGTGCATGTCCACCGGGAAATGGGTCAGCGCCCGTCCTTGCTTGAGCGCCTGATTGAAGCGTACCGAACCGCGCAGGTTGAACCTCGGCACCTGTTTCTGCACGCGGCGCAGGATGAAGTTCATCGCCGCGCCCTTGAAGGTGCCGAGCAAGTCGCCGATGGCCGCCACCACCACGCGCTTGACGCTGCTGCCGGGCATGGCTTTTTCCAGGGTGTGGGCGAAGTTCTCGAATATCACCACTGTCTCGGCGCCGCTGTCCTTGAGCAAATGCTTGAGTTCATGGGCGGTGTACAGCGGGTTGACGTTGACCACCACCGCACCGGCCAGGATCGTCCCCAGCAGGCAGATCGGGTACTGCAAGCAGTTGGGCATCATCAGCGCCACGCGGTCGCCGGTCTTCACACCCTGGCCTTGCAACCAGGCGGCAAACGCGATGCCCTGCATGTGCCAGTCGGCATAGGTCATTTCGGTGCCGATGCTGACGTAGGCCACCCGTTCGCGGAATTTTTCCAGGTGCTCCAGGAACACCTCGCGCAGCGACGGGTAGTCCTCGATACCGGCATCGATGTCCGCCGGGACGCCGGGCAGGTAGGCGTTCAACCAGATGCGTTCGGTGTGTTCCAGGCTGATAGCGTTCATGGCAATTTCCTTGTTGTTGTTTTGGATAGCGCTACTTTTCGACGATGGCGGTAATGCCCAGCCCGCCCGCCGCGCAGATCGAAATCAGGCCGCGCCCGCCGCCACGCTCGTGGATCGCCTTGGCCAACGCTGCCAATTGCCGGCCCCCGGTGGCGGCGAAGGGATGCCCGCAGCCCAGGGAGCCGCCGTTGACGTTCATCTTGGCGCGGTCGATGGTGCCCAGCGGTGCGTCCAGCCCCAGCCGTTCGCGACAGTAGTCGGCGTCTTCCCAGGCCTTGAGCGTGCAGAGCACCTGGGCGGCGAACGCTTCGTGGATCTCGAAGAAATCGAAGTCGGCAAAGCCCAGGCCCTCACGTTTGAGCATGCGCGGCACGGCATAGGCCGGCGCCATCAGCAGGCCTTCGCTGCCGTCGACAAAATTCACCGCCGCGGTCTCGCCGGTGCGCAGGTAAGCCAACACCGGCCAGCCGTGTTCGGCGGCCCACGCTTCACTGGCCAACAGCACCACCGAGGCGCCGTCGGTCAGCGGTGTGGAGTTGCCCGCCGTGAGCGTGCCGTTCTGGCGGTCATAGGCCGGGGACAGGCTGGCGAGCTTCTCCAGGCTGGTGTCGGCGCGCAGGTTGTTGTCCCGCGCCAGGCCGCGATAGGGGCTGATCAGGTCGTCGAAGAAACCGCGTTGATAGGCGGCATCCAGGCGCTGGTGGCTGCTGAGGGTCAATTCATCCTGGGCCAGGCGCTTGATCTGCCAGCGCTTGGCCATTTCTTCGCAGTGCTCGCCCATCGACAGACCGGTGCGCGGTTCGCCATTGCGCGGCAGCAGCGGCTTGAAGAACATCGACGGACGCACCTTCAGCAGCGCCTTCACCTTGTCGCCCATGGCCTTGGCGCGATTGGCCGCAAGCAAGGTGTGGCGCAGCGCTTCATTGAGGCCGATGGGCGCGTCGGACGTGGTGTCGGCGCCACCGGCGATGCCCACGTCGATCTGGCCGAGGGCGATCTTGTTCGCCACCAGCAAGGCCGCTTCCAGGCCGGTGCCGCAGGCTTGTTGCAAGTCGTAGGCCGGGGTTTGCGCAGACAGCGTGGTCGATAACAGCGACTCACGCGCCAGGTTGAAATCCCGCGAGTGCTTGATCACCGCGCCTGCGGCGAACTCGCCCAGGCGCTGGCCGTGCAGGTTGTAGCGGTCGACCAGGCCTTGCAGCGCGGCCACCAGCAAATCCTGGTTACTGTCGTGGGCGTACACCGTGTTGGAGCGGGCAAACGGAATGCGGTTGCCGCCGATGATCGCCACGCGGCGGGTCGGGGCCGGGTTGAAGCTGTAGTCATTCATTTAAGGCGCTCGTTCCAGATAAAAAGCCCGCGCATGTGCGGTTTGTCACCGGCGAAGTTGCGCACTTCGAACTCACGCCGCGGGCCGCTCACGGGGCGGCGCCACAGCGCGACCTGGCCGGGCAGGAAGATCGGCAGCTTGAAGTCGCAGTGCGCTTGCGCCTGATCCAGGCCGCCCGGCGGTTGCTCGGCGGCCAATGCGCGGCCCAATGTCCACATGCCGTGGGCGATGGCGCGGCGAAAGCCAAAGAGTTTTGCGCCGATCAGCGAGGTATGAATCGGGTTGAAATCCCCCGAGACCTTGGCAAACCGCCGGCCCACGTCGGCGGGCAGCACCCAGCGCTGGGTGCGCAACAGGCCTTCTTCCTGCAAGGGCAGCACGTCCGCCCATGGCTCACCCACCGGGTTTTTCACGTCGCGCCGCAGGTACAGGCTGTCGCTTTCCCACAGCAGCGTGTCCGCACCGTAGGCCCGGGTGGCGATGCTCAGCGCCTGGCCCTTGGGGTGCGCCACCCAACGCTCGCAATACACCTCCAGGCGCAGGGCCTGGCCCGCGTGCAAGCGCTGGTGCTGACGAATGCGATTGGCCAGGTGGACCATGCCGCTGGCCGGGTACGGGAAACTCGGCCGGGTCAGCAGCATCAGGTGCGACGGGAATGCCAGCACCTGCGGGTAGGCCAGCGGCACGCCCTGCTCATGCCGGAAACCACAGGCGCGGCCATACGCGGCGATGCCGGTGGCCGACAATTCCACCGCCGAACGCACCAGACGCGCCTTGGGCAACTCAGGCGCGCCGTCGAGCTTGGGTTTGCGCAAGGCGCGCAGGCCGTCCAGCAACAACTGGGGCTGCGACGGCGGCGGGTCGATGATCTGCGTCACGTAGTCCATGGCTCAAGCTCCCAGCAGGCTTTGGCCGCACACGCGCACGACTTGGCCGTTGACGCCGCCGGACGCCGGGTGGGCCAGCCAGGCGATGGTCTCGGCCACGTCGATCGGCTGGCCGCCCTGGGACAGCGAATTCATGCGCCGCCCGGCTTCGCGGATCAGCAGCGGGATCTTCGCGGTCATCTGGGTTTCGATGAATCCCGGCGCCACCGCGTTCACCGTGACCTGCTGCGCCGCCGCCAACGGTGCCAGGCCGTGGACCAGGCCGATCACCCCGGCTTTGGAAGTGGCGTAGTTGCTTTGCCCGAGGTTGCCGGCGATGCCGGAAATCGACGACACACAGACGATACGCCCGCCCGGGTTCAGGCCCTGGCATTCCAGCAGCGCGTGGCTCAGTTGCAACGGCGCTTGCAGGTTGACCGCCAGCACATTGCGCCACGCCGCTTCGGTCATCTTGGTGATGGTCTTGTCGCGGGTGATCCCGGCGTTATGCACCACCACGTCAAAGGCGCCGGATTGGCTGACATGGGCCTGCAACAGCGAGGCCGCATCTGCTGCGGTAATGTCCAGTGGCAACGCCGAGCCACCGACGCTGGCGGCGGCATGTTGCAGCGCGTCCTCGGCTTGGGGCACATCCACGCACACCACATGGGCGCCGTCGCGGGCCAATACCTGGGCAATCGCCAAGCCGATGCCACGGGAGGCACCGGTGACCAGCGCGCGGCGGCCGGCGAAGGGGGTGTCCCAGTTGACCGTGACAGGGCCGTCCAGCGGTTTTTCCAGGCGCACCACTTGCCCCGACACATAGGCCGAACGACGCGACAGAAAGAAGCGCAGGCTGCTGTCCAGGGCGTCTTCGGCCCCCGGCGCGACGTAGATCAATTGCACGGTGATCGCCCGGCGCAGTTCCTTGGCCAGCGAACGCACCAACCCTTCGAGGGCGCGCTGGGCGATGGCCTGGGGCAAATCCCGACAGTCTTCGGGAGCAGTGCCGAGCACCACCACGCGGCCATGCTGGGCGAGGCGCTTGGCGTTGGCGTGGAAAAATACGTAGAGCTCATCGAGCTGCTGCAGGTCGACGACGCCAGTGGCATCGAACACCGCGCCCTGCACCTTGACCGTAGACGGCGCCTTGAGGGTCGCTGCAGTGGCGGCGACCGTGTCGGTGGCGCTGAAAATCTGTTGCACTTGCACAGCCAGGCGCCCTGCCCCGGCGACGATCACCGGGTTGGCCAGGCCTTGCTGGCCACGGCGATGACGTTGCAGCAGCAACGGTTGCGGCAGGCCGATGGCCTGGGCCAGGCGTCGGCCCCAGGGAGAATTGACGAACGATAGGTAGCTGTCACTCATATAAACATCCACTCACGATACGGTATCGGTATGAACGCCCGAGCCATGTAGGCGCGTTCATTCAGTGCCACTCAATTGACCGAAGCATTCTCGCCCTGGCTGGTACGACGCTGGGTAGATGGTTGCAACACGTGCTTACGCTGCTGCAACGCCTCGAGCAGACCGAAGTCCTGCGGGAAGTCGTCGACCTGGATGCCGTGGTCGGCATATTCCACATAGCGCGCGAGCAAGGCGTCTTCATCGCTGCTGATCAAGTCCAGCGCCCGCGCCTTGACGCGCCAGGCGGCAAAGGCCGTGGCGGCGATCGGCATCGCTTCGAGCAAGCCCTGTTTGATCGCAGGCTTGAGCCGTGCTTCGATCAGCTCCACCTGCGGCAACAGGCGGAAAGCCAATTCGCCGTAGGCCAGCTTGTCGATTTCCGGACGTGGGATATAGGAATTGGCCAGCAAGCGCTCACGGGTTTCGCCGGGGGTCTGCACCACATCCGCCACCTGGGCCAACAGCCGGTCCGAGGGTTTACGCAGGGGAATACCGAACGGAAAACTCAAGCCGCGCACCACCGCCGCAGCGGCCTTCGACGGATAGTTATCGAGTGTTTCGGTGAGGGCTTCATGGGCGCGCAGCAACGCATCCTGGGCCGACCAATGCACCAGCGGCAAATCCGCCTGGGGCCGGCCGTCATCTTCAAAGCGCTTGAGCACGCAAGACAAGATGTACAACTGCGAAAGAATATCGCCCAGGCGCCCGGTGATACTTTCCTTGCGCTTGAGCGCACCGCCGAGCACACCCATGGAAACGTCCGAGATCAAAGCCAACACCACCGACAGCCGATTGGCCTGACGGTAGTAGGACGCCAACGCCGGCTCGGTCTTGGCGGGTGCGGAAATCAGGCGCCCGCCAGTGAGCGAATGCACTGCGGCGCGCACCGTATTGGCCAGCACAAAGCTCACATGGCCGAACATTGCGCTGTCAAACGCTTCAAGCGCCTTGCGCCGATCGGGGTTGCGCGCCGCTTCCATCTCGCGCAACACATAGGGATGGCAACGGATCAGGCCCTGGCCAAAGATGATCAGGCAGCGGGTCATGATGTTCGCGCCTTCCACCGTGATCGCAATCGGGCTTTGTTGATAAGCGCGGGCCAGGAAGTTGTTGGGGCCCATGCAGATGCCCTTGCCGGCGACGATGTCCATGCCGTCGTTGACGATCATCCGCGCGCGCTCGGTGACGTGGTATTTGGCGATGGCGGAGATCACCGAAGGTTTCTCGCCGGCATCCAGCGATGCCACCGACACCTTGCGCACCGCGTCGCAGGCATACAAATGCCCGGCCATGCGCGCCAACGGGGCTTGCACGCCTTCGAACTTGCCGATGGGCAGGCCGAACTGTTTGCGCATCGCCGCATACGCGCTGGTGCCGCGTACTGCGACCTTGCCCAGGCCGACGTTGGCCGACGGCAAGGAAATCGCCCGACCGGCCGCCAGGCATTCCATCAGCATGCGCCAGCCGTTGCCGACCTGTTCGCGGCCGCCGATGACCCACTCCAGGGGAATGAACACATCCTTGCCGGTGGTGGGACCGTTCTGAAACACCGCGTTGAGCGGCCAGTGCCGACGACCGCTGTTCACGCCCGGATGGGAGGTTGGGATCAACGCGCAAGTGATACCCAGCGAACCCGGCTGGCCGAGTAGACCTTCCGGGTCTTGCGCACGAAACGCCAGGCCAAGCACTGTGGCAATTGGGCCAAGGGTGATGTAGCGCTTGTCCCAGGTCACGTTGAAACCCAGCACTTCCTCGCCTTCGTGCAGGCCTTTGCAGACGATGCCCAGATCCGGAATCGCCCCGGCGTCGGAACCGGCATACGGGCTGGTCAGCGCGAAACACGGGATGTCTTCGCCACGCGCCAGGCGCGGCAGGTAGTAATTACGCTGGGCATCGGTGCCGTAATGCAGCAGCAATTCCGCCGGGCCCAGGGAGTTGGGCACCATCACCGAAATCGCCGCCGCCGAGCAGCGTGTCGACAGCTTCATCACCACTTGCGAATGCGCGTAGTGGGAGAAGCCTTTGCCGCCGTACTGCTTGGGAATGATCATGCCGAGGAAACCGGCGTCCTTGGTGTACTGCCAGCCCTCGGGGGACATGTCTTGCCAGACCTGGGTGGTTTCCCAGTCGTTGGCGATGTCGCACAGGGTTTCGACTTCGTTGTCGAGGAAGGCTTGCTCCTCGGCGCTCAGGCTGGCCGGCGCGGCTTGCAGCAGGCGCTGCCAGTCGGGTCGGCCGCTGAACAGTTCGGCATCCCACCACACGGTGCCGGACTCGATGGCCGCGCGCTCGGTGTCGGACATTGCCGGCATAACTGTACGAAATAGGCTCAGAGCCTTGCTGGTCAACAGGCGGCGACGCAGCGGTTTGATTGTCATCAGCAACGCCGGCAACACCACTAGCAGCGCCACGACGGTGGTGCCGAAAACGGCGACCGCGTTGAACAGGTAGCCGGCCGCCAGCCAGGCCAGGCCGGCGCCCAGCCAGTGGACAGCGGCGGCTTGTCGATACGCCAGGGCAATCGCGGCTGCGAAACCCACCAATAACCAGATCACCATGGGGATACCTCTACTCGATTCAGGGCGTGGCGAACGCGCGGATCAGTCGAAATGACCTGCGGTGCAAAACCACGCTACAAACTCAGAAAACCAGATTAAAATTTTATTTTGAAATTTTTATTTAATGCTTTGATGAAAACATTCGAAGCTGAGCGAGTCAGCCGTGTTGAGCCCATGTGAAAGAGAGTGGAACGGGTCGCCTGCGCGACCCGTCGATGCCATGCTGGGACAAACCGTGCAGAAAGATGCGCTGACTGCTCGTTTCCAGCGTCGCGGCAAGGCTAAAACGATGAATCAGAACTCGTAGGTTGCCGACATGCTGACCACTTCACCCTTTGCTTCAGACTTGCCATCCAGCGAACCACCACCAAGGCGATCCACATTCTTGGTTTTGAGGTTGACGGTTTCCACGAACTGCCGAGAGTACGCCCCATCAATGCTCAACCCAGGAATCGCACGGATCTTGTAGCCAAAGCCCAAGGAAGCGAACGTCCGATCACCATCCGGAATACGCGGGTCACGCGTGGAGTTACGGGTTGGCGTCTGGTCAAAGGCCACGCCGGCGCGCACGGTTAAATCATCGGTGAGTTTGTAGTCTCCGCCGAGCGAGTACATCCATGTGTTTTTGTAGTTATAAGGAATCGACACAATGGTGCTGCCATTGGACTTCAAGGTCAGGTCCTTGAACGACGACCACTCGGTCCACGTGACGCTCGCACCCAAACTCAAGCGATCAGAGAACTGATGTACCCAGTCAATGGATGTATTGGCCGGGATGTCCAGTTGCGTCGTAGCGTTGGCGCCACCGGGATAGAGGTGCAAGCCCGGGTATGCCAATTCCACCAGGGTTTTGCCATCAACCACCGGTGTGGTCATCAACGCTTCCGATCCCGGATCGGCGTAGATATTGTATTTGCCCTCCAGTTTGTTCTTGATTTTGGCGTGGTAATTCAGGCCGAGCGTGTCGAATTCCGTGGGTTTCCAGACGACACCGGCAAACCAGCCAAGGGAGTTGTTGTCCACCTTGACCCGCATCAGCGCATGCCCCATGCCTGCCGGAAATGGAATACCCCCCAACCCTGGCGACTGAGCGGCGGCGGCATAGAGATCGACGTTCTGACTTACAAAACCTTTGGTGTGCTGAAGAATGGTACCGCCACCCACGGAAAACTGATCATTGACCTTGAACGACAGAGAAGCGGTCAAGCCAACCGTTTCGATTCGGGTATCCACGGCAAAATCACGGCCTTTCCAGTCCGGGTCCCAAGTCGTGCGTGCGCCCATGGGCACCACTTGGCTCAGGCCAAAACTGAACCGGTCATTGATGGGGATCACCATGAAACCGGTAGGCACCCAAGCCTCGAAACCACCCTGGCCACCGTCCCCGGTGCGGTCGTGATAGACCGGCGAAAAGTTTTCATCAAGGGTGGTATCCGACATCGGACGGCCTGAATAATCGTAAGCCGAGCCTTTGTACTTGATGTTGATGTCCGCGTAGTTGATGGTGAATTGCGAGATGGTTTTATCAATGAACGCCATCGCCGCCGGGTTATTGAACGCCGATGATGGATCGTCCTTGAACATCGAACCACCACCGAATGCCCGGCCCCACCCGGCTGTGTTAGCGGTAGGAGTCATGAAGCCACCTGCCTGAGCCGCCCCTGCTGCCACCAGACATCCCAGCAATGTCAGGCCGATGAATGCGTGTGCCTGCTGTTTTTTATTATTCATGCTCCACTCCTTATTGTTTTTATCCGTAACGCTCAGCTGATACGTCGGGCTTTTGCGCAACAGACGCCTCTGACGAGGCGCCTGCCTTTGCACGGGTGATCAGTCCGTTGTTCTTATTGCATGTGCAGAGTCGGCGCCTTGACGGACAACGACTGAACAGCACAACTGCCCGAGAGCGACTGGCTGGAAGTCGTCGAGAGCGTTTGAGTGACTTCATCCCAAACCAGATTCAGCGTGCCTGGGCCACAGTTGGAAGGCGGGAAAGCAACGGTCCAGCCAACATTGGTCACAGTAGCGGTGCCCTTTTTGGTGACTGGGTCGTAACTGGTTGCGCTTAATACCCAACCTGGAGACGGAATGTTCTTCAGGACAGGCAAGCCACAGAGTCCGCCGCCAGAGAGAGTTGCCGCAGTGATGGTGACCACACCGCTAGTCACCGTGCCGCCAAAAGTGACTCCGCACGTGATAGGGGCGCCCGCAGACGAAGGAGACGTCACCACAATGGTGCCGGCACTAGTAGTGAAAGGTCCCGCAGGCGTGATCGTCGCCGCGTTGGCCATCGAAGCCGCGCCAAAGCACAGAGCAAGCGAAGTTGCACAAACGAGGGTTTTCAAACTTTTCATTATTTTTCCTCACATGTTATGGCGAGTCATTCGCCAGGGGGTAATGGCCATGAACGAGAGGTCACGGAGAAACTGCAGAACTTCCCTTTCCAGCCAAATTTCAATTCAATTACCACTGCAACTATTGGATATATCTATTCGACAACTTTGAAGTTGGCCGGCATCTTGATCGACACCGTCTTGATCTTGCAGTCTTCGCCAATCGGCACATTGACGGCTTCCAACTTGCCGGTGGCGTTATCCCAGGTGCCGTCGGCCGTGGAGGGGCCGCACTTGCCGCCCAGGCCGAAGGCGTGGACGTCCACGCTGATCTTCGACATCGAGCCGCTTTGGGTGTCTTTGGCCACCAAGATCCACGGCAGGTTGATCGCTTCGACCCGGCTGCACTTGAGGCCGCCGTCGAATTCGACCTTGTCGACATTGACGGACGAACCGTCGGCGGCAACCTTGCCCGCCACCTTGATGGTGCAGTCGGCACTGATCAGCTTGCCTTTGGAAAAACTGATGGGCCCTTGGGCAGTAAACGCACTACCGGCAGGTTCAATACGGGCAGCCTGGGCTTGCTGATAGACAATCAGACCCAATGCCGCCAATAAGATATGGGCGGTGAACTTGGCAGGTGTTTGCATGGTGAACGTCCTTCCCTTGCTTTTATTTTTGTGGGGTCAAACAACTCTCTTGCAATGAAATCGATAAACGCTGGGCGATAAGAAACCGCGCGAGACAAAGATCCCGAGCACGCCAGGTAACTTTTTCAGTTCATCTCAGAACGTTTTGCTATTGCCGCCGTATTGTTTCAGATAGTGCAGACGCTTGGACGGTTGAAGATTGGTCAGGGTGATATCCCCGGCATAATGCCTGAGCACCCGATGGTCCATCCGTCGTCGCCACAAATACGGCACGTAAGCCCAGACAATCATGCTTGCATAACCGTAGGGAAGTTGCGGCGATTCATCGAAGTGACGCAACGATTGATAACTGCGCGTCGGATTGGCGTGATGATCGGAGTGCCGTTGCAGTTGGAACAGAAAGATATTGGTCACGATCCGGTTACTGTTCCACGAATGTCGCGGCGAGCAACGCTCATAACGGCCGTTGGGCAACTTCTGGCGTTTAAGGCCGTAGTGTTCGACGTAGTTCACCACTTCCAGCAGCGAGAAGCCGTAGATGCCCTGGATGATCAGGAACGGAATCACCGCCGCCCCCAACCAGGCAATCATCACGCCCCACAACACCACGCTGTACAGCCAGGCGCTGAGCACGGCGTTTTTCCAGTGCCAGGCCGGCAGGCCGAGTTTGCGCAGGCGTTCGCGCTCCAGGTTCCACGCCGAGCGTGCGCTGAACCACACCGAGCGCGGCAGGAAAGCCCAGAAACTTTCCCCCAGCCGCGAGCTGGCCGGATCTTCCGGGGTGGCGACACGGACGTGATGACCCCGGTTATGTTCGGTATAGAAGTGCCCGTAGAACGTTGGCGCCAAAGTGACTTTGGCCAGGAATACTTCCAGCGGCTTGGGTTTGTGCCCCAGCTCGTGGGCGGTGTTGATCGCGATGCCAGTCGCCGCACCCGTGGACATGGCCATGCCCAGGTACGTGAAGGCACTGACCTGGCCGTGCAGTTGGGTGCGCGAGGTGAGATAGGCGGCCGTTTTCGCCAGCCAGCTCGAAGGTTCCAGCGCGGCGGTGGCCTGGAGCAAACCGCCGTTGATGATCCAGTCGATACCCCCGGCAGCCAGCCAACCGGTGATCACCACCGAAGCGATGACGAACAGCACGCCGGTGTAGATGATCCAGCGGTAGTAGCGTTGCGATTCGAGGTGGTTGACGGCGGACTCGGGCGGGTTACTCACGTCTTCGCCCAACAGGCCATCGATCAGCGGGATGAGGCCGAAGATCACCAATACGCCAACCCACCACAGTTGTTGCACGCCGCTGGTGATTGCCAGTGTGCCGGCGAGTAAAGGCGTTGCCAGGGGCAGGATGCCGAGCCACCACAGGTGGCGTTTGCCGTCGGCCCAGACCTGCGGGGTGGCCAGGGTCTGATTCATGGCAACCTCCGGACGAGGCAGGTGCAAAACAGGTTCAAGGAGCGCGGAAGGCTCCGGGAAATCAACCATGCGATAAAAGACGTTTTTTTCATTGTTATTCGCTCTTAGGCATTTCAAAAATCATTTCAAAACAAACATTGAAATATTTTTTTAAATAAATAACGCGGAATCGTTAGGTCGTCAACTAGTTTATCGAGCCCTTTTTTGCGTGACCGAGCAGTCTCTTTTTCAGCTGGCTGGTCAGGTGTCTAGAGCGCGCATTGACGCCGTTGTGCCGCGACTCGGATGGCCCGATTATTTGTTCGCCAGGGCCAACGGTGGATGCAGGACGGTGGTGTTTTGCGGTGATCGGGCCCGTTTGGCCACCTGTTCCACCACCGCCACAACACGCTCCGTCGCGGTGATCGGCAACATATGGGCGCGCCCCTCCACCAGTTGCAGCTTGAGGCCGGGCACCCGGCTCGCGAGGGCCTGGCCGTGCTTTTGAAAGTCCAGCACCTTGTCCTTTGCGCCGTAGATCAGGCCGATGGGCAGGGTCAGTTGCGGGTAGCGCTTGACCATGCCCGGCAGGTGATCGTTGACCTGGTTGATCTCGGTGGAGGCCGCATAGAAGTTGGCCGGGCGCATGCCGAGCAGCCCGCCGCCGCGTGTGGCGAAGTCCGCTGGTGCAGGATCGGGGGCGAACACGCCCTTGACCACCGAGCCTTTGGTCAGCAGGCCGATCGGCATCGTCAGCGTGTGCGACAGCCAGCGACGCAGCCACGCCGGGCGCACCGCCAATGACAGGAACACCAGCGGCAACAGGCGCTGGGGATGGGTCAGCGGTGCCACCAGGATCAACCCGGAGACCGCGTGGGGATGGTCGAGGGCCAGCGCCAGGGCCACCGCGCCACCGAGGGAATGCCCCAGCACCAGCGGTCGATCCAGGCCCAGCGCCTGGATAAAAGCCGCGATTTGCCGGGCCTGGGCCGGCAGGTCCGCCGCCGTGCCGGGATGCCGGGTCGAATAGCCCGAGCCAGGCCGGTCAAGCGTGATGACCCGGAAATGCTCGCGCAACTGCCCCGACAAGGCGTAGGTCAGGTTGCGACTGCTGCCCATCAGCCCGTGAATCATCACCAGCGGTGGGCCCTTGCCCTCGTCGAGATAATGAAAGCGCTCGCCATCGACGTCCACAAAGCGCCCGTTACTTGGAACGGCCGCTTCGATGCGCCGTGTCATCCAGGCACTGAAGCCCCATGCCACCACGCTCGCACCGACCAGCACACCCGCAGCAATAACCCATTCGACAGCCATAGCTCGGTCCTCTGCTTCCCTGCTGCCGACCGCCCGACCGGAATTGATCAAGGCCTCAGCCATCGCCCACACCCTGGACCTAAACTTCGTGCATACCGTCGCACATGAGGAGCCAGGGACTAGCCTAGGCGATATTTTCAGGTAGATTATTTAAAATCTTTTTTAAAATAAGTAATTCAATTTTCCTTTGCAATGGTGTTCTATCTAAAAAGACAAAACAAAAACAGGAGCACATCCGATGCCCACGCAGGCCCGCCTATGAATGCCCACAGTGATTCCATCGACATCGCCATCATCGGTTCAGGCTTCGCCGGCCTGTGCATGGCGATCAAGCTCAAGGAAGCCGGCTTTAGCGACTTCTTTATCGCCGAACAGGCCGCGACACTCGGCGGCACCTGGCGCGACAACCACTACCCTGGCTGCGCCTGCGATGTGCAGTCCCACGTCTATTCGTTTTCGTTTGCGCCCAACCCGGACTGGACCCGCCAATTCGCCGCGCAAGCGGAGATCCGCGCCTACCTGGAGCAATGCGCCCGACGTTTTGCGCTGGCGCCGTATCTGCGCTTCGGCATGGGCCTGCAACGTGCGGTGTTTGATGAGCAGCAACAACGCTGGCAACTGAGCTTCAGCAACGGGCGCCAGGTCAGCGCGCGGGTGCTGGTGTCGGGCATGGGCGGCTTGTCGCGCCCGGCGCTGCCGGATATCCCGGGGCTGGACAGCTTCAAGGGCCAGCGCTTTCACTCCCAGCAGTGGGACCACGCCTATGCCCTGAAGGGCAAGCGCGTGGCGGTGATCGGCACCGGCGCCAGTGCCATTCAGTTCGTGCCGCAGATTGCGCCGCAGGTCGCTCATTTGGACCTGTTCCAGCGCACCCCGCCATGGATCATGCCCAAGCCCGACCGAGCGATTTCCCGCGTTGAGCGCTGGGCATTCAAGCACCTGCCCTTCACCCAACGGCTGGTGCGCGGCGCCTTGTATTGGGCGCTGGAAGGCCGCGTGGTGGGCTTTGCCCGGCACCCACGGCTGATGAAGATGGTGCAGAAAGTCGCCCTGCGCCACTTGCACAAACACGTCACCCGCCCTGCCCTGCGCAAGGCGCTGACGCCGGACTACACCCTCGGTTGCAAGCGCGTGCTGATCTCCAACGACTATTACCCAGCGTTGTCGCGCAGCAATGTGCAGGTGGTGACCGACAGCGTGCTGCGCATCGAAGCCGATGGCGTGATCACCGCCGACGGCGTCAAGCACCCGGCCGATTGCCTGATCTTCGGCACCGGGTTCCAGGCCACCGACCCGCTGCCCCGCGACTGCATCATCGGGCGTCACGGCGTCGACCTGATGGACGCCTGGCACGACGGCGCCCATGCCTACAAAGGCAGCACGGTGCCGGGCTACCCGAACCTGTTCCTGATCATCGGCCCCAACACCGGCCTGGGGCATAACTCGATGATCCTGATGATCGAAGCCCAGGTCGCCTACATCCTCGATGCGCTGCAACAAATGCAACGCCACCGCATTGCCACGGTGGAGGTCAAACCCGCGGTGGAACAAGCCTACAACCACCAATTGCAGGACAAACTCACGCGCACCATCTGGAACACCGGCGGTTGCCGGAGCTGGTACCTCGACCCTCGCACCGGCAAGAACACCACCCTGTGGCCCGGCTCGACCTGGCGCTTCAAGCAGATCACCCGGCATTTTGCGCTCAAGGATTATGTCGCCAGCATGGCACCGATTGACGCGGCGCCCCGCGCAATGGCTGCGCCACATTCCACCGCAGAAGGGAGCCTGTCATGAAGTCGTTCAATGGCCGCGTGGCGGCGATCACCGGCGCGGCATCCGGCATGGGCCGCGCATTGGCCCTGGCCCTGGCGCGCGAAGGTTGCCACCTGGCGCTGGCGGACAAGAACAGCCAAGGCCTGGACCAGACCGTGGCGTTGATTCAAACCGCCACCCTGGCGCCGGTGCGGGTGACCACCCAGGTGCTGGATGTGTCCGACCGGCACGCCATGCAAGACTGGGCGGCGCGTTGCGCTGCCGAGCACGGCCAGGTCAACCTGATCTTCAACAACGCCGGAGTGGCGCTGTCGAGCACCGTCGAAGGCGTGGACTACAGCGATCTGGAATGGATCATCGGCATCAATTTCTGGGGCGTGGTGTACGGGACCAAGGCCTTCCTGCCGTATCTCAAGGCCAGCGGCGACGGCCATGTGGTCAACACGTCCAGCGTGTTCGGGCTGTTTGCCCAGCCCGGCATGAGCGGCTACAACGCCAGCAAATTCGCGGTGCGCGGCTTTACCGAAGCCCTGCGCCAGGAGTTGGACCTGCAACGTTGCGGCGTCTCGGCCAGTTGTGTCCACCCCGGCGGCATCCGCACCGATATCTGCCGTAGCAGCCGCATCGACGCCAACATGACCGGCTTTTTGATCCACAGCGAACAGCAGGCCCGCGCCGATTTCGAAAAGCTGTTCATCACCGACGCCGACCAGGCCGCCAAAGTGATCCTGCAGGGCGTGCGCAAAAACAAACGCCGCGTGCTCATCGGCCGCGATGCGTATGTTCTCGACCTGCTCACCCGCTGCCTACCGGCGGCCTATCAAGCGCTGGTGGTGTTCGCCAGCAAGCGCATGGCCCCCAAACGCCCAACGCCGCTGTTTGACAGCAACGACGAGAGCCGTCTCTGAACAGGAGCAAGCCCCATGCTACCGATCCGTCGCGATATCCGCTTTGCCTTGCCGGCCGAACGCATCAAGGACTGGCACGAACAAGGTCCGTTCATCACGCATTTTTTCAATGCGTTGTCGCTGCTGTTTCCCCAGGGCGAGCTGTTTTTCATGGACAGCGTGCGCCACTACCGCCAACGCATCGATGACCCGGCGCTGAAACAGGAGATCCAGGGTTTTATCGGCCAGGAGGCCATGCACAGCCGCGAACACCTCGCCTATAACGACTTGCTGCAAGCCGCAGGCCTGCCGGCACATCGCCTGGACCGGCGCCTGAAATTCTTCCTCGACCTGCAGAAAAAACACCTGCCGCCGGCGTTCAACCTGGCGGTGACCATCGCCCTGGAGCATTACACCGCGATGCTCGCGGAAATCCTCCTGAGCGACCCTTCGCGCTTCGGCGATTCACACAAGGGTTACCAGCAGATGTGGTACTGGCATGCCCTCGAAGAAACCGAGCACAAGGCGGTAG
Source organism: Pseudomonas veronii (assembly GCF_001439695.1). Taxonomy (GTDB): domain Bacteria; phylum Pseudomonadota; class Gammaproteobacteria; order Pseudomonadales; family Pseudomonadaceae; genus Aquipseudomonas; species Aquipseudomonas veronii. The sequence goes on from NZ_JYLL01000008.1 coordinate 177,215, forward strand.
CGTTTGACGTGTGGAACCGCGTGATCAAGCCGGGCCCCCTGCGCTACCTGCTGCGCACCGGGAGCATGCTGACCACGACGCTGCTCTTCTGGCTGGTGGTGTTCGACTTCCACCTGCGCCTGCTGATTGCCGACCGCAAGGCCGGCGGGCATGTGCAAGGGTTCTGGCGCATGCTCAAGTTTTTGTATGGACCCAAGGGCGTGTTCCCGCGGATGCTGCGGCCGTGGCTGCACTACTTCAAGCCAGGCTTTCATCCGTGGGACCACGACAACCGTGCGCGCCTGGCGAGGATCGAGGGCTTGGTCGAAGAGATCGAACAGACCCAGCGCGAATACCGATCGGCCCAGGCCTAGACCCGCCGCGCACGCAACCTGGTACAGCGCCACGGCCATCGTGATCGCCGTGGGTGCTCGGGTCGGCGTCGAGGCGCACGCCGCCGACGCCGAATAACACACAGCGCGCCCTCGCGGCCGGCGCGCAGCCCCTCGAAGACAGGGCCGGGAACACACCGGCCAACGCCACACATGACCAGGCGCGGCACGAAAAGCCGTTGCGGTCGCCCAGTTGATTTTTCAGGTTTCTCAGCACGCTCATGTGCGCGCTTGCGCTTTAGCGACGGAACTTTCTGATAAAAACCAGCCCCTAAGCCTGTTTCAAGATGTAATATCTGCGACTTTTTCAGGGTTCCCGGATCGCGCAGCAAGGGGAACACGCTGAAATCGCCAGCAGCAAGGAGCTTGGCTTGAGATGCAACACAAACGGTCTAATACTATGCACCCACTGATGTTTAACGCACTGCTGTGGTTATGTGGGGTTGCCTTGCTCTACCTGGCCAAGGCGGTTATGGAGCTGTTTTTAGGGCCGATCAGCGAAACCTGGATCGACCTGACGCTGGTGCTGACCGCGTACCTGTTACTTTTCGTCCTCGACCCCATACGCACCCGGATAAACCGCCGCATGCGCAAACGCGCCCGGCGTAGACAGGCTTGCCAAGACACCGGCGCAGATGCCTGACTTTTTTTCGAGGAACCCACCTGTGTCCCAACCCGGCGATACCCATCAACTCGCGCTGGACCGATTTCTGCAGGCACACCCGGATGTCCTCACCCAACTGGACACTCTGAACCCGCTGGCCGCCCAGGCCAAAGGCGAAACCCTTGCGCAATACCGCGCCGAACGCCTGCATGAGGCGTTCGAAGCCGAAGCCGAGCGCCTGGGGCTGTTTGCCTGGGAGCTGACCCTCAAGCTGACGGCCGAATCCGCCCAGGCATTCGAAGCGCAACGCCTCGAAGTGCATAAGGAAGTGGCGCAGATGGCGGGGATGAGCTGGGACGAATACTGCGAGTTGCATGGCGTGAGCGGCTGACGCGGCACGCCCCATGCTGGTTTTATCGCCTCACACCATCGCCAGCGGATGCTTGCGCTTGGGCGCTCCGAACACCCGGTCGATGGCGTCGAGGTCGTGTTCGTCCAGCACCAGTTGAGCGGCGGCGGCGTTGAGCCGCACATGCTCTTGCGTGACGGCCTTGGGGATGGCGATCATCCCGTCCTGACGCACTACCCAGGCCAGCGCGACCTGCGCGGGCGTCGCCTGATGCCGATGGGCGATCTGCTGGAGGGTCGGGCTGGACAGTAATTCGCCGCCTTGCGCGATCGGACAGTAAGCCATCAACGGCAAGTGATGTTGTTGCCACCACGGCAGCAGGTCGAATTCGATGCCGCGCTCCTGGATGTTGTAGAGCACCTGGTTGGTCGCGCAGGCCGGTGACGCAAGTTCCTGCAGGTCGGCCACATCGAAGTTGGAAACACCCCAGCGGCCGATCTTGCCGGCTTCGCGCAAGCGCTCGAACGCCTCGACGGTTTCTGCCAGCGGGTACTGACCGCGCCAGTGCAGCAGGTACAGGTCAATGTAATCGGTGCCCAGGCGCTGGAGGCTGGCATCGCACGCGCGCGGTACGCCCCGGCGGCTGGCGTTGCGGGGGTAGACCTTGCTCACCAGGAACACCTGCTCGCGCTTGCCGCGAATGGCCTCGCCGACCACGCTTTCGGCGCCGCCTTCGCCGTACATTTCGGCGGTGTCGATCAAGGTCATGCCCTCGTCGATACCGCACTGCAACGCCGCGACTTCGGCGCGGCGCCGGTCCGGGTCTTCGCCCATGCGCCAGGTACCCTGGCCGATGACAGGGACCGGAACACCGGCCAGATCGATGGTTCGCATGACAACCTCCTGATGCGTTCGCGGGTTAACAGTGTGGCATTCACCGGACAAAAGGGTTCAATCGAAGTATGGTTGCCTTTTGCCAAATCGCCGGAAGGGCCTGCAATGCTGTTTGTCGTGATGCTCGGGGGCAAGCACCCACGGGCCAGGATCGAAGTCCATGACGTGGTATTCGCCGTGGCGGATACGCTGGAAGCCACCTACCCACAGTTACGCGATGCCTGGTTTGGCAGCCCCAAGGGCGTGCATATCGATTCGTGGATGGCGGTCGATGGCGTCGACGGTTGGAAAGTCGAACTCAGCCACCTGGCGCCCCAGGCCGGCGCGCAGCGCCTGTACTTCATCAACCTGGGCGGCTATGAGACCAACCGCTTTGGCGAGGCGCATCACTACCTGCTGGTGGTTGCCCGCGACAAAAAGGAAGCGACGGGCAAAGGCAAGCAACAGCTGCTGCGTCACTGGTCACAGGCCCACACCGACGGCGTGCTGGACATCGACGACTGCCTGCCCATCGATCTGGCCGACGGCCGTTACCTTCACCTCGTCCAAGCCCCGCACCGGCCGGTGCTCCAGCAGAACGACTACATTGTGCTGGCGTGAACCGGCTTTACCCGCTCCGCCGACGCTCAACCGCCGGCACCGGATGAACCGCTGCCGGAACTCAATTTACCCTATGGGCACATAGACGATGCCTTGCATGATCGGCTCCACGCTCCCGGTCAACACCACGCCGCCCTGCCCGTCCCACTGCACGGTGACTGTGCCGCCGTCGCATTGCACCTCGACGCGGTCGTCGAGCAAGCCGCGGCGAATCCCATTCACCACCGCGCCGCAACAGCACGAGCCGGACCCGAGCGGCACGCCGCCGCCGCGCTCCCAGATCCGCAGGCGAATATGCCCGCGATCGATGACCTGGACAAAATGCACATTGGTCCTGGCGGGGAACAGCACGTGGGTTTCCAGGGCCGGGCCCAGGGTTGCCACGTCGACAGCGCCGAGGTCCGCGACAAAGAAGGTGCAATGGGGGTTGCCCATGCTGCACGCCGCCGGGTCGCCTTCGAGGGGCAAGTACAGTGTGTCCATCGACTCGGCCAGCGGCACCGCGGCCCAGCCCAGCGATGGCGCGCCCATATTCACCGACACCCGCCGCCCCGACTCACGCACACAGGTCAGCAAACCGCGGTCGGTACGCAGCACGATGGAATCGGTGCCGGCTTCATGCATCAGCCGCTCGGCCACACCGCGCGTAGCGCTGCCGCAGGTTTGCAGGGGCGTGCCATTGGGGTTCCAGAATTTGATCCGTGCGGCAGCGTCTGCGCAATCGAGCACCACCGCCAACTGATTGAAGCCGATGCCGGTGTGGCGATTGCCGAGACGGCGAGCGACCTGCGCGCTGATCGGATCATCCAGACCACGGCGATCGATGATGAGGAAGTCGTCGCCGTGGGCGTGCATCTTCACGAAAGGCAGCGTCATGGCGTGTGCTGTGGGCGGTGACAAATCAGAGCACGCTCCCCATGGCTTTCATCAACACGGGGTCACGCCCGTAGATATCGGGCGCATACACCAACTCGCCCTGGCGATCCACTTCCACGGTCCAGTACCCGAGCAACACCGGCACCGGCGTCGCCAGGCGGAATTCATGGGTCACGCCGGTGGCCAGCAATTCATCGGTGCGAACGCGCTCCGCCGGGCTCACCAGCAGGTCGCGCAGCAGCAACGGTTGTTCGACCCGCACGCAACCCGAGCTGAACGCACGCGGGCCTTTGGTGAACAGCGGTTGGCTGGGCGTGTCGTGCAGGTACACCGAGTACGGGTTGGGGAAACGCAGCACGATCTTGCCCAGCGGGTTGCGCGGGCCGGCTTCCTGGCGCAGCAGGATGTTGCCGGGGCGGGTCCAGTCGATGTGTTCGGGGGCCAGCGGGCGCCCTTCGGGATCGAGCACTTGCAGGTTCTGCTGGCGCAGGTATTCGGGGTTGAGGCGGATGGCCGGGAGTTTGTCCTCGCGCATGATGGTGGGCGGCACGGTCCAGGTCGGGTTGAGGGTCAACCGGTTGATGCGTGATTTGAGCAGCGGTGTCTGGCGTTCGGCGCGGCCGACCTGCAAGCGGGTTTGCCACACCGGGATGCCACTCTGATAGACACTCAATTGCGCGGCGGCGACGTTGACCACCACGCCTTCGGGCTCCAGGTCCTGGCTCAGCCAGCGGAAGCGCTCCAGGTTGATGCGCAACTGCTCGCGGCGCACCGCCGGGCTGATGTTGAGTTCGGCCACGGTGCCGGCGCCGATCACGCCGTCGGATTGCAATGAGTGACCGACCTGGAAGGCCTTGACCGCCTTGACCAGTTCGTCGCGGTACTGCTTGCCGTTGTCCTTGGGTTCGCTGGCGAGGTAACCGCCGCGGTAGAGGCGCCGCGCCAGTTCCGGCACGCGCGGGTCTTCCATGCCGGGGCGCAACAGCGGCCCGCCGGCGACCGCGTCCCAATGCGGTAATGGCTGCTTACGCAGCGTGGAATAGACGTTGCGCAGGCTGCGGTATAAATCCGCGCTGGGCCGGGCCTGGTCGAAGGCTTGCGCCATGTCGTGCAGCCCGGTGGCGGCGAAGGCCAGCACCTCGGTATCCAGGTCGCGGGTGGGCGGCTGGAAATGCCACAGCGGTTCGAAGCGCGATTGCTGCAGGCGCCCGTAATGCAAATCCTGCAGGGCTTGCAGGTACTGTTCGCTGCTGCCGATATCGCTGCACAGCACGTTGTCCGTGGCGTTCGCCGGGGGCAGGCTATAGTGGGTGGGGTCCAGGCCGTCGTCGGCCAGCATCAGCAACTGCGCTTGCAGTGCCTGGCGGCGTTCGGCGACCCACAGCGGCACATCGCCCTGCTGCCGATAGAACGCCTGCAGACGCGCCAATGTCGCCGCGTCGATGCGCGACGCAAGGCTGGGGCACACGCTGGGCAACTGCGCGAGGGCCTGTTGGACCGGGCTGGCTGGAATCACCGGTAACGTGCCCATCGGTACTTCGTCGGCTGTAGCGACCAGCGGTGCAACGAGCAAGCAAATGCTCAAGTAACATGCGTGTTTTTTGAACAATAGCTTTGCTCCAATCCACAGTGGGGGATGTACTGTAGATGCTGACTTTTATGTGCCGCCTCGGCCTGATGACCTTGACCGTGGCTACGCTGAGCACCGTTGTGCTCGCCGCCGACGGCAACCCTGTTTCCTTGTATAGCAGCCTGGCGCGCTCGGCTCCAGAACTCAATCCCACTGTACTCAAAAGCGCGCTGAACGCGGTGCAGTGCGCGGTCAATAATGGTGAAGAGCGTTCCGAGCGCCTGGCCGTGATTGACTATTCCCAGCCTTCGACCGCTCGTCGGCTATGGATTTTCGATTTACGCAAAAAGACCCTGGTGCTGCGCGACCTGGTGGCCCACGGGGCCAAGTCCGGGGAAAACTTCGCCACCCAGTTCTCCAATCGTGAAGGCAGCCACCAGTCCAGCCTGGGCCTGTTCCGTACCCAGGAAAGTTACCTGGGCACCCATGGCTATTCGTTGCGCATGGACGGCCTGGAGCCGGGCTTCAATGATCAGGCGCGCGACCGTGCCCTGGTGATTCACGCCGCCGACTACGTCAACCCGTTGTGGAGCAAGCGCGAAGGCCGTATCGGCCGCAGCCAGGGCTGCCCGGCGGTGCGTCCGCAGGTGGCGCGCCAGGTGGTGGACAAACTCAAGGATGGGCAGTTCATGTTCTCGTGGTACCCGGACCAGCGCTGGTTGAAGTCTTCGACCTACCTCAACTGCAAACCCCAACAGGTGGCGAGTAGTCGTACAATCCGTGGCGGTTAGCCTGTCCCCACCGATAAAGAGAGCGTCGCATGCTTCTACATAAGTCCACCTGGATCGAGATCGGGCAGTTTCTGGAGCGCAGCCGCACGGTGGTGATCCCGATCGGCTCGAATGAGCAACACGGCCCCACCGGCCTGCTGGGCACCGACTGGATGTGCCCGGAAATCATCGCCCACCAAGCGCAGCTACACGCAGACATCCTGATCGGCCCGACCTTCAATATCGGCATGGCCCAGCACCACCTGGGTTTTCCCGGCACCATTTCACTGCGCCCTTCCACCTTTATTGCCGCGATTGGCGACTGGGTGCGTTCGCTGGCCGGGCATGGTTTCGAGAAGATCCTGTTTCTCAATGGCCATGGCGGCAACATCGCCACGATCGAAGCGGCGTTTTCCGAGCTGTATGCCGCCGCCAGCTTCGCCCGCCAACCGGCCGGGTTTGCGCTGAAACTGGTGAACTGGTGGGATCTGGACGGCGTCAACGAGCTGGCTCACCGGCAGTTCCCGGTCGGCCACGGCAGCCATGCCACGCCGTCGGAAATTGCCGTGACGCAATGGGCTTATCCGGAGTCGATCAAGTCTGCCGATTATTCGCCGCAGATCGCCAACACCGGGCCGATCCGTGAAGCGTTGGACTTCCGCGCGCGCTTCCCCGACGGGCGCATGGGCTCGGACCCGGCCCTGGCGACCGTGGAGAAAGGCGCTGAGTTGGTGGCGTTGGCGGCTCAAGGGTTGGTCAAGGTTGTCGACAGCTTCAGCCACGAAGCAACCCCTTGAGCCAACCCTCGTGCCCACCGAGTTATGGGTGGCTTGCGGTTACTTGCACTCTTGCGCCGTCAATTCCAGGCGCGACGGCGTGATGGTCGACGCGAGCGGCTTGCGCTCATACAGGAACACCTTGGTGCCGTCCTGGCTCTTGTAGGCCTCCAGTACATCATCGGCGGCAACCTTGCTGGTCAACACCACCTTGGCGTGGCGCGAGTTCTGCGTCACGGTCGAGGTGAGGTTGTGTTTTTCAAGCTTGGGCAACACGCATTGCATATAACCTTCGGGGGTCTTGGCGGTTTGCAGGGTCAATGTCGGCGCATTCGGAGCGGAAACACAACCGGCCAGTAACAAAGAAGCGACAGCCAGGGCCGGGGCAAAAAAAGAGCGCATAGAAATCCTGAATATATAAAAGGAAAAGTTCACATCAACCCGCTCGGACTAATGCCTTGAGCGACGCATCAAATTGTTTCAAGGCATCGAGCTGTACATCGCGCTGCTGCTCGATCTGCGCGGCAATCTCCGGGGCCGCCTTGTCATGCGCCCACACCGACGGCACCTGCTTCTGCACCGAGCCTTCGGCCTTGGCGATGTACTGCAGGTCCGCGTCATAGAAGCGCGCGATAAAATGCGCCTCGACCAGGTCGTTACGCGGGGTCAACAGTTGGTTATGGGTGTCGAGCATCACTACCACATCGGGGTGAGCCTGCACGAGCGCATCCAGCGTGTCGTAAACGGTCACCGACAAAAACGTGCCTTGCAACGAATTCATCAACCAGTCAATCGCCAACTCCGGGTCGGAACTGTTGACGAACGCCGCACGGATGCGCCCATCAAGGGCATCTCTGGCGCCATTCAAGGCTGTGGCGTGGTAGCGTTCAAGGTAGCTGAGGTTGTCGACCGTATTTTCGCTGTACAGCACCCCCACTGACTGCTCGTGCCGCAGCGAGTCTACGCTACCGCCGAGTGACAGCAAATGGCCTGTACGCAGTTCATCGGCGATTACCGGGTTGATCATGACCACAGTGCTCATCATCAGGGTCATTAAAGCCAGTTGAATAAACGTCCTCATCGCGCGATTTCCTTGAACTGCGTCTCGATGGGGAGATTTTCCGCCTTTGTGGAAAAAACAGAACTTGCAATCTTTGATGCTGACTATTATCTGAATCAATAGTGCTTACATAAAATCTATAAGGACCACGCTATGAAACCCCACCAGAAAACCTTCGACCGCATCCGCGAAGCCGTATTGCCGGATTTTCGCGATCGGGTCGCCGATTACCTGGTTGTCTATGAAGACGTGCTGCTGGACGAGGCCGCCGACCCGGACCAGGCCTACGCCATCGCCCAGCAATTGCTCGGTTACCTGCGCGGTTTGAACACCACCCGCGTGCTGGGCATGGCGGACTGGGAAGAGCTGGACCGACGCGTCGCGCAGGAATGGCCTAAAGCGCGGGCCTTGGCAGATTGACCCATTCCTGCACCGATGGCCGCTGCCATTGGCGCTGCGCATAGCTCACCAAGTCGGCCGGCACAGGGTCGCCGTTGAGGATCAGGCGGTTGAGCATCACCGCCAGGTCCACATCGGCAATTGACCACTCCCCGAACAAGTACGCCGGATTCCCCGCCAACAGCACCTGCGCCGCACCGATCAAGCGATGGGCGGCAGCTTCGGCCAATGGTGACAACGGCGGCATCTTCTGCCCATAGAACACCACCAACGTCGAACGCTCCTGGCGAATCGGCAGCAAATCGCTGCGCAACCACGCCTGGACCTGCCGCGCCCGCGCCCGCTGCTTCGGATCGGCCGGGTACACCGCCGTTCCGGGGTAGGCCTCGTCGAGGTATTCGCTGATCGCCGAGGACTCCGACAGGGAGAAATCACCGTCCACCAGCGTCGGCACGCGTTGGGTCATGGACAGTTGGGCAAAGCCCGCCGTCTGGTGTTGCGCGGCGTCGAGGTCGAGGGGCACGGTGTCGAACGCCAGGCCTTTTTCGCGCAGGGTGACGAACACCGACATCGCGTAGGGGCTGGTGAACAGCGAATCAACGTAGAGGCGCAGCGCAGCTTGGTTCATGGTGGATCTCCTTGAGTGAAACCCCACGCTACGAGATCGGCGGCAATAAAGACAATGCGCAGTTTTTATGGGGGCATTCCCCGGCGGAATAGCGCCTCAACCGGCAAACCCGCCCTGCTCCAGAAAGGCCCGTTCCGCCTCCGTGGTCGTCCTGGCCAGCACCTCATTGCGGTGGGGAAAGCGCCCGAAACGTTCGATGATCCGCGCGTGTTCCTTGGCCCAACGGTAAGTGTTGGCATCCAACTGCTGGTTGAGGAGCAGGGAGCGTTGCTGGTCTTGCGCGTCTTCGGAATGTTCAAACGGCAGATAGCAAAACGCACGCAATGCCGGTTCGACCAATTGATCCAGCCCGGCGTCCACCATGCGCCGCGCATACAGGCGCGCCAACGGGTCCGTGGCAAACATATGCGCCGTGCCGCGAAACGCGTTGCGCGGGTACTGATCGAGCAGGATCAGCAAGGCCAGCGCACCTTGCGCCGAGTCCAGCCAGCCCTCCAGCTCACGCCGCGCCGCTTGCAGATGAGTTGCGTTGAAGGTGTCGCGAAACGCCGCGTCGAACGCGGCGTCCTTGGCGAACCAACGCTTGGGGCCGGCCTGCGTCCAGAAATCGACGACGGTGTGCGGGGTGTCGTTGTGTGGCTTGCTCATGATCAGCCTCTCCCGATGCCAGGCGCGAACCTGTTCGCTCTCGATGACTTCGCGCAGCGGCGCGCGCATACGTTATAGGATAACATTCGTTTTCCATCCTGCCCTTGTGATCCACGCCCATGACCGACGCTGCTCCCCTGCGCCAACGCCTGCTTTCCATCGACGCCCTGCGCGGCCTGGTGATCCTGTTCATGCTGCTGGACCACGTGCGCGAAACCTTCCTGCTGCACCGTCAGGTCAGCGACCCGATGAGCCTCGACAGCACCGAGCCCGCGCTGTTTATCAGCCGTACCCTCGCCCACCTGTGTGCGCCGGTGTTTGTGTTGCTCACCGGGCTGTCCGCCTGGTTGTACGGGCAAAAATACCAGGGCCGTGGCGATGTGTCGGCCTTTCTGTTCAAGCGCGGGCTGTTCTTGATCGTGCTGGAGTTCAGCCTGGTCAACTTTGCCTGGACCTTCCAACTGCCGCCCAGCGTCATCTACCTGCAGGTGATCTGGGCGATTGGCCTGAGCATGATCGCCCTCGCCGCGCTGCTGTGGTTGCCGCGCCCGCTGCTGATCAGCTTGGCACTGGTGATCATGGCCGGGCATAACCTGCTGGACGCGCTGCACTTCGCTCCAGGGACAGCGCTGCAGACTGTGTGGGCGCTCCTGCATGAGCGTAGTTGGATCGAGGTGTCCGATCACCTGCGATTGCGCATCACGTACCCGGTGTTGCCATGGATCGGTGTGATCGCGCTGGGTTACGGCCTGGGCCCATGGTTTGCCACGGCCATGGCGCCGGCCCTGCGCCAGCGTTACCTGTTGCGGGCGGGGCTCGGTGCATTGCTGGGATTCGTGGTGTTGCGGGCGGCCAATGGCTATGGCGAGCAGCCGTGGCACGCGTATGACAGCGGCGTGCTGACGTTGATGAGCTTTTTCAATGTCACCAAGTATCCGCCGTCGCTGCTGTTCCTCGCGTTGACGCTGGGCATTGGCCTGTTATTGCTGCTGGCGCTTGAACGCGTGGGGCAGCGGCGCTGGATCGGCGTGCTCGCGGTATTCGGCGCAGCCCCGATGTTCTTTTATCTGTTGCACCTGTATGTGCTGAAGATGCTCTATGTCGCGTGCGTGGCGCTGTTGGGCCTCAACCATGGCGCCTACTTCGGCTTCGACAGTGTCGGCGCGGTATGGCTGGTCGCGCTGCTCTTGCCGATGGCGCTGTATTGGCCGGTGCGCTGGTTTGCCGGGCTGAAGGCGCGGCGGCGGGATGTGGCGTGGCTTAAATACCTGTGACCTGTCACTGCGCCTGCGGTGAAAGGGCGCAAGCGCCCTCTCACCTTGTCGGGCCGTGTTACGCCAGTTCGGCGCGCAGTTGCCGCGCCGCCGCGACCATATGGATCAGGGCCGCTTCCGTCTCCGGCCAGCCGCGCGTTTTCAAGCCGCAGTCGGGGTTCACCCACAAGCGTTCTGCCGGAATGCGTTTGGCGGCCTTGCGCAACAGGTTGGCCATTTCCGAGGCGTCCGGCACCCGTGGCGAGTGGATGTCATAGACGCCCGGGCCGATGTCGTTCGGGTAGGCGAAAGCTTCGAACGCGTCCAGCAGTTCCATGTCCGAGCGCGAGGTTTCGATGGTGATCACGTCGGCATCCATCGCCGCGATGGACTCGATCACATCGTTGAACTCGCTGTAGCACATGTGCGTATGAATCTGGGTTTCGTCACGCACGCCGCAGGCGCACAGGCGGAACACTTCGGTGGCCCAGTCCAGGTAGTGCTGCCACTGCGCCTGGCGCAACGGCAAGCCTTCACGGAACGCGGCTTCATCGATCTGCACGATCTGGATGCCGGCGGCTTCCAGGTCGACCACTTCGTCACGGATCGCCAGGGCGAGTTGACGCGCCTGCACTTCACGCCTCACGTCTTCACGCGGGAAGGACCACATCAGCATGGTCACCGGGCCGGTCAGCATGCCTTTCATCACCTTGCGGGTGAGGCCTTGGGCGTAGCGGATCCACGCCACGGTCATCGCCTGCGGGCGGCTCAGGTCGCCGAAAATCACCGCCGGTTTCACACAGCGTGAACCGTAGCTCTGCACCCAGCCGAAGCGGGTGAAGGCGTAGCCGTCCAATTGCTCGGCGAAGTACTCGACCATGTCATTGCGCTCGGCTTCACCATGCACCAATACGTCCAGGCCGAGGTTTTCCTGCACCTCAACGGCGTGACGAATCTCGCTGTGCATCGCCTCGACGTATTCGGCTTCGCTCAACTTGCCTTGTTTGTAGGACTGACGCGCCAGGCGGATCGACGCGGTTTGTGGGAACGAACCGATGGTGGTGGTCGGAAACAGCGGCAACTTGAGACCGGCGCGTTGTGTCTCGATGCGCTGGGCAAACGGCGACTGGCGCTGGCTGTCCTGAGCGGTGATCGCCGCCACGCGGGCTTGCACCGCCGGTTTATGAATGCGCGGCGATGCGGCACGGGCCGCCTGTACGGCGCGGCTTTCGGCGAGCGCGGCAAGCACGTTCGGCGCGTCGGGCTGGTCGACGGCCTGGGCCAGCACGGCCACTTCGGCGCACTTCTGGACGGCGAACGCCAGCCAGCTTTTCAACTCGTTATCGAGCTGGTCTTCACGGCCCAAGTCGACCGGGCTGTGTAACAACGAGCAGGACGGCGCCACCCACAGGCGATCGCCCAATTTTTCATGGGCGTGCCGCAAAGTGGCCAGGGCATTGTCCAGGTCGCAACGCCAGACGTTACGCCCGTTGACGACCCCAAGGGACAACACCTTATAGGCCGGCAGGCGGTCGAGAATGGTCGGGTACTGCTCCGGTGCGCGCACCAGGTCGATGTGCAGGCCATCCACCGGCAGGTTGGCGGCCAGGCCGAGGTTTTCTTCCAGGCCACCGAAGTAAGTCGCGACCAGCTTTTTCAGCGGGTCACGCTGGATCAGGTTGTAGGCACGCTCGAAGGCGTTTTTCCAGGCTTGAGGCAGGTCGAGTACCAGAATCGGCTCGTCGATCTGCACCCACTCCACGCCCAGGTCAGCCAAGCGCTGGAAGATCTGGCCGTACAGGGGCAGCAGGCGGTCGAGCAGCTCGAGTTTGTCGAAATCGCCGCCCTTGGCCTTGCCCAGCCACAGGTAGGTCAGCGGGCCGATCACCACGGGTTTGACGGTGTGCCCCAGGTCAAGCGCCTCCTTGACCTCGTCGAAGAGCTGGTCCCAGCCGAGGTGGAAGTGCTGGTCGACGCTGAACTCAGGCACCAGGTAATGGTAATTGGTGTCGAACCATTTGGTCATTTCCTGGGCGTGCGCCCCGCCGCAGCAATTGTCACTGACGCCACGCGCCATGCCGAACAAGGTTTGCAAGGTGGCTTTGCCATCGGCCGGGCGGAAACGCTCAGGGATCACACCGAACATCAGCGAATGGGTGAGTACCTGGTCGTACCAGGCAAAATCGCCGACGGGCAACAGCTCGATGCCAGCCTGTTTTTGCAGGGCCCAATGTGCCTTGCGTAAATCGCGGCCGACAGCGTGCAGGCCGGCTTCGTCGAGTTCGCCCTTCCAAAACGCTTCCTGCGCTTTTTTCAGTTCACGATCGCGTCCAATGCGCGGAAATCCGAGGGAATGAGCGACTGCCATGACTTACAACTCCACTGTAGGTAGTAATGGCAGCCATTGTCGGCAGATGACGATAGTGAGACAAACTCATTTTATTCCTGATGATCACAAGATCTACTCATGTTAATACTGCGCTCACGTCGCCTGAACACCTGACCCTTGTAGGAGCGAGCTTGCTCGCGAAGAACCCAAGTGCGCCGCGTACCGTCAGGCAGCCCGCATGATCGTTGGCGTTCTTCGCGAGCAAGCTCGCTCCTACAGGCTGTTACATCAATGGAATCGAATAACTCACGAACAGCCGATTCTGATCCTGGTCCCGCGCGACCTCACTGCGCGACATACCGTTGCGCCAGCCGAACCCGACGTTCTTGAAGGTGCCGCTCTGCACCACATAATCCAACGAGATATCCCGTTCCCACTCGCTGGCGTTGTTCCCGCTGGCGGTGAGGATATGGTCGCCTTTCAAATACATCATCGACGCCTTCAAGCCCGGCACGCCCAACGCCGCGAAGTCATAGGCGTACTGCGCAAAGGCCGTGCGTTCGCCGGCCTGGATAAAGGTTTGCACCGTCCGGTCGGTGTAGAGGTACAGGCTGGAGCCGCCCTCCCCTTTGTTCACCAGGCCGCCCTGGTTGAGTTGGGCAAAGTTGCTGTCATCGGACACTTGCTGGTAACCGGCGGTAATCGCGTGGGACCCCAGGGAGTAGATGAAGGCCGCACTCCAGGTGTTGTTGTCGATTTCACCGCTGCCGTTTTTGGTATAGCCGCTGAACTTGTAGCCTTCGGCGCGCCCGGCGGCGCTGCTGTTTTTGCCGTCGGAGGTGGTCTTGAAGTAACGCAGGTCGGTTTTCAACGAACCGTAGTCGCCCAGCGGCAATACATGAATCAAGCCGGCAAAGTGTTGTTGGTAATAGTCTTCGAGGTTGGCGTAGTAGTACTGGACCATCAGGTCCTTGGTCAGTTGGTAGTCGGCACCGGCGTAGGTGAATTTATTGCTTTCCTGGGTGCCGCCCGCCGCCGCCAGGCCGCTGCGGTCGCTGGAGCCGCGCCCGGTGGTGTGTTGAAGCTGACCGCCGATCAGGGTCAGGTTGTCGATGTCTTTGCTGGTGACCTGCCCGCCTTCGAACGATTGCGGCAACAGGCGGCCATCGTTGCTCACCAGAATCGGCAGGTTCGGGCGCAGGTAGCCGTAGCGCGCTTCAGTCTTGGCGAAGCGTGCCTTGGCGGTGGCGCCGCCGCGAGCCCAGTTGTCCACGGCCTTGCCGTCGTCGGTAGGGATCATCGAGCTGCCCACATGGCGCCCAGCGCTGCTGTCGAGGGTCATGCCAAGCATGCCGACCGCGTCCAGGCCAAAGCCGACGGTGCCGTCGGTGAAACCCGATTGGTAATTGAGTATGAACGCCTGGCCCCACTCTTCAGTCTTCGACGGTGCGGCGCTGCCGTCACGGTTGTCGTTGTTGAAGTAGAAGTTGCGCATGCTCAAGTTGGCTTTGCTGTCGCTCAAGAAATCGGCCGACGCCAGGGGGCTCAGGGCGATGCCCAGGCTGCCGGTCAATAGGCTTAATACATTCAAAGTAGCTTTCATCAGGACGAACTCCGGCGCGGAATCCAAGTTCCGGGCGCTAAAAATGGACAGCAGGAAGCACACGGCCACACGTGAGTTGGCCGTTGCGTTAACTAACGTTCAGTTACTTGGTTGGGTGAAGTGAACCTCCGTAAAACCTCAGTCAATCAATCCATGAGCGTCATAAAACGGATATGGCCCCGGGTAGTCCCCGAATACGCCGTTGTGGCTGACCAACCCTTGTTGCGCATCCCAGCGATGCAACAAGTAACCCGCCGGTTCCAGGTTGAAATGCGCCGGCGCGGCGTCTTGCAGGTCCAGCACGATCTGATGGGACGTGCCAGGGCATACACAGCTCAAACTGCCGCCGAAACGCCGCTGCATCGACCGGTGCAAATGCCCGCACAGCAAGCGTTCCACCTGCGGGTGGCGCGCCACGACGGTTTCGAGGGCGGCGGCATTGATAAAGCGCTCGCGGTCCATATGGCCGATGCCGCTGATAAACGGCGGGTGATGCAGGATCAGCACGGTCGGCGCTTGCGGACGCAGTGCCAACTGTTGGTCGAGCCACTGCAACTGGCTGTCCAGCAGTTGGCCGCCATGGCCGCCGGGGATGGTGGAATCGAGGCCGATCAGGCGCAGGGGGTGGGCGTCGACCACCCAATCCAACGGGCCCGCCGCCGAACTCGGCAAGTAGGTGTGATCGCGGAACGCATCCAGCAACGGCCCGCGCGTGTCATGGTTGCCGGGCACCAGGTAGCAAGGCATGTGCAGGCGCGCCAGTTCAGGGTGCAGCACGGCGTATTCATCGGCGCGGCCGAAGTCCACTAGGTCGCCGCTGATCACCACGATATCGGGGCGTGGGTGGCTGGCGTTCAGATGGTCGACGGCACGGCGCAGCGCGCCCAAGGTGTCGACCACGCCGTAAGTCAGGCGCTGGCCGGCTTTAAGGTGCAGATCGCTGATCTGTGCAACAAGAAACGGACGGTTCACAAGGCAACTCTCACGCATTCAGGGTGAACAACATGTGCGGCGCGATGGCCAAGGCAATCGGCGCGCCGACGGCGTACAGCTGGTTGTCGCTGCTGTCGACCAGCAACGGTTGCGGGCCGCCCACATCCACCAGCAGGCGGCTTTGCGCGCCCTGGAAAAACTGCGCCAGCAGATGGCCGTGCAGATGCCCTTCGTGTTCCATCACCCGCAAGTGTTCGGGGCGGCAATACACGGTGCCGGGCAACTGCGCTGCATGCCACGGCAATTCGCCGCCGCAGACTTTCAAACCATGGGGCGACGGCTCAATGACCTGGAAGGCATTCAGGTTGCCGACAAAGCCTGCGACGAAGGCGTTGGCCGGTTTCTGGTAGATGTCCCGCGGGCTGGCCAGTTGCGCGACGCGGCCGTGTTCCATCACCAGGATGCGATCCCCCAGGGCCATGGCTTCGCCCTGGTCGTGGGTGACAAACACCGAGGTGATACCGAGGCCGCGCAACAGTTGATTCAACTCACTGCGCAGGCGCTCACGCAATTGTGCATCGAGGGCGGCCAGGGGTTCGTCCAGCAACAGCACCTTGGGGCGCGGCGCCAACGCACGGGCCAAGGCCACGCGCTGGCGTTGCCCACCCGACAGTTCATGAATGCTGCGCTTGCCGTGGTGTTGCAAACCGACCAGTTCCAGCAGTTCCTCGCAGCGCTTGTTGCGCTCCGCTGGCGACACGCCGCGAATCTTCAGGCCATAGACGATATTCCCGGCCACATCCAGGTTGGGAAACAGCGCATAGTTCTGGAACACCATGCCCACATCGCGACGCTCGATGGGCAGGCGCGTGACCTCCTGGTCGCCGAAGAACACCTGGCCCACATCCGGGCGCTCCAGGCCGGCGATCAAGCGTAACGTCGTGGTTTTGCCGCAACCGGACGGGCCGAGGATGGCCAGGGTTTCGCCGCCTTCGACGGTCAGGTCCAAGTCATGCACGGCGACGGTGCCGTCGGCGAACGCCTTGCGGCAACCTTGCAGGCGGATAGTGATAGCGGTCATCGACGCTCTCCACGGGACAGACGGGCACTGATGGCCTGCAACGCAATCAGCAGCGGCACGATCATCAGCAAAAAGATAAGGGTGTAGGCGCTGGCGATTTCCAGGCGCGCCGAGGCGTAGCTGTCGGCCAGGCCCACCGGCAGGGTCTTGGTCATGGGCGTATGCAGCATCCAGGTCAGGTTGAATTCACCCAGCGACAAGGTGACCACCATCAGCACACCCGCGAGAATCCCTGCCCGGCAGTTGGGCACCACCACGCTGAAAAAGCGCTTGATCGGACCTGCCCCCAGGCTCGCCGCCGCCTCCTCCAGCACCGGCAGTTGCTGGCGTTGCATCACCGCCATCACCGGGCGCACCAGGAACGGCAAGGTGAACAGCACATGGCCGACCAAAATGAACAGCCAACTGCTGCGAAACGCGCCGAACTGGCCGTAGGTCAAGAGTAAGGCCAACGCGCTGGCCAGCCCCGGCATCGCCACCGGCAGCACCATCAGTTCCTCGAAGGCGCGACTGAAGCGATTGTTCATGCACACCAGGGCGTAGGCCGCCGGCACGCCGATCACGCAGACGCACACCGCGCAGGCCAGGGCCAGTTGCAGCGACAACCACACCGTCGGCGAATAGGCCTGCCAGACCTGAATCAACCAATCGAAGGTCAAGCCACTGGACAGGCCCACAAAGAAATTGCGCGTGAGCCCGGCCAGCAACGACATCAACACCGGCACCAACATGAAGGCGCACACCAGCAGGGTAAACAGCAGTTGCATCACGAACAGCGATGAGCGCTTCACAGGACAGTCCCCGCGTTTTTCACCCAGCGCCGGGTGAGCAGCAACACTGCCCAGGTCAGCGCGCCCAACACCACGGAAAGCGCCGCGGCGACGGCAAAGTTGGCGTAGTTGGTGAACACGTTGTAGATCGCCACCGGGGTCACGTTCAGCCGGGTGCCCAAGGTGAACGCGGTACCGAAGGCGCCCATGGACGTGGCAAAGCAGATCGCCCCGCAGGACGCCAACGCCGGCGCCAGGCCCGGCACGATCACATCGCACACCACGCGCCAATGCCCTGCGCCCAACGAGTGCGCGGCTTCTTCCAGGCTGCGGTCGAGGCTTTCGCACGCGGCCATCACCGTGAGGATCACCCGCGGGATCGAGAAGTACAGATAGCCGATAAACAACCCGGCCAGCGAGTAAGCGAAGATCCAGCGCTCACCGGCCAACTGCAGGCCCAGGGACGCCAGCAGGCCCTGGCGCCCGGCCAACAGGATCACCAAAAAGCCCACCACGACACCCGGGAATGCCAACGGAAACGTCAGCAACGCAACCAGCGCCGAACGCCCGAAAAACTGCTGGCGCGCCAGGAATACACCGCTGATGCCGCCGATCAGTAACGCCACGAGAGTGACGAACACCGCAAGCGCACAGGTTTGCGCCAGGCTGCCTAGATACTGCGCGCTGCTGAGGACCTGCCAGTAACCGCTGCCGTTGCTGTCGCGGCTCTCGGCGCCGAGCACCATCAGGTGCGCCAGCGGCAACAGCCAGAACGCGAGCAGCACCGCAAAGGCCGGGGCCAGGGCCCAGGCGGTATGTCTTGCCGATGCGGCCACTTACTTGACCTCGTTCAGGTAACGAGCGGCAAAGGCTTCCTGCACGGCGGCCATTTTCTGGTAGTCCACCACGCCGGCGCGGGCGTAATCGCTGTCGGGCAGGAACTGCGCGGCGACTTCGGCCGGCATCTGCACCGGGCGTATCGGGCGCAGGTAAGCCTTCGCCCACAGCGCCTGGCCGGCATCGGACAGCACGAAATCCAGCACTTTTTCGCCATTGGCGCGGTGCGGTGCGTTGGCCACCAGGCTCATCACGTAGGGCACGCTGATGCTGCCTTCCTGGGGAATCACGAACGCGACGTTGGCGTTGTCTTTGTAGCGTGCGCGGTAGGCGTTGAAGTCGTAGTCCACCAGGATCGGCAACTCACCGGACAACACCCGCGCATAGGCGGTTTGCTTGGGCACGATGGGGGCATTTTTCGCCAGTTTCTGGAAGTAGTCGATGGCCGGGGCGAAGTTGTCCAGGTCGCCGCCCAGGGCGCGGTTGATTGCCACCGCCGACACGTAGCCGACGAAAGCGCTGGACGGGTCGAGGTAGCCGACCATGCCTTTGTATTCAGGCTTGAGCAGGTCGGCCCAGCTTTGCGGCACCGGCAAGCCACCCAGCGCATCGACGTTGACCATGATGCCCAAGGTGCCGGAGTGGATCGCGAACCAGTGGCCGGTCGGGTCTTTCAAGCCGGCGGGAATCTGCTCCCAGCCTTTGGGTTTGTAGCCATCGACCACCTCGGCCTTTTGCGCCTGCAGGCCGAAGGTCACGCCGTAATACACCACGTCGGCCACCGGAGCGGCTTTCTCCGCCACCAACTGCGCCAGGGACTGGCCGGAGTTCTTGTTGTCCAGCGGCACCTGCACGCCAGTGCTGGCGGCGATGGCCTTGAGCTGGGTGCCCCAGTCGGCCCAGTCCGGCGGGCAGTTGTAGCAAATCGCCGTGTCGGCGGCCTGGGCCAGGCTGGCCATGCCGCACAGCAGCACGGCGGCCAGGGTTTTACTGAATACGCGCATCAAGGGTCTCCTCATGGGGTTGAGTGCTTTCACCCGGCCGGATATGGCAAGGCAGGCAATGGGAAATCGGGGCGTTGCCGGCGATCTGCGCCAGCAACTGGTCAATCACGGTGCTGGCAAGCAAGGCGATGGGCTGCACCACGCTGCACAGCGTCGGGTGCATCTGGGTGCCGAGGGCGATGCCGTCGAAACCCATCACTGACAGTTGCTCGGGTACGTTCCAGGCGTTGCGGCGCAGCTCGGCGATCAGGCTGATCGCCAGGAAGTCGTTGGAACACACCAGCGCGGTCGGGGCATCAGGGCCGTTGAGAAACGGAGCGATGGCGGCGAATTCGGCCTGGGTATGGGCCGGCATTTCGATCACCGGGCGGGGTTGGAGGCCATGCTCTTTCATCCCATCGCAATAACCGGCGTAACGCAGGCGTGCGCGGTCGGACTGCAACGCGGGGCCGGCGACCATGCTGATGCGCCGGTGCCCCGCTTCGAGCAAATAGCGCGTTGCCTGGGCCATACCGGCGCGGTTGTCGACGGACACCGCGCTGTAGTCGGGGTTGCTGGGTTGGTGGTAGGCGAGCACGAACGGCGTCTGCTCGGTAGCCAGGCTGTGTAGCACGCTGTTGCTTTCGGCATCCGTCACCGTCAGCACCAGACCGTCGACGCGCTGGCGCAGCAACTCTTCCACCACAATGCTTTCGCGCTCGCTGCTGTAGTCGGTGGTTGCCAGCAACAGGCTGTAGCCGCGCAAACGGGCCGCTCGCTCCATGGCCTGCAATTGCTCGGCGAAGACCGGGTTGAGCAGATTGGGCACCACCACGCCGATCAGGTTGGTGGTTTGCAGGCGCAGTTGGCGGCCGAGCAAGTTAGGCCGAAAACCCAGTTCACGGGCAGCGGCGAACACCTGTTCGCGGGTCGCCGGGCGTACCTGGTCGGGAGAGGCAAAGGTGCGGGCAGCGGTCGCACGGGAGACCCCGGCCAGCCGTGCAACGTCTTTCAAATCAGTCATGGTCACTCGCTTGAGATCGATCTCATTGGCGAGGACATTAGCGGCGCAATGTGGCAGGAACGTGGTGGACAGATGACGGTTTGATGTCAGCGCCCTGGACACACCGCGATTCGAATGTGGGAGGGGGCTTGCCCCCGATGGCGGTGGATCAGCTGGCCTATCGGGCGTTTGACACAACGCTATCGGGGGCAAGCCCCCTCCCACATTGGGTCGATGCATGCCGTTGGAGAGTCATATTCCGGGGCTATGCTTGGAAACCCGACGCGCAAAATCCGCCCGCTAACCTTTCGATCTGCTCCAAGTGCGGGCACAATGCGTGTCCTTTTTTGGCAGGCACCGCCGCAGGCTCTCAAAAATGATCAAAACGCCGTACTACCTCATCGATAAACAGAAACTTCTGGTCAACATGCAGAAGATTGCTTACGTGCGCGAACAGTCCGGCGCCAAAGCGTTGCTGGCGCTCAAGTGCTTTGCCACCTGGTCGGTGTTTGACCTGATGCAGCAATACATGGACGGCACCACGTCGTCGTCGCTGTATGAATTGAAGCTTGGTCGCCAGAAATTCCAAGGCGAGGCGCACGCCTACAGCGTGGCCTGGGCCGACGATGAAATCGAAGAGATGCTGGAAAACTGCGACAAGATCATCTTCAACTCCATCAGCCAACTGCAGCGTTTTGCCGAACGTAGCGAAGGCAAGACCCGCGGCCTGCGCGTCAACCCGCAGGTGAGCAGTTCGGATTACCTGCTGGCCGACCCGGCGCGTCCGTTCAGCCGCCTGGGCGAATGGGACCCGGTGAAGATCGAAGGCGTGATCGAGCAGATCTCCGGTTTCATGTTCCACAACAACTGCGAAAACGACGACTTCAGCCTGTTCGACAAGATGCTCGGCACCATCGAAGAACGCTTCGGCGCGCTGCTGCACAAGGTCGAGTGGGTCAGCCTCGGCGGCGGCATCCATTTCACCGGTGAAGACTATGCCGTGGACGCATTCTGTGCGCGCTTGAAGGCGTTCTCCGAGAAGTACGGCGTGCAGGTGTACCTGGAACCCGGCGAAGCGGCGATCACCAACAGCGCCTCGCTGGAAGTCACCGTGCTCGACACGCTGTACAACGGCAAACACCTGGCCGTGGTCGACAGTTCCATCGAAGCCCACCTGCTGGACCTGCTGATCTACCGCCTCAATGCCAAGCTGGCGCCGAGCACGGGTGAACACACCTACATGGTGTGCGGCAAATCCTGCCTGGCCGGGGACATTTTCGGCGAGTATCAATTTGATCGTCCGTTGGCCATCGGCGATCGGCTGTCGTTCATCGACACCGCGGGCTACACCATGGTCAAGAAAAACTGGTTCAACGGCCTGAAAATGCCGTCCATCGTAGTGAAACAACTCGACGGTACAGTCGAGGTGGTTCGTGAATTTGGTTACGACGACTACCTGTCCAGCCTTTCGTAAGCTGGCGGATAAAGGAGAGATAAAGCAATTGAAAAAGAACGTTCTTATCATTGGTGCAGGAGGTGTCGCCAAGGTGGTGGCCCACAAGTGTGCGCAGCACAACGACGAACTCGGTCGTATTGCTATTGCGTCGCGCAACATCTCCAAATGCCAGGCCATCATCGACAGCGTCAAGGCCAAGGGTAGCCTCAAAGTACCCGCCGACATCCAAGCCTTCGCGCTGAACGCCCTGGACGTGGAAGCGACCAAGGCCCTGATCCGCGAGACACAATCGCAGATCGTCATCAACGTCGGCTCCGCCTTCCTCAACATGTCGGTGCTGCGTGCCTGCATCGATACCGGCGTGGCTTACCTCGACACCGCCATCCACGAAGAGCCGGGCAAGATCTGCGAGACCCCGCCGTGGTACGGCAACTACGAATGGAACCACCTGGAAGAGTGCAAACAGAAGAACATCACCGCCATCCTTGGCGTGGGCTTCGACCCGGGTGTCGTCAACGCGTATGCCGCGCTGGCGCAGCAACAGCATTTCGACCGCATTGATTCGATCGACATTCTCGACGTCAATGCCGGCTCCCATGGCAAATACTTCGCCACCAATTTCGACCCGGAAATCAACTTCCGCGAATTCACCGGACAGGTGTGGAGCTGGCAGAACAGCCAGTGGACCAGCAACACCATGTTCGAAGTCAAACGTACCGACGACCTACCTGTGGTCGGTTCGCAGAACCTGTACCTGACCGGCCACGATGAAGTTCACTCGCTGTCGAAAAACCTCGACGTGCCCAACGTGCGTTTCTGGATGAGCTTCGGCGAGCATTACATCAACGTGTTCACCGTGCTGAACAGCCTCGGCCTGCTCTCCGAAAAGCCGGTCACCACCGCCGAAGGCCTGCAAGTGGTGCCGTTGAAAGTGGTCAAGGCCGTGCTGCCCGACCCGTCTTCGCTCGCCCCCGGCTACACCGGCAAGACCTGCATCGGCGACCTGGTCAAAGGCACCAAGGACGGCCAGCCGCGCGAGGTGTTCATCTACAACGTGGCCGATCATGAAGAAGCCTACGCCGAGACTGACAGCCAGGGCATCTCCTACACCGCCGGCGTGCCGCCGGTCGCCGCTGCGCTACTGGTAGCGCGTGGTGAGTGGGATGTGAAGCGCATGGCCAACGTCGAGGAACTGCCGGCTGAGCCGTTCCTGAAAGCGCTGGACGTGATGGGCTTGCCGACTCGGATCAAAGACGAGCACGGCGATCGGGCCTGGGATGCGATTGCCTGACAGGCGATAGCAGACCGAACCAAAATGTGGGAGGGGGCTTGCCACCGATAGCGGTAGATCAGTCACAGCTGTATTGACTGACACACTGTAATCGGGGGCAAGCCCCCTCCCACATTTGGATTCGTGATGCTTCCTGCACACACGGGAGCGGCCTCAAAACACCGACCACCCAATCCGCTCACTCAACAGTTCCAACGCCTTGATCCCCGCCAGCGAATTCCCCGCCGCGTTCAACTCCGGCGACCACACGCACACCGTGAACTGCCCCGGCACCACCGCGACAATACCGCCGCCGACCCCGCTCTTGCCCGGCAAACCCACGCGATAGGCGAAGTTCCCCGCCTCGTCATACAGCCCGCTGGTGGCCATGATCGAGTTGACCTGCTTGGTCTGGCGCGCAGTCAGGATCTGCTCGCCGCTGTGGGCACTCACCCCCTCGTTGGCCAGGAAACTGAACGCCCTGGCCAGGTCCAGGCAGCTCATCTGCAACG
The DNA here is from genome assembly GCF_001439695.1 of Pseudomonas veronii. GTDB lineage: Bacteria > Pseudomonadota > Gammaproteobacteria > Pseudomonadales > Pseudomonadaceae > Aquipseudomonas > Aquipseudomonas veronii. Next base: position 200,790 of record NZ_JYLL01000008.1, read on the forward strand.
CGCAGTAGTTGAAGTAGCTGTGGAGCACCGCGTCGACGTCGTTATGGAAGTTGCCGAACGACTTCATCAGGTAGGCCATGGCCGCGTTGCGCGCGCCGTGTTGCGCTTCCGATTCGGCGACGACGCTGTTGACCAGGATCTGCGGGTTGCCCGACAGGCGCCGCACAAAGTCGCGCATCGACAGAATCGGCACGGCAAAGCGTGACTGGTTGATATCGCAGATCACCAGCGCGCCGGCATTGATAAAGGGGTTGCGCGGGCGGCCGCGTTCGAATTCCAGCTGCACCAGGGAGTTGAACGGTTGCCCCGAGGGCTCGTGGCCGAGGCGCTCCCAGATGGTTTCGCCGCCGTGGTCGATGGCTTGCACCAGGCTGAACACCTTGGAAATACTCTGCACCGAGAACAGGGTATCGGCATCTCCGGCGCAGTAGGCTGCGCCGTCGTTGCCGTACACGGCAATCCCCAGTTGATCGGCGGGCACGTCGGCCAGCGCGGGAATGTAGTCGGCGACGTTGCCGAGGCCGATCAGTGGACGAACTTCGTCGAGAATCGACTCCAACAGCGCCTGCATGTCTTGTCCTGTCATCGTTCTTTGAATCAGTGGTAAGCGGGGCGCGGAGGATACTTCAATGCGCTCGGCAGTCCCACTGGCGGGAGGCGGTGTATGGCTTAGAAATACGTCACATCCGACACCTGCTCATCCAGCACATCCCGCGCCAGCGCCCACGCCTGGTCATTGGACGCCACCATCAGCAGCGGATAACCCCAGGCATTGCCAAACGTCGCGGCGAACGGCTTGAGTGCCCGGCGCTTGGCCGCGCAGGGCTCCACCTGGATCATGCCTTTGACATACGCACGCAGGGCCTGCCGGTGTGTCTTCATCCAGTGCGAGGCGTGCTCGCGCTCTTCGTAGGAGTGCGCGTGATTCAGTTCGTCCAAGGCTTTTTCATACAGCAACACAAAAGATTGCTGACGTGCCAGCAGGCCTTCGAACATCACGAAGCTGTCCTGCGACCCGCCTTCATTCGGCGCATCAAAAACGATCTTCACCACGGGAAATGCTGAACTGTCGAGTCGCATGGCAGAGTTCCTTAATGAGAGGGAGTCTCACTATAAGGCTGACGAAGCTGGACGGCATTGCACAGAATAGCCAGAATGTTTCGCAATTCAGCCAAGCTGCGAGCTCACCATGAAACGCCATCGCCTGGACCTGCATGATCCGTTGTTAGCCAAGGATGCCGATCTGGTCCCGCGTGCGGTGGTGGCCGTGAGCGCGACCAGTACGTCCGAGCGTTGGGAGCACGTTCAGCACACCCACCGCAAAGGCCAGTTGATGTACACGCTGCGCGGGGTGATTCATTGCGAAATCGAGGCCGGCATCTGGATTGTGCCGCGCCAGTGTGCGCTGTGGATTCCCGGCGGCATGCCCCACGCCGCGCGTGGCGCCGGCGAAGCTGAGTTGTATTGCCTGCTGATCGACCCGGAGGCTGCCGGCGCCCTGCCCTCGCAATGCTGCACCCTGTCGGTATCCGGCCTGTTGCATGAGTTGATCAGCAAGGCGGTGAGCTTCCCGCAGTTGTACGACGTGAACAGTGCGCAGGGGCGTTTGATCGACACGCTTTTGGACGAACTGGCCCAGGCGCCCATCGAAGGCCTGCACCTGCCGATGCCCCAGGACCCGAGGCTGCGTCGCCTGGCCGACAGCCTGCTGGCCAACCCCGGCGACAAGGCCACGCTCGGCCAATGGGCGGCGCGCATCGGCATGAGCGAGCGCAGCATGACGCGCTTGTTGCTGGAGGAGTCAGGCCTGAGCTTCGGCCGCTGGCGTCGGCAGTTGCATGTGATCCTGTCGTTGCAACGACTGGCCAGGGGCGAAAGTGTGCAGCGGGTCGCCCTGGACTTGGGCTATGAAAATGCCAGCGGTTTTATCACCATGTTCCGCAAGGCCGTGGGCCAGCCGCCAGCGCGTTACCTGGCGGGCCGCGTCGGGGTGTCGACGTCAACCGAGGCCCCGGCGGCCATCGCATTGCACTCGCTCCAGGCGCCCGATCAGCGCTGAACCGGAATGCGGATATCACCGTCCCGGCACTGGGTTTTCACACTCTTGGGGCAGCCGGCAAAACGCAGTTCCTTGCTCAGACACACGCGCACTTCGGACAGCACCTTGCCCTTGCAGATCACCGCCACGCCATGGTTGCCCATGGCCGGGTTACTCTCGCGAAAGAGCGCCTCGATCTCCCGTGCCTCCAGGTAACCCGGCACGTTGAACGGCTGCAATTGCTGCGGGATCTGCACCGTGGCCAAGGCCGCATCGGTGGCTTGCAGGTAACGCGTGGCTTCCAGGCCGCTGCAGGTGCCATGTTTGGACCATTCATGCTTGAGCAATGCCTGCGTGGGGAATATCAACGCGCCTTTGGCCAACTCATCCGCCGACAGCCGCGACTGCGTATCGCACGACGCCGGCCAGCCACCCCGCGCGTATTGCGGCCATAGCCCATGCAATACAAACCCGTAGCCTTTGCCGCTGCATTGCTCGTTGTTCGGGTGCGCCAGGCAGAACGTCGGCGACCACGACAGCGACAGCACATAAAAATCAAAGTCCCCCGCCGGCCGTTGCTCACGTGGCGCCGCCTGCGTCGCCATGCTTGCCAGTACCCACCCCACGGCCAGCCAGGCTGCCTTGTATTTCATCCGTCTGTTCCTTGAAAAAAATAAGCCCGCATTGTGAGTGCAGGCCAGGGTCCGGCGAAAGTGGTGAATGCAACGCCGGCGCCAGGAAAACTACTCAGGATGATAGGGATTGCGTTGCAGCACCTTGTCCAGAATCCGGTCGGTCTTCAATGCCTCGATCGCCAGCGAGGGGTGCTCGGCTTCGCCGCGAATATGGGCGTTCATGCCCAGCACATGGTGCCACTGGATATGCGTGTGGCAAGGCACCTCCAGCACTTCGTCGACCGCCCCTTCAAGCCGCAACGGCTGGTCGTCGAACACCGCAAACGTGATCCGCCCCAGGGTGCCGATCAGCTCGACGCGATCTTCACGGCGGTCCGCGACAAAGTTCCAGCAGCCCATGCCCAGCGCGCCGGAGCTGAAAGTCCAGCAGGCGGTCACCGCGTCTTCCGCCGCATACTGTCCGGCCTGTCGCGCGGTAAACCCGGCAACCTCGACAATGTCGCCGGCCAGGTACTGGAACAGATCAAAGCCGTGGCTGGCCAGGTCGGCAAAGTAGCCGCCGCCGGCAATGGCCGGGTCGGTGCGCCAATTGGCGGCACTGGTGTCTTCGACGGCTGGCGGCTTGCACAGGGACCAGGTCAGGTGACGCAGTTGGCCGATGCGTCCATCGCGCAACCAGTCGCGCACTTGCTGGAAGCGCGGCAGCGAGCGGCGATAGTAGGACACAAACAAATGCAGCCCGGCACGTTCGAAAGTGCGCTGCATCAATGCGCCCTGCTCGGCATTCAGCGCCATGGGTTTTTCGACACAACAGTGCTTGCCGGCGGCCGCGACCATCAGGCTGTATTCGAGGTGGCTGTCGGGCGGTGTAGCGATGTACACCGCGTCCACCTCAGGGTCGTTGATCAGTGCCTGGGCGTCGGTATAGAAACGACCAATGCCGTGGCGTGCCGCATAATCGCGCACAGCCTCTTCGCGGCGCCCCATCACGGCCACCAGGGCCGAACCTGGCGCTTTGTAGAAAGCAGGTCCACTCTTTAACTCAGTGACGCTGCCACAGCCGATCATGCCCCAACGTACCGTCTTCATCTGCTCCCCTCGTGCGTTGTCGTCAATCGACCAGTATCTATATCCTCACGCAGATGCGCCACCACCACCCAGCATGACATTTGCATTACACTTTTATGACAGACATCTCGCTGCGGGGCACAGACGATGAAAATACGCGCAACGGTGATTTGCGAACACGAGGGGCATATCCTCTTCGTGCGCAAAGCCAGATCTAAATGGGCGTTGCCGGGCGGTAAGGTCGAACGCGACGAGCGCCCGGTAGGCGCCGCCGAACGGGAGCTGGAAGAAGAAACCGGGTTGAACGTCGACGGACTGCTGTACCTGCAGGAATTGAAGGCGCGCGACACGCTGCACCATGTGTTCGAGGCGTCGGTGGTGAACATCGCGCAAGCACGGCCGTGCAACGAAATCATCGATTGCCGCTGGCACGCCTACAGTGCGATGGACGAGCTGGACACTACCGATACCACCCGGCACATCGTCAAATCCTTTCTGCGACGCCTGTAGTTCCGCGCTCTGTCCGGCGGCCTGTGCAGATTCTGCGTCGGGGCGCTTCACTCGAATGTGCTCAGGCAGGTTATCGACTTGCTCGCCACCGAAATCGGTAATCTCATCCAGCGAGTTGGATGGAACAGTGTGATGCTCGAGTTTGCCGAGAACATCGACGAGTTGCTGTACCAAGCCAAGCACAATGGTCGGATGCGCGCGGAGCTTGTTGATGCCGACAACAAATCCCAGGCAAAAAAAATCCCAAGTAGCTGATGGAAACTTGGGATTTAAAAAATGCATAAACCGTGGGAGGTGAACGCCCGGCTATAGTACCGATTGCCTAATCCCGTAACAAGATGGTTTTAATCCTTTCGTCGGAATAAAACAATCGTAAGTCCTTCAATAACCACACATTTATCAAGGTAGGGAGGTATATAAGTGCCACTTTTTGGTGCAAATACCATCGCGACTTTGAAGTACTATTCCCCTTTATAAAGAAGGGTTATCAATCGATCTCGGCGTCAGACTTTTCGATGACTGTCCGCTCAACTGTTTGCACGTATTGCTAAGTTCAATCCTGTTTGCCGACGCGGCACTGGCCACGCGCTCCACTTGCCTGCAGAGAGCCAGGTACTCGACGGTCTGTTCACGCTGGCGGTCGACTTTGGCATTGAGTTGTACGAAATAGATCCCCAGCAACACCGCAACGCACAACACCGCGACTGCGAAGTAGCGCAAGCTGTCGGGCGACCGGGGCTCCGGAGGGGTCATCATTTTAGTGCGCCCTGCTCTTCCGGCAGCGAACGTCGGCGATCAGGAACAGCGCGGCGACATCATCCGACGTCGCCCCGGGAAAAAGCGTTTGCATACCAGCCTCCTCAATGACGGGGGCAATTGTATGCAAATAGAAACACTGAGATTGTCGTGGATTTGTAAACCGCGCTGCTCGACCAGCAAGAAGCGCCTTATTTGCGCGCCACTTTGTAGCGCACGCAATCCTGATAGAAACTCTGGCGAATCGCCTCGGGCTTGAGCCGTGAACGGCTGTCATAGGTCTGCTCGGTGATGCCCATGGCCATCATCCGCATCCATGACTTGTTGAACTTGATGGTCTGGATCTTCTGCCGCGCGGCATACAGTGAAACGCCCGACAGCTTGAGTTCCTGTGCCCTGGCGGCCGTGCCCGCGCCCCAACTGCACATGTACTTGTCGCCCTCGCGCAACTCCCGCGCCTGTACGGCAGCCGCGCCGCCGGCCAGGGAACAGGCGATCAGCATGATTCCTACATTGCGCATTTGCTTCCTCACCTAACCAGCTGAAAATAAAAGCGATTCTGGCGAGGATTTTGTTACAAAGGGGCCACTAAATTGCCTTATCGCACGGATTGAAGGATCGCCACAACGCGGGCTCAACTCGCCGGCCGATATCTGGAAACCGGGCGGCAAGACGAGTGGTTTTATTTGCGCGAACGATGACGGGCGGTCTCGCAATCGGTCGGATCGACTTTTTGGGTAGCCCTTTCAATTGCTTTTTCGCGGGATTTTCCCTGGGTGTGTCAGCCCCTTCTGATTTTTCCAGCCGTTCGTCCAGCGTCTTTTTTCCGCGGCAGACTCCGACGTCTTACCCTTTGCCGAGACGTCACGGATGACTAACGCTTCCCACATTGCCTTTATCACACCTGAGCTGGATGGCATGCATCAACGCCGGGCCGAGTATCCCCAGCAGGTCAACGCCGGGTATGGCGCACTGGATTCGCTGAGGCTGACCGATGCCGCACTGGACGGGCTCCTGCCGTTCGAATGGACGCGGTGCTATCACCCCCGTGCGGTGGATGTGGACTGCGGATTGGGGGTTTGCTGGAGCCACTCGCTGGCGCATCGGCTGACGCTGACAGACGCCTCGGCGGTGTGGATCGACCATGAGCACCGATCGACCGCCCTGCCCTTACCGACCGAGGCGCGACCGACAACCGGCAATCGCCAGGCCGACGCCGCGATCTTCCTGGGGGCGCCGCCGGATGAGCTGGTGCTGTGCCAGGCATCGCGCTTCTACCACTTCTGCCACGGTGTGCTGACCGCGATCAGCGATGCCTACGGCAACCGGCTGCGAATTGTCCGCGATGTGTTGGGGAACATTGAACGCCTGGATAACAGTGTCGGTCGCTCGCTGTTTTTCCGTTATGAGCGCGGCCACTTGGTGGCCCTCGATTACCAGGTTCAGCGGCCCGCGGGCGGTGCGGCAGGGGATTGGATGACCGAACAGACCGTGGTTTCCTACACCTATGACGACATTGGAAGACTGGTTTCGGCGACCAATGCCGTAGGGGAAAGCGAGACCTATCGGTACGACGAGCAACACTTGATCCTTGAACGCCAGTTAGCCGGCGGCGCGCGCTTCTTTTGGGCTTGGGAACGAGCTGGCAAGGCGGCGCGATGTGTCCGGCATTGGGCGAGTTTCTTGCAGATGGACACGCGGTATGCCTGGGGGGACGACGGTAGCGTGACCCTTCACAACGCCGATGGGAGTCAGGAAACCTATGTTCATGCCCCGCAGGCACGGCGGGTGCAGCGGGTGGGTCCGGATGGCGCCAAGCATTTCAGATCCTATGACGACAAGGGCCGTCTCACAGTCGAGCAAGACCCCCTCGGCGCGGTAACGGCGTATCAGTACGACGACGCTGGATGCTTGGTCGCTTTTTTTCCGGGGGAAGATGAGCCAATGTCCTACGAGTATGACAATGGACTCTTAAGAGTTGTACGTCGTGGCCAGGCAGTTTGGAACTACGCACATAACGACCAAGGCAATGTCATTCGTCAGACCGACCCCGATGGCAACGTTACCGACTATAGCTACAACCAGTATGGCCAACTGATCGGGGTATGGTTTCCCGACCATAGCTGCCTGCGGCGGTGGTGGAATGAGCGTGGGCAGTTGCTTGAAGAACACTGGCCAAACGGCAGTGTGAAGCGCTATCGCTATGACGATCTCGGTCGGAGGGTGGCGCAAGAGGACAAGCATGGGGTGGCGACCCAGTACCAGTGGGATGGTGTCGGACGATTGGTTCGTGTGGTCATGCCCGGCGGTGGCACGCGGGAATACAGCTACAACCCCTACGGAAGAATCACCGCCGAACACGATGAACTGGGGCACGTCACTCGCTACGAATACACCGACGGTCTGCCCCTGATCAGCCGCCGCATCAATGCGGACGGTAGCCAGGTCAACTACCGCTACGACCACGTGCGATTGTTGCTCGCCGAAATCGAAAACGAAGTCGGCGAAATCTACCGCTTCGACTATCACCCCAACGGCCGGCTCCAGCAGGAAATCGACTTCGACGGCCGACGCACCGCCTATGCCTACGACCTCAACGGTCACCTGCTGGAAAAAACCGCACACGGCACCGACGGCAGTCAGCTCGTCACCCGTTACCGGCGAGACCACGCCGGCCGGTTGGTCAGGAAAACCCTGCCCGATGGCGGCATTGTTGAATATACCTACGACCGCCAGGGCAACCTCCTCAGCGTCGACGACGGCTACCGCCCGCTTACCTACGAATACGACCCGCAAAACCGCCTGATCGCCGAACACCAGGGCTGGGGCACACTCCGTTATGGCTACGACGCCTGCGGCCGACTCAAATACCTGCGCCTGCCGGACAACAACCAGCTAGGGTTCAACCATGACAAGGGCGGCCACCTCGCGACCGTTGAACTCAATGGCGCGCTGTTGACGTCTCACCTGTTCGACGCCGGCCGAGAACACCAACGCGCCCAAGGCAAACTGCTCAGCAGTTACCAATACGATGAGCATGCACGCCTGTTCAACCATGGCATCTGCGATATCGAAGGCACTCGCTACCGCCGCCAGTACAGCTACGACAAAGCCGGCAACCTCAGGTACTTGCTCGACACCCGCAAAGGCGAGCACCGCTACCACTACGACACGCTAAACCGTCTGGTCCGAGCTGATCATTCCCAGGCCCCACAGGAACGCTTCGCCTACACGCCGGCGGGTAACCGTCTGACGCTCCAGGATGACCGCCACTACGACTACGACGCCTTTGGCAATCTCATCCGCGAACGGCGTGGCCAGGCCCACTCTGTCGTTACCGAATACCGCTACGACTGCCAGCAGCGCCTGATCGGCCTCACCCGCCCCAACGGCCAAACTGTCCACTACCGCTACGACCCGTTTGGTCGCCGCATCAGCAAAACCGTCGCCGGCACGACCACCGAGTTTTTCTGGCAAGGCGACAGACTGATCGCCGAGCACCACGCGCAACGGCATCGCAGCTACGTCTACGAACCCGACAGTGTCCGCCCACTGGCCCTGCTGGAAGGCTTCGGCCCACAGCACACCACGCCTTTCCACTACCAACTGGATCACCTTGGCACCGCGCAGGAACTCACCACCCCCGACGGCGAAATCGTGTGGTCCGCGCACTACCGCGCCGATGGCCGGATCACGCGATTGGACGTCGAAAAAATCGAAAACCCGCTGCGCTTCCAAGGTCAATACTTCGACCGGGAAAGCGGGCTGCACTACCATCGCCACCGCTACTACGATCCGGATAACGGTCGCTGCCTGACGGGTGGGCAGGATCAACGCCTATCGGTAAGCGCCCAAATCCACGGGGCGGGTCTGCAGGCGGGTGAACGCTCGCGGCGCGATCAGGCGATCAACTCCACGCCACCACCAACAACCCGGCGCCCAACAACAGGCACAACGGCGAATAAAAATACGTATCCCACCGTGCAAACCGCGAACCACCGACCTTTTTGAAAAAACCCACCAGCTCCGAATCGCCGATTGCCCTGGCAAACATGATCACGGCAATCGCGCTGATGCCCCATTGCAATGCGCCATGGGACACCGGCGAAAAATACAGCCCGGCCCGCAGGCAAACGAGCAAGGCGATTGCCACCAGGCCCATCGCCACCAGCAAGGTGCCCAATGCCGAAGGCTTGAACGCCAGGCGGGGGCCGCTGGCGAATTCGCCGGGAAGTTGAGGGATGGCGGCGAGGCTGCCGAGCTTGCCACCGGCGGCCCAGTACAAATGCACCATGCTGACAAAGGTGAAAATACCGACGATCCATCGTGCGACGATAAAGCTCATGGCGGCCTCTCCCGGAATTTGTGCGAAGTAGGATAGTCCCCCTGAGATTTTTTGCAGGCATTTCGTCGGCGGCCGATGGTAAAGTGCCACCCCATGAAAATCACCCGTGCCGACCGCTCGCTCATTGCCTGGATGCTCTACTGCAGCGTCCTGTTCAATGTGTTCGCGTGCAGCATTGGTCATGGGCAGATGGTGGGCATGCAGCTCAACGGCATCGGCGGGCAGTTCTGTACCGTCGACCCACGCACCCAGGCGCCCAAGCCGTCCACCCCCGCCGATGAAAGCCTGCCGACGCTGTCCAAGGCGTTTGGTTGCCCGCTGTGCTCGACCGGCGGCATGGGCCCGGCGCTGAACTCCAGCCTCAACGTCGCGGTGTTGCCGCAACCCCACGCACCGCCGCCGGCTATCGTACTGGCGGCTGACATTCCTGCCCGCTTCACCTGGCCCACGGCCCACCCACGGGCGCCTCCCGCCCTCGCCTGATCCTCGCGCTTTCTGATCTGCACTGACACCGTTTCCGTAAGGAAGTACGGGCGACTGTGCGTTGTTTTCAAGCAGGTTTTTCAGGATTCAAGCATGAAACATTTACCTCTGTTGGCAGGCCTGTTCGGCTGCCTGCCAGTCTGTGCCTGGGCGCTCGAACTGGCCCCGACCACCATCGATGGCGAACCCTCCCACGAACCCGGCCTGGCCCTGGACCAGTCCAGCGGCGTGGCCTCGCGACTGGGGTTGAGCGTGCGCGAAACGCCCGCCTCGGTGGCGATCGCCAACCGCAATGACATCGAGCGCCATGGCGCCAAGACGTTCCGGGATGCAGCCAATACCTTGCCCGGTGTCAACGCCAGCGCACCGCCGGGGTTTGGGGGGTTTGTCTCGTATCGTGGGTTTACCAGCAGCCAGATCACCCAGATGTTCAACGGCATCAACGTCGCCACCGGCCTGGCCCGGCCGGTGGATGCGTGGATCTATGATCGGGTGGAACTGGTCGGCGGCCCCTCGTCCTTGATCAACGGCGCAGGCTCCGTGGGCGGTTCGCTGAACTACGTGACCAAGCTGGCCACCCGCGAAGAACAGGCCGCCGAAGGCCAACTGACCTACGGCAGCTACGACACCGCCGGCATGGCATTCGGCCTGAACCACGCGCTGACCGACCCCAGCGCCGACGTGCAGCATTACGCACGCCTGGACGTCAGCCGCAACACCAACCACAGCTACATCGACCGCGACCAGCGCGACGCCTGGAGCGTAGCGTTTTCCCTGCTCAGCGACCTTACCCCCAACCTGTCCCATACCCTGGCCCTGGAATACCAGGACGAACATGAAGACAGCCCGTACTGGGGCACGCCGGTGCTGAACCCCAAGGCCGGCGAGCTGAAGATCGATAAACACAACCGTTTCAACAATTACAACGTCGCCGACGGTCGTTACGAACAGCGCACGCTCTGGGCGCGTTCGATCATCGACTACCGGATCAACGACAGCACCACGCTGAAAAACACCCTGTATCACCTGGACAGCCAGCGCGATTACCGCAACCTGGAGACCTACCAGTACAACGCCGACAACAGCGCGGTGAACCGCTCGACCGCGTACCAGGTGCGTCATCAGGGTGAGCAGAATGGCAACCAGTTCGAGCTGCGCCACGACGACCGCGTCTTCGGCCTCGCCACCACCTGGTCCGGCGGCTTCGAATACAAGGTCAACAGCACGACCAACAGCCCGCTGAGAGCCGCAGGCAACAGCACGGTCGATCCTGACCATTACGACCCGGGGTACTTTTACGACATCCCAGGCACCCGACCGGGCTTTATCAGCGACAAGACCAACGAGGTCACCACCAAAGCGCTGTTCGTGGAAAATCGCCTGGGCCTGACCGATAAACTGACATTGCTGACGGGCCTGCGCTACGACGCCATCGACCTGGATGTCACCAACCATGGCGCGATAACCGCCAGCAGTCCACGGCACTTCACGCGCAGTTGGGAGCCGGTGACCGGGCGCGCGGGCCTGACCTACCAGTTCATCCCGACGGCCAACGTGTACGTGCAATACAGCACGGCCGCCGAACAGCCGAGTACCACCACCCAGGTATTCGACGTATCGACCGGCAAACAGTGGGAGGTGGGCAGTAAATTCGATTACCTGGACGGTCGCGGTTCGGCCACCGTCGCGGCTTACAAAATCGAGCGCAAGGACTTTGCCGTCACCGACCCGCTGGACCCCACCAACAGCATCCCGGTAGGCGCACAGTCGTCCAAGGGCATTGAGTTGGCCAGTTCGTTGCGCATCACGCCGCGACTACTCGCCGAAGGCAACTTCGCCTGGGTGGACGCCGAGTACGACGAGTTCAACGAAAAAATCGCCAGCGGCGCGGTGGTCTCACGCAAGGGCAATACGCCGACCAATGTGCCCAAGCGCGTCGGCAACCTGTGGCTGACCTATGATTTTTCCGAGGATTGGCAAGGCGGCGTGGATGCGCGGTATGTGGCCCAGGTGTATGCGGATAACGCCAACACTCAGACAGTGCCGGCCTACACCCTGTTCGGCACATTCCTGCGCTACAAGGTGGACGCCCACACCTCGGTGACCGGCCGCGTGCGCAACCTGACCAACGAGGTGTATGCCGAATTTGCCCATGTGTCGCCGGCGTATTACCTGGGGTCGCCGCGCACGTTTGAAGTGGCGGTGCAAACCCGCTTCTGAGGCTGGAATGCTAGCCAATGTGAAAGCGGGCACACGCTGACAAGCCCGCTTCCACATTCTTGCCCCGCGTTCTGCCGCAGGATGGGACGCTATTTCAGGCTGGCTTCAACCTTCTGCGCCACATCCTCCGTCAACCAGGCCTTCCACACATCAGGATGCGCCTTGAGAAACGCCAGCGCGACGTCCCGTGGCGCGGTGTGATTCTCGCTCATGGTCGCCAAGGCTTTGTTCAGCGGCTCGATCGGGAACTCGACTTTCTCGAAGAACCCGACAATCTGCGGATGTTCTTTCTGGAACGGCGTGGACACGCCGATACTCAACTTGGACGCCAAAGACCGTGTCGGCTTCGGATCGGGATTGTCCGCATCCGTCAGCGTCTTCCACGCCTCGGCATCGAACGCCGGCTCTTCCAGCTGGATCAATTTGTAGCGCCCCATCAAGGGCGTCGGCGACCAGTAATAGAACAGCACTGGCTTACCGCGACGAATCGAGGAAGTTATCTCGGCATCCAACGCCGCCCCCGAGCCACTGCGGAAGTTCACATAGCTGTCGTCCAGGCCGTAGGCCTTGAGTTTCTGTTTGTTGACCACTTCCGAGGTCCAGCCAATGGGGCTGTTGAGAAAGCGCCCTTTGCCTGGGGATTCGGGGTCCTTGAACACGTCCTTGTAACGCGCCAGGTCCGCGACACTTTTGAGGTCTGGTGCCAGGGGCTTAAGGCCTTTGGCGGGGTCGCCCTTGACCACGTACTCCGGCACCCACCAGCCTTCGGTGGCGCCCTTGACCGTATCGCCCACCCCGGCCACCTTGCCTTCGGCCTCGGCCTTGACCCACACCGGACTGCGGCCTGCCCATTCTTCGCCGATCACCTGGATGTCATTCTTCGCCAGTGCGGTTTCCAGGGTGATGGTGGTGCCGGGCAAGGTGTCGGTGGGCAGGTCATAGCCCTTCTCGACGATATAGCGCAGCACTTCGGTGATCAGACTGCCGCTTTCCCAGTTCAGGTCGGCGAAATGCACAGGCGCCTGTGCAGCCGAAACCGGCAACGAAGCCACCGACAGACTCAGGCTCGCCAGGGACGCCGCCAACAGGGATCTCAATCCTTTCATGCCTTTGCACCTCACGTGTTCGCTGCAATAACGGACGGCTTGGCCGCCACTGCGCGAAGCCTCTGAATAGTTAAGTCAACTCAACTGTAGTAGAGGTTCCGGGAGATAAAGGCTGTTTGCTGTACGAGCGGGTTATTCGCTGGCCTTGAAGGTCACCAGTTCACCCTTGCGCCACTTGGCGGCCTTGCCGGTCACGGCCTTGAGGGTTTTGGTCAAGCCTTCCTGCAATTGTTCGTTGGCGGCAAACACCAGCATCACGCTGTGACCTTCCTTGAACACAATGCCCTGGCCTTCGGCCGAGGAAACAAAGGCATAGTCGCCCAAGCCATACACCGTCAACTTGATATCGCGGAACTTCAATTCAAACTTGCCACCTTCGCGACTGGGCAATACCGCGGCACGAAAATGATCACCGACCTTGAGTTCAAGGCGTTGTTTGTCATCCACGACCAATGCCGATTCAGTATCGATCTCGGCGATATAGATGCCTTCCGGTGTCTGTTCAGTGATGTAAACAAAACGGGATTGAAACTGCTTGACCAACTTTGCGCGCAAATCACCCAGCACGAATAACGCGTGCATATCCAGATTACTGACTGCCAAGGAAACGCCCCCAGATCAAAAAAAGCACTGTCCGCCGAAACGGGCAGCACAAAAAAGCGGCCATACCGGCACGCTGACACAACGCATTGATTAAAAACCCTGAAAAAACGCCCCTGCGGTGCCATAAGACTAATACAGGCATACACGACGAGCCTTATGCAGGCCATCGATCTTCACAGCAAATCACAGGTTTAACAGCCCGAGAAGACGGGTCGACCAGCTTCAGAGAATAACCCAATTAAAAAGCGCAGTTTCCGACAACCTGCACAAAACAAAACATCTGGAATGGAACCGAGTACCGATTGCCGACGACAATATTAAAACAGCAACACGGGTCAAAACCACCCGTTCCGCTGCTGGCGGGCCAACCAGATCGATCGACAGGAGCTGACCATGCAACGACGTCAACACAACGCTACGTCTTCCAGCACTCACTCATCCTATCAAGACGAGCGCCAATACTACTGCTTGCACAGCCATGATGGGTACTCAAACTCCGTGCTTTATCAAGTTGTACCGGCCGGACGCAACTTCTTTCATATTCTGGAAGTCACCAGCGGCAGGATCAAAGGCTTTCGCAGCAACCATATCCGCGCCTGCGAACTGGCAAAAACCCTCGAGGCCGCCCTGCACGCCCCGCACGGCGGGATCGTTTCGTCACCTGGATGACTTTACCGCGCCGTCGCCCCTCAACAACTGCCATACTGGCCCGTCCATTGAAGTTTGCCCCGTGCGGGTCAGGTTTCATCAGTGCAGTTACCTTGAAGGGAAGGTTATACGTGACGGAATTTGATATTGGCGAATTTTTTATCCATGGCGAAGCCAAGGAAGTAGACGGAGAATTCCAAGCAGTTATCGTAATGCGTGCCAAGCCCCCCTTGACCACGATCACAATGCACCAAGTGGAAAAAGATCGTTGGTTCAAGACCGCGGACGCCGCCGCCGTCGCGGCAAAAGAAGCCGCCAGGGCCCTCAAGACAGCGGTGGACTCAGGGGCGTTGACCTCCTGAGAATCCGATAGAACTCTACTGCGCGACAAGCCTCCGATGCATACCCCCCCCCAAAAACCGGCATGGAGAACGATATGGATGCGCCAGTACCAACCCTTGAAACCCTGTTTGATCAACTGGGCCTGGATTCCACCCCGAAGGACATCGACGCGTTTATCGCTGCCCATCCTTTGGCCGACGACGTCAAGCTGATCGACGCGCCCTTCTGGACGCCCCAGCAGGCTCAGTTTCTCAAGGAAGAACTTCGGGAAGACGCTGAATGGGCGATGGCCGTGGATGAACTGAACCAGCGTCTGCACCAAGCGCAATAACACCCCTCAATGCAGGCTGTCTGACTGTTCCATGCGCAACAGTGCTTGCCAGGCGGCCCTGCACTCCTCGGCTTCATCACGGCTGGCGAAGGCGGTGCCACGCTGCTCACCGTTGAGCAGCACGACCCAACAAGCCTTCTGACCCAACGCACGCAGGGTTTCGGGTACGCCACTGCCAATCATCACAGCGACATCGACTTTGTTTTGCATGGAGCTTCTCCGCAACAATCGTTAGCTAACTAACAACGGCGGCCATGCTACGTTTTTCCTACCCTCAGAAAAAGCTATCCCCTGGATAGCTCTATTGCGCAAACAGCAACAATCTCTAGTGCCTGGCCTTCGTGCCTTCGGGTTTATAGCCCAGGCGCAACCCGCCCCAATGCCGGCCCTTGACCATGATCGGCACCGACAAGTCGTGCATCAACTCACCGGTATCGCGGGTGTAGGTCTGCAACAGTACCGCTTGCTGATGGCTGCCACAGCGAATCCCGGTACGGTCATCGAACTTGCGCTTGGTGCGATTCTGTAACGCATCCACCTGTACATCGCCGGTCAAGGGTTGGGAAAACGCCTTGTTGTGTGTCGGCACATACCCCTGTTGCGTACAGGCGATGGCAAATACCAAACCTTCGTGTCGCGGCAGCAGCGCCTCTTGAATCGCCGGCAAAACCTGATCGGTGTAGCTGTCAAAACGCGTGTGGTACTTGCTGGGGTGGGTGTTGGGGATCGCCGCGTAGTTGCGGTCGAACAGATCCTCCAGGCTGACGCGGTTTTGCAGTACATCAGCCTCGAACTGTTCGGCGATGCGGCTCGCGCCTTCGCGGGCGAGGTCGTAGACGCGCTGGTGATAGTCATCCAGCCCGACGGCGGCCAAGCGTTCGCTGATGGTTTCGGCCTGCCCTTCCATTTGCACGGCGGCATCGGCCAGTTGACGGGTTTGCTCGTCGCTCACCGTCAGGTCGCTGCGCATTTGCTCCACGGCATGGAACAGGCTATCGAGTTGCGCCCGATTGGTCTCGGTGCCTTGGGCGATTTCGTTGACCTGCCCTTCGACATCCGCGGCCAGGCTGGCGATGTTCTGCAACTGCTCACCGGCATGCTCCACCTGCTCCACGCCGGTGTGCAGGTCCGCCGACAGTTGGCGAATCTGCTCCACCACCTGGCCGGTACGTTGCTGGATATCGGCCACCATCACCCCGACTTCCTCGGTGGCGGTAGCAGTACGGCCGGCCAGCCCGCGGACTTCATCGGCCACCACGGCAAACCCGCGCCCATGCTCGCCGGCACGCGCGGCTTCGATGGCGGCGTTCAAGGCCAGCAGGTTGGTCTGGCTGGCGATGGACTGGATCACCAGGGTCACCCGCTGGATTTCCTCGCTGCGCTGGCTCAGGGCTTCAATCATCTCGCGGCTGGCATTCGCGCGCTGGCTGAGTTGGTGCATGCGGGTGATCGACTGGGCCAGCACTTCGCGGCCCTCGGTACTGCGCTGATGCGCCTGGCTGGCGGCGCCCAGCGCCTGGTGACTGAGTTGGGAGGTGACTTGTTCGGTGCCGATCATCACTTCGGCGCTGTTGACGATCTGCTGGGCAGCGCTCAACTGCGACTGCAGGCGCGCAGCCAGTTGCTTGACCGAATAGGCCACGCCGGCCGCCGACAATGCGTTATGGCTGGTGGTATAGGACAGGTCGCGGGTCAGGTCGCCAATCGCATCGACCGCTTCGGACGGCGCCGCGCTGGGCGTGCGTTTTTTCAGACGGGGCAGCCAGATCACCAGCAAGGCCAGTGTCAGGCAGAGATAAATCGGCAGGCTGGCAAACGCAAGGCCGAGCAGGACCAGCACCACGGCGGTGCTCTGCAAAAGCGGCGTCAGCCAGCCGGGCAACCCGCGCACCACCGCGTGCGGTGGCACTGCTGCGCCCATCAGAGATCCGTCTCCAGCCATCTTCGTCACCCCACTGCTTGTCATTATTGTCTCTGCATTAAACGCCACTATCAGGCCATTATCTATGGGCCTTTAGTGGGGGAGCTTGCAACAGATCAATATAGCGGGCGTAACGGATATTTTCCCTGGGGAGCGCAGTACTCGCCCCCCAGCTTCAGCGCATCAGGCTTGACGCTGGTGCTTGTCGATCTGCTCGTGGCGCTCTTGCGCTTCGATGCAGTACTTGGTGGTCGGGCTGATCAGCAGGCGCTTGAGGCCGATAGGCTCGCCGCTGTCATCGCACCAGCCAAAGGAATCTTCCTTGATGCGCTCCAGTGCGCGCTCCAGTTGCGGCAGCATGCGCTGGTCGCGATCAATGGCATTCACCAACCAGGTGCGCTCTTCTTCCACGGAGGCGGCATCCGCCGGGTCGGCCGGGGTGTCCAGGCTCTCAATGGCGATGCGGTTCTGTTCAATGCGCTCGTGGTGTTCCACTTTCATGTCTTGCAGCAACTGCTCGAAAAAAGCGTGCTGTTCGGCATTCATGTAGTCATCCGCCGGCATGGCCAGCAACTTTTCCTTTGTCATTGATTTCTCTATAAAAAATACGTGCATTAAGGCGAATAAGGGAGCGTTCCGGTCAACCTCTGCAGGTCTCGGAAAGGCGCCATCCATTCCAAGCGCCACCCGGCACTCAATTTACGAGGGGCGGCAGTCTAAGGCCGACTTGAGGGCGCAGCAACTGAAAAGACAGGCATTTTTTCCAAGATAACCCCCAAAGGCACCAGGACGGGCTTGGCGAATGGTCATCGGAGTGCGTTTATAGCAAGAAATTCAGTGTTGTGGAGCTATATAGAAGACAAACGGTTGGATCTGACGAATACAGGCCTGAATGTGGGAGGGGGCAAGCCCCTCCCACATTTTGCACTGCGTCAGCGTTTTAGCTTGCGCTTGTTGCGATATTGGTCGATCACCACCGCCGCCACGATAATCAGGCCCTTGATGATGTCCTGGATATACGCGTCGACCCCGACAAAGGTAAACCCGCTGGCCATCACCCCAAGGATCAGCGCACCGATCACGGTGCCGGTGATGCGCCCTACTCCGCCGGCCAGGCTGGTGCCGCCGATCACCGCGGCGGCAATCGCATCCAGTTCGTAGGACATGCCCATGCCGGCCTGGCCGGTGGCGGCACGCGCCGAGGCCACCACACCGGCCAGACCCGCCAGGAGCCCGGCGATGCTGTAGACGATGATCAGGTGGCGCTTGACGTTGATCCCCGAGGTGCGCGCCGCCTGCATATTGCCGCCGATGGCGTAGGTGTACTTACCGTACTTGGTGTAGCGCAGGGCGATATGGAAGATCACCGCCACCACCAGAAAGATGATCACCGGCATCGCGCCATGCCCGATGGCCGTGTAGGAATCCGAGAGCATGCTCACTGGCTGGCCTTCGGTGTAGTAACGCGCCAGGCCACGGGCCGACACCATCATCCCCAGCGTTGCGATAAACGGCGGGATACCGGTCACCGCGATAATGCTGCCGTTGATCGCGCCCGCCAGCAGCCCCACGCCGAGCCCCGCCACCACCGGAATCCACACCGGCAGGTCGGTCAGGGACGGAAACACCGCACGGGAAAAATCAGATGTTTGCGCAAGACTGGCAGCGATCATCGCCGATAATGCCAAGACCGAGCCGGAAGACAAGTCGATCCCGGTGGTGATGATCACCTGGGTCACACCGATGGCCAGCAGGCCGATGATCGACACTTGCAGGATCATCAGCACCAGGCGCTGGGAGTTCATCAGGAAGCTCTGGTCTCGCACGATCCAGCCAAACAGCTCAAACACCAGGCCGATGCCGATCAACACCAGGAAGATGCTCAGCTCGGTGGGCAAGCGCCGACGGTGCTTGACCGCTGCCGTGGCAGGCTTGTTGTCTGTTATTGCGTTCATAGCCAATCACCTTTTTATTCTATGGCGCAGGCCAACCGCAGGCCCGCGCGGCTGTTCGTCAGTGGACCGCGGTCATACCGGAGGCCAGCTGCATGACTTTTTCCTGGGTCGCGTCTGCACGGTCCAGGGTGCCCATCAGTTCGCCTTCATGCATCACCATCACCCGGTCGCTCATACCCAGCACTTCAGGCAGCTCCGAGGAAATCATGATCACCGCCATGCCCTCGCTGGCGAGGAATGCAATCAAACGGTAGATCTCGGCCTTGGCGCCGACATCGATGCCACGGGTCGGTTCGTCGAGGATCAGCAGGCGCGGGTTGGTCATCAGCCAGCGCGCCAGCAGGGCTTTCTGCTGATTGCCGCCGGACAAGGTGTCGATGCATTGCTCCAGGGACGGGGTTTTCACCCGCAGCTTCTTGCACATGTCTTCGCACAGCGCACGCAGGGCTTTCTGCTGGATAAACCCGTTGCCCGAGTAATGCGGCAACACCGCCATTTCCATGTTTTCCAGGACCGACAGGCACGGGAACAGCCCGCTGAGCTTGCGGTCTTCGGTCAACAGCGCAAAGCCTTTGTCGATGGCCATGTGCGGGTCGGTGATACGCAGCGCCTTGCCATCGAGGGTTATCTGCCCGCGAGTGCTTGGGCTGATGCCGAAAAGGGTTTCCGCCACGTTGGTGCGGCCCGAGCCCATCAGCCCGGCGATGCCGAGGATCTCGCCGGCATGCAGGTCGAACGAGACGTTGTTGAACACGCCGTCCAGGCCCAGGTCGCGCACCGACAACAGCAACTCACCGATGGGCGTTTCGCGCACCGGGAACAACTGGCTCAGTTCACGGCCGACCATCATCGAGATCAGGCTGTCGCTGTTCATGCTGTCGGCGCGCTGCAGGCCGATGTACTGGCCGTCGCGAAACACCGCCACTTCATCGGCGATGGCGAACACTTCATTCATCTTGTGCGTGATGTAGACGATGCCTTTGCCCTGGGCCTTGAGGTCGGCAATGATCGAAAACAGGTGGGCGACTTCCTTCTCGGTGATGGCGGACGTCGGCTCATCCATGATCAGGATGTCGGAATCGTAGGACACCGCCTTGGCAATCTCGACCATCTGCCGCTCGGCGATGCTCAGGTTGCCCACCTGCTCCTCGGGGTCGAGGTTGATGCGCAGGCGGGCGAGCAATTGGGCGGTGCAGCGGTGCATTTCGCGGTGGTTGACCATGCGCAGGCTGTTGAGTTGCTCGCGGCCGATCCAGATATTCTCGGCGATGCTCATGTGCGGCATCAGGTTGAGTTCCTGGTGGATCATCGCGATTCCGGCCTTTTGCGCGGCCAGCGGCGTCTCAAACACAATCGGCTTGCCGCGCAGGCGGATTTCCCCGGCGTCGGGCTGGTAGATGCCGGCGATGATTTTCATCAGGGTCGACTTGCCCGCGCCGTTCTCGCCCATCAGCGCCAGCACCGAGCCCGGGCGCACACGCAGTTGTACATCGGCCAGGGCCACCACACCGGGAAAGCCTTTGCTGATGTTGAGGATTTCCAGCAGATACGGTTCTTCCAGCAGCGACGGCTGGATACCGGGCGGCTGCGAGACAGTGGCTTGAGCAAGCATAGGGCGGTACTCCATCGACAGGGCGGGCACGACCGCCCTGCCGGCTTATTGTTGTGATGTAAGGGCTACTTGAAGTCTTTGACGTTGTCCGGGGTGATCAGCTTGAACGGGATGACAATGTTCTGCTCGATCGCTTCCTTCTTCGCCATCTTGCGCGCCGCCTCCACCGAGCCGACTGCCTGGCCCTTGGCATCCTGGAACACCGACACGGTCATTTCGCCCTTGGTGATCGCATTCAAGCCGTCCGGCGTGCCGTCGACCCCTGCAATCAAGACGCTGCCCGGCTTGGTGCCGGCCGACTTCAACGCCATGGCCGCGCCAATCGCCATTTCGTCGTTGTTGGCCAGCACGGCATTGAATTCGCGGCCCTGGGTCAACCAGTCGTTGACCAGGGTCATCCCGCGGTCACGCAGCCAGATGCCGGTCTGTTCCTGCTCGATCTTGATCTGCGGGTACTTGGCCAGGACTTCTTTGATGCCCTTGGTCCGGTTGGTGGTGGAGTTGTTCGCCAGGTCACCGAGCAGGATCACCACCTTGCCCTTGCCCCCCAGTTTTTCGGCGATGTACTGCATTTGCAGCCTGCCGGCCTCTTCATCATCGGAGGTCACGGCCGCCACGCCTTTGGGCAGGTCTTTCTGGTCAGGTCGGCGGTTGACATAGACCAGCGGAATACCCGCTTCGAGCGCCGACTTGCTGATCCGCGCCGTGGACGCCGTGTCCACCGGGTTGACGATGATCGCGTCGACCTTCTGGCTGATGAAGTTCTCGACCTGGCTCAATTGCTTGACCACGTCGGCGCGCGCGTCTTCGAACTGCAGTTGCACGCCATCGCCCTTGGGGTAGGCCTTGGCTTGCTTGTCCATGAATTCACGCACATTGGTCAGGTAGGTGTCATCGAACTGCGACATGCTCACGCCGATCTTCAGATCGGCAGCCATGGCAAAACCGCTGGCCAGCAGCAGGGACAACGCCAGCGCGGTAAAACGGATCGGGGTCTTCATGAACGGTCTGTCTCCACTTTCTTGTTGGTTTTTTGGACGTTGCGTTTTTCAGAGCGAGGATGACGGCAGGCGGACGAGCGGTGCTCCCGGAATGCAGCACACCAGGGCGCCTTGGTTTTCGACGCACAGCACGTTGAGGAAGGAGAAGTAAAACGGCCGGGTGCGGGGCAGACCGCGTGGCGCAAGGGCTGGGCGTAAAACTCGCAGTACAGCGTTGAAGATTTTCATCTGACGGTACCTGGTTGTTTTTGATCTTGTTTTTGTTGAGTCGTCGGGATCGAGTCCGGAACGTACTTTATGCAACCTGGAAAAGACTTTATTGGAAAATAATTTCTATATCAACCTGTTTTA
The DNA here is from genome assembly GCF_001439695.1 of Pseudomonas veronii. GTDB lineage: Bacteria > Pseudomonadota > Gammaproteobacteria > Pseudomonadales > Pseudomonadaceae > Aquipseudomonas > Aquipseudomonas veronii. The sequence goes on from NZ_JYLL01000008.1 coordinate 222,715, forward strand.
GAATTTTATTCTATTTTTGTCGAAACCACCTGCTGGCGCTCGGCGCTCAGGCGTGCGGCGTCCAATATCCTTGTGGTTTCCAGCGCCTCGTAGGCGTCCACCGGCAGCGGCCCCTGCCCTTGCACGGCGGCCTGCCACTGGCGATAGAACTGGGTCCAGCAACCTTTTTCCGACGGCACACGCTCGCGCTCGGGGCCTTGTTCGAACCAGCCCCAGCGGCGGTGCTCCTCGGCCCCCCAGTGCTCGCCCTCGGTTTTGGGCGACTTGCCGGCCATCAGTGCGTCTTCCTGGCCGTCCAACCCGTCGACGGTGTAGCAACCCAGGGTGCCGCTGACCCGCAAGCGCGGTGCCGGGCTGTTCTGCAAGGCGTTGCCCCACAGGTGGGAAATCACCCCGTTGGCGTGGGTCAGGGAGACAAAGAAGCCGTGGTCGATGCTGGGGTGTTCGGCGCTGTAGTGCAGTTGCGCGAAAACCCGATCTACCGGGCCGAACAGTTGCAGCGCCTGATCCACCAGATGGCTGCCCAGGTCGCGCAGCCAGCCGCCGCCGCTGGCATTGCCCACCGATTGCGGGCTGAAACGCTCGACGCGGGATTCAAACCGGGTGACAGCGCCGAGGGCGCCGGCGTCGATCAGTTTGCGCAAGGTCAGGAAATCCGAATCCCAGCGCCGGTTCTGGTAGACGCTGAGCAACACGCCCTGGCGTTCAGCCGCGGTGATCAGCACCCGGGCCTGCTCGGCGTTGGCGGCGAAAGGTTTATCGCTGACCACGGCGACGCCGTGCTCGATGGCCTCCAGCACCAGCGCCGGGCGACCTTTAAGCGTGGTGGAAATCACCAGGGCGTCAACGCCGGCCTCGACGATCTGGCCGATGCTGTCAAAGGCTTTAACCCCTGGAAGATCAGTGCTCAATTGCTGACGGCGCTCGGGCGAACGAGTCACCACACCAACAAAAGTAGCGCCGGGCAGGGTTGCAATCAGTGGCGCATGAAAGAAGCGCCCTCCGTGGCCATAGCCGACCAGTCCAATTCGCATACATTCACTCCTTTATTGAAGTGCACACCCAATCCAACTGTGGGAGGGGGCAAGCCCCCTCCCACATTGACCGAGTGTTAGCCGCAGAAGGCAGGGTTGCAGTCAGTGGCGCATGAAAGAAGCGCCCTCCGTGGCCATAGCCGACCAGTCCGATTCGCATACATTCACTCCTTTATTGAAGTGCACACCCAATCCAACTGTGGGAGGGGGCTTGCCCCCGATGGCGGTGGATCAGATCCAGATTCATTAGCTGACCCACTGCTATCGGGGGCAAGCCCCCTCCCACATTGACCGCGTGTCAGCCGTAGAAGCGCGGACGCTCAGGCAGGCTGACTTGGACAATTTGCCCACTGCCCTGCGCTTCAATACACGCATCCGCCGCGACCGCCGCTGCAAACCCATCCCACGCCGACGGCCCGCCCACTTGCCCGGCGCGCACGCTGTCGATGAACGCCTGCAACTCGACGTCATAGGCGCCGATAAAGCGGTCTTTCCAGTCCATCAGAATCGCATTGGACAGCTTGGCTTCGCTGCGCAATTGCACCTGCGACGGCTCCGGCAGCTTGGCGATACCGGTCTCCCCCACCACTTCGCACTGAATGTCGTAGCCGTACTGGCAGTTCACAAACACTTCCACATCGATGCGCGTGCCCTTGGCGGTTTCCAGCAGCACGATCTGCGGATCGCGCAGATGGGCCAGGGCCTTGCTGGTCTTGCGCGGGAACACCACTTGCACCGACACATAGTCGTCGTCGAGCAGCCAACGCAACACATCCAGCTCGTGGATCAGGGTGTCGGTGATCGCCATGTCGGTCTTGTAGCTCTCGCCCACCCGCGGGTTGCGGTGCGCGCAGTGCAGCATCAGCGGCTCGCCGATCCGGCCGCTGTCGATCACCGCTTTGAGGGCGCGATAACCTTCGTCATAGGGGCGCATGAAGCCCACTTGCACCAGGCGCTTGCCGTGCGCCACTTCGGCCTCGACGATCCTGCGACAGCCTTCGGCGGTGACCGCCAGGGGTTTTTCGCAGAACACCGGTTTGCCCGCCTCGATGGCGGCGAGCACGAATGCCTCATGGCTCGGGCCCCAGGAAGTGACAAGAATGGCTTCGACCTGAGGCGAACGGATCAGCGCATGGCCGTCCGGATACACCTCGGCGTCCAGTTTCAGATCCGCCACCACCTTGGCGGCCTGCTCCAGGTCGATGTCGGTCACCGCCACCACCTGGCTGTTGAGCAAGGTCTGGCTGCAACGACGAATATGGTCCCGGCCGATAGCGCCCGTACCGATAACACCCAGCTTCAACGACATACATTCACTCCTCTTGTTATTAGTACTGCCGGGCCTTGGCCAGCTGTTCATTGAGTTTTTTCGCCGCCGCGTTGGTGCGTTCGCTGGTGGAGACCTGCGCCACACCCACCCGCCACCACGACAGGTAGCCGTGGATCATGGTCTTGGGCAGCACCTTGATATCGATCAGCGTCGACACCGTTTGCGTGCGCGCATCGGCCAGCGCCGCTTCGAGCTGTTCGACGCTGCTGACCTTGTAAGTCTTGCAACCGTAGGCCGCCGCACTCATGGCGAAATCCACCGGCACCAGGCCGCCGTCGAGCTTGCCGCTCTCGGGGTTGCGGTAGCGGAACTCGGTGCCGAAGCTGTCCATGCCGTTGCCGATCTGCAGGTTGTTGATGCAACCGAAAGCCATGTTGTCCAGCAGCACCACGTTGATCTTGCGGCGCTCCTGGATCGAGGTGGCCAGCTCCGAGTGCAGCATCATGTAGGAGCCATCGCCGACCAGCGCATAGACCTCGCGCGTCGGCTCGGCGAGTTTCACGCCGAGGGCGGCGTTGATCTCGTAGCCCATGCACGAATAACCGTACTCGACGTGGTAAGTGTTGACGCCCTTGCTGCGCCAGCTGCGCTGCAGGTCGCCGGGCAGGCTGCCGGCGGCGGCGACGATGATCGCGTCGTCGGCCAGCGCCTGGTTGAGCACGCCGAGGACCCGGCTTTGGGTCAGGCACGAACCGGTCAGCTCGATAAATTCGCGCAGCACGCCGCGGTCGAGGTGGTCGTCGACCTCGGGGACGAAGTCGTCACCGGCGTATTCCAACTGATGCACCCGGTCGACTTCAGCATCCAGTTGCGCCCTGGCATCGCGCACCTGCTCGCCCCAACCGGCGCGATAATCGCCCAGCGCTGCGGCCAATGCCTCAAGGGCGACTCGTGCATCCGCCAGCACTTGCACGCCATCGAGTTTCAACGCATCGCCGGGGCTGATGTTGAGGTTGAGGAACCGCACCTCGGCGTGCTTGAACAACGACTTCGACGACGTGGTGAAATCGGTGTAGCGCGTGCCGATCCCGATGATCAGGTCGGCCTCGGCGGCCAACAGGTTCGCGGCCAGGCAGCCGGTTTCGCCGATCCCGCCGACGTTCAGCGGATGGCTGGACAGCACCGCGCTCTTGCCCGCCTGGGTTTCGGCGAAGGGCATCTCGAAGCGTTCGGCAAATGCCTGCAGGGCCGCATTCGCCCCGGAGTACTTGACCCCGCCGCCGCAGATGATCAACGGCTTGCGCTTGCCCTCGAAGGCCGCCACGGCATCGCCGATCATCGCCTCGGTGGGCGGGCGCCGGTCGAGGCGATGGACACGTTTTTGCAGGAAGTAATCCGGGTAATCCCAGGCCTCGGCTTGCACGTCCTGCGGCAGCGCCAGGGTGACGGCACCGGTTTCGGCCGGGTCGGTGAGCACGCGCATGGCGTGGATCGCCGCGCTCATCAATTGCTCGGGGCGGTTGATGCGGTCCCAGTATTTGCTCACCGAACGGAAGGCGTCGTTGGTGCTGATGCTCAGGTCATGGAACTGCTCGATCTGTTGCAGCACCGGGTCGGGCTGGCGGCTGGCGTAGACATCGCCAGGCAATAGCAGCAACGGAATGCGGTTGGCCGTGGCGGTCGCGGCAGCGGTCAGCATATTCGCTGCCCCCGGGCCGACCGACGCGGTACACGCGTAGATCTTGCGGCGCAGGTGCTGTTTGGCAAACCCGATGGCGGCGTGGGCCATGCCTTGCTCGTTGCGGCCCTGATGCACCACCAGGTCGCCGCTGTCCTGCTCCAGCGCCTGGCCCAGGCCGAGCACGTTGCCGTGGCCGAAAATCGTGAACACCCCGGCCACGAACTTGCTCTGCACACCATCGACTTCGATGTATTGGTTATCCAGAAATTTCACCAGGGCCTGGGCCATGGTCAAACGAGTGGTGGTCATGTCGCGCCCCTTAAAGGTCCAGCAGCCAGCTGTGCTGCGGGTCGTTATGAAAATGCCAGGCGCGCTTGGGGCCGGCCATTACGTTGAGGTAGTAGGACTCGTAGCCATACGGCACGCTCACCGGGTGGTAACCCTTGGGCACCACCACCAGGTCGCTGTTTTCCACGGCCATGGCCTCATCGATGCTGCGGTCGTCGGTGTACACCCGCTGGAACACGAAGCCCTGGGGCGGGTTGACCTGGTGGTAATAGGTCTCTTCGAGAAAGCTCTGGTGCGGCAGGTCGTCGGTGTCGTGCTTGTGCGGCGGGTAGCTCGACGAATGCCCGGACGGCGTGCGGACTTCCACCACCAGCAGGGAGTGGGCGGGCTCGCTGTCGGGCAGGATGTCGCACACGTAACGGGTGTTGGCGCCTTTGCCGCGCACGCTGCGCTTGCACTGTTCGGGGCGGATCAAGCGCGGCGCGAAACCCGTCGCGCCAGGCGCGGCGCAGACCGCGAGCTGCACGTCGCTCAATGCCGTCACCTGGGCGTCGGTGCCCGGCGGCAGGTAAGCGGCAAAGGGCGATTTGTCTTCAAACACCGACTGACGATCGCCGAGGTTCTGCCAGTTGAACCCCTCGCCTTCGATCGTCACCCGGCCGCTGAGCAGCACCAGGCACAGCTCCTGATCGCCGGCGGTGACTGGCAGGGTTTCGCCCAGGCTCAGGCGGTAGGCGGCAAAGCCGACATAGTCCAGGCGGCCCGCTTCGAGGGCGACCATGGTTTGCCCGCGCTTATTGCTCTTGACCAGCAAGCTCATTGCCCCGTCCTCTCGTTCAGCAGCGCACGCAAGGTGTCATAACCTTTTTTCGCATAGATATAGCTCGGCGCGACAGCCGGGTCCTGCTCGGCTTCGACCACCAGCCAGCCTCGGTAATGCGCGGCCAGCAGCACGTCGAGCAACGCGGCAAAGTCGATATCGCCGTCACCCGGCACCGTGAAGGTGCCGTTGACGATGCAGTCGGGGAAGCTCCACATCTGGTTGCGCGCCAGTTGCACCACCGCTTTGCGCACGTCCTTGAAATGCACATGGCACACGCGGTCGATGTGCTTGCGCAGTACGTCGAGGGGTTCGCCGCCACCCATGTAGCAATGGCCCGAATCGAACAGCAGGCCGACTTCGGGGCCGGTGCGGCGCATCAGTTGATCAATGTCCTCCGGCGATTCGACATAGGCGCCCATATGGTGGTGGTAGGCCAGGCGCACGCCCTGGGACAGAGTAAAGCGCGCCAGCTCGGTGAGCTTGTCGGCGTAGTCCTGCCAGGCCTGCTCACTGTGGAAACGCGGGCGTTCGATCAGGCGGATGCGGGAGCCCTGGATCGAATCGGCCACTTCGCCGTAGACCAACACCGTGGCGCCATTGTGTTTGAGCAACTCGACGTGAGCGGCGATGGCTTCGATTTCCTCCGCCACCGACCGCTGGGCCAGACGGCTGGAGTACCAACCGGAGACCAGCGCCAGGTCGTAGGGGCGCAACACATCGGCGACGCCCTTGGCGTCCTTGGGGAATTTGCCGTTGAGTTCAAAACCCTCGTAGCCGATCTGCTTGCCTTCGCTCAACGCCGTGCTCAGGGGCGTTTCGCCGCCCAGGGCCGGCAGGTCGTCGTTGCTCCAGGAGATCGGGTTGATGCCAATTCGGATTGCGGGCATGGCTGCACCTTTATTATTTTCAGGTATCACTGAGATCTGCATTATGTGGGAGGGAGCTTGCTCCCGATGGCAGTGTGTCAGGCAACACTTCTGTAACTGCACCACCGCCATCGGGAGCAAGCTCCCTCCCACATTGGATTACATTTCAAATTAAGAACTGCGTTCAGCCTCTGGCACTGCACCAGGCACTGATCAATTGCTCGAAAGTGGCCCGGACTTGGCGGATCAGGGTCTCGTCATCAATCTCCCCCGCCATCCACGCGCGACTCGGCTCCTGGAAAATCGTGCGTCCCACGGCAAAACCACGGCAGGTGCGACTCTGGCTGGCTTGGCGGAAGCCCTCGGCCAGGCACTCGGCCGAGGCATTCAGGCCCAGCAGCACCACACCGCGGCAGTACGGGTCGCGTTCCTCGATCAGTTCGTCGAGTTTTGTCCAGTCCTCGGCCGACTGTGCCTCGATTTTCCACCACGCCGGGTAGATACCCAGGTTGTACAGGCGCTTGAGGCTGCGGTAGAGCACATCGGGGTAGGTCGAGGGGTGATCCTTGGGCGGGATGACTTCCAGCAACAGTTCATGCCCGCTGACCAGCGAAGCCTCGTACACCGCCTTGAGTTGCGCTTCCTGTTCCAGGCGCAGCAGCGGTTCGTCATCGGGGTGGTATTGCACCAGGCACTTGATGATTTGTTCCTGGGGCCAGGCGATCAGGTTACTGCCGATCGAGCGGCCGTGCTCGAACGCCAGGGGCCGCGAGTTCTGCACCTCCACCGGACGCGCGATCCACCAGCCGCGACCGCTGGCGGCGTTGAGTGCGTCCTGGCCGAAGCGCTGGTCGGCGAGCAAACCGACATCGGCCTCGATGCCCTGCCCGCGCAGCGTCTTCTCCACGCGTTCGACGGCCTGGATAAACAGCTGCTTGATCGTGCTGATGCGGCTCGGGTCCCGGCCGCCGCGTTGCGCCAGGTCGACCAATTGCCAGCGGTGGTCGAAGGCGAACACGAACAGTTGCTTCCAGGCCTTGCGTGGCACCGTGACCCGATGCAGGCGCTGCAGGGTCACGTCTTGATCGGGACGGGTGATCGGCACCGGGCTGTTGAACAGGTAATCCAGTTCGGCCGGCGTCGGCATGGCCGGTGCGCAGGCGTGGCGCGACACCACCAGGCCGCCGCAGGCATTGGCCAACTGGCTGCATCGCGCGTCGCTGGCATCGTTCAGCCAGCCGCTGAGAAAGCCCGCCATGAACGCATCGCCGGCGCCCAGCACGTTAAGCACTTCAACGCGCACGCCGGGGTAGATCGCACCCTCTTCCAAACGGGCCGGGATCGCGCCGTGGATCACCGTGCAGCCCTGCGGGCCGAGCTTGACCACCAGGGTCGCCGGGGTCAGTTCACGGACGGTGCGCAGGGCGCTGAGCAAATCTTCACTGCCGCCGGCGATCAGGAACTCTTCTTCAGTACCGACGATCAGGTCGAAGCGCGGCAGGATGCTCTGCACGTGCTGGCTGACGCTCTGGTCGGCGACAAACCGGGTTTCGCCATCGGCCTTGCCCGCCAGGCCCCACAGCACCGGGCGGTAGTCGATGTCGAGCACGCGCTGGACGTTGTGTTTGGCCGCGTAATCCAGGGCCTGGACGCTGGCCTTGTACACAGCGTCGGTGGAGAAATGCGTGCCGGTGATCAGCAGGGCCTTGCTCGAGGCGATAAAGGATTCGCTGATGTCTTCGGCGCGCAGGGCCATGTCGGCGCAGTTTTCGCGGTAGAACACCAGGGGGAAGGTTTCGCGGTCCTTGAGGCCCAGCAGCACCAGCGCGGTAAGGCGTTGCGGGTCGACCTTGATGCCGCTGACATCGCAGCCTTCACGGGCCAGGGATTCCGTCAGGAACCGGCCCATATGGTCGTCCCCTACCCGGCTCAACATCGCCGACTTGAGGCCCAGGCGCGCGGTGCCGAAGGCAATGTTGGCGGAAGAACCGCCGAGGTACTTGGCAAAGCTGGACACATCCTCAAGCCGCGCACCGACTTGCTGCGCATAGAGGTCGACGCCCAGGCGCCCGAGGCAAATCAGATCCAATTGACGCCCACTGGCAAAACGAGTCTGGCCCATGCTGGCTCCTGTTATTTTTATCAGCCTGCGTTGTGCCGCCGTGGCGACGGCACACGCTCTTGGTGGGAGCAGACTAGAACGTTCAGCGAGCCCAATCAATATTTATTCCATAATTATTTTTGGTAGAATATTTTTTCCAATACGTCAGCATAGGGGCACGCCAGCGACAGTGCATCGTTTCAGCCGTCCATTCGCTGGCGCATGCTGGGGTATTTTTTTGCGCCTACCCTGTAGACTTGCGCCCACTATCAGCGCACCAGATGAACCCGCCAGAAGGATTGCCCATGTCCCGCACCGATCAGCCGGCCACGCCCGAGACCGCTTCCCAAGACACTCTCGCCAGCCCTGCGATCAATGCCGAACGCCTGTTGCAGCTGATCACCGACGAATACGAAAGCCTGCCACGCCAGCTCAAGCGCATCGCCAGCTACATGAGCCAGCAGAGCGACCGGATCATGGTCGACCGCATCAGCGACATCGCCCGCGAATGCGAAGTGCATCCGTCGGCCATCGTGCGGTTCTCCCAGCGTTTCGGCTTCAGCGGGTTCAGTGAGATGCAGGCGCTGTTTCGCGAGGCGTACACCCACAAGACCACGCCGGTGCAGAACTATCAGCAGCGCATCCGCAGCATGATCGCCAACAAGTCGCAGAAGGCCAGCGGCGGCGACCTGGCGCGCGAGTGTGTCAATGCCACGCTTTCGGGCATCGAGCGCCTGGGCCTGGAACTGGATGACGCGGCGTTCGAAAAAGCCGTCGACCTGGTGGTCAACGCCGACAACATCTACGTGGTTGGCGTGCGCCGTTCGTTTGCGGTGGCCGATTACCTGGTCTACAACCTGCAACACACCAACAAGCGCATCCACCTGATCTCAGGCCTGGGCGGCAGCTACCGCGAGCAGATGCGCAGCGTGCGCGCCAATGACCTGGTGATCGCCATCAGCTTCACGCCCTACGGCAAAGAAACCCAGCACTGCCTGCGTATCGCCCAGCACCACCAGGCCAAGACCCTGATCATTACCGACAGCAACCTGTCGCCCCTGGCCAAGCGCGCGAACGCAGTGCTGTTGGTCAATGAAGGCTCGTCGTTTGCCTTCCGTTCCTTGAGCGCCACGTTGTGCCTGTGCCAGGCGCTGTTCATTGCGGTGGCGTATCGCCTGGAGTTGAAGGTGGATGAGATTCATGAGCAGGTGGGCTTCGACGACTGACTCGCCAGGGATCTGCAGGCGCGGGCTTGTTCGCGCAGAGCGTTAACGATGACGCCCGAGCGCCGCGTCCCCGGGCGCAGGCCGGTCATTGCACAAGGGGACTGACGACTTGGGCTTGATCAAGCCTCAAACCTACTCGGAAATATCAAAATTCACCCTCACCGCAAACGGCGTCTCCTCGTTCCTCTGCACCATGCAATCCACACTGCCCACTGTACGCCCGGTCTCAGGCAAGGCAGTAAATTCAAGGCTGCCACTGATGGAATGGGCAAAACCGAAAGAGTTGATTCGGCCAAATTGAACTTGCACTTCCTTGCTGGTGGCCAGGTCAAACGCCATACCCTTCGCCTCTTCTCTCACCACAATCAGCACCAGATTCTGAACCCGTGAAAGATCGTCATATTGGCGACCGATTACCTGCCAGTAAGTAAACGTGCTTACAACCTTCCTGAGACTCACTTCCGTCGCGTCGAACTCAGGCGCCGGCATCGGCCCGCCGGGTACTGACCCGCGCATATAGCCGGTGCCGGTGATCTGCGGTGTGCACATTCGCGAACTCAAGCCGATCAGGTTAATCACGCCCTGCGTGATTTCAACGTCCTTGCTGCCATGCTTGGCCGAAAAACTGAACGTGCCGACCAGCCGGTCCTGTGAGTCAAGGGACAGACTGAGACTCCCTGTGAACGCTACGTAGGGTGCACTGCCGAGGTTTTCGTGCGCCCAATAAGTGCCCGTGGCCTGACTTCCAAGGGAATACGTTCGCTCCTCGCCATCGTCCAGGACGTCCGAAACAACAAAATCGAAGCCGAGCCGCTCGTTGATATCGGGGCCGATTTTTTCGGTCGCACTGATGTACAACTTGTTATCCAGGAAATACATCATCATCTGATCGGCGTCCCCTTGAAAGGAATGCTCGGGAGGACTGACCTGAGGGTTATTGATCTTGGCGGTAAAACTTCCTGTTGTCTGGTTCATGGCTACGCCCCTTGAACATGATTGGTCGACTCACGCTATTTGCTTCGAGCGAGGGCGTAAACTGTCAAATCTCACAGGTTTAAAAACCACGGTTTTAATAACGATAAATAACCGACCTACGGGGGCTGGCGCGCCAGGCGGTGTTTATGAAAACTGTGTCAGTTTTGCCAACATGAAGTTTTATTTAGGAAGCGTTCAGCCATTTCTTGGCAAAATGCCCACACTTCTAGTGTGAATCGCTCACCAGGTAATCCTATGACCCGCATTTTGACCATTGAGGATGACGCCGTAACGGCCCGCGAGATCGTCGCCGAGCTGAGTAGCCATGGACTGGATGTTGATTGGGTGGACAACGGCCGCGAAGGCCTGGTCCGCGCCGTGAGTGGTGATTACGATCTGATCACCCTCGACCGTATGTTGCCGGAACTCGATGGCCTGGCCATCGTCACCACCCTGCGCACCATCGGCGTGTCGACGCCGATCCTGATGATCAGCGCGCTCTCCGATGTCGACGAGCGGGTGCGCGGCCTGCGCGCCGGTGGGGATGACTACCTGACCAAACCGTTCGCCTCCGATGAAATGGCCGCCCGCGTTGAAGTGCTGCTGCGGCGCAAAAGCACGGTCAAGGAATTCGAAACCGCGCTGCGCGTGGCCGACCTTGAGCTGAACCTGATCAGCCGTGAAGCCAGCCGCGCCGAGCAGCCGCTGAGCCTGCTGCCCACCGAATACAAACTGCTGGAATTCCTGATGCGCAACACCGGGCAGATCCTGTCGCGGATGATGATCTTCGAGGAAGTCTGGGGTTATCACTTCGACCCCGGGACCAACCTGATCGATGTCCACATCGGTCGCCTGCGCAAGAAGATCGATCCACCGGGCCTCACGCCGCTGATCCGCACGGTACGAGGTTCCGGGTATGTCATTGCTGAACCCCTCTAAGGGCTGGCGTTCCTCCAGCAGCCGCTTGCTGGCGCTGTACAGTTCGCTGTTCGTGGCTTGGAGCTGCATCCTCATGGGGGTGCTGTATTACGAGGTGTCCGGTTACCTCAGCGACCTCTCGCGCCATTCGCTGATGCAGCGCCAGCACCTGTTCCAGCGGTTCGACGGCGAAGAACTGTTGGAAGCCCTGACCACCAGCATGACCTTTGACATGAAGGGCGTGGACGCCTATGGCCTGTTCGATGAGCAATTTCGCCCATTGAACGGACCGATCCAGGCGATACCGCCCGACTTGCCCCTGGACGGCAAGATCCACGCCCTGGCCAATTGCGTCGACTCCGACGACCCGAAACTGCCCAAAGACAGCTGCGACGCCGTGGTCACCCACACCGCCGATGGCCGCTGGCTGGTGCTGGTGCGCGCCAACGGTTCGCTGTTCGGCGTAACCCGGATCATCTGGCACGCGCTGCTGTGGGCGGTGTCGCTGACCATCATCCCCGGCGCCGCCGGCTGGCATTTGCTGCGCCGCCGCCCATTGCGACGGATTCGCGGGATCCAGGCCAGCGCCGAGGCCATCGTCGCCGGCGACCTCACCCATCGCCTGCCGCTGTCGAACCGGCGTGACGAACTGGACATGCTCGCCGCCATCGTCAACGCCATGCTCGACCGCATCGAGAAGCTGATGAACGAGGTCAAAGGCGTGTGCGACAACATCGCCCACGACTTGCGCACCCCGCTCACCCGCTTGCGCGCGCAGCTCTATCGCATCAAGCAACAAGCCGAACACGACTCGGCCCACGCGGTGCAGCTGGACGACGCCATCGCGGAGACCGACACGCTGATGGCGCGCTTTCGCGGGTTGTTGCGGATCTCGGAACTGGAAGACCACCAACGCCGCTCGGGCTTCCTGGTGATGGACCCACTGCCGCTGCTGCGCGAACTGCACGACTTCTACCTGCCCCTGGCCGAGGAAGGCGAACTGCAACTGGTGCTCGACATCCCAACATCCTTGCCCTGGATCACCGGCGACCGGGCCTTGCTGTTCGAGGCCCTGGCCAACCTGCTGAGCAACTCGATCAAGTTCACCCCCGCGGGCGGCGAAGTGATTTTGCGCGCGGTCAACGATGCGGGCAGCACGCGTATCGAAGTCCACGACTCCGGCCCCGGCATCCCAACAGCGGAACGCAAGGCGGTGTTCCAGCGGTTCTATCGCGTGGATGAAAGCGACCAGCAAGGTGGGTTTGGGCTGGGCTTGTCGATTGTCGCGGCGATCATCAATCTGCACGGTTTCAAGCTGGACGTCGGCACCAGCCAACGCGGCGGTGCGCGGTTGGTGCTGGAGTGTCGCCAGCAACTGATGCCCAAATAAACCAGACACGACACCGATCGAAACGGTGGGAGGGGGCTTGCTCCCTCCCACATTGGGTGTCGGTTGCCCGATCGATCAGGTCAAGCCGGGAAGTTGGCGCGCAGCGCCTCAAGCCCACCGCGGTACACGCCGGCAAACAAAGCCTCCACCGCCTCGTCGGTGGTGCCCGGCACCGGGGTGAACACGCCCGACCACGTCACCTTCGCCGACGACTCCGTCAGGGCTTCGACCCGCAACGTCGCCAGGTAGGCACTCACCGGAAACGGCGACTCCTCGATGCTGTAGCTGTAAGTGCGGGCCACGTTATCAAAGGTCTGCAAGCGCTCCACCACCACGCCGCCATCGGCGGTCTTCAGGTGACGCAGGCGCCCGCCGTCGCCCGGCTTGCTCTCGACGATCAATGGCAGCCAGTCCGGTAGGGCGTCAAAACCGCCGACCAATTGCCACACCTGATCGGCCGAAACCGGAACTTCAATGACAGAAGAAGCTGTAGGCACAATCAATACTCCAGACAATAAACAATTCAGATCGCCAGATCTGTCGCACCGACAGTTGCTGGCGACCGGGGTTGAACAATGTACGCCAGCCGATTCGTCACTTCACCCCCTATTCGTGGCGCGATGGATGCTCGAGATTGACGCCATGCCGTACCGGACCACTGAAATCATCTGCGTGCCTGGACGGCCCGCAGGGCGCAAAAACACCGATGCTAACGCACAGCCACTCGTTCTGTACCTGTTAGAAATGACAGTTGTAACGCCCCCATCTCCAGCGTTTACTGGTACGCAACGGCGCCTGTCCATACGGCACCGACAGGTAAACACTCCAGGGAGGGACTCATCATGCCGCGTTATTTCAAAACCTCGATCACTGCGCTGACACTGCTCGGCGCCTCGCTGCTGTACGGCTATGGTGTAACCGCCAGTGCCGCCACATACGTCGACTCGGGCAGTGCGGCCGGGGCGCAATGTTCAACCAGTAGCGTCAACGATAGCGCACAAGCCGTGGGCAATTGTTCATCCGCTACGGTCAGCGCCAACAGCAATCCTTGGTACGCCGCATCGCTGAGCGGCCCTCAACAGGTCTTGCCGCCGCTGGTGAACGGGCAACCGTGCAGCGTCGAGGCAATCGCTAACAGTGGCTGGATGCTGGGAAGTTGCGCCAACGCCGCCAATCTCAGTTTTGCCGTATTCTGGAATGCAGCGACGCCCAGTGGCCTGCCGACGGCGACGGCCCCCTTGCCTGGCACCTTGCTGTTTCCCCTGCTGCGACCCGCCGATGTCCAGACCGTGCCCACCGCCCTGAACCTGCTAGGCGCGGCCCTGGCTCAAAGCATCAGCGCCACGTTACAGGCAACCGTGGTGCTGTATACCCCGGGCAATGCCACGCCCCAACGCGTTTCCAACTATGGCGACAACTGTGCCGGGATCGACGTGAACAACACCTTGATCAACGGCTATCCCAGTGTCGTCATGAACTGTCCGGGGGCCAATGCCACGCCCAAACCCACCGTCGCCACCTGGAACGGCAGCAGCTACGTGTTGACCGCGCTGGCCAGCCCCTCCGGCGCCAGCTATTGCTGGGCGGTGGGCATGAACGATCAGCTTCAGGTGGTCGGTACCTGCGTGTTCAGCGGCGCTACCGGCGATGTGCCGCAAACGGCATTCTGGGGAACACCCAGCAGCGCGCCCCTGCTGCTGACCATGCCCCTCAATGCGCAGAATTACGCGGTGTCGATCAACAACCCCGGGCATATACTCGCGTATGGCAGGGACCCGTCGGGTTTCGAGAAAGCACTCTTTTGGCCAGACCCCACCAACTCGTTCAGCGTGCAGTCGATCCAGCCGCTGCCTGGCAGCGCCCAGACCAACGCGGTGGGTTTGGCGGATAACGACACCGTCGCCTTGAACAGTTTCGATGCCAACCAATACCCCAGCGGCGCCTACTGGGACGGCGTCAACGGCACCGTGGAGATCAACCCTCTTTTGGACGGACGGATGAGCCGGCTGGAGGGCATTACCCGCTCCGGGGCGATCGTGTATGGCACAGCAACCGATTCCACGCTCAACTACAGGGCCGTAGGCGCAACCTTGCCATGACGAGGAAAAGCGGTTTTCCTTGCAGCCTTAGGTGCGGCTCAATCCAACCGCCCCCATGCGGCGGCAGCTCATCACTGCAGGGTCTCCCGCAACCGATACCACAGCATCCCCAACGCCAACAACGGCGAGCGCAAGACCTTGCCGCCCGGAAAGGTCATGTGCGGCACCTGGCTGAACACCTCCAGGCCCTGGCTGTGCCCGGCATGGATGGCTTCAGCCAGCAGCCGCGCACACCAATGGCTCACGTTCAGCCCATGGCCGGAATAGCCCTGGGCATACAACACGTTCGGGTACTGTTTTAGCCGCCCGACCTGGGGAAAGCGATTGGCGGTGATGCCGATCTTGCCGCCCCACTGGAACTCGATCGCGGTATTGGCCAGTTGCGGGAATACCTGGAGCATCTTCGGTCGCATATACGCGGCGATGTCCTGCGGATCACGCCCCGAATAATGGCAGGCGCCGCCGAACAACAGGCGTCGGTCGGCGGTCAGTCGGTAGTAGTCCAAGCCGACTTTCTGGTCGCACAACGCCAGGTTCTGCGGGATCAATTGCTCGGCCAGCAACGCCGTTAACGGTTCGGTGGCAATGATGTAGCTGCCGGCGGGCAGTACCTTGCCGCTCAAGCGCGGCTCCAGTTCCTCCAGGTGCGCGTTGCAGGCCAGCACCAGATTGGCCGCGCGCACCGTACCGCCGGCGCAGCGCACCTGCACGGTGTCGCCGTGGAGCAGTTCCAACGCTGAGGTGTGCTCGAAAATCCGCACCCCCAGGGATTCGGCCACCCGCGCCTCGCCCAACACCAGATTCAATGGGTGCAGGTGCCCGGACCCCATGTCCACCAGGCCGCCGGCATAGACCTGCGAGCCGACGACCTGGTGCATATCCTGCGGCCCCACCACACGCAGCTCATGGTTGTAGCCCTGCGCCGACAGGCGCTCCTGCTCGCCCTTGAACGCAGCGAACTGCGCCGCGGTATTGGCCAGTTCGCAAAAGCCCCAGCGCAGGTCGCAATCGATACCCTGCGTGCGAACGCGTTCCCCCACCAACGTGACCGAATCAATCCCGGCCCGCTCCAGATAACGCACACCCTCCTCGCCCACATACTTGGCAAAGCCCGACACGTCGTGGCCGATGCCGCGAATCAATTGCCCGCCGTTGCGCCCGCTGGCGCCCCAACCGATGCGCCGCGCCTCCAGCAGGATCACCGACAGCCCGCGCTGGGCCAGTTCGATGGCGGTATTGACCCCGGTGAACCCACCGCCGATCACACACACATCTGCGCTCAAGTCGGCGGCCAAGGCCGGACGCTCGGGCATGGCATTGGCCGAGGCCCGGTAATAGGACCGGGCGTGGTCGTTCGATTGGATCATTTGTCGGTCTTCACTTTGCTCCAGGCGCGGGTCATCAGGCGCATGGTCGCCGGGGTCGGCGTGGTGGAAATATAGAGTTTGTCGAGCACGGCCTGGGACGGGTACACCTCAGGGTTGTTCACCAGTTCCGGATCCATGAAGGCCTTGGCTGCCGGGTTGGCGTTGGCATAGCCGACCGAGGCGCTGACTTTGGCGATGACTTCAGGGTCGAGCAGGTAGTTGATAAACGCGTGGGCTGCTTTCGGGTTGCTCGCATCGGCGGGGATCGCCAGCAGGTCAAACCACAGGTTGGAGCCTTCCTTGGGAATCGAATAGGCAATGTTCACCCCGTTCTTGGCTTCCTTGGCGCGGTTGGCGGCCTGGAACACGTCGCCGGAATAACCGAACGCCACGCAGATATCGCCGTTGGCCAAATCCGAGATGTACTTGGAGGAATGGAAGTAGGTGATGTAAGGCCGCAGCGTCAACAGCTTGGCTTGCGCCTGTTTGTAGTCTTCAGGGTTCTCGCTGCGCGGGTCCTTGCCCATGTAGTTGAGGATCGCCGGGAACAACTCATCCGCCGAGTCGAGGAAGGCCACGCCGCACTGGTTGAGCTTCTTGAGGTTCTCCGGCTCGAACAGCACCGCCCACGAATCGATATGGTCGATGCCGAGCACCTGCTTGACCTTGTCGACGTTGTAGCCGATGCCGTTGGTGCCCCACAGGTACGGCACCGAGTGCGCGTTGCCCGGGTCGTTTTTCTCCAGCAGCTTGAGCAGCTTGGGGTCGAGGTTCTTGAAATTGGGCAACTGCGCGCGGTCGAGCTTGAGGAACGCGCCGGCCTTGACCTGGCGCGCCAGGAAGTGGTTGGACGGCACCACCACATCATACCCGGTGCGCCCCGCCAGCAGCTTGCCCTCCAGGGTTTCGTTGGAGTCGAACACGTCGTAGATCACCTTGATCCCCGTCTTGGCCTGGAAGTCGGCCAAGGTGGTTTCGCCGATGTAGTCGGTCCAGTTGTAGACACTGACCGTCGGCTCCGCCTGCGCGGCGCTGCTGAATGCTGCCACCAGGGCCAGCGGGAGAAGTTTTTTCATCAGACGCATATCGACACCCCTTTATGATTGTTTAGACGCTCAACAGCAGGAACTCACGCTCCCAGGAACTGATCACCCGCTTGAAATTCTCATGCTCGGCGCGTTTGACCGCGACGTAGCCGCGCACGAATTTGTCGCCCAGGTATTGCTTGACCGTCGCGCACTCCTCCATACGCACCAGCGCATCCTCGAGCGTGATCGGCAGGCGCAGGTTGCGCCGCTCATAGGCGCGGCCTTCCACCGGCGCGCTCGGCTCGATCTTTTCGATCATGCCCAGGTAGCCACACAACAGGCTGGCGGCGATCGCCAGGTACGGGTTGGCATCCGCGCCGGGCAGGCGGTTTTCCACGCGCATGGCGTCGGGGTTCGATGTCGGCACGCGCAGGCCGACAGTGCGGTTTTCTTCGCCCCATTCCACGTTGACCGGCGCCGAGGTGTCCGGCAGGAAGCGGCGGAACGAATTCACGTTGGGCGCAAACATCGGCAGCAGCTTGGGGATGTACTTCTGCAGGCCGCCGATGTGGTGCAGGAACAGCGTGCTCATCTGGCCGTCGGCGTCGACGAACACCGGCTTGCCCGTGGCGATGTCGACCACGCTCTGGTGCAGGTGCATCGCGCTGCCCGGCTCGTCGGCCACCGGCTTGGCCATGAAGGTCGCGGCCACATTGTGCTTGAGCGCGGCTTCGCGCAGGGTGCGTTTGAACACGGTGATCTGGTCGGCAAGATCCAGGGCGTCACCGTGGCGGAAGTTGATTTCCATCTGCGCCGGGCCGTCTTCGTGGATCAGTGTGTCGAGGTCCAGGCCCTGGGCTTCGCACCAGTCGTAGACGTCTTCGAACAGTGGGTCGAACTCGTTGGCGGCGTCGATGGAGAACGACTGGCGACCGGTTTCGGCCCGCCCGGAGCGGCCGACCGGGGTTTTCAGCGGCAGGTCCGGGTCATCGCAGCGCTGGGTCAGGTAGAACTCCATTTCCGGCGCGACAATCGGCTGCCAGCCCTGCTCGGCGTAGAGCTGCAACACCTTTTTCAGCACGTTGCGCGGCGACAGCTCGATGGGGTTACCCTGCTTGTCGAAGGTGTCGTGGATCACGATGGCGGTCGGTTCAATCGCCCATGGCACCACGTAGGTGGCGTGGGCCACCGGGCGGCAGACCATGTCGATGTCGGCCGGGTCGAGCAGGTCGTAGTAGACATCGTCGTCGACAAAGTCCCCGGTTACCGTTTGCAGCAACACACTTTCCGGCAGGCGCATGCCTCGCTCATGCAGGAACTTGTTGGTGGGCGCAATCTTGCCGCGTGCGATGCCAGTCAAATCACTGATCACGCATTCGACCTCGGTAATCTTGTGTTCTTTCAGCCAGGCGGACAGCTGATCGAAGGGGGCGTTCATAAGGACCTCGTCATGGGTGGGAGACTGCACCGGCTTGTACTTCCGGCGCATTGAGGTCTATCTTGGGCTCGCCGCGCCACGGCATCTATCCACTTTGCTCCGAACACAACGCACCAATAGAGTGCGAGCAGGTTCCCCCCATGACACAGGCAACCGCTTTGCGCGTACAGGCCTTCACCACCGGTGATGTGGCCGCTCAATGCCGTGCGACACCCGGCTGGGTGCAGCACTACCAGCAGATGTCCCCCGGGCATTTTGCCGGGCAGATCCGCTACCTCGACCTGCACGGCGTGGAGGTCTACGAAGAGAGCATGAACACCCGGGTGGAGCAGCATTTCAACGCGCCGCCGGGGGCCCTGGCGTTCTGTTTCGACGGCAGCGACAACGCGCTGTACCTGCTCAATGGCGAGAGCCGCAACACCTGGATCACCCCGGAGAACTACCGTGAAGTGGCGGTGGTATTCGGGCCGCAGTTTGTGCAGCGCCATCGGTTGGATGTGGCGAAACTCGAAGGGTTGTTCATGGCGCCGCTGACCTGCCAGCAGAATGCGTTATTCAGCCGCTGGCTCAGTGGCACGCTCACACGGTTGTCCGGCACCACCGACCCGATCAGCCGCGATGCCCTCACCCAGCAGTTGCTCGACGATTGCCTGTTCATTCTCGACAACGCCTGCGTATGCCTGGACCGCCAGTCATTGCAGCGCCGCAGCGAAGAGCGCCGGCTGATGACGCGCATCGGCGAATGGGCGGTCGATGCACCGGATGACACCGTCAACCTGCTGGAGCTGGCGCAGATCGCCGGCGTGCCGTTGCGCCAGTTGCAACAAGGCTTCAAGACCTACACCGGAATGAGCCCGGCGCAGTGGTTGCGTTTGCGCCGCTTGAACGGGGCGCGGCGGGAGTTGTTGAGTTCAGCCGCGGCCACAGTGGCGCAAGTGGCGATGAACTGGTCGTTCTGGCATTTGGGGCGGTTTTCCAATAGCTACCGGGCGTTGTTCAAGGAGCTGCCGAGCGAAACCCTCAAGCGCGCCGTTTGAAACGCACTCTAAATGGTGGGAGGGAGCTTGCCCCCGATGGCAATGGGTCAGTCACCAGGAATATTGACTGAGACACCGCTATCGGGGGCAAGTCGAATCGTCGCACCGCCCCTCCCACATTGGACTGCATCAAGGCTGGGAGTTGAGGAAGGTTGCCATCAACTGGTTGACCCGCTCCGCCGCCTCCAACTTTTGAAATGCACTCTAAATGGTGGGAGGGGGCTTGCCCCCGATGGCAATGGGTCAGTCACCAGGAATATTGACTGAGACACCGCTATCGGGGGCAAGTCGAATCGTCGCACCGCCCCTCCCACATTGGACTGCATCAAGGCTGGGAGTTGAGGAAGGTTGCCATCAACTGGTTGACCCGCTCCGCCGCCTCCAACTGCACCATATGCCCCTGCCCCGGCAGGATTTCCACCTGAGCCTCAAGCCCCTCGGCATGTCGGGCCGGGATGATTGCGTCGTCGCTGCCCCAGATCACCAGGCTTGGCTGCTGCCCGACAATATTGCGCAGATCCAGGCGCTGCCGCCCGCCCTCGAACAGCTGGGCATTGAGCTGGCGCAACGCTTGATCCACGCCTTCGAGGCGCTTGAACTTGAGCATGTCCTCCAGCATCTGCCGCGTGACCAGCGCCGGGTCGCTGAACAGTTGAATCAAGTGCGGCTTGAGCGCGTTGCGGTTAGTCGCGTCGGTGAAGCCGTGCAAGTAGTCCGCGTTGATCTCTTCGCCGAGCCCGGCGCTGGCGATCAGGGTCAGCGAGGCGACCCGCGCGGGGGCCTGGCGCGCCACGGTCAGGCTGACCAGGCCACCCATTGAGTGGCCGGCCAGGTGGACGCGGTCGAGCGCGAGATGATCGAGCAACGCCAGCAGCGCCTGGCTCAACTCGTCGGCATCGCCGCTGCGCAGTTGCTTGCCCGACTCGCCATGGCCCGGCAGGTCCAGGGCGATCACCCGGCGCTGCGCCGCCAACCCCGGGTGGTTGAACAGCCAGTTGTTCAAGTCGCCGCCAAACCCGTGGACCAGCACCAACGGCGTGCCGCCCTCACCGAGGTCGAGATAACGCAAAAGCCGCCCGCCCACCTCGACTTTCTGCGCGCTGGGCCCGGACGCTTGCGCCTCGGCCGCACTCGACACGAAGCTGGCCTGGAAACCCTCGATTACCGCATCAATCTCGGCTTCCGTGGCCTCGCCCTCCACCACGATCCCGAGCAGCCCGCCCACCGGCAAGGTCTCGTCGCTCAGCGCCAGCACGCGGCGCAGCACGCCACTGAATGGCGCCTCGACGCTGCTGGAGATCTTGTCGGTCTCCACGTCGAGCACTTCCTCGCCCTTCTCCACCCGGTCGCCCGGCTGTTTGAGCCAGACATCCACGCGGCCTTCGGTCATCGACAAGCCCCACTTGGGCATGGTCAAGATATGGATCATGCGGCAGTCCTCTTATCGGCGATCTTCAACACCGCGGCTTCGATCTTCGCTGCGTTGGGGATGTACAGATCCTCCAGCGCATCGGAGAACGGCACCGGCGTGTGCGGCGCGGTGACCATTTCGATCGGCGCGCGCAAGAACGAAAACCCGCGCTGCGCGACCAGCGCGCTGATATCGGTGGCGATCGAGCAGCGCGGGTTGGACTCGTCGATCACCACCAGGCGGCCGGTCTTCTCCACGCTTTCCAGGATGCTGTCTTCGTCCAGCGGGCTGGTGGTGCGCAGGTCGAGTACTTCGCAGTCGATGCCTTGGCGCGCCAGGTTGGCAGCGGCTTCCAGGGCGATATGCACCATGCGCCCGTAGGTGACCAGGGTCACGTCATTGCCTTCGCGCACGTAATTGGCTTCGCCGAAAGGCACGGTGTACAGCTCTTCCGGTACTTCGCCCTGCAGGCTGTAGAGCATTTTGTGTTCGAGGAAGATCACCGGGTCGTTGTCGCGGATCGCCTGGATCAGCATGCCCTTGGCGTCATAGGGCGTGGCCGGGCACACCACTTTGAGGCCGGGGATGTGCGTCCACATCGAGGTGAGCATCTGCGAATGCTGCGCGGCGGCGCGCAGGCCGGCGCCGTACATGGCGCGCACCACCAGCGGCGTGGCGGTCTTGCCGCCGAACATGTAGCGGAACTTGGCGGCCTGGTTGAGCAACTGGTCGAGGCAGCAGCCGAGAAAGTCGACGAACATCAACTCGCACACCGGGCGCATGCCGCGGGTGGCCGCGCCGACCGCCATGCCGACGTAACCGATTTCGGACAACGGCGCATCCAAGACGCGGTCGGGAAACTCCGGGTACAGGCCCTTGGTCACGCCGAGCACGCCGCCCCAGGCATCCTGCTCGCCGGGAGAGCCGGTGCCGCCGGACACGTCCTGGCCGATGATGAACACACTCTGGTCGCGACGCATTTCCTGGGCCAGGGCTTCGTTGATTGCCTGCTGATAACTGATTTTGCGAGCCATGATCAATTCTCCACGGATTATTTTTGTAGTGGGTGGCGATTAGCGGTAAGCGACGTAGACATCACTGAGCAGGTCTGCGGCCTGGGGCTTGGGATCGGACTTGGCCAGGCGCACGGCGTCTTCGATCAGTTGCGCGACCTCCGCGTCGATGCGCTCGAACTGCGCCGCATCGAGCCAGCCTTCGGCGCTGCAGCGTTGGCGAAACAGCACCAGGCAATCGTGGGATTCGCGCAGGTTCTTCACTTCGTCGGGGCCGCGATAGGTTTGCGCGTCGCCTTCGAAGTGGCCGTAGAAACGGCTCAACTTGACCTCCACCAGCGTCGGCCCCTGGCCGCTGCGCGCACGTTCCACGGCCACCCCCAGGGCCGCGTGGACGGCGAAGAAATCATTGCCGTCGACGATCACCCCCGGCATGCCGAAGCCCACGGCGCGCTCGGCGATGTCTTTGCACGCTACCGACCAGCCCGAGCCGGTGGCTTCGGCGTAGCCGTTGTTTTCAGCCACGAACAGACACGGCAGTTTCATGATTGCGGCCAGGTTCATGGCCTCGAACACCGCACCCTCGTTGGAGCCGCCGTCGCCGAAAAACGCCACGGCCACGCCCTGGCTGCCCTTGAGCTTGGAGGCCAGCGCCGCCCCGGCCGCCAAGGGCGCGCCGGCACCGACGATGCCGTTGGCGCCGAGCATGCCTTTCTCCTGGTCGGCAATGTGCATGGAACCGCCCTTGCCACCGCACACCCCGGTTTTCTTGCCGTAGATCTCGGCCATCATGCCGAACACGTCCACGCCCTTGGCGATGCAGTGGCCGTGGCCACGGTGGTTGGAGGCGATGCAATCTTCATCGTTGAGGTGGGCCATGACCCCGGCGGCGCTGGCTTCCTGGCCGGCATACAGGTGGACGAAACCTGGGATCTCGCCAGTGGCGAATTCCACGTGCAGGCGTTCCTCGAAATCGCGGATGGTACGCATCACAGTGTAGGCATGGAGCAGTTGATCAGTGGACAGGTGAGTGGACATCTTGTTGTTCTCCAGGTTGTCTCGACACACAAAAGGCTGGCTGCAGCCAGTTGCAAGACCTTCAGCACAGCCTGTGCCAACGCCTCGAAAAACCTCGCACAGGCTTGATCCAGAGCAGTGCCATACGGTTGTGCGGTGGCGGCCGCCAACCACAGAATGAGACGCGCCATTGCAACCTGCCCGTGGCGTGCGCGGCCGGATGAGACGCTGCGTCTCACACCGGGCAGTTGGTCAGGCCGCCCTTGTCCCCCTGCGCGCATGCGCGCTTAATGGCGGGCATAACAACAAAAGATCGAGAACCGGAGGCCTTATGCTCGCCGCGAACTCCAAAGACCATGTCGACTGCGTCAGTCGCGTGGTCCGCAATGCCGATCGCCTGCCCCAGGCTCCGGTGCCGTCGCTGATTTTCGATTCATGGCGCCGTTCCATGGAGCAACACCACCTCGACCCTGGCTCGCTGCAAGGGCCACGCATTCTCAGTGAACCGCTGCTCAAGGAATGCCGTGAGCGCGCCGAACTGTTCATGCACATTGCCAGCGAAGAAGTCGGCCAACTCCACCACCGCGTGCGCCATGCCGACTACTGCGTGATGCTCACCGACGCCCAGGGCCAGACCATCGACCACCGCGTGGACACGGCGATTCGCACCGATTGCCGCAAGGCCGGCCTGTACCTGGGCACCTGCTGGTCGGAAGCCGAAGAAGGCACCTGCGGCGTGGCCACGGTGCTGACCAGCAAGGCTGCCGTGACGGTGCATAAGCGCGATCACTTTCGCGCGGCATTTATCGGGCTGACCTGCTCCGCCGCGCCGATCTTCGACCCCCAGGGCAACCTGCTGGGGGTGATGGACGCCTCGGCGCTCAAATCCCCGGATGACCGGCGCAGCCAGCATCTGGTGCGGCAGATGGTGGCGCAGAGCGCACAAGCCATCGAAAATGCCTTCTTCATGCACAGCGCCCGTCAGCACTGGGTGCTCCAGGCCCACAGCACGCCAGGCTATGTCGACAGCCAGCCCGACCTGCTGCTGGCCTGGGACCAGGATGGGCGCCTGCATGCGTTGAACAGCAAGGCGCGCCAGGCCCTGCGTCGGCGCTTTGGCCAGGTGCCGGCGCATATCGGCGAGGTCTTCGACCTGGATGCGTTGCGCGCGGTCACCGATCAATCGGCGCAACAGCTGCACTGGCTGGGCGAGCCCGGCGCATTGCATGTGCGGGTCAGCGCGCCGCGGCGTAAGCCGGCGCGTCCAGCGAAGGCCGTAAACAATCAGGTCGACCCCCGGGTGGAAGAACACCTGCGCCTGGCCTTGCGGGTCAAGGACCGCAACCTGCCGGTGCTGGTGCAGGGTGAAACCGGCGCCGGCAAGGAAGTCTTCGCGCACCAACTGCATGAGCGCAGCGCTCGTCGCGACGGGCCCTTCGTGGCGGTGAACTGCGCGGCGATCCCGGAAAACCTCATCGAAAGCGAGCTGTTCGGCTATGTCGCCGGGGCCTTTACCGGCGCGTCGAACAAGGGCATGCCCGGGCTGTTGTTGCAGGCCGATGGCGGCACGCTGTTCCTCGATGAAATCGGCGATATGCCGCTGGCCCTGCAGACGCGCTTGCTGCGGGTATTGGCCGAAGGTGAAGTGGCGCCGCTGGGTGCGGCAAAAACCCGTGCGGTGGATATCCAGGTGATCTGCGCCAGCCACCGCGACCTGGCGGTGCTGGTCAGCGAGGGGCGCTTTCGCGAAGACCTGTACTTTCGCCTGGGCTGTGCACGGTTCTGCCTGCCGCCCTTACGCGAGCGCAGCGACAAGCTAGCCTTGATCAATCGGCTGCTGGAACAGGAGGCGCACAGCGGCGCAATCTCCGTGGGCATCGGCCCCGCCGCGCTGGAGGTACTGCTCGGCTATGCCTGGCCGGGCAATGTGCGACAACTGCGCCATGTGCTGGCGTATGCCTGTGCGGTGTGCGACGGCGGCACCATCCAACTGGCAGACTTGCCCGTGGAGGTGCGCGGCGAGCAGATCGAGGCCGACGTGGAACAACGTGTCAGCCCGGAACGCCAGGTGGTGCTGGATGCACTGATCCGGCATCGCTGGAAGCCGTCGCCGACGGCCCAGGCGCTGGGGATTTCGCGGGCGACCCTGTATCGCCGGGTCAACCAACTGGGCATCGACATGCCGGGCAAACATATCTGACCCAGCACGGTCAAACATGTGGGAGCGGGCTTGCCCGCGATGGCGGTGTATCAGCCACCGATGCCGTGACTGAACCGCCGCCTTCGCGGGCAAGCCCACTCCCACCTTTGAACCGCGTTATCGGTACACAATCCCACCATCGATCAACGGCGACTGGCCGGTCATGTAGTCCGCATCCGGCCCCGCCAGGTAAGACACCAGCCCGGCCACATCCTCAGGCGTTTCCGCACGGCCCAGGGCAATCCCGTCCACATACTTCTTATAGGTCGCACCGACTTCGGCGCCGGTAATCTCGGCCATGCGCTTGTCGATCTCGACCCACATATCGGTGCCGACCACGCCCGGGCAATAAGCATTGACCGTAATCCCGGCGCTGGCCAGTTCCTTGGCCGCCGCCTGGGTCAGGGCGCGCACGGCGAACTTGGTCGCCGAGTACACGCCCAGCAGGGCAAAACCTTCATGCCCGGCGATCGAGCAGGCGTTGATGATCTTGCCCTTCTGCTTGAGCGCCTTGAACTTCTTGCCGGCGGCCTGGATGCCCCACAACACACCCTGCACATTGATGCCCAGGGTGCGCTCGACCTGCTCGGGGCTGACGTCCAGCAGTGAATCGATCTGCGCCACCCCGGCGTTGTTGACGATGATGTCGAAACCACCGAGGGTCTGGTATGCATGTTCGACGGCGGCCACCACCTGTTCGCGCTTGGACACGTCGGCGATGAACACCGAGGCCTTGCGCCCTGCCGCGACGATTTCAGCAGCCACGGCTTCGAGCTTGGCGCCATTGATATCCACCAGCGCGATATCGGCACCGTCCCGTGCCAGGCGCAGGGCGATGGCGCGGCCGATGCCCTGCCCGGCGCCAGTCACCAGCGCAACTTTTCCAGCGATGAGGTTTCCAGCGGTACTCATGACGACCTCCTGCAACGATGAGAGAAGCCTCGTCTATCGCAGATGCACGCCAGGGCTGTCGAGGCGCACATAAATCGGCGTGCGCGCTGAGACCGGATGTCTCAATGCGCGAATCCTTGTAAATGCGCGCACTTATGCCTAGCTTATGCGCCCCCCGTCCTGCGCTTTAAGGCCTTGCCCCATGGTTCTGCGTTTTCGCCCCGTCGTCACGTCACGTTTCGCCCTCGGCCTGCTGCTCAGCGGTGGCATCGGCAGCAGCCTGGCTGCGGAAATTGAACTGCCGGCGGTACAGGTCCAGGGCCAGGATGAGTCCGGTTATCGCAGTGAAACCGCCTCGGTCGGCGGTTTCAATGAAGCGCCGCTGCTGGACACTCCCGCCTCGATCAGCGTGATCAACGCCGCCCTGATCAAGGACCAGCAAGCCCGCCTGCTCAGCGAAGTGCTGCGCAACGACGCCTCGGTGGGCGATAGCTACGCGCCGATCGGCTACTACGAAAACTTCGTGGTGCGCGGCTTCTCGCTGAACGCGGCGAGCAGCTACAAGATCAACGGCCGCACCATCACCGGCGAGCAGAACGTCGCCCTGGAAAACAAACAGCAGGTGGAAGTACTCAAGGGCCTGGCCGGCCTGCAAAGCGGGATCTCCGAGCCCAGCGGCGTGATCAACTACGTGACCAAGCGCCCGCAAGACGTGCGTTCGGTGACGGTGTCCACCGACGACCGCGGCAGCGGTTATATCGCCACCGACGTCGGCGGCTGGTTCGGCAGCGAGCGGCAGTTCGGCCTGCGCGCCAACGTGGCCCATGAAGACCTCAATTCCTACGTGGAACACGCCAACGGCCAGCGCGACTTCCTGTCCCTGGCGTTCGACTGGAACATCAGCCCCGACGCGGTGCTGCAACTGGATGCCGAATACCAGAACAAACAACAGCGCTCGGTGCCGGGCTACCAACTGCTGGGCGGCAGTGAAGTGCCCCACGATGCATCGCCGAAACAGCTGCTGGGCCATCAAAGCGGTTCCAAGCAGGTCGGTATCGATTCGCTGAACCTCAACGGCAAGTTCGAATACCGCTTCAGCGACCAGTGGAAAGGCAGTGTCAGCGCGGCGCGCAGCAAGGTGGTGATCGATGACTACAGTTCGTTCGCCTGGGGCGGCGACACGAACGGGGTCGGAAACTACTTCGGCTCAGACGGCAACTACGACATCTACGACTACCGCAGCCCCGACGACACCCGCCGCGACGATGAAGTGCAGGCGGCCATGACCGGGCTGTTCGACACCGCCGGCCTGGGCCATGAATTGACCTTCGGCACCAGCGCGTTTCGCCGGGTGATCGACAAGCGCAAGGCGGTCAACGAGTACATCGGCAGCGGCAATATCAATCAGGACGCGCCGACGTTTGCGCCGACCAACGTACCGCTGAACGACAGCCATCGCACCCTCGACAGCCGCCAGTACGGCGTGTTCGTCACCGACCGCATCCGCTTCAACGAGCAGTGGCAAACCCTCCTCGGCGGTCGCGAAGTGCGCCTCGATGAACAAGCCTTTGACAGCAATGGCGACCAGGCGCGCCATACCCAGCAGTACGTGTTCCTGCCCCAGGCCTCGCTGATCTATAAGCCGATTGAAAACATCTCGCTGTACACCAGCTACAGCAAGGGCCTGTCCCTGGGCGGCACGGCGCCGTGGTTCGCGAACAACGCGGACGAGACCCTGGCCCCGACCGTGTCGCGACAAATAGAAGCCGGCGTGAAATAC
Source organism: Pseudomonas veronii (assembly GCF_001439695.1). Taxonomy (GTDB): domain Bacteria; phylum Pseudomonadota; class Gammaproteobacteria; order Pseudomonadales; family Pseudomonadaceae; genus Aquipseudomonas; species Aquipseudomonas veronii. The sequence goes on from NZ_JYLL01000008.1 coordinate 250,568, forward strand.
GACTGGCGCCGCATCAGCTTCGCCGCGGCCGTGTTCCAGACGCGCCAGGCCTACCAGTACGCCAAGCCAGATGGCGCCGGGAGTTTCACCTACGTGCAACAAGGCGAACAGAAGAACACCGGGCTAGAACTGTCGGCGAATGGTTGGGCCACCGACCGCCTGCAGATCGCCACCAGCGTCGCGGCGATTCGGGCGCGGGTCAGCGGCAGCGGCACGCCGGACTACGAAGGCCACCAGGCGATCAACGTGCCCAAGCTGCGCGCCAGTGTCTACGCCGACTACGCGCTGCCGTGGGTCAACGGCCTGGCGGTCCTGGGCGGCGTGCAATACAGCGCCAAGAAGTACGCCAACCGCAGCGGCAACGTCGAGGTCGGGGACTATGCGGTGGTCAACGTCGGCAGCCGTTACACCACCAAAGTCGATGGCTATGAAACGGTGTTTCGCCTGAGTGTCGACAACCTGTTCGACAAACGCTACTGGCGCGACGCGGGCGAGTACATGGGCGATGACTACCTGTTCCAGGGCGCGCCGCTGACCGCGCGCCTGAGTGCCTCGGTCAACTTCTGACCGCGCACGGCCCCGGGCTTACTTGGGCATCTTGCGAAAGCCCACCGCCAGGCGGTTCCAGCTGTTGATGGTGGCGATGGCGACGCTCAGATCGACCTGTTCCTGGGGGCTGAACTCGGCGGCGAGTGCGTTGTAGTCTTCGTCTGCGGCGCGGGTCTGGCTGACCAGGGTCAGGCTTTCGGCCCAGGCCAGGGCGGCGCGTTCACGCGGGGTGAAGAACGGCGTTTCGCGCCAGGCCGACAATGTGTACAGGCGGCGTTCGGTCTCACCGCCCTTGCGCGCATCGGCGGTGTGCATATCGAGGCAGAAGGCGCAGCCATTGATCTGCGACACGCGCAGGCGCACCAGTTCCAGCAGGGGCAGTTCGATGGACAGTTTGCCCACTGCGGTTTCCAGGGCGAGCATGGCTTTCATGGCGTCTGGGGAAGCGGTGTAGAAATCGGTACGGGGTTGCATGGTAGAGCTCCTGAACACTGGAAATTGGTGGCCAGATTAGTCAGCGCAGCACTCAGGAGAAATAGCCAATTCCGGCAAAGATCAGGTAGCCAATGTGCCCACGGGCTCAGCCCCTCAGCGCGGCAGCGGAATCACGCGCAAAGGCCGCACCGATTTGTAGGAAAAGCTCGAGTAGATCTCTTTGACGCACGGCAATGTCTGCAACACCTCCCGCGCGAATTCGCCAAACGACTCCAGGTCCTTGGCCACCACTTCCAGCAGGAAGTCATAGCGCCCCGAGACGTTATGGCAGGCGACGATTTCCGGAATGTCGAGCAAGCGCTGCTCGAACGCCCGCGCAATTTCCTGGGTATGGCTCTCCATCATGATGCTGACAAACGCCGTCACCCCATAGCCCAACGCCTTGGGCGACAGGATCGCCTGGTAACCGCTGATCACCCCGCTCTCTTCCAGGTTCCTGACCCGCCGCCAACACGGGGAGGTGGTCAGGGACACGCGCTCGGCGAGCTCGGCCACGGTCAAGCGGGCGTTGCCTTGCAGTGCGTTTAAAAGCGCCTTGTCAGTGCGATCCAGACTGAGGGGCATAACGTGCCTCTAATCATTATTTTTAGGAAGGTTTCATCCCATTGCGCGGGATTTGTCAGCAAATATTGCAAAGTTCAGCTGTGGTTATGAGCATAGCATTGTAGGAAATAAGGAGTGTCCGACATGAACAATAAACACAATGCATTCGGCTTTTCCACCCGTGCCATCCACCACGGTTACGACCCCAAGGACCACCACGGCGCCCTCGTACCGCCGATCTATCTCAGCGCCACGTTCGCCTTCCCCACCGCAGAATACGGCGCCGCGTGTTTTGCCGGTGAAGAAAGCGGGCACTTCTACACACGCATTTCCAACCCGACCCTGGCCCTGCTGGAAGCGCGCATGGCGACCCTGGAAAACGGCGAGGCCGCCGTCGCCTTCAGCTCCGGCATGGGCGCGATTGCCGCCACCTTCTGGACCCTGCTGCGCCCCGGCGATGAGGTGATCGTCAGCCAGACGCTCTACGGCTGCACTTTCGCCCTGCTGCACCATGGCATCGCGGAGTTCGGCATCAAGGTGCGCCATGTCGACCTCACCGACCTGGATGCGCTGCACGCCGCGCTGTCCCCGGCCACGCGCATGATCTACTGCGAAACCCCGGCCAACCCCAACCTGCAACTGGTCGATATTGCCGCCGTTGCTACGCTGGCGCACCAGCAGCCCAACGTCATCGTGGTGGTCGATAACACTTACTGCACGCCCTACCTGCAACGCCCCCTGGAGTTGGGCGCCGATGTGGTCGTGCATTCGGCCACCAAGTACCTCAGCGGGCATGGCGACATCACCGCCGGCATTGCGGTGAGCAACCATGCACTGGCGCAGCGCATTCGTCTGCAAGGGCTCAAAGACCTGACCGGTGCGGTCATGTCCCCGCAGGACGCATCGCTGCTGATGCGCGGCCTCAAGACCCTGGCCCTGCGCATGGACCGCCATTGCAGCAACGCCCAGGCAGTGGCCGAAGCCTTGCAGGCCCACCCCGCCGTCGAGCGCGTGACGTACCCGGGGTTGCGCTCATTTCCCCAGTACGAACTGGCGGCGCGGCAGATGCGGATGTCCGGCGGGATGATTGCCTTCGAGCTCAAAGGCGGGATCGCGACCGGCCGGCGCTTCATGAACGCACTCAAGCTGTTCAGCCGCGCGGTCAGCCTGGGCGATGCCGAGTCCCTGGCCCAACACCCGGCGAGCATGACCCACTCCACCTACACCCCAGAGGAGCGGGCAGCACACGGGATCAGCGAGGGGTTGGTGCGCCTGTCGGTCGGGCTGGAGGACATCGCCGACCTGCTGGCGGATGTGCAGCAGGCTTTGACCAAGTGTCTGCGGGCTGCGCCGCGTGCGACACAGGTGGTCGAGCATGCGATGAAATAGCGCTCAGTCCACGGCCACCGTGGCCTCGCCGCAGGCCCCTGTCTGCGGCACCAGGTGAATATCCACGCGACGGTTCGCGGCGCGCCCGACGTCGGTTTCATTGCTGGCAATCGGCTGACTGGCCGCGAAGCCCTGGACGGCAAAGCAACTGTCGGCGATGTCGCCCATGCGCTGCATCCAGTCGCGCACGGCAGAGGCGCGGGCATGGGACAGCGCCAGGTTCTGTTCGACGGAACCGGTCGCGTCCGTATGCCCGGCGACCACGATCAGCCAGCCGGGTTGGGCTTTGATGTCGACCAGGGCATTGATCAGCACCTTGGCCGAGCCTGGCTTGAGCGTGGCACTGCCGGCATCGAACAGCGACAGGCTGTCCAGTCGAACGGGGTCGGGCATAAGGGGTTCAGTGCCTGGACCGGCCAACCACATGCGCCAACCGATCCCTGCGAGCAAGGCAACGATCAGCGCCCCGAGCAGCCCCCACAGCGCGATGCGTGGCCGGCGCGCCACCACTGCGGGTGGCGGCAGGATCACCACGGGGCTCACCAGCGCCGGCGCCGGCAACCTGAGCGGCGCGAGCATCGTGCCGTCCGGCGCGGGGCTTTGCTCCAGCCGCTGGATCAAGCCGCCGACCTGATAGCGCAGGGCGTGCAGCGGTTGTAGAGGGTGGTCTAGATGAGCCCGCAAACGCACCTGCAAACGGGCCAACTCAAGGTCCAATTGAACCAGCGCGGGCACGCCGTGGGCGGTCATCGCCCGGCTGCGCAGCACCAGTTGCAGTTGCTCGAACAACCATCCCAGCAAGTCCACGCGCGCCGACGCCATCGGCGGCCACAGGCGCACCCACTCACCGCCCAGCGCCTCGATCAACGCCACACCTTGGGTGATGCCCTCGACCCCATGACGCTGGCCGCGAGCCAAGGTGTAAAAGCACGCGCTGTGCAACTCCGCGCCGTTTTGCTGGAACAGCGCAAGGCAGCCTTGCTCGACCTTGGCCCAGTCCACATCCGGGCAGGCGGGATGGCTGAGCTTGGCCAATTCCTCGCGCAAAGCGATGAACTCACTGAAGCCGCGCGGATCACCGCCGACTTGAATACGCATCTCAAACAACGCCGTCATCGGGTTTCCCTTGCGTTATCGGTTCAAGGCTTCGACAGGTAATGCTGTCGCTTCAAGTGACGCACCAGCACCCGGCCTTCGGGTGTCAAGCGGGTGCCGAAGGTCACGTGCTGCCCATCCTTCAATTGCATGTCCAGGGCGTACTCCAGATGCCCCGGCAGCACCTGGGGCAGCAGCTCGATGGTGATCGCCGCCAGACGCGGCTCGTACTTGAGCAACGTGTCGGTCATGACGCCGATCAGGCCTTGGGCCGTGGCGGGCAACCCTTGCAGGATCAGGCCCATGTCCGGCAGCCCGTAATCCGGCAGATGGCTGAGCGCGCCCGCTCGGCTGCTGAGGATGCGCTGCAGGTTGTCCAGCACCGAGAGGGTGTGCTGGTCCGCCTCGCAGACCCGCTGCAGGTCCAGTTCACCGGCGAAATTCTGCAACAGGCGTTCGTAGAGCGAAGGGGTGTACTCGGTCATGGCTCAATCCTTCGTCAATGGGCGCAGGATCAAGCGGTTATCGCCCAGTTCGATCACCCGTGCGCGATCCGGGTCGAGGTCGTCACGCGTCAATGTCAGGCGCCAGCTGTTCTGCCGGGTATCGGGGTCGCGAAACAACGCCACCAACGTGACAAACTGCGCGTCCTTGTCCATCGGCACGTTCAGCTGAGCGCCTTCTTCGGGCTTTACCACCACCGAGTGTTTGTCCAGTAACGCACGCGCGAGCAAGCGCTCGTCATCGCCCAGCAGGCCTTCGTAGGTCGCCAGCTCCACCGCCTTGCTGTCGCGCAATTGGTAAACCCGCACCAGGGTCGGCACCGACAACGCACGCATGTCCGTGGCATCGGTGTTCAGCGCCGTGCGCGCGCTGAAATCCAGATGCAGGGTGTTGACCTGCTTGTAGAAGATCGCCTTGGCGGTGGATGCCGTGCCATCCGCCACGGTCTGGGCCAACCCACAACCGCCGAGCGGTAGCGTGAAAGCCGCCAGCAGCACAAGATTAAAAACGGTACGCGACATGCTGTGTCTCCCTGTTGCGCGGGTTAATCGAAAGGCCTTGGTAGCGCCCCAGGTTGATCGTGAGGGTCTCGTGTTCCGTCGTGCGCCAGGCGCTGCCTCCCAAGCCCAGCACACCGGTCATGCCGAGCCGGAGGGTGGCCAGCCCCAACACCGGCGCAGGCAGGCTGTGCAACGGCAGCGACAAGCGCAGTTTCGCCGTGCAACGCCACCCCAGGTAAACGCGCAACAGCACCCGCAGGTCGCGGTGTAGCTGGCCGTCGGGGAGCCAGCCACGGGCTTCCTGGGCGTGCTCGGTATAGAGCGTCAGACCGAACTGGCTGTTGGCGTCGCGGCCGATACGCCCCAGCGGCGTGCCCTGGGCCAGGCTCACCGGACGTTGCCGGGAGAGGCTGGCCGGCGCCGCCAACGTAATGTTCTGCGGCCAATGCGGAGTCACCTGCACCTGGGTGTCGGGGGCGAGCAATTTGACCAGTGCGACGATGCCTTGTGCATTCCGCGTGGGCAGGCGCATCACGCTGAGCAAGGCCAGAAAGCGCGAGACCGGCGTGGCGACCTGTTGCGCGGTGCCGGGAATGCCCAGGCCGATCAGGCCCAGCAGGCATTGCGAGGTGGCATCGGTGCCACCCGCTTCGAACGTCGCCGGGTAGGAGTACTTGCGCCAGATCCGGTAGAACTGGGTGAAGATCCGGTGATTGAACATATCCAGGAAGGCTTCCAGCGCTTCATGCCCCTCCCGACGCTGCGCGATGTCATCCAGGTACACGGTCGGCATCGGCGAATCGACCCCGTACAACCCAAGCAAGCGCGTGCGTACCGTCGCCGCTCGCTCCGGGTGCGCTTCATCGATTTCAATCGACTTCAACTCGCCGGCCGGAAAGCCCATGCCCGGATCGGGCCGAAAGCGCACGGCGTCATCCGCCGGGTGCGCGGTGCTGCCCAGCGGCGGATGGTCGGGCAAGGCCTGTTCCAGCAACTGGCAAAAACGCTGCAGATTGGCCTCGGCCACCTGGCCCTGTAAGGCATCCAGCAAACCGCTGGCTTTCAGCCGGGAATACGCTGACTGTGATTCTCGTTCCATCGCAGGCACTTTCCAGTAGGTTGCAGGATCAGCGTGAGCTGGGTGTACACATGAATGTCGGCATACAAGGCGAAGAAGCGATTGAGCATCTCGCCGAACAGGCTGATGTCGCCCTCCCCTGAAAAGCCGTTGGCGTCGAGGGTGATCTCGATATCCACGCCGCGTAGCAAAAAGCCTTTCTCGAAACGTTGGACCAAGTGATGACGGACCTCGACGATCGCCGCCAGACGACGACGGTTGAGTTCGCTGCCCGTCCAGTCGTACAAGGCCAATGTGCCGCGCAACACCTCGGCGTTGTCGAGCATCGGCAGGAAGTTCGAGCCCAGGTGACTCAGCACCCGCCAGTGAAAGCGGTCGCGGTTCGGCGGGTAGCACGGCAAGCTCGGCGCACACAGGTTGCGCACCCGCAAACCGGCCTGGGGGCTTTGCACCAGCGTGTCGAGCACGGTGCTTTGCAGTGCCTTGCGCGGCAATTGGCCGTGGGTGCCGGTCAGTCGCAACGACAGGCTTTCACGCGTGCGCAGGCGGTCGCTGTCGAAGCCCTCGCCGCCGAGGATCAGCCAGGTGTCATGCAAGCCATTGGCGGCGCGCTTGAGGCGCGTATGGAAGTAGCGTTCGGGAGCCTCGTCACGCAGCATGCCGCCTTTGTGGCGAAAGCTGCTGAACGGCACATAGTCCTGGCGCTCGGCGTTTCGCGAGGCGGTCACGCGGTCCACCGAATAGATCTCGGTATGGCCGTCCTGCAAACGCATGGGGCGCAGCAGGTAGTCGCTTTGCAACGGTGCCAGGGTCAGCGGATCGGCCTCCAGCGCGAACAGGTTGATCACCGGCACCGCATGCAGGCGGATATGCTCGCGGCTCAGGTCGAAATCGGCCGGCCAGGGTTCGCGCAACACCACTTCAAGCTCGAACCAGGCGGCGTCGGGAGCAATCTGCAGGTGCTCCAGGCCACACAGGGTCACGAACATGAATTTTTCGCGGAAACTGAAATACTCCAGCAATAACTGATAACCGCTGAACGCACTGTCGCCCTTGGGCCACAGCCGGTCTTCATCGGCAAACCCTTTGGGCGCAAAATGCCCGGCCACCGGCTGGCGTTCGGTCTGGCCGGGCCAATGCACGAACATCGCCTGCACATTCAGGGTCAGCGCCTGATGCAAAGCACTGGCCAAAGGGCCTTCTGCATTCAGGTACAGCGGCACGCGACTCAGGTCGATCTGGCTCCAGTCGGTCAACGCGCCGCAGGCAAAACGCAGGCGCAACACGGAGCGACCATCCGGGGCGAAGCCGCGCCCGACCGAGGCCAGGGCCAGCGGGCGCAGGGCCAGGTCCTGGGTGGTGGTGTAGCGGCAACGGGTACTTTGGGGCCCGATGGGTTGCGACAGCACTTCAAAGCCCTGCGCGATCAACTCGCTGTGCTTCATCTGCGCCAGTTCCGGCACCAGTTCGACGATCGACAGCGACGGGATGGTGCGCAGGTAGTGTGGCCAGAGCAGGCTGACCAGGCCTTCGGTCAATTCCGGCAGGTCATCGTCGAGTTTTTCCCGCAGGCGGCCCATCAGGAACGCGAAGCCCTCGAACAGGCGCTCCACATAGGGGTCTTGCGCCCCCGGTTTGTCCAGGTTGAGCTGTGCCGCCCGATCCGGGAAGGCCTCCGCGAATTCCTTGCCGGCCTCGCGCAGGTAGCGCATTTCGGCATCGAAATAGCGCAGTGTGAGATTGTCCATGTTCACAGAACGACTCCTGATAGATAAGGGTTAGCCGCACAGCACGGCGGCGCGTACCGGGTCGATGGCGGCCAGCGCCGCCAGCAGGGTTTCCATGCGCCGCGCCAGGCTGGGTTTGTCGGCGTCGTTGCGTTGGGCTTTCACGCGCAGCAGCTTGAGCAGGCGCGCCTTGACCTCGAAATGCAGCGCCGGCTCCCAGTCGGCCAGGGCCTGGCGTTGCGCGGTGGCGTCCAGTTCCCCCAGCAGGTGAATGGCCAGGTCGCTCTTGCCATGCTGTTCGGCCACCCGCGCCATCAGCAAGCGCAGCAGCCAGCGCTGGCGCCCGCTGTCGATACCGGGCCGCGCAGCCAGCCACGCCAGCGCGTGATCCACGCCGTCGCTGTCGGCCTGGGCCACGGCCTCACCTTCCAGGGACAAGATGTCCGCATCACTGCTGGCCACGGCCGCCGAGGGTACGGGCAGCCATTGCTGGGGTTGGTTGCCGCTGACGTGCTGGGCAATCCACTCGCGGGTGGTTTCGTCGGCGAACGGGGTGCCGTCACTCCAGCACAGCACCTCCAGGCCAGGCAGGCGCTCGAGGAACATGCCCAGGTCACGTTTGGTGATAGCGGCCCAGCGGTCCTGCGGTGCGGGTTGTTTGCTCAAGGCCTGATACAGGTACCATTGCAGGTCGAGCCAGAAATGGTTCACGCCTTCGGCATACATCCGCTCGACCTGTTCGATCAACTCCGCCCAGTTCTGTTGCAGGTACAAACGCTTGAGCTGTGCCCGATAGTCTGCACGCGGCGGCGTCAGGCGCGTGTTGCCGTTGGCCTCCTGAGGCGGCGTCAGATGCACGGTGTCCCAGCGCAAGCTCTTCATCAGTCGGTGAGCGGCCAGCCAGCCCAAGGGTTGCTCGCGCAGGTAGCTCGTCAGGGCCCGGCCGCTGTCCAACAGGTCCCGTCCGGATTTGATCATCGTCGGCGGCGACGCGTTGGCATGCACAGTCGACTCAAGGCTGGCGGTGTGTTGCGGGACCAATGCGTCCATCCCGCCGGACTGCGCAAGTCGCGCCGACAATGCCGCGTACAGCGGCTGCAGATCCGGACGCTGCTCCGGCGCCCACCCACTCAAGCCGCGCTCCAGCCAGGCGAGCGCGGCGGCGGTGCGCTCGGCTTCGGCCTTGACCACTTCCGGGTACAGCGACAGCGTGTCCAACACCTTGCCACTGGCCAACCATTCCAGGGCCATCTTGCGGCTGTTCGGACGGCTGGGCAGCACCGCGTCGGCAAAGCGCTCCACCAGCGCGGCCAACAGACTCAAGCCATCCGCCAAGCCGAGTTCGCCGTCTTTGTGCAAGCGCGCCCACAGGTAGTACGTGGCGACGCGCAAGTCCTTGCAGCGCTGGGTCAGCAGCTTCTGCGCCAGTTGGGCAACCTGCTCGGCATCGGCACCCGACAGTTTGTTGACTTCTTCGCGCATGCGTTGGAAGTCATCGTCGTAGCCGGGGTCGTCGCCGACGGGGGATTCGGTGCTGATGGGGTGTAGCCAGGGTTGCCAGTGGGCGGCGTGTTCGTGTGCGACAGACAGTGCGTCACGCTCCCCAAGGCAGCGGGCGATCAAGGCGCGCAGGCTCATTCGGACCCCTCGCTCACGCCAGCGGGCTGTGTTACACCCTCATGCTTGCCGCGCGTCTGCACACGCTTCTGGAATGGATATAGATGCTGACGCAGAATGCCGTCCGGCAACGGCTCGCCAAACACTCCGTAGCGCGTTGGCCAGTCCTTTGCGGGCAATTTGAATGTTCCAAACACCCTATCGATCAGCGGCAGGTGAATCGCATAGTTTTTGTAGCGGTAGTCTGGATGACGGGCATGGTGCCAATGGTGGTAGCGTGGAAGTACCAATACGTATTCCAGCCAACCACCTTTGATGCACACATTGGCATGAGCCAGCACCGCCCGGACGCCGACCAGCACCACATAGGCATTCAATGCCTGCGCAGAAAAGCCCAGCAACATCAGCGGCATCAGTACGGCGGTGCGCGTCAATAGCACTTCGACAAAGTGGACACGCGAGCCGGCCAGCCAATCCATCGCCGTACTCGAATGGTGTACTGCATGGAAGCGCCATAACCACGGCACCGCATTCTTGGCATACAGCTTTTCCAGCGGAATAAAGACCGCCGCGGAGATGAGGAGCACCAATCCGAGCAGTAGCAGGCTACGCGCCAATTGTTCGTTGTAAACCTTGCGCAGTTCGGTCGTGGTCAGCCACTCGGGAAGCAAAAAACACAACACGGCCAGCAGACTCAACAGCCCGAGCGCAGCGCAGATATAACCGCTGATACGCCCCTCGCCGAATTTGAACGGAGCGTGGCCATGGTCCCGAAGATACGTTTTAATTTTTTGCATTACACATCCTTTGTATCCAATACCTGTTAAGGGTGTTCCTTGGTTACGTCAGCGCGCCGATGGCGGCAGTGATTCACCGGAGTTCGAAACTCCCGTTCTGCGCATAGGGTTCTTCTGCGGCGCCCTCATTGAGAAATATCTGTTGCGGCAACCTGAAATCACGCAGCTTGAGCAACGCCAGCGGCCCCGCATCCAGTTCGGTGCGCAGGTGCCACGTCAGGTTCAGGCCGTCGGGCGCCTTGAGGGCCAGGCGGTAGCGGCTGTTGCCGTCGTCCAATGGCGTGACCTGGGCGTTTTCCAGCAGGCGGATCAGGCCCCAGGTGCCGGGGTAGTCGCCAAATAGCCGCTCGCCGGCATGTACGCTGGTCCAGCTGAGGCTCACGCCGGGATAGTCGCTGCGCCCCGGCCAGTTGA
>NZ_JYLL01000089.1 GCF_001439695.1 Pseudomonas veronii
CCTGGCCTGGGCAAATTCTCCGGCCTGAAAACCTCGGTGTTCCTCGAAGTCGAAGGCGCCGCCCATTACCTGCCGGCCTACGCTGGCAACCTCGACATCATGACCTCCGCAGCCTTGGCTACCGCCGAGCGCATGGCGCAGTCGATGCAACAGGCCTGAGGAGAGCGACATGAACGCTAAGAAAATCTACATCTCCGACGTAACCCTGCGCGACGGCAGCCATGCGGTGCGTCATCAGTATTCGCTGCAAAACGTGCAGGACATCGCCCGTGCCCTGGACAAGGCCAAGGTCGACTCGATCGAAGTCGCCCACGGCGACGGCCTGCAAGGTTCGAGCTTCAACTACGGCTTCGCCGCACACACCGACCTGGAATGGATCGAAGCCGCCGCCGATGTGATCAGCCACGCCAAGATCACCACGCTGTTGCTGCCCGGCATCGGCACCGTGCATGACCTCAAGGCGGCCTACAACGCCGGTGCCCGCGTGGTACGGATCGCCACCCATTGCACCGAGGCCGACGTCTCCAGACAGCACATCGAATACGCCCGCGAACTGGGCATGGACACCGTCGGCTTCCTGATGATGAGCCACATGATCCCGGCCGAGCAGCTCGCCGCCCAGGCCAAGCTGATGGAAAGCTACGGCGCCACCTGCGTGTACATGGCCGACTCCGGCGGCGCGATGAACATGCAGGACATCCGCGATCGCTTCCGTGCGTTCAAGGCCGTGCTCAAGCCGGAAACCGAAACCGGCATGCACGCCCACCACAACCTCTCGCTCGGCGTGGCCAACTCGATCACCGCGGTCGAGGAAGGCTGCGACCGCATCGACGCCAGCCTCGCCGGCATGGGCGCCGGGGCCGGCAACGCGCCGCTGGAAGTGTTCATCGCCGCCGCCGAACGCCTGGGCTGGAACCACGGCACCGACCTCTACACCTTGATGGACGCAGCGGA
>NZ_JYLL01000090.1 GCF_001439695.1 Pseudomonas veronii
TGAACGAGCCCCATGAAAGACAGGACACCGTTTCCCCCTTACGATAAGGGATAGGCAAACGGTTATGTTTATGACTAACAGCAACGATAAGAGTGGTGAGCTTTTGGGTCAGGAGCGGCGACGCCGCTGGAGCCCGGAGCAAAAACTGGCCATGGTTCGCGAGAGCCTTGAGCCAGGGCAAAGTGTGTCGGTCGTCGCTCGGCGCAACGGCATCAATGCCAACCAGTTATTCCTGTGGCGCAAGCTGTATCAGGACGGCAGCCTGTCGGCGGTCAGTGCTGGCGAAGCCGTGGTGCCGGCCTCCGAGCTGAGCGATGCGCTCAAGCAGATCCGTGAACTGCAACGGATGCTGGGCAAGAAAACGATGGAAGCCGAAATCCTCAAAGAGGCCGTGGAGATCGCCCGGTCGCGAAAATGGATTGCGCACTCACCCTTGTTGCCGGGGGACGACCAGTGAAGCTGGTCAGCGAATGTCTCGGTGTGGCGCGCTCGCAATTAACGGTTCGAATCAAGCAATCGGTATCGCCCAAGACACGGCGAAGCAGGCCTGTGAACGACGCTGAGTTGGTGGCCGAAATCCAGCAACAGGTCAGTGAACTGCCCAGCTATGGCTACCGTCGAGTCTGGGGATTGCTGCGTCGCGCCCGTGAAACCCAGTTGCTACCCGCGATCAACGTGAAGCGGGTTTACCGGGTGATGCGTGATCACAACCTGCTGCTTGAACGCCGGATCAAACAGCCCGGCGTGCCGCGTCGGCACGAAGGCCGTATTGCCGTGAAAACCAGCGATACGCGTTGGTGCTCGGACGGCTTTGAGTTCCGCTGCGAGGACGGCGCCAAACTGAGCGTGACCTTCGCCTCGATTGCTGTGATCGCGAAGCAATCGGCTGGGT
>NZ_JYLL01000091.1 GCF_001439695.1 Pseudomonas veronii
AACACCCTGGTGGCGAGCCAGTTGCAACGCAAAGCCCTGCCCCGAGCGCTGGCGCCGCACCTGTAGGAGCGAGCTTGCTCGCGAAAAACGCCCAGGCAACGCGGTCATCCAGGATGCCCGCGTTATCGTTAACGACCTTCGCGAGCAAGCTCGCTCCTACAGGGTTCTCAGGGGTTGTAGGCGGCCAGGTCCCGACTCATGGGCACGCAGGCTGAAAAACACCCTGGTGGCAAGCCAGTTGCAACGCAAAGCCCTGCCCCGAGCGCTGGCGCCGCACCTGTAGGAGCGAGCTTGCTCGCGAAAAACGCCCAGGCAACGCGGTCATCCAGGATGCCCGCGCTATCGTTAACGACCTTCGCGAGCAAGCTCGCTCCTACAGGGTTTTCAGGGGTTGTAGGCGGCCAGGTCCCGACTCATGGGCACGCAGGCTGAAAAACACCCTGGTGGCAAGCCAGTTGCAACGCAAAGCCCTGCCCCGAGCGCTGGCGCCGCACCTGTAGGAGCGAGCTTGCTCGCGAAAAACGCCCAGGCAACGCGGTCATCCAGGATGCCCGCGCTATCGTTAACGACCTTCGCGAGCAAGCTCGCTCCTACAGGGTTTTCAGGGGTTGTAGGCGGCCAGGTCCCGACTCATGGGCACGCAGGCTGAAAAACACCCTGGTGGCAAGCCAGTTACAACGCAAAGCCCTGCCCCGAGCGCTGGCGCCGCACCTGTAGGAGCGAGCTTGCTCGCGAAAAACGCCCAGGCAACGCGGTCATCCAGGATGCCCGCGCTATCGTTAACGACCTTCGCGAGCAAGCTCGCTCCTACGC
>NZ_JYLL01000092.1 GCF_001439695.1 Pseudomonas veronii
CTGAACACCCGCCATCCCGCTGAGGGGAAGCGCCAAGCTAATCAGGAAAATTAGGCAAAACCGCAGGTAGCGTTTCATGAGCTGGAGTGTAGACGGTGCAAATGGCCCTTACAATTCACCCTTGAGACTCCTTTGTCGGCTATCACCAACCGCTATGCGGCGCTCATTTCCATTACTGGGCTTAAAGTACCTAACCATGCTATGAGACAAATAATGATGACTGCCATTGAAAATTCGAGCTTCATGCTACGGCGCAAGGCATTGACCGCGACAGCATAGTCTCCATTTCGAACAGAACGTTCCAAGAGCGGGCTTAGGTGAAAACGGTTGAGCGTCGCTAATACGATCATCCCGGCAAAGAGCAGGACCTTCAAAAATAGCAACTCGCCATAAGTGCTGAGCATCACCTCATCGAGATTTGGCCCAACGATAAATAGGTAGTTCGCCACTCCCGTAATGCTGATGATCACTACAATCACCGCGCCGGCCGATTCAAACCCTGTCAGTACCCGAGCAAGAATTCGTGCTTCTCGCTCACCTTTCAGTGATTTCAAACGCAGCAGCAGGGCAAATGCCGCTAGCGCACCCAACCAACCGCCTGCGGCCAAAAGATGGAAGATGTCGCTAATAAAGTGCCAGTAGCGACGGCTTCCCTCGTCCATTGCTCCGTGCCCCGTCCATGCCAGCGTCGCTAGCGCAATCGCGCCACAGACAGTGACAATCCAAAGACTCAGTGTTGGAAAGCGCTTGTTCAGGGAAACGCCAATAAT
>NZ_JYLL01000093.1 GCF_001439695.1 Pseudomonas veronii
ATGTGCAAAACCACCGGAGTCATAGTCTGTGTTGGCCCGCGCCTGGAGCAGTGGGCACGAGGGCGACGGGTGGCGCTCTCGGACGATCTCTGCCGCTGTAAATGCGACCCGCCCCCGCGCCTGCTGGCCGACCAATTCGAGCGGTTTCAGACCCTTACCGCCGAAGACTCCGCGGTACACCGCCGAAGCGCGACCGCATCGGAAGCGCCAGCACCAACACCCGCGAAAAATCCTACCCCGAGCTCAACGCCTTCCGCTTTCAGCGAAATACTCGAGTCAGCCTGCGAGCGCAATTGGCGCTTCTACCAGAAGCAGGCAGAAGACGTGATCGCCCCCGGCGGCAAGCTGATCGCCGACCCCAGGTTGCGCAACCGGCTCATCAACTCGGCGTATGCCCAGCTCTGGCGCCTCGATAACCGTTTTCAGTGGGCGGGCCTTGCGGCGTTTGCCTCCAAGCAAGTGGGGTGCGGCTTGCTGCACGCGGCAGAATCCATCGAGAAAATTCAGGCGGAATTTGAAGCGGCGGAGCAATTGCGAAAGAGTGCCCGGAAAGGGGTTTGGGGGTTGTTCAGCACAGAGGAGCGTGAACGGCAGGCAAAGCTGCGGGAGTACGAGCGGCGCCTGCGGGAGTATGAACAGGCCAGCCGTAATAACCCGGTGCCTGATGTTGATTGGCGGCGCGAGGGTGAACCG
>NZ_JYLL01000094.1 GCF_001439695.1 Pseudomonas veronii
CGGCGGTAGCCAAGGCTGCGGAGGTCATGATGTCGAGGTTGCCAGCGTAGGCCGGCAGGTAATGGGCGGCGCCTTCGACTTCGAGGAACACCGAGGTTTTCAGGCCGGAGAATTTGCCCAGGCCAGGGATGTTCAGCGGCGCGTCTGTCGGGATCACGTCGAACTGCACGTTTTGCTTGAGGCGATAGCCCGGCACATAAGCCTGCACGGCCGCCGCCATTTCGACGATAGAGGCTTCGACCAGCGCCTGATCCGCCGCTTCGGACAGCACGAACACCGTGTCGCGCATGATCAACGGCGGCTCGGCCGGGTTCATCACGATGATCGCCTTGCCCTTGGCCGCACCGCCGATGACTTCGATGGCCTTGGACGTGGTTTCGGTGAATTCGTCGATGTTGGCGCGGGTGCCGGGCCCGGCGGATTTACTCGCGATCGAGGCGACGATCTCGGCGTAATGCACCTTGGCCACGCGCGACACCGCGGCGACCATCGGAATGGTCGCCTGGCCGCCGCAGGTGACCATGTTGACGTTGAGCTGATCGAGGTTCTGCTCCAGGTTCACCACCGGGATAC
>NZ_JYLL01000095.1 GCF_001439695.1 Pseudomonas veronii
CACGGTGTGATTCATGACTGGGGTGAAGTCGTAACAAGGTAGCCGTAGGGGAACCTGCGGCTGGATCACCTCCTTAATCGACGACATCAGCTGCTCCATAAGTTCCCACACGAATTGCTTGATTCATTGAAGAAGACGATAAGAAGCAGCCCGAAATTGGGTCTGTAGCTCAGTTGGTTAGAGCGCACCCCTGATAAGGGTGAGGTCGGCAGTTCGAATCTGCCCAGACCCACCAATTTTGTGTGGGAACCTGTAGAAATACGGGGCCATAGCTCAGCTGGGAGAGCGCCTGCCTTGCACGCAGGAGGTCAACGGTTCGATCCCGTTTGGCTCCACCACTACTGCTTCTGAAGTTTGAAAGCTTAGAAATGAGCATTCCATCGTGATGATGGTGAATGTTGATTTCTAGTCTTTGATTAGATCGTTCTTTAAAAATTTGGGTATGTGATAGAAAGATAGACTGAACGTTACTTTCACTGGTAACGGATCAGGCTAAGGTAAAATTTGTGAGTTCTCTTAATTGAGAAATTCGAATTTTCGGCGAATGTC
>NZ_JYLL01000009.1 GCF_001439695.1 Pseudomonas veronii
TCCCGCCAGCGGTGGTCTTGGTTCCTCGGGTAATGAAATAGCGGCGCATGCCAGCGATGTCCTTTTGTTCGCAGGGACCAGCACGCTAGGCTCGGCGAGAAAAGCCCGGTAGTCGGACGCTTCGCGGGTTTTTGTAGGTTGGTTCTGTAATTACCCTTCGGGATGTTTTTGCATTCTGTGGGCACCACGTCGAAACCCATTGATAAATGAAGGCTTGTGCTCAGCTATACTCCCCCCCATTTGAATGGCTCTTCGAGGAAACACTGTGAAGAATTGGACCTTGCGCCAGCGGATTTTGGCGAGCTTTGCGGTCATTGTCGCGATCATGCTGCTGATGGTTGTGGTGTCCTACTCGCGGTTGCTGAAGATCGAAGCCAGCCAGGAATCGGTCCGGGACGATGCGGTACCGGGGGTTTACCTCAGTTCGATGATCCGCAGCGCATGGGTCGACAGCTATCTGCTGACCATCGATATCATCGGCCTGCGCGCAGATAAAACCCTCACCAGTGCCGATAAGACGGACTTCAAGTCTTTCGAAGCGCGTATTGAACAGCAGATGGCCAATTACGAAAAAACCGTCAACAGCCAGGCTGATCGCATGGAGTTCGATAACTTCAAGGCGGCGCATATCAACTACAACAAGGCCCTCGCCGAGGTGCTGGCGCGCATTGAAGCCAATGATTTGCCGGGTGCGAGCGTGCTGGTCGAAGAGCAATTGACGCCGATCTGGACCGAAGGGCGCATGAAGCTCAACGACATCATCACCGAAAACAAGAGCGTGTCTGACCGCGCCACATCGGCCATCGACGAGTCGGTGATGTCGGCCAAGCTCAGCATGGCGGTTTCGCTGATCATCGCCATCTTCGCCGCTGGCCTGTGCGGTCTGCTGTTGATGCGCGCAATCATGGCGCCGATGCAGCGTATCGTCGAGATCCTCGACGTCATGCGTACCGGTGACCTGAGCAAGCGCTTGAACCTGGAGCGCAAGGACGAATTCGGCGCGGTCGAAACCGGCTTCAACGACATGATGACCGAACTGACCGCCCTGGTGTCCCAGGCCCAGCGCTCGTCGGTGCAGGTGACTACCTCGGTCACCGAGATTGCCGCCACCTCCAAGCAACAACAGGCCACGGCTACGGAAACCGCGGCAACTACCACCGAGATCGGCGCTACTTCGCGGGAGATCGCCGCCACTTCCAAGGACCTGGTCCGTACCATGACCGAAGTCTCCACCGCCGCCGACCAGGCCTCGGTCGCCGCCGGTTCCGGCCAGCAAGGCCTGGCGCGCATGGAAGAAACCATGCACTCGGTGATGGGTGCGGCTGAGCTGGTCAACGCCAAGCTGGCGATCCTTAACGAGAAGGCCGGCAACATCAACCAGGTGGTGGTGACCATCGTCAAGGTTGCCGACCAGACCAACCTGTTGTCCCTCAACGCCGCCATCGAGGCCGAGAAGGCCGGTGAGTACGGCCGCGGTTTTGCCGTGGTGGCCACTGAAGTGCGCCGCCTGGCCGACCAGACCGCCGTGGCCACCTACGACATCGAGCAGATGGTGCGCGAGATCCAGTCGGCGGTGTCCGCCGGGGTGATGGGCATGGACAAGTTCTCCGAAGAAGTGCGCCGGGGCATGTTCGAGGTGCAGCAAGTGGGCGAGCAACTGTCGCAGATCATCCACCAGGTCCAGGCCCTGGCGCCGCGGGTGTTGATGGTCAACGAAGGCATGCAGGCCCAGGCCACCGGGGCCGAGCAGATCAACCACGCGCTGGTGCAATTGGGCGATGCCAGCAGCCAGACGGTGGAGTCCTTGCGCCAGGCCAGCTTTGCCATTGATGAACTGAGCCAGGTTGCGGTCGGTCTGCGCAGCGGCGTGTCGCGTTTCAAAGTCTGATGAGCGACCTCGCGGCTAAACTCGGCGTCGTCCCGGCAGCGAAAAAGGCGTTGTTCCTGGTGTTCCACATCGGCCACGAACGGTATGCCCTCAAGGCCACCGAAGTGGCCGAAGTGCTGCCGCGCCTGCCGCTCAAACCCATCGCCCATGCACCGCTGTGGGTGGCGGGTATCTTTGCCCATCGTGGCGCGATGGTGCCGGTCATCGACCTCAGTGCCTTGACCTTCGGCGAGCCGGCCCAGGCGCGGACCAGCACGCGGCTGGTGCTGGTCAACTATAAACCTGAGCCCTGGCTCGAGGCGCGTTGGCTGGGACTGATTCTGGAGCAGGCCACCGAGACCCTGCGTTGCGACCCGGCGGAGTTCAAACCCTACGGCCTGGACAATCCCCTGGCGCCCTACCTGGGGCCGGTGCGCGAAGATGCCTTGGGCTTGATGCAATGGATCGGCGTCGCGGATATGCTCACCGATGAAGTGCGCGCCTTGCTGTTTTCTGCCGAGCCGAGCCTATGAGCAACGACCCGCGCTTCTTTGCCTTCTTGAAGGAACGCATTGGCCTGGACGTGGCCTCGGTGGGCGAAGCCATCATCGAACGCGCCGTGCGCCAGCGCAGCCAGGCCGTCGCGGCCCACACGGCGGATGAGTACTGGCAGCACCTGCAGCACTCCCACGACGAACAGCAAGCGCTGATCGAAGCGGTGATCGTGCCCGAGACCTGGTTTTTCCGTTACCCCGAATCCTTTGCGACCCTGGCCCGTCTGGCCAAGGCGCGCCTGGCCGAGATCAACCAGTTGCGCGCGCTGCGCATCCTCAGCCTGCCCTGTTCCACCGGCGAAGAACCCTATTCGATCGCCATGGCCTTGCTCGATGCCGGCCTGGCGCCGCATCAGTTCAAGGTGCAGGGCATGGACGTCAGCCCGCTGTCGGTGGAGCGTGCCCAGCGCGGCGTGTATGGCCGCAACTCGTTTCGCGGCGGCGACCTTGAGTTTCGCGACCGCCACTTCACCGAGCAGGCCGATGGTTATCGCATCGACGACCGCGTGCGCGAACAGGTGCGCCTGCAAGTCGGCAACCTGCTCGACCCGGGGTTGCTCGCCAATGAGCCGAGCTACGACTTTGTGTTTTGCCGCAACCTGCTGATCTATTTCGACCAACCCACGCAAAAACAAGTGTTCGACGTGCTCAAGAACCTGACCCACGTGGACGGCGTGCTGTTTATCGGCCCGGCCGAAGGCAGCCTGTTGGGGCGTCATGGCATGCGTTCGATCGGCGTGCCGCAGTCGTTTGCATTCAGCCGGCACACCGAGCCAGTCAAGCCTGAGCCGATATTCGTGCCGATACCCGCGCCCGCGCCTCGGCGCAGCATCGCAGCGGTCCCGCCCAAGCCGCGACCGTTCAGTACGCTCAATGCCCAGGTGGTGCCGATCAAGGCGCCAGCGTCGGAGGCCGGCGACCTGCTCAGCCAGATCGCGACCCTGGCCAACGAAGGCAAAAGCGCCGAGGCCCGTGCCGCCTGCGAGCGTTATTTAAGTCAACACCCGCCGGCCGCCCAGGTGTTTTACTGGTTGGGGCTGCTCAGCGATGTGGCCGGCAACGCCCTGGACGCCCAGGGGTTTTATCGAAAAGCCTTGTACCTGGAACCGCAGCATCCGCAGGCCCTGATGCAGCTGGCCGCGTTGCTCGAAGCCCAGGGCGACATTGCGGCGGCGCGTCGGTTGCAGGCGCGGGCCGCGCGTAGCGAGCTGACAGTGAGCAAAAACCATGAGTAGCCCCAACGCGCTCGACACTGCGGGCCTGGCCCTGACGATGGACGACACCCAGGCCATCGACGATTGCTGGAACCGGATCGGCATTCACGGCGACAAGTCCTGCCCGTTGCTGGCGGACCATATCCACTGCCGCAACTGCTCGGTGTACTCCGCCGCCGCTACCCGCTTGCTGGATCGCTATGCGTTGCAGCAGGACGATCATCGTCCGGTCGCCGATACCCAGGCGAACGAAGACATCGTCACCCGTTCCCTGCTGATATTCCGCCTCGGCGAAGAATGGCTGGGGATCGCCACCCGATGCCTGGTGGAAGTGGCAACCCTGCACCCGATCCATTCCCTGCCGCACCAACGTTCCCGCGCGTTGCTTGGCGTGGCGAACGTGCGCGGCGCGCTGGTGGCGTGCCTGTCGCTGGTCGAGCTGTTGGGCCTGGACGCCATCAACCACGGCACGCCGGGCGGGCGCATCATGCCGCGCATGTTGATCATCGCCGCGCAGGATGGCCCGGTGGTGGTGCCGGTGGATGAAGTCGACGGTATCCATGCCATCGATGAGCGTACTTTGACGGCGGCATCAGCCTCCGGCACCCAGGCCAGCGGCCGCTTCACTCAGGGCGTGTTGCAGTGGAAGGGCCGTAGCCTGCGTTGGCTGGACGAGGCTCAGTTGCTGTCTGCCGTGACCCGGAGCCTCACATGACCCCCGACCAGATGCGCGATGCTTCGCTGCTGGAATTGTTCAGTCTGGAAGCCGATGCCCAGACCCAGATACTGAGCGCGGGCCTGCTGGCCCTGGAGCGCAACCCGACCCAGGCCGACCAGCTCGAAGCCTGCATGCGCGCCGCGCACTCGCTCAAAGGCGCGGCGCGGATTGTCGGGGTGGACGCCGGGGTCAGCGTGTCCCATGTCATGGAGGATTGCCTGGTCAGCGCCCAGGAAAGTCGCCTGTATCTGCAGCCGGAACACATCGACGCGCTGTTGCAAGGCACCGACCTGCTGATGCGTATCGCCACGCCGGGCAACACCGTGGGGCCGGCGGATGTCGAGGCGTATGTGGCCTTGATGGAGCGCCTGCTCGACCCGTCGCCGCCCACCGCCAAAGTGGCGCCGCCGCCAACTGCGCCTGCTCCAGCGCCCACTCCGCTGATTGAAGCACTGCCCGCCGAACCCGAGCCTGCGCCGTCCCTCGGCAGCGAACCGCTGCGTCAGAACAAGCGCATGACCGAAGGCGGCGAGCGCGTACTGCGTGTGACCGCCGAGCGTTTGAACAGCCTGCTGGACCTGTCGAGCAAATCCCTGGTCGAAACCCAGCGACTCAAGCCATACCTGGCCAGCCTGCAACGCCTCAAGCGTGTGCAGGGTAACGGTGTGCGTGCGCTGGACCACCTCGATGGTCACCTCAAGACCCTCGACTTGAGCCTGGAAGCCCAGGAGTCCCTGGCCGATGCCCGCCGCTTGCTGAGCGAAGCCCAAGCCCTGCTGGCGGAAAAAACCGCTGAGCTCGATGAGTTCGGCTGGCAGGCCGGGCAACGCGCCCAGGTGCTTTACGACACCGCGCTGGCCTGCCGCATGCGCCCGTTTGCCGATGTGCTCGCCGGCCAGGTCCGCATGGTGCGCGACCTCGGCCGCAGCCTGGGCAAGCAGGTGCGCCTGGAGATCGAGGGCGAAAAGACCCAGGTCGACCGCGATGTGCTGGAGAAGCTCGAAGCGCCGCTCACCCACTTATTGCGCAATGCCGTCGACCACGGCATCGAAACGCCGGAACAACGCCTGCTGGCGGGCAAGCCGGCCGAAGGCTTGATCCGCTTGCGGGCCTCCCACCAGGCCGGTTTGCTGGTGCTGGAACTGAGCGACGACGGAAATGGCGTCGACCTCGAACGCCTGCGTGGCACGATCGTTGATCGGCATCTGTCGACGGTGGAAACCGCCTTGAACCTCAGCGAGGAGGAGTTGCTGACGTTCCTGTTCCTGCCGGGCTTCAGCCTGCGCGACAAGGTCACCGAAGTCTCCGGGCGCGGCGTCGGCCTGGATGCGGTGCAGCATATGGTCCGCCAACTGCGCGGCGCGGTGGTGCTGGAGCAAGCGGCGGGGCAGGGCAGCCGTTTCCATCTGGAAGTGCCGTTGACCCTGTCGGTGGTGCGCAGCCTGGTGGTGGAAGTCGGCGAAGAAGCCTATGCCTTCCCGCTGGCGCATATCGAGCGCATGTGCGACCTGGCGCCCGACGACATTGTGCAGCTCGAAGGCCGCCAGCATTTCTGGCACGAAGGCCGGCATGTCGGCCTGGTCGCCGCCAGCCAACTGTTGCAGCGCCCGCCGGGGCAAGGTAATGACGAGACGTTGAAGGTGGTGGTGATCCGCGAGCGCGATGCGGTGTATGGCATTGCCGTGGAGCGTTTTATCGGCGAACGCACGTTGGTGGTGCTGCCGCTGGATGATCGGTTGGGCAAGGTCCAGGATATTTCCGCCGGGGCGTTGCTGGACGATGGCTCGGTGGTGTTGATCGTCGACGTCGAAGATATGCTGCGCTCGGTGGACAAGCTGCTCAATACCGGCCGCCTGGAGCGTATCGCCCGGCGCAGCCAGCAGGCCGCCGAAGCCCCGCGCAAACGCGTGCTGGTGGTGGACGATTCGCTCACCGTGCGTGAATTGCAGCGTAAATTGCTGCTTAACCGCGGTTATGAAGTGGCCGTCGCCGTCGATGGCATGGACGGCTGGAACGCCTTGCGCTCCGAGGACTTCGACCTGCTCATCACTGACATTGATATGCCTCGTATGGACGGGATCGAATTGGTCACACTCTTGCGCCGGGATGCTCGCCTGCAATCGTTGCCGGTGATGGTGGTGTCTTACAAGGACCGCGAAGAAGACCGACGCCGTGGACTCGACGCCGGCGCCGATTACTATCTGGCCAAAGCCAGTTTCCACGATGACGCCCTCCTTGATGCCGTAGTGGAACTGATCGGAGGCGCGCGGGCATGAGGATTGCAATCGTCAATGACATGCCCATGGCCGTGGAGGCGTTACGCCGCGCCGTGAGCTTCGAGCCCGCGCACCAGGTGGTGTGGGTAGCCAGTAATGGCCTGGAAGCGGTGCAGCGTTGCGCCGAATTGACCCCGGACCTGATCCTGATGGACCTGATTATGCCGGTGATGGACGGCGTGGAAGCCACCCGGCGGATCATGGCCGAGAGCCCGTGCGCGATTGTGATCGTCACCGTCGACCGCCAGGCCAATGTCAGCCGGGTGTTCGAAGCCATGGGCCATGGCGCCCTGGATGTGGTGGATACGCCGGCCCTGGGCGTCGGTAATCCCAAGGACGCCGCCGCGCCGTTGTTGCGCAAGATCCTCAATATTGGCTGGCTGATCGGCCAGCGCGGCAGCCGTGTGCGCGCCGAAACCGCGCCGCCGCGCAGCACCGGCAAACGCCAGAGCCTGGTGGCGATCGGTTCTTCGGCCGGCGGCCCGGCGGCCCTGGAAGTCCTGCTCAAGGGCCTGCCCCGGGACTTTCCCGCCGCCATCGTGCTGGTGCAGCATGTGGACCAAGTGTTCGCCGCCGGCATGGCCGAGTGGCTGAGCAGCGCCTCCGGCCTGCCGGTGCGCCTGGCCCGCGAAGGGGAGCCGCCACAAAGCGGGGTCGTGCTGCTGGCTGGCACCAATCACCACATTCGTCTGTTGAAAAATGGCACGCTAGCCTATACAGCCGAGCCGGTGAACGAGATTTACCGGCCGTCCATCGATGTGTTTTTCGAAAGTGTGGCCAGCCACTGGAATGGTGATGCCGTCGGCGTGCTGCTGACCGGCATGGGTCGCGACGGAGCCCAGGGGCTCAAATTAATGCGGGAACAAGGATATCTGACCATCGCCCAGGACCAGCAGAGTTCGGCGGTGTATGGCATGCCCAAAGCGGCGGCGGCGATTGACGCTGCTGTTGAAATTCGCCCACTGGACAGAATTGCGCCCCGACTGCTGGAGGTATTTGCAAAATGATCAATATCCCCGGTGGTGCTGGTTTGCGGGCAGTAATTCAGGTGATTGCAGATGAATGATTTACAGATCGACGGCATCAAGACCGACGAAAATGCCGCCATGGTGTTGCTGGTCGACGACCAGGCCATGATCGGCGAAGCCGTGCGGCGTGGCCTGGCCCATGAAGAAAACATCGACTTCCACTTTTGCGCCGACCCGCACCAGGCCATAGCCCAGGCGATCCGCATCAAACCCACGGTGATTCTGCAGGACCTGGTGATGCCCGGCCTGGATGGCCTGACGCTGGTGCGCGAATACCGCAACCACCCGGCCACGCAGAACATCCCGATCATCGTGCTCTCCACCAAGGAAGACCCTCTGATCAAAAGCGCGGCGTTTTCGGCCGGCGCCAATGATTATCTGGTCAAGCTGCCGGACAACATCGAACTGGTGGCGCGTATCCGCTATCACTCGCGCTCCTATATGACCCTGCTGCAGCGTGATGCGGCCTATCGCGCGCTGCGCGTCAGCCAGCAGCAACTGTTGGACACCAATCTGGTACTGCAACGGCTGATGAACTCCGACGGCCTCACCGGGCTGTCCAACCGCCGGCATTTCGACGAATACCTGGAACTGGAATGGCGCCGCGCCATGCGGGACCAGACCCAATTGTCGCTGCTGATGATCGACGTGGACTTCTTCAAGACCTACAACGACAGCTTCGGCCACGTTGAAGGCGACGAAGCCCTGCGCAAGGTTGCCGCCAGCATCCGTGAAGCCAGCAGCCGGCCTTCGGACCTGCCGGCGCGCTACGGCGGCGAAGAGTTCGCCCTGGTTCTGCCGAGCACTTCGCCGGGTGGCGCACGGCTGGTCGCCGAAAAACTGCGCATGGCCGTCGCCGCCCTGAAAATCCCGCACATCGCTCCGGCCGAGGGCGCGAGCCTGACCATCAGCATCGGCCTGTCGACCATGACGCCGGTGCAAGGCACCGATTGCCGCCAGTTGATCATGGCGGCGGACAAGGGGCTGTATACGGCCAAGAACAACGGGCGCAATCAAGTCGGTATCGAGTGATCCGAGGCCAGTGCCGGTCCACATGTGCGAGGGGCGGCGCGACGACTCGGCTTGCCCCCCGATGGCGGTGTGACAGTCACCGGGTGTAGGGCTGACACACCGCTATCGGGGGCAAGCCCCCTCTCACAGTGGATATTCACTGTTCTTGAACCTGCCTTTTCGCCAAGCGGACTGCCGTTTGCGCACGTTTGTCGTTATACTCGTCGGCTTTCAAAAGTTCGCCAACGAGTGCTGCCCGCCATGGAAATCAACCCGATCCTTAACACCATCAAGGACCTGTCCGAGCGCTCCGAAACTATTCGGGGGTATCTTTGACTACGATCAAAAGCATGAGCGTCTGACCGAAGTCAATCGCGAGCTTGAAGATCCGAGTGTCTGGAACAAACCCGAATACGCCCAGGAACTGGGCCGCGAGCGCGCAGCGCTGGCGCAGATCGTCGACACTCTCGACGAACTGAACACCGGTCTGGCCGATTGCCGCGACCTGCTGGACATGGCTGTCGAAGAAAACGACGAAGGCGCGGTAGGCGATGTCGTCGCCGAGCTGGCCCGTCTCGAGGAAAACCTCGCCAAGCTTGAATTCCGCCGCATGTTCAGCCACGAAATGGACCCGAACAACGCCTACCTGGACATCCAGGCCGGTTCCGGCGGCACCGAAGCCCAGGACTGGGCCAACATCCTGCTGCGCATGTACCTGCGCTGGGCCGACAAACGCGGTTTCGACGCGACCATCATGGAGCTGTCGGCCGGTGAAGTCGCCGGCATCAAAGGCGCCACCGTTCACATCAAGGGTGAATACGCCTTCGGCTGGCTGCGTACCGAGATCGGCGTGCATCGCCTGGTGCGCAAGAGCCCGTTCGACTCCGGCAATCGCCGCCACACCTCGTTCTGCGCGGTGTTCGTCTCGCCCGAGATCGACGACAAGGTGGAAATCGAGATCAACCCGGCCGACCTGCGGATCGACACCTATCGCTCCTCCGGTGCCGGTGGCCAGCACGTAAACACCACCGACTCGGCGGTACGTATCACCCACGTGCCGACCAACACCGTGGTCAGTTGCCAGAACGAACGTTCCCAGCACGCGAACAAGGACACCGCCATGAAAATGCTGCGGGCCAAGTTGTACGAGCAGGAAATGCAGAAGCGCAACGCCGCTTCCCAGGCGCTGGAAGACACCAAGTCGGATATCGGCTGGGGTCACCAGATCCGTTCCTATGTTCTGGACGCGTCGCGGATCAAGGATCTGCGCACTAACATCGAACGCAGCGACTGCGACAAGGTGCTCGACGGCGACATCGACGAATACCTGGAAGCCAGCCTGAAATCGGGGCTGTAAACCGCCAGCCCGACCTCAAGTCCCCCGTCAGTGGCGGGGGCAACGAACCTGTGATGGAAAATTTAAAGACATGAGCGACCAACAACTCGACCCGCAAGCCCTGCAACAGGAAGAAAACTCCCTGATCGCCCTGCGCAAGGAAAAGCTTGCTGCCGAGCGCGCCAAGGGCAATGCCTTCCCCAACGACTTCCGCCGCGATGCCTACTGCGAAGACTTGCAGAAACAGTACGCGGACAAGACCAAGGAAGAGCTGGCAGAGGCTGCGATCCCGGTCAAGGTGGCAGGTCGCATCATGCTCAACCGTGGCTCGTTCATGGTGATCCAGGACATGTCCGGGCGCATCCAGGTCTACGTCAACCGCAAGACCCTGCCGGAAGAAACCCTGGCCGCCGTGAAGACCTGGGACCTGGGCGACATCATCGCCGCCGAAGGCACCCTGGCCCGTTCCGGCAAGGGCGACCTGTACGTTGAAATGACCAGCGTGCGCCTGCTGACCAAATCCCTGCGCCCGCTGCCGGACAAGCACCACGGCCTGTCCGACACCGAGCAGCGTTATCGCCAGCGCTACGTTGACCTGATCGTCAACGAAGACGTGCGCCACACCTTCCGCGTGCGTTCGCAAGTGATTGCCCACACCCGCGCCTTCCTGATGAAGCGTGACTTCCTGGAAGTGGAAACGCCGATGCTGCAGACCATCCCCGGGGGTGCCGCAGCCAAGCCGTTCGAAACCCACCACAACGCGCTGGACATGGAAATGTTCCTGCGGATCGCGCCGGAGCTGTACCTCAAGCGCCTCGTGGTCGGCGGCTTCGAAAAAGTCTTCGAGATCAACCGCAACTTCCGCAACGAAGGCGTCTCGACCCGGCACAACCCTGAGTTCACCATGTTGGAGTTCTACCAGGCCTACGCCGACTACGAAGACAACATGGACCTGACCGAAGAACTGTTCCGCGAACTGGCGCAGCTGGTCCTGGGCAGCACCGACGTGCCGTATGGCGACAAGGTGTTCCACTTCGGCGAGCCGTTCGTGCGGCTGTCGGTGTTCGACTCGATCCTCAAGTACAACCCCGAGTTGACTGCCGACGACCTGACCGACATCGACAAGGCCCGCGCCATCGCCAAGAAAGCCGGCGCCAAGGTGCTGGGCTTCGAAGGCCTGGGCAAGCTGCAGGTGATGATTTTCGAAGAGCTGGTGGAGCACAAGCTGGAACAGCCGCACTTCATTACCCAGTACCCGTTCGAAGTGTCGCCGCTGGCCCGTCGCAACGATGACAACCCGAACGTCACCGACCGTTTCGAACTGTTCATCGGCGGCCGCGAAATCGCCAACGCCTACTCCGAGCTCAACGACGCGGAAGACCAGGCCGAGCGCTTCATGGCCCAGGTGGCCGACAAGGACGCCGGCGACGACGAAGCCATGCACTACGACGCCGACTTTGTGCGCGCCCTGGAGTACGGCATGCCGCCGACCGCGGGCGAAGGCATCGGCATCGACCGCCTGGTGATGTTGCTGACCAACTCGCCGTCGATCCGCGACGTGATCTTGTTCCCGCATATGCGGCCACAAGCGTAACCGTAGCGAAATCCGAAGCCGCCTTTTATAAGGCGGCTTTTTTATGTGGCGTAAATAAGCGTCAAGCAAACAGCGCCAGGTTTTGATCTTTTCAAGGATGTGTGTCGTGAACCGCGTAATCGCTCAGGAAGGAGCCGCTGGCATTGCCGCTGCCGTGGCTGAAAGTGTCCAGTACCAGGGCCGCAAGGCCAGTCGTCGGGGCAGCGAGCAACGCAGGCAAGATATTCTCGATGCCGCCATGCGGATCGTGGTGCGTGATGGTGTGCGAGCCGTGCGTCACCGTGCCGTGGCGGCGGAAGCTGGGGTGCCCCTGTCGGCGACCACCTATTACTTCAAGGACATCGATGACCTGCTCACCGATACCTTCGCCCAATACGTCGAGCGCAGCGCCGCATTCATGGGCAAGCTGTGGGTGCGTAACGAAGGCTTGTTGCGCGAGATGGTCGCGTATGGCGATGGCAGCCCGGAGTCGCGTTCGCAACTGGCCGATGACATTGCGCGGTTGACCGCCGATTACGTGCAGCGCCAATTGAGCAATCGTCGCGAGTACTTGATGGCCGAACAGGCCTTTCGCCAGGAAGCCTTGCTCAACCCGCGCCTGGCCGAGCTGGTGCGTTCTCACCAGCAGATCCTGTTGCAGGGTACCGGGCAGTTTTTCCAGGTATTGGGCTCGCGCGAGCCGCAACAGGATGCCAAAGTGTTGACGGCGATTATCGGTCGGATGGAATATCAGGGCCTGCTGGACGGCGCGGAACCGCTGAGCGCTGACGACATGCTTGAGATCCTCAAGCGTTACATGCATTTGGTGTTGGCCTCGGTCTGACACCGGGAGTGTCCAATGAAAGCCTGGCGTGTCGCGGTCGTCGCCTTGTCGTTCCTCTTCCTCAGCGGTTGCCTGGTGACCTTCAAGGAACCGCTGCCGGCCAGCGAGGCGGCGCCCGCTGCGCTGGTGGGCCAATGGACGAGCAAGAATGCCTGGGGCGAGCCGCTCAACCTGCAGATCAGCCGCGCCGGCAAACACCGCTACAAAGCCGTGAGCTACCCTCAGGCCAAGCCCGGCCAGCGTGATGAGTACGTGTTCAGCGTCTCGCGCCATGGCAATCGCTGGTATCTGTCGGCGCCGTTGCCGGGCAAACTCGGTGGGCATTACGTCCTGGCGGGGTTCGAACTCGACGAAACGCACGAATTGGTGGTCTATAACCTCGACCTCGAGCAAATTCACCAGGCCATCGGGCAGCGGTCGTTGCACGGCAGCACCGTGGACACCGTGGAAGGCCCCGGCGTACTGGTCGACAGCCCGATGGACCAGGTGTTTGCCTACCTGGATGACCCGGCCAATGCCGATGTGTTCGTTGAAGCTGCGCGCTACCGGCGTGCGGATAAATAACGTTTAAAGAGGAAGTACCGGGTGGACGATTACCAGCAGACGATACGCAGTTTGTCCGATCGCATTGTGCTGGCGCAAACACCGATCCGCGTCCTCGACGCAGTGAAATGGGACGACAACATTCGCCAAGGCTTCCTCAAGGCCAAGGGCAAGGCAATGCCCGCGGTAGACCGCGATTACTACCTGAACCGGCCGCTGTCGTTCGATTCGAGCGCGGTGAAGCTGGAGTTTCAGAACATCGAGCGCGACATCACCCGCCGCCTCGGCCAGTTCAGCCCCGTAGGGCAGATCATGCGCCGCATGTGCCGGGAGTACCGCATGGTGGTGCGTATGCTCGAAGCGCGCGGCACCGAGGATTTCGGCCTGATTTCCCAGGAACTCTACGGCGCCGCCTCCGATGCCTTCCATGCCGGCGACCCGACCCTGGCCGACCTCGGCCTGATGCTCTCCGACTACCTGAACAATATCGACGTGCGTGGCGACCTGAAGGACGAGGCCAAGACCCTCACCGCCAAGGACGCGGTCAGCCTGCTGCAAACCCGTCTGAACAAGGTGTTTGGCGAGGCCGAGGAAACCATCCGCGTGTTCGAGTCCGACGGCATCGTCGCCGACGCAGCGGCGGGGGCCGACTACATCAAGATCCGCGCCGATGCGATGTTCAACGAGCGCGACGTGCGCGCCCTCGAAGTGCATGAAGGCCTGGTGCATGTGGGCACCACCCTCAACGGCCTGAACCAGCCGATCTGCACCTTCCTGTCCAAGGGCCCGCCATCGTCGACCGTGACCCAGGAAGGCCTGGCGATCCTGATGGAAATCATCACCTTCGCCTCCTACCCGAGTCGCTTGCGCAAGCTGACCAACCGCACCCGTGCCATCCACATGGTGGAAGAGGGCGCCGATTTCCTGCAGGTGTTCGAGTTCTTCCGCGAGCAAGGTTTTGAAATGGCCGAGAGCTACGGCAACGCCAGCCGGGTGTTTCGCGGTTCGGTGCCGAACGGTCTGCCGTTTACCAAGGATTTGTCCTACCTCAAGGGCTTTATCATGGTCTACAACTACATCCAGCTGGCCGTGCGCAAAGGCAAGCTGGAACAAGTGCCGTTGCTGTTCTGCGGCAAGACCACCCTGGAAGACATGCGTACCCTGCGCCAACTGATCGACGAAGGCCTGGTGGTGCCGCCCAAATACCTGCCGGAGCAGTTCCGCGACATGAACGCCCTGGCGGCGTGGATGTGTTTCTCCAACTTCCTCAACCATTTGAGCCTGGATCGGATCGAGGCGGATTACTCCAACATCCTGTAAAGGCTGAACTGACCCAACCGGTCCAACAAGGTGGGAGGGGGCGTGCTCCCACCTTGTTGGACCTGCACACGCCTGAACATTTCGACTATCAGCGAGGCTTCAACGGATGAGAATCCTCGGCATTCTTTGCCTGTTACTCACACTGAACGGCTGCAGCTCCCTGCTGTTCTACCCGGAGCCCGGCTTGCCGTTCACGCCGCAAAAGGCGCACCTGGCGTATCGCGACGTCACGCTCACCACCGCCGATGGCGTCAAGCTGCATGCCTGGTGGCTGCCGGCCAAACCGGGAGTGCCGCTCAAGGGCACGGTGCTGCACCTGCACGGCAACGGCGGCAACCTGGCCTGGCACCTGGGCGGCAGTTGGTGGTTGCCGGAGCAGGGCTATCAAGTGCTGTTGCTGGACTATCGCGGCTATGGGCTGTCGCAAGGCAAGCCGTCGCTGCCGGCGATCTATCAGGACGTCGACGCGGCTTTCAGCTGGATCGACAAGGCGCCCGAAACCCAGGGCCAGCCGTTGATCGTCCTCGGCCAAAGCCTGGGCGGCGCGCTGGCCGTGCATTACCTGGCGGCCCACCCCGAGCGGCAGGCCCACCTCAAGGCCCTGGTGCTGGACGGCGTGCCCGCCAGTTATCGTGATGTAGGACAATTCGCCCTGAGCACCTCCTGGTTAACATGGCCGTTTCAGGTGCCCTTGTCTTGGCTGGTGCCCGACGCCGACAGTGCGATCAATGGCATGCCCCAGTTGAGCGGAGTCCCGAAACTGCTGTTCCACAGCCTCGATGACCCGATCGTGCCGCTGTCCAATGGCATCCGCTTGTATCAGGCCGCGCCTGCACCCAGGGTGTTGCAACTGACCCGCGGCGGCCATGTGCAGACCTTTGCCGACAAGACCTGGCAAACTGTGATGCTGCGTTATCTGGACGACCCGCAACACTTCAACGGCCTGCGTCGCCTGGGCGAGATTCCGAATTACCCTATTCCTAAAGTTGACTCATCAGAGAGCCCGCAATGAGCGAAGAACGCAACATGATCCCGCTGATCCTCACCGGTATCGGCACCATCATCGGCACCGTCGGCTGCCTGTGGTTTTATGGCTACCTGCATTTCGCCAAACCGGAAGACGCGTTGCTGCTCAGCGACTTCACCATGCTCAAGACCGTGCCCGGCGAGGACTACAAGATCTCCCTGACCCCGGCGGCGCAAGTGGCGCAATGCGTCGATGGCGTGCTGGTGATGTTCGATACCGAGCAAAAAGGCCTCAGCGGTGTGCTGGTGAACAACAAAAAGCAGGCCGTGCGTTGCGTCGGTCAGGAAACCCCACAGTTGCAGCAATAAACCGTTGCGCGCAGTACCGCCCGGCCTGAAATTTCTGGAACCGTTTTGCGTAAGACGCCACTGATTGGCTTGTCAGCGTTGCTGATAACAATCCTTACGAAAAAATCCGGGAGAGCGGTATGGCTATCAGTGCACTCGATAGAGCAATGGGCATGGTCAATGGGCAGAACAGCCTTGATCAGGGGGGCTTGCAAGAGGTTGGGCAGCAGCCGGGTAAGATGGGGGCCGAGCTGATCAAGAAGCTTCTGGAGAAACTGGAAGGCAGCAACGGTGCTCAGGGCGGTGGCGGTGCTCAAGGCGGTGGCGGTGCTCAGGGCAGTGGCGGTGCTCAGGGCGGTGGCGATTCCTCGGGCTCTGGCGGTTCCGGCGATCAACTGGATATGGAGAAACTGAAGAAGATGATGGCCGGGCGCCAAGGCATGGAAGCGATGATGCCGGACAGCGACAACGGTCGTAAGATCGGCGCCTGACAGGCAAAAAAAACCCACCGTTCAGGTGGGTTTTTTTCCAGCATCGATCAGTAAGCGACGGACGAACGTGGCTTGACCGGCTGGTTGTCGTTGGAGATGGTCACTTCAACGCGGCGGTTCATGGCGCGCCCGGAAACGCTGCCGTTATCGGCCACCGGGTATTCCTTGCCATAGCCCTGGGTCACGATGCGCGAAATGTCCACGCCTTGCTGGGCCAGTGCGCGCTGTACGGAGGCCGCACGGCGCTCGGACAGGCTCTGGTTGTACGAGTCGGAACCGGTGCTGTCGGTGTAGCCTTCGACGATCACTTTACGGTCCGGGTTATCGCGCAGGAACTGCGCCAGTTTGGTGATGTTGACCAGGCCGTTGGACTTCAGGTCGGACTTGTTGGTGGCAAACAGCACGTCACCAAAGGTCACCAGGGTGCCACGCTCGGTCTGCTTGGCGTTCAGGCTGTCTTGCAGTTGCTTGATCTGCGCATCGCGGGCATCGAGCAAGGCGCGGGCGCGCTCGTCACCGGCGTTTTTCAGTTTGGCTTCGGATTCGCGCAGCGCGATGGTGTCTTTGGCCACTTCAACGCGCTGGTTGGTCAGGTAGGCCAATTGGTCGACTTTCTTCTGGTCTTCCTTGTCGCGGTAAGCCTTGTCAGCCTTGTCCAGCCATTCGCTGGCGTCCTTGGTTTCCAGGGCCGCCACTTTGGTGGCTTGCGGGTTGGACTGCAGGGCCGAGAAGTTGGTCCGTGCATTTTCCAGGTTCGCGTTCGGCGGAGTGGAGCATGCTGCCAGAGCAACGCTCATCGCCAGCAGGGCAGGGATCATCAATTGTTTGCGCATAGTCGTGTCGTCCTTTCAATTCGATATCAGGTGCGATGCAGCCAAGGGGCGGCGGCTTATTTCTGTTGGATAGCAGCCGGGCGCATGCCTTCCTTGCGCAGTTCATCAACCGCTTTCTGCGAGTCCTTCACCGCCTGCTCGGCCTTGGCGGCCTGGGCTTTACGCTCAGCGACGCGGGCGTCCCATTCGGCTTGCTCGGCCAGGCGACGGGCTTCGTCATAGTTTTTGTCGTGCATGGCAATTTCGGCTTGCTTGAGCTTGTCCTGGGCCGACTTCATTTCCACGGCGGCGAACTCGGTGCCGCCGGCGCTGACTGCGCTGTTGACCGCAGACTGAGTCACCGCGTATTGCTCGGTCGGTGGGTTGCCAGCGCAGCCCGCCAGGACGAAGCTAGTGCCGATGGCCAACGCGGCCAGTTTGAGCCCGCGCAGGTGGTTAAACGTGGATTTGGCAGTGCTGGTCTTCATCGTCTTCAACTCCATTGGATAACGCCTCAAAAACATCAAAATCCATCGCACTGGTCAGCGGCTGCGGGCCCGGCGGTAAAGCACGAAACGCCTATTCAAACGGCCGTTCCAAGTGATGGCTTACTGGTTGTGACCTGCGGCTTTTTTCAAAAGTTCAGAGAAGATGGCTATTGGCCTGAAAAAATACCTGACTGATCGGTCAGTGCTTTTTGGCTTGAACTTTTGCCGCGCGCAGAGGTATGCCGGGCCCTTGTGAGGCCCGGAAATACGCGGGATGGAGGGTGTTTAAGAACGGCTGATCAGTGCTTCGGTTCGTCGGCGCCGGCCGACATGTCGTGCAGATAGCGGCGCGACAATGTCAGGAAGCGCGGGGTGGGGCCAACGTCTTCATACAACGGATCACCCTCTTCGTCGGTGGCAATCACATGCTGGCCCTTGATGTACGGAAAGCTGGTTTCCAGCTCTTCGAGGGCGGCGCCGATCAGCTCGCCGAGCAATTCTTCGGGGTGGCGCTTGGGGTACATCTCCGCAATGGCCGCCAGGCGGGCGGCGGATTCCACGTCCAGATGGATCGCGTACTCCGTCTTGGTCAGGCGACCCTTGGCGTTTTCTTCCCAATGCTGGGCCAGTTCTCGAATTTTCATGGCAACCTCAATAAAACCCTGGGTAACGGGCGGTGATGAGCGACCAGCCGCCAGCGTGGATAAACGCGGCGACTCACTCATGAGACTAGCTGTAAGCCACAAGGTTTAAAGTGGTTTGTGCTTGGCCTTGTCAGAAAGTGACGCGGGCGGCACTCTGGAAGGCCTGCGCGTCCCGGATTTCTGGCTGGAGATTGGCTGATGAGTGATATCGATGCACGCTTGCGTGAGGATGTTCACCTGCTGGGTGAACTGTTGGGCAACACCATTCGAGAGCAGTACGGCGATGATTTTCTCGACAAGATCGAGCAGATCCGCAAAGGCGCCAAGGCTGACCGGCGTGGCGCGGTGGCCGATCAGGCGGCGGGCGAGGAACTCAGCGCCAGTCTGAACCAACTGCAGGAAAACGAACTGTTGCCGGTCGCCCGGGCCTTCAACCAGTTCCTCAACCTGGCCAACATCGCCGAGCAGTATCAGTTGATTCATCGGCGCGATGAGTCGCAACCGGCGCCTTTCGAATCGCGGGTGTTGCCGGAGTTGTTGGCGCGCCTGCAACGCGAAGGCCACAGCAATGAATCCCTGGCCCGTCAGTTGGGGCGCCTGGAGATCGAGCTGGTCCTCACCGCGCACCCCACCGAAGTGGCCCGTCGCACCCTGATCCAGAAATACGACGCGATTGCCGCGCAACTGGCGCTGAAGGATCACCGTGACCTCACCACCGCCGAGCGCGAACAGATCCGCGAGCGCCTGCAACGGCTGATCGCCGAGGCCTGGCACACCGAGGAAATCCGCCGTACCCGGCCCACGCCCGTGGATGAAGCCAAATGGGGCTTCGCGGTGATCGAGCACTCGTTATGGCAGGCGATCCCGAATTACCTGCGCAAGGCCGACCATGCGTTGCAGGCCGCCACCGGCCTGCGCCTGCCTTTGGAAGCGGCGCCGATTCGCTTCGCCTCGTGGATGGGCGGCGACCGTGACGGCAACCCGAATGTCACCGCGCCGGTCACCCGCGAAGTCTTGCTGCTGGCGCGCTGGATGGCGGCCGATCTGTACTTGCGCGATATCGATCAGTTGGCCTCGGAGCTGTCGATGCAGCAGGCCAGCCCGGCGTTGCAGGCCAAGGTCGGCGACAGCGTCGAGCCGTATCGCGTACTGCTCAAGCAACTGCGTGATCGCCTGCGGGCGACCCGCCAATGGGCCCAAGCCGCATTGAGCGCGACCATCCCGGCACCGGCGGATGTGCTGCAACACAACCGCGACCTGCTGGACCCGCTGGAGCTGTGCTACCAGTCGCTGCATGAGTGCGGCATGGGCGTGATCGCCGATGGTCCGTTGCTCGATTGCCTGCGCCGCGCCGTCACCTTTGGCCTGTTCCTGGTGCGCCTGGATGTGCGCCAGGACGCCAGCCGCCACACCGCGGCGATGACCGAAATCACCGATTACCTCGGTCTGGGGCGTTACGAAGACTGGAACGAAGAGATGCGTATCGGCTTCCTGATGAAGGAACTGGTCAATCGTCGACCGCTGCTGCCGGGCTATTTCAAGCCGTCGGCGGATACCGCCGAGGTGTTGAACACCTGCCGGGAAATCGCCGCCGCCCCGGCCGCGTCCCTGGGCTCGTATGTCATTTCCATGGCCGGCGCCGCGTCGGATGTGCTGGCGGTGCAACTGTTGCTCAAAGAGTCGGGCGTGCAACGGCCGATGCGCGTGGCGCCGCTGTTCGAAACCCTGGCCGACCTGGACAACGCCGGCCCGGTGATCGAAAAACTGTTGCTGCTGCCGGGTTACCGCGCGCGGCTGCAAGGCCCGCAGGAAGTGATGATCGGCTACTCGGACTCGGCCAAGGACGCCGGCACCACCGCCGCCGCCTGGGCGCAGTACCGGGCGCAGGAACGTCTGGTGGATATCTGTCGCGAGCAACAGGTGGAACTGCTGTTGTTCCATGGTCGCGGCGGCACCGTCGGACGAGGCGGCGGCCCGGCCCACGCGGCGATTCTGTCGCAACCGCCGGGCTCGGTGGCGGGGCGGTTCCGCACCACTGAACAAGGCGAAATGATCCGCTTCAAATTCGGCCTGCCGGACATCGCCGAGCAGAACCTCAATCTGTACCTGGCGGCGGTGTTGGAAGCGACGTTGTTGCCGCCGCCACCACCGCAGCCGGACTGGCGCCATTTGATGGATGAATTGGCAGCGGACGGCGTCAGCGCCTACCGCGCGGTGGTGCGGGAAAATCCGCAATTCGTCGAGTATTTCCGCCAGTCCACCCCGGAGCAGGAGCTGGGGCGCCTGCCCTTGGGCAGTCGCCCGGCCAAACGCCGTGCCGGTGGTATTGAAAGCCTGCGGGCGATCCCGTGGATCTTCGGCTGGACCCAGACCCGCCTGATGCTGCCCGCCTGGCTCGGCTGGGAAGCGGCGTTGAGCAAGGCGCTGGAGCGCGGGGAAGGCGAGTTGCTGGGGCAGATGCGCGAGCAATGGCCGTTCTTCCGCACCCGCATCGATATGCTGGAAATGGTGCTGGCCAAGGCCGATGCCGATATCGCGCGGCTCTATGACGAGCGCCTGGTGCAGCCCGAGCTGTTGCCGTTGGGCGCGCATTTACGCGACCTATTGTCGCAGGCCTGCCAGGTGGTGCTTGGCCTGACTGGCCAGTCGCAACTGCTGGCCCATAGCCCGGACACCCTGGAGTTCATCCGCCTGCGCAACACCTACCTCGACCCCTTGCACCTGTTGCAGGCCGAATTGCTGGCGCGCTCGCGTCGCCAGGAAGCGGCACAGGACAGCCCTCTGGAACAGGCGTTGCTGGTGTCCGTGGCCGGTATCGCCGCCGGCTTGCGCAATACAGGCTGAGGTTTTTTGCGTGTGCTCAACGGCTTGCAGATAACCCACGACGGCCGTCCTTAACAGGGCGGTCGGCGTTTAGGGGGGCGGGTTGCACTCAGGCACACCTCTCCTATGACGCATGTGTGGTGCGGGTTTTTCCTACTTTTGGCGGCTTGTGTGGTTAAGGCCTGCTGTGTATCTTGATCAGCCTTTGGCCGTTTGGGCGGCCTGGACCCACATTTTTACGAGATTGGCCCCACGCGGCGAATCCGAGCGTCATCTCTATAAAAAATTGAGGAGCACATCGATGCGCGTCATTCTGCTGGGAGCTCCCGGGGCCGGTAAAGGTACTCAGGCAAAGTTCATCACTGAAAAATTTGGCATTCCACAAATCTCCACCGGTGACATGCTGCGCGCTGCGGTAAAAGCAGGCACCGAGCTGGGCATTAAAGCCAAAAGCATCATGGATGCTGGCGGTCTGGTTTCCGATGACCTGATCATCGCGCTGGTCAAGGACCGTATCGCGCAACCCGATTGCGCCAATGGCTTCCTGTTCGACGGCTTCCCACGCACCATTCCCCAGGCAGAAGCCCTGGTGACGGCAGGTGTCGAGTTGGACGCCGTGGTCGAAATCGCGGTTGAAGACGAAGAGATCGTGCAGCGTATCGCCGGTCGCCGCGTTCACGAGGCCTCGGGTCGCGTGTACCACACCATCTACAACCCGCCGAAAGTCGAAGGCAAGGACGATGTCACCGGTGAAGACCTGGTGCAGCGTAAAGACGACACCGAAGAAACCGTGCGTCATCGCCTGTCGGTCTACCATTCCCAGACCAAGCCGCTGGTGGATTTCTACCAGAAGCTGTCGGCTGCCCAAGGCAAGCCGAAGTACAGCCACATCCCTGGCGTCGGCTCGGTGGAAGCGATCACCGGCAAGGTGCTGCAAGCACTGAGCTGATCGAACGATCGGCTTTACGCACAACGGCCCGCTTGCGGGCCGTTGTTGTTTATACTGGCGCACTTTTTTTCGACTTGGACACCGACACCGATGAGCACCCTGCTGGCCCTGGACACTGCGACTGAAGCTTGCTCGGTTGCCTTGCTGCACGATGGCAAGGTCACCAGCCACTACGAGGTGATCCCGCGCCTGCACGCGCAGAAGCTGTTGCCGATGATCAAGCAACTGCTGGAGGACGCCGGCACGAGCCTGTCGGCCGTGGACGCCATCGCCTTCGGCCGTGGCCCGGGCGCCTTTACCGGCGTGCGTATCGCCATCGGCGTGGTCCAGGGCCTGGCCTTTGCGTTGGAGCGCCCGGTGTTGCCGGTGTCCAACCTCGCCGTGCTGGCCCAGCGTGCGTTGCGTGAACACGGTGCACGGCAAGTGGCTGCGGCGATCGATGCGCGGATGGATGAAGTCTATTGGGGCTGCTACCGCGAAACCGACGGCGAGATGCGCCTGGCAGGCGTTGAGGCCGTGCTGCCCCCCGAAGCGGCGGAGTTGCCGAGCGATGCCAGCGGTGATTGGTTCGGTGCCGGTACGGGCTGGGGTTATGGTGAGCGCATCGGTGTGCCGCTGGTTGGCCAGGACGCCACACTGTTGCCGCATGCCGAAGACCTGCTGACCCTGGCGCGCTTTGCGTTCGAGCGCGGCGAAGCGATTGCTGCGGACCAGGCGGCGCCGGTGTATCTGCGCGATAAAGTGGCGCAGACCAAGGCCGAACGCGGGATAATTTGACGTCAAAAATACGGGTGTTTTTGGCCAAAGCGCGCCAATCGTCAGAATTTGCCCCGGCGTTTAAACCTTTTTCCATTTATGTGTTCTAGTTATCACCAGAGCATTTGCGCGCTACGGATTGCGCCACTAAAATGCCATTACTGATACCGAGTTCGCATCGATGCGTATAGACGGCTTTTCCTCACAGTCCTACCCCCTCAAGCGTAAGCCGCGCAAGGCAAACGTCACGGTAGACGAGTCCGTCGAGGATTCGCCGGACTTCATCGAGGTCCAGTCCGAAGCGTCCAGCCCCCAAGGCGCTGCAAATGCGCGTACCAGTGGTCTTCCTGCCCGCCAGCAAGACATGGTCTTCCCGCGCTCCATGAGCAAAAGCGTTGCCACCGCCCTGGCCAGCTACCTGACCACCGCCGGCTTTGTCGAATGGGATATGGAAGTGCTGGGTCTCGACATCCACATCTGATGCGCCTGCCTTATTTCATCGGTTGCCCGTCCTGGAGTGAAAACGCCTGGCGCGAGTACCTGTACCCTGTCGATGCCCGTTCCAGCGATTACCTCGCCCTCTACTCGCAAGTCTTCAACGCGGTGGAAGGCAACACCACGTTTTATGCGCGCCCGTCGACCGCCACCGTGCAGCGCTGGGCCGAGATCATGCCCGCGGATTTTCGCTTCACTGCCAAGTTCCCCGGTGACATCAGTCACGGTGGCGACCTGCGTGAGCAACTGCCGGCGGCACACAGTTTCGTCGGCTTGATGAGCCCGTTGGGTGAGCGCGTTTCGCCGCTGTGGCTGCAATTGTCGGCCAGCTTTTCGCCGCAGCGCCTCGCTGAACTGGCCGGGTTTATCGACGGGCTGGAACGCCCCCTGGCCGTGGAAGTGCGCCACCCGCAATTCTTCGCCAAAGGTGATGCCGAGCGCATGCTCAACCGCCTGCTGCGCGACCGTGGCGTCGAACGGATCTGCCTCGACCCTCGCGCCCTGTTCAGTTGCACATCCACCTCGGCCGCGGTGCTGCATGCCCAGGCGAAAAAACCCAAGGTACCGCCGCGTCCGGCGGCGTTGACCCTGTTTCCCCAGGTGCGCTTCATCGGCCACCCCGAGCTTGAAGCCAACGACCCCTTCCTGATCCCGTGGGTGGAAAAGATCGCCGGTTGGATCGAAGAGGGACGCACCCCCTACGTGTTCCTGCACACCTCGGATAACCGCCTCGCCGCGCAACTGGCGCTGCGTTTTCACGCCAAGCTGATGGCACGTTTGCCCGGCTTGCCCGCGTTGCCGACCTTGCACCGCAAACCCGCAGCGCAGCAACTGGGGTTACTCTAAGGCTCCTTTTCCCGCCAGGAGTCAGTCATGGATGCCCAAACCCTTCGCGCCGAAACCTTCAAGGCCCTGCATGCACGCGATCGTGCGTTTGTGATGCCCAACCCGTGGGACGCAGGCTCGGCGATCATGCTCGCCAGCCTCGGCTTCGAAGCCCTGGCCACCACCAGCGCGGGCTACGCGTTCAGCCTGGGGCGCCCGGATGCCGAAGGGGCGCTGTCCCTGGAAGACACCCTGGTCAACGCCACGATGATCGCCAAGGCCACCGCGTTGCCGGTGGCCGCCGACCTGGAAAACGGCTTCAGCGACACCCCCGACGGTTGCGCCCGAACCATTTTGCGCGCGGCGGCCAGCGGTATCGTCGGTGGCTCCATCGAAGATGCCACGGGTATCGCCGTCGACCCGATCTATTCCTTTGACCTTTCCGTCGAGCGTGTGGAAGCTGCGGTCGTTGCTGCGCGCAGCCTGCCATTCCCGTTCATGCTGACGGCCCGTGCAGAAAACCTCCTGCATGGTCGACTGGATTTGCCTGACACTATTCGCCGCCTGCAGGCCTACGCCGAAGCCGGTGCGGACGTGCTCTATGCGCCGGGGCTGCGCAGTGCCGAGGAGGTGCTGGCGGTGGTCAAGGCCGTGGCCCCAAAACCGGTGAATGTGTTGATGTCCGGCGGCCTGAAACTCAGTGTGGCGCAGTTGAGCGCGATGGGCGTCAAGCGCATCAGCGTGGGCTCGGCCATGGCGCTGGCGGCGTATGGCGAGTTTTACCGCGCGGCGCAGGAGGTGTACCAGTCCGGCACGTTTACTTTCACCGAGCGCTCGATGCCCTACAGCCAGGCCAGCCAATTCTTCAAGGATTAAGCGGCGCGTGTTCGCACGGCATGGGGCGCGGCGTTGAGGCTTATGCTGCCAGGCGCAGGTTGTTGACGATCAGCGGACGCGCCCAGTGGTAGTCGAAGTCCAGGGCCTTTTGTTGGGCGGCCAGCTCTTCTTGTGGGAACGGCGTGGCGGCCGGTGGCAGCAGGTCCAGTTCGAACTCGGCGATCGGCAAATGTAATGGGCGCGGTTCCGGCGCAGCGCCGGGTTCCGGTAGCGGTTGGCCGGCGCTCAGCACGATCGGGCGCACCCAAGTGCTTTCGAAATTCTGCTGGCGCTGCTGGGCGACGATCTCTTCTTGCGGGAATGGCGTGGCGGCCGGTGGCAACAACTCGGTTTCGAATTCGGCAATCGGCAGGAACAGCGGTTCAGGCGGGGCGATCTCAGTGTCTTTCACGTCGCACTCACGCTGGGTGAGGATCTGCGACAGCAGGTCAGCACCAGCACTGGGTTCCACCGCTGGGTCCAGCGGCGCTGGCGCCTTGGCCGCGA
Source organism: Pseudomonas veronii (assembly GCF_001439695.1). Lineage (GTDB taxonomy): Bacteria > Pseudomonadota > Gammaproteobacteria > Pseudomonadales > Pseudomonadaceae > Aquipseudomonas > Aquipseudomonas veronii. The sequence goes on from NZ_JYLL01000009.1 coordinate 25,265, forward strand.
GCGCGTCCGGCGTTTCGCCGAGCTGCTCGGCCAGCGCGCGGGCGAAGAAGTCCTGCCACACATGACTGACGCCGGCCAGCGCTTGAGTATTGCGCAGGCCGTAGTGGTTGTGGGTCGGCAGTACACCGATGGTTAGCGGAAGAATGTCTGACATTTTTCTCGGTCGACGCTCAGCTCTGGCAAAATACCTGATCCTTGTTTCTATCGGCCGTTGTTGGCCGATCCTTAATATTTTTGAGCGTAGCGATTCATGAGCGAACAACCAGCGGCCAGCCGCATTCAAGTCGAGGCCTTGGCCGACGGCTTCCAGGCCCGCGCCGAACAGTGGGCTGCGCTGCTGGGCTTGCCGCTACAGCTGGCGGATGCGGAGTTTTCCCTGCAAGTCGGGGAGCAAGGCCTGCAGTTGCAACAGCTCGGGCCTGACGCGCCAGGGCCGGTGCGCGTGGATTTCGTCGAAGGCGGCGCGGCGCATCGGCGGTTGTACGGCGGCGGCAGCGGGCAGATGATCGCCAAGGCCGTGGGCATCGCCCAGGGCGTGCGCCCACGGGTGCTGGACGCCACGGCCGGGCTGGGCAAGGACGCATTCGTGCTGGCCAGCCTGGGCTGCGAGATGAGCCTGATCGAACGTCAGCCGCTGATCGGCGCATTGCTCGAGGATGGCCTGGCACGCGCGGCGGAGGATTTTGAGGTGGCGCCGATCGTGGCGCGGATGACGCTGCTCAAGGGCAACTCCATCGAGGTGATGCTCAATTGGCAAGGCGAGCCGCCTCAGGTGATCTACCTCGATCCGATGTTCCCGCACCGTGAGAAAACCGCCCTGGTGAAGAAGGAAATGCGCCTGTTCCGCCCCTTGGTGGGTGACGATCCAGACGCACCGGCCCTGCTGGCGGCGGCGCTGGCCCTGGCCAGTCACCGCGTGGTGGTCAAGCGCCCACGCAAGGCGCCGTGCATCGAGGGGCCCAAGCCGAGCCATGCGCTGGATGGTAAATCCAGCCGCTACGACATCTATCCGAAAAAGGCACTCAAGTCCTGAGCCTCGCGCTACTAGCGGTCACCCGTTGCCGCTTGCAGCGGGTTCTCGGCGATAGGCCCGCATAAACAATCCCACCACATCCTGCACGTGGGCTTCGGCCGCTTCCTCGCTCAATTGCCCGCCGCAGCCATACAACAAGCAGAAGTTCGCCGTGCCCTTGAGCAGGCAGAAGAAGTGTTCGGCTGCGGTAAAAGGCTTGTCGATGCTCAGCGCGCCGCTCTGGTCGATGTGCCCGAGCAGACGCTCCATGCCTTGCAACATCCGCATCGGCCCGGCTTCGAAGAAGATCTGCGAGAGTTTCACGTCCTGATTGCCCGTGGTCATCATCAGGCGGTGCAGGTTCACCGATTCCTTGCTGTTGACCAGGCGATGGAAGCGGCGCCCGATATTCAGCAGCACCGTCTCCACAGGCACACCCTCGGGCAGCTCAAAGTACATCACCGGCAACTGTTCTTCGCACTTGGCCATCACGGCGGCGGTGAACAAGGTCTCTTTGTCGGTGAAGTGGCTGTAGACGGTCAGTTTCGATACGCCGGCCTCAAGGGCCACGGCATCCATGCTGGTATTTGCGTAACCGTTGCTCAAAAACAGGATTTTCGCTGCTTCGAGGATTGCCTGGCGTTTTGCCATGTCCTTGGGACGCCCAGGGCTACTGGTATTGACAAGATTGTCGGACATTTCCACCTTTAATACTGGACTGGTGAGTTTGGTATTAATAACATACTGCCCAGTATAATTATTCCTAGCACCATTTGCGAAAGGTCCTTCAGCATGCGCAGCATTCTCCTGCCCCTTGCGTTGCCTGCCAGCCTGGTCTTTCTACTCGCCGCCTGCGGCCATGAAGAATCGCCCCAGACTACCCTCCGCCCGGCCATGGTGGTGCAACCACAGCCTGCGGCGCAGACGATGGACAGTTATCCAGGCGAGGTGCGTGCCCGGTACGAACCGGACCTGGCCTTTCGCATCGGCGGCAAGGTCAGCAAACGGCTGGTGGAGGAGGGCGAGCGGGTCAAGGCCAATCAACCGCTGGCGGAACTCGACCCTCAGGATGTGCGCCTGCAACTGGAAGCCACCCGCGCCCAGGTGGCCGCCGCCGAGGCCAACCTGCGGCTGGTGCGTGCCGAGCGTGACCGCTACAAGACCCTGATGGATCGTCAGTTGGTCAGCCGTTCCCAGTACGACAATGCTGAAAATCTGTACCGATCAGGTGAGGCGCGCCTCAAGCAGATCAAGGCCGAGTTCGATGTGTCCAGTAACCAGGCCGGTTATGCCGTACTCCGCGCTCCTCAGGACGGCGTGGTTGCCAAGCGCGCGGTGGAAGTCGGCCAGGTGGTGTCCGCCGGCCAGACCGTGTTCACCCTGGCCACCGATGGCGAGCGTGAAGTGCTGATCAGCCTGCCCGAGCAAGGCTTCGGCCGGTTCAAGATCGGCCAGCCGGTGTCGGTCGAGTTATGGAGCCAGCCGGACCAGCGATTTGCCGGACGTATTCGCGAACTGTCGCCCGCAGCCGATCCGAAATCGCGCACCTTCGCTGCGCGCATCGCCTTCACCGGCGGTAAGGTTCCGGCCGAGTTGGGCCAGAGCGCCCGCGTTTTCATACAGGCAGACGGTGTTATTCCGCTGTCGGTGCCGCTGTCAGCCTTGAGCGCGGAGAACGGCGTGTCCTACGTCTGGCGCGTGCAGCCGGATGACACCCTTGTGCGTACCCCGGTGCGTATCGGCGCCTTTGGCGAAAAAACCGTACCCGTGCTCGAAGGCTTGAGCCCTACCGACTGGGTGATTGCCGCCGGGGTTCATGTGCTCCATGAGGGGCAGCAAGTGCGCCCGGTGGATCGCTCCAACCGGGTGGTGAATCTGGCGGTCAAGGAGTAGTCCCCGATGGGTTTCAATCTTTCCGAATGGGCGTTGCGTAATCGCCAGATCGTACTGTTCCTGATGCTCCTGCTGGCGGTGGTCGGCACTTTGTCCTACACCAAGCTTGGGCAAAGCGAAGACCCGCCGTTCACCTTCAAGGCCATGGTGATCAAGACCAATTGGCCCGGTGCCACGGCCCAGGACGTGTCGCGCCAGGTCACCGAACGCATCGAGAAAAAGCTCATGGAGACCGGTGAGTACGAGCGCATTGTGTCTTTCTCGCGCCCCGGCGAATCCCAGGTCACCTTCATCGCCCGCGACGCCATGCGCTCGGCGCAGATTCCCGAGCTGTGGTACCAGGTGCGCAAGAAGATCAGCGATATTCGCCAGACCTTGCCGCCGGATATCCAGGGACCGTTTTTCAACGATGAATTCGGCACCACCTTCGGCAATATCTACGCCCTGACCGGCGACGGCTTTGACTATGCCGTGCTCAAGGACTACGCCGACCGCATCCAGATTCAACTGCAGCGCGTGCCGGATGTGGGCAAGGTCGAACTGCTCGGCCTGCAGGATGAGAAGATCTGGATCGAGCTGTCCAACCTCAAACTCGCCACGCTCGGCTTACCGCTGGCCGCTGTTCAACAAGCGCTGCAGGAGCAGAACGCGGTCTCCACTGCCGGCTTCTTTGAAACCCCGACTGAGCGCGTGCAACTGCGGGTGTCGGGTAACTTCAAGAGTGTGGAAGAGATTCGCAGCTTCCCGATTCGTGTAGGCGACCGAACCTTCCGTATTGGCGATGTGGCCGACATCCACCGTGGCTTCAATGATCCGCCGGCGCCGCGCATGCGCTTTATGGGCGAAGACGCGATCGGTCTGGCCGTCGCCATGCACGAGGGCGGCGACATTCTGGTGTTGGGCAAAGCCCTCGAAGGCGAGTTCGCACGCCTGCAGAAGAACCTTCCGGCGGGCATGCAACTGCGCAAGGTGTCGGACCAACCGGCGGCGGTGAAAACCGGTGTCGGAGAGTTCGTCCGGGTACTGGCCGAGGCGCTGGGCATTGTCTTGCTGGTGAGTTTTTTCTCCCTCGGTATACGCACTGGCATGGTCGTGGCCCTGGCGATTCCGCTGGTGCTGGCGATGACCTTTGCCTGCATGTACTACCTCGGCATCGGCTTGCATAAGATCTCCCTCGGCGCGCTGGTGCTGGCCTTGGGCTTGCTGGTGGATGACGCGATCATCGCCGTGGAAATGATGGCGATCAAAATGGAGCAGGGGTACGACCGCCTTAAAGCGGCCAGTTTTGCCTGGACCAGTACCGCGTTCCCGATGCTGACCGGTACGCTGATCACGGCGGCCGGCTTCCTGCCGATTGCCACCGCGCAGTCGAGTACCGGTGAATACACCCGTTCGATCTTCCAGGTAGTGACCATCGCGTTGCTCGCCTCGTGGGTTGCGGCCGTGGTGTTCGTGCCGTACCTGGGCGAAAAACTCCTGCCGGACTTGGCGAAAATTCATGCGGCTAAACACGGCGCTGACGGTCCCGATCCCTACGGCACACCGTTCTACCAGCGTGTCAGACGTTTGCTGGAGTGGTGTGTCAGTCGGCGCAAGACCGTGATCGTGCTGACGCTGCTGCTGTTTGTCGGCTCGGTCGCACTGTTTCGTTTTGTGCCGCAACAGTTCTTCCCGGCTTCCGGCCGCCTGGAGTTGATGGTCGACCTGAAACTCGCCGAGGGCGCGTCCCTGAGCAACACCGCTGGCCAGGTCAAGCGCCTGGAAGCCCTGCTCAAGGAACACGCCGGCATCGACAACTACGTGGCCTATGTCGGCACCGGTTCGCCGCGCTTCTATCTGCCCCTCGACCAGCAACTGCCGGCCGCCAGCTTTGCGCAGTTCGTGGTGTTGGCCAAGTCCATCGAAGAGCGCGAAAGCCTGCGCATCTGGTTGATCGAAACCCTCAACGAGCAGTTCCCCGACCTGCGTTCACGGGTCACACGCCTGGAAAACGGCCCGCCCGTGGGTTACCCGGTGCAGTTTCGCGTGACCGGCGAGCATATCGACGAAGTCCGTGCCCTGGCGCGCAAAGTGGCAGCCAAGGTGCGCGAAAATACCCACGTGGCTAACGTGCATCTGGACTGGGAGGAACCGAGCAAGATCGTCTACCTCAATATCGACCAGGACCGTGCGCGCGCCCTCGGTGTGAGTACCGTCAACCTGTCGAAATTCCTGCAGAGTTCTCTGACCGGTGCCAGCGTCAGCCAGTACCGGGAAGACAACGAGTTGATCGAAATTCTCCTGCGCGGCACTGTCCATGAGCGCACTGAACTGTCGCTGCTGCCGAGCCTGGCCGTGCCGACCGACAACGGCAAAAGCGTCGCGCTGTCGCAGATCGCCACCCTCGAATACGGCTTCGAGGAAGGCATCATCTGGCACCGTAACCGCCTGCCCACCGTGACCGTGCGCGCCGACATCTACGGCAAGGAACAACCGGCGACCCTGGTTCAGCAGATCCTGCCGACCCTCGAAGGCGTGCGTGCCGAACTGCCGGACGGCTACCTGCTGGACGTCGGCGGTACCGTCGAGGACTCGGCCCGCGGGCAGAATTCGGTCAAGGCCGGTGTGCCGCTGTTTATCGTGGTGGTGCTGACGCTGCTGATGCTGCAACTGCGCAGCTTCTCACGCACGGTAATGGTATTTCTCACGGCGCCTCTGGGGCTGATCGGGGTCACGCTGTTCCTGCTGGTGTTCCGCCAACCCTTCGGCTTCGTGGCCATGCTCGGCACCATCGCCCTGTCAGGAATGATCATGCGCAACTCGGTGATTCTGGTGGACCAGATCGAACAGGACATCAAGGCAGGGCTGGCGCCGTGGCAGGCGATTATCGAAGCCACTGTCCGACGCTTCCGGCCGATTGTTCTCACAGCCCTCGCGGCGGTACTCGCGATGATCCCGCTGTCACGCAGTGTGTTCTTCGGGCCGATGGCAGTGGCGATCATGGGCGGGTTGATTGTGGCGACGGCATTGACGTTGCTGTTCCTGCCCGCGCTTTATGCTGCATGGTTTCGTGTCAGGAAAACGGGTGACCAAGAGTAAGGAGAACAGGCGTATGTATATTAAGTGCCTACGCCTGATGCACGCTGAAGAAAGTGTAAGGTGAGTGGGGAATGCCTGAAGCCCGATAGCGGCTAATAGTGCCTGAATATCTCTCGCAGGACTAATCAGAGGGCCGGCAGTTTCTTCTCGACGGTTTTTATAATCGATGTATTAGTGTCGGCCAGGGGGGCGATCTTTTGAAGGGTCAGGTCCAGGTGGGCAACTGAGTCGATATAAAGATGGCAGACAAAACTGTCGTCCCCGGTGATTTTGTAGCACACCACACATTCAGCCATTTGCGCGAGCAACTGTTCAACCTGTTGGAATTTTCCAGTCAGGGGTTTAACCCTGACCAGCGCTTGCAATGCAAAGCCCAGGGCCTGGGCGTCCAACTCCACGCTGAACCCGCTGATGACCCCCGACCCTTCCAGACGCTTGAGGCGTTCGCTGCAGCCGGGGGCCGATAACCCCACCTGTCGGCCGAGGGCGCGAATAGACGCGCGGGCGTTCTGGTGGAGGGCGACAATCAGCGCGCGATCAATAGGGTCAAGTGTCTGGTCGCCCTTTGTAAGCTTTTTCATTAGATGGACCTTACGAATTTTGATGAAATCGCGTGAAAATCTTACATACCATACACGGATGAAAAAAGAATAGACCTTTTCAAGGTGCCCACCTATTGTTTGATCAGCGGGCCCTGCAATATTGCGCCGCTCACTTAACGCTGTGTTGTGATGTTTCTATTGCAACTTTATCTATATTGTCGAGGGCGCGAGATGAACTACATACTTGATGCAAGCTCGCTTGCAATAACTTTACGGTAATAACTTTCCTGCCGAAAAAGTATTTTTACTGCGTCATGAGTTTGCCCGACATAAGAGGATCCAATGGCGTGATCGACTTTATGAAAAACCACAGAGCCGTCTACTACTGCCATGAACACGGGCTGCCTCGCTAAGCCGTCACGAATGTTCTTCAAAGGGGAAGCGTATGCCCGACATTGCACTGTCCGTTTACCAGGCGATATTTACCTTCGCCGTCGCCGCCATCGCGCTGCTTGCCAGTCCAGGCCCGGCGACCCTGGCGCTGGCGGCGAGTGGGGCTGCTTATGGCATGAGGCGTTCAACTCGGTTTTTCGTGGGGATCACGTTGGGCCTGGTGATCGCGATGGCATTGGTTGCTTCCGGCCTCTATGTGGTTCTGCACAGTTTTCCGATGCTGGCGACGGCGCTGACGGTCATCTCCATTGTTTATATTGTGTGGCTGGCCTACCAGATTGCTACCGCGCCGCCCATCAGGGATGAGCAGTCCGTGATCACGCCGGGCTGGGGCGCCGGGTTTGTGCTGGGTGTGGCGAATATCAAGGCCTATGCCGCATTCGCCGCGTTGCTGGGCAGTTTCACCCTGGGCGCCGCACCTGCCTGGGAGCAAGGTGCGAAAGCCTTGATCTGTCTGCTGGTGTGTGTGGTATTCGACGTTCTGTGGCTCTTTGCCGGCAGTCGAATGCGCAAGTTATTCATCCACCCCACTTGGAGCCGACGACTTAACGTAAGCTTCGCGATTTTGATGGTCGCGACGGTTGCCTGGTCAATCACGCTGACGCAATAGCGCTTTCGCTGGGAAGACCATTGAATAGTTCCGCCCGAGGATAGTTTTCATGTTTGGGACTGTGTCTGCTCTGGTGTTATTACTGGTCGTGCCTGGACCGACCAATACCCTGTTAATGCGCGCAGGGGTTCTGTTTGGGTTTGCAGCATCATGGCGCATGGCATTTATCGAATGCCTGGCGTACCTGCTTCAGGTCTCTGTTTGGGGGGCGGTGTTGTTCTATGTGTCGGCCTGGTCCCCCTGGGTCGTGAAAGTGACGCAGACGGCTGCCATCTGCTATCTGCTCCAACTGTCCTTCACGTTGTGGCAGCGCAAGAGCACAGCCGTCGACCCAGGTACGGACCGTTTCTCTGGGCTGCACTTCTTCTGGCTGACGGTGATGAACCCCAAGGGCCTGTTGATTGTTTCGTTTATTGCGCCGATCAGCGCATTTGCCACGTTGCAAGGGTACGCCCGGTTCATGACCACGCTCGCGTTGGTGGTGATACCTGTAGGGTTTGCCTGGATCTTGCTGGGCAGTCGGTTCGAAGGGGGGCAAAAGGCGTGGCTGACGCCGTTGAGAATCAACCGGGCAACCTCGATGGTCATCGGGTGTTTTGCCACGGTTCTATTGGGGCGCCTGGCCGATTCTATTTTCAACTGACGCGAGGCAGTATTTCACACGCAGGACGGAACCATTTTTGCCCTTGCTTCCACATAGGATTAGTCGACCGAGCGGTTCCCGCGTATGAGATGCGGGGCAGTGAGTTGGCGCTAATCTGAATAGGAAGGAGTGTGTATGCTTTTACTACCTTTGCTGGCGTTACCGATGCAAGTCGCGGGCTCGATGCTTGGGCTGGGAAATATGTTTGGACAGAATCAGCCAAACGCCAATCGCGATATCAATATTAATATCAACAACGATAGCCATAACTTCAATGCGTCGTCGTCCAGCTCTCATCACTCACACATGTCTCACGGTGGTGCCCGACGAGCGTCGCACATCCATTATTGAGCCTACTCATCGACGCTGCCGGGCGTGAGCGTGCGGCGCCTGGTTCGGGGGCCTGATAGACGGTTCGGCGAAAAATCAAGGCCCTGACGATGTCAGGGCCTTTTTTTCAGCTCAGGTCGCGTGGCGTTACAGCGCGCCAAACACCTTCTTCGCCAGACTGGTCGCCGCTGCCGCCGGGTTTTTGCGAATGGTCTCTTCCTGCTGCGCAATCATCTTGAACAAACCATCCAGCGCTTGTTCGGTCACATAGTTTTCGACGTTGGCACTTTTGGCATCGACCGCGCCAAACGCCGCGGCCTTGCCGGCCAGCGCGTTGTACTGCTGCGCCACGCCGACCTTGTCGGTGGCGGCCTTGACGATCGGCAGGAACTTGGCGCGGATGGCTTCGCGGCTGCTTTTGTTCAGGTACTGGGTGGCCGAATCCTGGCCGCCGGTGAGAATGCCCTTGGCATCGCTCACGCTCATGTTTTTCACCGCGTTGACCAGGATTGGCTGGGCTTGGGTCACGGCGGTTTCGGCGGCTTTGTTCATGCTGGTTTCCAACTGCTCGACCTGGTCACCCATGCCGAACATCTTCAGCTTGTCGGCGACTTTGCCCAGTTTTCCCGGCAGGCCGATCTTGACGTCGGGGTTGTTGCTGAAACCACCCGGTACACCCAGTTGTTTCACGGCGATCTGTGCGCCTTGGGTCAATGCATCCTTGAGGCCGCCGGCGGCGTCGCCCTGGGACAGGCTGCCAAGATCCAGGGCCATGGCGTTGGCACCGAGCAGCAGGCCGGCGCACAGGGCGGTGAGACGAAGGGAATTACGGAGCATGGGCGCTTCCTTATGATCTGGAAATAATCAGTGTGCGACCGCGTCAACCCGCAGGCGCAGCGGTTGAACGTCTTGGCCATTGAGTTGCACAGGGTGCCGCTCGGTGGTGATGAACAGTAGCTTGCCCTCCACTTCGATGCGAGCGCTGACCGAGTAACTGTGGCCCGGCTTGACCTGGGCCGGGTCATAGCTCAAGTGGAACGGCAATGGCACCTGGCCTTTGACCGGGCCTTTCTGTTCGGCCAGGGTCACGGCCGGCGCGTCCATCAGCGATACGTCCTGCAGGCTGACGCTCAAGATGGCTGTCGGCGGCAGCGCGATGCGTTGCAGGTAGAACACTTCGCCATCGAGGCTGGCCTTGGGCGCGGGATTCATGGAATGGCAGGCGCCGAGCAGGGCGGTCAGGCCCAGGAGGATGATCTTTTTCATGGTGCAGCTCCTTTTCAACGGCGCCGTAACCCAGCGACGCCTTATTCAATTTAGCGGCTTTCTTCCGGTTTGCGGGCTTCGGCTTCGACCGGCGCTTCGGCCGCGCCGTCGACGCGGTGCAGGGCAACCTGGCGGATCGACAGGCGAATCTCAGCCGGCAGCACCCGTTTCGCCGCGCCTTCAGCCAGTTCGCCGAGCAGGTCGTGATAGCTCAACTTGCCGGCTTCGTCGCGGCGCAGCACATCTTGCTCCAGCAACGTCTGAATAAAATGTCGGAAAAGGCTCTTGTCGAAGAACTCCGGGGCATTGAGGCCATGCAGGATCGATAGACGCTGGGCCATGATCGTACACAGGTCTTCCAGCTCTTCGGCGCTGATGCTGTTCCGGCCGCTGTTGAGCAGCAGCGAAATCGCCATGTAGAAGCGTTGCAGGGTCTGGGCGATGCTCTTGGACAGCAGTGTCAGCAGCACAAAGTGCCGCGAACTCGGCGCTGGGCGCAGGTACACGTTGTTCTCGAAACGCAGCAGGCCTTGTTCGACAAACGCCTCCAGCCACTGGTCGATCACCGTGTCCAGTTCCTCCAGCGACCAGCGGATAAACAGCTCTGACTGCAGGTATGGGTACAGCGCACGGGTGTAGCGCAGAATCTGCTCGCGGCTCATCCGCGAGCTGCTCTGGAAGAAGCTCGCCAGCAGCGCCGGCAAGGCAAAGATATGCAGCACGTTGTTGCGGTAGTAGGTCATCAGGACGGCGTTCTGCTCGTCCAGGTACAGAATCTTGCCGAGGGCATCGCTCTGTTCCGACAGCAGGTTCATGTCCTTGACGTGCTTGATCAACGCCATGCCATCCCCTTCGGGCAGGGTGGTATGCGGTGAGTAGGGCACCCGGCGCAGCAGCGCCAGGTACAGGTCCAACTGGCGGGCCATGGCCTGTTCGTCCAGGGCCAGGCGCGTGGTCGACAGCAGCGCCAGGGCCACCAGGTTCACCGGGTTGATCGCCGCCGCTTCGTTCAAATGGCGCGCCACCCGCTCGCCGAGGCGGTTGGTGGTTTGGTTGAGCCACGCCGGTTTGTAGTGCGGGCCCAGTTCCTGGGCACGCCAGCCCGGTTGTTCGGCGTCGAGGAATTGCGCCAGTTTGATCGGTTCACCGAAGTTGACCGCGACCTGGCCAAAGCGCTGCTTGAGCGCACCGACCACCTTGAAAATATCGAAGATCGACTCTTTCTTCTTGCTCGCGCCGCGCAGCTCACCGAGGTAGGTACGGCCTTCGAGCACACGCTCGTAACCGATATACACCGGCACGAACACGATCGGCATGCGCGAGGAGCGCAGGAAGCTGCGCAACGTGATCGCCAGCATGCCGGTTTTCGGTTGCAGCATGCGCCCGGTGCGCGAGCGTCCGCCTTCGACGAAGTACTCCACGGGGAAACCCTTGGTGAACAGGGTGTGCAGGTATTCGTTGAACACCGAGGTGTACAGCGGGTTGCCCTTGAAGGTGCGGCGCATGAAAAACGCACCGCCGCGGCGCAGCAGGCTGCCGATCACCGGCATGTTCAGGTTGATGCCGGCGGCGATGTGCGGCGGGGTCAGGCCGTTCTTGAACAGCAGGTAGGACAGCAGCAGGTAGTCGATATGGCTGCGGTGGCAGGGTACATAGATCACCTCGTAACCCTGGGCAACCTGTTGCACACCCTCGATGTTATTGACCTTGATGCCGTCGTAGATCTTGTTCCAGAACCAGCTCAGCACCACTTCCAGGAAGCGGATCGCGGTGTAGGTGTAGTCCGAGGCGATTTCGTTGCCGTAGCGCAGGGCCAGGGCCTTGGCTTTTTCCGGGCTGATCTTCTCGCGTTCGGCTTCATCGAGGATGGCCTGGCGCACCAGCGGCATATTCACCAAGCCCTTCACCAGGTTGCGGCGGTGGGACAGGTCGGGGCCGATCACTGCGGTTTTCAGGTTGCGAAAGTGTACGCGCAGGATGCGTTGGGCCATGCGAACGGTGCGTTCGTGGCCTTTATTGTGCTCGATCAATTCACGCAGGTTGATAGGCGCGGAGAATTGGACGCGGGTCTTGCGCCCCAGGATCAGGATGCTCAGCAGCCGGCGCAGGCGCCCGGTGACGGCCCAACTGTCGGCGAACAGCAGTTTCCATGGGCTGGACTCGCTGTCGGGCGACTGTCCCCAGAACACGCTGACCGGAATGATTTGTGCATTCTCTTGTGCGTGCGCGCTGAGGGTATTGACCAGGCGGGTCAGGGTCGGCGGCGCGCCGCGTTTGTCCTGCCGGCCGAGCCAGTCCGGCTCTGGCGTGAGGTAGAAGAACGCCGCGGGTTCCAGCAACGGCCCGACCGCTACCGGCAGCACCGGGCGCGGCAGGCCGGCCTTGGTGCACTCGGTATCGACCACGGCCAATTCGGTGAGGGAGGGTGATTGCAGGACGTAGAACACCGGCCGGCTGCGGTCGAGGTTAAGGGTAAGGGACGACTGGTTGATCGTCTCTGAGCGAACCCAGAGGTACAACAGTCGGCGCAAGGTGCCAAACACCAGACGGCGGAACGGGGAGCGGGTCATAGGCGAGCTGCTTCAAGTGGAAAAAACCGAGCAGGTGCTCGGGTGGGTAGTGTGCCGTATTCACCGAAAATCGGCAAAAAAGCAGCGATGTAAAGTTGAGTTGATCGTTTTTGAGCCTGTCTTATACTCGGCAGTTCAACGCGACCGACTCGACAATAACAATCATGTGGGAGTGAACAGATGACAACGCGCGAAACCGGTAATGTGAAGTGGTTCAACGATGCCAAGGGATATGGCTTTATTCAGCGTGAAGACGGCAAGGATGTGTTCGTACACTACCGCGCCATCCGCGGTGAAGGGCACCGTTCCCTGGCCGAAGGCCAGCAGGTGGAATACGCCGTGGTGAGCGGCGAGAAGGGCTTGCAGGCTGAGGATGTGGTGGGTTTGTAATGCGGGTTTTTGTTACACCGTAGAACCCATGTGGGAGCGGGCTTGCTCCCGATCGCGGTGGGCCAGTCAATACATTTAGTGACTGATCCAACGCGATCGGGGGCAAGCCCCCTCCCATATTTGATTGGGTTCGCAATTGCGGATCAGGTGGTTTTCCAGGTGATCTGTTCTTCACCGTCTTCGCTGATGCGAATCCAGGTGTCGGCACTTTCCTCGCCTTCTTCCTCAACCCAGCTGCCGGGTGCGCAACGCACTTCGACGTTCAGCGCGGCAAAGGCGGCGCGGGCGCAGGCGATGTCGTCTTCCCACGGGGTCTGATCGCTTTCCAGGTACAGGCTGTTCCATTTGCCTACCGCCTTGGGCAGCCAGGTGACAGGCACGTCGCCGGCCGTGCACTTGTAGGTCTGGCCGCGCTGGACCCAGGCGGTGCAAGGGCCAAGGGCGGCGCCCAGCCAGGCTGCGATGGCCTTGTGGTCGACGTCGGCGTCCTTCAGGTAAATCTCGATATCAGGTTGGCGCATGGATGTTCCTCGTTGCGGGATTCGAAAATCCATTCGCGGATTCAGGGTGGGCGGAGTGCCCGAAAAGTCGGTTATTGAAGCACGAAATAATCGTAGCGCATCGATACGCTGACCCGCAGCGGTTCGGCATGCTCGATTACCTCGGTGCGGCGCTCGGCGCTGGCGCGCCAGCCGTGAGGGGTCATGGCCAGCAGGTTGGCACGGTCTTTCGGGTCCGCCAGGCTCAGCGTGAACTCGAGGGTTTCGCTGTGCGCAAGGCTCATGCCGTCCGGCACCAGGGCCAGGTGTTTGTCGTCGGTGTACTCGCGCACTTCGTCGTACAGGCGCTCGCGCAGCTCCATCAGGTGACCGCGGGTCGGGCCGACTTTCATCAAGCCGCCGCCGGGGCTGAGCAGGCGTTTGGCCTCTTGCCAGTCCAACGGGCTGAACACGCTGGCGAGAAACTGGCAGCTGGCATCGGCCAGCGGCACGCGGGCCATGCTGGCGATCAACCAGGTCAGCGCCGGGTTGCGCTTGCACGCACGCTTGACCGCTTCCTTGGAGATATCCAGGGCATAGCCATCGGCGTGGGGCAGGGCGTCGGCGATTTGTGCGGTGTAGTAACCCTCGCCACAACCGATGTCCACCCAGCGCTGCGGTGCTTGTTGCGCGGCCAGTTGCGCCAGGCGCTTGGCCACCGGGGCGTAGTGGCCGGCGTTGAGGAAGTCGCGGCGCGCCTCGACCATGGCGAGGTTGTCGCCCGGGTCGCGGCTGTTTTTGTGCTGCACCGGCAACAGGTTCAGGTAACCCTGGCGCGCGCGGTCGAAACGGTGTCCGACCGGGCACGCCACGCCATTGTCCACCGCGTGGAGCGGTGCGCTGCAAATGGGACAGGCCAGCATCAGGCGAGCAACTTGATCAGGGTCTGGTAGTAGATCTCGGTCAGCACGTCGAGGTCGCTGGCCAGAATGCGCTCGTTGACCTGATGGATCGTCGCGTTGACCGGGCCCAACTCGACCACCTGGGTGCCGAGGGTCGCGATGAAGCGCCCGTCGGACGTACCGCCGCTGGTGGACGCCTGGGTCTCACGACCGGTGACCGCCTTGATGCTGGCGGACACCGCATCGAGCAAGGCCCCCGGTTCGGTGAGGAACGGCAGGCCGGACAGCGCCCAGTCTACGTGCCAGTCCAGGGCGTGTTTGTCGAGGATCGCGGCAACGCGCTGTTGCAGGCCTTCCACGGTGGATTCGGTAGAGAAGCGGAAGTTGAACACCGCTGTCAGGTCACCGGGGATCACGTTGGTCGCGCCGGTGCCGGCGTTGAGGTTGGAGATCTGGAAGCTGGTCGGCGGGAAGAAGGTGTTGCCGTCGTCCCAATGCTCGGCGGCCAGTTCCGCCAGTGCCGGGGCAGCCAGGTGGATCGGGTTCTTCGCCAGGTGCGGGTAGGCCACGTGACCTTGCACGCCGCGCACGGTCAGGGTGGCGCCGAGGGAGCCGCGACGGCCGTTCTTGACCACATCGCCGACCAGGCTGGTGCTGGATGGTTCGCCGACGATGCACCAGTCCAGACGCTCCTTGCGCGCGGCCAGGCGTTCGATCACGGCCTTGGTGCCGTGGTGCGCCGGGCCTTCTTCATCGCTGGTGATCAGAAAGGCCACCGAGCCCTTGTGGTCCGGGTAGTCCTGCACGAAGCGCTCCGACGCCACCAGCATCGCCGCCAGGCTGCCTTTCATGTCCGCCGCGCCGCGGCCGCAGAGCATGCCGTGGTCGTCGATCAGCGCGTCGAACGGATCGTTCTGCCAGGCCTGCACCGGGCCGGTCGGGACCACGTCGGTGTGGCCGGCAAAGCACAGCACTGGGCCGTCGTGCTTGCCGTGGGTGGCCCAGAAGTTATCTACGTTTTCGATACGCATCGGCTCAAGCTGGAAACCGGCGTCGCCCAGGCGCTGCATCATCAGCTTCTGGCAATCGGCGTCGATCGGCGTCACCGAGGGACGGCGGATCAGGTCGATGGCAAGTTGAAGGGTCGGCGAAAGGTCGGCATGGGCCGTCATGGGAAACTCCGGAAATCGAGGCGGCGACGTTCTAATTGACTGTAGGAGCGAGCTTGCTCGCGAAAAACGCAAGAGCACCGCGTTCATTCAAGATGTTCGCGTGATCGTTGACGATTTTCGCGAGCAAGCTCGCTCCTACAGTGATATGTGCAAGGCTTACAAAACGGCCGTTATCTTATAGCAAAACGGCGGCCAGAGGCCGCCGTTTAGTGCATTGCACGCGTTTTTACAGCGCGGTGGCCGGCTCTGCCTTCGGCGCCGGTTTCGGCAGCGACGACAGGAACGCCATGATCAACGCCGCCACATACGGCAGCGACTGCACCAGCAGCATCACCACCCAGAAACGCATGTCGGCGCTCGGCAGGCCCTGCACCAGGTAGATCCCCAGCGCCGCGCCCCACAACAGCAGCATGATGAACATCTCTTCGCGGGCTTCGGAAATCGCTACCCAGAAGCCGTGGTTATCCGCGTTTTTCGGTGTACGAAAGAACGGAATGCTGGTGGTGAAGAAGCCATACAGCACCGCTTTGGCGATGGTGTGGGACAACGCCAGGCCGGCCAGCGCCGCACAGAACGCATCCTTGAGGTTAACCCCCACGGCACGACGGTACAGGAAGATGATCTTGCCCACCTTGAACACGAACAACGCCAAAGGCGGGATCGCGAAAATCAGCAACGGCGGGTCGACCCGGGTCGGCACGATGATCATCGCCGCCGACCACAACAGCGCGCCGACGGTGAAGAAGATGTTCATGCCATCCGCGACCCACGGCAACCAGCCCGCGAGGAAGTGGTAGCGCTGGCCACGGGTCAGCTCGGTGTCCTTGCCGCGCAGCAGGCTGGCGGTGTGACGCTTGATGATCTGGATCGCGCCATAGGCCCAGCGGAAACGCTGTTTCTTGAAGTCGATGAAGGTGTCGGGCATCAGGCCCTTGCCGTAGCTTTCGTGGTAATACGCGGCCGACAGGCCTTTCTCGAACACGCGCAGGCCGAGTTCGGCGTCTTCGCAGATGCACCAGTCGGCCCAGCCCAGCTCTTCGAGCACCGAGCGACGGGTCATGGTCATGGTGCCGTGCTGGATGATCGCGTCGCGGTCGTTGCGGGTGACCATGCCGATATGGAAGAAGCCTTTGTATTCGGCGTAGCAGAGCTTCTTGAAGGTGCTTTCGTTCTGGTCGCGATAATCCTGCGGCGACTGCACCACGGCGATTTTCGGGTCGGCGAAGTGCGGCACCATGTGCTTGAGCCAGTTCGGCGACACGCAGTAGTCCGAGTCGATCACCGCGATCACTTCGGCATCCTTGGCGGTGTGCGGGATCAGGTAGTTCAACGCGCCGCCCTTGAAACCGGCCAGGGGCGCGACGTGGAAGAACTTGAAGCGCGGGCCCAGGGTTGCGCAGTAGTCGCGCACCGGTTCCCACACCGCCGGGTCCTTGGTGTTGTTGTCGATGATCAGGACTTCGTAGTCCGGGTAGTCGAGGGCGGCCAGGGCATCGAGGGTCTGTTTGACCATCTCTGGCGGCTCGTTGTAGCACGGCACATGGATCGACACTTTCGGGCGGTAGTCCGAGTCCCCCACGACCGGCAGGAATTCACGCCGACGTTTGTGGGTCCAGACCGCTTCCGCCAGTTCATGGGCTTCGGCCAGCAGCACGATAAACACGCCCAGGGCGCCGAGCGCCAGGAGGAAGCCGACCGTCAGGCTGAACCAGGTGCTGTATTGCTGGCTGTAGTCGTAGCCGATCCACACCAGCACCGAACCGCACAGGAACGCGATAAAGGTCAGGAAGGTCCGGCCGCGTTGGCGCAGGGCCGAGCCGTCGATCATCAGCAGGGTCAATGACAGCAGTGCAAGCACCACCGAACCGATGGCCAGCACGCGCCATTGCGGGATCGCGACCACCGGTCCTTCGAAGTTGAATTTCTGCTGACGCGCGGCGTTGTACACGCCCCAGTAGGCGCCGACCGAGCCTTCGTCGCTGGCTTTCCACGGTTGGTCGAAGGCCTCGATCACGAAGTAGTTGAAGCCCTGGCGGTTCAGCTTGTTCACCAGCGTGCGCAGGTAAATTGCCTGGTCGGCGGGAGACGCATCAGCACCGCCACGCATGCGGCCGTTGCTCGGCCAGCCGACTTCCGACAGCAGCAGCGGCTTTTTCGGGAAGGTCTTCTTCAGATCCCGTGCGCGGTCGAGTACGAATTGGCCCGCCTGGTCCACCGGAATATGTTCCCAGTACGGCAGGATGTGCGCGGCGATCAAGTCGACGTGCTTGGCCAGTTGTGGGTTGTGCTCCCAGATATGCCATTGCTCGGAGGTGGTCACCGGCACCTTGACGGCCGCGCGCACGCGATCCAGCAACACGATCAGTGCTTCGGGGGTGATCTCTTTACGGAACAACGCTTCGTTGCCGACCACCACGCGCACGACGCTGCGCGAGCTGTTGGCGATCTCGATGGCGCGCTGGATCTCGCGTTCGTTGCGTTCCAGGTCCGGGCTGATCCAGATCCCCAGGGTGACGCGCAGGCCGAACTCTTCCGCCAGCTTGGGGATGTCTTCCAGAGTGCCGTCGACCGAGTAGGTCCGGATGTTGTCCGTCAACTTGCTCATGATCTCCAGATCGCGACGCATCTGGTCGTCGGTCGGGTACTGGTCTTTCTGTGGGTACTGGCCTTGTTGAAACGGCGAGTAGGAAAAACCGGAGATCTGTTCAGGCCAGTTGGGGGCAGTGACCGGGCGGTTGATCAGCGCCCAGAAGCCGGTGAACAGCGCGGCAATTGCCAGCACCACCACCAGGTTGAGTCCAAATTTACGCGATGACATGGCTATTTCGGGTTCCAAAAGGTGTGGAACGAAAAGAGGTGTCGGCCTACGCCGAACGGCGCGCATCCTACACCGGCCCTTCCCTGAGCGTACAGCAGACTGAGAAAAGCCGGACGTTAGTCCGCGAATCTCCAGCTAAGTTCTTTACGTGTATCGCGAAGTTTCGAACTTGTCCTGGCAAAGCCCTATAATGCGCGCCGGTTTTTGGGGTAATGGTCATGAGTACAGAAGATCCGCGGTTTGCAGGCGTCGCCCGTTTGTATGGCATTGAAGGCCTGGAGCGCTTGAAAGCGGCCCATGTGGCGATCGTCGGCGTCGGCGGCGTAGGCTCATGGGCGGCGGAAGCCATCGCCCGTTGTGGGGTGGGCGAGATCTCGTTGTTTGATTTGGATGATGTCTGCGTCAGCAACAGCAACCGTCAGCTGCATGCCCTGGACAGCACCGTGGGCAAACCCAAGGTCGAGGTGATGGCTGAGCGCCTGCGCGGTATCAACCCGGACTGCACGGTGCATGCCGTGGCGGATTTCGTGACCCGCGAGACCATGGCCGAGTACATCACCCCCAACATTGACTGCGTGATCGACTGCATCGACGCCGTCAACGCCAAGGCGGCACTGATCGCCTGGTGCAAGCGCCGCAAGATCCAGATCATCACCACTGGCGGCGCTGGCGGGCAGATCGACCCGACGTTGATCCAGGTCTGCGATCTGAACCGCACCTTCAACGATCCGCTGGCCTCGAAAGTGCGCTCCACCCTGCGCCGTGACTATGGCTTCTCGCGCACGGTGACCCGCCATTACAGCGTGCCGTGTGTGTTTTCCACCGAGCAACTGCGCTATCCGAAGCCGGACGGCAGCATCTGCTTGCAGAAGAGTTTTGTTGGCGACGGGGTAAAGCTGGACTGTGCCGGCGGGTTTGGCGCGGTGATGATGGTCACTGCAACCTTCGGCATGGTGGCGGCGACCAAGGCGGTGGACAAGATCGTGGCCGGGGTGCGCCGGCCTTCTGATCGGGTCAAGTCTTCTTGAATCTCAAGGCCTTGCACCATTCAAATGTGGGAGGGGGCAAGCCCCCTCCCACATTGGGTTTTATGTACGGCTTAGTTCGCGCATGCGCTGCAGCACGGCGTTCAGGCCATTGCTGCGCGACGGCGACAACTGGCGGGACAGCCCCAGTTGATTGAACCAGTCCGGCAAGTCGACCGCCTGCAACTCGGCGGCCGACAGCCCGTTGACCCGCGCCAGCAGCAACGCCACCAGCCCACGGATCATGCGCGCTTCGCTGCTGGCGGCGAACTGCCAGTGGCCGTCGGATAAACGCCCGACCAGCCATACCAGGCTCTCGCAGCCCTGCACCAGATTGGCCTCGACCTTGTCTTCGTCCGCCAGCGGCGGCAGCCGTTCGCCCCATTGCATCAGCAGGCGCGCGCGTTGCTCCCAACTGCCCACTGCCTGAAACGACTCAAGCGCGCCGACAGCCTCGGCCGGCAGGCTCATCGCAGCATATCCAGGGACTGGTCCAGCGCTTCGAAGAATCGCTCCAGATCATCGGAATTGTTGTACAGCGCCAGGGACACGCGAATCGCTCCCGACAAGTGCATCGCCTTGAGCAGCGGCATTGCGCAATGATGGCCGGCGCGCACGGCAATGCCCTGTTCGGTCAGCAAGTGCGCAAGATCGGCGTTATGCACGCCTTCCACCACAAAACTGACCAACGCCACCTGCGGCGCGCCCAGTACGCGCACGCCATTGCGCGCTTTCAGCCCGCGCAACAGGTACTCGTGCAGGGCGGCTTCGTGGGCGATGAGCGCCGGTTGATCCAGTGAATTGAGGTAATCCAGGCTGGCGCCCAGGCCGATCACGCTGGCAATCGGTGGGGTGCCGGCCTCGAACCCCAGCGGCGCGGGGCGGAAGCTGGCGCTGTGGTAATCGGCCTGTTGCACCATTTCGCCGCCGAACTGCCAGTGGCGCAGCTGTTGCAGGGCTTGGGTGCGGCCGTACAGCACGCCGACGCCGTCCGGGCCGTAGAGTTTGTGGCTGGAAAATACGTAGAAGTCGCAGCCCAGGGCTTGTACGTCGTGGCGGCCATGGACGATGCCCTGGGCGCCATCGACCACGGTCAGCGCACCCTCGGCCTTGGCCATGGCCAGCAAGGGTTCCAGCGGTTGCCAGGTGCCCAGCACGTTGGACAGTTGGCTCACCGCCAGCAGGCGCGTGCGCGGGCCGATCAGCGTGGCGGCGGCCTGAAGGTCGATCATACCGTCGTCGCCAACCGGCAGGATCACCAGTTCCAGCGCGCGACGTTTGGCCAGTTGCTGCCAGGGCAGCAGGTTGGCGTGGTGTTCCAGGGCGCTGATGACTAGTTCATCGCCCGCATTGAATAAGTGCTCGAGGCCGTAGGCCAAGAGGTTCAGCGCCGACGTCGCGCCATGAGTGAAGACGATGTGCCCGCTGTCTCCTGCATTCAACCACTGCGCGACCTTGTTGCGACTGTCCTCGAAAGCCTGGGTCGCGTGGGCGCCCGGCAAATGCTGGGCACGGTGAACGTTAGCGGCGCCATTGGCGTAGTAATGGCTGATCGCGTCCAACAGGGCTTGAGGTTTTTGCGCGGTGGCGGCGCTGTCCAGATAGGTCTGGTCTTGCCGTTGCAGAGCGGCGATGGCCGGAAAGTCGACGCGCCAGGGAGAGGGCACAAGCATGGTGTTCAAGACTCGTATAAACGGGCCCCAGGATCGGGGCCCGCGAGTGGCATCGAGTCGCTGCTTAGTTGTGAGCGTGCAGCGCTTCGTTCAGTTCGATGGCCGACTTGTGGGTTTTGCACTCCACGGCACCGGTCTCGGAGTTACGGCGGAACAGCAGGTCTGGCTGGCCGGCCAGCTCGCGCGCCTTGACCACTTTAACCAACTGGTTGCGCTCGTCGAGCAGGGCAACCTTGGTCCCGGCGGTGACATACAGGCCCGATTCCACGGTGTTGCGGTCGCCCAGCGGGATACCGATACCGGCGTTGGCGCCGATCAGGCAGCCTTCGCCGACCTTGATCACGATGTTGCCGCCACCCGACAGGGTGCCCATGGTGGAGCAACCGCCGCCCAGGTCCGAACCCTTGCCGACAAATACGCCGGCCGAGACACGGCCTTCGATCATGCCCGGGCCTTCGGTGCCAGCGTTGAAGTTGACGAAACCTTCGTGCATCACGGTGGTGCCTTCGCCCACGTAGGCGCCCAGGCGGATACGCGCGGCGTCAGCGATACGCACGCCGCTGGGTACGACGTAATCGGTCATTTTCGGGAACTTGTCCACCGAGAACACTTCCAGCAGCTCGCCACGCAGGCGCGCTTCGAGTTGGCGTTCGGCCAGCTCATTGATGTCGATCGCGCCCTGGCTGGTCCAGGCCACGTTCGGCAGTTGCGCGAATACACCGGCCAGGCTCAGGCCGTGGGGCTTGACCAGGCGGTGGGACAGCAGGTGCAGCTTGAGGTAGGCCTCAGGCGTGGAAGTCAGTGCGGCGTCTTCGGCCAGCAGGGTGGCGACCAGCGGGGTATGGCTTTCAGCCAGGCGGGTCAGCAGGGCTGCCTGGGTCGCGTCGACGCCTTTGAGCGCGTCAGCTAGTTGCAGGGCTTGGGCGACGGTGAAGGTGATCGCCTGGTTGCCTTCGCTGTAACCGAGGATCGGCGCGATGGCGGCGACGACTTCTGCCGACGGGTTGAGTACGGGTTGTGCGTAAAACACTTCCAGCCAAGCACCTTGGCGGTTCTGAGTGCCGACGCCGAAGCCCAGGCTGAACAGGGAATTGGACATGCTGTTACCTCTACAAAAATGGGATGGCCGGCCTACTTGAGGGCTGCCGAATAAGTATCTGGCTTGAAGCCAATCAGGGTTCTGTCTCCGAGATCAAGCACCGGGCGCTTGATCATCGAGGGTTGTGCGAGCATCAATTCAATGGCTTTCGACTGATCGAGATCGGCTTTGCGTTCGTCTTCGAGTTTGCGAAAGGTGGTGCCCGCACGGTTCAAAACCACCTGCCAACCGTGCTCGTTGCACCATTGGGTCAAGTGTTCGCGGTCGATACCGACGGTTTTGTAGTCATGGAACTCGTAGCTCACGCCGTGCTCGTCGAGCCAGGTGCGGGCTTTTTTCATGGTGTCGCAGGCTTTGATGCCGAAAAGGTGCAAGGTTTTACTTGATACGGTCAAGGAATTGCCCCCCTTTGGACCAATGAAGATGAAAGGTCTGGGATTATGCCACGACCAGCGGGTTTGGGTGCCGCTCGTCTCTAGCGTGGATTGCCCGGTGCGACTATTGTGCGAAAGCCATCGCGCAGCATAGGCGGCTAATATGGCACTTCAATGGTGAGTTGTTGCCTGATGTGTGTCGTTGCAAGTCGATTGTCCGGGAAAACCGCGTTATGCAAACCGCCTACACCGTTCTTATCTTGCTGATGCTGGTCAGCGTTTCGCGGCTGGTCTGGCGAGTCATCCCACTGCCGTTACCGCTGGTGCAGATTGCCGCCGGGGCCTTGCTGGCCTGGCCCACGCTGGGGCTGCATGTCGCGCTGGACCCGGAGTTGTTCCTGTTTCTGTTCCTGCCGCCGCTGTTGTTCTCCGATGGCTGGCGCATGCCCAAGCGTGAACTGTGGCGCCTGCGCGGGCCGATTCTGACGTTGGCAGTGGGGCTGGTGCTGTTCACCGTGGTCGGCGCCGGCTACTTCATTCATTGGTTATTGCCTTCGATTCCATTGCCGGTGGCCTTTGCCCTGGCGGCGGTGTTGTCGCCGACGGACGCCGTGGCGGTGTCGGCCATTTCCCAGAACCGTTTACCCACGCCGTTGATGCATATGCTCCAGGGCGAAGCCTTGATGAACGATGCCTCGGGCCTGGTGACCTTCAAGTTCGCCCTGGTGGCAGCCTTGACCGGGGTGTTTTCCCTGGCGGATGCCAGCCTGACCTTTGTACTGGTGGCCATCGGCGGTCTGGCGGTCGGGATCGCGTTGAGCTGGCTGGTGGGGCGCTTGCGTGTCTGGATGATTGCGCGAGGCTGGGACGACCCGGCCACCCACGTTGTGTTCATGTTGCTGCTGCCGTTCGCCGCCTATGTTCTGGCCGAACGCCTGGGCGCATCGGGGATTCTTTCGGCCGTGGCGGCGGGCATGATGCAAAGCTGGCTGGACCTGCTGCCTCGCCAGACCAGCACGCGCTTGCTCAATCGCAGTGTGTGGTCGCTGCTGGAGTTTGCCTTCAATGGCTTGATCTTCCTGCTATTGGGGTTGCAACTGCCGGACATCATCAAGGCGGTGGTGAGTCATGAAACCACGCTGTGGCCGACCCTGCTGTATCGCTGCCTGGACGTGGTCGCGATCTTCCTGGTGTTGTTGGTATTACGCTTCATCTGGGTGCAAAGCATCTGGCGTCTGTCGGGCGTGCTCCGGCGCCTGCGTGGGAAAAGCGAGCTTACCCTGGTGCCGACGGCACGTTCCTGCTGGCTGTTGACCGTGGGCGGTGTGCGCGGGGCGGTGACGTTGGCCGGTGTGATGTCGGTGCCCTTGCTGCTGGCGCCGGGCAAGGCGTTCCCGGAACGCGATCTGCTGATCTTTATCGCGGCCGGGGTGATCCTGTTGTCGCTCATCGCTGCCTGTATTGCGTTGCCGCTGCTGCTGCGCGGCATTGAAAAAAGCCCCGATGAAAAACACCACAATGAAGTGCGCGAGGCGTGGAAAAAGACCGCCGTGGCGGCGATCCATGCGCTTGAGGTCGAAGAACCCACCGAGAGCGCTCCCGCGGACGCCGCCCAGGCCGCATTGGCTACCGAACTGAAGGCGCGACTGATGTCGGAATACCGGCATCAGCTGGACGTCTTCAACGACTCCGCCGAAGCCCAGGCACTGGCGTCGCAGATGGACCAACTGGAGCGAAAGCTACGGCTCAAGGCGTTGCGGGCGCAGCGCTTGGAGTTGTATAGCCTGAGCCGTCATCACCGGATCGGGGATGACGTGTTGAGGGAGGTGTTGGACGACCTGGACATGAGTGAGGCGAACCTGGGGTCGCCGAAGTAGGCAATTGGGGGCTGCGGTGCCGCCGGCGCTGAGTGTGCAGTGTTTTAAACGGTGCAGTCTGAGTCGGCATCACGAAAGCGTGGATGACGGCTCACGGCGGGTATGGGCGCCGCTTGAGGGTAGGCTTTTTGGGCCCAGGCAATGTCTCCGTCACTCAGTGACCTATTCTCGCTGTGCGCCCGCTTTCCATTGGTCTGGTCCGGGCTGACAGCGTAGTGCATGACCGAGTCAGGGTCATAAGGCAGCAAGTCATAAGCGCTGCTGCGAGTCAGCGGCAGGACGTTGTCCTCCACCTCCTGCGGGTTGGGGGTGTTGCGGTAGGTCTGGTGGATGGTTTCACGGTTCCACGGAATGTTGGCATCGGGGTGCTGGTGGGCGTGATGGGCACCGAGCATATGCCCGAATTCATGCAGGACGGTGTCTTCGAAGCGGGGCGCGTTGTGATCCATGGGCAGGCTCATGGTCGGCAGCCCGAACGGAATGTTGCGCGCATCGGTGCCTATGGATGAAGCGCCGCCGTTATCGCCCGGCGGATTCTGCGCAATACGGATATCGCCTCTCGCCCCCGAGACAAAATCAAACTTCAGGTTGATATGGGGCAGCCAACGGCTGGCGGCTTTTTTCACGGCCAGCACGTATTCGTCGTCCACCCCATACTCATACATGGCGATCGTGAGCGTAGTGTTCTGGGGCCAGTATTTGCCCGGTTCGCCGACATTGCGTCGACGTCTCGAAAGACTGTGCGTTGGCGTAGCGCTATCGGTGCTTTCGCCAGGCGACCAGTGCGTGCCAGGCTGATACGAGGCTTCGGGGGCGGGGTTTATCATTGAGCGTTTCCTGCGGCAGGTCGAGACGAGACACTGGTTGATTCGTGCCAATTGCAGGAAAGTTCCCGGCGGTGTTGAGTGAATACGTGAGCCTATGTTTACCCCTGGGCCCGCTACGTCGGGTTGACCGGGGGGTACAGCATTCTGATCGTTTGCTTGTCGCCCGCGGAAAGGGTTGTGTTTTTAGGAATGGCCTGGCCGTTGCGCCTCAATGCTGCCGGAATTTCATAATGCATCACGGACTGTGGATCGTATGGGGTGATCTGCAGGTCGGGCCGGTTGTCTGGCTCAAGGATATGCTCGCGTACCATGGCTTCGTTGAAAGAGTCGCTGGTGTAGTAGTCATACACTTGGGGGCTGTCCCAATCCAGGCTGTTCTGCGGGTGTTGGTGTTCGTGCAATAACCCGAGGGCGTGGCCGAATTCGTGCAGGGCCGTACTGCGCAACTTCTTCGAGTCGTCGGTCCGGTTGAGGTGCATCGTGGGTTGATCTTCATCGATGCGCTTGGCCTCTGTGCCAATGGCGGACCAATTGCCCTTGAGCCCTTCATCGTCAGAAATACGAATATCGCCCGTCTTGCCTTCGACGATATTGAAGCGCAGGGCCGGCGTGTGGTGGGCCCACTCGCGGATAGCGTCCACCACCAGCGCTTTGCTTTTTTCGCTGCTCAGGTCGAGCGCAACGGTGACCACGCCGGCCGGCCAGCGCTTGTCGCTGTCGGCGATGCCTCTTTTGGTTCGCCCGGCGGATTCGGGAGGGGAGGTGTGGTTATTCGGGAGCGGCTCATAAGCGGGGGGAGGGGCGAGCGGCGGGGTGATTAGGCTCATAGGCATTACTCGTAGGAAGTTCGCCTATTGGTGGTGAGCGAGTGAACAAGGTTCCCGCACTGTGCGACACAGTGCGGGATGTGGCGAGGTTACTTCCTGCGTTGAATGAAATCGCGAATGCGCTCAGCCGCTTCCACGCACTCCGCCAGTGGTGCAACCAATGCCATGCGAACGCGCCCGGCGCCTGGGTTGACGCCGTCCACCTCCCGCGACAGGTACGAGCCGGGTACTACGGTCACGTGTTCTTGCACAAACAGATCGCGACAGAAGGCGGCGTCGTCACCCTCTACATTCGGCCACAGGTAGAAACCACCATCGGGGGCTTGTACGTCCAGCACCGGCTTGAGGATCGCCAGCACAGCGTCGAATTTTTCCCGATACAGGTCGCGGTTGGCCTGGACGTGGGCTTCGTCCTGCCAGGCGGCGATGCTTGCCAGTTGGGTTTGCACGGGCATCGCGCAGCCGTGGTAGGTGCGGTACAGCAGGAAGGCCTTGAGGATGTCGGCGTCGCCGGCCACGAAGCCGGAGCGCAGGCCCGGCAGGTTGGAGCGCTTGGACAGGCTGTGGAACACCACGCAGCGTTTGAAGTCCTGGCGGCCGAGTTCGACGCAGGCGCTCAACAGGCCCGGCGGCGGGCTTTGTTCGTCGAAGTACAGCTCGCTGTAGCACTCGTCGGCGGCAATCACGAAGTCATATTCGTCGGCCAGGGCGATGAGCTTTTTCAGGGTGTCGACCGGGATCAGCGCGCCGGTCGGGTTGCCGGGGGAGCACAGGAACAGGATCTGGCAGCGCTTCCAGACGTCTGGCGACACGGCGTCGAAATCCGGGTTGAAGCCATTGGCGTCCAGGCACGGCAGGTAGTGCGGCTTGGCGCCGGCCAGGAACGCCGCGCCTTCATAGATCTGGTAGAACGGGTTCGGGCTTACCACCAGCGCGTCGTCACTGCGATTGACCACGGCTTGGGTGAAGGCGAACAGTGCCTCGCGGGTGCCGTTGACCGGCAGGATGTTACGCGCCGGGTCCAGCCAGCCCTTGGGTACATTGAAGCGGCGTTCGCACCAGGCCGCGATGGCTTCGCGCAGCGCCGCAATGCCCAGGGTGGTCGGGTACACCGCCATCTGGTCGAGGTTATTGCTCAACGCCTCGGCGACGAAGGTCGGCGATTTATGCTTGGGCTCGCCGATGGACAGCGCGATCGGACGTTTGTCCGGGTTCGGCGTGACGCTGCCGAGCAGGGCGCGCAGTTTTTCGAACGGGTAGGGCTGCAACTGGTTCAGGGCGTTGTTCATCGGTGGATCTCGTGCAAGGCGTTAAAAACTGGGCGGGTATCAAATCGTCAGGCGCGTCAGCTCGACCCCGGGCTCCTGGTGAACGCTCAACTGCTGGACGATTGCATCCTGCAGGCGGCGGCACAGTTCGGGGTCGGACAGCGGCTGGTTGTCGGCGTCGGTAATGAAGAACACGTCTTCCACGCGCTCGCCGAGGGTCGCAATCTTGGCGTTCTGCAACGACAGGTCGAACTCCAGGAAAATCCCGCCGATCCGCGCCAGCAGGCCCGGGCGATCCGGCGCGCTGAGTTCCAGCACCGTCACCGGGCGCTGGGCGTCGTTGGAAATGGTCACCTGGGGCGCAAACGCAAAATGCTTGAGCTGGCGTGGCACGCGGCGCTGGATGATGGTCGGGTAGTCGTCCGGGTTGCGCAACGCTTCGGTCAGGCCTTCGCGGATCTTTTTCACCCGCGCCGGGTTATCGCCGATGGACTCGCCTTCGGTGTCGAGCACGATGTAGGTGTCGAGGGTGAACTGGCTGCTGGAGGTGATGACCCGGGCGTCGTGGATGTTCAGGTTGAGCTGGTCCATGGCCGCTACGGTCACGGCGAAGAAGTCGTGCTGGTCGGGGGCGTAGATGAAGATCTGCGTGCCGCCTTCGAACTCGCGTTGGGTCGTTTCTTTGATCAGCACCAGCGGGCCGCCATCGGCCGGTTGCTGCAGGATTGCATCGCTGTGCCAGGCCACGTCGCCGGCGGTGTGGCGCAGGAAGTAATCGTCGCCCAGTTGCGACCACAATTGTTCGACGTCGTCCGGGTCGTTGCCGCCGCGCACGAGGATATCCAGGGCCGCGCTTTGGGTGCGGCGGATCTGTTCTTCGCGGTCCACCGGGTTTTCCAGGCCCCGGCGCAGGGCGCGCTTGGTCTCGGTGTACAGCTGGCGCAACAGGCTCGCGCGCCAGGAGTTCCAGAGGGTCGGGTTGGTGGCATTGATATCGGAAACCGTCAGCACATACAGGTAGTCGAGACGGGTTTCATCGCCGACGATCCCGGCGAAGTCATGGATCACCTGCGGGTCGGACAGGTCCTTGCGCTGGGCGGTCGTCGACATCACCAGATGGTTCTGCACCAGCCAGACAATCAGGCGGCTGTCCCACAACGGCAACTGGTGACGCTGGCAGAACGCCTCGGCATCGACCGCGCCGACTTCCGAATGGTCGCCGTGGCGGCCTTTGCCGATGTCGTGGTACAGGCCGGCCAGGTAGATCAGTTCGGGTTTGGGCAGCTTGGCCATCAGCTTACTGGCCAGCGGGAATTTCTCTGACACCTGGGTGTACTGCAGCTTACGCAGGTGCTTGATCAGGTTCAGGGTGTGGGCGTCGACGGTGTAGATGTGGAACAGGTCGTGCTGCATCTGCCCGACGATAAAGCCGAACTCCGGCAGGTAACGCCCGAGGATGCCGTAGCGGTTCATCCGCCGCAGGTTGCGGTGGATGCCGATCTTGCACTTGAACAGCTCGATGAACAGGCTGGTGTTGCGGATGTCGTTGCGAAAGTCATCGTCGATCAGGTGACGGTTTTCTCGCAGCAGGCGAATCGTGTCGGCGCGCACGCCTTTGATTTCCGGCTGCTGGGCCATCAGTACGAAAATTTCCAGCATGGCAAACGGCGTGCGGCGGAACACGTTGTCGTTGCGCGCCTCGATATAGCCGTCGTGCAGCTGGAAACGCGGGTTGATCGGCTGCGGCGGCGCTTCGTCTTCCGGGGCCAGGATCACTTCTTCGAAGTGCTGGATGATCAGGTCGCTGAGCTGGGCGATGCTCATGACCACCCGGTAGTACTGCTGCATGAAACTTTCGATGCTGGTCTTCGCATCTTCGCCCTCGAAACCCAGCAGGGTGGCGATGGAGCGCTGATGGTCGAACAGCAGGCGGTCTTCGGCACGCCCGGCGAGCATGTGCAGGGCGTAGCGCACTTTCCAGAGGAATTCCTGGGACGAGGCGAGCAGGGCGTTTTCGCTTTCCACCAGAAAGCCTTCACCGGCCAGGGCGCGCAGGTTCAGGGTGCCGTACTGGCGACGGGCGACCCACAAGATCGTCTGGATATCGCGCAAGCCCCCGGGGGAGCCTTTGACGTTGGGTTCCAGGTTGTATTCGGTGTCGTTGTACTTGTGGTGCCGGGCTTTCTGCTCGGCGCGCTTGGCCAGGAAGAACTCCTTGCTCGGCCACATGTGCGCGGTGCTGGTGACTTCGAGCATGCGTTGGCGCAGACGCTCGGGACCGGCGATGGCGCGGCTTTCCATCAGGTTGGTGATGACGGTGAGGTCGGCGCGGGCTTCTTCGCCGCATTCGGCCACCGAGCGCACGCTCTGGCCGACTTCCAGGCCGATGTCCCACAGCAGCGTCAGAAAACGCTCGATGGAATCGCGAAAGATCTCATGGTCGGCGCTGTCCAGCAGGATCAGCAGGTCGATGTCCGAGTAGGGGTGCAGCTCGCCGCGGCCGTAGCCGCCGACCGCCACCAGGGCGATATCGGCGTCTTCGCTCCAACTGAACTGTTCCCAGGCCTTTTGCAGGATGTTATCGACGAACCAGGCACGGTCCTCGATCAGCCGACGGATGTCCCGGCCGCTGCGAAAGCGCTCGTCGAGCACCTCGCGGGCCTGGCGGATAGCCTTCTTGAAGGCGGCGATAGGGCTGGCCTTCAGCGCCAGTTCGGCCTGGAACTGGCCACGGTCGAAGAGTTCGGGATCCACCTGGGGCATCGTTCGGCTTTCCTTTCTATCTATCAGTCAGTCACAACACAGTCTGGGAAAACCAGGGCAGCCGTTACGCCGAGATGCGTGGGATGGTGTCGTCCGCGCGCAGGGTGAAGATCTCGTAGCCGGTGTCGGTGACCAGCAGGGTGTGTTCCCACTGGGCGGAGAGCTTGCGGTCCTTGGTGATGGCGGTCCAGCCGTCGCCCAGCACCTTGGTGTCGGCCTTGCCCTGGTTGATCATTGGCTCGATGGTAAAGGTCATGCCGGCTTTGAGTTCCATGCCGGTGCCGGCGCGGCCGTAGTGCAGGATTTGCGGCTCTTCGTGGAACACCTTGCCGATGCCGTGGCCGCAGAACTCACGGACCACCGAGAAGCCGTTCTTTTCAGCGTGCTTCTGGATCACTTCACCGATATCGCCCAGGCGGCAGCCGGGTTTGACGATTTCAATGGCCTTGTACATGCATTCCTGGGTCACCTGGGACAGGCGCTCGGCCCAGACCGGCACGGTGCCGACATGGAACATGCGGCTGGTATCGCCGTGGTAGCCGTCTTTGATGACGGTGACGTCGATGTTCAGGGTGTCGCCGTCTTTCAGCGGTTTGTCGCCGGGAATCCCGTGGCAGACCACGTGGTTGATCGAGGTGCAGATCGACTTGGGGAAGCCCTTGTAGTTCAGCGGGGCAGGGATAGCTTTTTGCACGTCGACTATATAGTCGTGGCAAATGCGGTCCAGCGTTTCGGTGGTGACGCCGGGCTTGACGTGTTCGGCAATCATTTCCAGCACGTCGGCCGCCAGTTTGCCGGCAACGCGCATGCCGGCAATGTCTTCGGCGGTTTTCAAGGTAACGGTCATACAGGCTCTCTCTCTAGCGCGAGGCGCTGAAATCAATACGGTTTACGGGTGTGCGACAAAAGGTTGCAGAATTCGCACAAGCCCTGAAAAACGCGATTCTACCAGACGCGGGCGGCAAACCATGAGCGTCTGGCCATCGGTTATCTCTATAAGGTGGGGCTATAGTGGCGCGATTCAAAGGGTTGCGCAAAAGTCGTTGGCGGCAAATGTGATTGCGGGTTTCGTTTTTTCCCTTCGTGTGGTATAAAATGCGCCGCTTTCCGGGGATACCCCGCGAAGCTTAAATCCACACACGTGTCGACACGATGACCTGGGTGCCGGAGGCCTTGATGCCGCTGGTTGGTCATTGGGATACGTGGAGGCCAAACCCGACTTATTAAGGAACTATCATGTCCCAAGTCAACATGCGCGATATGCTGAAGGCCGGTGTGCACTTCGGTCACCAGACCCGTTACTGGAACCCGAAAATGGGTAAATACATTTTCGGCGCGCGTAACAAGATCCACATCATCAACCTTGAAAAAACCCTGCCAATGTTCAACGAAGCTCTGACTTTCGTAGAGCGTCTGGCCCAGGGCAAAAACAAGATTCTGTTCGTCGGCACCAAGCGTTCCGCTGGCAAGATCGTTGCTGAAGAAGCAGCACGTTGCGGTTCGCCGTACGTCGATCACCGCTGGTTGGGCGGCATGCTCACCAACTTCAAAACCATCCGTGCTTCCATCAAGCGTCTGCGTGACCTTGAAGTGCAAGCCGAAGACGGTACTTTCGCCAAGCTGACCAAGAAAGAGGCGCTGATGCGTACTCGCGACCTGGAAAAGCTCGATCGTTCCCTGGGTGGTATCAAGGACATGGGCGGTCTGCCTGACGCACTGTTCGTTATCGACGTTGATCACGAGCGCATTGCGATCACCGAAGCCAACAAGCTGGGCATCCCTGTTATCGGCGTCGTCGATACCAACAGCAGCCCAGAAGGCGTTGACTACATCATCCCAGGCAACGATGACGCCATCCGCGCTATCCAGCTGTACATGGGTTCGATGGCTGACGCTGTCATCCGCGGTCGCAACCACGTTGCTGGTGGTACCGAGCAGTTCGCTGAAGAAGCTCCGGTAGCCGCAGCTGAGTAATTGACGCCCTGGCGTTGACTCAGTAAGCAAAAAGGGGGCTTGGCCCCCTTTTTGCCCCCTCGAAAACCATTTGTCGGCAGCGCAGCTACAACATCTGTAACGTGCAGCGGCCTACAAGGGTGATTCGGGAAGAATTGATCGCCCGTTTGATCGGGTGGAATGGTTGAAAACCTATCCAAGAGGATTTTGAAATGGCAGAGATTACTGCAGCGTTGGTTAAAGAACTGCGTGAGCGTACCGGCGAAGGCATGATGGATTGCAAAAAGGCCTTGACCAAGGCTGGCGGCGACATCGAAAAAGCCATTGATGACATGCGTGCTTCGGGCGCCATCAAGGCTGCCAAGAAAGCAGGCAACGTTGCTGCTGAAGGCGCCATCGCGCTGAAGGAAGACGGTAAATCCGCAGTTCTGCTGGAAGTGAACTCGCAGACCGACTTCCTGGCTCTGCAGGACGACTTCAAGGCATTTGTTGCTGCCAGCATTGAGAAAGCGTTCGCTGACAAGCTGACTGACGCCGCTCCGCTGATCGCCGCTCAAGAAGCTGATCGCCTGGTACTGGTCGGCAAGGTTGGCGAAAACGTCAACATCCGTCGCCTGGCTCGCGTTGAAGGTGATGTTGTCGGTGGTTACCTGCACGGCAACAAGATCGGCGTTGTGGTTGCCCTTAAAGGCGGCAGCGTTGAGCTGGCCAAAGACATCGCTATGCACGTAGCGGCCAGCAACCCTGAATTCCTGCTGCCATCGGAAGTGTCCGCTGAAGCCATCGAACGCGAAAAAGCCGTGTTCCTGAGCCTCAACGCTGACAAGATCGCGGGCAAGCCAGAAAACATCGTTGAAAACATGATCAAAGGCCGTATCAGCAAGTTCCTGGCTGAAGCGAGCCTGGTTGAGCAGGCGTTCGTCAAGAACCCTGAAATCAAGGTTGGCGAACTGGCCAAGAAAGCCGGTGCTGAAATCGTTTCCTTCACTTACTACAAAGTAGGCGAAGGCATCGAGAAGCCGGTCGACAACTTCGCTGAAGAAGTTGCTGCCCAGCTGGCTGCCGCCAAGCAATAAGACGGTTTTCAACTGTCGCCCGAAAGAGGCTGCCCGCTCACGCGCGCAGCCTCTTTTCAAATGGGAAGGCTAATTTTATTTGGCTTCCCTTCGGAACTGGCTTACAAAGCCGTGTTCCGATGGCGCTGTGATAGCGTCCAGCTAGAGTGAACGCAAGCCGTAAACGGCTCGCCAAGAATTTTTTAAAATACGCCGCAGGAGAGATTCGCAATGGCTCAGCAGGGCAGTGGTTATCAGGCTCGCTATAAACGCATTCTACTCAAGCTCAGCGGCGAGGCCCTGATGGGCTCGGAAGAGTTCGGGATCGATCCCAAGGTACTCGACCGCATGGCGCTGGAAGTTGGCCAATTGGTCGGCATCGGCGTGCAGGTCGGCCTGGTGATTGGCGGTGGCAACCTGTTCCGCGGTGCCGCACTGAGTGCGGCGGGCATGGACCGGGTCACCGGCGACCACATGGGCATGCTGGCCACTGTGATGAACGCCCTGGCCATGCGCGATGCCCTGGAGCGCGCCAACATCTCGGCGATCGTGATGTCGGCTATTTCCATGGTAGGCGTGACCGATCACTATGACCGTCGCAAAGCCATGCGCCACCTGAACGCCAAGGAAGTGGTCATCTTCGCCGCCGGTACCGGCAACCCGTTCTTCACCACCGACTCGGCCGCATGCCTGCGTGCGATTGAAATCGATGCTGACGTCGTGTTGAAAGCGACCAAAGTCGACGGCGTATACACTGCAGATCCATTCAAAGACCCGCATGCCGAGAAGTTCGATCATCTGACCTACGATGAAGTGCTGGATCGCAAGCTGG
Organism: Pseudomonas veronii; assembly: GCF_001439695.1. Taxonomy (GTDB): domain Bacteria; phylum Pseudomonadota; class Gammaproteobacteria; order Pseudomonadales; family Pseudomonadaceae; genus Aquipseudomonas; species Aquipseudomonas veronii. The sequence goes on from NZ_JYLL01000009.1 coordinate 58,996, forward strand.
GCGTGATGGACCTGACGGCAATTTGCCTGTGCCGCGACCACAAGATGCCGCTGCGCGTATTTAACATGAACAAGCCCGGCGCCCTGCTGAACATCGTACACGGCGGCGCGGAAGGCACTCTGATCGAGGAAGGCCAACAATGATCAACGAAATCAAGAAAGACGCCCAAGCGCGTATGCACAAATCCCTGGAGTCTCTGGCCCATGCGTTCGGCCAGATTCGTACAGGCAAGGCGCACCCCAGCATTCTGGGTAGCGTGATGGTGCCGTACTACGGTGCCGACACCTCCATCACCCAAGTGGCCAATATCACCGTAAAAGACTCGCGCACCCTGCAAGTCGTTGCCTTCGAGCGCAACATGCTCGCGGCGGTCGACAAGGCGATCCAGAGCGCCGGCCTGAACCTCAACCCGACCAACCTGGGCGAGTTGCTGCTGATTTCCATGCCTGCCCTGACTGAAGAAACCCGCAAGGGCTTCACCAAGCAGGCGCGCAGCGCAGCAGAAGATGCACGTGTTGCCGTGCGCAACATCCGTCGCGATGCCCTGGGCGAGCTGAAGAAGCTGGTCAAGGACAAGGAAATCAGCGAAGACGAAGAGCGCCGTGCGGCGGCTGACATCCAGAAGCTGACCGACAAGGCCGAAGCTGATATCGATGCGGCCACCAAGCAAAAAGAAGCGGACTTGATGGCCGTATAAGGGTCAGGGCGCTTTCATGGAAAAGACCAAGCAGACTGTGCCCTCCGTGGTGCCGCGCCATGTCGCGATCATCATGGATGGGAATAATCGCTGGGCGAAAAAACGCTTCCTGCCTGGCGTCGCCGGGCACAAAGCGGGTGTCGATGCGGTACGGGCAGTGATCGAGGTGTGCGCCGAGGCCAAGGTCGAAGTGTTGACCTTGTTCGCGTTTTCCAGTGAAAACTGGCAGCGCCCGGCCGAGGAAGTCAGTGCCTTGATGGATCTGTTCTTCAGGGCCCTGCGTCGTGAGGCCAAGCGCCTCAACGACAACAACATCACGCTGCGCATCATTGGTGATCGCTCGCGGTTCCACCCGGAGCTGCAAGCGGCCATGCGTGAGGCTGAAGCCATTACCGCCGGCAGTAACCGTTTTGTGCTGCAGATTGCCGCCAACTACGGTGGCCAGTGGGACATCGCCCAGGCTGCGCAACGGCTTGCCCGCGAAGTGCAGGCCGGCCACCTGCAGCCGGACGAAATCACGCCCGAACTGTTGCAGACCTGCCTGGTTACCGGCGACCTGCCGCTGCCGGACTTGTGCATCCGTACCGGTGGCGAGCACCGCATCAGTAATTTCCTGTTGTGGCAGTTGGCCTATACCGAGCTGTATTTCTCCGACCTGTTCTGGCCGGACTTCAAACACGATGCCATGCGTAAAGCGCTGGCCGATTTCGCTTCCCGTCAGCGTCGCTTCGGTAAAACGAGCGAGCAGATCGAAGCTGGAGCCCGGGTTTAATGCTTAAACAACGAATCATCACTGCACTGATCCTGCTGCCGATTGCCTTGTGTGGCTTTTTTCTGCTCGACGGATCCGGCTTTGCGCTGTTCATCGGCCTGGTCGTGACGCTTGGTGCCTGGGAATGGGCGCGCCTGGCCGGCTTCAGTGCGCAGTTGCCGCGGGTGGTGTATGCCGCCATCGTGGCGCTGTTGCTGTTCCTGATGTACATCCTCCCGGATCTCGCTCCTTGGGTGTTGGGTGCGGCAGTGCTGTGGTGGGCGTTGGCGACCTTCCTGGTGTTGACTTATCCGCGCACCAGCAGCCAGTGGTCCAGTGTTGCCTGCAAGCTGGTGATCGGCTTGTTGATTCTGCTGCCGGCCTGGCAAGGGCTGGTGGAGATCAAGCGTTTTCCGATCGGCAATGAGTTGATCCTGGCGGTGATGGTGTTGGTCTGGGGTGCCGATATCGGTGCCTACTTCTCCGGTCGGGCCTTCGGCAAGCGCAAGCTGGCGCCGGCGGTCAGCCCGGGCAAGAGCTGGGAGGGCGTGTACGGCGGCCTGGCCTTGACCTTGGTGATCACGCTCGTGGTTGGTGTTGTGCGTGGCTGGTCGGTGAAAGAGCTGTGCCTGGCCTTGCTGGGCGCGGCCATCGTCGTATTGATCTCGGTCGTGGGCGACCTCACCGAGAGCATGTTCAAGCGCCAGGCCGGGATCAAGGACAGCAGTAATCTGTTGCCGGGTCATGGCGGCGTGCTGGACCGTATCGACAGTCTGACCGCTGCGATCCCGATCTTTGCCGTGCTGTTGTGGATGGCTGCGTCGTGAGCCGCCTGCAACAGGTCACCGTGCTGGGTGCGACCGGCTCGGTAGGGTTGAGCGCCCTGGATGTGATCGCGCGCCACCCGGAACGCTATCAAGTTTTCGCATTGACCGGCTTCTCTCGCCTGACTGAGCTGCTGGCGTTGTGCGTGCGCCATGCGCCACGTTTTGCCGTCGTGCCTGGGGTCGCCGCCGCGCGAGGCTTGCAGGATGACCTGCGCGCCGCCGGCCTGGCCACTCAGGTGCTGGTGGGCGAGGAAGGGTTGTGTCAGGTGTCGGCCGATGCCGAGGTGGATGCCGTGGTGGCGGCCATCGTCGGCGCCGCTGGCTTGCGCCCGACCCTGGCTGCCGTCGATGCGGGCAAGAAGATCCTGCTGGCTAATAAAGAAGCGTTGGTCATGTCCGGCACGCTCTTTATGCAGGCGGTGCGCAAGAGCGGGGCGGTATTGCTGCCGCTCGACAGTGAGCACAACGCGATTTTCCAGTGCATGCCCGGCGATTTTGCCCGCGGCCTGAGCCAGGTCGGTGTACGCCGGATTTTGCTGACAGCATCCGGTGGACCTTTTCGCAAAACTCCGCTGGCGGACCTGGAGCATGTGTCTCCGGATCAGGCGTGCGCCCATCCGAACTGGTCCATGGGGCGCAAGATCTCCGTGGATTCGGCCAGCATGATGAACAAGGGCCTGGAGTTGATCGAGGCCTGCTGGTTGTTCGATGCGCGGCCCGATCAGGTCGAGGTGGTGATTCATCCGCAAAGTGTGATTCATTCCCTGGTCGACTATGTGGATGGCTCGGTGCTGGCGCAGTTGGGTAACCCCGACATGCGGACGCCGATCGCCAATGCCCTGGCCTGGCCTGAGCGGATCGATTCCGGTGTTGCACCGTTGGACCTGTTCGCGATTGCACGCCTGGACTTCGAGGCGCCGGACGAGCAGCGCTTTCCATGCCTGCGCCTGGCGCGGCAGGCCGCGGAGGCGGGCAACAGTGCGCCGGCGATGCTCAATGCGGCTAACGAAGTGGCTGTGGCAGCGTTTCTTGCACAGCGCATCCGCTTTCCGCAGATCGCGAGTATCATCGAGGATGTTCTGAGCCTTGAACCCGTGGTGGCTGTGAATGATCTGGGGGCAGTGTTCGAGGCGGATGCCAAGGCCCGCGCCCTGGCCGAACAATGGTTGAACCGCAACGCGCGTTAGTCTTTGGGCGTGTTTGCGTCTTCAGGCACTGGATTGGAATGCGGAGAAATTAGATGAGTGCGCTTTACATGATTGTCGGCACCCTGGTTGCTCTGGGTGTGCTGGTTACCTTCCACGAATTCGGCCACTTCTGGGTGGCGCGTCGTTGCGGCGTCAAGGTACTGCGCTTTTCCGTTGGTTTCGGCATGCCGTTGCTGCGCTGGCACGACCGCCGTGGCACCGAGTTCGTGATCGCGGCCATCCCCTTGGGCGGCTACGTCAAGATGCTCGATGAGCGCGAAGGCGAAGTGCCGGCGGATCAACTGGACCAGTCCTTCAATCGCAAGACCGTTCGTCAGCGCATCGCTATTGTCGCCGCCGGCCCGATCGCCAATTTCCTGTTGGCCATGGTGTTCTTCTGGTTCCTGGCCATGCTCGGCAGCGAACAGATACGTCCGGTGATCGGCGCGGTTGAAGCGGACAGCATGGCGGCGAAGGCGGGATTGGTCGCCGGGCAGGAAATTGTTTCCATTGATGGCGAACCAACCACCGGTTGGGGTGCGGTCAATTTGCAGTTGGTACGTCGCCTGGGCGAAAGCGGCACCGTCAAGGTGGTGGTGCGCGAGCAGGACTCTTCCGCCGAGACCCCGCGTGAACTGGCCCTCGACCATTGGCTCAAGGGGGCCGATGAGCCGGACCCGATCAAGTCCCTGGGCATTCGCCCATGGCGCCCGGCCTTGCCGCCGGTGCTCGCCGAGCTCGACCCGAAAGGCCCGGCCCAGGCCGCAGGTCTGAAAACCGGCGACCGCCTGCTGGCCCTCGATGGCCAGGCGCTGGGCGACTGGCAGCAAGTGGTCGACCTGGTGCGTGTACGGCCTGATACCAAAATTGTGCTGAAAGTTGAGCGCGATGGTGCTCAAATCGACGTCCCCGTGGCCCTGGCGGTTCGCGGGGAAGCCAAGGCGGCCGGGGGTTACCTCGGTGCCGGCGTGAAAAGCCCGGAGTGGCCGCCGTCGATGATGCGCGAGGTCAGTTTCGGGCCGTTGGCGGCAATTGGCGAGGGTGCGAAACGCACTTGGACCATGAGCGTGCTGACTCTCGAATCGCTCAAGAAAATGTTGTTCGGCGAGCTCTCGGTAAAAAACTTGAGTGGGCCGATAACCATTGCTAAAGTGGCGGGCGCTTCTGCCCAGTCGGGTGTCGCGGATTTCCTGAATTTCCTGGCTTATCTGAGTATTAGCCTTGGGGTTCTGAATTTGTTGCCCATTCCAGTATTGGATGGGGGGCATCTGTTGTTTTATCTGGTCGAGTGGGTGCGTGGTCGCCCCTTGTCGGATCGGGTGCAGGGTTGGGGGATACAGATCGGTATCAGTTTGGTGGTCGGGGTGATGTTGTTAGCCTTGGTCAACGATCTGGGACGACTGTAACGCTTCGCTGAATTGCGAATCTGCCGCATTTTGCGGCAGTTTGTTTATTGCCAGTTGGAATAAGAAAGGACTTCATGAAACGTCTGCTGCTAACTGCGGTTCTCACCGTATTGATGATCGCCGAAGTTCACGCCGAGTCCTTCACTATCTCCGATATTCGCGTCAACGGCCTCCAGCGGGTTTCCGCGGGTAGCGTCTTTGGTGCCTTGCCGTTGAACGTCGGGGAACAGGCTGATGACCGTCGCCTGGTGGAATCCACTCGTGCGCTGTTCAAAACCGGGTTCTTTCAAGATATCCAACTGGGTCGCGAAGGTAACGTCCTGGTCATCACCGTCGTCGAGCGACCTTCCGTCGCCAGTATCGAGATCGAGGGTAACAAGGCGATCTCCACTGAAGACCTGATGAAGGGCCTCAAGCAATCCGGCCTGGCCGAGGGCGAGATCTTCCAGCGCGCCACCCTCGAGGGTGTGCGTAACGAGCTGCAACGCCAGTACGTTGCCCAGGGCCGCTACTCCGCGACCGTGGAAACGGAAGTGGTCCCGCAGCCTCGTAACCGTGTCGGCCTCAAGGTCAACATCAACGAAGGCACCGTGGCGGCCATTCAGCACATCAACGTGGTGGGCAACACCAAGTTCCCTGATGAAGACCTGATCGGCCTGTTCGAGCTCAAGACCACCAACTGGCTGTCGTTCTTCAAGAACGACGACAAGTACGCCCGTGAAAAACTCTCCGGTGACCTGGAGCGCTTGCGTTCCTACTACCTGGATCGTGGCTATATCAACATGGATATCGCTTCGACCCAGGTGTCCATCACCCCTGACAAGAAGCATGTGTACATCACCGTCAACGTCAACGAGGGTGAGAAGTACAAGGTCCGCGACGTCAAGCTCAGCGGCGACTTGAAAGTGCCTGAAGACCAGGTCAAGGCCCTGTTGCTGGTGCAGAAAGACCAGGTGTTCTCGCGCAAGCTGATGACCACCACGTCCGAACTGATCACCCGTCGCCTGGGTAACGAAGGCTATACCTTCGCCAACGTCAACGGCGTGCCGACCCCGCACGATGACGACCACACCGTGGACATCACCTTCGTGGTCGACCCGGGCAAGCGTGCCTACGTGAACCGCATCAACTTCCGTGGCAACACCAAGTCTGCGGACGAAGTGCTGCGTCGTGAAATGCGTCAGATGGAAGGTGGCTGGGCGTCGACCTACCTGATCGACCAGTCCAAGACCCGTCTTGAACGCCTGGGCTTCTTCAAGGAAGTCAACGTCGAAACCCCAGCCGTACCGGGTGTGGACGACCAGGTTGACGTGAACTACGCCGTTGAAGAACAAGCCTCGGGCTCGATCACCGCCAGCGTCGGTTTCGCACAGAGTGCCGGCCTGATCCTCGGTGGTTCGATCACCCAGAACAACTTCCTCGGTACCGGTAACAAGGTTTCGATCGGCCTGACCCGCAGCCAATACCAGAGCCGCTATAACTTCGGTTATGTCGACCCCTACTGGACCGCTGACGGTGTGAGCCTGGGCTACAACGCCTTCTATCGCACCACCGACTACAAAGACCTCGACGTCAACGTTGCCAGCTATGCGATCGACAGCCTGGGTGCCGGCGTCAACATCGGTTACCCGATCAGTGAGACCTCGCGTCTGACCTTCGGCCTGACCGCGCAGCAGGATAAGATCAAGACCGGTGTGTACACCGTGGATGAGATCTTCGACTTCACCCGTCGTGAAGGCGACCAGTTCCTGAACTTCAAGGCGTCTGCCGGCTGGTCCGAGTCGACCCTGAACAAAGGCGTACTGGCCACCCGTGGTCACTCCCAGAGCGTGACCCTGGAAGCCACCACGCCGGGCAGCGACCTGTCGTTCTTCAAGCTCGACTACCGTGGCCAGTTGTTCCAGCCTTTGAGCGACAACTACACCATGCGCCTGCACACTGAACTGGGCTATGGCGACGGTTATGGTTCGACCAGCGGCTTGCCGTTCTATGAGAACTACTATGCAGGTGGTTTCAACTCGGTTCGCGGCTTCAAGGACAGCACCTTGGGTCCTCGTGGTACCCCTAGCCGTGGCGCTGGCGTGACCGGTAACACCGGCACTGTGGCGGATACGGACACTAGCGCACTGCCATTCGGTGGTAACGTGCTGATCCAGGGTGGTGCCGAGATCCTGTTCCCGCTGCCGTTCGTGAAAGATCAGCGGTCCCTGCGTACTTCGGTTTTCTGGGATGTGGGTAACGTATTCGACTCCAAGTGCGATCAGGTCACCAACCCGACTGGCGTGAAGTCCAATACCCAGTGTAACGAAGTAAGCCTCAGCAACCTAGCGAGCTCCGTAGGTGTTGGCGTGACGTGGGTGACTGCGCTTGGTCCGTTGAGCTTTGCTCTGGCCATGCCAGTCAAGAAACCGGATAACGCTGAAACCCAGATTTTCCAATTCTCCCTCGGCCAGACGTTCTAAGCGTCTGACCCAAGATAACGACAACGGATCTGTAGGAGTACATCGTGCGTAAGTTGACTCAATTGGTTCTGCTGGCCACTGTGCTGGTAACCACCCCGGCCTTCGCCGAGATGAAAATCGCCGTCCTGAACTATCAGATGGCCCTGCTGGAATCCGACGCGGCCAAGAAGTACGCGGTGGATGCCGAGAAGAAGTTCGGTCCGCAACTGACCAAGCTCAAAACGTTGGAAAGCAGTGCCAAGGGCATCCAGGATCGTCTGGTAGCCGGTGGCGACAAGATGCAGCAAGGCGAGCGTGAGCGCCTGGAGCTTGAATTCAAGCAAAAGGCCCGTGACTACCAGTTCCAGTCCAAGGAGCTGAACGAAGCCAAGGCTGTTGCCGACCGCGAAATGCTCAAGCAGCTCAAGCCGAAACTCGACAGCGCTGTGGAAGAAGTCATCAAGAAAGGTGCCTTTGACCTGGTGTTCGAGCGCGGCGCCGTGATTGACGTCAAGCCTCAATACGACATCACCCGCCAGGTGATCGAGCGCATGAACCAGCTGAAGTAAGCCATGACCGCGACTATCAAGCTCGGCGAGTTGGCCGAGTTCCTGGGAGCCACCTTGCGTGGTTCCCCGGAGAAAGAAATCACTGGGCTAGCCACCTTGCAGGAGGCTGGCCCATCTCAGTTGAGCTTCCTCGCAAATCCCCAATACCGTAAATACCTGGCCGATAGCCAAGCCGCAGCCCTGCTGCTGAAGGCTGCTGACGCCGAGGGTTACGCCGGGGATGCGCTGGTGGTGCCTGATCCGTACCTCGCTTATGCGCGGGTATCCCACCTGTTCGATCCGAAACCCAAGGCGGCTGGAGGGATCCACCCGACGGCGGTGATCGCCGATGATGCCCAGGTTGATCCTGCGGCGAGCATTGGCGCCTTTGCCGTGATCGAAAGTGGCGCGCGCATTGGCGCCGGTGTCACCGTGGGCGCTCAGTGCTTTATCGGCGCACGCTGTGAAATCGGTGCCGATGGCTGGCTGGCGCCCCGCGTGACCCTGTACCACGATGTGCGTATCGGGCAGCGGGTGGTCATTCAGTCGGGCGCAGTGATCGGTGGCGAAGGCTTCGGTTTTGCCAATTCGAAAGGCGTTTGGCACAAGATTGCCCAGGTCGGCGGCGTATTGATCGGCGACGATGTGGAAATCGGCGTCAATACCGCTGTTGATCGCGGGGCTTTGGCCGATACCGTGATCGGCAATGGCGTGAAGCTCGATAACCAGATCCAGATTGCCCACAACGTACAGATTGGCGATCACACCGCCATGGCGGCCTGCGTAGGCATATCCGGCAGCACCAGGATCGGCAAGCATTGCATGCTCGCCGGTGGCGTAGGGCTGGTGGGCCACATCGATATTTGCGACAACGTCTTCATCACCGGCATGACCATGGTCACCCACTCGATTACCGAGCCCGGTGCCTATTCGTCCGGTACCGCCATGCAGCCTGCGGCTGAATGGCGCAAGAGTGCGGCGCGTTTGAGGCACATCGACGACATGGCTCGACGTCTCAAGCAGCTGGAAAAGCGTGTTGGGGACGTGACCCCTGGCGGTAATGCTTCATCAGAAGGCTGATACCATTTCCATATCAAGTGTGCACAGCCGCTAGACTGCCTCCTTGATTTGCTAGCGGGGCGTGCGTTTAGTCGCCCGCCCCCAATCTTTATTACAGGCTTCCCCCCGAAATGATGGACATCAACGAGATTCGCGAATACCTGCCTCACCGTTACCCGTTCCTGCTGGTGGACCGTGTAGTGGACCTCAATGTTGAGGAAAAGCGCATTCGTGCCTACAAGAATGTCAGCATCAACGAACCGTTCTTCAATGGCCACTTTCCCGCGCATCCGATCATGCCGGGCGTGTTGATCATTGAAGCAATGGCCCAGGCTGCCGGTATCCTTGGTTTCAAAATGCTCGACCTCAAGCCTGCCGACGGCACGCTTTATTATTTCGTGGGCTCCGACAAGTTGCGTTTCCGCAACCCGGTCACCCCGGGTGACCAGTTGATCCTGGAAGCCAAGTTCATCAGCTGCAAGCGCCAGATCTGGAAGTTCGAATGCCAGGCCTCGGTGGATGGCAAGCCGGTGTGCTCCGCCGAAATCATCTGCGCGGAACGCAAACTATGAGTTTGATTGACCCTCGCGCAATCATCGATCCGTCGGCCGTACTGGCCGCCGACGTTGAGGTCGGCCCTTGGTCGATCGTCGGCGCAGGTGTGGAAATCGGCGAGGGGACTGTCATCGGGCCGCACGTGATCCTCAAGGGACCGACCCGCATTGGCAGGCACAATCGCATCTATCAGTTTTCCTCGATAGGCGAAGACACCCCCGACATGAAGTACAAGGGGGAAGAAACACGCCTGGTAATCGGTGATCACAACATCATTCGTGAAGGCGTGACCATTCACCGTGGCACCGTGCAGGACCGTGCCGAGACCACGTTGGGTGATCACAACCTGGTCATGGCCTACGCGCATATCGGCCACGACAGCGTGATCGGCAATCACTGCATCCTGGTCAACAACACCGCGTTGGCAGGCCATGTACACGTTGACGATTGGGCGATCCTGTCCGGTTTCACCCTGGTGCATCAGTACTGCCACATCGGCGCCCATAGTTTTTCCGGCATGGGCACGGCTATCGGCAAGGATGTCCCGGCGTTCGTCACGGTGTTCGGCAACCCTGCCGAAGCCCGCAGCATGAACTTCGAAGGCATGCGTCGTCGGGGTTTCAGCGACGATGCGATCCACGCCCTGCGTCGCGCCTACAAGGTGGTTTACCGCCAGGGCCTGACGGTTGAGCAGGCATTGGCCGAACTGACCGAGCCGGCAATGTTGTTCCCGGAAGTCGCGGTGTTCCGTGACTCGATCCAGGCGTCGACCCGCGGCATCACGCGCTGATCATGGCCAATCTGCGTATCGCATTGGTCGCCGGGGAAGCTTCCGGCGATATCCTGGGCGCGGGGCTGATGCGGGCGCTCAAGGCCCAGCATCCAGCGGTCGAGTTCATTGGCGTGGGCGGCCCGTTGATGCAGGCCGAGGGCCTCACCTCCTACTTCCCCATGGAGCGCTTGTCGGTCATGGGGTTGGTGGAAGTGCTGGGCCGTCTGCGTGAGCTGCTGGCACGGCGCAAGCTGCTGATTCAGACCCTGATCCAAGAAAAGCCTGACGTGTTCATCGGAATCGACGCGCCGGATTTCACCCTCAATATCGAACTCAAGTTGCGTCAGGCCGGGATCAAGACCGTGCATTACGTCAGCCCGTCCGTGTGGGCGTGGCGGCAGAAGCGCGTGCTGAAGATCCGCGAAGGCTGTGATTTGATGCTGACCTTGCTGCCGTTCGAAGCCCGTTTCTACGAAGAGAAGGGCGTGCCGGTGCGGTTTGTCGGGCACACGCTGGCCGACACCATCCCGCTGCACGCCGATCGTGCTGCGGCGCGTGCCGAACTGGGCTTGCCGGACGGCCCGCTGGTCGCGCTGATGCCGGGCAGTCGGGGTGGCGAAGTGGGCCGCCTGGGCGCGCTGTTTTTTGATGCCGCCGAGCGCCTGCTGATCATGAAGCCTGGCGTGCGCTTTGTGCTGCCGTGTGCGAGCCCGCAACGTCGCGCACAGATCGAAACCTTGCTGCAAGGACGCAACCTGCCGTTGACCCTGCTCGATGGTCAGTCGCACCTGGCCCTGGCGGCGTGCGACGCGGTGCTGATCGCCTCGGGTACCGCGACCCTGGAGGCGTTGCTGTACAAGCGTCCGATGGTCGTGGCTTACCGCCTGGCGCCGCTGACCTTCTGGATTCTCAAGCGCATGGTTAAAAGCCCCTACATCTCCTTGCCCAATCTGCTGGCCCAGCGCCTGTTGGTGCCGGAATTGTTGCAGGACGATGCAACGCCCGCAGCCCTGGCGCAGACGCTACTCCCCTTGATCGACGGCGGCGAAGAGCAGACCCGCGGCTTTGACGAGATCCACCGCACCCTGCGGCGCGATGCGTCAAACCAGGCGGCGGATGCCGTGTTGACCTTGATCGGCCATAAACAGGAAGCCCTATGACGACGCAAATGGGGCTGGATTTCAGCCTGGTCGCGCAAGCCCACGAACTGGTGGCCGGCGTGGATGAAGTCGGGCGCGGCCCGCTCTGTGGTGCCGTGGTGACGGCGGCGGTGATTCTTGACCCGAACCGGCCGATCCTCGGCCTCAACGACTCGAAGAAACTCACCGAAGCGCGTCGGGAAAAACTCTTCGACGAGATCTGTGAAAAAGCCCTGAGCTGGCATATTGCCCGGGCCGAAGTCGAAGAGATCGACGAGTTGAATATCCTCCACGCCACCATGCTTGCCATGCAGCGCGCCGTCGAGGGCCTGCATATCACCCCGAAACTGGCGATGATCGATGGCAATCGCTGCCCGAAACTGGCGATGCCGGCTGAAGCGGTGGTCAAGGGTGATAGCAAGGTGCCCGCCATCGCGGCCGCCTCGATTCTGGCCAAGGTCAGCCGTGACCGTGAAATGGCTGCGTTCGAATTGATCTACCCCGGCTACGGCATTGCGGGCCATAAAGGCTACCCGACGCCCGTTCATCTGGAAGCGCTGGCCCGTCTCGGCCCGACGCCGATCCACCGCCGCTCGTTCGCCCCGGTGCGCCTGGCTTACGAACAGCGCGAGAGCCTCAGCGAGGTTTAGTCGCGAGGCTGATGTTTTTGCCCAGGCCCGGTACAATCCCGGGCCTTGTTGTTTCTACGTTTAAGACAGGATCACTATGCCGGCTTCATTCGTTCACCTACGCCTGCACACTGAATACTCCCTGGTCGACGGCCTGGTACGGATCAAACCGCTGGTCAAAACCCTGGTGGGCATGAACATGCCTGCCGTCGCGGTCACCGATCAGAACAACATGTGTTCCCTGGTCAAGTTCTACAAGAACGCCATGGGCGCCGGCATCAAGCCGATCTGCGGCGCCGACCTGTGGCTGTCGAACAAAGACCCGGATAACCCTCTGAGCCGCATCAGCCTGTTGGCGATGAACGGCGTCGGTTATCGCAACCTCACTGAACTGATTTCCCGTGGCTTCATCGACGGCCAGCGCAACGGCGCGGTGATCATCGAGCGTGAGTGGGTGGCCGAGGCCAGCGAGGGCGTGATCATGCTCTCGGCGGCCAAAGAGGGCGAAATCGGGATCGCGCTGCTGGGCGGCAACCCGCAGGAAGCCGAAGTGCTGGCCCGCGAGTGGATGGCCGTGTTCCCTGACCGCTTCTACCTGGAAGTCCAGCGCACCAACCGCCCCAACGATGAAGAACATCTGCACGCCGCCGTGGCCCTGGCCGACAAGCTGGGCGCGCCGCTGGTGGCGACCAACGATGTGCGCTTCATCAAGAAGGAAGATTTCGAAGCCCACGAAACCCGCGTGTGCATCGGCGAAGGGCGGGCCCTGGATGACCCGCGCCGCTCGAAAAACTACAGCGAAGAGCAATACCTCAAAAGCGCCGAGGAAATGGCCGAGCTGTTCAGCGACCTGCCCGAGGCCCTGGAAAACTCCGTCGAAATCGCCAAGCGCTGCAATATCGAAGTGAAGCTGGGCAAGCACTTCCTGCCCAACTTCCCGATTCCCGAAGGCATGACCATCGATGAGTATTTCCGCAAGGTATCGTTCGATGGTCTGGAGGAACGCCTCTCGGTCCTGCTGCCCAAGGACACCACCGAAGATTACGAAGCCAAGCGTCAGGTCTACGTCGATCGGCTGAATTTCGAGCTGGATATCATCATCCAGATGGGGTTCCCCGGTTACTTCCTGATCGTGATGGACTTTATCCAGTGGGCCAAGAGTAACGGCGTGCCGGTTGGTCCTGGCCGGGGCTCGGGTGCCGGCTCGCTGGTTGCCTATGTGCAGAAGATCACCGACCTCGACCCGCTGGAATATGACCTGCTGTTCGAACGCTTCCTTAACCCGGAACGGGTCTCCATGCCCGACTTCGACGTCGACTTCTGCATGGACGGTCGCGACCGCGTGATCGAATACGTGGCCGATAAGTATGGCCGCAACGCCGTGAGCCAGATCATCACGTTCGGTTCCATGGCGGCCAAGGCGGTAATCCGCGACGTGGCCCGGGTGCAGGGCAAGTCCTACGGCCTGGCGGATCGCCTGTCGAAGATGATCCCGTTCGAAGTCGGCATGACCCTGGAAAAGGCCTACGAGCAGGAAGAAATCCTGCGCGACTTCATCAAGGTCGACGAAGAAGCCGCCGAAATCTGGGAGATGGCGCGCAAGCTCGAAGGCGTGGTGCGTAACGTCGGTAAACACGCCGGTGGCGTGGTGATCGCGCCGACCAAGCTCACCGACTTTTCGCCGATCTATTGCGACGAAGAAGGCGATGGCCTGGTGACCCAGTTCGACAAGGACGACGTGGAGGCGGCCGGCCTGGTGAAGTTCGACTTCCTCGGCCTGCGGACTCTGACGATCATCGACTGGGCGCTCAAGACGATCAACCGCGACCGTGCCAAGGTCGGCGAAGCACCGCTGGACATCGCGTTTATCCCGCTGGATGACAAGCCGACCTACAGCCTGCTGCAAAAAGCCGAAACCACGGCGGTGTTCCAGCTGGAATCCCGCGGCATGAAAGAGCTGATCAAAAAGCTCAAGCCCGACTGCCTGGAAGACTTGATCGCACTGGTCGCCCTGTTCCGTCCGGGCCCGCTGCAATCGGGCATGGTGGATGACTTCATCAACCGTAAGCACGGTCGCGCCGAACTGGCCTACCCGCACTCGGACTACCAGTACGAAGGCCTCAAGCCGGTACTGGCACCGACCTACGGCATCATCCTGTACCAGGAACAGGTGATGCAGATCGCCCAGGTCATGGCCGGTTACACCCTCGGTGGTGCGGACATGCTGCGTCGCGCCATGGGTAAGAAAAAGCCCGAGGAAATGGCCAAGCAGCGCGGCGGTTTCATCGAGGGTTGCGCCACCAACAATATCGACGCCGACCTTGCCGGTAACATTTTCGACCTGGTGGAAAAATTCGCCGGTTATGGCTTCAACAAATCTCACTCCGCTGCCTACGGCCTGGTGTCGTACCAGACCGCCTGGCTGAAGGCCCACTACCCGGCGCCGTTCATGGCCGCGGTACTCTCGGCGGATATGCACAACACCGACAAGGTCGTGACCTTGATCGAGGAAGTGCGAACCATGAAGCTGCGCCTCGACGCGCCGGACGTGAACGCCTCGGAGTTCAAGTTCACCGTGAACGACGAAGGCCGCATCATCTATGGCCTGGGGGCGATCAAGGGGGTGGGCGAGGGCCCGGTGGAAGCGATCACCGAGGCGCGCCAAAACGGCCCGTTCAAGGATCTGTTCGATTTCTGCGCGCGGGTCGATCTCAAGCGCATCAACAAACGTACCCTCGATGGCTTGATCCGCAGCGGCGCCCTCGACCGTCTCGGCCCGTATTTCCATGATGAGCCGAAGGCCTATCAGGCGAATATCGACCGCAATCGCGCGGTGCTGCTGACCGCCATGGAAGAAGCGATCAAGGCCGCCGAACAGACCGCCCGCACCCACGACAGCGGTCACGCCGACCTGTTTGGCGGGTTGTTCGTCGAAGAAGACGCGGATGTCTACGCCAACCATCGCAAGGCCAAGGAGCTGACCCTCAAGGAACGCCTCAAAGGTGAGAAAGACACCCTGGGCCTGTACCTGACCGGTCACCCGATTGACGAATACGAAGGGGAAATCCGTCGTTTCGCCCGTCAGCGCATCATCGACCTGAAACCGGCGCGCGACACCCAGACCGTCGCCGGCATGATCATCGCCCTGCGGGTGATGAAAAACAAAAAGGGCGACAAGATGGGCTTTATCACCCTCGACGACCGCTCCGGCCGGATCGAGGCGTCGCTGTTTGCCGATGCGTTCCATTCGGCGCAGTCGCTGTTGCAGACCGACGCCATGGTGGTGGTGGAGGGGGAGGTCAGCAACGACGACTTCTCCGGCGGCCTGCGCCTGCGGATCAAGCGCGTGATGAGCATGGAAGACGCGCGCACCAACCTGGCCGAAAGCCTGCGCTTGAAAGTCAAGACCGAGGCGCTCAAGGGCGATCAGCTGCGCTGGTTGGGGGACTTGCTCAAACGCCACCGTGGCGCATGCCCGGTGACCATGGAATACACCGGTAACGACGCCAAGGCCATGCTGCAGTTCGGCGAGACCTGGCGAATTGATCCCGCTGATGGCTTGATTCAAGCATTGCGTGACCAGTTCGGTCGTGACAACGTCTTCCTCCAATACCGTTGAGGATCAGGTGATGGCAAATAGCCTGATCTCGACCAAACATTTAATCTCGACCTAGACGCGCCTCTCCCTTAAGGTAGGGCGCGAATAGACAACCGGCTGGCCAGGCACTCCTTGGCCGTCGACCCAAGACGGACGCTTATGAACCCGAATTTTCTTGATTTCGAACAGCCGATCGCTGACCTGCAAGCCAAGATCGAAGAACTGCGCCTGGTCGGCAATGACAACTCGCTGAATATCGGCGATGAAATCGCTCGCCTGCAAGACAAGAGCAGCTCGCTCACCGAAGACATCTTCGGCAAGTTGACCAGTTGGCAGATTGCGCGCCTGGCCCGCCATCCGCGCCGTCCGTACACCCTGGACTACATTCAGCACATCTTCACCGAGTTCGACGAGCTGCACGGCGACCGCCACTTCTCCGACGACGCCGCCATCGTGGGCGGTATCGCTCGCCTGGACGACCAGCCGGTGATGGTGATCGGTCACCAGAAAGGCCGTGAAGTGCGCGAGAAAGTCCGCCGTAACTTCGGCATGCCGCGTCCGGAAGGCTACCGCAAGGCTTGCCGCCTGATGGAAATGGCCGAGCGCTTCAAGATGCCGATCCTGACGTTCATCGACACCCCGGGCGCGTACCCGGGTATCGACGCCGAAGAGCGCAACCAGAGCGAAGCGATCGCCTGGAACCTGCGCGTCATGTCCCGCCTGAAAACCCCGATCATTGCCACCGTGATTGGTGAAGGTGGTTCCGGCGGTGCGTTGGCCATTGGTGTCTGCGACCAACTGAACATGCTGCAATATTCGACCTACGCGGTGATCTCGCCGGAAGGTTGCGCCTCGATCCTGTGGAAAACCGCCGAGAAAGCGCCGGACGCTGCCGAAGCGATGGGCATCACCGCCGATCGCCTCAAGGGCCTGGGGATCGTGGATAAAGTCATCGCCGAACCATTGGGCGGCGCCCACCGCGACCCGGCCGCCGCTGCCGCGACCATCCGTGCCGAACTGGGTTCGCAACTGGCGATGCTCAAGAAGCTGGATACCGAAGCACTGTTGGCCCGGCGTTACGAGCGCCTGATGAGCTACGGTCTCTAAACCGCAGCAGTAAAAAATGTGGGAGGGGGCTTGCTCCCGATTGCTGAGTGTCAGTCAATGCATCTGGTGACTGACCTGCCGCTATCGGGAGCAAGCCCCCTCCCACATTTGCTTTGTGTATGCTTGGCCAACGTATTCCAGGTTTGCGGCGGTAACATCTGATGAAACCATTACTCTCCGCCAAACTCCTGCAAACCCTGGCCCCCTGGCGCAACGCTCCGGCCTGGCATATCGCTTTTTCCGGCGGGCTTGATTCCACCGTCCTGCTGCACCTCCTGGCAAATCTCGCCAAAACTGAGAAGCTTCCTACGCTCGACGCTGTTCATGTCCACCATGGCCTGCAAGCTGCGGCCGATGCCTGGCCCGCTCATTGTCAGTCGGTCTGTGACGCCCTTGGCGTGCCGTTGCGGGTGATGCGCGTGCAGGTGCGGGCTGGCGCAAGCCTGGAGCGCGCAGCTCGTGATGCGCGCTATCAGGCATTCAGTGAGGTGGTCGGGGTAGGGGAAGTGTTGCTCATCGGCCAGCACCGCGACGATCAGGCCGAAACCTTGCTGTTTCGTCTGTTGCGCGGCGCGGGGGTGCAAGGGTTGGCGGCCATGCCGATGCAGCGTGCGCTGGCGGGCGGTCATCTGCTGCGGCCGTTGCTGCGCAGTTCACGCGCGCAACTGCAGGCCTACGCCGAGGAGCACCAGTTGACGTGGATCGAAGACCCTTCCAACGCCGATCCCCGCTTTTCGCGCAATTACCTGCGCCATCGTGTATTCCCGCGCCTGACCGAGCGCTGGCCCCAGGCCGTGGCCAACCTGGCCCGTGCCGCTGAACATTTGAGCGAAGCCCAAGGCCTGTTGGACGAGTTGGCGCACATCGACCTGCAAGCCGCCGAGCAGCCTTCGCCTTTTCCGTGGCTGCCCTTGCCGTCCTTGGCCCTGGCGCCGTTGTGTGAGCTTTCCGACGCGCGTCAACGCAACGCCCTGCGCCATTGGCTGAGCCCGCTGACGCGTTTACCCGACAGCGACCACTGGGCCGGCTGGCATTCCCTGCGCGACGCCAAGCTCGATGCACAACCCCTGTGGCGCTTGGCCAACGGCGATCTGCACCGTTGCGGCGAGCGCATCTGGTGGCTGCCCTCCAGTTGGTCGGAGTTTTCCGACGCATCGGTGAGCTGGGCGCAGCCGCAAAACCCGCTAGAGTTACCGGGTAATGGCCAACTCCGGTTGATCGGTCGGGTTCCCGAGGGCGTGTTGCAGGTTCGCTATCGCCAGGGCGGCGAAATCATCGACATTCCGGGGCGCGGTCGGCGCGATTTGAAGCGTCTGCTCAACGAAAGTGGGCTGCCGGGTTTTGTCCGTGGCAGATTGCCGCTGCTGTATCGGGGCGAGCAATTGCTGGCTGTGCCCAGCCTTGCAGGGCTTTGGAAGACGTCGAATGACGGCTGGCAATTACATTGGATGCCACAGACCTGCGATCAAGGTTTGAGCTGATAGCGCCTTTCCGGTAGACTACGCTCCCTTCTTGATACAACTTCTGTGGATTCGCCTGAATCGCAGCAGTTGCCGATTACCAAGCAGTCTTTGCTGGGCGATTCCAAAAAATGTGTAGCGATCAACGTACCGGTGTTTCATTGCTGGTCTGTCACCACGCGGCGGTTTTTTTGAAAGGTGCACTGTGATTAATGCAGGTGATCGGGGGCTTCGGCCTTCCTTCGCTTTCCCCGGCGGCTCGGACCGCTTTAACGCAGACTTCTAGGGTTTTTCATGACGCGCTACATATTCGTCACGGGCGGTGTTGTTTCTTCATTGGGGAAAGGCATTGCCTCCGCTTCATTGGCGGCCATCCTGGAGGCGCGGGGACTTAAGGTCACCATGCTCAAGCTGGACCCGTACATCAACGTTGACCCGGGCACCATGAGCCCGTTCCAGCACGGTGAAGTGTTCGTCACCCACGACGGCGCCGAGACCGACCTGGACCTGGGCCACTACGAGCGGTTCATCCGCACGACCATGACCCAGAACAACAACTTCACCACCGGCCGTGTCTACGAACACGTGCTGCGCAAGGAGCGTCGTGGTGACTACCTGGGTGCAACCATCCAGGTGATCCCGCACATCACCGACGAAATCAAGCGCCGCATCATCAAGGGCGCGGGCGATGCCGACGTGGCGATGGTCGAGATCGGTGGCACCGTGGGTGACATCGAATCCCAACCGTTCCTCGAAGCCATCCGCCAGTTGCGTTTCGAAGTCGGCGCCAAGCGCGCGATGCTGATGCACCTGACACTGGTGCCCTACATCGCCACCGCCGGCGAAACCAAAACCAAGCCAACCCAGCACTCGGTCAAGGAACTGCGTTCCATCGGCCTGCAGCCGGACGTGCTGGTGTGCCGTTCCGATCACCCGATCGATATTTCCTCGCGTCGCAAGATCGCGCAGTTCACCAACGTTGAAGAGCGTGCGGTGATTGCCCTGGAAGACGCCGACACCATCTACAAGATCCCGGGCATCCTGCATTCCCAGGGCCTGGACGATTTTGTGGTCGAGCGTTTCGGCCTGCAATGCGGCGGCGCGGATCTGTCCGAGTGGGAAGCCGTGGTCGACGCCAAGCTCAACCCTGAGCACGAAGTCACCATCGCCATGGTCGGCAAGTACATGGAGCTTTTGGACGCGTACAAGTCGCTGATCGAAGCGATGAGCCACGCCGGCATCAGCAACCGTACCAAGGTCAACCTGCGCTATATCGATTCCGAAGACATCGAGAACCAAGGCACCGCGCTGCTCGAAGGCGTCGACGCGATCCTCGTTCCGGGCGGTTTCGGCCTGCGTGGCGTGGAAGGCAAGATCACCGCCGTGCAGTACGCTCGTGAGCACAAGGTGCCGTACCTGGGGATCTGCCTGGGCATGCAAGTGGCCGTTATCGAGTTCGCTCGTAACGTGCTGGGCTGGAAAGACGCCAACTCCACCGAGTTCGATCATTCCAGCGGCCACCCGGTCGTAGGCCTGATCACCGAGTGGGAAGACGCCACCGGCGCCGTTGAAACCCGTACCGAATCGTCCGACCTGGGCGGCACCATGCGCCTCGGCGCGCAAGACTGCCTGCTGGAGCCGGGTTCGCTGGTCCACGACTGCTATGGCAAGGACGTGATCGTCGAGCGTCACCGTCACCGCTACGAAGTGAACAACAACCTGCTGCCGCAGATCAAAGCAGCCGGCCTGAAAGTCTCCGGTCGCTCCGGTGACGGCAAGCTGGTCGAAGTGGTCGAGGCGCCGGATCATCCATGGTTCGTGGCCTGCCAGTTCCACCCTGAGTTCACCTCGACGCCGCGCGACGGTCACCCGTTGTTCAGCGGTTTCGTTAAAGCAGCACTGACGCAACATCAGAAGAAGGCGTGAAGCTGATGGCCCAGAAGATCATTCGCGTAGGCGACATCGAGATTGCCAACGACAAGCCCATGGTGCTGTTCGGCGGCATGAACGTGCTGGAAAGCCGCGACATGGCGATGCAGGTCTGTGAAGAGTACGTCAAGGTTACCCAGAAACTGGGTATCCCTTATGTGTTCAAGGCCAGCTTCGACAAGGCCAACCGTTCGTCCGTGACCTCCTATCGCGGCCCGGGCCTTGAAGAAGGCATGCGGATCTTCCAGGACATCAAGCAAGCCTTCGGCGTGCCGATCATCACCGACGTCCACGAGCCTGAACAGGCTGCCGTGGTCGCCGAGGTGTGCGACATCATCCAGTTGCCGGCCTTCCTGTCGCGCCAGACCGACCTCGTGGTCGCCATGGCCAAGACCGGTGCGGTGATCAATATCAAGAAAGCCCAGTTCCTCGCGCCCCAGGAAATGAAGCACATCCTGAACAAGTGCGTGGAAGCGGGTAACGACCAGTTGATCCTCTGCGAGCGCGGTTCGAGCTTCGGCTACAACAACCTCGTGGTGGACATGCTCGGTTTCGGCATCATGAAACAGTTCGAATACCCGGTGTTCTTCGACGTGACCCACGCGCTGCAAATGCCGGGTGGCCGCGCCGATTCCGCTGGCGGGCGTCGTGCCCAGGTATTGGACCTGGCCAAGGCCGGCATCAGCCAGTCCCTGGCCGGCCTGTTCCTGGAAGCCCACCCGGACCCGGACAACGCCAAATGCGACGGTCCTTGCGCCCTGCGCCTGGACAAACTGGAGCCATTCCTGGCCCAGCTCAAGCAGTTGGACGAACTGGTCAAGAGTTTTCCGACGGTAGAGACCGCGTAAGCGCCAGTTCTCCGTGTAGGAGCCGAGCTTGCTCGCGATGAGGCCCGAGAGGGCACTATTACTGGCAAGTTCGTTCCAAATATTGCAATGTGCGCGACAAGTTAAATCGAGCGGTATAGAGCATTTTCGTCAACTTTGGAGTGTTTACAACAATGGCAAAAATCGTCGACATCAAAGGTCGTGAAGTTCTCGACTCCCGTGGCAACCCCACCGTCGAAGCCGACGTGCTTCTCGATAACGGCATCATCGGCAGCGCTTGCGCGCCGTCCGGTGCTTCCACAGGTTCCCGCGAAGCGCTGGAACTGCGTGATGGCGACAAGAGCCGTTACCTGGGCAAGGGTGTCCTCAAGGCGGTAGCCAACATCAACGGTCCGATTCGCGACCTGTTGCTGGGCAAAGACCCGCTGGACCAGAAAGCCCTGGACCACGCGATGATCAAACTCGACGGCACTGAAAACAAAGGCAGCCTGGGTGCCAACGCCATCCTCGCCGTGTCCCTGGCCGCCGCCAAGGCCGCCGCGCAGGACCAGGACCTGCCGCTGTACGCCCACATCGCCAACCTCAACGGCACTCCGGGTGTGTACTCGATGCCGGTGCCGATGATGAACATCATCAACGGCGGCGAGCACGCCGATAACAACGTCGACATCCAGGAATTCATGGTGCAGCCGGTTGGCGCCAAGACCTTCTCCGAAGGCCTGCGCATGGGCACCGAGATTTTCCATCACCTCAAGGCTGTGCTGAAGGCCCGTGGCCTGAGCACCGCCGTGGGTGACGAAGGTGGTTTCGCGCCGAACCTGGCGTCCAACGAAGATGCACTGAAAGTCATCTCCGAAGCCGTGGCCAACGCCGGCTACACCCTGGGCACCGACGTGACCCTGGCCCTGGACTGCGCCGCCAGCGAATTCTACGAAGACGGTAAGTACAACCTGTCCGGCGAAGGCCAGGTGTTCAACTCCGAAGGGTTTGCCGAGTACCTCAAGGGCCTGACCCAGCGCTACCCGATCATCTCGATCGAAGACGGCCTGGACGAGTCCGACTGGGACGGCTGGAAAATCCTCACCGACAAGATCGGCGAAAAAATCCAGCTGGTGGGCGACGACCTGTTCGTGACCAACACCAAGATCCTGAAAGAAGGCATCGACAAGAAGATCGCCAACTCGATCCTGATCAAGTTCAACCAGATCGGCACCCTGACCGAAACCCTGGAAGCCATCCAGATGGCCAAGGCCGCGGGCTACACTGCCGTGATCTCGCACCGCTCCGGCGAAACCGAAGACTCGACCATTGCCGACCTGGCCGTGGGCACGTCGGCGGGCCAGATCAAGACCGGCTCGCTGTGCCGTTCCGATCGCGTGTCCAAGTACAACCAATTGCTGCGTATCGAAGAGCAACTGGCGGGTAAAGCCAAGTACAACGGTCGCAGCGAGTTTCGCGGCTGATCAGTAAATGGTAAAAAGTCGGCAGATTGTGTCGGAAAAATCACGAGAGTGTGCAATTCGACGCTAATCTGATGACGATCAAGCACAAGCCTGGGTCTTCCAGGCTTCGTGCTATCCGTTGCTGCAAAAGTTTTGTATGGCGGTCTTTTTTCACTGGATACCCGATATTCGATGCGCAGTCCCAATTGGTTGTTCCTCGTCTTGCTCTTGTTGCTGGCTGGCCTGCAGTACCGCCTATGGGTGGGTAATGGCAGCTTTGCGCAGGTAAAAGACCTGACCCAGCAAATTGCCGACCAGCACGCCGAAAACGAACGCCTGCTGGAGCGCAATCGCGTTCTCGATGCCGAGGTGCTTGAGCTGAAAAAAGGCACGGAGACCGTCGAAGAGCGGGCTCGCCATGAGTTGGGCATGGTCAAGGAGGGCGAAACCCTCTACCAGTTGGCCCAATGAATCACCGTTTGCCGGCCTTCTGGGCCGTGATTCCTGCCGCGGGCATCGGTGCCCGTATGGCTGCGGACCGTCCCAAGCAGTACTTGCAACTGGGCGGGCGCACTATTCTCGAACACAGCCTTGGCTGTTTTCTCGACCACCCCTCGCTCAAGGGCCTGGTGGTCAGTCTTGCTGTTGATGACCCTTACTGGCCTCACCTCGCGTGTGCCGCTGACCCGCGTATCCAGCGGGCGGACGGTGGCTCGGAGCGTTCGGGCTCGGTACTCAATGCGTTGCTGCAGCTCAATGCCCTGGGTGCCAGCGATGATGATTGGGTCTTGGTGCATGATGCGGCGCGGCCTAACCTGAGTCGTGACGATCTCGACAAACTGCTCGCCGAACTCGCGGACGATCCGGTGGGTGGCCTGCTGGCTGTGCCGGCCCGCGATACCCTCAAGCGTGTAGACAAGCATGGTCGCGTCATCGAGACCGTTGACCGCAGCTTGATCTGGCAGGCCTACACGCCGCAGATGTTCCGCCTGGGTGCGCTGCACCGTGCACTGGCTGATAGCCTTGTGGCCGATGCGGTCATTACCGACGAAGCGTCGGCCATGGAATGGTCTGGCCAGGCGCCGCGCCTGATCGAAGGGCGCTCGGACAATATCAAGGTGACCCGGCCCGAGGACCTGGAATGGCTGCGACTACGCTGGGCCAATCGGCTGTAGGAGCGAGCTTGCTCGCGAAAAACTTGAGAGCGCCGCTTCAATCCAGATTGTCCGCGTTATCGTTGACGTTTTTCGCGAGCAAGCTCGCTCCTACATAAACGATAAACGCCATCAATGCTCAGTACCGTACTCCGGCCGTTCGGCCAACCCTGCCTTTAAATAATCCACCAGCTTCCTGACCTTCGGCGACAAATGCCGCTGCTGCGGATACAACGCCCACACCGCCGTATTCGGCGGCTGATGCGCTTCCAGTAACGACACCAGCGCGCCACTGTGCAAATGCTCGAGCACGTAATAGTCCGGCAACTGACACAAGCCCACCCCTTGCAACGCCGCGTCCAACACCGCCTGCCCACTGTTGCAGCGCCAGTTGCCCTGCACCCTTTGGGAAAATTCGCGCCCGTCCTGGGCCAGTTGCCAGATGTCCGAGCTGCCGATCAGGCAGTTGTGCCGAGTCAATTCCGACAAGCTGTGTGGCCGCCCATACCGCGCCAGGTAGGACGGCGACGCGCACAAGTACATGCGGCGCGGCGCCAGGCGGCTGGCGACCATGCGCGAGTCTTGCAGGCGTCCCAGGCGAATCGCCAGGTCGAGGCCTTCGTGTACCAAGTCCAACTGACGATTGCTCAGTTCGATGTCCACCCGCAGTTGCGGGTAAAGCCCCATGAACCGCGTCACCAGCGGCACGATGAATCGTTCGCCATACGCCACGGCGCAGGTCATGCGCAGCATGCCCTTGGGCTCGCTGGCGAGGTCGCCGACGGCGCGCAGGGCCTCTTCGCGGCCATCCTGCAGGCGCTGGCAGTGTTGCAGAAAGGTCTGGCCGGCTTCGGTCAGGGTCACCTTGCGCGTACTGCGATACAGCAAGCGCGTTTGCAGCCGTTCTTCCAGGCGAGCCACTTGCCGGCTGATGTGCGACGAAGACACCCCAAGGCGTTCCGCCGCCGCGGTGAATTGACTGCATTCAGCGACGGCGACGAACTCATCGATGCCTTCCCAGCGGTTTTCCAGCATGGCGATTATCCCTGTACAGCAATAAAGTTTTGCTTTTGCCTGGATTATTAATCAGCGAGGCATGTTTTACACTCGCCGTCTTAGTTTTTAACTCCCAGGAGAAACCCGGATGATCAAGTCCCGCGCCGCCGTAGCCTTCGAAGCCAAGAAGCCCCTCGAGATCGTAGAAGTGGATGTCGCCATGCCCAAGGCCGGCGAAGTGCTGTTGCGCGTGGTTGCGTCCGGCGTGTGCCATACCGACGCCTACACGTTGTCGGGCGCCGACCCGGAAGGCATCTTCCCGTCGATTCTCGGCCATGAAGGCGGTGCGGTGGTTGAGGCGATCGGCGAGGGCGTGACCTCGGTTGCGGTCGGCGACCATGTGATCCCGCTCTACACCCCGGAGTGCGGCAAGTGCAAATTCTGCCTGTCGGGCAAGACCAACCTGTGCCAGGCGATTCGTGCCACCCAGGGCAAAGGCCTGATGCCCGATGGCACCACGCGTTTCTCCTACAAGGGTCAGCCGATTTTCCACTACATGGGCACCTCGACCTTTTCCGAGTACACCGTGCTGCCGGAAATTTCCGTGGCGAAGATTCCTAAAGACGCGCCGCTGGAAAAAGTCTGCCTGCTCGGCTGTGGCGTCACCACCGGTATCGGTGCGGTGATCAACACCGCCAAGGTCAAGCCCGGCGATACCGTCGCCATCTTCGGCTTGGGCGGTATCGGCCTGTCGGCGGTAATCGGCGCGGTAAAAGCCAAGGCCGGTCGCATCATCGCCATCGACATCAACCCGGCCAAGTTCGAAATCGCCAAGCAACTGGGCGCCACCGACTGCATCAACCCGAAAGACTACGATCGCCCGATCCAGGACGTGATTGTCGATTTGACTGACGGCGGCGTGGACTTTTCCTTCGAGTGCATCGGCAACGTGCAACTGATGCGCGCCGCCCTCGAGTGCTGCCACAAAGGCTGGGGCGAATCGGTGATCATCGGCGTTGCCGGTGCCGGCCAGGAAATTTCCACCCGTCCATTCCAGCTGGTGACCGGCCGCGTCTGGCGCGGTTCGGCCTTTGGCGGCGTGCGTGGTCGCAGCGAGCTGCCCAGCTACGTGGAAATGGCCCAGAACGGCGAGATCCCGTTGGACACCTTCATCACCCACACCATGGGCCTGGAAGACATCAACAAAGCGTTTGATCTGATGCATGAAGGCAAGAGCATTCGTACCGTCATTCACTTCTGAGGTCGGCCATGAGTCTGGAAAACCTGTCGTGCCAGAAGAGCTTCGGCGGCTGGCATAAACGCTACAAGCATCATTCCGAGGTGCTCGGTTGCGACATGACCTTCGCCGTCTACCTGCCGCCGCAAGCGGAGCAGGGCGGCAAGCTGCCGGTGGTGTACTGGCTGTCCGGGTTGACCTGCACCGATGAAAACTTCATGCAGAAAGCCGGCGCCCAGCGCATGGCGGCCGAACTGGGGCTGATCATTGTTGCGCCGGACACCAGCCCGCGTGGTCCTGGGGTGCCGGGCGATCCGGACAACGCCTGGGATTTCGGCCTGGGGGCCGGGTTCTATCTGAATGCCACCCAGGAACCCTGGGCCAAGCACTATCGGATGCATGACTACGTGGTGCAGGAATTGCCGGCGTTGGTTGAGGCGCATTTCCCGGCTTCGCAGAAGCGCGGTATCAGCGGCCACTCCATGGGCGGCCACGGTGCGCTGGTATGTGCATTGCGCAACCCCGGGCGTTACCTGTCGGTGTCGGCGTTTTCGCCGATCAACAACCCGATGGATTGCCCATGGGGCCAGAAAGCCTTCTCCCGTTACCTGGGCGAAGAGCGCTCGAAGTGGCGCGAGTGGGACGCTTGCGTGCTGATCAGCGAAGCCGCGGAAAAGCTGCCGTTGCTGGTGGACCAGGGCGACCGCGACGACTTCCTCGCGGTGCAGCTCAAGCCCGAAGCCCTGCAGCAAGCGGCGAAAGCGGCCAACCATCCGCTCGAACTGCGCCTGCAACCGGGCTACGACCACAGCTACTTCTTTATCGCCAGCTTCATCGAAGATCATTTGCGACATCATGGCCGTGCTTTGCTCGGTTAATATGCGACAAAAGTAGGTAGAATCACGCCCTGAATTAAATCGGGGCGTTTTTTTATGCGTATTGGCCACGGCTACGATGTGCACCGTTTCGCTGAAGGCGATTTCATCACCCTGGGCGGCGTGCGGATCGCGCACCACCATGGGTTGCTGGCTCATTCCGACGGCGATGTCCTGCTGCACGCGTTGAGCGACGCCTTGCTCGGCGCCGCGGCGCTCGGCGATATCGGCAAGCACTTTCCGGACACCGACCCGACCTTCAAAGGCGCGGACAGCCGGGTATTGCTGCGCCATGTGGTCGGCCTGATCCACGCCAAAGGCTGGAAGGTCGGCAACGTCGATAACACCATCGTGGCCCAGGCGCCGAAAATGGCCCCCCACATCGAGTCGATGCGCGCGTTGATCGCGGCGGATCTGCACATTGAATTGGATCAAGTGAACGTGAAAGCCACCACCACCGAAAAGCTCGGGTTTACCGGTCGTGAAGAGGGCATCGCGGTACATTCCGTCGCTTTGTTGCTGCGCGCATGAACGACTTGCAACTGCTGGGCCCGAGGGCCTATGGCGAGGCCTTGGGCAGCGCCGTGCTGAAGGCTACCGCGGAAGATTTCCAGGTCGACGAAGTGCTCGATATCCCGCTGAGCGGTGAGGGTGAGCACCTGTGGCTGTGGGTGGAAAAGCGTGGCCTCAACACCGAAGAAGCCGCGCGCCGGATCGCCAAGGCCGCCGGCGTGCCGTTGCGCACCGTCAGCTATGCCGGGCTCAAGGATCGCCAGGCGTTGACCCGCCAGTGGTTCAGTGTGCAACTGCCGGGCAAGGCCGATCCGGACCTGAGTGGCGCGGAAAACGACACCCTCAAGATCCTCAAGACCGGCCGCCACAAGCGCAAGCTGCAACGCGGTGCTCATTCGGCCAACGGTTTTACCTTGCGCCTGACGCAACTGGCGGGGGATCACGCGGCCATCGATGCGCGCTTGCAACTGATCGCCCAGCACGGCATTCCCAATTATTTCGGCACCCAGCGCTTTGGCCACAACGGCGGCAATGTGGTGGATGCGCGTGAGTGGGCGGCCCGCAAGGCCTTGCCGGAGCAGCGCAACGTGCGTTCGCGGTTGCTGTCGACGGCGCGCAGTTACCTCTTCAACAAAGTGTTGGCGGCCCGTGTCGCGGACGGTTCCTGGCAGCGTGCGCAGGTCGGCGATCTGCTGGCCTTCACCGACAGCCGCAGTTTTTTCCCGGCGGGGGAGGCTGAATGCAGCGACCCGCGCCTGGCGATCCTCGATCTGCACCCCACCGGACCGCAGTGGGGCGAAGGCGATTCGCCAGCCAGCGGTGCAACCCAGGCGCTGGAGCAGGCGGTTGCCGCCAGTGAGGCCGACCTGCGCGATTGGCTGGTGAATGCCGGCATGAGCCAGGAACGTCGCATTCTGCGACTGCCCATTGGCGGGTTGACGTGGCATTATCCCGGGCCTGACATTCTGCAATTGGAATTCGTCCTGCCGGCCGGATGCTTCGCCACTGTCTTGGTGCGCGAGCTTGTTGATCTGGTGCCGGTGGGGCAGACGGACAGCCCATGCGTATTCTGATATCAAATGACGACGGTGCCACCGCACCCGGCCTCGCCGCGCTTCATGCTGCGCTGGCGGATTACGCCGAGTGCGTGGTGGTTGCCCCCGACCAGGACAAGAGCGGCGCCAGCAGTTCGCTGACGCTCGACCGTCCGCTGCACGTGCACGTTCTGGCCAATGGCTATATCAGCGTGAACGGCACCCCCACCGACTGCGTACACCTGGCGATCAACAGTTTGTTGGATCAGGAGCCGGACCTGGTGGTGTCGGGCATCAACCTCGGCGCCAACCTGGGGGATGACGTGCTGTATTCCGGCACGGTGGCGGCGGCCCTGGAAGGGCGTTTCCTGGGGCGGACCTCGTTTGCCTTTTCGTTGACCTCGCGTCAATTGGACAACCTGCCGACGGCCGCGCATTTCGCGCGCAAGCTGGTGGAGGCCCACGGTTCCCTCGATCTGCCGCCCCGGACGGTGCTTAACGTCAATATCCCCAACTTGCCCCTCGAGCATATTCGCGGTATCCAGCTCACGCGCCTGGGCCATCGCGCCCGCGCGGCGGCGCCGTTGAAGGTGGTCGACCCGCGTGGCAAGGAAGGTTATTGGATCGCCGCTGCGGGCGATGCCGAAGACGGTGGGCCGGGCACTGACTTTCATGCGGTGATGCAAGGCTATGTATCGATTACCCCGTTGCAGCTCGATCGCACCTTCAGTGATGCCTTCAGTAGTCTCGATGGCTGGCTGGAGGACTTGCGCTGATGGCTCGTGAACAAGACGACCTGTTGCGTCGCGGCATCGGGATGACCTCCCAGCGCACCCGCGAGCGTCTGATCCAGCGCCTGTACGAAGAAGGCCTGTCCAACGCCCAGGTACTGGAAGTGATCCGGCGCACGCCCCGGCACCTGTTTGTCGATGAGGCCCTGGCCCATCGCGCCTATGAAGACACGGCGTTGCCGATCGGGCATAACCAGACCATTTCCCAGCCGTATATGGTTGCGCGCATGAGCGAGCTGCTGCTGGCGGCGGGCCCGTTGGACAAGGTGCTGGAGATCGGCACCGGTTCCGGCTACCAGACTGCCGTGCTGTCGCAGTTGGTGGAGCGCGTGTTCTCGGTGGAGCGCATCAAGGTGCTGCAGGATCGCGCCAAGGAACGCCTGGTGGAACTGAACCTGCGCAACGTGGTGTTCCGCTGGGGCGATGGCTGGGAAGGCTGGCCGGCGCTGGCGCCGTATAACGGCATCATCGTCACCGCGGTCGCCACCGATGTACCGCAGGCGTTGCTCGATCAACTGGCCCCCGGCGGTCGGCTGGTGATCCCGGTGGGTTCCGGCGAAGTGCAACAATTGATGCTCATTATCCGTGAAGACGAAGGCTTTTCCCGGCATGTGCTCGGCGCCGTGCGTTTCGTGCCGTTGCTCAATGGCCCGCTGGCCTGATCATTTATTCGCGAGCAGTGAATTCTGTTGGCGGCGATGTGTCTTACGGCGGGGTCTATAGAGTCAACATGATCGGTCGTTGGTTTTAAACGCGATGAATCTTTCGTTTCAGTCGTGTGCCAGTAAAAAGCCAATGCCCAGTTATACTTACGACATATTTCAAGCCTGATACAGGCATTCATGTTCAGCCACCACAAAGGGAGCGGCGGGTGAGTCTCACAGGTCTTGCGCAGCGTATGAGTAAAACAAGCTTTCAGCGACTGGTGCTTGGCCTTGTCTTGAGTTCCTTATTGGCGGCTTGTTCGAGCGCGCCTTCCGGGGGCGCGAGGGTGGTTGATCGCACGAATGCCGCGCCGCAGAAGCCGACCGTAACCACGGGGCAGTATGTGGTGCGCAAGGGCGATACGCTGTTTTCGATTGCCTTCCGCTATGGCTGGGACTACAAGGCGCTCGCCGCGCGCAACAATATTCCGGTGCCCTACACGATACATCCGGGTCAGACGATTCGCTTCGATGGACGCACCGGTTCAACACCGACGTCAGTGGTGACAAACACCACATCTTCGCCCTCGTCCTCGAGCAAAACCACGATCATCACGCGGCCTGCAGGCAGCGCCGCGCCTGCGGTTGCGAGCAAACCGGCAGCCGCGCCGCTGCCGCCTGCGGGGCCTGCGCCGACCGGCTGGGGATGGCCGTCGAACGGCGTATTGATTGGAAAATTCTCTTCAAACGGTAGTTTGAATAAAGGCATTGATATCGCCGGGGATTTGGGACAGCCTGTTTTAGCTGCATCTGATGGGACAGTGGTGTACGCCGGGAGTGGTTTGCGGGGCTACGGCGAGCTGGTCATCATCAAACACAGCGATACCTACGTCAGTGCTTACGGCCACAACCGTAGGCTGTTGGTTCGGGAGGGGCAGCAGGTCAAAGTCGGACAGACAATTGCCGAAATGGGGTCAACTGGTACAGACCGGGTGAAACTGCACTTTGAGATTCGCCGCCAAGGGAAACCTGTAGATCCTCTGCAATTCCTACCCCGTCGTTGATGTGTTGCCAGCCTGTTCCCTCACGTAGAAGGAACAGGCTCCAGCGTTGCCAAGGATAAAGGCGTCGCTTGAGCTTGAGGTCGAACTCACCAAAGGACTATAACAATGGCTCTCAGTAAAGAAGCGCCGGAGTTTGACATCGACGATGAGGTTCTCCTTACGGAGACCGGCATCGCTATGGAATCGATGTCGAATGAGGGAATGGCTGTACCTTCAGTTCGCACCAAATCCAAGAACTCCACTGCGTTAAAGCAACATAAGTACATTGACTACACGCGGGCGCTCGATGCGACCCAGCTGTACCTCAATGAAATCGGCTTTTCCCCTCTGCTGACTCCCGAAGAAGAAGTCCATTTTGCGCGCTTGTCGCAAAAGGGTGATCCGGCTGGGCGCAAGCGCATGATTGAAAGCAACCTGCGCCTGGTGGTGAAAATCGCCCGACGCTACGTCAATCGCGGGCTGTCCCTGTTGGACCTGATCGAGGAGGGCAACCTGGGCTTGATCCGGGCGGTGGAGAAGTTCGACCCCGAACGCGGCTTCCGCTTCTCGACCTATGCCACCTGGTGGATTCGTCAGACCATCGAACGGGCGATCATGAATCAAACCCGCACGATCCGGTTGCCGATCCATGTGGTCAAGGAGCTCAACGTCTACCTGCGGGCGGCGCGTGAGCTGACACAAAAACTCGATCATGAACCCTCTCCCGAAGAAATCGCCAACCTGCTGGAAAAACCGGTGGGCGAGGTCAAGCGCATGCTCGGTCTTAACGAGCGCGTGTCTTCGGTCGACGTCTCGCTGGGCCCGGATTCGGACAAAACCCTGCTGGACACCCTGACGGATGATCGCCCGACAGACCCTTGCGAGCTGTTGCAGGACGATGATCTTTCCCAAAGCATTGACCAGTGGTTGTCGGAGCTTACGGACAAGCAGCGCGAGGTGGTGATTCGCCGCTTCGGCCTGCGCGGTCATGAGAGCAGCACCCTGGAGGATGTAGGCCTGGAGATCGGCTTGACCCGTGAGCGGGTGCGGCAGATCCAGGTAGAAGGGCTCAAGCGCTTGCGTGAGATCCTGGAGAAGAACGGCTTGTCGAGCGAGTCGTTGTTTCAGTAACGACGCGGTCTGAATGTGGGAGGGGGCTTGCTCCCGATGGCAGTGGATCAGTCACTGGATGTATTGACTGACCCACTGCCATCGGGAGTAAGCCCCCTCCCATATTTTTTGCGCTCATGCATGCCCAAATCCCAGGCATAAAAAAACCCCGCTTTTAAGGGCGGGGTTCTTTCGACTGAGTCAGTACAAGTTAGATAACTTGAACTTCTTCAGCTTGCATGCCTTTCTGACCGCGGGTAGCGATGAAAGAAACCTGTTGGCCTTCTTTCAGGCTTTTGAAGCCGTCGGATTGGATAGCTTTGAAGTGAACGAACAGGTCGTCACCGGATTGTGGAGTGATGAAGCCGAAGCCTTTTTCATCGTTGAACCACTTAACGGTACCAGTTTGGCGATTAGACATGGTGTATCTCCTTGGACAAAGTTAACTGCGACTCAGGAAAAGCCCTGGCCGAGACTGAGTGCAAAGAGCAGGAAAAATTCTTGGAGATGGTTGGATCGAAATTCAACATATCGTGTAGAGATTCTCAGTGACACAAGCAGCACAGTGGCGCCACCTTAACCCTTTTTCCGGAACGTGCCAATGGTATTTCCGAAGGTTTCTCTAATTTCGTGACTGGCGGTGGTATTTACGTCCGTCGTGCAAGCCGATTCTGGTCCCGGCCCCAATGGACGCGGCTTGTACAAGGCGGGCATTGATCAACACATTCGTCAACAAAAGCCCCACGCCCTTTGAACCCCAACGCCTGCCCCGGTAAGATGCCCAACAGAATTTTTCCACCTCGCTATCAGGACACCCGCCATGAGCATCAAATCGGACAAGTGGATTCGCCGCATGGCGCAAGAGCACGGCATGATCGAACCGTTCGTTGAGCGCCAGATCCGTGGTGACGACGCCGATCGCGTGATTTCGTATGGTGTTTCCAGCTACGGCTACGACGTGCGTTGTGCCGATGAGTTCAAGGTGTTCACCAATATCAACTCGGCGATCGTCGATCCGAAGAACTTCGACGAAAAGAGCTTCGTCGACGTCAAGAGCGACGTGTGCATCATCCCGCCCAACTCCTTCGCCCTGGCGCGCACCGTGGAGTTCTTCCGTATTCCCCGCGACGTGCTGACCATCTGCCTGGGTAAAAGCACTTACGCGCGCTGCGGCATCATCGTCAACGTGACGCCGCTTGAGCCTGAGTGGGAAGGTCACGTCACCCTGGAATTCTCCAACACCACCACCCTGCCAGCGAAGATCTACGCCAACGAAGGCGTGGCGCAGATGCTGTTCCTGCAGTCCGATGAGGCCTGTGAAGTGTCCTATAAGGACCGTGCTGGCAAGTACCAGGGCCAGCGCGGCGTCACCTTGCCACGCGCTTGATCGAAAGCTCCTACGCGTAAAGGGAATTAGTCTGCGGAAAGTGACTCTATTGGGTGTACTGCTTCGGTGCGTGCAATGCGCGCCGAGCCACGCTTGAGGAGTACCTTATGAAGCTCGACCCGCGAATCAGCGCCGAACTCGCCCGGCTTGAACCCAACCAGATTGGCGTGATGGCGTGGTCCCTGATGGCCGACCCTGCCTATGCGGGTGGTCTCCCCGGTCAACCTGACCCGGATTCCCCTGAGCCTACCGCACCTGGCGAACCGACCCTTCCGGACGAGCCGCCACCCGCGCCGATGGCCTGATGCCTGCAGATTGGAATATGGTCAGTCCTTCCGCGGGCTGGCCATTTCTCCTGGCGGCCGATCACAAATATCTGCCGTGTTGCACTCAGTATCCCCAGCAAAGCCCCAAAACGCGGGCAGCGGGCCGCCTGCGCGCTTATCGTGGATTGCCGCGCTCAAGCGCATGGGCCGGCTGGGCGGGCTCTCAGAGCGCTTAGGCGGCGCAGGGGGCGCGTGGGAAGATCGGCGAAGGCTTACTTCAGATTGCCACTCAGGAACTGTTGCAGGCGCTCACTCTTCGGGTTGCCCAGCACATCCTCCGGCGTGCCTTGCTCTTCCACCAGGCCCTTGTGCAGGAACAGCACCTGGCTCGACACCTTGCGCGCAAAGCTCATCTCGTGGGTCACCATGATCATGGTGCGGCCTTCCTCGGCCAGGCCCTGGATCACCTTCAGCACTTCGCCCACCAGCTCCGGGTCGAGGGCCGAGGTGGGTTCGTCGAACAGCATCACTTCCGGTTCCATCGCCAGGGCGCGGGCGATGGCCACGCGTTGCTGCTGGCCGCCGGAGAGAAATGCCGGGTATTGATCGGCCACGCGGGCCGGCAGTCCGACTTTGTCCAGGTAGCGACGGGCACGGTCTTCGGCGTCTTTCTTACTGCAGCCCAGCACCCGGCGCGGGGCCATGGTGATGTTTTCCAGCACGCTCATGTGGCTCCACAGGTTGAAGTGCTGGAACACCATCGCCAGGCGTGTGCGCAGGCGCTGCAGCTCGGCATCGTCGGCCACGCGCATGCCGTGGCGGTCGCTGACCATGCGGATCGGCTTGTCATCCAGGGTCATCGCGCCGTCGTTGGGGGTTTCCAGAAAGTTGATGCAGCGCAGGAAGGTGCTCTTACCCGAGCCGCTGGCGCCGATCAGGCTGATCACGTCACCGGTCTTGGCCTTGAGCGAGACGCCTTTGAGCACTTCATTGTCGCCATAGCTTTTATGCAGGCCTTCAACGGTCAGTTTGTACATGGGGCGTGCATCCTCAAGGCGAAAGTAGGTAGCCGCTGCGGTAGGCCTCTGAGCCTGCGACATGGCCGATGACCATCCCCGCAGTGGCCATGCGCCGTAGCGAACGGGCGTAAAGCAGGCCGGCGTTTTGACAATGCACAGGCGTTACGCGGTCAGTAATGGGGTCGATGATTTCGGCGATCAGTTGCCCGGCTTCGAGGTATTCGCCGGGCAAGGCGCTGAACACCAGCAGGCCGCCGACCGGCGTCGCCACCGGTTCGACACCCGCCAGCGGGGTGGCCGGGTAGGGCAGGGCGGGCAGCGGTGCCACGTCGCCGGCAATCGCGCCGAAGTGAATCAGGTAGTCGATGATCGCCTGGCAGTCGAGGCCGGCCAGGCCGTGGTTGACGTCACCCTGGCCGCGCAGCTCGACGGTCACCGAAAAGCTGCCCATGGGGATCGGGAAGCGCTCGCCGAAGCGTTGCTGCAATTGCCACCACACCAGGCTGAAGCACTCATCGAAAGATTGCCCGCCGGAATCGGTGGCCAGCAAGTTGGCCTCCGAGCCGATATAGCGCGCCAACGGCTCCACCTGCGGCCAGGCCTCGGGCGTGGTGTACAGGTGCGCCACGGCTTCGAAATCGCAATGCAGGTCGAGCACCATGTCGGCATCGCAGGCCAGGCGTTGCAGCACCAGGCGCTGAGACTGCAACTGCGTCGCGGCGGTTTGTGCGGCCAGCGCGGTGGAGAGTGCCGTGCGGATCAATTCGACGTTGCGCTGGGGATCATCCCCGAGCATATCCTCGACCCGATCGCCCACCTCTTCACTGAGGTCGACAAACAGGCGATTGAAGTTCTGCCCGCTTTCCAGCTCATAGCGGCCCAGCGGGATGTCCATCAACACTTGTTCGAGGCCCGCCGGGTTGGCGATCGGCACCAGCACTATCTCGCTGCGCAAGCGCCCGGCGGCGACCAGTTGCGCCAGGCGCGCCTTGAGGTGCCAGGCCACCAGCATGCCCGGCAATTCATCGGCATGCAGTGACGACTGGATGTAGACCTTGCGTTCGGCCAGCTCCGGGCCGAAGTGGAAACTGTGAATCTGCCGTGCCGTGCCAGGCACGGGCGCGATCAGTTCATGAACCTGATGACGCATGAAGGCTCCTTAGTGGCTCGGCCCGAGGAAGGCCAGCCAGCGGCGCTCCGCCAGACGAAACAGACCGACCAGGGCAAAGGTCACGGTCAGGTAGATCAGCGCAGCGATGCCGAACGATTGAAAGGTGAGGAACGTGGCCGAGTTGGCGTCCCGGGCCACTTTGAGAATGTCCGGGATCGTCGCGGTAAACGCCACTGTCGTCGAGTGCAGCATCAAAATCACTTCGTTGCTGTAGTACGGCAATGAACGGCGCAGGGCCGACGGCATGATGACATAGGCGTACAGCTTCCAGCCGCTGAGGCCGTAGGCTTTGGCCGCTTCGACTTCGCCGTGGGCCATGCTGCGGATCGCCCCGGCGAAAATCTCCGTGGTGTAGGCGCAGGTGTTGAGGGCAAAGGCCAGGACCGTGCAGTTCATCGCATCGCGAAAGAACGCATCCAGCACCGGTTGGGCGCGCACGGCGGCGATGCTGTAGATGCCGGTGTAACAGATCAGCAATTGGATATAGAGCGGCGTGCCGCGAAACAGGTAGGTGTAGAACTGCACCGGCCAGCGCACCAAGGGATTGCGCGACACCCGGGCGATGGACAGCGGAATCGACACCAGGAAGCCGATCACCAGCGAGGCGCTGAGCAACCACATGGTCATGGCCAGGCCGGTGATGTGCTGGCCGTCGCTGTAAAGGAATGGGCGCCAGTATTCCTGCAAGAGTTCGATCATCGCACGGCCTCCCGCGAGCCTGCCGAATAGCGACGTTCAAGACGGCGCAGGACAAAGTTGGACGCACTGGTGATCAGCAGGTAGATCAGTGCGGCGATCACCAGGAAGTAAAACAGCTGATAGGTGCTCTTGCCGGCGTCCTGCGCGGCCTTGACCAGATCCGCGAGGCCGATGATCGACACCAGTGCGGTGGCCTTGAGCATTACCATCCAGTTGTTGCCGATGCCCGGCAGGGCAAAGCGCATCATTTGCGGGAAGGTCACGTAGCGAAACCGCTGCCCGCGCTTGAGGCCGTAAGCCGTGGCGGCTTCCAGTTGACCACGGGGCACCGCGAGGATCGCGCCGCGAAAGGTTTCGGTGAAGTACGCACCGTAAATAAAGCCCAGGGTGATCACCCCGGCGCTGAATGGGTCGATTTCGATGTAGTCCCATTCCATGAAGTCGGTAAGACCGGTCAGCCAGGTTTGCAGGCTGTAGAAAATCAGCAGCATCAGTACCAGGTCGGGCACGCCACGAATCAGCGTGGTGTAGAGCTGGGCGGGAATGCGCAGGAAGGGCAGGCTGGACAGTTTGGCGCTGGCGCCGAGCAGGCCCAGCAACACGCTGACGGCCAGGGACAGCACCGACAACTTGAGGGTCATCCAGGTGCCTTGCAGCAACAGCGGGCCGAAACCCTTCAAACTGAACGCGCTCAGCCCGAGGGTTTGCAACAGTTCTTCGAACATAAATCAGGACCTATGGCGATAAAACAGCGCCCCTCCCGGGAAGGGGCGCCCCAGGCATTATTTGCCGCTGTACAGGTTCAGATCGCCAAAGTGTTTCTTCTGGATGCTGGCGTAGGTGCCATCATCGTGTAACGCTTTGATACCTTTATCCAAAAGGGCCTTCAGCTCAGTGTTACCTTTTTTGATACCGACCGCGGTTTTCGACGGCAGCAATGGGTCGTCGATGGCCGCGCTGACTTCGTAACCGGCACCGGCCGGCGACTTCAGGAAGCCCAGTTCGGCTTGCAGCATGTCCTGCACGGAGGCGTCGAGACGGCCGGAGGTCAGGTCAGCGTAGACCTGATCCTGGTTGGCGTAGGCCTTGGTGGTTACACCGGCTTTATCCAATACGGCCTTGGCATAGGCTTCCTGGATGGTGCCTTGCTCGTAGCCCACGGTTTTGCCCTTGAGCGACTCAGGCGTGGAGTAGCCGGCGCCCTTCTTGAATACCAGCGAAGTCGGGCCGGAGAACAGCTCGTTGGAGAAGTCGATGGCCTTCATACGGGCTTCGGTGACGGTCATGGACGAAATCACACCGTCGAATTTGTTGGCTTTGAGGCCTGGAATCATGCCGTCGAAGTCGCTTTCGACCCACTTGCACTTGACCTTCAGCTCGGCGCAGATCGCATTGCCCAGGTCGATGTCGAAGCCCACCAGGCTGCCGTCAGCGGCTTTGGACTCGAACGGCGCGTAGGAAGGATCGACACCAAAACGCAATTCCTTGTATTCCTTGGCCAAGGCGGAACCAGCGGCCATGCACAGAGCCAGTGCAGAAAGGGTCAGCAATGCTTTTTTCATTATGTAATCCCTGGAAACCAAGATAAGCGCTTGTGGCGCGTTTAGGACTGTTACTGAACGGTGTCAGACGGATCACAAGTAGCAATTTCTGCACCATAGTTCCGAATGCAGCTCCGAATGATCGTTTTAAAAGGTGAGAGGAGGGAGCTATGAGTATAGGAGGTGCCCGAAAATGGGCATGAAAAATAGGCTGCACTATTTTGGATCGAGCGCAGATTAAAAAATGTGGGAGCAGGCTTGCCTGCTCCCACCTGTTGGTACGGTTATTTGCCGGGCGTGAGGGTCAGCCTGGCTTTCCCATACACCTTGTCAAAGTTCTGCGGCTGCATCGGGAAGCTCAGGTATTGCGCCTTGAGCGACGGATCGATGCCATTGGCATAGTTCGGGCTGACCGGGTTGCCGGACTGGCCGATACCGCCCTGGCCCGTCATCGGTTCTGCCTGGCCGAAGTCGACAATCATGCGCAGTGCCGGCACTTGGGTGGTGTCGAAACTCTCCCCCCAGTTGTACGGCGCCGGGTTCAGGGTGTTGTGGTCGCCGCCGCTGGCCAGCGGGCCGCGGATCACCTGGCCATTGCGGTTCTTCCAGGTGGTGCTGTGCAGTTTGCCCCACTGCCAGGCCTTGTGATCGGTACCCAGTTGGCTGTCGCCGGCAGTGATCGCAGCGGCCAGGCTGCGGGCGAGGATCGTCGGCTTGTCTTCTTTCTGCGCGGTGCGGACATCGTCCCAGAACGGGCTGTCTTCACGGCCCAGCAGGTGGTCGGCCTGGGCGGCGTAGGACAGGCTCGCGTTGCTGACAAAGGCTTTCCAGCTGGCGCTGTTTTGCGGGCCGAGTTCGTCGAGGAAGATCTGTTTGCTGCTTTCCTGCAGGAACAGCTCATACATCGCTGCGTCGGCGGACGTCGGCGTCAGGCGGCCGTCAAACGCCATCAGACGATTCAGCGCTTCACGGGCCTTGGCCTGTTCGGCCGCGGGCAGCGCAGCGATCGCCTGTTTCAGCGGCTGCGCCATGCCCGGCGCCTGGAACATGTTCTTGAGCTTGGCGGCGAACGTGGTGGTCTGGTCGTATTGCATGGCGATCATGCTGCGGCTGTCATGCTTGCCGGCATTGGCCAATTGCGCCAGGCGCTCGCTGCGCTCCGGAGCGTCCCAGGAGTTGGACAGTTGCATGCCATAACCGCGCGGCGCGGTACGTTGGTTGGCGGTGCCGATCCAGCCTTGGGCCGGGTCCTGGTCATAAGGGTGCAGCATCGCGTCGGCGTAACCGTCCCAGTCGAAGCGCGCATCCCAGCCCGGCGAGGGCAGCAGGCCTTCGCCTTCGCGGCGGTTGGGGAAGCGCCCGGTAACCTGCCAGCCGATGTTGCTGGCATCGGCGAACACCATGTTCAAGGCGATGGCGCGGATTTCCCGGGTCGCATCCGAGGCCTTGGCGGCGTTTTGTGCGCGGGACAGGTCGAAGAACGCATCAAGGCTCTTGTCGTCCTTGAAGTCCGCCGTTTGCAGGGCCAGGCCCAGCCCGCTGGTCAGCGCCTGGCTGCTGTTGAGCAGGGCGCCGTGGCGGGTTTCGTACACCACCTCACGAATCGAGCGTTGGCCTTTGATGAAAAAGGTCTCGTTGCGCACAGCGGCCGGTAGCCATTTACCGTTGTTCTCGTAGTACAGCGCGCTGCCCTGGCGTTTGACCTTTTCCAGGAACAGGTCCTGGGTGTCGCCCTTGACCGTGCTCATGCTCCACGCCACTTTGCCGTTGAAGCCGGACAACAGGGTCGGCAGGCCGGCGATCGAGGCGCCGACGGCCTGGTATTTCGGTGCGCGGATCTGCACGTAGTTCCATGGCGACGGGGCTTGCGGCTGGGCGGCGAGGTCATTGGCCAGCAGGCTCTTGCCGCTGCGGCTGCGTTGCGGGCCGATGGCCCAGTTGCTCGAAGTGGTCACCGCCAGTGAGTTGAGGCTGCTCAGTTGCTGGCTGACCGTGTCCAGCCCGGCCAGGCCGGTGATCTGGCTCAGGTTCACGCCCTTGAGCTTGTCGGCTTCGGCCAGGGGGATCGGCTCGTCCGGCGCGCTTGGGGTGAGCCAGGCGAGTTTGTCGACACCGACCTTTTGCGCGAGCACCAGCGATGACAATTCTTCCTGCAGGTTGGCCGACTCGCTGAAATTCAACAGGCAGAACAACAGCGCCGAATCTTCCGGCTTCCAGTACTCGGGTTTGTAGCCGGTCTGGGCCAGGTCCGGCGGCAGCTTGTCGCGGTAGCGGAACAGGTAGGCGTTGACGCCGCGGGCATACACTTCAAAGAAGCGCTTGAGGCGCGGCGACGAGGCGTTGTAGAGCTCGCCGGCGCTTTTTTTCAGGTTGACCGCGCGCATGAAACGGTCGACATCCAGCACCTCGGGGCCGGACATTTCCGCCAGACGGCCCTGGGCCAGCAGGCGCAACGTGACCATCTGCGTGATGCGGTCGCTGGCATGCACATAGCCGAGGCTGAACAGCGCGTCGTGGAAGGTATTGCTTTCAATCAGCGGCATGCCCTGGGCATTGCGGCGTATCGAAACATTCTGCGCGAGGCCCTTGATCGGCTGGACGCCGGTAACGGGTGGCAGGGTGTCCTGGGTGCTCTGGAGCTGGCAACCGGCCAGGCTTAATGCACTGGCCACTGCCGCGGCAACGCCGAACCGGGGAAGAAAATGTGAAAGGGCTGGCGAGGCCATGGCAAAGCTCCTGCGGGGGGTAGCGTCAGTAAAGGCGCTACGTTAGTGAGCGCGGTGAAACGACGCAAGCAGGAGCTAAAGCTTATTTTCAGTAGCCAGGTTTCAAGCGCCGTGGCACTTCTTGAATTTCTTCTCGCTGCCGCACGGGCATGGATCGTTGCGGCCAACGTCTTTCAGGGCGTTGCGCACCGGCTCCTGGTGAGCGTGGCCGCAGTTCGGGCCGTGGACATGACCGTGGTCGTGATCATGGTGATCGTGATCGTGGTTGCAGTCAGGACCATGGACATGGGGTTGCTGAGTCATCGATGTCGCTCCGGAATAAAATCGCCGGGGATTATCTCGCCATTGTGGTCCACGCGCACGTCATTACCGATGAATAATCCGGTTTTCAGCTCGCCTTCCAGCCGATAAGGCACGGGCCGGTCGGGGTTTTTCAGCATCTGCACGACGTCACGGATCTGCGGCCAGAGGTTGGTGCGTACCGAGATCTTGAAAAAGGCGTGGCCACGCGGCGGCACGGTGAGCCATTCGTTGGATTCGCCTTCGGTCAGCAGCAAGCGACCCAGGGTGACCTTGTAGATCAGGCCGCGCACCGTGAGGTCGGCGTCGTCGCGGTTATCCACGCGGAAATACAGCTTGAACTTCTGTTCGAGCAACTTGGCCCGCACCACTTCGACCTTCACCAGGGCGACGTGGGGCGGTGGGGCATCGTCCTCGAACCATGAGGCGCAGCCACTCAAGCCAAGGGTCAACGCCAGCAACAAGCTGTAAGTGCGGAGCATGGCGCGATCCCTGTGAGGTGGTTAGAGGTAGCTGGAGCAACACTTCTTGAACTTCTGCCCACTCCCGCAGACGCATGCATCATTGCGTCCGGCCTTCACTTCCACGGTGGGGTCGATGAAGTACCAGTGTCCCTCATTCTGTACGAAAGAGGACTGTTCGCGGTGGCTGTGTTCGCCGGTGCTGTCATGCCAGCGCGCGGTAAACGTCACGAACGCATGTTCCGGCTGGCCGCCGAACACCTCGGAGCTTTCCACTTCCAGGCCGAGCCATGTGCTCTGGGCGCTCCAGGTGGCGATGGCATCACGGTCCAGGCCGGCCTGCTGCGCAGGCAACGTGGTAGCCACCAGGTAGTCCACCAGGCCCAGTACGTAGGCGCTGTAGCGCGAGCGCATCAGCGCGGTGGCGCACGGCGCCGGGTGGCCGGCGTGATAATGGCCGCAGCACGCGTCCAGCAGGTTGCCGCTGCCACAGGGGCAAATGGATGTACTCATCGGGTTACCACCAATACTTTCCGAAGTTTTCCGGGTTGGCCCAGAAGCGGGCGTTGAGCCAGTCCGGCACCTGTTTATAGTCAAGCAGATCATAGGTAAACAGCGTCAGTACCTGCTCATCGCGCTGGAAGCGCTCGCCGGCCTGCAGGGCCAGGGAGAAGAAGTCAGTGTCTTTCCAGTCGCAGGCGCCCAGGTCGACCAGCACCGCAATGCGGCTGGCATTGAGGTTACGGATGCCGCCCAGCAGGGTCAGGCCTTGTGGTTTTGACAGGTGCTCCAGGCAATCGACCACCAGCGCCAGGTCAAAACGCTGCGCCGCGAGGTCCGCCGGCAGCGCGCCAGGCGTCGCGACGGACACCTGGGTCTCAGGGTGCGCCTTTTGAAAGGCCTCCAGCGCCGGGAACTGGCTGGCACCCAACAGCAACAGGCGTTTGGGCTGGTGCAAATCGAGCAAGGCAGCCAGGGCTTGCTGGGGTGTACGGGAAGAAATACCAGCGGTCATCAGAGATCCTCACATCAGGACCCTAGAGACTAGCGCGGCTGAGCGTGCGGGCCTAGAGCGGGTGGTTGCGAAAAGTCCTTCAAGTACGCCCATCCTCAATGAATCCGGGGGTGTGGCGTACTGGCGCAGTTGAAAGGAGCGGTCTTTACTCCACCCATCGGCCCCTGCCGATCCCCTCAGGAGAAATCAAATGAGCATCATGCGGACAGCTCTACCCTTGGTTCTGCTCACCGGAGTATTGACAGGTTGTGCAGGTTTGCAAAAAACCGATTGGCCCACCTGCGCCGCCGTGGGCGGCGTGACCGGTGCGGCGATCGGTGCGACGGAAAGCTCAGCCTATGCCGGCTACGGCGCGTTGTTGATCGGCGGCATGGCCGGCGCCTATTGCTGGGTACACGGCGATGGTGACGAAGACGGCGACGGCGTGCCGGACAGCCGCGACAAGTGCCCCGGCACGCCGAAAGGCGTACAGGTCGATGCCAATGGTTGCCCTCCTGCGCCACCCGCGGCGGTGGTTGAAGAGGTGGTTGTGGTCAAGGAAGAAACCATCGTGATTCGCGATGTCCACTTCCAGTTCGACTCGGCGAAGCTGACGGCGGCGGATAAAACCGCGCTCGACACCATCGCCACCCGCCTGAAACGCGAAGCCCCGAGCGCCCAGTTGCGGGTCAGCGGGCATACCGACAGCGTCGGCAAGGACGCCTACAACCAGAAACTCTCGGAAAAACGCGCACATTCGGTGACGGACTACCTGATCGGCGCCGGTGTGCCTCGCAGTAACTTCGTGTCGGTGACCGGTGCGGGCGAAAGTCATCCGGTGGCTGACAACAAAACCGCTGAAGGCCGTGCCCTGAACCGCCGCGTAGAAATCCAGATCAACCGCTGACAGGCCTTGCCCCTGTGGGATTCCACAGGGGC
The DNA here is from genome assembly GCF_001439695.1 of Pseudomonas veronii. Lineage (GTDB taxonomy): Bacteria > Pseudomonadota > Gammaproteobacteria > Pseudomonadales > Pseudomonadaceae > Aquipseudomonas > Aquipseudomonas veronii. The sequence continues at coordinate 102,270 of NZ_JYLL01000009.1, forward strand.
ATCGTTGGCGATCCTCGCTGAAACCGCCGCCTTCTCAAGTTTTTTGATCCTTCACTGGCAAATCGCCTGTAGAAGTCGTTACTGTGCGCCCAAAGAAAAATTTGAAATAACAAATTCCCCATCACTCAGGAGCCCCATGATGCGTAAGGTTTTTCTGTTGGCCCTGTTGGTCAGCCCCGTTGCCCTGGCCCAGAGCGTGAGTGTTGAAACCAACTCGTTGATGCGCTTGCCCAGCAGTACCAGCGTATTGCAGCTGGAACGCCTGGACGTCGCGGACTACGGCACGTTGCTCATCCCGGCCACGATCAGCCAGGTCTCGGTGGATGAGTTGCACCTGGGCCGCGAAGCACGCATCGCCATCGCTCCGGGGAGCACCGGGCTGCAATTGCAGGCGCGGCATGCGCAACTGGAACATGGCAGCCAGATCACCTCGCGTGGCGCTCCCGGTACCCACGAAAAACCAGCCAGGGCCGGACGTGACCTGACCTTGCGCATCAATGCCCTGACGGCGCAGGAACTGTCGGTGGATGCCCGTGGTGGCGCTGGCGCCCAAGGTTATGCCGGGCTGGACGGCGCCAACGGCGAAGACCCGGGTTGCACTTGGGGCTCCGCTGGGCGCGGCGCCAACGGTGATAACGGTGGCGACGGGTTGCCTGGCGCGGCGGGTGCGCAGGTGCGGGTCGAACTGCCGCAGGACTTCCCAAGCGACAAGATCAAGGTCTGGGTCGATGGCGGCGCGGGCGGTTTGGCGGGGACGGCGGGCAAGCCTGGGCGTGGCGGGCAATCCAAGGGTTGCCTGGTGTACCGCGCCGATGGTGGCGAGAAAGGCCGGCCAGGGGTGGAAGGGCAGCCGGGGCCGGCCGGGCCTGCGGGAACTGTGACCATTCAGCGACTTTGAGTCGTTCGATCTGACGTCATCGGGAGCACGCCCCCTCCCACATTTGGAATGCATTTCAAATGTGGGAGGGGGCGTGCTCCCGATGGCCGTTTAAGGCACGTCTCAGAACATCGGCCGCGCCGAAGCAATCGCGACCACCACCAACCCAACGAGCAGGTTAATGCCCACCAGCTTGCGGATCTGCCCCAGCACCGCCGCCCCGGCCGGCCAGTTTTCAGCCGCCACCGCTGTGCGCAATTCGGGGAACTTCAACGCCTGGATGCGGATGAACAGCGCCGTCATCACCACATACAAGCCCATCATCACCTGCACGTAACGCGGTGCGGTTTCAAACCCGCTGAAGCGCAGTTGCAACAGGCCGACACCGCTGATCGGCAAAACCAGCACCGCCACCCAAACCCACACGAAAAAACGTTGAAACACATTCGCCCACAGCTTGAGCCGGGCAGGGCCCTCGAGGGCCGCCACAGCGGCCGGGCGCAGGATCATCCAGGCGAAAAACATGCCGCCGACCCAGATCAGGGCGGCCAATACATGCAGGGTGTAAACGAGGCTGAACACGGTCATTGCGGTACTCCGTTCTGCGCGGGATTAATTAGCGGGGTATGATAGCGGTCGATCCGAACCACTGAAAATTTATCCAGCGTTTTTTGCGCCCGACTATCCATGATCAGCACTGAACTCAAAACCACGATCCAGGGCGCCTATTCGCGTTTTCTCGAAGCCAAGAGCTTGAAACCGCGCTACGGCCAACGCCTGATGATCGCCGAAGTGGCCAAGGTCCTCGGGGATATCGACACCGACGACGAAGGCCGGCGCAGCGGTGACCCCGCGGTCGTGGCCGTCGAGGCCGGCACCGGTACCGGCAAGACCGTGGCCTACAGCCTGGCGGCGATTCCCACCGCCAAGGCCGCCGGCAAGCGCCTGGTGATCGCCACCGCCACCGTCGCCCTGCAGGAGCAGATCGTCTACAAAGACCTGCCCGACCTGATGCGCAACAGCGGCCTGAACTTCACCTTCGCCCTGGCCAAGGGCCGTGGCCGCTATATGTGCCTGTCCAAGCTCGACGTGCTGCTGCAGGAAGGCCACGCGCAAACCGCCACGGCCTCCTTGTTCGAAGAAGAAGGCTTCAAGATCGAAGTCGATGAAGTCAGCCAGAAGCTGTTTACCAGCATGATCGAAAAACTGGCCGGGAATAAATGGGACGGCGACCGCGACAGCTGGCCCACCGCCCTGGAAGACGCCGATTGGGCGCGCCTGACCACCGACCACAGCCAATGCACCAACCGTCATTGCCCCAACTTCGGCCAGTGCGCCTTCTATAAAGCGCGCGAAGGCATGGGCAAGGTCGACGTGATCGTCACCAACCACGACATGGTCCTCGCCGACCTGGCCCTGGGCGGCGGCGCCGTGCTGCCGGACCCGCGCGACACGCTCTACGTATTCGACGAAGGCCACCACCTGCCCGACAAGGCCATCGGCCACTTCGCCCATTACACGCGCCTGCGCTCCACCGCCGACTGGCTGGAGGCCACCGCCAAGAACCTCACCAAACTGCTGGCCCAGCACCCGCTGCCCGGCGACCTGGGCAAGCTGATCGAACAGGTGCCGGAACTGGCGCGGGAGATCAAGACCCAGCAGCAGTTCATGTTCAGCGCCTGCGAGCAGGTCGCCGACTTCAAGCCCGGCGAAGACGTCGAGGGCCGCGAGCGCCCGCGCCATCGCTTTGTCGGCGGGCTGATCCCCGAGCACATGCGTGAAATGGGCGTCGAACTGAAGAAGGGTTTTTCGCGCCTGACCGACCTGTTCACCCGCCTGACCGACCTGCTCAAGGAAGGCATGGACGGCGAGGTCAACATCGGCATCGCCAGCAACCAGGCCGAGGAATGGTACCCACTGTTCGGCAGCCTGTTGTCCCGCGCCCAGGGCAACTGGGAGTTGTGGACGGCCTTCACCGTCGAAGACCCGGAAGACAACCCGCCCATGGCCCGTTGGCTGACCCTGTCGGAAAGCGGTGCGCTGTTCGATATCGAGGTCAACGCCAGCCCGATCCTTGCGGCGGAAATGCTGCGGCGCAACCTGTGGAACGTGGCGTATGGCTGCCTGGTCACCTCGGCCACGCTGACCGCCCTGGGCACCTTCGACCGCTTCCGCATGCGCGCCGGCCTGCCGAAAAAAGCCGTCACCGCCGTGGTGCCGAGCCCGTTCCATCATGCTAACGCCGGTGTGCTGCGCGTGCCTGACCTCAAGGCCGACCCTCGGGATGCGCCGGCCCACACCGCCGCGATCATCCGTGACTTGCCGGAGCTGGTCGAAGGTTCACGCGGCACCCTGGTGCTGTTCTCGTCGCGCAAACAGATGCAGGACGTGTTCGACGGCCTCGACCGCGACTGGCGCAAGCAGGTGTTTATCCAGGGCAACCTGTCCAAGCAGGAAACCCTGAACAAGCACAAGGCGCGGGTCGATGGCGGCGATTCCAGCGTGCTGTTCGGCCTGGCGAGCTTTGCCGAGGGCGTGGACTTGCCCGGTGCCTACTGCGAACACGTGGTGATCGCCAAGATCCCGTTCTCGGTGCCGGATGACCCGGTCGAGGCCGCGTTGGCCGAGTGGATCGAGGCCCGTGGCGGCAACCCGTTCATGGAAATCTCGGTGCCGGATGCGTCCCTGAAGCTGGTGCAGGCCTGCGGGCGCTTGCTGCGGACCGAAGAAGACCGGGGCACCATCACCTTGCTGGACCGCCGTCTGGTCACGCAGCGCTATGGCAAGGCCATCCTGAATGCCTTGCCGCCGTTCCGGCGCGAAATTTCTTAAGCCACAGTGGGCAAAATCGCCCACTTCGTGGTCTATCTCACTGCCATCGCATTATGTCATCAGGCCATTTATCGGCCGTTTGGGAGAACCTTGCTCGTATGATTCGCACGCTGCCCGCCCTTTTTGCCCTGCTGTTCGCTGCGCCACTGCTGGCCGCGCCCGCCGGGCAACAAACGTTGTTCAACTTCGTCCGACCTGCCGATGTGGTCAAAGTCGCGACCCAGGACGCCAGCCTGCCGCAATACAACGCCGAACAAACCCCTGAAGGCGAGGTGCTGCGCCGCATCACCTTCAACCCTGCCGCCGAACCGAGCCTGGTGCTCAGCCCGCAGACCGGCGCCTGGGACTGGTCGCAATCCAGCGCCATCAGCCTGCGTATCCAGAGTGCCATGGACTGGGCGCTGACCCTGTACGTCAAGGTGCAGAGCAACGACGGCAAGACCCTGGTCAGCCGCATCGACCTGCCGGCCGGTCCGGCCCAGACCCTGCTGATCCCGCTGCAAGCCAACTCGCCATTGAGCCAGGGCATGAAGGCCGGCCCGCCGATGCCGATCAGCGTCGACGGCCCGCGCGTGTTACTGGCCAGCAGCGCCGGAGACATCGACCGCAGCCAGGTGGTGTCGGTGACCCTGTCGATGATCAAACCGAATGTCGCCCAAAGTATTCTGCTGGAACGCTTTGGCGTGCAGGACAGCGAGCCGGTGCTGAAGGCGGCCTACAGCGAACTGGTGGATGCCTATGGCCAGTCCACCCGTGCGCGCTGGCCGGAAAAGGTCAGCAGCGACGAGCAACTCAAGGCCGCCGCCATCAAGGAGCAGCAACAGCTCAAGGCTTGGCTGGCCGAGCGGGATAAATCCTCCCTGGACCAGTACGGCGGTTGGAACAAAGGCCCGGCGTTCGACGCCAGCGGCTTTTTCCGCACCGAGAAGCGCGATGGTCGTTGGTATCTGGTGACGCCGGAGGGGCATCCGTTCTATTCCCTGGGCGTCAACACCGTGGCTTCGGATAACAACCAGACCTACGTGGCGGGCCGTGAATGGATGTTCGCGGCGCTGCCCAAGGCCGGGGAACCCTTTGACAAGTACTACGGCAGCGGCGACAACCGCACCGGTAACGGCGCCGGCGAAGGGCGTAGCTTTGGCGCCGGGCGTTGGTACGATTTCTACCGCGCCAACCTGCAGCGCACGTATGACACTGACGGTTTCGACCAGAAGCGCTGGGTCAGCCACACCCTCGACCGCCTGCAGGCCTGGGGTTTCAACACCGTCGGCAACTGGAGCGCTGCACAACTGGCCAGTGCGGACCGCGTGCCGTACACCTTGCCGCTGTCGATCGTCGGCGATTACGCCAGCATCAGCACCGGCACCGACTGGTGGGGCGGCATGCCCGACCCGTTCGACCCGCGTTTCGCCATGGCCACCGAGCGCGCCGTGGCCATCGCTGCCCGCGATCATCGTGACGATCCTTGGCTGATCGGTTTTTTTGCCGATAACGAACTGGCCTGGGCCGGTCCCGGTGACGATGCAAAATCCCGTTACGCCCTGGCCTACGGCACCCTGCGCATGACCACCGATGTACCGGCCAAGCGCGCGTTCCTCAAGCAACTGCGCGACAAATACCGTAACGAAGAAGGCCTGTCGAAAGCTTGGGGCATCCACCTGGCGGGCTGGGAACTGATGGAAGACCCGGGCTTCGAACCGCCGATGCCCAACCCTGAGCACCCGGAAATCGAAGCCGACTTCAAACACTTCCAGAAGACCTTCGCCGATACGTACTTCAAGACCATCTCCGATGCACTCAAATGGCACGCGCCCAACCAGTTGCTGCTGGGCGGGCGTTACGCGGTGAGTACTCCGGAGGCGGTGGCGTCCTGTGCGCAGTATTGCGACGTGTTGAGCTTCAACATGTACACGCTCAAACCCCAGGACGGCTATGACTTCGCCGCCTTGCGCGCGTTGGACAAGCCGGTGTTGATCACCGAATTCAACTTCGGCTCGGCAGACCGCGGCCCGTTCTGGGGCGGTGTGACCCAGTTGGCCAAGGAAGAAGATCGCGGCGCGGCGTATGCCAACTTCCTCAAGCAGGCCATGGCCGAGCCGTCGATTGTCGGCGTTCACTGGTTCCAGTACCTGGACCAGCCCGTGACCGGGCGTCTGCTGGACGGCGAAAACGGCCACTTCGGTCTGGTCGGCATTACCGATGTGCCGTTCCAGGGCTTTGTCGACAGCGTGCGTCGAAGCAACCTGGCGGCGGTCGACCAACTGGGCAAGGAAGCCGAAAAGGCCAAGGCGGCCCGCGCGGTTCGCGAGCATGAAGGCAGCAAGCCCGGGCATGACGGTAAAGGTGCGGGGCAGGGCGCCGGACACACCGGTGGGCATGCCGGAAATGGTCATTGATTGAGTGTTGACGGGTTCACAAATCCTACAAGGGCTGGAACAATGTCGGCCACTTTTTACAGCGTTTTCCGAGGGGGCTTAGGTGCAGGTTCAGGGGCATTACGAACTCCAGTTCGAAGCGGTACGTGAAGCGTTCGTCGCGTTGTTCGATGACCCGCAGGAACGTGGTGCGGCGCTGTGCATCCAGATCGGCGGGGAAGCCGTGGTCGACCTGTGGGCCGGCACCGCCGACAAGGACGGGGCACAGGCCTGGCACAGCGACACCATCGTCAACCTGTTCTCCTGCACCAAGACTTTCACCGCCGTTGCGGCCCTGCAATTGGTGGCCGAAGGCAAGCTGCAACTGGATGCGCCAGTGGCCAACTACTGGCCGGCATTTGCCGCGGCCGGTAAAGAAGCGATCACCTTGCGCCAGTTGCTCTGCCACCAGGCCGGGTTGCCGGCGATCCGCGAGATGCTGCCCACCGAAGCGCTGTACGACTGGTCGTTGATGGTCGACACCTTGGCCGCCGAAGCGCCGTGGTGGACGCCGGGCCAAGGCCACGGCTACGAAGCGATCACCTATGGCTGGCTGGTCGGGGAATTGCTGCGCCGTGCCGACGGGCGTGGGCCGGGCGAATCCATCGTGGCGCGGGTTGCACGCCCGTTGGGGCTGGATTTTCATGTGGGCCTGGCGGACGAAGAATTTTATCGCGTGGCCCATGTAGCGCGCGGCAAAGGCAACATGGGCGATGAAGCCGCGCAACGTTTACTGCAAGTAATGATGCGTGAACCCACGGCCATGACGACGCGGGCATTTGCCAATCCGCCGTCTATTCTGACCAGCACTAATAAACCCGAATGGCGGCGTATGCAGCAGCCAGCGGCAAACGGTCACGGTAATGCGCGTAGCCTGGCGGGTTTTTATAGTGGTTTATTGGACGGTAGTTTGCTGGAAAGCGACATGCTCGAACAATTGACCCGTGAACACAGTATCGGGCCCGATAAAACCTTATTGACCCAAACCCGTTTCGGCCTGGGCTGCATGTTGGATCAACCGCAATTGCCGAACGCGACCTTCGGCCTTGGCCCGCGTGCATTTGGACATCCTGGTGCGGGCGGTTCGCTGGGGTTTGCCGACCCCGAACATGATGTAGCGTTCGGTTTTGTGACTAATACGCTGGGGCCCTACGTACTTATGGACCCACGTGCACAGAAGTTGGTCAGAATATTGGCCGGTTGTCTGTAAACCCCTTGCTGTTTCACGTTTTTTTGTTACAAATGCAAGTATAAGAAGACGCTGAGCAAAATATTGTAACTTTAATGTTCTGGAAGCGTCTGTTTAACGGGTCATTCAGACCCTCGGTTTTTTCTCATTTTGTGGATATCTCATGTTATCGAACAAGTCCTTGGCACTGGCGCTGTGCCTATCTATTACTGGCTGCGCACAAACACCACAAAATGATGCCGAAGGCGGGCATTGGTGGTCATTTGGATCTGACAAGGCTGCTACCAAGGACGCAGTGAGCCAAACCGACGCCAAGCCGGACGCCAAGCCGGACGCCAAACCCGCCGCGGGCGCCAAACCTGCCGCACCGGTAGCCGCTGCTGCCAGCGCCAAGCCGGCTGCACCGGTAGCTGCCGCAGCTGGCGCCAAGCCGGCTGCACCGGTAGCTGCCGCTGCTGGCGCCAAGCCTGCCGCACCGGTAGTCGCCGCTCCTGCGCCAGCCCCGGTGGCCAAAGCGGATACCGGCTCCAGCTGGTGGCCGTTCTCCTCCAAGAGCGCCGACGAAAAGGCCGCCGATGCCAAGGCTGACCTGAAGGCCGACCTCAAGGCCGCCACCCCGGCGCCAGCCGCTGCTCCTGCCGCCCCCGCCGTGGCCAAGACCGACTCCGAGACTCACTGGTGGTGGCCGTTCGAAAGCACGTCCAAGCCTAAGCCATTGGCCAAGGTCGACGTGACCAACGTGCCGATGCCCGACCCGAAAATCACCCAGGCCTGGCTGGACGACTATGAGCCGCGCCTGCGCGCCGCGATCAAGGACAGCAACCTGCAACTGGAACGTCGCGACAACGTACTGGTGGTGATTGCCCCGGTAGACGGTTCCTACAACCCGAAACGCCCGGCGATGTTGCTGCCGGTCACCCTGGGCCCGTTCACTCGCGTCGCCAAGGCTGTTGAAGCCGACCCGAAGACCGCCGTACTGGTCCTCGGTCACGTTGATGCCACCGGCGCGGCCCCGGCGAGCCAGGCGCTGACCAAAGAACGCGCGCAATCCATCGCATCGATTTTCAGCCTCAGCGGCCTCAAGCAAGACCGTCTGATGCTGCGTGGCATGGGCGACATGATGCCGCGTGCTGCCAACGACAGCACCCAAGGCCGTGCGCTGAACCGTCGCATGGAAATTATGTTTACTCAGCGTACAACTATGTTGGCCTTGCTGAGCAAGTACAACTCGGGCAAGACCCTGCCTGTGGCTGAAATGGTTGCCGTGCAGGACGTTCCCGCGCCGGCACCGGTCGCAAAAGCCCCGGCGAAAAAGGCTGGCGCGAAGAAATCCGCCGCCAAGCCAGCCGCGAAAAAGGCCCCGGCCAAGGCAGCTGCCAAGAAACCCGCAGCGGCCAAAGCCAAGGCCGCTGCACCGGCTGCGAACGACCAGGCAAAAAACTGATCCGCTGAACCAGAAGGATAAAGTCGCATGACCCAGGCATTGGCTGATATGCGCCGTGACTACACACGGGATGGTTTGAGCGAGGCCCAGGCCCCGAGCGAGCCGTTTGCCTTGTTCCATCAGTGGTTCGGCGATGCGGTGAAAACCGAGCAGCCGCCGGTGGAGGCCAATGCCATGACCCTTGCCACGGTCGACGAGGACGGTCGCCCGCACTGTCGCATCCTGCTGCTCAAGGGCCTGGATGCGCAGGGCTTTACCTTCTTCACCAACTATGAGAGCGCCAAGGGCGATCAGCTTGCGGCGCGGCCCTTCGCGGCCATGACCTTTTTCTGGCCGACCCTGGAGCGTCAGGTACGCATCGAGGGTCGGGTGGTCAAGGTCACGCCGGAAGAGTCGGATGCCTATTTCCAGGTGCGCCCCTTGGGCAGCCGCCTGGGTGCCTGGGCTTCCCCGCAGAGCAAGGTGATCCGTGACCGCGAAGAGTTGCACGATTTGCTCAAGGTCACCGAACAGCGGTTCAGCGACACTCAGCCGCACTGCCCCGAGCACTGGGGCGGCTATCGCTTGTTGCCCGAGCGCATCGAGTTCTGGCAAGGCCGCGCCAGCCGCCTGCATGACCGCCTGAACTACCGCTTGCATGGGGCCGACTGGACCCGTGAGCGCCTGGCGCCCTGATCGTCGTCTTGCGTCACCCTTTCTGACTGTTGCCCGTCACCCCGAAGCCTCTGTTCAAGAGGCCTCGGGCGTGTACTGCTGCGCCGCGTTTTTCAACCAGTCCGGCAGCTCGCGGCGGTTGATCTTCAGGGTGCGGGCTTTTTCCAGTTGTTGCAGCATGAAGGCCCGCTTGTGCAGGTCGTTGCCCGCCAGGGATAGCGCCAGGTCGCGGTCGATCCAGCGGCGGATGCGCAGGTATAACCAGCCATGGAAATACAAGCCGGCTACGGTCGTGACTATAATGATGAAATAATCCATGAGCGTCCTGTTTACGAGATGAGAGCTACCGTTTGTCGTCTGTTTTGGTGCTGGCACTCTGTACTAGGGCTGAATGAAAGCAATTTTCTGCGGAGCTTGCCGTGACAGGCGTCAAGCGGCCGCGTCTAATGAACACCTGTCCTTTGGAGTTGATGCTATGCGTAAGTCCGTTTTACTAGTTGCCTGCTTTACTACCCTGTCGTTGTTGTTGGGTGGCTGCGCCTCGAGTCTGACCGGCGACTCATACTCCCGTGACGAAGCGCGTCGCGTGCAGACCGTTCGCATGGGGACCATTGAATCCCTGCGTCCGGTGAAAATCGAAGGCACCAAGACCCCAATCGGCGGTGCGGCCGGTGCCGTCATTGGCGGCGTGGGCGGCAGCGCCATCGGTGGCGGCCGTGGCAGTATCGTGACCGCCGTGATCGGCGCTGTCGCCGGCGGCCTGTTGGGTTCGGCCACCGAAGAAGGCCTGACCCGCACCCAGGGCGTGGAAATCACCGTTCGCGAAGACGACGGCAGCATGCGCGCCTACGTGCAGGCCGTGCAGGAAAATGAAATCTTCCGCATCGGTGATCGCGTTCGCATCATGACCGTTGATGGTACCAGCCGCGTGACTCGCTAAGCGTTAAGCCGCGAGCAAAGAAAAACCCCAGCCGGGTGACCGGCTGGGGTTTTTTGTGCGCGGTGTTTTGTGCGAGTCAGGCTTTCTTGCGACTCGCCATCGCCGTCACCGCATAACCGATACACGCCGCGAGTATCGACCCGGTCAGAATCCCCATTCGATCTTCCCCGGCAAATTCGCTGGCGCCCGGCACGAACGCCAGAGAGCCGACAAACAGGCTCATGGTGAAGCCGATCCCGCACAGGATCGCTACGCCGAACACCTGGCCCCAGCTGGCGCCGCTGGGCAGCGCGGCGAGGCCGGTCTTGATGGCGAGCCAGGTCAGGCCGAACACGCCGATGGTCTTGCCGATCAGCAGGCCGAGGGCGATGCCCAGCGGTACGTGGTGGGTGAAGCTCTCGAGGCTGACCCCGCTCAGGGACACGCCGGCGTTGGCGAACGCGAACAGCGGCAGGATGCCATAGGCCACCCATGGATGCAGGGCATGTTCGAGCGTCAACAGCGGCGAGGGTTCGGCGTTTTTGGTACGCATCGGGATGCAGAACGCTAGCGTCACGCCGGCCAAGGTGGCATGCACGCCGCTTTTCAGTACGCAGACCCACAGGATCAGGCCGATGATCAGGTACGGCCCGAGCTTGATCACGCCCAGGCGGTTCATGGCAATCAAGGCGATCAAGCAGGCGCCCGCGCCCGCCAGGGCGGCGCCGGACAGGTCGCTGGAATAGAACACGGCGATCACGATGATCGCGCCCAGGTCATCGATGATGGCCAGGGTCATCAGGAACAGTTTCAGCGACACCGGCACGCGCTTGCCGAGCAGCGCCAGGACGCCCAATGCGAAGGCGATATCGGTGGCCATGGGGATCGCCCAGCCGGAAAGCGCCGCCGGGTAATCCTTGTTGATTGCCCAGTAGATCAATGCCGGCACGACCATGCCGCCGATCGCTGCGGCGCCTGGCAGGACGACTTGCGAAGGCTTGGACAGGTGGCCGTCGAGCAGCTCGCGCTTGACCTCCAGGCCGATCAGCAGAAAGAACAGGGCCATCAGGCCATCGTTGATCCACAACAACGCGGGCTTGGCGATCTTCAGCGCGCCAATCTGCGCTACCACGGGCACGTCGAGGAACGCGCTGTAGAGGTGCGACAACGGTGAGTTGTTGACGATCAGCGCCAACGCGGCTGCGGCGATCAACAACAGACCGCTGGCGGCTTCCAGCTGGAAGAAACGGGTGAACGTGCTACGCAGAGCCAAGGGGTGCTCTCCAATCCAGATTCAATAGATGCGTACCCTAACCCGTACCGTTAGTTGTTAAAACAAAAGTTATATTCTTATTTGTTATAAGAAGGGGGCGCGCTCGGAGTTGGGGCGGAGCCTAGCAATTGTGTGTCCGATTGAGTCGTTACTGTATCTGTGTGTGGTGTAGGAAACATCCTAAGATTGAGACTGAAATCCTTAGAGATCCTCTCATGAGCGACCACCGTCCCTGGGCCCGCGAAGCCATTCGTATCATTGAAGCAGACTTCCAGCGCAGCGCCGACACCCACCTGATCCCTTTGGCGCTGCCCGGCTTACCGGGTATCGAGTTGTACTTCAAGGATGAGTCCAGCCACCCCACCGGCAGCCTCAAACACCGGCTGGCGCGCTCGCTGTTCCTGTATGCGCTGTGCAATGGCTGGCTGAAGCCGGGAGCGCCGGTGATCGAAGCCTCCAGCGGTTCGACGGCGATCTCCGAAGCCTACTTCGCGCGCTTGCTCGGCCTGCCGTTTATCGCCGTGATGCCGGCCACCACCTCCCAGGAAAAGATCGCCCAGATCGGCTTCTATGGCGGCAAGAGCCATCTGGTACAAGATCCGACGCAGATCTACGCCGAATCCGAACGCCTGGCGCAGGAAAGCGGTGGTCACTTCATGGACCAGTTCACCTACGCCGAACGCGCCACCGACTGGCGGGCGAACAACAATATCGCCGAGTCGATCTTCCAGCAGATGCGCTTCGAGCGTCATCCGGAGCCGAGCTGGTTGATTTCCAGCCCCGGCACGGGCGGCACCACTGCGACCCTGGGACGCTATGTGCGTTATCGCCAGCATTGCACCCGCGTGTTGTGTGCCGATGCCGAGCGCTCGGTGTTCTTTGACTACTACCTGAGCGGCGATGCCGGCTTGCGCCTGGAGTGCGGCTCGCGGATTGAAGGTATTGGCCGACCGCGGGTCGAAGCGTCGTTTTTGCCCAAGGTCATCGATGCGATGGTCAAGGTGCCGGACGCGCTGTCGCTGGCGGCCATGCATTACCTAGCCGAGCGGTTGGGTCGGCGGGTCGGCGGCTCCAGCGGGACCAACCTGATCGGTGCGCTGATGGCGGCGCAGCAGATGAAAGCGGCGGGGGAGTCGGGGTCGATCGTGGCGATCTTGTGTGACGGGGGCGAGCGGTATGCCACTACCTATTACGATCAGGCGTGGCTGGCGGGGCAGGGGTATGAACTGCAGGGCTTGATAGCCGCGGTGGCGGCCAGCGTCGAGCGCGGTGAGCCACTGCCCGACGACATCCTGCGCGCGAATATCTGACACGCTACAAAAACCAATGTGGGAGCGGCCGCGCTCCCACCTTTGGACGGCGCTGTTTTCAGGCCTCGATACCCAACATATCCCGCGCCAACGCCTCGGCAATCCGAATGCCGTCGACTCCCGCCGACAGAATCCCACCGGCATAACCCGCGCCTTCGCCGGCCGGGAACAGGCCTTTGACGTTCAGGCTCTGCATCGATTCGTTACGGGTAATCCGCAACGGCGATGAGGTGCGCGTTTCGATCCCGGTCAAGACGGCATCGTGCAACGAGTAGCCCTTGATCTGCTTCTCGAACGCCGGCAAGGCTTCACGGATCGCTTCGATGGCGAAGTCCGGCAGTGCCAGGGCCAGATCGCCCATGGACACCCCAGGTTTGTAGGACGGTTCCACGCTGCCGATGGCCGTGGACGGCTTGCCGGCGATGAAATCGCCGACCAGTTGCGCCGGGGCTTCGTAATTGCTGCCGCCGAGGATGTAGGCGTGGGATTCCAGGCGCTCCTGCAGCTCGATGCCGGCCAGCGGGCCGCCCGGGTAATCGACCTCAGGCGTGATGCCGACGACGATGCCGGAGTTGGCGTTGCGCTCGTTGCGCGAGTACTGGCTCATGCCGTTGGTCACCACGCGATGCGGCTCGGACGTCGCGGCCACCACGGTGCCGCCGGGGCACATGCAGAAGCTGTAGACCGAACGGCCATTCTTGGCGTGGTGTACCAGTTTGTAGTCGGCCGCGCCGAGTTTCGGATGCCCGGCGTATTTGCCCAGGCGCGCGGCGTCGATCAGCGACTGTGGGTGTTCGATACGGAAACCCACGGAAAACGGCTTGGCTTCCATGTACACGCCACGGCCGTGGAGCATACGGAAGGTGTCGCGGGCGCTGTGGCCGAGGGCGAGGATCACGTGCTTGGAGAGGATCTGCTCGCCGCCGTCGATGACCACGCCGTTCAGTTGACCGTCTTCGATCAATACGTCGGTCACCCGTTGCTCGAAGCGCACTTCACCGCCCAGGGCGATGATTTGCTCGCGCATGTTTTCCACCACGCCGGTCAGGCGGAACGTACCGATGTGCGGCTTGCTGACGTAGAGGATTTCTTCCGGCGCGCCGGCCTTGACGAACTCGTGCAGCACTTTGCGCCCGTGGAATTTCGGGTCTTTGATCTGGCTGTAGAGCTTGCCATCGGAAAAGGTCCCTGCGCCGCCCTCACCGAACTGCACGTTGGACTCCGGGTTGAGCACGCTTTTGCGCCACAGGCCCCAGGTGTCCTTGGTGCGCTGGCGCACTTCCTTGCCGCGTTCGAGGATGATCGGCTTGAAGCCCATCTGCGCCAGCAGCAGCCCGGCGAAAATCCCGCACGGGCCAAAACCGACGACGATCGGACGTTCAACCAGATCCGCGGGCGCCTGGCCCACCACCTTGTAGCTGACGTCCGGCGCCGGGTTGATGTTGCGGTCGTCGGCAAACTTGAGCAGCAGGGCGGCTTCACCCTTCACGTTCACGTCGACGGTGTAGATGAAGCACAGCTCCGACGATTTCTTGCGGGCGTCGTAGCTGCGCTTGAACAGGGTGAAATCGAGCAGGTCATCACTGGCGATGCCCAGGCGCTGCACGATGGCGGGCCGCAGGTCTTCTTCGGGATGGTCGATGGGCAGCTTGAGTTCGGTGATTCGTAACATGACAGGATCCGGTGTGCGGCGTTTGGTGGGGCCGGCGGTTTTGCAAACCGGCGATTATAAGCCCCAACGGCAGGTTCCCGTCATGTTAAAACAGCGCGGGCCCGAATCAATCGTCGCGCGAACCGCCGAAAGCCGCGCAGCCACGCTGGACTTGACCGTTGACCCGCAACTCGGCGGTCATGTGTTGCAGGCTGCCGCTGGCACTGTCGACACAGCGCTGCGGGGCCACCCACAGTTCGATGTGCTGGTTATTGGCTTCGGTCATCAGGTTGAAACGCCCGTCACCCAGTTGTTCCTCGACATAGGGAACCGGCAGCGGTGGCTGGCCTTCGCGCTCCAGCACCATGCCCTTGGCGGTGACGTTCAGCGTCCAGGCCGGTTTGTGGCCGTTGGCGCGCAGGATCGTGCGCTTGAAGTCGGGATCATCGCAGGCCGAGATCGAGCGCTCGACGCGGTACAGCTGTTGCAGCTCCACTTCGCCCTGGGTGCCGGCGGCGACGCCGGAGAACTTGCCGCGCAGGTCGGCAAACAGTGCGCCTTGCTGGCCGGCCAGGGAAGCGGCTTCCTGCAGGATGCTGGTGCCGCCGGTGTCCTTGACCACGTAGTTGCGCTGGTCGTGGCACGGTTGGAACAACAGCTTGCCGGCGACTGCCGTGAGCTCGCCCTGCATGCGGGTCAGCCCGGCAGTGGACGGTTTGGCCGGCTCGCTTTCGAACAACTGGCAGGCGGTGAACAAGGGGAGCAAGGCAAACAGCATGAGGGTACGGGCGGCACGCATTATCGGGTCTCCTGACAAGTGCCGCCACGTTACGCAGGCTGGCGGTGCATCACAAGCCCACGCGCCAGCTTCAGGCATTTCTTACAGCTTTGGCGTTCAACCTACGATAAAGGTTTGGCCGGTCTGCAAGCCCTCGACGCTTTTCGCGTAGGCCAGTGCCACATCGGCGCCCGCAGCCGGTTTGTACCCGCGAAAGTACGGTGCATAGCTGCCCATGGCTTCCAGCAGCACTGTCGGGCTTACGGAATTGACGCGCAGGCCCCGTGGCAATTCGATTGCCGCGGCTTTCACAAATGCATCCAGTGCGCCATTGACCAGTGCCGCCGAGGCGCCGGTGCGAATCGGGTCGCGGTTGAGGATGCCGCTGGTAAGGGTGAACGAGGCGCCGTCGTTGGCGTACTCGCGGCCGATCAGCAGCAGGTTGACCTGGCCCATCAGTTTGTCGCGCAGGCCCAGTTCGAAATCGGTTTCGCTCATCTCACCCAGCGCGACGAAATTCACACTGCCGGCGGCGCAGACCAAGGCATCGAACCGGCCGGTCTGCTCGAACAGCCGACGGATCGAGGCGCTGTCGCTGATATCCACCTGGAAGTCGCCGCCGCTGCGACCAATGCTGATCACCTCGTGACGCTGCGCCAGTTCCGCCTTGACCGCCGAGCCCACGGTGCCGCTGGCACCAATCAATAGGATTTTCATCGTGCTGTTTCTCCAGTGGGTAAGTGAGGGTTCAGTCTAGTGTGGCTTTTCAAGTGGATAAACGCGCTAATAGGCAACCTTTGGTTTTCAAATGGAAACAATCCATGAGCGAGATGGATGACCTGGCGGCGTTTGCCGTACTGATCGAGGCCGGCAGTTTCACCGTGGCGGCTGAGCAACTGGGTTGCAGCAAAGGGCAACTGTCCAAGCGCATCAGCCAGCTGGAGGCGGGGTACTCGGTGGTGTTGCTGCATCGCACCACGCGCAAGCTCAGCCTGACCGCGGCCGGCGCTGCGTTGTTGCCCCAGGCGCAGGCGTTGGTGGCGCAGGTCGAACGGGCACGTCAGGCGCTGGCCCGGCTCAAGGACGACTTGGCCGGGCCGGTGCGTATGACGGTTCCGGTGTCGTTGGGCGAAACCTTCTTCGACGGCTTGTTGCTGGAGTTTTCCGAGCACTACCCGCAGGTGCAGATCGAACTGGAGCTGAACAACAGCTACCGCGACCTGGCGCGGGATGGCTTCGACCTGGGGGTACGCTCGGGCGCCATCGAAAATCAGCGCCTGGTGGCCAAGCCGTTGTTGGCCTGGCACGAGATGACCTGTGCCAGCCCGGCCTACCTGGAGCAGCACGGCGAACCGCTGACCCCAGCCGATCTGGCGTCCCACACCTGCCTGCTGAACAGCCACTACAGCGGCCGCGAAGAGTGGCTGTACCACCAACAGCACGAGCTGCTACGCGTGCGGGTGAGCGGGACCTTCGCCTCCAATCACTACAACCTGTTGAAAAAGGCCGCCCTGGTGGGCGCTGGTATTGCGCGGCTGCCTTCCTACGTTTTACCGGCGGAACTGGCTGACGGCCGATTGCGCTGGCTGCTGCGGGATTATCAGACGCGGAGCCTGCCGATGTACCTGGTGCATCCCTATCAGGGCGGCTTGCCGCGACGCACCCAGGTGTTGGCCGACTACCTGGTGGACTGGTTCAAGCGCAGCGGCGAAGCCCTCGACCGACTCTAGCGATAGCGGCGGGCGATCAGGTGGTCGACGGAAAGGCGACCCGGGCCTTTGGCCACTAACAGCAGTAGGACGGCCAGCCAGGTGCCGTGGGTCGGGTAGGCATCGGGGTACACGAACAGTTGAATGGTCAGGGTCATGCCGATCAACGCCAGGGCCGAGAAGCGTGTGGCCAAGCCCAGCAGGATCAGCACCGGGAAGAAGTGTTCGGCAAATGCCGCCATGTGCGCGGCCACTTCCGGTGACAGCCAGGGCAGCTTGTATTCGCTGCGAAACAGCGGCAGCGTCGAGGCGGCGAGGCGCGGCTCGCCCAGTTGGAAGGTGCCGCTGATCAAGTCGATGGCAAAGCCTTCGACTTTGGTTTGCCCGGACTTCCAGAACACCGCCGCGATGGAGAAGCGTGCGAGAAAGGCGATCAAGCTGTAGGGGATTTTTTCGAAAAGCTGGATGGCCCGGTTGATCAGGCACGTTGATCGAGGGTTCATGGCGATACCTTGTGTTCCAGAGACAGATGAGTGATGGCGGCTTGGTTGATCAGCAGCGCCAGGCATTGGTGCAGGTCGAACTCGGCTGAGGCCTCGAGTGCGTGCGCGAGCGCCTTCTCCAGCACCGCGCCCTGGTTCAGGCTGTCGATAAACGCCACCGAGCCGCTGTCGATGGCGAACACCTTGACCTCCAGGCCCCGGCGCAACACGAGGGCGCCCTGGGCATGCCAGGGATTCAACGTGGCAATCGCGCCCTCGGTCTGGTGCGCCGCCCATACCGCGACGACGGCGTAGCGCGAGTCCAGCGTGGCCAGGGATGGGTGCAGTTGCAGGTGCAATGTGCCCAGCTCGGTGTGCGTTTGCAGTTGCTGCAGAACAGCCTGCGGTTCCAGCGCGAGGGCATCCGCCGCGTGATAGGCACGGACCCGCAAGCGTTCCAGGCGTGCTACATCCGCCAGGTAAGGCACGCTCGCGGCCGGTTCAAAGCCCTGGATAAAACCGGAAAATGTCGCGCCGTATTCGCTGATCAATGGGCTTGCCGGTGGGGACGCCTGTACATAACAGCCGGCCATGGCGCGGAAAAACTCATCGCCCACCAGTTGCAACGTCACCGGGTAAGCGGTCGCCAGCGCGTTGATCAACGAGCCGTGGACATTGTTGCGATACACCGCAAAACGGCTGGCCGGGTCGGCGCCGTTGCTGCTGAACAGGCCGGCCGGGCAGGCTTGGTCCGACGCCAGCAGGGCGGCGGCAAAGTCTTCGAGAAGGCTCATGGGCGGCCCCGCGACAAGTGCCGTTCGGCCTGCTGTGCCTCGGCCAGCAGCACGCTGAAGGCCGGTACCTGGTTATCCCTTTCGATCAGCGTGGCCACCGGGCCGGTACGCGCGAGCACGTGTTCGTACAACTGCCAGACGGCGTTATCGATGGGCGCGCCGTGATCATCGATCAGCAGGCGCTCGCCCAGGCTGTCGGTGTCTTCGGCAAAGCCTGCCAGATGAATCTCAGCCACGGCGTGCAAGGGCAGCGCGTCGATGTAGGTCAACGGATCGCGCTGATGATTGATGCACGACACATAGACGTTATTCACGTCCAGCAGCAGGCCGCAGCCGGTGCGGCGGATGATTTCGCCGATGAAGTCCGTTTCGTCGAGCGTCGAGCGCTGGAACTGCAGGTAGGTCGACGGGTTCTCCAGCAGCATTGGCCGCTTGAGGGTGCTCTGAACCTGATCAACGTGTTCGCACACTCGATTGAGGGCGGCGACATCGTAGGCCAGGGGCAGCAAGTCGTTGAAAAACACCGGGCCGTGGGTCGACCAGGCCAGGTGCTCGGAAAAGGCCTGGGGTTGATAGCGCTCGATCAGTGTTGCCAGCCGTGCCAGGTGCTCACGGTTCAGCGGGTTTTCGCCGCCGATGGACAGGCCCACGCCGTGCAGCGACAGCGGGTACTGCGCGCGAATCAAACCCAGGTAGTGATGAAACGGGCCGCCGGCCACCATGTAGTTTTCGGCGTGCACTTCAAAAAAACCGATATCGGGGCAGGTGTCGAGCACTTCGGTGAAGTGCTCGTTTTTCAGCCCCAGCCCGGCCCGCAGGGGGAGGCCGGGCACCTGAGCCGCTGAGGGCGTTTGCAGGAACGAAAGCGTCATCATCAGTACTCAGGCTGCGGGCTGCTTCAGGACTTGGCGGTAAAGGCCGCTTCCTGGCCGAAGCCAGTCGACGAGGTGGTGCTTGGGGTTTGGGTGCAGGTGCCGGCCGGGACCAGTTTCCAGGCGTTGGCCTGATCCTTGGTTTTGGACGTGCCGGCGCAGGAAGTGCCAGCGCCAGCGGCGCAATCGTTCTTGCCGGCTTCGGCGACGCCGAAGCATTTCTGCATGTCGTCGGCCGCGTGGGCGCTGGTGCTCAAGGCGGACAGGCTCAGGGCGGAACTCAGGGCGAGGACGAGGGAAGCAGCGGACAGTGAACGGTGTTTAACGGTCATGGTGTATCTCCAGCAGTGGAATGAGTCGGCGGGCATGATTGCCTGCTTGTACCACTAGAGGCTGGACGCTGGAATTCGTTACAAGCCGTTTGAAAAAAAATTCAGCGATCACCCGAAACAAATGTGGGAGGGGGCTTGCCCCCGATGACGGTATATCAGTCACATGTTCTGTGCCTGACATGGCGCCATCGGGGGCAAGCCCCCTCCCACATTTAGCAACCGGGTGTTAACCGCCGAGGTACGCCTCACGCACCTTCGGATCGGTCAGCAACTGTTCACCCGTGCCCTGCATCACCACCCGGCCGTTTTCCAGCACATAGGCACGGTCGGCGATTTTCAGCGCCTGGTTGGCGTTCTGTTCGACCAGGAACACCGTCACACCGTCCTTGCGCAGCTGTTCGATGATGTCGAAGATCTGCTGGATGATGATCGGCGCCAGGCCCAGGGAAGGTTCGTCGAGCAGCAACAGCTTGGGTTTGCTCATCAGCGCGCGACCGATGGCGAGCATTTGCTGCTCGCCGCCGGACATGGTGCCACCGCGCTGGCTGAAGCGTTCCTTGAGCCTGGGGAACAGGTGCAGCACCTTGTCCATTTGCTCCTGGTAGTCGCCCTTGTCGGTGAAGAACCCGCCCATGGCCAGGTTCTCTTCGACGGTCAGGCGCGAAAACACCCGTCGGCCTTCCGGCACCACGGCAATGCTTTTACGCATGATGTGCGACGACTGCTGGCCCACCAGCTCTTCACCCATGTAGCGGATGCTGCCGCTGTGGGCCTGCGGCGAACCGCACAAGGTCATCAGCAAGGTCGACTTGCCGGCACCGTTGGCGCCGATCAGCGTGACGATCTCACCCTGGCGCACTTCGACGTTGACGCTGTGCAGGGCCTGGATCTTTCCGTAGAAAGTGGAAACGTTTTCGAATTGCAGCATTTTACGCTTCCCCCAGATAGGCTTTGATCACTTCAGGATTGTCGCGGATCTGCTCCGGCGTACCGTCGGCCAGGGGCGTGCCCTGGTTGATCACCACGATGTGGTCAGAAATGCTCATGACCAGTTTCATGTCGTGTTCGATCAACAGCACCGTGGCGTTGTTTTCCTCACGCAACACGCCGATCAGCGCCTTGAGGTCTTCGGTTTCCTTGGGGTTCAAACCGGCGGCCGGTTCGTCGAGCATCAGGATCCGCGGGCGGGTCATCATGCAGCGGGCGATTTCCAGGCGACGTTGCTGCCCATAGGCCAGGGTGCCGGCGGGGCGGTTGGCGAACTCGGTGAGGTTGACCTTGTCCAGCCAATACTCCGCGTATTCCATGGCCTCGCGCTCGCTCTTGCGGAACGCCGGGGTCTTGAACAAGCCAGCGAAGAAGTTGGTGTTCAAGTGACGGTGCTGAGCGATCAGCAGGTTCTCGACCGCCGTCATGTCCTTGAACAACCGCACGTTCTGGAAGGTCCGCACCACGCCCTTGCGGGCGATCTCGTGACCGGCCAGGCCCTGGATCGGCTGGCCGTCGAGCAGGATGCTGCCACCGCTGGGCTTGTAGAAACCGGTGAGGCAGTTGAACACCGTGGTCTTGCCGGCGCCGTTGGGGCCGATCAGCGCAACCACTTGTTTTTCCTTCACGGTCAGGGCCACGCCATTGACCGCCAGCAAGCCGCCGAAGCGCATGCTCAAGTTTTCGACTTTCAGGATCTCGCGGCTCATTTGCGCAGCTCCATGTGTGGACGTTGCATGGGCAGCAGGCCTTGAGGACGCCAGATCATCATCAGCACCATCATGGCGCCGAACATCAACATGCGGTATTCGCTGAACTCACGCATCATTTCCGGCAGCAGGATCATCACGATCGCCGCGAGAATCACGCCCAACTGCGAGCCCATGCCACCCAGTACCACGATGGCGAGGATGATCGCCGACTCGATAAAGGTGAACGACTCCGGCGTCACCAGGCCTTGGCGAGCGGCGAAGAAGCTACCGGCAAAACCGGCGAACGCGGCGCCCAGGGTGAACGCGGACAGCTTGATGATGGTCGGGTTCAGGCCTAGGGCCCGGCAGGCGATTTCATCTTCGCGCAGCGCTTCCCACGCACGGCCGATCGGCATGCGCAGCAGGCGGTTGATCACGAACAGTGCGGCCAGGGCCAGCAACAGCGCCACCAGGTACAGGAACACCACTTTGCTCACCGGGTTGTAGGCAATCCCGAAGTACTCGTGGAAGGTCTGCATGCCTTCGGCCGCAGAGCGCTCGAACGACAGCCCGAAGAAGGTCGGCTTGGGAATGCTGCTGATGCCGTTGGGGCCACCGGTGATGTCGGTCAGGTTACGCAGGAACAGTCGGATGATTTCCCCGAAGCCCAGGGTCACGATGGCCAGGTAGTCGCCGCGCAGACGCAGCACCGGGAAGCCCAGCAGGAAGCCGAACGTCGCCGCCGCCATGCCGGCCAGGGGCAGGCAGATCCAGAAGCTCCAGCCCAGGTAGTGCGAGAGCAGCGCATAGGTGTAGGCGCCCACGGCGTAGAAACCCACATAACCCAGGTCGAGCAGGCCGGCCAGACCGACCACGATGTTCAGGCCCAGGCCCAGCAACACGTAGATCAGGATCAGGGTGGCGATGTCGACCGCACCGCGCGAGCCGAAGAACGGCCAGATCAGCGCGGCCACGATCAGGCCGATGATGATGTAGCGCTGGGTGCGCGGCAGGGTCAGGAATTGGCTGACCTTGGGCGATACCAGCGGGCCACGGTTGCCCTTGAACAACGCGCCGACCTGCCGGGTGAACAGCACGCGCAGGAACATCAGCACCGAACACAGGGCAATGATGGTCAGGGTCACGGGACCGGTGCCATGCACTTCCAGGTTGATGCCGACAATGCTCAGCTTGAGGCCGAGTACCGGGAACGCCACGGCCCACACCAACAGGGCGCTGAAAAACGCCGATTTAAGATATCTGCTCATACTTTCTCAACCTCCGGACGGCCCAAAATGCCGGTCGGACGGAACAACAGCACCAGAACCAACAGGCCGAACGCCACGACGTCCTTGTACTGGTCGCCGAAGATATCGGCGCCAAACGCTTCGGCCACCCCCAGCACCAGCCCGCCGAGCATCGCGCCCGGAATGCTGCCGATGCCGCCCAATACCGCTGCGGTAAAGGCCTTGAGGCCGACCAGGAAACCGGCGTTGGGGTTGATCACGCCGTACTGCATGCTCAAAAGCACGGCCGCGACGGCCGCCAGCGCGGCACCGATGACGAAGGTCAGGGCGATGATGTTGTTGGTGTTGATGCCCAGCAGGTTGGCCATCTTGATGTCTTCGGCGCAGGCCCGGCAGGCGCGCCCCAGACGGGAGCGGGAAATGAACAGGGTCAGGCCCAGCATGGCCACCAGGGTGACGACGAAGACCAGGATCTGCATGTACGAAATCAGCACTTCTTGTGCGCCGCCTGGGCCGAAGGAGAAGCTCCCCGGGATCAGGTTGGGAATGGACTTGTCCTTGGAGTCCTGGGACAGCAATACGGTGTTCTGCAGGAAAATCGACATGCCGATGGCGGAAATCAGCGGGATCAAACGGTTGCTGCCACGCAAGGGACGATAGGCAACCCGTTCGATACTGTAGCCATAGGCACTGGTTACGACGATCGACGCCAGGAACGCGGCGGTCATCAACAACGGCAGGGAGTGGATCCCCATCATGGCCAGCCCGGCAAGGGCAATGAAGGCCACGTAGGAACCAATCATGTAGACCTCGCCATGGGCGAAGTTGATCATTCCAATGATGCCGTAAACCATTGTGTAGCCAATGGCTATCAAGGCATAGGTGCTGCCAATGGTCAGGCCATTAACCAGCTGTTGGAAAAAATGATAGATCTCAGGCATTACAACGCTCCTAAAAACCCGATACGCATTTCACTGGTGGAGTCATGTTCCGGCCCTGCGCTGTGTTCTGTGAGCACATTTGCGCAAAGCGTTTGCCAGCGAACCGCTGGTGACGGTTTTAAGATTTTCAGGTGAGCCAGCGCCCGGATCGCGGGTGACAGGCCCATAAACCTCGTAAAACAAAGCCCACTGCTCTCACAGTGGGCTTGTTGACCAGTAACGCCTGGCTTACTGAGGGGAAACTTCGGTTTTCGGTTTGCCGAAGTGCCACTCGTAGACCACGAACTTGAAGTCCTTCAGGTCGCCCTTGGCGTCGAAGCTCAGATCGCCGGTAGGGGTCTTGAAGGTGCCCGCGTGGATGGCTTCGGCCACTTTGGCGGTGTCTTCGCTTTTCGCGGCTTTGATACCACCGGCGATGACTTCAATGGCCGAGTAGGCCGGGAACACGAACGGACCGGTTGGGTCCTGCTTGTTCTTGGCGAACTCTTCAACGATGGCTTTGTTGGCCGGGTCGGTGTCGAAGGATTTCGGCAGGGTCACCAGCAGGCCTTCGGAAGCGCCCTGGGCGATTTGCGAGATGGAGTCGTTGCCGACGCCTTCTGGGCCCATGAACTTGGCGTTCAGGCCTTTTTCCTTGGCTTGGCGCAGGATCAGGCCCAGCTCAGGGTGGTAGCCGCCGTAGTAGACGAAGTCGACGTTGGCTTGCTTGAGTTTCTGGATGATCGAGGAGAAGTCCTTGTCACCGGCGTTCAGGCCTTCGAAGACGGCAACCTTGGTGCCTTTCTTCTCGAGGGTCTGTTTAACGGCAGTGGCGATGCCTTCACCGTATTGTTGCTTGTCGTGCAGCACGGCAACGATCTTCGGCTTCACGTGGTCGGCGATGTAGTTGCCGGCCGCCGGGCCTTGGGCGCTGTCCAGGCCGATGGTGCGGAAAATCAGCTTGTAGCCACGGGCGGTGATTTCCGGGCTGGTGGCTGCCGGGGTAATCATGATCACGCCTTCGTCTTCATAAATGTCGGACGCGGGCTGAGTGGAGCTGGAGCACAGGTGACCGACCACGAACTTGACGCCGTCGTTGACCACTTTGTTGGCGACGGCCACGGCTTGCTTGGGATCGCAGGCGTCGTCGTATTCCTTGGCTTCGAGCATTTTGCCATCGACGCCGCCCTTGGCGTTGATGTCGGCGATCGCTTGCTTGGCACCCATGAACTGCATGTCGCCATATTGCGTGACAGGACCGGTTTTAGGCCCGGCGATGCCGATCTTGATGGTGTCGGCTGCGAACGAATGGCTGGCAACCCCGGCCAGGACCATAGCGGCAAACAGTTTGGAAATCTGCTTAGTAGCCTTATTCATAGTGCTCCACTCTTACTGTTGTCTTTTTTATAGTTCTAGCGGCCTTGTGAGCTGCAGAACCGGATCAGATATCTTGAATATCCCCCCGGCAGTGCCCTGGCAACTGTACCGGTACAGTGTAGAGCGCCGGTTGATCGCTTGAAAAGCTGGCTGCTGGGGGCAATACCCGGGCGTGTCGCTTAAATGAAAGAAAAAGACAGAATTGCGCCGGGACGCTGCCGCAGTGGCGGACAATCCGTGGCTTTCCTGACGCTTTCAATCGTTCACTCATTTGCAACTGGGTTTTTCTACGAGAGACACGACGTTATGATTGCGCCGATTTTTTCCCAAGGTGAATCCCCATGACGCAAGAACCTAGCACCCTCTATGCCAAGCTGCTCGGTGAAACCGCCGAAATCTCCTGGAAGGAGCTCGAACCGTTCTTTGCCAAGGGTGCCCTATTGTGGGTCGACGCCGGCCTGGATTTGATCGAGGCGGCCGAAGGCATGGCCGAGGATCAGCGCGATAAAGTCGCTGCCTGGCTGGCCTCGGGGAGCCTGGGCGAAGTGTCTGCGACGCGGGCATTGGACCTGCTGGAGCGTGATCCGAGCCTGTGGGCGGTGGTGGTTTCGCCGTGGATTCTGATCCAGGAAAGGGCAGCGTAAGAAAAGCCTGCGCGAAAATGGTGCATGGTTTGCGCCGCTGCAAGTGTGTAGCGGAGTAACCGCTGATGCGGTGATGGCATCTTGCCGTGGAGAAAGGTCACAGCCGAGGGTGACGTGCGCGTCACGGGAACAGTTTTGCCGACGGCGAAATGCCCGGGGAATTGTTTCTTGGTGTTAGCAGATCGCTGTGGCGAGGGAGCGTGCTCCCTCGCCACAGACAACTAGGCGGTTTTGCCGGTATGGTTGTTCAACGAAATAATCTTAGTCTTGCCGATCCGATGACGGTAAATCTCACGCAAGTACTTGATCGCCTTCTTCACGCAATCCCGTGACAGGCGAATGTCATTGATCGAGACAAACTTATCTTTGTCATTGATCAACTCACGGTACTTCTTCTCATACATCGGCTTGATCGCGTACCAGTTGGTGTCGAGGATCTTCGCCGGGTTTTCAAACTCATTGAGCAGTTCGTCGATACGCTCTTCGTCGAAATCCTCGTGGATGATGAAGTCCAGGATCGAGTTGTCCAGCGTGTCGTCGAAACGGTACGGGTTGCGCGCAAAGCAGCGTTTGATGAACGCCACGATCAGCGTCAGGAAGTCATCCGACAGGCACGGGCTCTTGGCGATCAGGGTGGTCAGCGACAGGTTGGCCGACGCGCCGATCACCAGGGCGTAGCGCTTGAGCGTGGTGTTGGGGAACAGGCTGTTGAGGTGGGTCTTGAGGCGGTTCAGGTCCATGTAGGACAGTTTGTAGTCCTTGGGCAGCGACACGATCGACACCACCGACGAGCAGTTCTTGAAGAAGTGCAGGTCGTGCAGCGCCGCCGCGTCATAGCCGGAGTTCTTGTACTGCTCCAGGGAGGCCTTGTAGCGCTTGGACTCGATCGGCAGCAGGCTGATGCCTTCGATGGCCTGGGTGACTTTGTTGAAGTGCGGCAGGTCGATGGAGCGGAAGAACAGGTCGTCGATGTTCAGGCGCTGCGGCTCTTTGTCGAACACCTTGAACTTGTCACCCGACGGCGCCGGGGTTTCCGGGACCACCGATTCGGCGTAGGCAATCGCCACCGGGCCGGCCAGGCTCATGAACAGGTCGTTGGCATCCAGGCGGATGGTTTCGCCGATGTCGATACCGGCGCGACGGAAGTAGTTCTGGTCGTAGTCGGTGGTGACCGCCTGGGCGGTAAGAATGTTGAAGATCTGTTGCGAGATATACTGGTTGGCGTGCTTTTCCATGGCATTGACATCAATGTTCTGGATATTGCCGTCATCGCTCTCTTCGGCGTAACGCATGATGTCGTTGGAGATCAGCATCATCGCGTTCCACGGGCGGATACGGCCCTTGACGCTGGCTTCGCTGCTGTCTTCATTGGCGAAGTTGTACGAGAAATCCCATTCTTCCGACAGATACTTGCAGAGCAGCCGCCCGGCGTTGATGTGCAGCGCCTCGGACATTTCGCTGCGGTGGTCGGAGATGTTCGGCAGCACGCAGATGCCGCTGGTGAAGATCGGTTCGAAAACGAAGGCGTGGCCGCTTTTGCTGTCGTGCTCGTCGGCCGGCTTGGTGTCGAACGTCTTGTTCATGTACGAATGCTGTTGGGCCAGGCCGAACTCCGACGCCATGCCCGAGCCGGTGCCGCCGCCGGCGCTGAAGATCGAGAAATACAGGCGCGACTGGTTGGCCTTGATGCCGCAGGAGTCGATCAGGTACGAATGGATCATCTTCCAGTCGGGGCTGGAAAAACGCTGGGTGTCTTTATTGAGGATGATCTTGGCCAGGTACTGGCCGAGGATCGGCGCGTTACCGGCGCCACCGGCATGGACTTCCGAGAGGTCCATGATTTTCATCTTGCTGTAATCGCGCAGGAAGCCGCTTTTTTCGCCCTTGCGCGAGAATCGGATGCGCCCGGCGATGTCTTTGTCCAGGTCGCCCAGCATCACCAGCGGCTCCACCAGGAACACCGGTTTGCTGGCCTTGCCGACGCCCAGGCGCAGGTTGTTGCGAATCCATTGGGCGGGGCTGTAGCCCTTGTCTGTCGACTTGTCTTCGGTACTGAATTCGTTGAGGTAGAACTTGCGTGCGTTATAGACCAGCTCGGCCACGTCCAGCGCAATGTTCGAACCGCAGCGGCCCAGGCCGATCAGGCACACCGAGGGGAATTCCTGTTCGCTGCGCGGCTCGCCATCGACTTCCTGATGGGGCAGGCGCGGGAACACCATGTCGCGCAGGCCGTCGAGGTTGTCGAGGATGCGGTCGGTATTGGTCTCGGTGAAGTACAGGTATTGCTGGGTCGCCAGTGGAGGGGGGCTGCTCAATGACTTCGAACCTGAAGGTTTTTCCGCAGGAGCTGTCGGCAACACATCGGAGACCACGGTGGCAGAGTTATTTTTAGAAGTCATTGTGCGCCATGTACCTGGGCGGATGGCTGTGAAATGTTAAAAAGCCATCACTGAGTGGGAGTTCGCGACTTTACAGTGCGTCCGGGTCCGGGGCGATAGGTTTAACCCTAGCGTTTCAAGGGGAAATCCCGGCCCGACTCTGATGAATCGGCCGTTTACCGGCATTCTTTAGATAAATGATGGCGAAATGCCAAAGATTCGGCGTCAGCGAATTGCTCTGGCAGGCAAGTGGGCGCCGCTGCGGGCAGCGGAAATCTTCATGATCGCGCTGGCGGGCAGCTCACCCGGACCGACATCACGGCCCTGTTGGCGGCTAAGCGCTGATCGGCAGGTCCAGCTCGAAAGGCGGTGGCTCCAGCGGCGTCAGACCAAATGCTGCGCGCGCGGCATCGCAATCGGTGTTTTGCACACCGTGGCTCCAGGAGGCGTCGAACTCGCGGCACACGCTGGAGCGCTGCTCATAGATCGTGCAATGAGTGCCTTTGCCCACTTCGCCCTCAAGGCTGCAGCAGCGCGCGGGTTTCTGGTCGGTCCCGATCATCGCCACGCGTGTGGGGTTGATCTGCACCACCAGGTCATCGGGCACCGTGCCCCCCGCCGAGGCGCACTCACCCCAGAAGAAAGACACACGGAAGTGTGAACAGCAGGCACCGCAATTCAGACACGGACTGGCTTCGGACATGGGCGTCTTCGATAAGGAAAGTAAGAAGGGTTGTGACAGGAAGGCTCGCCATTCTAATCGCGCCATGGCCGTTGGGAAGAGGAGGGCACACTTATATTTTTCGTAGGGAAAGTCCCGTAGTTTCGGGTGGAATCATGCCCTATCAGCGTTACGAATCATTACAGACAAGCGTCGCCGGCCTGACTATGTTGCAGATACCTGAGCAGGATGCATCGGGCATCGCAGCTCTCATAACAATAAAAGAGACGGACCCATGCAGAACTCGACCCAAGCGGCGAATGCCTGGCGCATTCTGTTCCTGCTGTTCCTCGCCAACCTGTTCAACTTCTTCGACCGCACCATTCCGGCGATCATCATCGAGCCGATCCGCATGGAATGGCACCTGAGCGACTTTCAGCTGGGCATCATCGGCACCGCCTTCACCATTGTCTACGCCATTGCCGGCCTGCCGCTCGGGCGCCTGGCCGATACCGGTTCGCGCAGCAAACTCATGGGGTGGGGCCTGTTCGCGTGGAGCGGGTTGACGGCGATCAACGGCATGGTCGGCAGTTTCTGGACGTTCCTGTTGGTGCGTATGGGCATCGGCATCGGCGAAGCCAGCTACGCGCCGGCGGCCAATTCGCTGATTGGCGACCTGTTCCCGGCCCACCGCCGTGCGCGGGCCATGGGCATTTTCATGCTGGGCCTGCCATTGGGCCTGTTACTGGCGTTCTTTACCATTGGCGCGATGGTCAAGGCGTTCGACAGCTGGCGCGCGCCGTTCTTTATCGCGGCCGTGCCGGGGCTGATCCTCGCGGTCTTCATGTTCTTTATCAAAGAACCCAAGCGCGGCGCGGCAGAAACCGTGCAAGTCTCCCAGGAACGCGTCGACCGCCCGATCCGCCGCGTGCTGGCGGTGCCGACCTTTCTCTGGTTGGTGCTGGCCGGGTTGTGCTTCAACTTCGCAACCTATGCGTGTAACTCGTTCCTGGTGCCGATGCTGCAGCGCTATTTCCTGATGCCGTTGCAGGACGCGGCGGTTGCCACCGGGGTGATCGTCGGGTTGACCGGGCTGGTCGGCCTGACGTTGGGCGGCTGGATCGCCGACAAGATCCATCAACGGGTTGCCAATGGCCGCCTGTTGTTTGCCGCGTTCAGCCTGATCATTTCCACCGTCACCACCGCCTGGGCCTTGCACGCCGGGCGTATCGAGATCGGTGTGTTTGTCGCGCTGTTCAGTGTGGGTTGGTTGTTTGCCTACAACTTCTACACCTGTGTGTACACGGCGATCCAGGACGTGGTCGAGCCGCGCCTGCGGGCCACGGCGATGGCGCTGTTCTTTGCCGGCCTGTACTTGCTGGGTGGCGGCATGGGGCCGGTGGTGGTGGGGGGCTTGTCCGATCACTTTGCCCATTCGGCGATGTATGCCGCCGGGGCGGAGCAGATGACCGAGGCTTATAAAGCGGTGGGGTTGCATGACGCCATGTACCTGATTCCGGTGGCGCTGTTCTTGACCATGCTGTTTCTGTTTCAGGCGTCGCGCAGTTTTGTGCGGGATGCCAAGCGGATGAAAGACGGGCTGGTGGCGGTGGAGGTGGCGGTGCCGGCTGCTGCTGCGACGGCTTGAGATCGCGTTGACGCCATCGGGAGCAAGCTCCCTCCCACACTGGAACTGCATTCCAAGTGTGGGAGGGGGCTTGCTCCCGATGAGGCCATGACTGGCGAAGACCTTCTTCAGTGAATAAAAAAGGCCCGCATTGCGCGGGCCTTCTTTTTAGCTGAGCAACGCAGCAATCAACCCGCCACCAACACCCGGATCGCTTCCAGGCGCAGCGCGGCCTTGTCGAGCATGGCCAGGCCTTGCTCGCGCTGTTGGCGCAGGGCAACCAGTTCGCTGTCGCGCACGGTCGGGTTGACCGCTTGCAACGCGGTCAGGCGCGCCAGTTCTTCGTCGGTGTCGGCTGCCAGGCGACGCTTGGCCTCGGCCACGCGCTCGGCATGGCGCGGGGTGATCTTCTCTTCGCCGGCGTTGATGCGTGGCGTCAGCTGGTCGCGCTGGGCCTGGACGAACTTGTTGGCGCTGGCCCGTGGCACGCTTTCCAGCTGGTCGTTCAAGGTTTCGAACGACACGCGGCCGGACAGGTCGTTGCCGTTGGCGTCCAGCAGGCAGCGCAGGGCGGCCGGCGGCAGGTAGCGGCCCAGTTGCAGCGAGCGCGGGGCAACCACTTCGCTGACGTAGAGCAGCTCCAGCAACACGGTGCCGGGCTTGAGCGCCTTGTTCTTGATCAGCGC
Source organism: Pseudomonas veronii (assembly GCF_001439695.1). GTDB lineage: Bacteria > Pseudomonadota > Gammaproteobacteria > Pseudomonadales > Pseudomonadaceae > Aquipseudomonas > Aquipseudomonas veronii. The sequence continues at coordinate 133,019 of NZ_JYLL01000009.1, forward strand.
GACGGCGGTGTTGCCCATGGAGCCGGACAGCACCAGGTCCATGCCGCCCTGCACCATCGGGTGTTCCCAGGTGATGAACTGCATGTCTTCACGCGACAGCGCCTGGTTACGGTCGTAGGTGATGGTCACCCCTTCGTCATCGCCCAGGGGGAAGCTGGCGTCGAGCATTTTTTCGCTGGGCTTGAGGATCAGCGCGTTTTCCGAATGGTCTTCGCTGTCGATACCAAACGCATCGAACAGGGTTTCCATATAGATCGGCAGGGCGAACTGGTCGTCTTGCTCGAGGATGTCTTCCACCAGCGCATCGCCTTCACCCGCGCCGCCGGAGTTGAGTTCCAGCAAACGGTCGCGGCCGGTGTGCAGTTCCTGTTCCAGGCGCTCGCGCTCGGCACGGGCTTCGTCGATCAGGGCTTGCCACTCGCCGTCGTCGGCGTTTTCCAGCAGCGGCAGCAGGCGTGGGCCGAACTGATGCTGCAAGGCGTTGCCGGTCGGGCAGGTGTTGAGGAACGCATTCAGCGCTTCGTGGTACCACTGGAACAGGCGCTCTTGCGGGCTGGTTTCCAGGTACGGCACGTGCAGTTCGATCACATGTTTCTGGCCGATCCGGTCCAGACGGCCGATCCGCTGTTCCAGCAGGTCGGGGTGGGACGGCAGGTCGAACAGCACCAGGTGGTGGGAGAACTGGAAGTTGCGGCCTTCGCTGCCGATTTCCGAACAGATCAGCACCTGGGCGCCGAATTCTTCATCGGCGAAGTAGGCGGCGGCGCGGTCACGTTCGAGGATGTTCATGCCTTCGTGGAACACCGTGGCCGGGATGCCGGAGCGCACGCGCAGGGCGTCTTCGAGGTCCATCGCGGTTTCGGCGTGGGCGCAGATCACCAGGACCTTGGTGCGCTTGAGCATTTTCAGCTGGTCGATCAGCCATTCAACCCGTGGGTCGAAGCGCCACCAGCGATTGTCTTCCTCAATGTCCGGCTGCGACTGGAAGCTGACTTCCGGGTACAGCTCGGCGTGTTCGCCCAGCGGCAATTCGAGGTATTCGTCCGGGTTCGGCAGCGGGTAGGCGTGCAGCTTGCGCTCCGGGAAGCCCTGCACCGCGGCGCGGGTGTTGCGGAACAGTACGCGGCCGGTGCCGTGGCGGTCGAGCAGCTCGCGCACCAGGCGCGCGCTGGCTTCGGTGTCGCCATCGTTGACGGCGGTGAGTAGCGCTTCACCTTCGTTGCCGAGGAAACCCTGGATGGTGGTGTGCGCGGCCGGGGAGAGACGGCCCTTGTCCAGCAGTTCCTGCACCGCTTCGGCCACCGGGCGATAGTTCTCGCTTTCGGCGCGGAACGCTTGCAGATCGTGGAAACGGTTCGGGTCCAGCAGGCGCAGGCGTGCGAAGTGGCTGTCCTGGCCCAGTTGTTCCGGGGTAGCGGTGAGCAGCAGCACGCCAGGGATGACCTCGGCCAGCTGTTCGACCAGCGAGTACTCGGCGCTGGCGTTGTCTTCATGCCAGACCAGGTGGTGGGCTTCGTCGACCACCATCAGGTCCCAGCCGGCGGCGAACAGTGCGTCCTGGGCCTTCTCGTCGTCCACCAGCCACTCCAGGGCCACCAGGGCCAGCTGGGTGTCTTCGAACGGGTTGGCGGCATCGCTTTCGATGAAGCGTTCTTCGTCGAACAGCGCCACTTGCAGGTTGAAGCGCCGGCGCATTTCCACCAGCCATTGGTGCTGCAGGTTTTCCGGAACCAGGATCAGCACGCGGTTGGCGCGCCCGGACAGCAACTGGCGATGGATCACCAGGCCGGCTTCGATGGTCTTGCCCAGGCCCACTTCGTCGGCCAGCAATACCCGTGGCGCGATACGGTCGGCGACTTCACGGGCGATGTGCAACTGGTGGGCAATCGGTTGCGCCCGCACGCCGCCCAGGCCCCACAGCGAAGATTGCAACTGGCGGCTGGTGTGTTCCAGGGTGTGATAGCGCAGCGAGAACCAGGCCAGCGGGTCGATCTGCCCGGCGAACAGACGGTCGCTGGCCAGGCGGAACTGGATGAAGTTCGACAGTTGGGTTTCCGGCAGGGTGACCTGCTCGTTCTGCCCATTGAGGCCGTGGTAGACCAGCAGGCCGTCGACGTCGTCGACTTCTTGCACGGTCATTTTCCAGCCTTCGAAATGGGTGATGCTGTCGCCCGGCGAGAACCTCACGCGGGTGAGGGGCGCATTCCGTAGCGCATACTGGCGCGTGTCGCCAGTGGCCGGATAGAGCACGGTCAGCAAGCGGCCGTCCTGTGCCAGAACGGTGCCTAAACCCAGCTCTGCTTCGCTGTCACTAATCCAGCGTTGCCCCGGTTGATACTGCTGCGCCATGCTGCCTGACTCCCGCCGTGAAAAAGCCGACTATCTTAACGGAACAAGGCCCTCATCCAAAGGACTCTGACAAAAACTACGCGGTTTGCGCCGTGCATCGAATGTTGAGTCGACAGATGGCGGGCACTTGTGAGTGTCGACTGGGTCACAGGTTGGCAAGCCTGCGCTCAAGTCCGCCCGCCGCCCGCCGACAGCCTGCTGACAGGAGAACAACTATTATGCTGCCACCTATGCTGCCCGTCAGCGTTGTGCCGGTCACGTCGCAACTCGACCCGGTGCGTCAAAAACCCGATATTCCGCCCGTGGTGCCCGTACAAGCGAGTTCCAACGAGAGCACGATCGACCTGAAAAATGGCGATGCCGAGCAGTCGACGTTTTTGCTGCGCGAGGAGCAACGTCGCCAGCAGGAGCAGCAGAAACGCCGGCGTGAAGCCGATGACGACCCGGAGGCGCACTTGGCGATCCCGGGCGACGAGCTCAACGCCGATAACACCGTGCCCGTGGCGCCGCTGATCGAAGACGCGCCGCGCCAGGGGTTGTGGGTGGACGTCGAGGTTTAATCGCGCAGTTCGCGCAAGGCCGCCATCAGCCGTTCAATGTCCTGATCGGTGTTGAGCGGGCTGACGGAGATTCGCGCAATGCTGGCCAGGCCTCGTGACTGCATATCCAGTGGGGTATACGCCACATCGTTGGCGCCGATATTGATGCGCTTGAGCTCCAGGCGACGCTTGAGCTCGAAGGCGTCCCAGCCGGCGAGGTTGAAGGCGATCAAGCCTGATTGGCTGGTGCCCAAGTCATGCAGAGAGATTCCCGGAGTCTGACGCAACGTTTCGCGGATTCGCTCGCTGGTCTGCCGGACCCGGTCCCACACCCGCTCAATCCCCAGTTGATTGAGTTCCTGCAACGCATTGCCCAAACCTGCCAATAAGGCGTAGGACGTTTCGCTGGTTTCAAAGCGTCGGGCATCGTTGCGCAGGCCGAACCCCTGGGCGCTCCACGGCGCTGAAAACACATCGCGCTGCGCAGGGTTCAACCGCGCCAGAAAGTCCGGCCGCACGTACAGCAGCGCCGTGCCCCGCGGCCCGCGCAGGTGCTTGCGGCCCGCTGACTTGAGCACGTCGCAGTGCAGCGCCTGCACATCCACCGGCACCTGGCCGACCGCCTGGCCGGCATCGATGAAGTAGGGGATGCCATGCCGCCTGGCCACTTGACCAATCGCCTGGGCGGGGTTGATCAGGCCGCCATTGGCGGGGAGCCAGGTCAGGTCGATCAGTTTCACGCTTGCGTCGATCATCGCTTCCAGGGCTACCGGGCAGACTGCACCGGTTTCATCGCAGGGGATTACCTCGATTCGCGCACCGGCCTGCACCGCCAGTTCCATGCTCGCCAGGTTGCCGCCCCATTCGTGGCGCCCCACCAGAATCCTGTCGCCCGGCTGCCACCGGCCCAGCGCCTGGAACGCCAGGCTCCAGGCGGTCGAGCCGCTGCCGGCAAAGGCAATCGACGCGGTGGGTGCATTGAGCAACTGGCCGGCGGCGCGGCGGGCTTTTTCCACCAGGATGGCGCCATGTTCGCTGGCCTCCATCGGGCCGTCGCACGCTTCGCGTTGCAGTTGCTCGATGATGGTGTCGAGGGTCGCCTGGCTCGGCAATGCAGCACCGGCCGTGTTGAAGTGTACGAGACCGGACCGACAACCCGGCGTGGCCTCGCGCAGGCGCTGGACGTCGAGCGGGCTCATGGCTGCAGCTCGAACATGGCGTCGACTTCCACCGCCACGCCCCCCGGCAGGCTGGACACACCGACAGCCGTGCGTACATGCCGGCCTTTGTCGCCGAGGGGTTCGCCCAGGCGGCCGACATAGGCCGGTTTGCCGCCCAGCAATGGGATTTGCCCGGAGATAAACAACTGATTCCGGCTGATCACGTGGTTGATGTAATTGGCAATCGGCTGGCTGGGCGTCGGCAGCGTGAGGCCGAGGGCCTGCACGCGTTGGCGGATGGAATCGCGCATGTTGAATCCTCTGGGTTGAGAGGTTTCAGCATGTTGATCAAGGTGATGGACGGCAAACGCATAGATATCATTCGACGTATCGAAATAACTCACGCGTCGGCGCAGGCAGCCTTCAACCACGCGCTGAAACATTCGGCCGCCGCGCTGGCGGGGCCTTGGGGCGCGATCAGCCAGTAGCCGATTTCGCTGCGATACGGCGGCCAGTCGAAGGCTTCTACCAGGCTGCCGTCCTGGAGCCGGCGCTCGATCAAGCGGTGACGGCCCATGGCGATACCTTGGCCGGCCACGGCGGCTTCGACCACGATGTTGTAGTCATGCAGCACCACGCGCGGATGCGGGCTGAGGTCGACTTGATAATGGCCGGACCAATCCGTCCATTCGAACGGGCGGTGCGAGGTGGCCATCAGCAGAGCGCCGTTGTGCTGCCGGCTGGCCTTGAACGCCGGGCTGCACACGGGGGAGAGCACTTCCGGCATCAGCCGCGTGGCCTGCACGTCAGGCCAGTCGCCCTTGCCATAGCGGATGGCCAGGTCGACCTCGGCCGCCGCGACGTTCGCCAGTTGAATCGCTGGCACCAGCTCCACCTGGATCTGCGGGTAGCGTTGCAGAAAACCCGCCAGGCGCGGCGCCAGCCATAAGGTGGCAAAGGATGCGAGCAAGCCGATGCGCAACACCGTGACGCTGGACACCACCCGTTGGCTGCGGGTGGCGGCGGCGATCAGGTCGAGGGCCGGGCGGATTTGCTCGTAGTAGTGTTGGCCGTCTGCGGTCAGATCAATCGCGCGGGTGCGTCGGACAAATAGTGGTTTGCCCAGGTACTGTTCGAGCTTGTGTACCTGATGGCTGAGCGCACTCTGGGTCACTGACAACTCATGGGCCGCCTTGATAAAGCTCAAGTGCCGCGCCACGGCCTCGAAGGCGCGCAGGGCCAGCAACGGCGGAAGGTCCTTGTGCAGTGCCACCTGTGTGCGCCTCTTGGGTAAGGGAGAAGTGCCGATTTTGGGCGATGACCTGCATTTTGTCGCCCGCTGATTTGCTGTCGGGCAAGTGAGGCCGCATTATTAAGCGATCCCCGCCACGACGTAAGCCAAGCCATGAGTGATGACGACAAACTGATCGACCTGAACGCCGAACGCGCTAAACGGGTGCATGACCTCAACGATAAACGTCTGAATGAGGTTCGCCAGGCGTTTGAACAGGCGATGCCGCTCGGAAAAGTTAAGAAAAAACCGAAAAACAAACCGAAAAAGCGTTGAAACAGCCTGCATCTATTGATGCAGGTCAGTTATTTCCCTTCTTTACGCCCCGTCGTGGGCGACATTGATCCTCGTCAATTTCCCATCCCGCCTTCTCCTTTAACTTAGCCCTATCGCAACAAGGCAACAGCAGGAGGCCAGTCATGTTTTTCGATAATGTGGTGTTTGCCGGAGTGCTGACAGTTGGCCTCATGGTGCTGTTCTTCGTAGGGTTTGGATTTTTTATCTGGAGAGACGCGAACAAGCGTAAAAAACCATAGGTTTTTCCAGGTTACATGAGCACGCAAGGCATTTTGGGCGACTTCGGTCGCCCTTTTTTTTGCCCGCGATTTAATCAACACCGCTCTCACTTTTGAACGGTGTTCGGCTTGAGATCGACCGCATAAAAAAAGGTGCGACCCTCGCGGATCGCACCTTTGTCATGGCCGGCGGGCTATCAGCTGCCCAGCGCCTTGGACGCCATCCAGAACAACCCGGCCGACAGGCCTACGGTCGCCGGCAGGGTCAATACCCAGGCCATCAGGATGGTCTTCACCGTGCCGCCTTGCAGGCCGCTCTTGTTGGCAACCATGGTGCCGGCAACACCGGACGACAACACGTGGGTGGTCGACACCGGCAGGCTGAAGATGTTGGCCAGGCCGATCATGCTGGCGGTGGTGATTTGCGCCGACATGCCCTGGGCATAAGTCATGCCCTGCTTGCCGATCTTCTCGCCGATGGTCAGTACCACGCGCTTCCAGCCAACCATGGTGCCCAGGCCCAGGGCGAGTGCGACCGCGATAATCACCCAGAACGGAGCGTATTCGGTGGTGGCCGTCAGGTCTTTGCGCAGCTTGTCGAGGTCGGACTTCTCACGGGACTCCAGGCCTGGCAGCTTGCCGACTTTCTTCGCGGTATCGTCCAGGCACAGCAGGTAGCGACGGACTTCGATGCGTTGGTCGGACGACAGCGCGTGGTAGTCGGAAACGCCTTTCAAGGTGCCCAGCAGCGCGTCGATGGTCGGTTCAGTCTGCTGCGGGTTGCAGCGGAACTTGCCCGGCAGGTCGTCCTTCACGCTTTTGCCCAGGGCCAGGAATTCGCCCAGGGTTTCGTGGTTGCGCTGGTAGAACTGGTTCAGGTGCAGGGTAGCGTCGCGGGTGCGCTCGATCTGGTAAGTGGTGCTGCCCAGGTCGAGTACGAACTGCGCCGGCACGATACCGATCAGCACCAGCATGATCAGGCCGATACCTTTCTGACCGTCGTTGGAACCGTGGACGAAACTCACGGCCATGGCGGAAATCACCAGGACCAGGCGGTTCCAGAACGGCGGGTGCTTCTTGTCGTCGACCTTGCGGCGCTGGTCCGGGGTCTTGTGCATCTTCGACAGTGGGCGCCACCGTTTCAGGACCAGCAACACCAGGGCCGCGACCAGGAAACCGGCGATTGGCGAGAACACCAGGGACGAACCGATATCGATTGCCTTCTGCCAGTTCACCCCGTCAGCCAGGGGAATGTCATTGATCAGCGCATTGGCCAGACCGACGCCCAGGATCGAGCCGATCAGGGTGTGCGAGCTGGAGGCGGGAATACCGAAGTACCAGGTGCCCAGGTTCCAGGTGATCGCCGCGGCCAATAAAGAGAAGACCATCGCCAGACCATGGCCGGTGTTCACATTGATCAGCAATTCCACCGGCAGCAAATGCACGATGGCGTAGGCGACACCGACACCGCCGAGCAATACGCCGAGGAAGTTGAACAACCCGGAGAAGAACACGGCCAGATGCGGCGGCATGGCTTTGGTATAGATGACTGTGGCCACCGCGTTAGCGGTGTCATGAAAGCCATTGATGAACTCGAAGGCGAGGACAAAGGCCAGGGCGAGCAGCAGGCTCACGAGAACCCAAGCATCCAGTCCGCTGAATAAATCGATCATGAAGGTTTTCTGACCCGGTCGTAAGGGGGCGCGATTATGCCAGAAAACCTCGGTAATCGATGCACTAGCTGCTCATCGGTAACAATCTTCATTGAAAAAAAGCCGGGCAGCAGCGCGCATCCCAGGGTTTTCGGGGGCTCGGCAAGTCTTTGATTTACAAAGCGCGGCGTCGTAGAGGTGGGGTTTTGTCACCTAAACGTCATCTCTGAAACATTTGTACGAAATTTCGTTGGTCGCAGCAGGACGCTGAATAATTGACCCACGAGCGAGGTGCCCTCCGCCGGCGGTGAGCCGGCGGAGACAGCAGAACCCGTTGGACTCAAACCTTGATGCTTATGGCTCTTCGGCTTTGAGTTCCTGTTCAATCTTTTGGATCTCCTGGGCAAAGGCCTGATCGAGCAGACTCGCTCGTTTGCGCCATGGCTTGCGCTCTGGTTCAGGCTGAGCGGCGTAGGTGGTGACTTCCCCGCCGTATACGTCCTTGTAACGTTGCTCCTGGCGCTCAAGTTCCGCGCGCAGTTCATCTTTCGTCACAGTGTTACCTAATTTGAGTTGAGTTTAATTAACGTGCAGTGCTACACCCGAATATTGCCCTCGGCATGTTTTAAGTTGAGCAGGTGAACCCTTCAACTTTAGACGAATTGCCAGCGGTGACTTCCTTGAACCGGTATTTATAAACGGCAGCATAATCAACATACGATGCCGGGCGAGCTCCCATCCCGATATGGATATCGGGCTGACCTCTGCACAGGTTGCATTATAGCGGCGTATTTTAATAACACTATCATCATAAAGTTAAAAAGCGTCAACGTTGTGTGAGGCTTTTGTTACATGCACGCGTCAGTCTTGGTTGGGAAGTGGCCGACATAAATGCCGGCGTAAGCCCAATGCTGTCATGCAATCCGGTTTTTATGATCGCGCCGGCAAAATTGCGATAATCGCATGATCGTCCGATAATCGCCCAACGTTGCTGACCCAACCTTGTGCATCCCGGTTGGGGCGGCTTTCAATAGCGAGCAACCTTCGCGGTTGCCGATAAGCGCCAGCGGTTGAAAATAATAAAGAGGACCTTGAAATGAACGATCAATTGCGCAACTCCTTTGCGTCAGCGGCGCCGCCGATCGTGGCTTCACCGGCCAAACGCATCCAGGCATTCACCGGTGATCCGGACTTCATGACCTCCCTGGCCCGTGGCCTGGCCGTGGTGCAGGCGTTCCAGGAACGCAAGCGTCACTTGACCATCGCCCAAATCAGCCACCGTACCGAAATCCCCCGCGCCGCCGTGCGCCGTTGCCTGCACACCTTGATCAAGCTCGGCTACGCCACCACTGACGGGCGCACCTATTCGCTGTTGCCCAAGGTGCTGACCCTCGGGCATGCCTATCTGTCCTCGACGCCGCTGGCGGTCTCCGCTCAACCGTACCTGGACCGCATGAGCGAGCAGCTTCACGAAGCCTGCAACATGGCCACCCTGGAAGGCGACGACATCCTCTATATCGCCCGGTCGGCCACCACGCAGCGCCTGATTTCCGTGGACCTCTCGGTAGGCGGGCGTTTGCCGGCGTACTGCACTTCCATGGGCCGCATCCTGCTGGCGGCGCTGGACGATGCGTCGCTGCAGGACTACCTCGACCACGCCGACCTGCAAACCAAGACCAGCCGCACCCTTACTACGCCCGAAGCCTTGTTCGAGTGTCTGCAACACGTGCGCCAGCAGGGTTGGTGCATCGTCGATCAGGAGTTGGAACAAGGCCTGCGCTCCATCGCAGTGCCGGTGTATGACGCGTCCGGCCAGGTGCTGGCGGCGCTCAACGTGAGTACCCATGCCGGTCGTGTCAGCCGCAGCGAACTGGAGCAGCGCTTCCTGCCGAGCATGCTCAGCGCCAGCCGTGAGTTGAGTGCGCAACTGTTTGCCTAAGCTGTTCGGTGACCGCACAGATCCCGGTTCGATCAATTGACGTTGTTTCCCCTGGGTTATTACTGTGCGGCAGCGCTCTGAGCGCCGCCCAATAATAATGACGACCCCAGGTCGTTGGCCCGCCATCGGTGTGGAATAACAATAATGAATCAACCTTCTGTCGCTACCACCCTGGACGTGCAGTCCTTCATCAATGCCCAGCCACTGTCACGCTATCAGTGGCGTGTGGTGATCCTGTGTTTCCTGATTGTCTTTCTCGATGGCCTCGACACCGCCGCCATGGGCTTCATCGCGCCCGCGCTGTCCCAGGACTGGGGCATTGACCGCGCCAGCCTCGGCCCGGTGATGAGCGCCGCGCTGATCGGCATGGTATTCGGCGCCCTGGGTTCCGGCCCGCTGGCGGACCGTTTCGGGCGCAAAGTGGTATTGGTGAGTGCGGTGCTGGTGTTTGGCGCCTTCAGCCTGGCCTCGGCCTACAGCAGCAACGTCGATCAGTTGCTGGTGTTGCGCTTCCTCACCGGCCTGGGGTTGGGCGCCGGTATGCCGAATGCCACCACGCTGCTGTCCGAATACACCCCCGAACGCCATAAATCGCTGCTGGTGACCAGCATGTTCTGCGGTTTCAACCTGGGCATGGCCGGTGGCGGGTTTATCTCGGCCAAATTGATCCCGGCATTCGGCTGGCACAGCTTGCTGCTCATCGGCGGTATTTTGCCGTTGATCCTTGCGGTGGTGTTGTGGGGATGGCTGCCGGAATCGGCGCGCTACCTGGTGGTGCGCAACCGCGGCACCGACAAGGTGCGCAAAGCCTTGTCACCCATCGAGCCCGGCATCGTCGCCCAAGCCAGCGGTTTCAGCGTGCCCGAGCAAAAAACCGTGAAGGCGCGCAACGTATTCGCGGTGATCTTCTCCGGCACCTACAGCGCCGGCACCTTGTTGCTCTGGCTCACCTACTTCATGGGCCTGGTGATTGTGTACCTGTTGACCAGTTGGCTGCCCACGCTGATGCGCGACAGTGGCGCGAGCATGGAACAGGCCGCGTTCATCGGTGCGCTATTCCAGTTTGGTGGCGTGTTGAGTGCGGTCGGGGTGGGCTGGGCGATGGACCGGTTCAACCCGCACAAGGTCATCGGCACGTTCTACCTGCTGGCCGGGGTATTTGCCTACGCGGTAGGGCAGAGCCTGGGCAATATCACCGTGTTGGCGACCTTGGTGCTGATCGCCGGAATGTGCGTCAACGGTGCGCAATCGGCGATGCCGTCCCTGGCCGCACGCTTCTACCCGACCCAGGGCCGCGCCACCGGCGTGTCATGGATGCTCGGTATCGGCCGCTTCGGCGCGATCCTCGGCGCGTGGATGGGCGCCACCTTGCTGGGCCTGGGCTGGAACTTCGAGCAGGTGCTCACCGCGCTGGTGATCCCCGCCGCATTGGCCACGGCCGCCGTGGTGATCAAAGGCATGGTCAGCCATGCCGACGCCACCTGAAGACACGCGCATTTCCTGTGGGTGCAAGAAAGATTAGCTAGACAACAATCGGTTCGATAATCGAACACTGTGTCGATTATCGGATTGTTTGGCTTTTTGCCCCGGCTTAATCTTCAAGCACTTCGGCGCCACCTTCGCGCCTTTTTCGATCCACACCGGGAGCCCGAACCCATGGCTGAAATTCTTGCGCTGCGTGACGCGGTGAAGCGATTTGTGAACGACGGCGATACTGTCGCACTGGAAGGCTTTACCCACCTGATCCCTACGGCGGCGGGTCATGAAATCATTCGTCAGGGCAAGAAAGACCTGACGCTGGTACGTATGACGCCTGACCTGATCTACGACCAGTTGATCGGCGCCGGCTGCGCCCGCAAGTTGATTTTTTCCTGGGGCGGCAACCCTGGCGTGGGTTCCCTGCATCGCCTGCGTGATGCGGTCGAGAAACACTGGCCGCAACCCCTGGAGATTGAGGAACACAGCCACGCCGACCTGGCCAATGCCTACGTCGCCGGTGCTTCCGGCCTGCCGTTCGCGGTGTTGCGTGCCTACGCTGGTTCCGATCTGCCCAAGGTCAACCCGCTGATCAAGACCGTCACCTGCCCATTCACCGGCGAAGTGCTGGCGGCGGTGCCGTCGGTACGTCCGGACGTCAGCGTGATCCACGCGCAAAAGGCCGACCGCAAGGGCAATGTGCTGCTCTGGGGCATTCTTGGCGTACAGAAGGAAGCGGCGCTGGCCGCCAAGCGTTGCATCGTCACCGTCGAAGAAATCGTCGACGACCTCAACGCGCCGATGAACAGCTGCGTGCTGCCGACCTGGGCGCTGACGGCGGTGTGCCATGTGCCTGGTGGCGCGCATCCGTCCTATGCCCATGGCTATAACCAACGCGATAACCGTTTCTACCAGGCCTGGGACCCGATCGCTCGCGACCGTGGGACGTTTACCGCCTGGATCGACGAATACATCCACGGCACTGCCGATTTCAGTGAATTCCAGGCCAAGCTGGCCGCCGCGCAGGAGGCCAAGTAATGGCTTACTCGACCAATGAAATGATGACCGTCGCCGCTGCACGCCGCCTGAAGAATGATTCGGTGTGTTTTGTCGGCATCGGCCTGCCGTCCAAGGCGGCCAACCTGGCGCGCCTGACGTCCTCGCCGGATGTGGTGCTGATCTACGAGTCCGGCCCGATTGGCGCCAAGCCCAGCGTATTGCCGCTGTCCATTGGTGACGGCGAGTTGGCGGAAACTGCCGACACTGTCGTCCCCACTGGTGAGATCTTTCGCTACTGGCTGCAGGGCGGGCGCATCGACGTCGGTTTTCTCGGCGCGGCCCAGGTCGACCGTTTCGGCAATATCAACACCACCGTGGTCGGCGATTATCACCAGCCCAAAGTGCGCCTGCCGGGTGCCGGTGGCGCGCCGGAGATTGCCGGTTCGGCCAAGAGCGTGCTGATCATTCTCAAGCAGTCGGCGCGTTCGTTTGTCGACAAGCTGGACTTCATCACCTCCGTCGGCCACGGCGAGGGCGGCGATTCACGCAAGCGCCTGGGCCTGCCCGGCGCCGGTCCTGTCGGGATTATTACCGATCTGTGCATCATGGAGCCGGAAGAGGGCAGCCATGAGTTCGTGGTCACCGCGCTGCACCCCGGCGTGACCCGCGAGCAAGTGGTCGCGGCCACCGGCTGGGCTATTCGCTTTGCCGATCAGGTCAGCACCACCGCGGAACCGACGGCAGTCGAACTGACCGCCCTGCGTGATCTCGAAGCCCGCACAGCGGCCGCCCACGGCCAAGCACCCGGAGAAGCCTGATGCGCGACGTATTTATCTGCGATGCAATTCGTACCCCCATCGGCCGTTTCGGCGGTGGCCTGTCCACGGTGCGCGCCGACGACCTGGCGGCACTGCCGATCAAGGCGTTGATCGAACGCAACCCTAGCGTGGATTGGCACGCAGTCGATGAAGTGTTCCTCGGCTGCGCCAACCAGGCCGGTGAAGACAACCGCAACGTCGCGCGCATGGCGCTGTTGCTGGCGGGCCTGCCTTCGAGCATTCCCGGCGTGACCCTCAACCGTTTGTGCGCTTCGGGCATGGACGCGATCGGCACCGCCTTTCGTGCGATTGCCAGCGGTGAAATGGAATTGGCGATTGCCGGCGGCGTCGAGTCGATGTCCCGCGCGCCGTTCGTGATGGGCAAGGCTGACACGGCGTTTTCGCGCAATATGAAGCTCGAAGACACCACCATCGGCTGGCGCTTCATCAACCCGCTGATGAAGGCCCAGTACGGCGTGGATGCGATGCCGCAGACCGCCGATAACGTCGCCGACGACTACCATGTGTCCCGCGCCGACCAGGACGCCTTCGCCCTGCGCAGCCAGCAACGCACCGCCGCCGCCCAGGCCGCCGGGTTCTTCGCCGAAGAAATCGTGCCGGTGCGGGTCGCCCATAAAAAAGGCGAAACCGTGGTGGAACACGATGAGCATCCACGGGCCGACACCACCCTGGAAACCCTGGCCCGACTCAAACCGGTCAACGGCCCGGACAAGACCGTCACCGCCGGCAATGCGTCGGGTGTGAACGACGGGGCGGCGGCGCTGATTCTTGCGTCTGCCGAGGCCGTGAAAAAACATGGCCTGACCGCCCGTGCCCGAGTGTTGGGCATGGCCAGCGCCGGTGTCGCGCCACGGGTGATGGGTATCGGCCCGGTGCCGGCGGTTCGCAAGCTGGTGGAACGCCTGGGCCTGGCCGTCACCGATTTCGATGTGATCGAACTCAACGAAGCCTTCGCCAGCCAGGGCCTGGCGGTGTTGCGTGAATTGGGCATCGCCGACGACGCACCCCAGGTCAACCCGAACGGCGGCGCCATCGCCCTCGGCCATCCTCTGGGCATGAGCGGTGCGCGACTGGTGCTGACGGCTCTGCATCAACTTGAAAAAACCGGCGGCCGCAAAGGTCTGGCGACCATGTGTGTTGGAGTGGGCCAGGGCCTGGCGCTGGCGATTGAACGCATCTAATAAGAGAGGACCGCTCCATGAGTGACAAGCCCGGTTACCGGCGCCCGCAAGCGGGTACTCAACCTGATTACCTGCACCCGGCCTACCAGTCGACGAACCTGCGTTCGCCGTCTCAGCCGTTGGTGTTCCTGCCCCATTCCCTGTCGGAAATCACCGGGCCGACCATCGGCGCCGAGCGCATCAACGAGAAGGACAACGACCTGACTGCGCAGCACGACGGCGAGCCGCAGGGCGAGCGCATCATCGTTCACGGGCGCGTGCTCGATGAAAACGGTCTGCCGGTACCGGGCATCCTCGTGGAGATCTGGCAGGCCAACGCGGCCGGCCGCTACAACCACGCGCGCGATCTGCACGACGCGCCGCTCGACCCGAACTTCACCGGCACCGGGCGTACCGTCACCGACGCCGAGGGCTGGTACCAGTTCCAGACCATCAAGCCCGGCGCCTACCCGTGGGGCAACCACCACAATGCGTGGCGCCCGGCGCATATCCATTTTTCGCTGTTCGGCCCGAGCGTGCTGACGCGCCTGGTCACGCAGATGTATTTCCCCGGCGACCCGCTGCTCGAGTACGACCCGATCTACAACTGCGTACCGGACACCTCGGCCAAGCAACGCCTGATCGCCACGTTCGACCTGGAAAAAACCATTCCTTCCTATGCCCTCGGCTACCGCTGGGACATCGTCCTGCGCGGCCGCGACGCCACGCCGATGGAGAAATGAGATGAGCCTTTACGCGACCACGTCCCACACCGTCGGGCCGTATTACCACATCGGCCTGACCTGGCTGAACCGCGAAGCCCTGGCCAACGCCGCGACCCTTGGCGAACGCGTGGCGATCAGCGGGCAAGTGGTGGATGGCAACGGTGATGTCGTCAACGATGCCATGCTGGAAGTCTGGCAGGCCAATGCCGCCGGCAAGTACGACCACCCGGAGGACGACCAGGACAAAGCGCTGGACCCGAACTTCGAAGGCTTCGGCCGGGTGCCGGTGGATGCTGAAGGGCGCTTCCGCTTTACCACCGTCAAGCCGGGCAGCGTGCCGGGGCTGGCGGGCACGACCCAGGCGCCGCACCTGGTGGTGCTGGTATTTGCCCGTGGCCTGGTGAAACACTTGCTCACGCGGATTTATTTTGACGGTGAGGCGCTGAATGCGGATGACCCGTTGCTCGCGCGCGTGCCCAAAGAGCGGCGCAGTACCTTGATTGCCAAGCCGGATGCGGACGGTGTGCATCAGTGGAATGTGGTGTTGCAGGGGACAGATAAGGAAACGGTGTTCTTTGATTACTGAGTTGGCTTGAAAACCTATCGGGGGCAAGCCCCCTCCCACACTTGAATGTATTCACACATCAAAGGTGGGAGAGGGCTTGCCCCCGATGAGGCCATTTCAGGCAACACCTATGTAAATGTCTACAAGCGGAACATGGCTGTTGCAAAGTGTGTCTAGGCTATAACCATTCCCACTGAGTGAAAAAAAATGACAACAACAACCAGTCACTACACCGGAGAAGAGCGCAGCAAACGGATTTTTGCGATTGTCGGGGCATCCTCCGGCAACCTCGTCGAATGGTTCGACTTCTACGTCTACGCCTTCTGCGCCATTTACTTCGCCCCGGCGTTTTTCCCCTCGGACGACCCCACGGTGCAACTGCTCAACACCGCCGGGGTGTTCGCCGCCGGGTTCTTGATGCGGCCCATCGGCGGCTGGCTGTTTGGCCGGGTGGCCGATAAGCACGGGCGCAAAAACTCGATGATGATCTCGGTGCTGATGATGTGCGCCGGTTCCCTGGTCATCGCCTTCCTGCCCACCTACAAAGACATCGGCGCCTGGGCCCCGGCGTTACTGCTGGTGGCGCGGCTGTTCCAGGGCTTGTCGGTGGGCGGCGAATACGGCACCACCGCGACCTACATGAGTGAAGTCGCGCTCAAGGGCCAGCGTGGGTTCTTCGCCTCCTTCCAGTACGTGACCCTGATCGGCGGGCAACTGCTGGCGGTGTCGGTGGTGGTGGTCCTGCAACAGATCCTCAGCGAAGACGAACTGCGCGCCTGGGGCTGGCGGATTCCGTTCGTGATCGGCGCCATCGCGGCGGTGATCTCCCTGCTGCTGCGTCGCAGCCTGAAAGAAACCACCAGCAAGGAAATGCGCGAAGACAAGGACGCCGGCAGCATCGCCGCGCTGTTCCGTGACCATAAAGCGGCCTTTATCACCGTGCTCGGCTATACCGCCGGTGGCTCGCTGATTTTCTACACGTTCACCACCTACATGCAGAAGTACCTGGTGAACACCGCCGGGATGCACGCCAAGACCGCCAGCTACATCATGACCGGCGCGCTGTTCCTTTATATGTGCATGCAGCCGCTGTTCGGCATGCTGGCCGACAAGATCGGTCGCCGTAATTCGATGCTGTGGTTCGGCGCGCTGGGCACCTTGTTTACGGTGCCGATCCTGCTCAGCCTGAAAACCGTCAGCAGTCCGTTCCTGGCGTTTGTGCTGATCACGCTGGCGTTGGCCATTGTCAGTTTCTACACCTCCATCAGCGGCCTGGTGAAAGCGGAAATGTTCCCGCCCCAGGTGCGCGCTCTGGGTGTGGGCCTGGCTTATGCGGTGGCCAACGCAATCTTCGGCGGGTCGGCGGAATACGTGGCCTTGGGTTTGAAATCCTTGGGCATGGAGAACACCTTTTATTGGTACGTCACCGGCATGATGGCGGTGGCTTTCCTGTTCAGCCTGCGCCTGCCGAAACAGGCGGCGTACCTGCATCACGATTTATAAAGGAGGCGTTATGACGCTGCGCACGAGCAACCAACTGTTCGACGCTTACTTCAGCGCTGAGAGCATGGCCGAGGTGTTCTGCGACCAGGGGCGCCTGCAGGGCATGCTGGATTTCGAAGCCGCACTGGCACGGGCCGAGGCCCAGGTCGGGTTGATCCCGCAGGCGGCCGTCGCGCCGATTGCCCAGGCGTGCCTGGCGTCGCTGTATGACGTCGATGCCCTCGGCGTGGCGATTGCCTCGGCGGGCAATTCGGCGATTCCGCTGGTGAAGGCGCTGGGCAAGTGGGTGGCTGGCGAAGACCCGAGTGCCGAACGCTATGTGCATTTGGGCGCGACCAGCCAGGATGTGATGGACACCGGCCTGGTCCTGCAACTGCGGCGCGCGCTGGCGTTGATCGAAGCCGACCTGGCTCGCCTCGGCGATATTCTGGCAGCCCAGGCCCAGCGGTATGCGGCTGTACCGTTGGCCGGGCGGACGTGGTTGCAGCATGCCACGCCGGTCACCCTGGGCATGAAAATCGCCGGTTGGTTGGGCGCGGTGACCCGCAGCCGCCAGCGCTTGATCGAGCTGAAACCGCGCTTGCTGGTGCTGCAATTCGGCGGCGCCTCCGGCACGTTGGCTGCGCTTGGCGAACAGGCAATGCCCGTTGCCCAAGCGTTGGCGGCGCAGTTGCAACTGACCTTGCCCGAGCAACCCTGGCATACCCAGCGTGATCGCCTGGTGGAGTTCGCCAGCGTGTTGGGTCTGATCGCCGGCAGCCTTGGCAAGCTGGGCCGCGATATCAGCCTGCTGATGCAGACCGAGGCGGCGGAAGTATTCGAGCCGGCGGCGCCCGGCAAAGGCGGCTCGTCGACCATGCCGCACAAACGCAACCCGGTGGGCGCCGCCGTGCTGATCAGCGCCGCGACCCGCGTGCCCGGCCTGGTGGCGACACTGTTCAGCGCCATGCCCCAGGAACACGAACGCAGCCTGGGCCTGTGGCATGCCGAATGGGAAACCCTGCCGGAGATTTGCCGCTTGGTCTCTGGCGCATTGCAACAGGCGCTGCTGGTGAGCGCAGGGCTGGAAGTCGACCCCGAGCGCATGGCGCGCAACCTCGACCTGACCCAGGGCCTGGTGCTGGCCGAAGCCGTCAGCATCGTGCTCGCGCAGCGCCTGGGCCGCGACACCGCGCACCATCTGCTGGAGCAGTGCTGCAAACGCGCGGTGGCCGAACAACGCCATCTGCGCGCCGTCCTCGCCGATGAGCCGCTCATTACCGCCGAGTTGTCGGCGACAGACCTGGACCGCCTGCTCGACCCGGCGCACTACCTGGGCCAGGCCCAAACCTGGGTCAGCCGCGCTGTAACCGAACACTTTGCACTGACTGCCTGAGGAGATTGCTGTGGCTTTTGTACAACTCGCCGAGGGCGAACTGCATTACCAACTGGATGGCCCCATCGATGCACCGGTGCTGGTGCTGTCCAATTCGCTGGGCACCGACCTGAATATGTGGGACACCCAGGTCCCGGCCTTTGCCGAGCACTTTCGCGTGCTGCGCTTCGATACCCGTGGCCACGGCCAATCCCTGGTGACCGAAGGCCCCTACAGCATCGAACAACTCGGCCGCGACGTGATTGCGCTGCTGGACGCGCTGGACATCCCGCGCGCGCATTTCTGCGGGCTGTCCATGGGCGGGCTGATCGGCCAATGGCTGGGGATTCACGCGGGGGATCGTTTGCAGCGCCTGGTGGTGTGCAACACTGCGGCCAAGATCGGTACATCAGACGTGTGGAACCCGCGTATCGAGATGGTCCTGCGCGACGGTGCGGCCGCGATGGTGGCGCTGCGCGACGCGTCGATTGCGCGCTGGTTCACCGCCGATTTCGCGGCGGCCAACCCGCAGCAGGCCAAGCGCATTACCGACATGCTCGCGGCCACCTCGCCCCAGGGCTACGCCGCCAATTGCGCAGCGGTGCGCGATGCAGACTTTAGCGAGCAACTGTCGGCGATCCACGTGCCGACCCTGGTGATCGCCGGCACTGAAGACGCTGTCACACCGCCCGCCGGCAGCCACTTTATCCAGCGCCAGGTACAGGGGGCCGAGTACGCCGAGTTCTACGCCGCCCACCTGTCCAACGTGCAAGCCGGTGCCGCGTTCAGCGACCGGGTCATTCAATTTCTGCTGGCCCGCTGAGGAGTCTTTTGTGGACGAGAAACAACGTTACGCCGACGGCCTGCAAGTGCGCCGCGAAGTGCTGGGCGACGCGCATGTCGACCGCAGCCTGAATGCCTTGACCGAGTTCAACAGCGAATTCCAGGACATGATCACCCGCCACGCCTGGGGCGATATCTGGACCCGCCCCGGCCTGCCCAGGCACACCCGCAGTTTGATCACCATCGCCATGCTGATCGGCATGAACCGCGGCGAAGAACTCAAACTGCACCTGCGCGCCGCCGCCAGCAATGGCGTGACCCGTGCCGAGATCAAGGAAGTGCTGATGCAAAGCGCGATCTACTGCGGGATTCCGGCGGCGAATGCGACGTTTCATCTGGCCGAATCGGTGTGGGATGAATTGGGGGTCGAGTCGCGCGCTTAGTGCGACTCGGCACTGCACTCCTGGCGAGAGGCAACAGGTTGTCGAGGAGCGGTCGCTGACCGTCACGGGGCTGAGCGGTCAGGTCGACTCACAGGGAGCCGTAGCTTTTTCTCAGGGGCAGGCCCATTTCTTCTCGTAACGCGTTTTCGGTCAGTGGGTAAGGATTTGACGTGGTTGGCGCAGTTGCGGGGTCGTTGTCAAAGTCGAAGGGCGGACTGGCAGTTTCCAGGCCGACGACCTGGCGTTCATCATTGGGCTCCTGGGTGCGTGTGCCGTCCGGGCGGATAATTTCCGTATTGCCGAGAAATGTGCTGCCTGTGGCTGCGTTATAAGCGTGACCCAGTTCGTGGTACAGGGTCGTGGTGGTCGGCAGAAACACACGCGACTCGTCCGAGGCTTCTCTGGGGATGACCGGGTTATAGGTCACAAACGATTCTGTCGTGCCCGCGCCACGGACCCCATCGCGGATGATCGTGGGGTCCTGCCATTCTTCCAGGGGAACGCCCTCCGGCGGCACGACGATGTGAGTATCAGTGATATCTTGCATTATCGTGACTTTGGCTCCGCTGCGCTCTGCGGCGGCGTCCAGTTCATTCAACATGTGCTGGCTGTTGGGAGAGCCTCGGTAAAACTCCAGGTCATCCTCAACCCGTTGCTTGAATGCCGGGGAACCTTCGATATCAATCGCCTTGCGCCCTGCATTTTCGGGCAATGGCACGGTCTCGATAAACTTGAATCCGAATGGCAATCCCAGGTGATCGCTGCGTTTACCGTACACAACGTCGTCGCTTGAGTTGGAATAGACGCTGTCTTGACCTCTACCCGTGTAGATATGGCTTCGGCCATAAGCGTTTATCTGATCATCGCCTTTGCCGCCGTGCATGATGTTGTGGCCGCTTCCGCCGTGCATCAGGTCGTCATCGTTTCCTCCGTCCATGTAGCTGGTTTTGCTGTCAGGACCGTAACCCGCGTACATGCGGTCGTTGCCGTTCCCGCCGTACATGGTGTTATTGCCTGTGCCGCCCATCATGGTGTCATCGCCGTCGTCACCGCCGGCGTAACTGCTTGCGCTGCCCAGTTGGATGATGTCATTACCCGCGCCGCCGTAAACTTGGCTTTTACCACCTCCGGTCTGTATATGATCGTTACCTTCACCTCCATGGATTAGGGTGTAAGCCATCACATCAGGATCAATGCGAACGGTGTCGTCACCTTTGTTCGCCCTGATGGCTATCGCTGTCGCATCGCTGTTAGCAGCGGGCAGTAAATAACTTTTGCCATTTATCATGGCATTGAGTTGGCCGCGTTCGCCTTTGCTGATGTGAATGTCGTCTGCGCCATCGGCAGTATCGATTTTTAGAATCGTCACATTTTTTTTCCCGCTTTCCCCCTGATACGACGTGGTTGTCAGTGTGATATCGACATTTTTGTCACTGACAATCTTGCTGGTCTGGGGGGGAGGGCTGTTTACGAGTGCAGTGGCGCCTGGAGCTGGCGATCCGCCGGGGAGGGCATTAGGTTCGGGCGCTTTAGGCGCAACGGAAGAGGTTTGCATCGTCAATACTCTTTCTTGTGAGCGTCGGTGATTTACCGCCGATCAGTGGTGAAAAAGTTGGAGGGGTTCCCGCATGACGATAACTACTTCATTACAGCATGTATGAAAAAAGACAACGCACAGCCCGATAACGCACATCACTTGGAATCGGCGTCCCACACCCAATTCCACACCCCGGGCAGATGCACTTCTTCACTCGCTTGTTTCACGGTACGCGCCAATGCCGCCCGCTCCAGTGCTGCGTGATCGGTGTAGAACGGCTCGGCGGCGGTCTTCAGGCCGTCGATCCGGGCGCTGTCCATCAGGATCTGCAGGTACTCTTGCAGATGTCGCGCGGTGTAGCGGTTGATGTCGTGGAAGGTCACCACCACCGGTATCACGCCGTCGACTGTCGGCAATTCCCCCAAGGCGATGCGTTCGCGCACCACCGACAGCTGGCGGATCAGGTTCTCGCGGCGGCGCGGGCTGGCGTTGAAGCCCCAGATCTTGCCGTCGTTGGCGCTCAGGTCGGTCAACAACACCTTCATGCCGTGGCGCTGGTAGGCGGCGAAGGTGCGCCGGTCGTAGTTCCAGAAGGGCGGGCGCACCAGCGTCGGCGACACGCCGGTGATCGCGGCGATATCCGCAGCGCCCTGGCTGAGGGTGCGTTCAAGCTCGGCGTCGCTCAACCAGCGATGGTTGGTATGAAAGGCCGTGGCCGTGTGGAACGCCAGCACATGCCCGGCCGCGAACTCACGTTCCATGGTCTTGCGACCCCGTGAACTGCCGCCGGAGCGCGAGGCTTCGGTCTGCAGAAAGAACACCGCCTTGATGCCCGGCAATACCGGGTTGTTTGCCAGGTCGGCCATCACCGAGCGGGTCGGGTTGTTGTACCCCGAGGCGCTGGGACCGTCATCGAACGTCAGCAGAAAACGGATCGGCGCCTGGGCCTGCAGGCGTTGTTCGGTCTGCGGCGTCAGCGTGATGGGCGCGCTGATGCAGCCGCTGAGGCTCAAGGCCAGGGCAAGCAAGGCGGATGCGATGGCGAAAGATTTCATGGGTGCGCAGGCTCGAATAAAACCCGCTGCTGGATGGGTCAGCAGCGGCAGGCGCGCACGATACCGCAAGATGCTCGGCGTGGGGTTAAAGGCTGACAAACGCGATCTGGTTTAACCTACGTATTGCGCTCGCAGTGGCCTACCCATTTCCTCGTTCAAAGCGTTTTCAGTGAAGGGCTTGGGGTTGGTGGTGATGGCCGGCGTGGCAGGGTCGTTGTCAAAATCAAAGGCGGCTGCGCTGCTCTCAAGGCCGACGGCCTGGCGTTCACTGTTAGGTACTTCGTGCGCCTGCCCCTCGAATACTTCCTGCGTGGAACCCGTGAAGGCGGTGCCGTTGGCGGCGTTATAGGCGTGAGCCATTTCGTGGTAGAGCCCGATGATGGGCGGGTGAGTCGTGCCCGCCGAGGGGTTCAGTTGGGACCGGTTGTATTCAATGTGCGCGCGGTCAGCCCGAGACCCGGGTACTCCGTCGACCATGAACCCCCACTTGGGATCGTCGCCGACTACCGGCGCACGTTCGTCCTGCAGCAGGGCCAGGAGTTCCTGGCTGCCGTAGATGTACCCGCTGCCGTTCTCCTGCCGATCTTCCACAATCGTTACCGGGGCGCCGTTGCGATCGGCAGCCGCGTCCATCTCTGCGAGCATCTGCTGGCCTTGGGGAGAGTGGCGTAACAGCGCCAAATCGTCTTCGACCCGTTGGATGAACGCGGCAGATCCCTTGATCGCAAACCCCTTGATTGGGCCGGCGTGGGCAGACACGGCCGTCAATAGCGAGCCATTGAGAGGGTTGATCGAATCGCCGGGCTGGGCGTAGATCCGGTCGCCCGGTCGATTGGCAATGACGGTGTCGTAACCGTCGCCGGTGTAGAAGGTGCTTCGGTCGTGGCCGATCAAGCGATCGTGCCCGGTGCCTCCATGCAACACCGTGTGGCCGGAGCCGGCGTACAGCCGGTCATTGCCGTTGCCGCCATCCAGATAGCTGGCTTTTCGGCGCGATCCCGCGCCCGCATAGAGGCGGTCATTGCCGTTGTTGCCATAGAGCACGCTGTCGCCGCTGCCGCCCATGAGCCGGTCGTCACCGTCATTGCCCTCGGCGTAGCCAAGGCCGCTGCCAAGGCGCACGACGTCGTTACCGTTGCCGCCGAATACGCGGGTGTCGCCACCGCCGGCCTGGATTCGGTCATTGCCGTTCCCCGCTTCAATCACGATGGGCTGCATGACGTTGGCATCGATGTGTACGTGGTCATTGCCGCCGTGGGTCTTCAGGTACAGGGTCAGCGGTTTGCCATCGTTATCGTGGCTGGCAAAACGATACAACCGGCCATTGAGGCGAATGTTCAACTGATCGTCAGAAGCCTGGCTGATGTGGACCTGGTCCGCGTCGTTGCCGGTTTCCAGGAGCAGGCTGTTGTTCAGGCTGAAGGAATAGCCGCGCTCCCATATCGACTGTCCGCTGGCTTTTAGATTGCCGTCATTCAGGAATGGGTGCAGATAGGTCTGGATCGATGTGCCTGGGAGGAACTGCAAATGGGCAGGTTTGGCCAGCCCGTAGTGACCAGTGTCGAACGTTGCTACTGGGCGCGCTGCAGGTAAGGGCGGTACGCCATCGAGGAGGCGTGGGAGAAGGCGGGTACTACCGTTGAAAACATCCATGTGTGGTCCTTGTTTAAGCGCCAGGTATCAGCCCTGGCGCTTAACAGTGACCACCCGCAGCAAATCGTTCCCGCCAAGGTGTAATACGGCTTTACAGCAGACTGATCGGGTAGCTGACGATCAAGCGGTTTTCATCGAACTCATTGTTGCTGAAGTCGCGACGGATGCTGGAATTGCGCCAGCGCAGCGTGAGGTTTTTCAGGGCGCCGCTCTGCAGCGTGTAGCCCAATTCGCTTTCGCGGCCCCACTCCTTGCCGTCGGGGATGGTGCCGGTATGCACGTTGCTGCCGCTGATATAGCGGTTCATCAAGGTCAGGCCCGGTACGCCGAGGGCGGCAAAGTTATAGTCGTGCCGCACTTGCCAGGATTTCTCCTGGGCGTTGTCGTAGCTGGAGTTGTAACTGTCGTTGGCCAGGGTACCGCCGCTGGTGCCGTTGACGCGCATCCAGGCGCTGTTGCCGGTGAGTTTTTGCAGGCCGACGTAGAAGGTGTTGCCGCCGTACTTGGCCGAGAACAGGCCGGACCAGGTTTTGTTGTCCAGCTCGCCTGCGCGGGCGCTGCCGTCGTCCTTGCCGTAGAAGAACCCGAGGTTGGCGCCCAGGGTCCAGTCGCCCACGGGTTGGCTATGGACCAGGTTGACGAACTGCTGGCGGTAGATGTCCTTGAGCTGGGCATTCCACAGGCCGACCTGGGTGCGTTTGTCGTTGAACGTGTATTCGCCGCCCTGGAAGTTGAAGCGGTCGGAGGTGAAGGCGGCTTTGCCGAACATCGACATGTCCGACATGCTGCTGTCGTCCCGCGGGCTGTTGGCGCGGAACTGGCCGCCGTAGAGGGTCAGGCCGTCGATTTCCTTCGAGGTGATCTGCCCGCCGCGCAGGGTTTGCGGCAGGGAACGGCCGTCGTCGGCGCGCAGGATCGGCAGCGTCGGCATCCATTCGCCGACCTTCAGTTCGGTCTTCGAAATCCGCGCCTTGAACGCCACACCCAGGCGCCCGAAATCATCGGCGGGGCGGCCGTCGTGGTCCAGCGGCAATAACTGTGAACCGCCAGTGCCGCGCCCGCCATCAAGCTTGAGCGAGTACAGCCCCAGTACATCCACGCCAAACCCCACGGTGCCCTGAGTGAAGCCGGACTTGGCGTCGAGAATGAAACTTTGCGTCCACTCCTGCGCGCCGCCCTGGGCTTTGGTCGGGTTGGTGAAGTTACGGTTGATGAAGAAATTGCGCAGGTTGAGGTTGGCGCTGGCGTCCTCCATAAAACCGTGTTCTTCGGCGACGACGGGAAACGCGAGGCTGGCGACTGCGGTGGCCAGCAATAGCTGGCGAGGGTGAAAAGTGCTCATGGCATTGGACCTGTTGTTATTGGGGTTATGCAGGTGGCGGCCATGGTGCGGGGCAGTGCGGGGGTGGTTCAATCGGGGGAGGGCGGGTTTTGGGCGATGATCGAACGCAACTTGTCCGCGCGCGGTGGGTACCGCTCAGGCATAAAAAAACCGCTTCCGGTGAGGGAAGCGGTTTGGTTTACAGCGCGACTATCAGAACAACTTCATCTTTGGCGCTTCTTCTTTCAGCGGCTGGTTACTCGCCGCCTGTTCATTCCAGCCACCGCCGAGGGCCTTGTACAGGTTGACCTCGCTGGTCAACTGCGCGAGGCGGTCGGTGATCAGCGATTGCTGGGCACTGAACAGCTGGCGCTGGGCGTCGAGGAACGTCAGGTTGCTGTCGACACCAATGCGGTAGCGACGCTCGGCCAGGCGGTAGTAATCCTGGTTGGCGGCGACGAAACCACGCTGGGCCTCCAACTGCTCCTTGTAGGTCTCACGCGCGGCGAGGCCGTCGGAAACTTCCTGGAAGCCGGTCTGGATGGCCTTCTCGTAGTTTGCCACGTTGATCTCTTTCTGGATCTTCGAGTAGTCCAGGCTGGCGCGCAGGCTGCCGGCGTTGAAGATCGGGATGTTGATCTGCGGGGCGAACGACCAGGTGCCCGAGCCGCCTTTGAACAGACCGCCCAGGTCCGGGCTCATGGTCCCGGCGTTGGCTGTCAGGCTGATGCTCGGGAAGAACGCCGCGCGGGCGGCGCCGATGTTGGCGTTGGCTGCCTTGAGGTTGTACTCGGCCTGCAGGATGTCGGGGCGACGCTGCAACAGGTCCGATGGCAACCCGGTCGGCACTTCGCTGAGCAGGTTATCCGACAGCGGCTTGCTGACGAGATTCGCCGGCAGGCCGGTGCCGAGTAGCAGGGTCAGGCTGTTTTCGTCCTGGGCCACCTGGCGGGTATAGCGTGCCAGGGCCACCCGGGCGTTTTCCACCGAGGTGCGCGCTTGGCTCAGGTCGAGGGCCGAGGACACGCCGACTTCGTTGCTGCGCGAGGTCAGCTTGTAGCTTTGCTCGTATGCGCCCAGGGTTTCCTGGGTCAGCTTGAGCAATTCCTTGTCGGCCTGCCAGGTCAGGTAGGCGGTGGCCACACTGGCCACCAGGCTGATCTGGGTGCTGCGCCGCGCTTCTTCGGTTGCGAAGTATTTCTGCAGCGCTTCCTCGCTCAGGCTGCGGACACGGCCGAACAGGTCCAGCTCATAGGAGCTGATGCCCAGGGTGGCCGAGTACGAACTGCTGATGCCTGCTTTACCGGTTTGCGACGAGCGTGCCGGTACGCGCTGACGGCTGCCGCTGCCAGTGGCCGATACGGCCGGGAACAGGTCGGCGCGCTGGATGTTGTACTGCGCCGCGTAAGCATCGATGTTCAAGGCCGCGACGCGCAGGTCGCGGTTGTTCACCAGTGCGGTCTGGATCAGCTGTTGCAGGGCAGGGTCATGGAAAAACTGCTTCCAGCCCTGTTCGGCGGCGGCCTGGTTCGGAGCCTGGGCCGACGAATACGCCGGGCCCTGCGGGAACTGCGCGGCCACCGGCGCCTCGGGGCGCTGATAGTCAGGTATCAGCGAGCAGCCACTGAGCACGAATGCCGTGACGGCTAAGGAAAGTAGCGACTTGCTCATTGGCCAGCCTCTTTAGGAGTTTGCTTGGGTTCAGTCTTTTTGCGTTCGCCCATGGCGGACACGGTTGCGAAGAACAGGGGCACCCAGAATATCGCCAGGACCGTGGCGGTGATCATACCGCCGATAACGCCGGTACCGATCGCATGCTGGCTGCCTGAGCCGGCGCCCGAGGAGATCGCCAGCGGCAATACGCCGAGGATGAACGCCATGGAGGTCATGATGATCGGTCGCAGACGCATGCGCGACGCTTCGATCGCCGACTCGACAATGCCTTTGCCTTGTTCGTGAAGCTCTTTGGCGAATTCCACGATCAGGATGGCGTTCTTCGCCGCCAGGCCCACCGTCACCAGCAAGCCCACCTGGAAGAACACGTCGTTGGACAAGCCACGCAGGCTGGTGGCGATCAACGCACCCACCACACCCAGCGGCACGACGAGTACCACCGCGATCGGAATCGACCAGCTTTCGTACAGCGCCGCGAGGCAGAGGAACACCACCAGCAGCGACAAGGCGTACAGCGCAGGCGCCTGGGAGCCGGACAGACGTTCTTCATACGACAGGCCCGTCCAGGCGTAGCCGACACCCGCCGGCAATTGCTTGGCGATGCGTTCGACTTCGGCCATGGCTTCACCGGTACTGTAGCCCGGTGCCGGGGTACCGAGGATTTCCATCGCCGCCACACCGTTATAGCGCGAGAGTTTCGGCGAACCGTAGATCCATTTGCCCGAAGCGATGGCCGACAACGGCACCATCTTCCCGGAGTCGCTGCGCACGAACCATTTGTTCAGGTCTTCAGGGGACATCCGGCTGGCGGCATCACCCTGCACGTACACCTTCTTCACTCGACCACGGTCGATGAAGTCGTTGACGTAGCTGCCACCCAAGGCAATCGCCAGGGTCTGGTTGATGCTCGACAGCGTAATGCCCTGGGCACTGGCCTTCTCGTCGTCGACGGTGAGCTCGTACTGCGGCTCATCGTTCACGCCGTTGGGGCGCACACCGGCGAGGATCTTGCTCTGGGCGGCCATGCCCAGGAACTGGTTGCGCGCAGCCATCAACTTGTCATGGCCGACGCCACCCTGGTCCTGCAGGAACACGTCGAAACCGGTCGCGTTACCCAACTCCAGTACAGACGGTGGCACGATGGCAAACACCATGGCGTCCTGGAACGTCTGCATGAAGTAACCTTGGGCGCGCTTGGCGATCTCGAACACCGAGGTGGACGCGTCACGCTCATCCCACGGTTTGAGCATCACGAATGCCAGGCCCGAGCTTTGACCACGCCCCGCGAAGTTGAAGCCGTTCACGGTAAAGACCGATTTCACGCCCTTGCCTTCGCCGGGTTCGCCTTCCTTGTCGTTGAGCAGGAAGATACGCATGTCGTCGATGACTTTCTGCGTGCGCTCGGCCGTTGAGCCGACCGGCGTCTGCACCTGGGCAAAGATCACGCCCTGGTCTTCGTCGGGCAGGAACGCTGCCGGGATCCGCATGAACAACCAGATCATGCCGGCAAAGATCAGCACGTAAACGAGGAATGCCGGAATCTTGTGCCTGATCATGTTCCCCACGCCGCGCTCGTAGCTCAGTACGCTACGATCGAAGGTGCGGTTGAACCAGCCGAAGAAACCACGCTTGGGTTGGCCGTGCGTCTCGGGGTCGATCGGCTTGAGCATGGTGGCGCACAAGGCCGGGGTGAAGATCAGCGCAACCAGTACCGACAACGCCATGGCCGAAACGATGGTGATGGAGAACTGTTTGTAGATCACACCGGTGGAGCCGCCGAAGAATGCCATCGGCAACAGTACCGCCGACAGCACCAGGGCAATACCCACCAGGGCGCCCTGGATCTGGCCCATGGACTTGACCGTCGCCTCTTTCGGCGACAGGTGCTCCTCGGCCATCACCCGCTCGACGTTTTCCACCACGACGATGGCGTCGTCCACCAGCAAGCCGATGGCCAGGATCATGCCGAACATGGTCAGGGTGTTGATGGTGAAGCCGAACGCGGCCAGGATCCCGAAGGTACCCAGCAATACCACCGGTACAGTCATGGTGGTGATGATGGTGGCGCGGAAGTTCTGCAGGAACAGGAACATCACCAGGAACACCAGCACGATCGCCTCGACCAGGGTGTGTACCACACCGGAAATCGATTCGGTCACCACTGGAGTGGTGTCATACGGCACCACCGCCTTCATGCCTGGCGGGAAGAACGGTTCCAGGGACGCGACCGTGGCACGGATGGCCTTGGCAGTGTCCAGGGCGTTGGCGCCGGAGGCCAGCTTGATCGCCATACCGGACGCCGGGTTGCCGTTGAACTGCGCGCTGATGCTGTAGGTCTGGCCGCCCAGCTCGATACGCGCGACGTCCTTCAAGCGAACCTGTGAACCGTCGGTGTTGACCTTCATCAGGATATTGCCGAACTGCTCAGTGGTCTGCAGGCGGGTCTTACCGATGATGGTCGCGTTCAATTGGGTGCCGGGCAGGGCAGGCAGGCCGCCCAATTGGCCGGTGGCCACTTGTACGTTCTGTGCCGAGATCGCGGTGCTGACGTCTACCGGGGTCAACTGATAGTTGTTCAGCTTGGCCGGATCGAGCCAGATACGCATGGCGTACTGCGAACCGAATACCTGGAAGTCACCTACACCCGCAGTACGGGAAATCGGGTCCTGGATGTTGGACACGATGTAGTTGGACAGGTCGTCCTTGGTCATGCTGCCGTCTTCCGACACCAGACCGATCACCATCAGGAAGTTCTTCACCGACTTGGTCACGCGGATACCCTGCTGCTGCACTTCTTGCGGCAGCAGCGGGGTCGCCAGGTTCAGTTTGTTCTGCACCTGGACCTGGGCGATGTCCGGGTTGGTACCCTGGTTGAACGTCACGGTGATGGTCATGCTGCCGTCGGAGTTACTGTCCGATGACACATAACGCAGGTTGTCGATACCGTTGAGCTGTTGTTCGATCACCTGCACCACGGTGTCCTGCACGGTTTGTGCGGATGCACCTGGGTAGGTCACCTGGATATCAATGGCGGTCGGCGCAATCGCCGGGTACTGGTTGATGGGCAACTTCAGGATCGACAGTGCCCCGACCAGCATGATCACCAGGGCAATCACCCAGGCGAAAATGGGACGGTCGATAAAAAATTTCGACATGGATTACTCCCCTTTGCCAGCAGCAGCGGCAGCAGGAGCGGCGGTACCGGCAGGCTGGGCGTTGTCGGCGTCCTTGACCTTGACCTGGACGCCCGGCTTGACGTACTGCAAGCCTTCGGTGATCACACGGTCACCGGCGTTCAAGCCTTTTTCCACCAGCCAGTAAGCGCCGGCGGTGCGGTTGGCGACCAGCACGCGCTGCTCAACTTTGTTGTCCGCGTTGACCACCAACGCCGTCGGGATACCCTTGAGGTCTCGGGTCACGCCTTGCTGCGGTGCCAGGATCGCCTTGCTGTTCACACCGGCTTGTAACTGGGCGTGTACGAACATGCCAGGCAGCAGGGTGTGGTCAGGGTTGGGGAACACGGCGCGCAGGGTGACCGAACCGGTGGTCTGGTCAACCGACACTTCGGAGAACTCCAGTTTGCCGTCCAGGCCATAGCTGCTGCCGTCTTCCAGGGTCAGCTTGACCTTGGCGGCATTGGCGCCGGCTTTCTCCAGTTGGCCGCTTTCCAAGTCGCGGCGCAGCTTCAGCATTTCAGCCGAAGACTGCGTGACGTCGACGTAGATCGGGTCCAGTTGCTGGATCACCGCCATGGCATCGGTCTGGCCATTGCTGACCAGCGCGCCTTCGGTGACCGAGGAACGCCCGATACGCCCGGAGATCGGCGCGAACACCTTGGTGTAGCGCACGTTGATTTGGGCGGTTTGAACGTTTGCTTCGGAAGTCATGCGGTTGGCGACGGCGGTGTCGTATTCCTGGCGGCTGACGGCCTGCTCGTCGACCAACTGCTTGTAGCGGTCGGCGATCGACTTGGTCTGGGACAGGCTGGCCTGTGCGCTTTTCAGGGTGGCGTCATAGACCGACGGATCGATCTGATAAAGCTGCTGGCCTTCTTTTACATCCCCGCCTTCCTTGAACAGGCGCTTGAGGATGATGCCATTGACCTGCGGACGGACTTCCGCGATGCGGTAGGCGGTGGTGCGGCCTGGCAGCTCGGACGTCAGGGTAAAGGCTTGCGGTTGAAGGGTGACCACGCCGACCAGAGGAGTTTGAGCGGGCGGAGCCGCCTCTTCCTTTTTACATCCGCTGAGCAGCGATGCCAGGGCGACGGCAGTGACCAGAGCGGTAACAGCTGGCTTAAGTTGCATGAAGATCCTCGGGTCAGGCGCGCAGATTGCGCACAAGAAGGGTGGAAGGGTAAAAAACAAGCTGTGAGTAGATAAGTAGCTTGCTACGCAATATACTTACGTTCATGGTTGTTTGTAAACTCTTGACAGGCTTCGCGCGGTGTTGACACAGCACCGCCCCGAGCCTCGATTTTAGTACGTTCGGCGCCCATGACGGTGTCGTCCCACAATTATTCAGATGCTCGTTAGCGCCTATTAAAGCAGCGTTACCGATAGTCCCACATGTTTTGATTGAGGTTTTATTGCCATGGTCCGTCGCACCAAAGAGGAAGCTCAGGAAACGCGCAGCCAGATTCTCGACGCCGCTGAGCAGGCCTTTTATGAGCGGGGTGTAGCGCGGACCACACTGGCGGACATCGCCGCGCTGGCCGGGGTAACGCGAGGCGCCATCTATTGGCACTTCAGCAATAAGTCCGACCTGTTGCAGGCATTGCTCGAGACCCTGCACGAACCCCTGGACGAGCTGGCCAGGGCCAGTGAAAGCGAGGATGAAGTCGACCCGCTGGGGTGTATGCGCAAGCTGTTGATTCATCTGTTCCATCAAGTGGTCCTGGACCCGAAAACCCGGCGCATCAACGAAATCCTGATTCATAAGTGCGAGTTCACCGATGAGATGTGCGACATGCGCCGTCAACGCCAGACCCACAGCCTGGAGTGCAACCTGCGTATCAGCCTGACCTTGCGTAACGCGGTCCATCGCGGGCAACTCCCGGAAAACCTCGACACCACGCGCGCAGCGGTGTGCATTCATGCCTACATCAATGGCTTGTTGGGCCAATGGCTGCTGGTGCCGGACAGTTTTGAGCTGCACCAGGAGGCTGAGCGTTGGGTCGATGCAGGGCTGGACATGCTGCGCTTGAGCCCTAGCCTGCGCAATTAAGTCAAAATATGTAATTGCATCCAATTGTTTCAACAGTAAAGCCTAAGGGCGGGCAATCGTCCTGCTGACTATTGGTAGGATGACTTTATATACGGGCTGGCGGGTGGTTGAAAGATAGCCGCCTAAGTATTTTGTAGCGATTTTGTTGCAAGGCTGTGAAGGAATGTTTCTCCGGACCGCTGAGATCTAATGTGGGAGGGAGCAAGCCTCCTCCCACATTTGATCCGCGGTGTTTTCCTGATTGGCGAAAAAAAGCCCCGGTTCTTGCGAGCCGGGGCTTTTTCGTTTCAACGCATCACAGCGCCAGCGTCGGGTAGTCGATGTAACCGACCGGGCCCTTGGCATAGAAGGTTTCCGGGTGCGCCTGGTTCAGCGGCGCATTGGCTTTCAAGCGTGCCGGCAGGTCCGGGTTGGCAATGAACGGCACGCCAAAGGCCACCGCATCCGCCTTGCCCGAGGCCAGCCAGGCGTTGGCGCTGTCCTTGGTAAAGCGTTCGTTGGCGATGTACACGCCGCCGAAGGCTTCTTTCAATTGCGGGCCGAGGCTGTCAGCGCCTTCTTTTTCACGCGAGCAGATAAAGGCGATGCCGCGTTTGCCCAGTTCGCGGGCGACGTAGGTGAAGGTTTCGGCCAGGTTGTCGTCACCCATGTCGTGGGAATCGGCGCGCGGTGCCAGGTGGACGCCCACGCGGCCGGCGCCCCAGACTTCGATGGCGGCGTCGGTCACTTCCAGCAGCAGGCGCGCGCGGTTTTCCAGGGAGCCGCCGTAGTTGTCGGTGCGATGGTTGGTGCTGCTTTGCAGGAACTGGTCGAGCAGGTAGCCGTTGGCGCCGTGGATTTCCACGCCGTCGAAACCGGCGGCCTTGGCGTTCTCGGCACCGGTGCGGTAGGCGTCGACGATGTCGGCGATTTCAGCGGTTTCCAGGGCGCGAGGCGTTGGGTAGTCGGCCAGCGGGCGGACCAGGCTGACGTGGCCTTTAGGCTGGATCGCACTCGGTGCCACCGGGGTTTCACCGTTCAGGTAAGAAGGGTGGGAGATCCGGCCGACGTGCCACAGTTGCAGGAAGATCTTGCCGCCCGCGGCATGTACGGCCTTGGTCACATTGGCCCAGCCACGTACCTGATCGTTGGACCAGATGCCCGGGGTGTCCGGGTAGCCCACGCCCATCGGCGTCACGGACGTGGCTTCGCTGAGGATCAGCCCGGCGGAGGCGCGTTGTACGTAGTACTCGGCCATCAGCGCATTGGGCACGCGACCGGCGTCGGCACGGCAGCGGGTCAGCGGCGCCATGATGATGCGGTTCGACAGTTCCAGGTCGCCCAGTGTGATCGGATCGAAAATAGTCGTCATGGGATAACACCCTTCTCTTTAAGTTGATCAGTTGGTCGCAGGGGCCAGGTCGGCATCGCCGCTCTGACGGAAAGTGATCAGGGTCACCAGCAGCGCGAGGATCGCCAGGGCCGCGGCGGCCAGGGGCACGCTGGTCAGGCCGAAACCGTGGGCAATCACGCTGCCGCCGACCCAGGCGCCGAGGGCATTGCCGATGTTGAAGGCGCCGATGTTCAAGGTGGACACCAGGTTCGGCGCGGCCTTGCCGAAGGTCACCACGTTGATCTGCAGCGCGGGCACGGCGGCGAACGAGGCGGTGGCCCAGAGGAACAAGGTGATTTCGGTCGGGATCACCGCGATGCTGGTCCAGGTCAGCGCGGTGGAGACCACCGCCATGCTGATGAACACGCCGATCAGGGTGGCGGCCAGGCGTTTGTCCGCCAGCTTGCCGCCGATGATGTTGCCCACGGTGAGGCCCAGGCCGATCAGCAGCAGGGTCCAGGTCACGCCCTTGGGCGATACGCCGGTGACGTCGCCGAGCAGCGGCGCGACATACGTGAAGAGGGTGAACATGGACGCGGCGAACAGCGCAGTCATGGTCAGCGACAACCAGATGCCGGCGCCCTTGAGGGCGGCCAGTTCGGCGCGCATGTCGAGTTTTTCTTCATCGCGCTTGGCCGGCAGGAAGCGGATCAGGCCGATCAACGCGATCACGCCGATCACGGTCACCGCCCAGAAGGTCGAGCGCCAGCCGGCTTCCTGGCCCAGCGCCGTACCCAAGGGCACGCCCAGTACGTTGGCCAGGGTCAGGCCGGTGAACATCAAGGCCACGGCGGACGCACGCTTGTTGGCCGGCACCAGGTTGGCGGCGACCACCGAACCGATCCCGAAGAACGCACCGTGGCACAGCGCAGTGACCACGCGGGCAAACATCAGCACGTTGTAGTCGCTGGCCAGGGCGCAGAGCAGGTTGCCGATAATGAAAATGCCCATCAACGCGACCAGCGCGGCCTTGCGTGGCAGCCTGGCGGTGGCCAGCGCCATGAAGGGCGCGCCGATGGCCACGCCGAGGGCGTAGCCGGTCACCAGCCAGCCGGCGCCGGGAATCGACACGCCCAAGTCCGCCGCCACATCGGGCAGCAAGCCCATGATGACGAACTCGGTGGTGCCGATGGCGAAGGCGCTCAGGGCGAGGATGAGGAGCGAGAGGGGCATGTGCGTGTCCTTGTTACAGTGGTGCGCGGATTTCAGAACTGAGCTCAGTGATGAGCGCAGTGAGGAAGGCTTGGATCGTTTCCTCGTTGCGTTTGAAAAAGTGCCACTGCCCGGCCTTCTGGCTGCTGATCAATCTCGCCCGTTGCAAGGTCGCCAGGTGGGCCGACACGGTCGACTGGGACAAGCCGCAGCGCTGGTCGATCTGCCCGGCGCAGATGCCGTATTCGTGGTTGTGCAGTTGCTCGGGGAATTGCACTTTCGGGTCTTTCAGCCAAGTGAGGATGTCTCGCCGTACTGGGTGCGCCAGGGCTTTTATTATTTCGTCGAGGTCGATGGACATGGCGGTTGCTCGGTGTCGTAAAGCGTTATATCGCGATGAGGCGAACTTTAAATCGGTATATCCCGATATTCCAATATGATTTCGGTCTTAGGCCAGACTGAATCGGTATATCGGGTTATAACGATGCGTTGACGGCAGTGATAGACTGCACACCATGAATTATCTCGCACATCTGCACCTGGGCGGCCAACTTCCTGCGCAACTGCTGGGCAGCCTGTATGGCGACTTCGTCAAAGGTCGCCTGCAAGGCCAGTTCAGCCCGCCGATCGAAGCGGCCATCCAGTTGCATCGCTCAATCGACCGTTTCACCGACAGCCATCCGCAGGTCGGCGAAGCGTTGTCGCGCTTTAGCCTGACGCGCCGGCGTTATGCCGGGATCGTCCTCGATGTGTTTTTCGATCACTGCCTGGCGCGGGATTGGGCGCTGTATGCCGAGCAGCCCCTGGAACACTTCACCTCCCAGGTGTACCGCGTGCTGGCGGCCGAACCGCAGTTGCCGGGGCGGCTGGCGCAGATTGCGCCGTACATGGCGGCGGATGATTGGCTGGGCTCATACCGCGAGTTCGCGGTGATGGAGCCGGTATTGCGGGGGATCTCGCGGCGCCTGACGCAGCCTGAGGAACTGGGCCATGCGATGCAGGAATTGCGCACGTTATACGAACCGTTGAGTGAAGACTTCCGGCTGTTCTATCCAGAGTTGCAAAAATTTGCACAAACCCAACTGACCACTGAGATCTAAATGTGGGAGGGGGCAAGCCCCCTCCCACATTGTTGACTGTGCTCGCTTCAGGCGGCGAATGCCGGCCGAACCGCAATCTGTTCTGCTTCCGGCAGCGGCCCGAACAACGCCTTCTGCACCGCCTGCTGCGCCTGGAACGCCAGCGCCGCGCGTTCCTGCCCGGCACAGGCAATCGGCGTGAGCACATGGATTTCCACATCGCCCTGGTCGTTGGCAAACAGGCGCATCAGGTGCGAGAGCAAATCGTCATCGCCAATGAACGGCGCCAGCGGGTCCACTTGCCCATCGCGCAGATACCGGATCGCCACCGGTTGCAGCGACACATCCGCCTCGATCGCACTGGCCAGCAGGCGCCCGTGAAAGGTACGCAGGCTGCGCCCGTCGGTGGTGGTGCCTTCGGGGAACATCAGCAGCGGGTGTTGCTGCTCCAGGTGACGGGTCATCTGTTTGCGGATCAGTTGGCTGTCGCCTGAACCGCGGCGAATAAACAGGCTACCGGCCTTCGCCGCCAACCAGCCGGCCACCGGCCAGGTGCGGACTTCGGCCTTGGACAAGAACGACATCGGCGTGACCATGCCCAGCAGCGGGATGTCGGTCCAGGACACGTGATTGCTCACCCACAGCATCGGTGTCTGCGGCAATTCACCGTGTACCGTCACGCGAAAGGGCAGGGCGTTGGTCAGCCGCGACATAAAGAACCGCGACCAACGCTGGCGGCGCACCATCGAGTTGGCGACCCCCAGGCGCTCGAACACACCGAACACACTGGCCATGCTCAAGCCCAGCGCCACCACCAACAGTACCCGGGCGATCCGCGCGTACACGCGCACGCGGCCCATCACATGGCCGCCTTGAAGTGGCGCGCATAACGCGGGCACAGCTCATCGCGCTTGAGCAGAATGAACACGTCGGCCACCTGGAAATCTTCATCCCAGCACGGCTCGCCGCAGATCTTCGCGCCCAGGCGCATATACGCCTTGAGCAGCGGCGGCATTTCCGCGATGACGTTGGACGGCAGGTCCAGCGCGGGCAGCGGTTTTTTCGGCTCGGCGCGCAGGTGTTCGTTGCACAGGTAGCGTTCGCGCAGGCGCTGCATGATCGCGTGGGCCTGGATGCCGCCATCGTGCATCGGGATACTCGCGCAACCCATCAGGTAGCTGTAGCAGCCCTCGTTGAGCACTTCGGCCAACTCGCCCCACAGCACTGCGATGGTGCCGCCGTTGCGGTAGGCCGGGTCGACGCAGGTACGGCCGATTTCCAGGATCGGGCCCTGCAAGTGCAGCAGGCCATGCAGGCTGAATTCTTCTTCGCTGTAGAACCGGCCCAGGGTGCTGGCGGCCTGGTGATCGAGCAAACGGGTGGTGGCCACCAGTCGACCGCTGTTCAAATCCCGCACGCCGATGTGGCTGCAGTGAACATCATAGTCATCCATGTCCAGGCCCAGTTCCGCGCCTTTCAGCTTGGCGTTGAACTCGCCGCTGAACACGTTGAACCGCAGGGCCTGTGCTTCTTGCAAAGCCTGGGCGCCGATCAGGCGTTCGGCTTGCAGACGGCGTTCATTGCCGGTGTCGCTGATGCGGGCGATCTGAGTCATGGCGAATCTCCGAGTGCCAGCCACGTTCCGGCCGGTCGACTTGTTTGTCCAAACTCAGGCTATGTAGGCTCGGTGTCATCTCCATGAAGTTACGGTGACGCTTAGATGACAGGCACTTATGTCGCCAATCTGTCATCGGCCTCGGCTAGGCTCGCGGGCTTGAATGCCCCCTTGAGTTCGTGTCCATGGTCAGAGGCTTGTTGTGCGTTGCCCTGTTGTTAGCCACCGTCACCACCCGCGCCGAAACCTGGCCTGACAAAGACTGGGCCAAGGGCACGCCGATCGAAGGTCCCGCTGTCGATGCCCTGAATGCCTACGCGTTTCCCCGGCGTGACGACGCCACGCGCCAAGGCATCCGCACCGACGCGCTGCTGGTGATCCGCGATGGCGAAGTCATCTACGAGCGCTACGCCATGCCCACCACCGCGAGCACGCCGCACCTGACCTGGTCGGTCAGCAAAAGCCTGATGGCCACCGTGCTGGGCGTGGCCTACGGCGAAAGCCGCTTCAAACTGAGCGACCCCGCCGCACGTTTCTACCCGCCGATGAAGCAGCATCCAAGCGTGACGATGGCCGACTTGCTGCACTGGGCCTCGGGCCTCGATTGGCAGGAAGATTACGAATATGCCCCGCTGAAATCCTCGGTCGTCGCGATGCTCTACACCCGCGGCCGCGCCGACATGGCGGAGTTCGTCGCCGGCATGCACACCGCCCGCGCGCCGGGCGAGGCCTTCCGTTATTCCAGCGGCGACAGCAACCTGCTCTCCGCCGCGCTCAAGGGCATGCTCGGCCATAAGGCCTACATGAGCTACCCGTGGGATGCGCTGTTCAAGCCGCTGGGCATTCACAACGCCACTTGGGAAACCGATGCCGATGAAACCTTCGTCGCCTCGTCCTACGCCTACCTCACCGCCCGCGACCTGGCGCGCGTCGGCCTGCTGATGGCGCGCGACGGTCGCTGGCGGGAGCAACAACTGGTACCGAAAGCCTGGGTCGATTTCAATCGGCAACCGTTCGATCACTACAAGGCCGGCCAGGACGAAGCCGTGCCCGGCGGCCATTGGTGGCTCAACCGCGCCGTGCAGGGCGCCCCAAGACCCTGGCCCGACGCCCCCGCCGACACCTTCGCCGCCCTCGGCCACTGGGGCCAGGCGCTGTATGTCATGCCCGACGAACATCTGGTGATCGTGCGCTACGGCGATGACCGCGACGACAGCTACCGCCACAACGAACTGCTCAAACGCGTGCTGGCGGCGGTGCAGCCATGATCCGTCGTCGGCCGTTTACCAGTCTTTTCCTGCTGCTGTTGCTCGCCGTGCTGGGCTGGGGCTGGCACGAGCGCGTCAACCTGCAAGCCTTCCCCGACATCATCGCGGCGTATACGGCCAAGGAGTACTGCTCGTGCCGGTATGTGCAGAATAATCCCGCCGAGTATTGCCGGGGGTATGTGAAGCAGTACGTGCCGATCAGTGCGTTCACCGATGACCCGGAGCGCAGTGAAGTCAGCGCCAGTGGATTGGGGCGTACCCATACGGCCAGATGGTTGGGCGAACATCAGGGCTGCCGCCTCAACCCCTGACACGTCATCTCCGAGGTGGGGGCGGCTTTGTCAGCTACATTGCGCCCGGCAGGCGGCACAGTTAAGGTTCGTTCAGGTTTTCCGCCCCACGAGTCTTTAATGTTCAACGCGTCTGTCATCAAACCCCTGGCCTTCGCCCTGCTGGCCGCCGCCGCCGTGCCTGCCCACGCGGACTGGTACCTGGACAACGAGTCCTCGCGGCTGTCGTTCGTCACCACCAAAAACACCGAGATTGCCGAGGTGCAGCGCTTCCTGGTGCTGCACGGCAAGGTCGACCGCAACGGTGCGGCGCAGGTGGAAGTGGAGTTGGAGTCGGTCAACAGCGGCATCCCGCTGCGCGATGAGCGCATGCGCAATCAACTGTTCGAGATCAAGACCTTCCCCGAAGCGTTGATCAGCACGCAGATCAACCTGCAACCGATCAACGACCTGGCCCCCGGCGCGCAGTTGGAGTTGCGCCTGCCATTGAGCGTCACGCTGCATGGCAAGACCCACACCTACAACGCCGAGCTGTTGGCCACGCGCCTGGATGATCGGCGTTTCCAGGTGGTGACCCTGGAACCGCTGGTGTTGCGCGCCGAGGATTTTGAGCTGGTGCCGGGTGTGACGGCGTTGCGCAACGCGGCTGGGCTGGCGTCGATCAGTTTGGCGGTGCCGGTGGGTGCGGTACTGATCTTTACGGCGCGCTGACATGAGCGGCGCAGTGTTCCCGTGGCGCAGCGCCAACCGTTTCGAGTTGTTGATCGACGGGCCGAGCTTTTTCCCGCAAATGCTGGTGGACATTGCCCGGGCAGAGCATCAGGTGGATCTGGAGTTATACCTGGTGGAAGCCGGCGCCTGCGCCGAAGTCTTGGTGCAGGCGCTGGCGCAGGCGGCTGAGCGGGGCGTGCGGGTGCGCTGCCTGTTCGATGATTACGGCAGCCTGGCGTTCACCCTCGGGTTGCGTAAGCGCCTGACCGACGCCGGTGTGGAACTGCGTTTTTACAATCGCCTGGAATGGCGGCGCTGGATGGGCAACCTGTACCGCGACCACCGCAAATTATTGCTGGTCGATCAAGGCATCGCCGTGGTCGGCGGCACCGGCGTCACCGATGAGTTCTGGACACCGGGGCAGGACAGCGCCGACTGGCATGAAGTGATGGTGCAGATCGACGGCCCGCTGGTGCTCGACTGGCAAGCGCTGTTCGACCGGCAATGGTTGGCCAACGACGACCGCCGCGCCTGGAAACCGGCCACCCATTTCGGCTTGCCGCACTTGCCCAAAGTACCGCCGACCGGGTCCGGTCTCGGCCGTGTTGCCTATGCCGACGCGCGCCAACACCGCGATATTCTGCACTCGCTGATCCGCGCGCTGAGCAGCGGCCACCGGCGCATCTGGTTGGCGACCCCGTATTTCCTGCCCACCTGGGGCGTGCGTCGGGCCTTGCGCCGGGCGGCGGGGCGCGGCGTGGACGTGCGCTTGCTGCTGACCGGCCCGCGTACCGATCACCCGTCCGTGCGCTACGCCGGGCACCGTTATTACCCGCGCTTGCTGCGCTCGGGCGTGCAGATCTTTGAATACCAGCCGTGCTTCCTGCACCTGAAGATGGTCTTGGTGGACGATTGGGTGAGCATTGGCTCGTGCAACTTCGACCACTGGAATTTGCGCTTCAACCTGGAAGCCAACCTCGAAGCGTTGGACCCTGCGCTGACGCTGGCCGTGGCCGGCAGTTTCGAACGGGATTTTGCCCAGAGCCAGGCGGTGAGCCTGGAGGCATGGAAGTCGCGGCCGTTGTGGCGGCGGGTGAAGCAGCGGGTGTGGGGGTGGATCGATCGGTTGGTGGTGAACCTGCTCAATCGACGCGACTGACGCGCCCAACGCGCTCAACTCGCTCAACGCGCTCAACGCGCTTAATTCGCTCAATTCGCTTAACTGTAGGAGCGAGCTTGCTCGCGAAAAACCTGAGAACAACGCGTTCATTCAGCATGAGCGCGTCATCGTTAACGGTCTTCGCGAGCAAGCTCGCTCCTACAGAGGGCGGGGGCGGGCGTTAGAGCAGCTCGAAGGTCTGCTGCTGCACATCCTGGGAGTCCAAGCCGATCTGCACATTGAACTCACCCGGTTCGGCCGCGAACTTGAGCTGGCTGTTGTAGAACTTCAAGTCCTCTTCGGTAATGGTGAAGTGCAACGTGCGCTCTTCGCCGGCCTTGAGCATGACTTTCTGGAAGTTCTTCAGCTCCTTGATCGGGCGGATCATCGAGCCGGCCACGTCCTGGATATACAGCTGCACCACGGTTTCGCCGTCGACCTTACCGGTGTTTTTCACGGTGACGCTGGCGTCGAGCTTACCGCTCTTGTTCAGGGTGGTGGACGACAGCGCCATGTCCGACAGGCTGAACGTGGTGTAGCTCAAGCCATAGCCGAACGGGAACAGCGGCCCGGTGGTGTCATCGAAGTACTGCGAGGTGTAGTTGCCCGGCTTGCCTGGGGTAAACGGCCGGCCGATGGTCAGGTGGTTGTAGTAGGTCGGAATCTGCCCCACCGAACGTGGGAACGTGATCGGCAGCTTACCCGACGGGTTGTAGTCACCGAACAGCACGTCGGCGATGGCGTTGCCGCCTTCGGTGCCGGCGAACCAGGTTTCCAGGATCGCGTCGGCTTGCTGGTTTTCTTCGAGAATCGACAGCGGACGGCCGTTCATCAGCACCAGCACCAGTGGCTTGCCGGTGGCTTTGAGGGCCTTGATCAGGTCGCGCTGGCTTTGCGGGATGTTCAGGTCGGTGCGGCTGGACGATTCGTGGGACATGCCACGGGACTCGCCCACGGCAGCGACCACCACATCGGCATCCTTGGCGGCCTTGACCGCTTCGTCGATCATCACCTGGGCCGGGCGGGTGTCATCCACCACTTCCGGGGCATCGAAGTTGAGGAAGTTGAGGTAGTCGACCACGGCCTTGTCGTTGGTGATGTTGGCACCACGGGCATAGATGATCTTGCCTTTCTCGCCGATCACCGCGTTGAGGCCGTCGAGCAGGGTCACCGATTGTGCCGGCTTACCGGCGGCGGCCCAGCTGCCCATCATGTCGATGGGGGCCTTGGCCAGTGGGCCGACCAGGGCGATGGTCGCGGATTTTTTCAGCGGCAGGGTGTCGTTCTGGTTCTTCAGCAGGACCATGCTGCGGCGTGCTATGTCTCGTGCATCGGCGCGGTGCAGACGGCTTTCGGCGTAGGTGTCGGCCGGGTCGTCCTCGGCCTTGCCGATGCGCAGGTACGGGTCTTTGAACAGGCCCA
Source organism: Pseudomonas veronii (assembly GCF_001439695.1). Classification (GTDB taxonomy): domain Bacteria; phylum Pseudomonadota; class Gammaproteobacteria; order Pseudomonadales; family Pseudomonadaceae; genus Aquipseudomonas; species Aquipseudomonas veronii. The sequence continues at coordinate 174,845 of NZ_JYLL01000009.1, forward strand.
TGTCGTACTTGGCGCCGAGCACTTCACGCACGGCGTTGTCGATGTCGCTCTGCTCGATCTCGCCGGACTTGAGCAGCCCCGGCAATTCCTTGCCATACAGCGAGTCGTTCATGCTCATGTCGATGCCGGCCTTGATCGCCAGCTTGGCGGCTTCACGTCCGTCCTTGGCCACGCCGTGCTTGATCAGCTCGAAGATCGCGCCGTGGTCGCTGACGGCCAGGCCCTTGAAGCCCCAGTCCTTGCGCAACAGGTCGTTCATCAGCCAGGTGTTGGCGGTGGCGGGCACGCCGTTGATCGAGTTGAGCGCGACCATCACACCGCCGGCACCGGCCTTGATCGCCGCGTGGTACGGCGGCAGGTAGTCCTGGTACATCTTGACCGGGCTCATGTCGACCACGTTGTAGTCGCGACCGCCTTCCACCGCACCGTACAGGGCGAAGTGCTTGACGCTGGCCATGATGCTGTCGGCATTCGCCGCGCTGCTGCCCTGGAAGGCCTTGACCATCACTTCGGCGATGCGCGACACCAGGTAGGTGTCTTCACCGAAGCCTTCGGAGGTGCGGCCCCAGCGCGGGTCGCGGGAGATGTCGACCATCGGCGCGAAGGTGATGTCGAGGCTGTCGGCTGCGGCTTCCTGGGCGGCAATGCGCCCGGAGCGGCCGATGGCGTTCATGTCCCAGCTGGACGCCAGGGCCAGGCTGATCGGGAAAATCGTGCGGTGGCCGTGGATCACGTCGTAGGCGAAGAACATCGGGATCTTCAACCGGCTGCGCATGGCCGCGTCCTGCATCGGACGGTTTTCCGGGCGGGTGATGGAGTTGAAGGTGCCTCCGATGCGGCCGGCGGCGATTTCCTTGCGGATCAGCTCGCGGGGCATTTCCGGGCCGATGCTGATCAGGCGCAATTGGCCGATCTTTTCATCGAGGGTCATCTGCTTGAGCAGGTCGCTGACGAAGGCGTCCTTGTCTTTAAGCGCAGCAGGCTTTGTTTCTGCCCAGACGGGGTGGGTGGCCAGAGTGGCAACAAGGCCGAGCAAACACAGCTTCTTCATGAATATCCTTTTTCGGCGCACTGCACAGCGGTTAGGCTGATCGGCCAAAATGTGGGGAGCGTCTATTGTTGTTCGGGTGTCGTTCAGAAAAATGCAGCACACTCTGAACTCTTTATCGCGCTGGGCATCTTTTTAGCTGATTGGCTCGATGCATTCCAGTAGTGGGGGCGGATTATGCCCCATGTGCGCGGTTTATAGGGCGAGTCGTCAAATTCCATCAAGGTTGGGCAGGAGAAACACCATGCAAGCAGCACAAGGTTACCGCTGGGGCTTGAAGGCCGCGGCTTTGCTATTGATCAGCACAGTGCTGAGCGGTTGCGGCATCAACACCATTCCGACCCTGGATGAACAGGCCAAGGCGGCCTGGGGCCAGGTGCAGAACCAGTATCAACGGCGTGCCGACCTGATCCCCAACCTGGTGGAAGTGGTCAAGGGTTACGCAACCCATGAACAAGACACCCTCACCGCAGTGATTGAAGCGCGGGCCAAGGCCACGTCGATCCAGGTCGACGCCAGCACCCTCGACAACCCGGAAAAACTCAAGCAGTTCCAGCAAGCCCAGGACGGTTTGAGCAGTGCGCTCAGCCGCTTGATGGTGGTGTCCGAGCGCTACCCGGACCTGAAGGCCAACCAGAACTTCCTGGCCCTGCAGTCGCAACTGGAAGGCACGGAAAACCGTATCGCCGTGGCGCGTCGCGACTTTATCCAGGCGGTGCAGGCGTACAACACCGAGATCCGCACGTTCCCGGGGCGCCTGTGGCACAGCGTGATGTACAGCGATCTGCCGATCCGCGCCACGTTTGAAGCCACCACTGCCGATGCCGATAAAGCGCCGCAAGTGAAGTTCAAATAAAGCTGCATTGAGGTGTCGATGCGTTTATTACGGATAGGCCTGGCGCTATGGCTGTTGGCCTGCGCGGGCGTGGCCCAGGCGGCGTTGACCTTCCCGGCGTTGACCGGGCGGGTGGTGGACACTGCGCAGATGATCGACCCGGCGGTGCGCGAGCAGTTGACCCAGCAATTGCAGGCGCTGGAGCAAAGCCGTGGCGACCAGATCGTGGTGGTCACCGTGCCTGACCTGCAGGGCGTGCCGATTGAAGACTACGGTTATCAGTTGGGGCGCCAGTGGGGCATCGGCCAGAAGGGCAAGGACAACGGTGCGCTGTTGATCGTCGCCCGCGATGAGCGCAAATTGCGCATCGAAGTCGGTTATGGCCTGGAAGGCACGCTGACCGATGCGCAGTCGTGGGTGATCATCAATCAGGTGATTGCGCCCAAGTTCAAGGCCGGCAAGTTCAGCCAGGGCATCAGCGACGGCGTCGCCGCGATGATCCAGGTGGTGGGCGGCGAGCCGCTGGCGGTGCCGGCCCATGTGGCGGATGCCAACTTCGCCAAGGATAATCCGGGGTTTTCCATCGGCTTGTTCGTCCTGCTGATCGGCGTGTTGTGGCTGTGCAATCGCCTGGGCCTGCCCGTGTGGGCGATCCTGTTGGCGATTCTCAGCAGCAGCGGCCGTGGCGGTGGGGGAGGAGGCGGCGGTGGTGGCGGTGGTTTTCGCGGCGGCGGTGGCGGTTTCGGCGGTGGCGGGGCTTCGGGCGGCTGGTGATGACAATAACTAAAAACGAGCGTTTACAACCATGGCACTACTGACTGAACACGAACAACGCCAGGTCGCCGAAGCGATCGCCCGGGTCGAGCGACAGACCGACGCCGAGCTGGTGACCGTGCTGGCCGCGCGTGCCGACGATTACGCCTACATCCCGTTGCTGTGGGCCAGCCTGATCGCGTTGGTGGTGCCGGGGGTGGTGCATTACTTCTCGGGCTACCTGAGCATGTACACCTTGTTGTTGGCGCAGTGGGCGACATTCATCGTGCTGTGCCTGGTGTTTCGCCTGCCTAAAGTCACTACCCGCTTGATCCCCCGCTCGGTACGCCACTGGCGCGCGTCGAACCTGGCGCGGCGTCAGTTCCTCGAGCAGAACCTGCACCACACGCTGGGCGGCACCGGGGTGTTGATTTTTGTCAGCGAGGCCGAGCGCTATGTGGAGATCCTGGTGGATGACGGGATTTCCAAACGCCTGGATGACAGCAGTTGGGATGGTATCGTCAAGGCGTTTACCCAGCAGGTGAAACAGGGCCAGACATTGGCCGGGTTCATTGCCTGCATCGAAGCCAGCGGAGAGTTGCTCAAGGTGCATGTGCCGCTGACGCACGCGCGCAATGAATTGCCCAATCGCCTGATCGTGCTCGAATAACCCAACAAGTGCCGAACCCAATGTGGGAGGGGGCTTGCCCCCGATAGCGGTGCATCAGCTGCAGATGAGCTGACTGACACACTGCCATCGGGGGCAAGCCCCCTCCCACATTTGGATCTGCGGTGGGGCCCCCAATCTTACCGTTGATCAAATAACCCCGTGCCCTCAGCCCCCATCCCCCCTAAAATGCCCGGCATTCCCAGCCCGAGGCGTTTTTGTTCATGTCCGTCACCGCTCAACCTGCCCGCCCTGCGCCGGATCATCACGCCCAGTTCATCGAACTGCTCAGCGCAAGCCTTGCGCACAACGCCTTTATCAAACTGGTGCTGGCCAAGTACGTCGGTGAGGAAGCCGAGCTGCAACGGCTGATCATCAAGGCGGTGACGGTCAAGGAGCAGCCCTGCCTGTCCTTCGTCTACCGCTACAAAACCCGCGACATCACCAAGAACCTCCCGGTGGCCGACGGCGTGGCGGCGATTGCCGAGTTGTTGCCGACCTCGTTCAAGAACGCACACTTGCTCGCGCTGACCGACGAAGCCCAGCTGGAATACAGCAAGAAGAACAAAAGCTCGCTGTTCAAAAGCAAGCCGCAGCAATTGCGTGAGGCGCCGTCGGCCGAGCACAACCGCGAGAAGAATCGCTTCCTCGACCTGAGCCGGCCGTTCCTCGCCGACCTGGGCGTGACCGACGCCAAGCACGCGCTGATCCCGTCGATGTCGCGCAAGTGGAAGCAGATCAACAAGTTCATCGAAGTGTTCAGCCATGCGCTGATCGCGTCCCCGCTGAGGCTGGACCAACCGGTGCGCGTCGCTGATTTCGGCTCGGGCAAGGGCTACCTGACTTTCGCCATCCACGACTACCTGCGCAACACCCTCAATGTCGAGGCCGAGGTCACCGGTGTTGAACTGCGCGAAGACATGGTCAGCTTGTGCAACGCCGCCGCCGCCCGCCTCGAACACCCGGGGCTGGTGTTCACCTGCGGCGACGTGCGCAGCGTCGCGCCCAGCGAGCTGGACGTGATGATCGCCCTGCATGCCTGCGACATCGCCACCGATTATGCGATCCACACCGGCATCCGTTCCGGCGCCTCGATCATCATGTGCTCGCCGTGCTGCCACAAACAGATCCGCCTGCAGATCCAGAGCCCGGTGCTGTTGAAGCCGATGCTGCAATACGGTTTGCACCTGGGCCAGCAGGCGGAAATGGTCACCGACAGCCTGCGCGCCTTGTTCCTGGAGGCTTGCGGTTATGAGACCAAGGTGTTCGAGTTCATCTCCCTGGAACACACCAACAAGAACAAGATGATCCTTGCGGTGAAACGCGCCGAACCGGTGGACAACGCGCAGCTACTGGACAAGATTCAGGCACTCAAGGACTTCTATCACATCACCGAGCACTGCCTGGAAACCCTGTTGCGCACCGACGGTTACCTCGGCTGAACACGAAGCCAATGTGGGAGGGGGCAAGCCCCCTCCCACCGTTAAATCGCATTGGCCTTCGAGATTGGCGCCGGCTGCACCGCGGTCTTGCGCCCCAGCATCACCGTCACGATCACCCCGCAGGCGAACAGCCAGGTGATCGGCTCGATGTGTTCACCAAAGAACAACGCCGAAAACGCGATGGTGAAGAAGATCTGCAACAGCTGAATCTGGCTGACCCGCGCAATGCCGCCCATGGCCAACCCGGCGTACCACGCAAAGAACCCCAGGAACTGCGAGAACAGCGACACATAACCGAACGCCCACCAGGTGCCCATGGAAATCGCGCCTTGATGCTGCACCGCCAGGTAAGCCACCGGGCCGATCAACAGCGGCGTCGACAGCACCAGCGCCCAGCAGATCACCTGCCAGCCGCCCATCTCCTTGGCCAAGCGCCCACCTTCGGCATAACCCAGGCCGCCCACGGCAATCGCGCCGAGCATCAACAGATCCCCCGCTTGAATACTGCCGGCACCGCTGATCAACGCATAACTCAGCACCAGCGCGCTGCCCAAGGCGGCGCAGGCCCAGAAGGCTTTTGACGGCCGTTCGTGGGACAGCCACGCGGCGTACAGCGCAACGCACAGCGGTTGCAGGCCATTGACCAACGCGCCGTGGGACGCCGGCAGCGTCTGCATGGCCCACGCCGACAACACCGGAAAGCCCAAGATCACCCCGGCAATCACCAGGCACAGGCCGCGCACCTGGCGCCAGCTCGGCCAGCGCTCGCGGCGCCACAGCAACAGCGCCGCCGCCGGGATCGCGGCGAACAACGCACGGCCCAGACCGTTGAGCAGCGGGTGGATTTCCTGCACCACGATACGCGTGAAGGGCAGAGTCAGGCTGAAGATGATGACGCCCAGCAGGCCGAGGGCCATGCCGGTGTTTTCGCGCGAGTTCATGGCGGGAACCGGAATCGAGTGGTCGGAAGTGGACGATCATCTAGCCACAACCTCCGCGAATCGGGGGTCTACAGCTGGGTGCGGATTGATCCGTACAGTTGTAGTAGCGGGGGATTACCCGGCCCGTCGGCACGCGCCTATCTTGACTACTCTTGTCTGCCCAACCGTTGAACTGGAGGAATGCCCCATGGCTGCGAAAAAGATCCTGATGCTGGTCGGCGATTATGTCGAAGACTATGAAGTGATGGTGCCCTTCCAGGCGCTGCTGATGGTCGGTCATATCGTCCACGCGGTGTGCCCCGACAAGTCGGCCGGCGAGACCGTGCGAACCGCGATCCATGACTTTGAAGGCGATCAGACCTATAGCGAAAAGCCCGGTCACCTGTTCGCCCTGAATGCGGATTTCGCCCAGGTCGAAGCCGCCGACTACGATGCGCTGCTGGTGCCCGGTGGTCGTGCGCCGGAATACCTGCGCCTGAATGAAAAAGTCCTGCGACTGGTGCGCGCCTTCGATCAAGCCGGCAAGCCGATTGCTGCGGTGTGCCATGGCGCGCAACTGCTGGCGGCGGCCGGTATCCTCGCCGGTCGCGAGTGCAGTGCCTACCCGGCCTGTGCCCCGGAAGTGCGCCTGGCGGGCGGTTCGTTCATCGATATTCCAGTGACCCACAGCCACGTTCAAGGCAATCTGGTCACGGCGCCGGCCTGGCCGGCGCACCCAAGCTGGCTGGCCGGGTTCCTCGGCCTGCTGGGCACGACAATCACCTTGTAAGCAACGGAGGTCATCGCCATGTGCGAGCTGTACGTCAAGGCCGACCCGATTCTCTATGAGTCTCGCTCGCGCTCCCTGCGCATCTGCGGCGTCGTCACCACTGTGCGCCTGGAGAACCAGTTCTGGGACATCCTCAGCGAAATCGCCAGCGTGGATGGCATGACCACCAATCAACTGATCACCAAGCTGTACGAGGAAGTCATGGACTACCGCGGCGAGGTGGTCAATTTTGCCTCGTTTCTGCGCGTCAGCTGTACCCGCTACTTGAGCAAGCAGCGCACACCGACGGCCGAGTTGAGCCTGGTGCGCAACCGCTAGGCCGCTGTCAGAAGAACCGTGTCACGCTGATCTTCGCGTCGCGCCCCTTGGTGTAGGCACGGTCGCCGCTCAGCGCCGGACGGAAGTTGTTGTTGAACAGGTTGTCCACCGTGAAGTTCACCTCGGTGCCTTTCAGGTAAGCCTGTTGCGGCGCCCATTTGGCGAACAGGCCCTGGGTGTTGTAGCGCTTGTTGCCGTACTGGTCGTAGAACAAGTCGCCGACGCCGGAGCCGGGGCCGCCGGAGTATTTATCGCTGGGCAGGCGATCGGTCGCGCCGATGAATTGCCCCATCCATCCCACCTGGGCATCCCAGGCCGGGATGTGGGTGCCCATGACCAGCACCCATTTGGTCGGCGGAATGTCGCGGGCCGACACATCCGGGCCCCATGGGTTGGTGTAGGCGCCTTCGTGCTTGCCGGTGGCGTAGGCGAACGACACCGAGCCGAACAGGTAGGTGGAGTTATAGAACGATTCCAGCTCGAAACCCTTGATGGTCAGGCCGCCGATGTTGCGGTAATTGGACCTCGGCCCCGGCGGGCACGCGGTGGCGATGGTGCCGCCGTTGATAGCCTGGTTCTGGCAGCCCACGCCCGTGGCCTTGAAGATTTCGTCTTCGACTTTGTTGTGGAACAGGGTGGTGCGCAGTTGCAGGTTATCGTCCTGGGCGATCAGGTTGTCGAAGCGGGTGATGTTGCCCACGGTGATCGAGGTGATGCGCTCGGGGTCGAGGTCGACGCTGGTGGCGGTGCGGCTGCCCAGGCCCTGCACTTCGTACTGTTCGTCGATCACCGGGGCGCGCCAGGTCTGGCTCCAGTTGGCGAACAGGGCGACGTTCGGGGTGACGGTCCAGAACAGCGCCAGGCGCGGCGACCAGCCGGTGTAGGTGCGATCGCTGTAGTCGTGGCCGACGGCCGGGTCGGGGTTGCTGTAGTACGGCGCATCGTTGGCTTCGCCGCGGTTGCGCACATGGTCGTAGCGCAGCGATGGCGTGACGGTCACGTCGCCCAGGGTCAGCGCATCCTGGATGAAGAAGCTGTTGGTATCCACCTTGCCATGGGGCATGAAGCTCGGCTGGAAATGCCCATAGTTGTAGCGCGGCGTGTTGTAGGTGGCGCCGGGCATCCACATCTCGGTTTCGCGGGTGTGCTTGCGGATTTGCCCGCCGACTGTCAGTGCGTGTTGCAACGGCCCGGTGTCGAACAGGCTGACGTTGCGGATGTCGAGATGCTTGTCGGTGTAGGCCGTGTCCATCTTGCGCCCGCCGGTGGCCAACTGGAAAAACGCGGTGGCGTCGCGCTCGTCGGTCTGCTGGGTGTCGGACTGTGAATATTTGACGGTCAGGTCCACCAGCGGGTTGTCCAGGGGCTGGTATTCATACTTGCCCGACCAAGTGGTGTCGAGCGTGTCGCGGTTGGCCAGGAAACGTTTCAACGCGCCTTCGTAGCCGTAGCGGTCGATGTTGGCCTGGGTCGGTGGCGTCGGGTAGCTCGCGGCGGAAAACGGCGTCCACCGGTTGCTGCGGGCGCTCGAGTAAGACAGGCCGACACTGTGCTCATCGGTGAAGTGCGCGTTGACCTTGAACAGCTTGCCGTCCACATCCTGGGCGGTGTTGGGCAGGCGCTGGGGGTTGATCGGGTACTGGTTGTTCTCGTTGGGCAACTTGGCGGCCACCTTCATGTCGCCGCCGTCGCGCTGGGTCAGGTAGGCCAGGGCGTCGAACCGGCCATCGTCGGTGCGGCCATACACGGCGCTGCTGTAGACCTGTTCGTGGTCGTTGCTGGAATAACCGTACTTGAGCATCGCGCCGCTGTTGCGGCCGTCCTTGAGCAGGTCCGGGGCATCCTTGGTGGTCATGTTCACCGTGCCGCCAAAACCGCCGTTGCCGCTGAACGGCGAGTTGGGGCCTTTCTCCACTTCGATGCTCTTGATCAGCTCGGGCTCGATGAACACCGTGCCTTGCTGGTAGCGCTCGAAGCCGCTCTTGGTGGCGCCGTCGACGGTCAGCGGGACGTCTTCGGCGTCACCGAAACCGCGGATGTTGATGGTCTGGCCGCCGGGTTTGAGCGAACCGCCCTGGCTGATCCCAGGCAACGTCTGCAGCAGGCTGGGGATGTTGTTGGCCTGGTAGCGGTCGATGTCCGCCTGGCTCAGGGTCGAGCGGCCGACGGTGCTGGAGTCGACTTGATTGCCGGTGCCGATCACGCTCAAGGCGTCCAGCTGGATCGCGCCGCTGCTGGTGGTTTTGCCCTCATCGGGGCGCACGACGTAGGTGCTGCCGACCTTGATCAGGGTGAACGCGCCATTGTTCAGCAGGGTACGAATCGCTACTTCCGCGGTGAAGTCACCGTCGAGCGCCGGCGCCTGGACGTTCTTGAGCTGCTTTTCATCGAACAGCAGCTGGATTTTCGCCTGTTGCGCGACCTGGCTCAGGGACGTGGCCAACGCCTGGGCGGGCAGTTGCAGTGTGAACGACTGCGCATGGGCGCTGAGGCTGAAGGCCAGGCATGTCGCCATTAGGCTCGGTCGAAAAAGCAGGTGCGAAGCGTGGCAAGGCGCGCGAAACATGAAATCCCCCGGGGTGGCCAAACAGCCAAAAAGGTGTGCGGATCGAACACAATCAGGAGGAAGACGGGGCTGAGGAAAAAAACCACACATGCGAATGAAAAATATTCTCATGTGTCTGCTTCGAGGCTATTTTCGGGGTTCGATCCGGACAATGCCATCGGCCGAGGTCACGGTTTTCACCGGCAACAAGGCGGGCAGGGCGTTGAGCAAGGCATCCGGGTCATGCACATCCAGGTTGCCTGACACCTTCAGGTGCGCCACGGCGTGACTCACCTGCAGCGGGGGTTGGGGACGGTACAAACTCAACTCATCGATCAGGCTGGCCAGCTCGCGATTGCGGAACGACAAATGCCCGCTGCGCCAGTCGGCAACTTCCTCGGCGGTGAGGGTTTGTTGTTGCACGGTGCCCTTGGCGTAGTCGAAGCTGGCGCGTTGCTGGGCGCCGAGCAACGCGACCGGTTTGGTCGCATCCGGCGCGAACGCCACCTGGCCGTGGGCAACACTCACCACCAGTTGCTGCTGGCCGCGTCGCACATCGAAAGCGGTGCCCACCACGCGCACCGTCGCTTCGCCGGCTTGCACGTACAGCGGCCGTTCCTTGTCGGCCGCCACTTCGATATACAGCTGGCCCTTGTCCAGGTGAACGATGCGTTGGTGGGCGCTGAAGTCCACGCGCAGGCGGGTGTTGGCATTCACGTAGAGGCGGCTGCCATCGGGCAGGTTCAGGGTACGCATGCCCTTGGCGTGGGCTGCGACCTGGGTGTGATACAACTCGCGCGGCGCGCCGAGGGGCGTGGTCAGTACCGCGCAGAGCAGGGCGGCCGCCACGGCCAGGGCCGGGCGCCAGATCACGGCGGTGCGCTTGGGCAGCGCCACGGGCGTGTTCAGTTGCTGCAACTGGGCGAGGTCGGCCCACAGTTGTTCGAACTCGGCATAGGCTTGGGCATGGGCCGGCACCGCCTGCCAGGCGGCGAAGGCCTTGCGGTCGGCGCGTGCGGTGGCGTTGCGGTTGCGTGCAAACCAGCTGGCGGCTTGGGCATCGACGGCGTCGCTCGTTTCGATGTCCGGGGCGTCGATGTCGCTCAGGCGGTTCATGCTGGCTGCTCCGTGCCGGGGTCAGGTTGAAGGCGTCGCTTGCAATGCAGCAGGGCAAAAGCGATGTGCTTTTCCACCATGCTGGTCGAAATACCCATGCGCTCGGCGATCTGCGCCTGGCTCAAGCCTTCGAAGCGATGCAGCATAAGGGCTTCTCGCCTGCGCGGCGAGAGTTCGGCGAGGACTTCTTTCAACTGTTCCAGGCGTTGCAAGCGAAGCGCGGCGGCCATCGGCGGGTTGTGCTCGTCAATGACCGGCTCGGCATCCCTTTCAACCTGATCGGCGTGGACGGCCTGCCGTACCTTCTGTTTGCGCCAGTGATCGCGCAACAGGTTGCGCGCCATCTGGAACAGAAACGCCCGTGGCTGCTCGACCTTGGCCCGGTCGCGGTAGTCCAGCCATTGGGTGAAGACATCCTGGGTCATGTCTGCCGCGTCGCTGGCGTTGTCCGTGCGCTTGCGCAGGAAATACAGAATGTCTGCATAAAACCCGCGAAAGGCATCGTCCGACAGCGGGTCGGATTTGGGACGCGACATGGATATCCTTCTTGGCGAAGCACGATGTAGAAAAGTCGTGAATGATATCGAGAATTATTGTCGTTTGTCTCCAGGCAAATACACTGATCCTGCGCAAGCGGCTCAGGACCTCAGCGTTCGACCGGCACCGACAGTGCCGGATGCCCCAGCGCATGGCTGCGCGCGGCAAAGAATCTCAACGCCACGCTGCTGCCATCGAACAACTGCGAATACCGCCGCTTCTGCTGGCGGATAAACCCATCGCTGCGCCCCGATACCGCGATCGCCAGGGTCGTCACCCGGGCCTGGCGAATTGCATCCACCAAGTGTTTATCCTGCGCTCCCAGGTCGTGGCCGAAGATGCACAGCGCCCCTTCATGGCCGAGTAACTGCTCGTAGCAGAACGACAGATAATCGGAGCTGCGGATGGTCTTGAGCTTCTCTTCTACCTTGCCCTCGCTGACAAACAACGGCACATCGTCCAGGGTCTTGATCGTGTTGTTGATCGCAAAACTGCTGAGCAGGGTGCTGTCGGTGGTCGGCAATTTGCGTGCGGTGCCGTCGAGGTTGCGCACCAGGTGCAGGCCGCCGTGCAGGTAAAGGATGCGCGTGGCGTCGGTGCGGGTGTCGCGCAGGTCGAAGCTGGCGTCGGCGCTGCGGAACAGGTCGTCGATGCCGGGGGTGTGCAGGATCGCCCAGTAGTTGAGCAAGTCGTAGTTGCTGGTGAATACCGTGGAGTAGCTGGCCAGTTCCGCGTTGATCGTCGCCAATGTCGACGGCTGCACCAGGCGCCACGGGATGTGTACGGCGTGGATGGTATTGATCAATGCTTCCTTGATCGCATAGTAGCGATTGCGCGGCGCCGCCGAACTGACCGCCAGGGCTTTGTTGACCCGGCTGGTGGTCTTCAGCGCGCTCAGGGCCTGCTCGAAACTGCGGGTCTGCAGGGCGTCGAACACGCTCAGCTCGGATTGGCTCAAGGGTTTTTCTTCAACGGTGCGTGCGTTTTCGAACAGCGAGTCGTAGGCAAAGTCTTCCCAAATCGCTCGGCTGGCGCCGTTGCCGATCAGAATTCCACTGAAGTCGATGGCGCTGCGCAGTGCGCTCCAGTCTTCAAGGTGGGCGTCAATATCCTGAAAATCCTTCATCGCGGCGGGTCTACTCGAAATCGGCGGGTCGGTGACTTTATCACGAGCGAGGGTTGATCCTGATCAAGGTGGGCCCTGTGATGAACGTTGATGCTGTCGGCATAACGCCTCTGAGGATTCGCCATGAGCAGTACCTTCTTCATCCCCGCCGTTAACATCATGGGCACTGACTGCCTTGACGACGCGATGGTCGCCATTCGCAACTACGGTTTTCGCAAGGCCCTGATCGTTACCGACGCCGGCCTGGCGAAGGCGGGCGTGGCCAGCATGATCGCCGAGAAACTGGCGATGCAGGACATCGATTCGGTGATCTACGACGGCGCCAAGCCCAACCCCAATGTGGACAACGTCGAGAAAGGCCTCGCGCTGTTGCAGCAGAGCGCCTGTGATTTCGTGGTGTCCCTGGGCGGCGGCTCGCCCCATGACTGCGCCAAGGGCATCGCACTGTGCGCGACCAATGGCGGGCATATCGGCGACTACGAAGGCGTCGATCAATCGAGCAAGCCGCAACTGCCGCTGGTGGCCATCAACACCACCGCCGGCACCGCCAGCGAGATGACCCGTTTCTGCATCATCACCGACGAAACCCGTCACGTGAAAATGGCCATCGTCGACCGCAACGTCACGCCGCTGTTGTCGGTCAACGACCCGTCGCTGATGGTCGGCATGCCCAAGGGCCTCACCGCCGCCACCGGCATGGACGCCCTGACCCACGCCATCGAAGCCTACGTATCCACCGCCGCCACGCCGATCACCGACGCCTGCGCGATCAAGGCCATCGAACTGATCAGCGCCAACCTGCGCCTGGCGGTACGCGACGGCACCGACAAGGCCGCGCGGGAAAACATGGCCTATGCGCAGTTCCTCGCCGGCATGGCGTTCAACAACGCCTCCCTGGGTTTCGTGCATGCCATGGCCCACCAACTGGGCGGCCTGTACGACTTGCCCCACGGCGTGTGCAACGCGGTATTGCTGCCCCATGTGCAGAGTTTCAACGCCAGCGTCAGTGCCAAGCGCTTGAGCGACGTCGGCCGTGCGCTGGGTGCGGACATCAACGGCAACTCGCCGGAAGAGGGCGCCCAAGCCGCCATCGCCGCCATCCGTACCCTGTCCCAGGACGTCGACATCCCCGCCGGCCTGCGCGAACTGGGCGCCAAGTTGCAGGACATTCCGCTGCTGGCCACCAACGCGTTGAAAGACGCCTGCGGCCTGACCAACCCACGCCGGGCTGATCAGCGTCAGATTGAGGAGATTTTCCGCAGCGCGTTCTGATCCGACCGGCAGCAGGCGACACACGCACATGCGCCGCCCGCCAAGGCCACGCACAACAGCGCCAACGGCCATGCCTGCTGACTCACTAGCAGGCTTGCCACACCACCGATCAATGCCGCTATCAACTGATGCATAAAGCCGCTCAACGCCATGGCGTAGGAGCCGCTGATCGGTGACTCATCATTGGCCACGGACAAACTGATGGGGTAACTCATTGATTGCCCCAGCACCGCCAGGCAATACGGTAACCACAGCAGCAATGCGAGCCCGCTGGCAAACACACTGCCAAGCAGCATGATCGCTGTGCCGAGCAACACTAACCCCACGCCCCAGCCCATCATCATCAAACGGCCCGTGTGCGCGACGAAGCGATTGACCATCAACGCTCCCGCCAGATACGCCCCGCTGATCGGCCAGCCCAGCCAGCCGTACTGCGCGGCACTCCACTCGAAACGCCCCTGCAGAATCATCGGCGCACAGGTGTTGAACGCAATGATCACCGCATAACCCAACCCACCCGCTAATGCTGCATGCAGGAACGCGGGGTGTCGCAGAATCTGGGTGTAAATGCGCCAGGCTGACGCCGACGAATCGGCCTTCACCAATGTTGGAAAAATCACGCGCGGCAACACCAGCATTAATATGACGGCGCCGATCGCTAGGCTATAAAAGATCGCCTTCCAGCCAAATGCTGCCTGCAACAGCGAACCCAGGAATTGGCCGATGCCCAGGGCGATCACAAAGGTCATCCCCAACCACGACAAGCCTTTGGCCAACAGCGTGCCGCTGAAACTGTCCCGCACCAATACTCGCGCCATCACCGATATGCCGCCCGCGCCCAGGCCTTGAATCAGGCGCAGTGCCAGAAAAGACTCAACATTGAACGCCGACGCAATCGCGACACTCGCCGACGCATACACCGCCAGCGCCACCAGCAACACCGGCTTTCTGCCAAAGCGTTCGCCCAGGCTGCCCCACAGCAACATCGGAAGTGCCATGCCCACCAGATATGCTGCCAAGGCCAGGGCGACCTGATCTTCGGCGGCCGGTAGAGACTGGGCGATGGCCGGGACTGCCGGCAGGTAGCTGCTGATGCCCACTTGGGAAAGGAATGCGGCGCTGCAGGCGAGGGCTAGGGGGGTGGTATTTTTCAATAAGTATTGTCCTTCACTCCAGGTTTCAAGGGGATTGTTATGCGTCTTATCTGATTATCGTGGTGTTCACAGGTGCCTGGTTTTTAGAGGGGTTAATAATCAATGCGAGTAAGTGAATGTTGTTTTTTAGCTGATGTGAGTGTTAATTATTGATTTCGTGCTTGTTCAGTAGAGTGGTGAGGTACGAGCAAAATAATATTATTGTCGCAGGGTCCATGTCTGCTCGAAGAGTGACGCGTATTGCAGCTTTTCCTCTTGGCACCACTGGGAAAAATACGGAGGATGTAAAAAAGCCTTTTTCCGCAAGATGAATGGTGAGGGTGTTTGCTTTTTCCGCTTTGCCACAGGTGATCAGCCGTATTGCAGCATCTGTACCGGATTGGTCGGTATGTATCAGGCTGTCAAATAATTTTATGTTGAGTAGGAGTTTCTCTTGAAGTGAACACAGTTCTTCCGTTTGATGTATTTTTATTGAGGCTAGTCCTGCACCTATAGCTGCCGAATTTAGGCTTTGAGACCAGTTGCTAGGGCCTCCGTATCGGTGCATCAGGCTCTTTTGTCTTTCGCTACCAAACATGATTAACCCCCCACTAGCACCAAAGGATTTACCTAGAGAGGCTACAATTAACGTCTGATCGTCTAGCGTTTGTATGCGCGGCCGGATGAAACCTCTTCCTCTCTCTCCGAATGCCGATAGCGCATGGGAGTCGTCCATGTAAAGAAATAGTCCGTAACGCGATTTCAAATAAAGTAACCCATCGATGTCCGCTATTCCACCCATGCTATATATTCCATCGCATACATAGGCGACTTTTTTTCGTTTTTTACATAATTCCTCAATGAAGGAAAGGTCATTATGTGGCGCTGTTTTAACTTCGGTCTCATCAGCGCATGAGGCTTTGATATGGTTCATGGAATAGTGAGAATGCTTGTCGAAAACCATTGTTGGCGAACAGTTATTTGTAAGCACTCCGCTGGCGAGCAAGGGGAGTAGCCCCGAGCTGGCTGAACTGCACGATAAAGTACTCAAGCAGATGGAGTCGAAGAGAGTCGAAAGCTCCTGTTCGTACCGTTCCAGGATTTCAAGTTTGCATCGGTTTTTTGAGTTTGCAATTCGGAGGGTTTTAGCCTCCCTTATTCCGCAAATCGCTCCCTCTATTATGTCTTGATGATAATCAAGGCCGAGATATGAGGTTGTGCAGAAGTGATGGAATTCACGTCCGTGCTGGTCGGTCAGGTAGTTGTTGTTTTTGATGGTGACGTTGAGTTCGCATATTCTGCCTGTCTTTGCAAAGTGCCAATCTGTTTCAGCCAGCTCAATTAGTTTTTTGTAGTTTGAAAATTTGTTTGTGAATGATGTGTTTTCCATTTGCCTATTCGTCCTTGGGCGTTGGCGGAAAACAGTAGCGGGGAAACCATTGTGAAATAAGTCAGACATTTCCCGTGCTCGTAACTCAAAATGGAGTTATTTGTGTGAGTAAGGTCCTACTTTTTATGATGGCGAATAGATGTCTCGATAGACGCTTTCTAATCTGTGCCCTTTGCGTCAGAGGAGTATTAGAGTGTGGCGTTTTCGTGGGGGCATGCAATTTATTCAGGTTGTGCGTCACGCGATTAGGTAAGGTGTCAGCGTGCAAACGGATGTGCCGATAGCGTTCAAAAGACTTGTCTGTCGGCTAGGTAAATCTAGCGGGATGAAGGAGGATTTGATGAGAGTTCTGTTATTCGGTGCCACTGGCATGATCGGTCAAGGCGTTCTGCGCGAGTGCCTGCTGGCCGCCGACGTGCAGGAAGTCGTCGCCGTCGGCCGCACGCCGTTGACCCTGGAGCACGCCAAACTGCATCAGGTGCTGCACGCGGACATGCTGGATTTGCAGGCTCTGGAGAACTTGCTGCAAGGTTTCGATGCCTGCTTCTTTTGCCTCGGTGTTTCATCGGCAGGGATGAATGAAACCCGCTACACCCATCTCACCTATGATCTGACCCTGGTCGCCGCCAGCACCCTGGCGCGGCTCAATCCGCAAATGACGTTTATCTATGTGTCCGGCGCCGGCACCGACAGTTCCGAAACGAGCCAGTCGATGTGGGCGCGGGTCAAGGGCAAGACCGAAAATGCCTTGCTGCGCCTGCCGTTCAAGGCGGTGTATGTGTTCCGGCCGGGGCTGATTCAGCCGTTGCACGACGTGCGTTCGAAGACGCCGTTGTACGCGTTGTTCTATACGGTACTCGGGCCGTTGCTCTCGTTGGTGCGTCGGATAAAGCCAGGTTGGGTAGTCAGCACCGAGACCGTTGGCCGTGCGATGTTGGCGGCGGTGCGTCACGGCGCACCACAGCCGGTGGTGGAGCAAGCCGAGATCCATCGCCTGGCCTCTATGAACAACCGCTGATCAGCTCGCCGTCGCGAGTGCGCGGGCGGGGGTGGCGCTGAACTGAATCAATGCGACGCCACCGATCAACAGCAACGCGCCCAGTACCCGGGGCGTTGTCAGCGGGCGTTCCACCAGGCCGAACAGGCCGAAGTGATCGAGCAGCAGCGAGGCGAGAAGTTGCCCGGCCATGGCCAGCGCGATAAAGCCCGATGCGCCCAGCTTGGGCAGCAGCATCAACGCCAACGAGATAAAGCACACGCCAAATGCACCGCCGGCCCACATCCACAGCGGCGCCTTGCCGATAAACGCCAGGCTCGGCAACGGCAGGCGCAAGGCGATGATCACTGGCAGCAGCACGATGATGCTCACCAGCAACGACGCCAGCGTTGCCCACAACGGGTGACCGAGCCCGCGTCCGAGGTTGGCATTGATCGCGCTTTGAAACGGCACCACCGCCCCGGCGATCACCGCCAAAAGCAATAAACCTGCCCACTGCAACGTCGTCATGTTGAATCTCCCAGAGGTTTTGCTGGACTCTAGGCTATTCGTCGCGCAAATTTAAATTCCAAGTTTTTATGCAGGGCATGCAGCTGATGAATGATCTGCGCCGCATCGATCTCAACCTGTTGGTGATCCTCGACGCCTTGCTCAGCGAGCAGCACGTCACTCGCGCCGCTGCACGTTTGCACCTGAGCCAGCCGGCGGTCAGCCACGCTCTGGCGCGCCTGCGCGACATGCTTGGTGATCCGCTGCTGGTGCGTCACGGCGGCAGGTTGCTGCCGACTGCCCGCGCGCTGGAGTTGGCGATACCGTTGGCGCAGGCCTTGGCCCAGGTGCAGGCGCTGCTGGCGCCGAATCGCTTTGATCCGGCCTCGGCCACGCGCAAGTTTCGCGTGGCGATGTCGGACTACAGCGCGGCGATTTTTCTGCCGGGGCTGGTGCGAACCTTGCGCCGTGAAGCGCCCGGCATCGATCTGCAGATCATCCAGGCCAGCCGCGAAGGCATGGTGGACGGCGTGCTCAGCGGCGATATCGACCTGGCTGCCGGGGTCTTCCCTGACATGCCTGCTGAATTGCGTACTACGCCGTTATTCGAAGAGCATTACACCTGCCTGGTCGACCGCGCCAGCCTGCCACCCAGCGGCACGCTCGACCTGCCCACCTACCTGTCGCGGCCCCATGTGCTCTTGGAAATGCGCGGCAGCGGCACCCCGGAAATCGAGCGGGCGCTGAGCGTGATCCGTGAGCGGCGGCATGTGGCGATCAGCCTGCCGCATTGGGGCGTGGCGCCGCAGTTGATCGAGGGCACGGACCTGATCCTGACCGTCTCGTCGAGGGGCGTGCTCAACATCGACCGTGAGCAACTGTCGACGGTGCCGCCGCCGTTTCATATTCCGTCGTTCGCCTTTGAGCTGGCGTGGCATGCGCGGCGGGGTGGGGATTCGGGGTTGCAGTGGTTGAAGGCGCAGGTGCAGGGTGTATTGTCCGAAGGTTGCCACTAACAGGAACGACCCCATGCTCACCGGCCTCAACCACTTGACCCTGGCTGTCACCGATCTGCCGCGCAGCGTCAGCTTCTACCATGACCTGCTGCAACTTCGCCTCGACGCCACCTGGGACAACGGCGCCTACCTGTCATTGCCCGGCTTGTGGCTGTGCCTGTGCCTCGACCCACTGCGCCCGTCGGTGCCGGCGGCTGAATACACCCACTTTGCCTTCACGGTAGGCGCGAGCGACTTCGCCGCGCTGGTGCAACGCCTGCGAGCCGCCGGCGTAGCAGAGTGGCGCGACAACCGCAGCGAGGGCGCTTCGTTCTATTTTCTCGACCCCGATGGCCACAAGCTCGAAGCCCATGTCGGTGATCTGGCCTCGCGCCTGCAAGCCTGTCGCGCCAAGCCTTATGCCGGCATGCAGTTTTACCCGTAGCGCGGGAACGTGCAGAATCCTTCCACCTCTCAACCGTCAGTCAGAGTCACGCCCATGACCCCATCCTTGCTGCTCGCCGTCCTCGCTTCGGGTTTTATCTACGGTATTACGCCTGGCCCGGGGGTGTTGGCCGTGTTCGGTATCGGCGCGGCCCGGGGGCGTCGCGCCGGGGCCGGTTTTCTGTGCGGGCATTTGCTCGGCGATGTGCTGTGGTGCAGCACCGCGCTGATTGCGATCGTGGGGGCGCGGGAAGTCGGCAGCACTGCGTTCGATGTGCTGGGCGTGCTCAGTGGCGCGTACTTGTTCTGGCTGGGCTGGCGCGCGATCCGTACCCAGCGCCGCAGCAGTGAGGCACCTCAGGGCGCGGCGCGGCATCCGTTCTGGCACGGCATCCTGTTCGGCCTGACCAACCCCAAGGCCTACCCGGTGGCCGTCGCCACGTTTACCGCCTTGCTGTCCAGCCGTGCCGAGTTGCTGACCTGGGCGATGCTGCCATCGTTGATCTTGCTGAGCTTTATCGGTGGGCTGTTGGCCTACGCGATTCTGATCGGCGTGGTGGGCGCGCAGCGGGTACGCACGGTGTATCAGCGTCACGAAATCCTCATCACCAAGCTCTGTGGGGTGATGTTCATCGGCTTCGCCATCAATGCGCTGGCCCACGCGTTGCCGGGCCTGTTCGGCAGTAAACCGGCGTGAGGCGGCGACCGTTCGTCGCACTGGCAAGTTTTTTCTAAACCTTTGCGGCGGTTAAAATTCGAATTCAGAGCGGGGCGTATGTTCTCGCACCTATTTTTGCCCTGGAGGAACCCATCATGAGCCGCATGGCTATCCGGTTACGCACCGCCAGTTTCGCGATGCTGCTGGGCCTCGGCGCCAGCAATGCTTTCGCCCAGTCGCCGGCTGAATTCATCGAGCAGGCTTCGGCCAAAGGCATGGCCGATATCGAAACCAGCCGCATGGCCCACGCCAAGACCTCGTCCCAGGAAATCAAGGACTACACCATCGAGGTGATCAACGAGCGCACCCTGGCCAACCAGCATCTGGCGGCCATCGCCAAGAAGCTCGACCTGCCCGTGGCGCCGCGCGAGAAGATCGTCGACAAAGCCGAAACCCTCATGCCCGAGCTCAAGGACGGTGATTCCTTCGATGCTGCCTACACCGCGCAACAGGTCAAGGAAAACGAAGACGCCATCGCGCTGTTCAAGCAGGAAGGTGCCGCGTCGGATGTCCCGGAAATAAAAGCGCTGGTGGATGAGACGCTGCCCAAGCTGGAAGAGCGTCTGCAAAAGGCCCGCGCCCTGGCATCTACCTACGGTAAAGGCCGTCAAGGCGACGGTTGAGGCTTGCACTCGATATGCAAAACGGCGGTTGGCGCCCATCCAACCGCCGTTTTTTTATGCCGGGTTCAAGTCGGTCCTGGTCGCCGGCGCACTCAGAACCGCAGTTCCGCCTGGCCTGTGCCTTCCAGTGCGAGCAGATACTGCTTGGCCGCAAGCCCGCCGGCAAACCCGGTCAAGCCGCCCGATGCGCCAATGACCCGATGGCACGGCGCAATGATCGAGATCGGATTACGCCCATTGGCCGCGCCCACGGCGCGCACGGCTTTCGGGTTGCCGATCTGCTGGGCGATCTGGCTGTAGCTGCGGGTTTCGCCGAAGGGGATGGTCAGCAGTGCCTGCCAGACTTGTTTCTGAAAGTCGGTGCCGGTGAAGTCCAGCTCCAGCTCGAACCGATGACGGGCACCGGCGAAGTATTCCTGCAACTGGCGCTCGGTTTCCAACAGCACGGGGTTGTCTTTCACTTCGCGCAATTCCCCCAGGCGTACACGGTTCGCGCGCTCTGTTTCCCATAGGATGGCGCTGAGTTTGCCATGGCGGGACACCAGGGTCAGTTCGCCGACGGGGGAGGGCATGAGTGTGTATTCGTAGGCCATCAACGGGCTCCTCGAAGAACGGACGTAAAAGGGTACAGCGCTACGGTAGTTCCACCGGCCTGGAGGCAAACTACGTTTCTTGCGGTCAAATTCCGCCGGAACGAGTCTGTCGGCGGCATTCAGATGCTGCTATCGATCCTGTTGCAGCACCTTGAGCGCTGCGGACGCGAGGAACCCCGAACGGCTTTTTTCCTCGGGATGGTGCAGTACGTATTCATCGATACGATTGAGCAAATAGCCTGGCAGGGTGATGTTGAGTTTCTGCGCCTTGCCCAGGTATTTGGTGACATCGATGTCCACCACTGCCCACATGCAACCGGCGTACTTGGGGTTGGCTGCATGCAGGGTGACTTTCTGCGCGCTGGGAATCGGCGCACCGTCTTCGGCGAGAATTTCGAAGTGGCCTTCAATCGCTTCACGGGCCATGGCCATGGCGTCGTCCAAGTCGTCACCGACGGAGTAGCAACCAGGAATGTCCGGGACTTCCACGCCCCAGGCATGGTCTTCGTCACCAGTAGAAATTGCGATGGGGTACAGCACGTTCGTTGTCCTCCAAGGACAGTTAACTCAGCAGTGCCTGTTTCAACATGCTTTTGGCGGTCTTGTCCAACAAGTCCTTCTTCGGATGAGGAATTGTCACCAGCCCCGGTTTCGTCGGGTGCTTGAAGGGGTGATGGCTACCTCTGACGCGCACCAGATACCAGCCGTCGGCGACGATATGGCCTATTAAATATCGGCTATCCACAGCACCTCCTTGTGGTGTGTGTTGGTGGTGGCTATAACCACTGAAGATAAATTATCAACACTCTACCTACCAGCGGTCGGTGAGCGATAGTTCGGTGGGGGGCGAATCAAGCGTATGAGCGCGCAGGACGGGCGTCGGTCAGAGGTATTACTGGGGTTTTCGCAGGAGTGACGCTTCTCCGATGACGGAGAGAAACGCATCAACCAATGCACTCGGTCTTTCAGTCGGGGTCAGCACCAACAACCGCGCACACGCATCCACCTCCACCAACGGCCTGTACGTCACGCCCTTGTTCATCAAGCTCTGCGTGCAGGCCGGCACCAAGGCCACCCCTTGCCCGGCGGCCACCAGGGCGATGATCGAGGTGATCTGGCGCCCCGTTGGCCCCGCGCGCAGGGGCACGCCATGCTGGCGATAAAGCTGCTCGACGGTCTGGTTCAGCCCTGACCCATAGTCCGCGGGAAACAGTATCACCGGGTACGCGCAGAGCTGCGCCAGGCTGACGGTTGCCTGCTCGGCCAGCGGGCTGTCGCTGGATACCGCCGCCACCAACCGCTCTTCGCCCAGCGACAGCGCCTGCACGTGGTCGTTTTGCGGTAACAGCCGGCTCAAGCCGATATCCAGCCGCCCATCGGCGACCTGCGCGCCGAGGCTGCCGGAGGCGCATTCCACCAGGGTCAATTGCACATCCGGGAAGCGTTGCGCGAAAGCCTGGATCGCCTGGCTGAACAGATCCGACAGGGCGATTGAACTGACATACCCCAACGCCAATTGCCCGGCCGTTCCGGCCGCGAGTTTGCCGGCGATGACGTGGGCCAATTCGACCTGTTCCAGCACACCCCGGGCATAGGGCAAAAACGCCCGGCCCTGGGCGGTGAGGGCGACCGTGCGGCTGGTGCGATCGAACAGTTTGAAACCCAGCTCTGCCTCCAGCGCGGAAATCTGCCGGGTCAATGGCGGCTGGGCCAGGTGCAGACGCAGGGCGGCGCGGCCGAAATGCAATTCTTCGGCGACCATCAGAAAGTAACGCAGCTTGCGTAGGTCGAGCATCCTGATCCTTGGGTATCAATCGGTGCGAATTCGGTATTGGTTTAAGCCCCGCCCGCCATTCTATAAAGACCTTTCAAAATAAAACGAGAGGTTTCATGAACGCGCGCCTGCATTGTGCCCGCCTTGCCCTGTTCCTGTGTGGCTGCGCGGCGTTTCTCAACCTGTATGCGACCCAGAGCATCCTGCAGACGTTTGCCGCGCACTTTCAGATCAGCGCCAGGACGGCGGGCTGGAGCATCACCGTGACCACGCTGGCGGTGGCGATCAGCGCACCTTTCGTCAGCCGCCTGACCGCACGCTTGGAGCCGCGCAGCGTGATCAGCACGGCCGCGCTGCTGCTGGCGCTGCCGACGTTGATGACTGCCTATGCCGATAGCTTCGCCGAAGTGCTGATGTGGCGCTTTGTCGAAGGCATGTTGATTCCGGTGGTATTCGCCACCAGCGTGGCCTATATCGGCGAGCGCTGGCGTGGTGGGACCGTCACTGAAGTCACCAGCCTGTATGTTGCGGGCACCGTGTTGGGAGGGTTCGCCGGGCGGTTCGTCACCGGTGTGATGACCGAGTACGTGGGCTGGCGCGAAGCCTTTGAGCTGCTGGCCGTGTTGAGCCTGATGGTGGGCGGGTTTATCCAGTTTCTGCTGCCCGCCGGTCGGCCGCGAGCGATGCAGGTTGAAGCGTTTTCGTCGGGGCTGTTTCGCAAACCCTTGGTGGCGGCGTATGCCGTAGGTTTTTGCGTGCTGTTTTCCCAGGTTGCGGCGTTTACCTACGCAGGTTTGTACCTTGGCCTACCGCCTTTTAACTTGGGGCCTGCGGCCTTGGGAACGCTGTACATGGTGTTCTTGCTGGCCCTGGTTGTGATCCCCATCGCCGGGCGCCTGAGCAAAGCCCGCCCACCCGCCGAACTGCTGAGTGTCGCGGCGGTGCTTGGCATCAGCGGCTCGGCGCTGACCCTGATGCCGTCGCTGTGGTGCATCGTGATCGGGCTGGCGCTCAGTTCCACCGGTGTGTTTCTGGCCCAGGCTGCCGCCAATGCGTTCATTGCCGGCAGCGCTCGCGACAACAAGGCGGGGGCCGTGGGGGTCTATCTCACCGCGTACTACCTGGGCGGCAGTTGCGGGGCCGTCGTCCCGGCGCTGATCTGGGAGCGCTGGGGCTGGGCCGGGTGTGTGGCGCTGATCATCGTGTTCCAACTGCTGACGTTGCTGATCGCCTTGACTGGCTGGAAGCCCCTTAAACCTCAATTGATCCGCACACCATGAACGACACCGTCGCTTTGCCTGTTGCTGAAACATCCACCCGCCGCCGCGCGCTCATCGCCGGCTGCAGCGCCCATGCCGTACACGATGGCCTCACCGATGTGATCTACGTTCTGCTGCCTATCTGGCAAGCTCAATTCGCCTTGTCCTACGTCCAGATCGGCCTGTTGCGCGGCGCCTATTCCGGGATGATGGCGGTGTTCCAACTGATGGCCAGCCGCGCCGCCACACGCTGGGGGCGTACTCCGATGCTGGTGGGCGGCACCGCGCTGGCGGGTGTCGCTTACCTGTTGGTCGGGCAAGCCAGCGGGTTGACCGTGCTGTTGTTGGCGCTGCTGCTTGGCGGCCTGGGCGCCAGCACCCAGCACCCGCTGGCATCCTCGATGATCACGGACGCGTATGAGGAGGGTGGTGGCGTCAAGCAAGCGCTGGCCCACTACAACTTTTCCGGCGACATCGGCAAAACCCTGATTCCCGGCCTGGTTGGCCTGTTGCTCACGCTGATCAGTTGGCGGGCCAGCGCCACACTGTTGGGGCTGCTCGGCCTGGCGGCGGCGGGGTTGCTGTGGTGGCTGATCCCCGGTCAGCCACACGCAGCCGCATCCACAACCAAGCCCCAGCCTTGCACCGCAACCGGCTCCGCGGCCGGCCTGCGCGCATTGATCCTTACCGGCACTATCGACAGCGCCGTGCGAATGGGTTTTCTCACCTTCCTGCCGTTCCTGCTGCAAGCCAAAGGCGCGGGCACGGCCGGTATCGGCCTGGCGTTGACGCTGCTGTTCATCGGCGGTGCATTCGGCAAACTGTTCTGCGGCTATCTCGGCGTGCGTATCGGCATGATGAAAACCGTCTGGCTGACGGAAACCAGCACGGCGCTGCTGATCGTCGCCGCGCTGTATCTGCCGCTGGCTGGGCTGATGCTGATGTTGCCGGTGTTGGGGCTGGTGCTCAATGGCACCTCGTCGGTGCTGTACGGCGCCGTGCCGGACCTGGTCAGCCCCGGCAAACGGGAACGGGCCTTTGCGCTGTTCTACACCGGCACCATTGGCGGCGGAGCGCTGGCGCCGGTGCTGATGGGGGGCGTAGGCGATGCGCTGGGCGTGCCGGTGGCGGTGATGGTGTTGGCGGGGATGTTGCTGGTGACGTTGCCGTTGGTGTGGGAGGTGCGAAGGAGTTTAAGAAACGAGGTTTAAGCGGGTTTGGCTTACGGCAGTCGGTGCTTGTTCGCCTTGCCCCTCGCTGTCTTTATTTGGAAGGGCGTAGGGCTTTATCTATCACAGCGAGGGTTTGTTTTTCTGTTTGCCGAGCTTAGGCGTACCCAACACGCGATTCAGCTCTCCTGCAACGGCGATCAATTGCTGTTCCAGCGCCTCCACTTCGGATTGACTGATTCCGCTGTTGATGACCTGAAGTGTCTTCAGCGGTTTTTTAGGCGTGGGTGCCAGATCATGAACATCCTGAGAAATCAGCGCTTGCCGAAGAATGTTGTTGATGACGGTCTGGTAACCCGTACCGGCATTTTCAGCCCTTTCGCGAGCCGCCTCGATCACCGAGTCGTCGAGCATGATGGTGATCCGGGTTTTGCCTTTACTGCTGGCGACAGCGCCGCGTTTAGTGGTGCTGAGGTCGTATTCGTCTTTCATGATTCAAGCCTCCAGATACTTCCGGTCGTTCATTTCTGGATGCGAGTCTTGCGCTGATAGGTCTCACAAAATTCGGGTCCCGATAGGTATAGGCGAGCACCAATGTTCTTCCTTTCGCGTCCTTCCCGATGATGCACCAGCGATACTCGTCATGGTCATGGGTTTGCCATACCAGTGCTGATTCGTCATAAAACACCGGTTCCGTATCCGCCCGGCTCAAGCCGTTGTGCTTGCTTTTATTGAGCGTGTTTTTCGCGGCGTCATATTGAATTCTGAAGGTTTTAATTATGCATATTTTATATGTATATAAAAGCGGTTGTCGGGACCGCTGACCTTCAGATCTATGGGCGTTTGAATCTGTCCATCGACGTTGACTTGGAGTGTGGGGAGCAGAGAATTAGCGTGTAGGAGGTGTTACTGACAGAAGCGGCACAGGATCGCGTGCGGTAGGTTTCCCTTTCCAGCCCACCCATACCAAGGGGAAGGCCAGCCAAAGAATGAAATGCACCCTAGAAGGACTGGGCCAACGTAAACGGAATACGCAACGCACCGATGGGGCCTTCACGTGTACCGCACATTTCATCGTGGACGCAGTGCTGCACCAGCACACAAGGAAACGCCGGAACCCGTTGCAACAGGTCGCGCAAATGCGTGGTCGAGCCGATACGCATCGGTTTCGCATCCTCGTCCAGCAGCGTCATCGCCGTATGCTCGAGCCTGACGCGCGCGATGTAGAAACCGCCCTCCAGCGACAGCAGCTCCAGCTCGCGTATCTCACCCTTCACGGCCAGTTCGGTCAGCATTTGCATATTCATGATTCAGCCTCGCAGTGGGTCGTTCATTGGCGACGAAAGAACAGCGTGACCTGGCCCCATTCGACGCCAAACTTGGACATGCTCGAACGGTTGATCAACGTGTCTTCGTCCATCAAGTACATCCAGTCGTCAAAACTGACTTCGTAGACCGAGCCATCCACCGCCAGGTTGAGGCGGTAGCGCCAACGCAATGCGTTGCCGGCCACCTCGCCAATCGCCTCGCCAACCACATCCCCCGCGCGCCCGCGCCAGCGCCCGGGGCCATCCGGTGTCAACGTCCACACCCGCTGCTGGCGCGTGCCGTCGCTGTAGAGAAAACGCTCGTCGAGAATCAACACATCGCCCTCGCGTCGGCTGGCGATATCCACCTCAAAGCGCTTGGTCACTTCCCCCGAACGCTTCTGGAATATGCCCCAGGCCTTGACGGGTTTGCTGAAGAAACGCTCCAGGTCCAACTGCGGTTGCTGATCGGCGTAGTGGTCGACCTCTACGTTGCCGCAACTGCACAGGCTCAATACCAGAAGCAGTGAAACCAGTAGGCGTGCCATGGACCGGCTCCTTGATCGTGTGGGGCGGGGTACTGAGGTTCAAGGATTGATAGTTGTACAAAAATATTGTTTTGTACATGTTTTGCGGTGTTTATTTTGAAGGCTTCCGAGGCTTTGAAGCGCCCGACTCTATATTCCACCCATAAAAATCTATGGTCACCCCCATTTTTGCAATACTGATCAACGGGTGGTGTGGTTGGCTTGCTTAAATCTATCCGGCGTCTGTTTGGGGTATGCCCCAGCGCCACGATGAGAGTCGCGCCTGACGA